>NZ_CP022196.1:2365000-4009276 GCF_002407265.1 Celeribacter ethanolicus
GTTGAGGAATCACCCCTCGGCTGCGTTTTCGTGCAGCAGACGGCAGACGTAACACCAGAAGAAGGGCGATTCCCCCGAGATAGAGCAGCGGCTCCAACTGCCAGCCTTTGCGCAGCATGACGAAATGCACGCCGCCAAGGACAACCGCCGGATAGACCAGCCAGTGCAGCCGCCGCCAATTGCGCCCGAGCCTGCGGATCGCGGCGTTATAGGAGGTGGCCGCCAGCGGGATCATCAGGACAAAGGCCGCCATGCCGATGGTGATATAGGGCCGCTTGTAAATGTCGGCGATGATCTGGGACGGGATCTGGACATCGAGCACGATCCATACCAGCAGATGCAGCACGATATAGAAGAAGGCGATCAGCCCCAAGGCGCGGCGGAACTTGATCAGGTTCAGCCCGGCATAGCGGCGCAACGGCGTGATGCAGAGCGAGGCGATCAGGACCTGAAGCCCCAGAAGCCCGATCTTGTGTTCCATCGCCTTGACCGGGTCGACGCCAAGCTGCCCGCTCACTCCGGCATAGAAATACCACGCGGGCGGGATCAGCGCGCCAAGATAGAGCGGCCAGGTCGGAATGCGGCGGGCAAAGCGATTGAGGCGGTCCATCAATATTCCTTGCTCAAGTCCATGCCTTTATAAAGCGCACCGACCTGTTCCTCGTATCCATTGAACTTCACCGTGGCCATGCGGGAGGCAAAGACGCCGCCGCCGATGCGCCGTTCGGTGGCCTGCGACCAGCGGGGGTGGCTGACCTCCGGGTTCACGTTGGAATAGAAGCCATACTCGCGATGGTTCGCGGCCTTCCATGTATTCACGGGCTGCTCGCCGGTCAGGGTGATCTTGACCACCGACTTGATCGACTTGAAGCCGTATTTCCACGGCACCACCAGACGCAGCGGTGCACCGTTCTGGTTCGGCAGCTCCTGACCGTAAAGCCCGGTCGCCATGATCGTCAGCGGATGCATCGCCTCGTCGAGCCGTAGCCCCTCGACATAAGGCCAGTCGAGAATGGGTCGACGTTGCCCCGGCATTTCCTCCGGACGATAGAGCGTTTCGAAACGGACATATTTCGCGGAGGGCTCAACGCCAGCCAGATCGAGAAGCTGATTGAGTTCGAACCCGTTCCAAGGGATGACCATCGACCAGGCCTCGACACAGCGGAAGCGATAGATGCGCTCGTCGATGTCCACCTTCGACAGGATATCGCCCAGCCCATAAGAACCGGGCCGCTCGACCATGCCGTCGATCTCGACGGACCAGGGATCGGTGGTCAGGCTACCAGCATAGCGGGCCGGGTCGTCCTTGCCGGTGCCGAATTCATAGAAATTGTTGTAGTTGGTGATCTCTTCGAAGGTGTTCGGCGTCTCCGTGGTGTCGAAACCCTTGATCTCGAACTTCGGCATGTCTTGCGCCTGCACCCCGGAGGCGGCCAGAAGGCCCGCGCCCGCCATGCCGGCCATGACGGCGCGACGGTTGAGATAGGCCAGCTCCGGCGTGACCTCGGAATATGGCAGGTTGAATCTGGACGTCATGGGTCCCTCCCGATCTGATTTCCCCTAGGGTAAACCGGGCGGGACCACGCTCAAACCAAACTTATCTCACAGATGCGTTGGTCTTTTGTAACTTTCGCCCGCGTATTGGTCGTGGTGATAGCTCGGGACAAGACGGTCGAGCGGCACGGAGGTGCCGTCGGCCTGCACGATGCGCACATGCCGACGCCGCATCTGCCGCGGCTCCAAAACGCCGACCGAGTGGGCGATCATCTCCAGTTCATGGATCGTCGCCGTGGCATAGGCCGCGACTTTCTTGTACTTGTCCTGCACCACGAGACCGCGTTGCAGATGCGGATCATGGGTGGTGATACCGGTCGGACAGGTGTTCTTGTTGCATTTGAGCGCCTGAATGCAGCCGAGCGAGAACATGAAGCCCCGCGCGGAACAGACGAAATCCGCGCCCGCACAGATCGCCCAGGCGACATCCGCCGGGTTCACCAGCTTGCCCGCCGCAACGATGCGGATGCGATCGTGCAGCCCGTATTTGTCGCGCAGATCGACGATGCGGATGAGCGCTTCCTTGATCGGCATGCCCACGAGGTCAATGAGCGGCATCGGGGCCGCGCCCGTACCGCCTTCGCCACCGTCGATGGTGATGAAATCCGGCGCGCTTTCCTCGCCCCGCTCCTTGATCAGGGCAAAGAACTCTTCCCAGGGGCGCGACGAACCCACCACGAATTTGAACCCGACCGGCTTGCCGGTGACGTCGCGAATGTGGTTGATGAAATCCAGAAGGTCGTTGAAATCGTCCACCTCACGGTGCCGGTTCGGGGAGATCCCGTCTTCCCCCGGACGCAGGCCACGAATCGCGGCAATCTCCGGTGTGATCTTGGCGGCGGGCAGGATGCCACCCTTGCCGGGCTTCGCGCCTTGGGACAGCTTGATCTCGAACATCCGCACCTTTTCATGTGCGGCGGCCGCGCGAAGCTTGTCATCGTCGAGGTTGCCCTCCGCGTCCCGAATGCCGTATTTCGCCGTGCCGATCTGATAGACCAGGTCCGCACCGCCTTCGAGGTGAAAGGGCGACAACCCGCCTTCGCCGGTGTTGAGCCAGATCCCCGCCTCCTTCGCACCTTTCGAAAGCGCCAGAACCGCCGGTTTCGAAATGGCGCCGTAGGACATGCCGGAGATGTTGAAGATCGACTTCGCCGTGTAGGGCACCCGGCAATATTGCCCGATCAGCATCGGTTCGGTCACCGCGAACTGATCGTCGAGCGGCGGGAAGGCGGCGTTCATGAAGATCGGCGTGCCGGGGATGGAAAGCGAGCGGGTCGAGCCGAAGGCCACCGTATTGCCCTTGCCGTCGGAGGCGCGGTAAATCCAGTCGCGCTGCGCCCGGTTGAACGGCATCTCCTCGCGATCCATGGCAAAGAAATACTGCCGGAAGAATTCACCCAGTGTCGAGAACCAGTGCCGGAAATGCCCGATCACCGGATAATTGCGCAGGATCGCATCCCGCGTCTGCCGTTTGTCGAGCACGTAAAGCGCCAGAGCGACGAAGACCATCACCCCGATCACAACCACGAACACCAGCGCCAGAACCTGAAGCGCCATCATCGCCCAATGCCAGAAGGTCATCACCTTATCCCTTTGCATTCCGTTTGGCCCGACCCTGACAGAAGACACACAGAAGACAACCGCAAACCGGGGCGTGTTAGCGCTAAAATCTTAGCTGCGATGCGGCGTGACAGGGTCACATTCCTGTGCCTCACTCGACGCATAAACAGGGAGGAATATATCTATGCTCAAAGCACTCATCACCAGCGCGGTTCTCGCGCTCACCACAGGAATGGCCATGGCGGACGGTATCACCCACAAGATCGCGTTTCATATCGACGACAGCGACATGCGCCTGATGAACATGGCGCTCAACAACGCCAACAATGCCCGCAACTATTTCCAGTCGATCGGCGACGATGTCGTGTTGGAAATCGTGGCTTATGGGCCGGGGCTTCAGATGTTCCTGAAAGGTCAGAGCCCGGTGGCCGACAGGATCGAAATGATAGCGCTGGAATATCCCGATGTGACCTTTTCGGCCTGCGAGAACACCCTGCGCAACATGAGCAAAAACATGGACCGTCCTCTGGAGCTTCTCGAAGAGGCGCAAATCGTGCCCTCCGGCGTCGCCCGCCTCGTCGAGTTGCAGGAAGATGGCTACAGCTACATCAAGCCCTGATCCGGTCCCCATGAAAAAGGCGGCCCCGAAAGGCCGCCTCATTTTCCTTACTGTGCCGTCGTTCAATGAACGACAGCATCTTCCGGCGCAGGTCTGTTCGACCCGACGGTGCGCTCGCCGATAATCAGGCCATCGACTCCGGCGGAAACCGGAATGACGTCGCCATCCTTGACATCGCCCGCCAGCAAAAGCTCGGCCAGCGGATCTTGCAGCGCGCGTTGGATCACCCGTTTCAGCGGACGTGCGCCAAACACCGGATCATAGCCTTCATCGGCCAGCCATTGTTTCGCGGCCTCGTCGATCGCCAGCGAAATGTTGCGTTTCGCCAGACGTTTTTCGAGCCGGGCAAGCTGGATCTCAACGATCCCGCCCATATCGCCACGCCCCAGACGGTCGAAGATGATCGTCTCGTCGAGACGGTTCAGGAACTCGGGGCGGAAATGCGCCCGCACCGCGTTCATCACATCCCCTTTGGCCGTCGAACTGTCGGCCCCTTCCGGCAACTGGCTCAGCGCCTGCGACCCAAGGTTCGACGTCAGGATGATCAGCGTCTGTTTGAAGTCCACGGTGCGTCCCTGACCATCGGTCAGCACACCGTCATCGAGGACCTGCAACAGCACGTTGAACACATCCGGGTGGGCCTTCTCGACCTCATCGAACAGCACGACCTGATAGGGTCTGCGCCGCACGGCTTCGGTCAGAACACCGCCTTCGTCATAGCCAACGTAACCCGGAGGCGCACCGATCAGACGCGCGACCGCGTGTTTCTCCATGAACTCGGACATGTCGATGCGGACCATCGCATTGTCGTCGTCAAACAGGAACTCTGCGACGGCTTTCGTCAGCTCCGTTTTCCCGACCCCGGTCGGCCCGAGGAAAAGGAAGGACCCAAGCGGACGGTTTTCGTCATTGAGACCCGCCCGCGCCCGGCGCACCGCATTGGCGACGGCATGCACGGCGGCTTCCTGACCGATGACCCGTTTGTGCAGGCCCTCTTCCATCCGCAAAAGTTTCTCCCGCTCGCCTTCGAGCATTTTCGACGTCGGAATACCCGTCCAGCGTTCGACCACCTCGGCGATCTGTTCGGGGCGCACAGCCTCTTCGACCATGAGATCGCCCTCGGCTTCGATCTCTCCGGCTTCCGCGAGCTGTTTCTCAAGCTGCGGGATGATGCCGTAAGACAGCTCCCCGGCTTTCGCCAGATTGCCTTCGCGTTTGGCGATCTCCAAAGCGGCGCGGGCCTGATCGAGTTTCTCTTTCAGATCGCGCGTGCCTTCGAGTTTTTGCCGCTCGGCTTCCCATTTCGCCGTCATCGCATCCGACTGCTCCATGAGATCCGCAAGCTCCTGTTCGAGCTTCGACAACCGATGCTTGGACGCCTCGTCATCCTCTTTCTTAAGAGCCTCGGCTTCGATCTGAAGCTGCAGGATCTGACGATCGAGCGCGTCGAGTTCCTCGGGCTTACTGTCCACCTCCATCCGCAGACGCGATGCCGCCTCGTCGACAAGGTCGATGGCCTTATCCGGCAGGAACCGGTCGGTGATGTAGCGATGGCTCAAAGTGGCCGCCGCAACGAGGGCGCTGTCGGAAATCCGAACCCCATGGTGAAGTTCGTATTTCTCCTTGATCCCGCGCAAGATGGAAATCGTGTCTTCCACCGTCGGCTCCTCGACCACAACGGGTTGGAACCGGCGCGCCAGAGCCGCGTCTTTCTCGACATATTTGCGGTACTCATCGAGCGTCGTCGCACCGACACAGTGCAATTCACCCCGCGCAAGCGCCGGTTTGATCAGGTTCGCAGCATCCATCGCGCCATCGGTTTTGCCCGCACCCACAAGGGTGTGGATCTCGTCGATGAAAAGGATAATTTCGCCCGCGGCGGCCTCAATCTCTTTCAGGATGGATTTCAGACGTTCCTCGAATTCCCCGCGATATTTCGCGCCGGCGATCAGCGCGCCCATATCGAGCGCCAACAATTTCTTGTTGCGCAGAGATTCCGGCACGTCGCCATTGACGATCCGAAGCGCAAGCCCCTCGGCAATCGCGGTTTTCCCCACGCCCGGCTCCCCGATCAGGATCGGGTTGTTTTTGGTCCGGCGCGAGAGCACTTGCATCGAACGGCGAATTTCTTCGTCGCGGCCAATGATCGGGTCGATTTTCCCGGCCTCGGCGGCCTCGGTCAGGTCACGGGCGTATTTCTTCAGCGCCTCATAACCGTCTTCGGCAGAGGCGCTATCGGCCGTCCGGCCCTTGCGAATGTCGTTGATCGCCGTATTGAGTTTCTGCGCCGTCACACCCCCGGCATCGAGCGCGTCTTTCGCCCCCGAGCGGGTGATCGCCAGCGCCGTCAAAAGCCGTTCGACCGGCACGAAACTGTCGCCCGCCTTCTTGGCGAGCTTTTCGGCCTCATCGAGGACCTTCGCGGTCTGTTGATCGAGATAGGTCTGACCGGCATCGCCGGAGACCTTCGTCAATTTGTTCACGGCAGCCTCGTTGGCGGCCATGACGGCTTTTGCATCGCCCCCTGCCTTGTTGATCAGGTTGGCGGCAAAGCCTTCTTCATCGTCAAGCAAAGCCTTCAAAAGATGCTCGGGTTTCAGAGCCTGATGGCTCTCCCGCATCGCGATCGTTTGCGCGGCCTGAAGGAACCCGCGCGACCTCTCGGTGAACTTCTCCATGTTCATACCGTCTCTCCTCTTCCAAGCGCCCCGGGTGAATTTCCGCGCCCGCTTGGCGGCACGCATGAGGGTCGGGGCCTTCCATCCCTAGATGGGCATCGCGCCAAGGCCCCGCAAGAGGACCTGTTGCATAATTGGAACAAATTTAGCGATCCCGGCGTTGCCCCTCAAACGGCAAACATGCCGGAGCAGTTACGGAGAAATGCCATGCACAGCTACGGCGCAGAAATTCAGGGCCTCATATATAATGCAGCGCTTCAGGCCTATCAGGCCCGCGTCATCTTTCACGAGGCGGGCGAACGGATTACATTTCCCGTCGAGTTCACCGCCCCGATCAGCGCGGATTACGCGACCGTCAGTCGCGGCCTTGCGCTCCGCGCCCGCGCGCTGCGTCATCGCAAACGCGGGGCCAATGTCGCCCGATTGAAGGATGTCGCAGAAATCGCCGCCCATCAAGGCCGATTGAGCGCCTGAGCCTCTTGACCCGACGGGCCTGTCTGCGCAAGGAGGGGCGAACCAGAGAGGATGTGCCCATGACTGCCCAGACCGCCGATGACCGCCTGATCGTTGCTCTTGATGTCCCGAATGTCGTGCAGGGGCTCGACCTTGCCAATCGCATCGGTGATGCCGTGTCCTTCTACAAGATCGGGCTTGGCATGTTGACGGGCGGCGGCTTTGCCCTCGCCAACGAGCTCAAGCAGGAGCAGGGCAAGAAAATCTTCCTCGACATGAAATTCTTCGACATCGGCGCGACTGTGGAAAACGCCGTGCGCGGCGTGGCGCAGCATGACATGGATTTCCTCACCGTGCATGGCGACCCCTATGTGGTGAAAGCCGCGAAAGAGGGCGCTTCCGGGTCGGATATGAAAATCCTCGCCGTCACCATCCTGACCTCACTCGACCGCGCCGATCTCGATGGCGCTTTGATCAAGGACGGCGAAATTCGCGATCTGGTGCAGGAACGTGCGGGCAAGGCCTTTCTCGCGGGTGCCGATGGCGTCATCGCCTCGCCGCAGGAAGCCGCGATGATCCGCGCGCTCCCCGAAGCGGCGGGCAAGCTGATCGTCACTCCGGGTGTGCGTCCGGTGGGTGCCGCGCTCGGCGATCAGAAACGCGTCGCCACGCCCGCACAGGCGATCAAGGACGGGGTCGACCACATCGTCGTCGGGCGTCCGGTCTGGCAGGCGGACGACCCGCGCAAGGCGGCGCTCGCCATTCAGAACGAAATCGCCACGGCCTGAGCCGCAAAAACTCCGCACACAAACCAGACATCAAAAAACGGCGCCCGAAAGGACGCCGTTTCTTTTTGTTTCATCGAATGACGACTTATTCCGAAGCCGGCGCCTCCGGGGCGCTTTCCTCGGTCGTCACATTCAGCGACCCGCCATTGTCCGGCGCGTCGTTGTTGATCGTGACCGAGGCGCCATCAGCCCCTTGCGTCATCGGCGAGGTGTCACCGCCCAGCATCACATAGAGGATCACGCCAAGCACCACGACAATCGCGCCAAGGATAAAATACAGCCCGCCGTTGCCGCCCGAGCTTTGGTTGTAGGACTCATTCTGTGCCATGAGCTTTCCTTTGCGTTTCTATTCCAGTCACGGGGTCAACGCCCTCGCGTCACGCAAGGTTCCCGCTCTGCGCCAAATACCGTCCGAGACGGCCCCGCAGGCCGGTCACCACATCCTCGCGCGTCACGAAATCGCCCACCGGCATCCAAGCCCAACTCTGGCCCTCGTCGCCCAGACAAATCTCCCCATCCGTCAGCGTCTCCCACCGCGCCACGAAGAAATGCACCCGGCCCCCGGGATTGGTATGACCGGCCTCCTCGCGATGATAAATCACCCGCTCCGGCGCGATCTCGACGGACAATTCCTCGAATAGTTCGCGCGCCACGGTCTCAAATGGGCTTTCCACCCCTTCCCGCCCGCCGCCGGGCAGGTCCCAGTCGTTGGGATAGGGAATGTCGGGGCGGTCGTCGCGCAACAGCGTCAGCACATGCCCGCCTCGCAAAATCGCGATTTTGGCCCCGTCGAAGGGGCCAAAATCCTCAGACATCGTCATTGATGTCCTTGTCCCAGACTTTCACCTGGCCTTTGCGCAGGCCGAAAATCTTCCGCATGCCGAGCCAGGCGATCATCGAACAGACCGCGAAGATCAGCGTCAAAAGCGACACATTCGCCCCGATCCAGCCGAGAAACAGCAAAAGCGCCACCACCGCAGCCCCGATGCCAAAGCCAAGGAACAGAAAGCCCGCCGCGATGATTTCAAGCGCCATAAGCGCAATCGCCACCAGCCCCCAAAACCACCATTCGAGCAACAGAACCATGTGCTCCATCACGCCTTGCCTTTCAAAAGCCTGAACGCATCGCCAAAGGCCTCAAGCGCTGCCGAGGGCAGAACGATGGTCTGTTTACCGGTCCCCTCACCTAGCGCCGTCAACGCCTCGACCTGTTTCAGGGCCACCTGATATTGCGCCGCCTCGATGCCGTTCTTGGCAATCGCTTCGGCCACGACCTCGGTCGCATAGGCTTCTGCATCGGCCTGAATCCGGCGCGCCTTGGCCTTTTGCTCAGCGGCGTAAAGTTCGGCATCTGCGGCAAGCTCGACGGAGCGTTTCTCCCCCTCAGCCTCCATCACGGTCGCACGACGCGCACGCTCGGCATTCAATTGCTGCAACATCGCGGCGCGGGTGGCCTCGTCGAGATTGACGTCCAGCACCTCGGCGCGCGTCACCTCGATCCCCCAATTGTCGACCGCATCCTCGACCGCCACCTTGATCGTCGCGATCAGTTGCGAGCGGTTCGATTGCACCTCGTCGAGCTCCATTTTGCCGATCTCGGCCCGGACGATCCCGGCCACGGTCGTAGCAATCGCCGCATCGACATCGCGAATCCGGTAAACCGTCTTTTCCGGCTCGATGATGCGATAAAACACGGAGGTTTCGACCTTGACCAACACGTTGTCAGAGGTGATCGCATCCTGCATCGCATTCGGAAGCTGGCGTTCGAGGATCGAGATCTTATGCGCCACCACATCAATGAGTGGCACGATAAAGTTGATCCCCGGCCCCAAAACGGTGCGCAAACGCCCAAAGCGTTCGACCACGAATTTCTCAGACTGCGGTACGATCCGCACGCCTTTGAGCACCAGAAGAACGATAAACAGCGCCAGCGCCAGAGTGACGATATTGCCGCCGGTCAGAACCTGTGCCGGATCGATGGAATTCATGAGTAACCTCCCCCAAACTGATATGTCGGGGCGCATGGCCCCCTCTCGCAGATGGGTATAGAATAGAACCGGATCAAGAAAGCAAATGATGCCCGCTCCCGCCATGTCCTGTCTGTGCCGCGACTGCCTCA
This sequence comes from Celeribacter ethanolicus, assembly GCF_002407265.1. Classification (NCBI taxonomy): domain Bacteria; kingdom Pseudomonadati; phylum Pseudomonadota; class Alphaproteobacteria; order Rhodobacterales; family Roseobacteraceae; genus Celeribacter; species Celeribacter ethanolicus. The sequence goes on from NZ_CP022196.1 coordinate 2,374,772, forward strand.
CCACATTCGACCATGGAACACGGTGCCCAAGCTGCGGGCGGCCGCGGGTTTTGACACATCCCGAGCTTTTCACCCTCTCGATTGCGCATATGGATTGCGATGCCTTCTACGCCTCGGTCGAAAAACGCGACAATCCGGATTTGCGCGACAAACCGGTGATCGTCGGCGGCGGAAAACGCGGCGTGGTGACCACCGCCTGTTACATCGCCCGAATCAAGGGCGTGCGTTCCGCCATGCCGATGTTCAAGGCGCTCGCACTTTGTCCGGAGGCGGTCGTGGTGAAACCGAGGATGGACGCCTATGTGGCCGCCTCACGCGAGATCCGCGATATGATGGCGGAGCTGACCCCGGATGTAGAACCGCTGTCGCTCGACGAGGCTTTCATGGACCTCACAGGCACCACGAAACTCCATGGTCATCCCCCCGCCGTCATGCTCGCGCGCCTGGTGAATCGGATGCGCGACGAATTGCATCTCACCGGCTCCATCGGCCTATCGCACAACAAATTCCTCGCCAAGATTGCCTCCGACCTCGACAAACCTCGCGGGTTTTCGGTGATCGGCGAAGCGGAAACCATGGATTTCCTTGCCAACAAACCCGTGAGCCTGATCTGGGGAGTCGGACGGGCCACACAGGCCGCGCTTGAGAAAGCCGGGATTCGCACGTTCACCGATCTCAGGCGCTGGGAGAAAGACGATCTGCATCACCGGTTCGGCGCAATGGGCGACCGGCTCTGGCATCTGGCGCGCGGGCAGGACAGCCGCCGCGTTTCCGCTCATCGCCCGGTGAAATCCATCTCGAACGAGACCACCTTTTCCGAAGACATCGGAGCCGCCGACCTGCTCGAAGGTCATCTTTGGCGGCTGGCGCAGAAGGTCTCGGACCGGGCCAAGGCGAAAGACATCGCCGGACGCACCGTCACGCTCAAACTGAAGCGTGCGAGCCATGCCACCCTGACCCGGCGCGTGACCCTGCATGAGCCGACGAATATCGCCGACCGCGTCTACCGCACCGCGCGCGATCTGATGACGCCCGAACTGCCGCAGGGGCCTTTTCGGCTCATCGGCGTCGGGATTTCCGAACTGGGCCCTGCCGATCAGGCCGATCTCTCGCCCGATCTGCTCGATCCCGACGCCACCAAACGCGCCAAGGCCGAGCGTGCCAGTGACGAGATTCGCCGCCGTTTCGGCACGGATGCGATCATGAAAGGTCGGGCGCTTCGGTAAACCGGCACGTTATTCGGCGGCGAGCGGCAGTCCTTCGATCCCGATCTCCGCAATCGAACGTGCCGCCGCAGAGATACGGGTCCGCAACGCCGGAAAATCGGAGCGCGGTACAAGTGTGCGTTCGTTCATGTAGAGAGAACGGTCGATCTCCACCTGAATCGCGTGGCACCGAGACGAGGGGCGCCCGTAGTGCTGCGCCACATAGGCGCCCGCGAAGGGCACATTGCGCGAGACGACAAAGCCCTGCGCCCGAAAGGCCGCCTCCACCGCCGCAACGATCCCCGGCGCCGCCGAGGCCCCGTAACGATCGCCGATCACCACCTCGGGTCGCTTGCCCCGCGCAGTCCGGATCGCATTCAGCGCTTCGCGTGGCATGGAATGACAGTCGATCAGAATCGCCTGACCGAACAGCGACCGCGATTCGTCGAGCACCGCCTTAAGCAATTCGTGATAGGGTCTCCAGACCGTGTCGATCCGCGCCTCGGCCTCCGCCCGCCGGATCTTGCCCCGGTAAATGCTGCGCCCCCCGGCCACGACCCGCGGAACGACACCAAGCCCGGAGGCAATGCGCGGATTGAGTCCGACACGCGCCACATCCTCGACCAGCGCGGGATCGAGCTCATCGGCGCGCCGGTTGAGATCGACCCAGGCACGGGGATAGACAGCGGACAGGAGCACGGCCCCATAAGACGGTACATCGGAAAACAACCGATCCACATAGGCGTCCTCGGAAGAGCGCAACTGCAAGGGATCGAGCACGGAAGCCGCAATCATCTCCGCCGGATAGTCGCGCCCGCTGTGCGGCGAAGCAAAAACCACGGGGGAGCGCCTCCGCTCCGGTCTTTGCAACAGATAGGGCGCTTTGCTCATCGGGGCTCCTTTTCCTCAAAAACTATAGACACGGAAATTCTCTGCCAAAAGCCCTTGAACAATCACCCGACTCCTTTTATACGCTGCCGGACTGACGCGGGAAATGCCCCGCGTCTTGTTCTTTACGCTTCGAAGCGTGATTTGCAAGACGTGGAAATCCCGAGGAAGAATGGGCGTATAGCTCAGTGGTAGAGCACTTCGTTGACATCGAAGGGGTCACAAGTTCGAACCTTGTTACGCCCACCATTCTTCCAAAGTCGACTGGTTTTAACAGGCGCACGCAGGCGCCGCGACAAGGAGAAGAACATGAAAGTTCGCAACTCGCTCCGCTCGCTGAAAAACCGGCACCGCGACTGTCGCGTCGTGCGCCGCAAAGGCCGCGTGTACGTGATCAACAAGACGCAGCGCCGCTTCAAAGCCCGTCAGGGCTGAGCTTCAGCAGCGACTACAAAAAAAACCGCCCGATTTTCGGGCGGTTTTTTTATATCTGCGCTCAGCATGGGATTGGGCGCGCCCCAAAGGGCACGCCCGCAGCGCTCACTTCGACACGTCGATCAGAATCTTGACGTGTTCGCCAGAGGCATCGAGCAAAGCGTCGAACCCTTCGGTCACAGCCTCGTCCAGCACGATTTTCCTGGTCACGACTTTCTCCGCCGGAATCGCACCCGACGCGATCAGGTCGATCACTTTCGGCCAATACGACGTCGGATAGGCCCAGGCGCCGCGCACATCGACATCCTTGAAGGTCACGTCATGCCAATGCAGCTTGCTGTCCTTGGTGTGCAGACCGACCTGAACGATCGTGCCCTGTTTGCGCACGGCCTGAAGACCGGTGTTGAGCGCGGCTTCGTTGCCCGAGGCCTCGATCACCTTGTCACAACCGACGCCCCCTTCGGTCCGGGCGCGAATCTCGGCTACGACATCGTCCTTCATCGGGTTGAAGGTGATCACCTCAGGCAAGATTTCCTTCGCCATTTTCAACCGGGTTTCGTTCACGTCCGAGAGAAAGATCTTCGTCGCGCCGTAAGCTTTCGCCGAGAGCATCGCCAGCATCCCGATCGGACCGGCGCCCGTCACAAGCACGCTGTCGCCCGCCGTCACTTCGCCACGTTCACAGGCATAGACGGCCACGGCCGTCGGCTCGACCAATGCGCCCTCTTCCCAGCTCATGTTGTCCGGGATTTTCACCGCGTTGTAATCGTTGACGATAGCGGCTTCGGCCATGCCGCCGGACATCCAGCTCAGACCGACAAGCGCCAGATCTTCGCTCAGATGAAACAGACCGCGGTCGGCGAAATAGTCGCCCGAGCGCGGCATCACCAGCGGCTGCACCGACACGCGGTCGCCCGGTTTCACATGTGTCACACCTTCACCCACGGCGGTCACTTCGCCGCTGAACTCGTGGCCCAGAACCTGCGGAGCCTGTGCCTTGGTGAAAGGATGCGGCTCGACCGGCACGAAAATCGGCCCGGCGACATATTCATGCAGGTCGGTACCGCAGATGCCGACATATTTGTTCTTGATCGCAACCTGCCCGGGCCCCGGCTGGGGAATATCGTCAATCTCTTCGATGCGAAGGTCTTTCGCGGCATAGAATCTGAGAGCTTTCATGGGGGAGGTCTCCTTTAAAATTCAATCGGCCTCTGCCGGAGGCGTCGTGCCGCGACAGAGCTGCGGGCCGTCGTACCATCTGTGCGATCTCTCTGCCCGCTGCCCCTTACCTAAGGTTATATCCGCAAATGAAAACGTGCATCGCCGCACACAATTCTGTGTAAAGCGAGCCATTGCCACACCTGCGAACAAAAAAGCGCCACGCGGTAGCGCAGCGCCTTGCCGTTTCGTCTTAAAGCCCTCTCACACCTTGCGGTAAATCTCGTCCTCGATCTCGGAGGTATCCACGCCCAGGCTTTCCAGACCGTCCTCCAGATAGTCGGCCAAAAGAGGAATGCCGAGGAGGTATTTCTCCGTCGGGCCGATGGCTTCCTGCTTCGCAGTCTCGAAGGCTTCGTCATAGTCGTCGAAGGTCTCACGCCCAATCCACATGATCGCGACAAGTGCGGCTTTCTCGTCCTCGTTCAAACCGCGGATGAAACTTTGCAACTCGCGCCCGGTCCCATCCGACGGGCGGGATTCGAGGATCGTATCGCCATCTGCATCGTCGGACGGCGTGTCCCAACGACCGACTTTCGCCCCAAGTTCGCGCGCACGCACGATGACATAGGCGACTTTGTGCGGGCTGATATCCATGACAGGGGTCCTCCAATAATCTGACTGAGTGTGCATCTTACACGCATTACGGCACATGACCTAAGTCAAAGAATCAGGATTGAGAAGAGCGCTTTACGTTTTTTGCACAAGGGTCGCGGGGGCGACGGAGGGCGCATCCGGCGCCAGTTCCTCAAAATCGAAATTGTCGAGACGATGCGCGCGCTTGCCAGCCTTTTCGGCAGAGATCTTGATGTCTTCGAGGTCTTTCGCCGCCTGTCCGAAATGCCGGTCGAGATTGCCGACGCGGGTGCCGAGACGCTCGACATCGCCGTGCAAAAGCGACAGTTCCTTACGGATCGCCCCGGCCTGTTCGCGCATCCGTGCATCCTTGAGAATCGCCCGCATGGTGTTGAGCGTCGCCATGCAGGTGGTCGGCGAGACGATCCAGACACGTTTGTCGAAGCCTTCACGCACAAGCTCCGGGAAATTGGCGTGAAGCTCGGCATAGACTGCCTCGGACGGCAGGAACATCAGGGCCCCGTCCGCCGTTTCGCCTTCGAGGATGTATTTTTCGGAAATATCGGCGATGTGTTTTTTCACCGCCTGACGCATGAGTTTGGCGGCCTCGTTCAACTCCCATTGAGTCTCCGCACGCCGCAGCGCCTCATAGGCCTCCAGCGGGAATTTGCTGTCGATGGCAATCGGTCCCGGCGGGTTCGGCAGGTGGATCAGACAATCCGCCCGCCGCCCGTTCGAAAGAGTCGCCTGTAAACTATAGCTGTCCTTCGGAAGCGCCTTGCCCACGATATCGTTGAGCTGAATCTCCCCAAACGCCCCGCGCGTCTGCTTGTTCGACAGGATGTCTTGCAACGACAACACATTGCCGGAAAGCTTCTCGATATTGGCCTGCGCCTTGTCGATGGTCTCCAACCGCTCCTGCAACGCGCCAAGGCTTTTCGCCGTCCGCTGCGCCGAGCCCTGAAGGTTGACGTTCATCGTCTCGGTCACCAAAGCCAGCCGCTTTTCCATCAGCTCCAACATCCGCGCCTGCGAGGCAACCTGCGCCTCCGACACATGGGTCAGGCCACCGGCAAGCTGTTGTTGTCCGTCGGAGAGCATCTGCACCCGCTGACCGAGGTGGTTCATTTGCTGCGCAATCGGCAGGGCCATTTTCGCCGCCTCGCCGGAGCGTTTCAGCACCACGATCAGCAGAGCGAAAAAGACCAGAAGCACCGCCCCGCCAATCACGGCGGCCAGCGTCAGGGGATCGTTGAAATCGAGTGTCATGTGCGTCCGAATAGCCGTTCGATGTCGGAAAGTTTCAGCTCCACATAGGTGGGCCGACCGTGGTTGCATTGCCCGGAATGGGGCGTCGCCTCCATCTCCCGCAAAAGCGCGTTCATCTCTTCGGCATGCATCCGGCGACCCGACCGGATCGAGCCATGACAGGCCACGCGCGACAGAACCGCTTCAATCCGGGCCTGAACCGAGAAACTGTCGCCCAGATCGGAGAGCTCATCGAGAATGTCCTCGATCATCGCCTTGGCATCAACGCGGCCCAGAATGGCGGGCGTCTCGCGCACCGCAATGGCCCCGCCGCCGAAGGGTTCGATTCCAAGGCCAAGCCTGGCCAGATCGTCGGCCATGTCCAAGAGCATCTGCGCATCGTTCGCGGACAGCTCAACAATCTCCGGGATCAAAAGCGCCTGCGCCTTGACGCCATGTTCGGCCATCTGATGTTTGAGTTTCTCGTAGACCAACCGTTCATGCGCCGCATGTTGATCCACGATGACAATGCCACGCTCGGTCTGGGCGATGATGTAATTCTCATGCACCTGCGCCCGCGCGGCGCCGAGGGGCAGCGCCTCCGTCGCGGGGGCCGCTTCGACCTCTTCCATCCGTGCGGAGGGCACGGACATTTCGGCGAAACCCGGAGTTGCCACCGGCTCCCGGCGTTCCGGTGCCTGCCAGTTGTAGCTTTGTTCGATCACCCCGGAAGAGGGACGATAAGGCGCGGAATAGCTCTGCGACGGGCGATCCATCTGATAGACACGCGGCTCAGCCACCTCCGGGCGCATGGCCCCCAGAGTCGCCGTCGCGACCGTAGTGGACGCCCGATGCCCGGCCTCCGCCAAAGCGTGGCGCAGCGCCGAAACGATCAGCCCGCGCGCAATCCCCGGTTCGCGGAACCGCACTTCGGATTTCGCCGGATGCACGTTGACGTCCACCAGATGCGGATCGCAGTCGATGAACAGACAAGCCGCCGGATGGCGGTCCCTCGACAGGAAATCGAAATAGGCGCCGCGTAGAGCGCCGACCAAAAGCTTGTCGCGCACAGGTCGCCCGTTGACGAAGAGATACTGCGCCACGGCAGAGCCGCGCGAATAGGTCGGCAGAGCGGCATAGCCGGTGAGCGTCAGCCCCTCGCGCTCCGCATCAATCGCCAAAGCGTTCTCGGCAAAATCCTTGCCCAACACGGTCGCGAGCCGTCCATGCAGCGCATCGAACATATCGCCGCTCTCGGGGTCGGCGCGGAAGGTCACCCGGCCTTCGCCACCGCCCGAGACATCGCGGAGCGTAAAGCCCACATAGGGTTCCGCCATCGCGAGCCGTTTGATCACATCCGAAATCGCCTGCGCCTCCGCCCGGTCGGTGCGCAGGAATTTGAGGCGTGCGGGCGTGGCGTAAAACAGATCGCGCAGCTCAACGACCGTGCCGCGCGAGAGCGCCGCCGGTTTCACCGGCTCCGCCTTGCCACCGGACACGGACATGCTGACCCCCTCGCCGCCCTGCACGCGGGAGGTCAGTTTCAACCGCCCGACCGCACCCAAGGACGGCAAAGCCTCGCCGCGAAAGCCAAACGTATGAATGTCGAGCAAATCGGAACCGTCGATCTTCGACGTGGCGTGGCGGGACAAAGCCAAAGGCAGGTCCTCGGCACTCATGCCGCAGCCGTCATCACTGACCCGGATCAGCGTCTTGCCGCCATCGGCATAGTCCACTTCGACCCGCGTCGCCCCTGCGTCGATGGCGTTTTCCACCAGTTCCTTGACGGCGGAGGCGGGCCGTTCCACCACCTCACCGGCGGCGATACGGTTGATTGCGCCCTCGTCGAGCTGACGAATGACGGGACGGGGCTGATCCTGGCTTATGTTGCGTGCGGGAGAGTTCATGACACCAGAGGTAGCATGGACCCTCCCGATTCGACCATGAGGAAATCTCAGTTTGTCTGAAGCCCTTCGGGCGATCCGACCACGACGAAGGTCAGGGTCTCGGGGTTATAAAGCCGCTTGATTACCCGGTTCACGTCCTCAAGCGTCACCGCATTGACCAGATCGTTGCGGGTCTTGATATAATCCGGCGAAAGCCCGTCCATCTGCATGCCCACGAGGATGCGGGCGATCGTGCCATTGCCGTCGAAGCGCAGCGGGTAGGCCCCGGTCAGGTAGGTCTTGGTCAGGTCGAGCTCTTCCTGCGTCAGCCCCTTATCGGCGAATTTCGCCCATTCGTCCTTCACCACATTCACCGCCTCGGCGACGACCTCATTGCCGGAGGAAAACTGCCCGAGGATCATCTCGGCATGATCGAAAGACACGAGGTAGGAGCCGACACCATAGGTCAGCCCGCGTTTCTCGCGCACCTCTTCCATCAGCCGCGAATCCCCGTGACCGCCCAGAACCTCGTTGGCGATATAGGCCGGTATGAAATCCGGATCGTCGCGCTTGATGCCTTTCTGTCCGAACAGCACCACCGATTGCGGTGTATCGAACGGCACAACGGTCAGCCCACCCATCAGCGCGGGTTCGACAGTCTCCGGCAACGCCGCCCCGGTCTCCGGCAGATCGCCCAGAAGATCGTCGAGGAGACTGGCAAGTTCCTCGGCTGTGATATCCCCGACCGCACCGACATAAAGCCGGTCGCGGGCCATCACCCGGTCCTTGGCGGCGAACATATCCTCGGGCGTCAGCCCCTCGACACTCTCGAACGTGCCGTTATCGTCGCTGCCATAGGGATGCGCACCGAAAGCCATTTTGTAGAACACTTCGGAGGCGATATCGCCCGGATCGGTCGCCTTCGAGCGCAGGATGGAGGCCACCTGCCCCTTCACCCGCTCCACCGCATCGGCGTCGAATCGCGGCTGCATGATCGCCTGACGCAAAAGCGCCATGGCCTCGTCCCGGTTCTCGCTCAGGAACCGGGCGGAAATGCTCACGGTATCCATGCTGGCGTTAAAATTGAAACTGGCGGCCAGATCGTCGCGCGCCTCGGCGAAACCCTGCGCATCCATCTCGCCTGCGCCCTCTTCCAGCGTCGCCATCATCAGATTGACCTCGCCGCGCTTGCCCTCGCGATCCAGCGAGGTGCCACCACGAAAGCGGATTTCCAGCGCGGTGAAGGGGATGGAATGTTCCTCCACCAGCCAGGCCTTGATCCCGCCGGGGGTCTCTACCGTCTGCACATCGACGGCGGCCTGCACCGGCAGGGTGAACCAGATCAGCGCCACCAGCGCCGCAGCAAAGCGTTTCATCCGTCCGCTCCTTCATTCATTTCGGGCATCAACCAGCCGGTCACGGCGCGGCGGCGGTCGAATACCTCATGGGCGGCAGCCATCACATCTTCGGGCGTCACCGCCTGAAGAATGTCCGGCCAGGCCTCGATATCCGCAAGCGACAGGCCGAGCGCAAGTTCTTCGCCATAGCGCCGCGCCTGGCCTTCGACATCGTCCTCGGCATAGATCAGATTGGCGCGCAGCTTGGTTTTCAGCCGTTCGAACTGGTCGAGGTCGATGCCATCGGCCATGAATTGCGCCACGGCGGCGTCGAGCGCATCTTCCGCCTCCTGCATCGGCACCCCCGGCGAGGGCACGATCACCAGACCGAAGGTGGTATCGTCAATACTGGCCCCGTCGTAATAGGCTCCGGCATAGATCGCGGTCTGATCCTCGAAGGTCAGTTTGCGCGCAAGATAGGAGGTCGTGGAATTGCCGCCCAGAAGCGAGGCGAGAATTTCGAGCGCAGCGGCTTTGGTCTGATCGCCGGGATCGCGTTCCGGGGCGAGATAGCTGCGCATCACCGTGGGTTGCGCCACCCGCGCGTCCGTCATGGTCATACGCCGTTCGGCCAGTTGCGGCGGCTCCTGCGGGCGCACCCGCTCGCCCAGACCGGGCGTCGGCTCCAGCGGGCCGTACCACTCTTGTGCCAGCTTATAGACCTCATCGGGATCGACATCGCCCGCCACCACGAGAATGGCGTTATTCGGCGCATAATAGCGGTGGTAGAAATTGAACGCGTCGTCGCGCGAAAGCTTCTCCATCTCCTGCCGCCAGCCGATGATCGGGATGCCGTAGGGATGGTTGAGATATTGCGCCGCCCGCGTCTGTTCGCGGAACAACGCGCCCGGATCGTTGTCGATCCGCTGATTGCGCTCTTCCAGAATGACCTGACGCTCGGTCTTCACGTCGTCTTCGGTCATCTCCAGATCGCGCATCCGGTCGGCTTCCATCTGCATCATAAGACCCAGACGGTCGGCCGCAACCCGTTGATAATAGGCGGTGTAATCCCACGAGGTGAACGCATTGTCCGATCCGCCGTTGCGCGTCACGGTTTCCGAAAGCTCACCGGCGGCGAGATCGTCCGTACCCTTGAACATCAGATGTTCGAGAAAATGCGCGATGCCGCTCTTGCCCATGGGCTCGTCGGCCGCGCCGATCTTGTACCAGACCGTATGGGCCACCACGGGGGCGCGGTGATCTTCGAGCACCACGACCTCCATGCCATTCTCCAACTCGTAATGGCTCACCTCGGCCGCGACAGCCGGGGAACTCAGCGCGATCAGCGCCGCTGAGACAGCGTATTTCATGAAAACACCCTTGTGCGTCAGAATTGGCTTACTGTTGCCGCAAACGGCGCGCAGGACAACAGGGGCTGACGCGGATGTGAAGCAAAAGGATCGGGTTTGGCAAGGGGCGTGGCGTCAATCATGACGCTTTGCCAGTGCTCTTGGTCCTTGCCCGAGTCTCACTTCTCCGGCGGAGCGCTCGGCACCTTGACGCCAAGGGCGCGCAGGCGCAGCCATTCCTCATAGGCGTCGAGCGCAAAACGCTTGTAAGCGCGCTCGTAGCTGCCCCGGCCTTTGCGCTTTTTCGCATCCGCTTCGGCCAGCTCCGCCCGGATCGTCGGATCGACGCCATATCGCGAGGCATAATTGACGATACCGCCATCGACAGCGCCCGTCGGCACACGCCCGCCCAGCGCGACAATCGCGTCCGCATTCGGCGTCGCATCGGTCAGGTTCGCGCCGCCGGGCGTCGGCACCGGCAGGCTGCTGTAGCTCGCGGGCTCCTGAAGCGGCTTGGCCGGAACGACAGAAAACTCATCGGGTCCGGTTTTCACCTGATTCGCCATGCGGTCGCGAGACTGGCCACAGGCCACAAGGGCACTCAAAGCCATCAGGCACAAACCCGTCCGGAGCACATTCGAGACCATGAAAACCTTCCTCCGCCAAATCGCGTCAGAGCATGTGTAGACGATGGGCGCGCCAAGGTCACGCCCGGTTTTTCGTCTCCCCGGTGAAAAGGATGAGACCGAAAGCCCCGGCAAAGATCGCAATATCGGCGACATTGAAAGAATAGGGGTTGGCAAACCCGCAACAGGACATGTTGAGGAAATCCGCCACGGCGCCATAAACGATGCGGTCGATCGCATTGCCCAGTGCACCGCCGACCAAAAGCCCCGCGCTGATCTGACCCAACGTGGAAAACCGTTCGCGACGGACCCAGAACATGACCCATGTCGAAATCACCACCGCCAGGGCCACCCAGCCCCAGCGCAGCAGATCGCCATGACCGGACAAAAGCCCGAAATTGGCGCCCCGGTTCCATGCCATATGGAACACGAGATAGGGGGGCAGAACGTCGATCTGCCCCACCTCTTTGAGATTCATGCCCTGGACCACGGCCCATTTCGAAAGCTGGTCGATCACGAAAGTGATCAGCGCTGCGAGGATCGTGGTCCGCATGGTTTGACCTTAGTGACGGAAGTGGCGCATGCCGGTGAGGACCATGGCGAGACCGGCCTCATTGGCGGCGTCGATGACCTCTTGGTCGCGCATCGAACCACCCGGCTGGATCACGCAGGACGCACCGGCCGCAGCGGCTTCGAGAAGACCGTCGGCAAAGGGGAAGAAGGCGTCGGAGGCCACAGCAGAGCCTTTGGTGAGCGGCTCCGGCAGGCCCATGGCTTCGGCCATACGCTCGGCTTTCTTGGCGGCGATCAGCGCGGAATCGAGACGCGACATCTGACCGGCACCCACGCCGACGGTGGCTTGGTCTTTGACGTAAACAATGGCGTTCGACTTGACGTGCTTCGCGACTTTCCACGCAAACAGCAGATCTTGCATCTGCTCGGGCGTCGGCGCTTTCTCGGTCACGACCTTCAGATCGTCCACGCCGACAAAACCGGCGTCTTTATCCTGGAACAAATAACCGCCCGCAACCTGACGGATCGTGTTCGGCTTCGCCAAGACGTTCGGCAGGCCTTCGGTGGTCAGAAGACGCAGGTTCTTTTTCGCGGCGAAAATCTCTTTCGCATCGTCGGTGGCACCGGGGGCGATGACGACCTCGGTAAAGATCTCAACGATGGCTTTCGCGGTCTCCGCATCGAGCACCTGGTTCAATGCGACAATGCCCCCGAACGCAGAGGTGCGGTCACAATCGAAAGCGTTGTTATAGGCCTCCAGAAGCGTCGCGCCCTTCGCCACACCACAGGGGTTGGCGTGTTTGATGATCGCCACCGCGGGGGTCTCCGCCGGGTCGAATTCGGCGACCAGTTCGAACGCCGCATCGGTGTCGTTGATGTTGTTGTAGGACAGTTCCTTACCCTGATGCTGCACAGCGGTCGCCACACCCGGACGCTCGGAGCCATCGACATAGAAGGCCGCCGACTGGTGCGGGTTTTCGCCATAACGCAGGGTCTGTTTGATCTGGCCAGCCACCACACGACGACGCGGGGCCACTTCGCCAATCGCGGAGGCCATCCAATTCGACACGGCGGCGTCATAGGCGCCGGTGCGGGCATAGGCAATCTGGGCCATTTTCTGGCGGAAAGCGTAGGAGGTCTGGCCGTCGTTGGCGTCAAGCTCGGCGATCAGCGCATCGTAATCCTCGACATCCACCACAGTGGTGACAAACCCGTGGTTCTTCGCCGCCGCACGGATCATCGCCGGACCACCGATGTCGATGTTCTCGATCATCTCGTCATAGTCGGCCCCGCGGGCCAGAGCGGCCTCGAACGGGTAGAGATTCACGATCAACAAATCGATCCCACCGATGCCGTGCTCATCCATCGCGGCCACGTGTTCGGCATTGTCGCGCAGCGCCAGAAGCCCGCCATGCACACGCGGGTGCAGCGTTTTCACACGCCCGTCCATCATCTCCGGGAACCCGGTCACCTCGGAGACGTCTTTCACATCGAGCCCCGCCTCGCGCAGCGTCTTCGCGGACCCGCCGGTGGACAAAAGCTCGACCCCCTTGGCGGCCAGCGCCTTGCCCAGATCAACAAGGCCAGTTTTGTCGGATACGGAAAGAAGCGCGCGCTTCACGGGATAGAGATCGGTCATGGTGGCAGTCCATCTTTGTGGCGGTCAGATCAGGGTCTCGTCGTCCATCTCAAGATCGCGGAGCGTCGTCGGTGTCTCCTGCGCCTTGGCCAATGTCCAACGGACACGGGTCGCATAATCCATTGCCGCCGCAGATAGAACCACTTGTTTCGCCGCACGCGGCTTTAAGCGGTTTTTTTCGAGGTAAACCGAGCGTTCAAGGCTCATTTTCGCGCGACCGTCATGGCGGAACACCCAAATCTCTCCGGATTTGAGCGCCAGAGACACCGCAGCCCCCCCCATGTCGATCTCCGCATCCACGTCCGGATGCAGATGAAACCGAACTTGAAACGGGATGCCCTGAAGCTTGAGCTTGTCCATCATCCGGTCGAATTGCCGCTCGTCGGCTTCGGTGATCGTCGCCAGAGTGTCCTCGCCCGCGATCCCCCGCCCGTCTTTCGACAGTTCGATCTGGCGGATATGCGTCAGCCCATGAGTGCGCCCGTAGCCGTTGTGCCCGGCCACGAAGCCGCCGCCATCCTCGCTGGTGCGCAGCTCAAGCCGCACGTCATCGGGCACATCCACCAAAAGCTCGCGCAGATGCCCGCCGATCATCCGCTTGGCACCCAGACGCGAGGAGGAAAACCCCTCGATCCCCAAGGTCGAATGCGACGGCGTCGCCCGTCCGGCCCGGCGCCAGTCGGCCCCGAAACTGCCGCCCGCGCCGCAATTCACGATCAGGGGACGCCGCCCGGAGGTCAGCTCGAACGCCAGCGTCGAGGCATGGGCGTTGAACGAGGCCTCCACCCGTGGCGGAACAGCGGCATCGACGATGATCGAAGTCCGCCCCGCCGACAGCCGTAGAAACCCCATATGAAGTCCCTGCCCCGGCGGCGTCTTGTTACCAGAGGCCGCCAGCGCATGATCAAGCCGCCCTTCGGCGCCACGTCCGCCACCATGAAACCGCGCCAGCCCGCCATCGGAATGGCGCAACGCGCGCAATGTCGGCGCGATGCGTTCGATCGCCGCCAGATGCGCCTCCTCGGCGATCCGCCCCGCCTCTGACAAGGCCGCAGCCGCCCATGTCAAAAGCGTGAAAACCTCCAGAAGCTCTTCGGGATTGCGGGTCGGAATACCGCCTTCGAGGTCGATCTCGCTCTCGCATTCCTTCGAGAGCGCCTTCACCGCCGGCGCGACATGCTCCTCCATGCCGACAAGCGACAGCCCGGCATAGATCAACCCCGTCAGCGCCTCGAACCGCGGCAAGCCGGGGCTGGCCGTCTGCCAACGCCGCGCGAGAAAGATCGTCTGCTGCCCGAGCGTTTTATAGAAGGCGGTCGACACCTCCGTTTCCTGCCCCGACAGGAAAAACAGCGCGTGATGGATCCAGCGAATGAGCCGCCGCCCGGTCAGATCCGGCGTCCAGCCCGGTCCCTTGCCGCGCGCATAGCGCTCCATCCAGCCCTTGATCCAATCCTGCGCCCGATGCCGCGCGTTGTAATCGCCCACGGCTGCCAAATCATCGAGCCAGGCAAAGCCATGAATTTCTTCGACAAAACCGGATGCGGGCGCCTCGATGTCCCAGATCGAGGCATTCGGCGCCTCGACCAGATATCCGGCAAAAAGGAAATTCCCGCCGATCAACTGACGCCCACGCGCAAAGGAGCCGATGGATTTGGGTTCGGGTTGCGAAACGAATCCCATCGCGGGTTTTGCACGCGCCGCACGCAGCGCATGAAACCGGTTCATGCGGCGGACGTTCTTCGCGCGCCAATCCTCGCTTTGCGACATTGCCTGCCCCAGCCTGTCGGTTCGTTTTCGTTGCCCGGAAGATAGCGGGCGCACCCCGGGATGTCATCGGGAAATCCCCGAAACCTCCCTGTCGCTCATCCCCGTCGCAAGACCGTGATGAAGAATCCATCCATCCCGCCACGGTCCGCCCAGTAATCCGGACGGGTGCGCAGCCCCTCCGCGCCGATCCATTCCGGATCAATCCCGGGGATCTTCAGCGCATCGAGATCGACGGTCAGATCGGGATGTCGCTCCATCGCGTCGCGCACCTGTTCCTCGCCCTCGTCGATGAGCAGAGAACAGGTGCAATAGACCAGCTTTCCACCGGGTTTGAGCATCCCCAAAGCCCGGTCGATCAGATGTTCCTGCAACTCGAACAGCCCCGGAAAATCCGAGCCGTCCTTGACATGCGGCAGGTCCGGGTGCCGCCGGATCGTCCCCGTGGCGGTACAGGGCGCGTCGAGCAGGATCGCGTCGAAATCCGCCCCTTCGTATTCCAGCGCATCGCCGATGGCGATTTCCGCCGACAGACCGCAACGGGCGAGGTTTTCCTGAACCCGTGCCATCCTTGATTCGGAAATGTCGAGGGCTGTGACCTCGGCCCCCATGGCTGCGAGCTGCATCGTCTTGCCACCGGGGGCGGCACACATATCGAGAATGCGCGCGCCCTTTTCCGGGGCAAGGATTCGCGCAGGCAGGCTGGCGGCAGCATCTTGCACCCACCAATCGCCCGTCTCGAACCCGTCCAGTTTGGTGACTTGCACCGCGCCGCTCAGACGCACCGAGCCGGTCGGCAAGACCTCGCCGCCGAGCTTTTCGGCCCAAGCCTCGGGGTCCTGCTTGACGGTCAGATCAAGCGGCGCGCCCTTGGCCTGCGCCGCCTCCGTCGCGCTGACCGCCGCCTTGCCGAAATCCGCCACCAGCGGCTTGCGCAGCCATTTCGGCAGCATCGGCGCAGGAAGCGCGTCCCATTTCGCCTTTTCCCCGTCGATCTTACGCAGCACCGCATTGACCAGCCCTTTGAAATGGCTCGATTTCGGGCGCTCTTGCATCAGCGTGACATAGGCGTTCACAACCCCATGCGCGGCCTCGCCCATGGCGCAAATCTCGAACACGCCGAGACGCAGCGCATCCATCACATGCGGCGCGGGACGTTTGGCAAGATGCGGCCCAAGCATCCGGTCGCAGCGGTCGATGACGCGCAGAGCTTCGGTCACCAGACGCTGGGAGCGCGCACGATCCTCGGGCGACAAATCCTTGGTGCGCTGCAACAGCACTTCGGACAGGAGCCGTTTCTCCACGAGAACGGCATCCAGAAGGGCCAGAGCGGCCCGGCGGGCAGCGAGCCCGGCGACATCTGTTGATCTTGTTTTCATAGCTCAACCCCGTATATCACAAGGTCAAGCCGGACAAGATCATCCGAAAGGAGCTTCCGATGAGCGACGACACTCCAAAGACCCCCGAAATGCGCGACATCTCCCACCTGCCCGCCGCCGCCCAGCGCGCGCTGGCCGAAGCGGAAGAGCGGCGCAAAGCCCGTGAAGAGGCAGTCAAAGCCATGCCCACCGAATTGGGTGGACGCGACGGGCCGGAACCGGTTCGCTATGGCGATTGGGAGAAAAAAGGCCTCGCCATCGACTTCTAAAGAAAAACCCGCGGAAATCCGCGGGTTTTGTTTTGAGTATTTGGGCTGCAATAAAGCTCAGAGACCCAGAACGTCGAGCATGTCATATTCGCCCGGCTTCTGCCCCTGCCCCCAAAGCGCGGCCTTCAAAGCGCCCTTGGCAAAGAGCGAACGATCCGAGGCGACATGGCGCAGAATGATCCGCTCCCCCTCGCCCGCGAACATCACATCATGCTCGCCCACAATGTCGCCACCACGGATGGAGGAAAAGCCGATGTCGCCCTTCTTGCGCGCGCCCGTGATGCCGTCGCGACCCGAGTCGCGCACATCATCGAGTTTCACGCCACGCCCCTCGGCGGCCGCCTCGCCCAGCATCAACGCAGTGCCCGACGGCGCGTCCACCTTGCGGTTGTGATGCGCTTCGATGATCTCGATGTCGTAATCGGAATCCAGCGCGGCCGCGACCATTTTCGTGAGCTTGGTCAAAAGGTTGACGCCCAGAGACATATTGCCCGCACGGATGATCGTGGCGTGACGGGAGGCGGCTTCGATCTTTTTCAGTTCTTCGGGGCACATGCCCGTGGTGCCGATGACATGAACGCAACGCGCCTGCGCCGCCAGCCCCGCGAATGCGACCGTCGCGGCAGGCGCAGTAAAGTCGATCACGGCCTGCGCCTTGGCAAAGGCTTCCAGCGCATCGTCGGTCACGGTGACCCCGATCGCCGTGCCGCCCATGGCTTCGCCGACATCGCGCCCGACCCAATCGCTGCCCGCGCGCTCGACCGCCCCCACGAGTTTGCACTTGTCCGAGGCCAAAACGGTTTTGATCAACATCTGGCCCATACGGCCGGACGCACCGGTGATGACAATGCCGGGAAGCTCGCTCATGTTCTGCACTCCTAATTCAGTCGCGCGAGCTTTAGCGCGGCCAAGCGGATTTGGCAAAGCCCGCTTGCATGAAAGGCCAATCAAGACTATCTCGCGCCTATGGCAAAACGTTCTCATTCCGGCGGACCTTCGGGTTCGCATCGCACCCTTCGCATTGGCGAGGCCATTCGGCGTCGTCTGTCCGAGATGTTGTCCCGTGGCGAAATCCACGATCCCGATCTCACCGCGATGTCGATCACGGTGGGCGAGGTGCGTGTGACCTCGGACCTGCGGATCGCGACCGCCTATATCCTGCCGCTGGGCGGGAAATCGGCAGGCACCGCTCTGGAGGCGCTGCGTCGCAACAAGGGTGAGATTCGCCATCAGATCGGCAAGGCGCTTGGGATCAAGCATACGCCGGAGCTGAAATTCGAGTTCGACGATACGTTCGACCGGATGGATGCCACGCGCATTATGTTCTCTGACGAACGGGTTCAGCGCGACATTCATCACGACGACGCCCCCGACGAAGAAGAATAACGGAGACATTCAATGGCCCGACGCAAAAAGGGGCGCGCAGTTCACGGTTGGCTGATCGTGGACAAGCCCGCTGGCATGACCTCGACCTCCGTTGTCAACAAAGTGCGCTGGGCATTCGACGCCCAGAAGGCGGGCCATGCCGGCACGCTCGACCCGGATGCGACCGGCGTTCTGGCGGTGGCCTTGGGCGAGGCGACCAAGACCGTGCCGTTCATCACCGAAGCACTGAAATGCTACCGGTTCTCGGTCCGTTTTGGGCAGGCGACGAACACAGACGATGCCGAGGGCGAAGTGATCGCCGAGAGCGATACGCGCCCGACGGATGCACAGATTCTCGATGCGCTGCCGCAGTTCGAAGGCGACATCATGCAGGTGCCGCCGAAATTCTCCGCCGTGAAGATTGACGGCGAACGGGCCTATAAGCTGGCGCGCGACGATGAAGAGTTCGAGATTGCCGCACGGCCGCTTTATGTCGAAGAACTGAAATTCGTCGAGCGCGTCGATGAAGATCACGCGCTCTTTGAGATGACCTGCGGCAAGGGTGGCTATGTCCGCGCGATTGCCCGCGATCTGGGCGAGGCTTTGGGCTGTTTCGGCCATGTCGAATGGCTGCGCCGCGAATGGTCCGGGCCCTGGGATGCCGAGGACGGGATTTCCATCGCCGAGATCGACGAAATGGCCAAGACCGAAGCGCTCGACGCCTATCTGCGCCCGGTCGAAGAGGGCCTGTCCGATCTCGACGAGGTGATGTGTACCCCCGAGGGCGCAACGCGCCTGCGCAACGGCAACCCAGGCATGGTCTACCCGGCAAACGGGGTGGAATACGGCGATGAAGTCTGGGCCTCGTTCGAGGGCAAGCCTGTGGCAGTCGGCATCTACAAATCCGGCGAATTGCACCCGTCTCGGGTGTTCAACCTCTGACCGCTTGATTTCACCGGGCAGAGCGGCCATTCAGAGCGCATGATCACACGCACCCATACCAAGGGCGATGCGCCCTCCACCGCCGTCTATTCCGATTGCGAACGCTATCGTTACTCGCTGGTCCGGGTCTGGGAGCCGGAGGGGCGCAAGGCGCTTTTCGTCATGCTCAATCCCTCGACCGCCACCGAAGTGCAGAACGATCCCACCGTGGAACGCTGTGAACGCCGGGCCCGCGCCCTTGGGTTCGGGTCGTTTTGCGTGACGAATATCTTCGCGTGGCGCGACACCGATCCGAAGAAAATGCGCGCAGCAAGCGATCCGGTCGGGCCAGAGAACGACGCGGCGATTCACGACTGGGCGCTCTGGGCGGATCAGGTCGTTTGCGCCTGGGGCACCCATGGCGCGCATCTGGACCGGGGCGCCGAGGTCGAGCGGATTTTGCGCGGCACCGGACGCGATCTCTATCACCTCGGCCTCTCCAAAGCCGGACACCCGAAGCACCCGCTTTACATTGCCTATACGCAGCAGCCGGAACTCTGGCCCTGATCAGGCGGCGGAAAGCGCCGTGGGGCTGATCTCGACCACGATGTCGCCCAAGGTCACGTTGGGCGAGCCATACAGCACCGCCACCACATCGCCATTGACGACCACCTGGCTCGACAGCCCGTCGGCGGTCTGGCTCACCTCGACATCGAGCGTACCGTCATAGCTTTCACTCGGGTCGAGCGTCACGCGCAGCATGTCCTCTCCCTCGTTGAAATCGGTGATCTCGGCATGGCCGACATCGGCATTGGCATCGTAATAGAGCCAGAATTCATCGGCCCCCGCCCCACCTGTCGCGGTATCTTCCGCATCCATCAAGAGCGTGTCGTCACCATCGCCGCCATACAGCGTATCGGCCCCCTCATCTCCCGAGAGCACATAGGACGATCCCGCGTCATTCCCGGCATAGATCACATCGTCGCCCGCACCACCGGACAGGATCGCCGTGCCATCGCCGCCATAGATCGTATCATTGCCTGCGCCCGCATCGACAATCGCCGCATCGTCGCCGGTCGCGATCACATCGTCGCCCGCCCCGCCGGTCACGATATTCAGCGTGCCATCGGTCTCTATCGTCGGCAGGCCGTCTTCATCGAGAGTCAAGGTCGCATCCGTGCCGCCCTGCATCACGTCATCGGACAGAACCAGCGTTTCTCCCTGATCGCCCAGCACATGCTCCACCGTGTCACCGGTCGGTGCACCCGTTGCCATATCCTCATCCCCCTCCGGCGTCAGGACATCATCTTCCGGATCACCCGCGGGACCGGCCTCGTCAGGGATGCCCGGATCGTTCACCGCGAGCACGTAATCATCGGGATCGCCGTCAGGGCCGGCCTCGTCAGGGATGTCGGGATCGTTCGGGTCGATCGCTCCGAAATCGCCCAGTTCGCTCAGGGCATAGAGCGTGCTTTCCCCGGTTTCGGGGTCCAGCACTTCGACGGAGATATCGCCCACCGGAAGGGTGTCATGACCGAGGAAAGAGAGGGTGGTTTCATCTTCATCCGTGGCATAGGACAGGCTCGTACCGATCTCATTGCCCGCCTCGTCGGTCAGCGGTTCGACAATGAAATCCCCCACCAGGCCATCGGCCAGCGTCAGCGTGACATGATCCTCACCTTCGGTGAAACCGGAGAAAAGCGTTTCGCCGGACCCGCTCGCAACCGCGTAATCCTCGCCCGCATCCTCCGCCCCCTCCACGCCGGAAAATGTTTCATCGTCAGGAGAGGCCTCGGAACCGTCCTCGGGCAGATCGGCTTGCGTGTCGCCGCCCAAGGCGTCAGTCAGCACGTCCCCCTCACCGGGGTCATCGGCGACCTCATCGGCTGTTTCAGCCTCAGGCAGATCGCTCTCTGTCATGGAAGAGGCGTCGGAATCGTCCCCGATCATCGCCACCTCGCTCAAAGCGAGTGCGGCAGGCACAAGTCCCAGCAATGCAAAAGCCCATAACATGTGCCCACACCTCATAATTCACACACCCGCATGAATAATACGTTTTTGAGCCAAAAGGGGAAAGAAAATCTCGAGAAAATTTTATCTAAGCAACTGTTAAGAAAGGTTAATTTTCAATATTCAAAAGCTTTGCAAAAATCATGGTGCACATCTTCGGTCAAAATTCTTGAATCACGGCTTTTGGACAAAGACCGGACGTCCTATGAACAGCATATGCGCCCGCCTTCATCGGATGTGTTGTCTGAAGAGCCGGATGCGTGAGCAGAACGGGTGACTCGCAGGGATGGAGCAGGACATGTCGGACCAGGAAAACGAGCTCTCGAAAGACATCAAAGCGCTGACGGAAGAAATCGACCGGCTCAACAATCACAGGTTCATTCGCATCCAGAATTCCAAATTGCGGATGATGTGGTTTCAGTTCCTGCGCGGGCTGGCTTTCGGCTTCGGCTCGGTCGTCGGCGCCTCCATCGTGGTGTCGATCGTCGGCTATATGCTCAACCAGATGGAGGTTGTGCCGATCATCGGCGACTGGGCCAAGCAACTGGCCGGCGAGATCCTAAGTGAAACGCAGCGGGTCGAGACCGGACAGTAGACCGGACAACGACCGGAAAAAGCTTTCTTTTTCAAAAGAATCCGGTTAAACGCGCGCATTCCCGAGCCTCAGCGCCGGGAAGATTCTCCAAGGGCCCTGCTGGACGACATCCCGGCTTGCGCCATAACCCTTTGTTTTCGAAAGGAGACCCCGATGTCGATCACGGTTGAAGAGAAAGCCCGCCTGATCAAGGAATTCGGCACCAAAGAAGGTGACACCGGTTCCCCCGAAGTTCAGGTCGCAATTCTGTCCTCGCGCATCGCGACGCTCACCGAGCACTTCAAAACCCACAAGAAAGACAACCACGGCCGTCGTGGCCTTTTGATGATGGTCGCCCAGCGCCGCAAGCTGCTCGACTACGTCAAAGGCAAAGACGAAGCTCGCTACCAGTCCCTCATCGAGCGTCTGGGCCTGCGTCGCTAAGCCCGCGGCTGCGCCAAGGCGCACCCTCGTTATGTTTTTCAAAAGACCCTCTTCGGAGGGTCTTTTTTCATCTCGCAACGCTCCGCCGCCCTCAAATCAGCGGACGCTGTCCCACATCCTCTTCCTCGACCAACGCATAGCCCTGCAATGTCTCCCGGTCGAGTATCTGCAATTCGCCATCGCTCCAACGCGCAACATGGCGGCTGCGCAGCACGCCCAGCGTCTTGTTGGTGTGCACCAGAGACAGACCCAACGCGTCCGCCACATCCTGTTGCCGATAGGGCAAGGGCACGCGATTGCCTTTCGCCAGGCCAAGATGTTTCAACCGGTCAAACAGTTTCAATAGTGCCCAGGACACGCGTTCGAGCCCCTTGCGCTGACCGACCGTGACAAGGCTTTGCCCGAGAAACGCTTCCTCCGAGGCCGCCAGCCAGACAAGGTCATAGGCCCGCCCCGGATGGTTCTGAAACAGGCGCCAGAGATCGCTGCGCCGGAAGGTACACAGCACCATGGGCGTCGTCGCCTCGACCGAATGCCCGGCCTCGCCCATCACCCCTGCCTGAAGACCGACGAAATCTCCCGGCAGGATGAAGTTGATCACCTGACGCCGACCGTTCTCAAGTGTCTTGTAGCGTACCCCCATGCCGCTCAGAACGGTGTAGAGATGCGGCGTCTCGGAGCCTTCGATCTGAATCGTCGTGCCCGCATCCACACTCAACTCCCCACTTTTGAACCCTTGGGTAAAGCTCAGCTCCTGCGGCGAGAAGGGCTGAAAACACTCCTTCTGCCGCAAAGGGCAATTTTTACACTCGACGGTCACGCAAATATCCTCCGGCTATGTCGTAGTTTAATTCGCGAAACCTCCTTTTGGTTCATTCTGAGGATGATTTTTCAAGACAGGCTTGCCCAGATATGTTCTCCCACACTGCCGCACCCGCCGTTCAGAACGCGGTTTTCCTGATCCTTGCCGAGGATGGATCACTCGGGGAGAGCCTGCGTCTCGCGCTGCTCGAGATCGCCCCCGGCGCACAGGTGTATCGGGTCGAAAGTCCGGGTGAGGCCATCGTGGTACTGAGCAGGCTGGCCCATGTGACGGCCGCCTTTCTCGCGCTGCCCGCCGCCGAGCTTCATGCCGGTGTCCTGGGGCTGCGGCTGTCGCAACGCGGCGCCCGGATCGTTCTGCTGGTCTCGGCACCGTCCCCGATCCCATCGAACCATGACACTCTGATCTGGCCCCAGGACCCGAAGGCGCTGGTCGCGCTTTTGAACCCTGCGCCCTGCTGAAAGCCGCTCAGCGCGTGTCGTCCACCTGACGGATCACATCCGCCAGCTTTTGCCCGATCACTCGCGAGCCCTTCTTGGACGGGTGGATCATGTCCGCGCCATGAAAGGACCGGTCGCCCTCCGGAACAAGCTCTGACACATCGAGGAAATACACCCCGTCCATCGCCCGCACCATCTGCGTCAGCCGCGCTTCGAAGGCATCGCCAAGCTCGCGACACGAATCGATCACGGACTCCACCCCCGGGCTGCGCAGGTAGCCGAGGTAGATCACCCGCGCCCCGCTCTTGCGAATCTCACGCGCCAGATCCGGGATCGCGCCTGTGGTGCCCTGCTGGGAAATCATTCGGCTCATCTTACGCTCGCAGGCTCCGCAGCCGCAGCCCAGCCACAAATCGTTGCCACCGCCGTTGATCACCACCCAATCCACCGCGTCGCCGCGATACTGCTTGGTGATGTTCATGCCGATGGCGCCCGAAATCGGCAGGCCATACAGGATACGCGCGCCGCCCATGGCCCGATTTTCCACCGGCTCACCGAGGCTTTGCGACAACACATCGGCGATGGAGCTTTTCGAGACGAGATGCCAGGCCATCATGGAGTCGCCCAGCGCCAAAATGCGCGGACCATTCCCTTCGATCTGTGGCGTCTCATTCGCGAGAGCGGCCCGTGAGGCGATCTCATTGCCCGCCGCAAAGCCGGCTTCACCGCCTGCGATCACGGCACAGAGGCTCAGAAACAGGGCTTTCAAAAGGGATGTCATTCGGGCATGCAACATGGGCGACGCTCTTTTCATTCTGGCGACAAAAAAGATTCGTTGGCCCACCCAGCCTTTGTTCTTAAGAAATGCCACAGCGGCCAACCGCAGGGAAACCGAAAAATCGCACGCCCTGCCAAATAGTCAAATTTCCCAATGTTCCGCATTCGTACAGGATTTTTTTTCGTGCAAAAAATCCGAACAACCCAAATTCACCTTATTTAATGGGCGCTACAGTCTTTTCTTGTTTCAAAATGTCACATCTGCATTCTCCCGACAAAATTCCAACAAGGGGAAAACGTCATGGAATTGGGAGTATGGGTCAGTCTGATCCTCTATTTCGCGCTGATGCTCGCCATCGGCTTTTATGCGTGGCGCAAATCCACGGACACGGCCGAAGGCTATGTTCTGGGCGGGCGCAACCTTCACCCGGCCGTCGCGGCGCTCTCGGCGGGGGCCTCCGACATGAGCGGCTGGCTTCTGCTCGGCCTGCCCGGCGCGCTTTACGCCTCCGGCCTGATTGAGGCCTGGATCGGCATCGGGCTTTTCGTCGGCGCATTCATCAACTGGATCGTCGTCGCCCCGCGTCTGCGCGAACAGACCAAGCGCTATGACAACAGCCTCACCATCCCGGAATTCCTGTCGAACCGCTTCCCGACCGCAGCCACCACGCTGCGCGTCGTCTCCGCGGTGATCATCGTCCTGTTCTTCGCCGTTTACACCGCCTCGGGCCTCGTCGGCGGCGGCAAGCTTTTCGCCTCCGCCTTTGACGGCTCTTACATGACCGGCGTGATCCTCACCTTGGGCGTGGTGCTGATCTACACCGTCTTCGGCGGTTTCCTCGCCGTGTCGCTCACCGACTTCGTGCAGGGCTGCATCATGATGTTCGCCCTGATCATCATGCCGATCGTGATCCTCACCACCGGTCAGGGCAATGGCGTCGAACAGGCCGCCGAACGTCTCGCGACCGAGGTGGACCCGAACTACCTGTCGATGACCCACGGGCTGACGCTGTTGACCTTCCTGTCTACGGTCGCCTGGGGTCTGGGCTATTTCGGTCAGCCGCATATCATCGTGCGTTTTATGGCCGTGCGCTCCGTCAAAGAAGTGCCCGTGGCCCGCAACATCGCGATGCTCTGGATGGCGATCTCGCTGATCGGTGCCATCGGCGTCGGCATCTTCGGCCGCACTTATATGGAGCGCAATGGGCTGACGCTCGAGGACCCGGAAACGATCTTCATCGTGCTCTCCGAACTGCTGTTCCACCCGCTGGTGACCGGCTTCCTCTTCGCCGCACTTCTGGCCGCGATCATGTCCACCGTCTCGTCGCAGCTTCTGGTGTCCTCCTCGTCCCTGACCGAAGATTTCTACAAGGTCTTCTTTCGCCGTCAGGCATCGGACCACGAACTGGTCAACGTCGGCCGGATCTGTGTGGCGCTCGTCGGCGTGGCCGCCATCCTGATCGCCTCTGACCCGTCCTCCAACGTCCTGGGCCTCGTGTCCAACGCATGGGCCGGGTTCGGCGCCGCCTTCGGACCGCTGATGATCCTGTCCCTGACCTGGAAACGCATGACCGGCGCGGGCGCCGTCGCAGGCCTCGTCGTCGGGGCGGGCACCGTCGCATTCTGGATCATGTCGGGGCTGAACAAGAGCTTCATGGGTCAGGGTCTCTACGAGATCATCCCGGGCTTCGTCGCCTCCTTCATCGCAATCCTCGTTGTCAGCCTTCTGACCAAAGATCGCGGCGAATTCCGCCCTCTGGAAACGCCTGCCGAATAAACGGCGCCGAAAAGGGTAAAAAATGCGAACGGGCGGCCATGTGCTGCCCGTTTTCCTGTGTTTCACGCACAACTCGCGACTTGGCGCAGAGCGCATTTTGTTGTATGCGCCTTGACCATCTGAGACGTAACGCAACAGACCCCGGCGTTGTGAAGGTAAGATATGGGGTCGGCGGCAATGGGGCCGCCAGATAAACGGGAGACCCGAGAGGGCTCGGGAGCGCTCCCTAACAGGATACACTTGATGTTCAACGAAGTGAAAAAATCGATCCAGTGGGGCGAAGAAACCCTCACGCTGGAAACGGGCAAGATCGCCCGTCAGGCCGATGGCACCGTCATCGCCACCCTTGGCGAAACCTCCGTGATGGCCAACGTCACCTTCGCCAAGACCCAGAAAGAGGGCCAGGATTTCTTCCCCCTCACGGTTCACTACCAGGAAAAATACTACGCCGCCGGTAAAATTCCGGGTGGCTTCTTCAAACGCGAAGCCCGCCCGACCGAAAAAGAGACGCTGACCGCGCGTCTGATCGACCGTCCGATCCGCCCGCTGTTCGCCCCGGGCTTCAAAAACGAAGTTCTGGTGATGTGCACCGTTCTGTCGCACGATCTGGTCAATGACCCCGACGTCGTCGCGATGATCGCCGCTTCCGCCGCCCTGACCATTTCCGGCGCGCCCTTCATGGGCCCGATCGCCGGCTGCCGCGTGGGTTTCGAAGATGGCGAATACATCCTGAACCCGACCGTCGACGACATGCAGGATCTGCGCAACAACCCGGACCAGCGTCTGGACCTCGTTGTCGCCGGCACCAAAGACGCCGTCATGATGGTGGAATCCGAGGCTTACGAGCTGACCGAAGAAGAAATGCTCGGCGCCGTGACCTTTGCGCATGAACAGATCCAGCCGGTGATCGACCTGATCATCGACCTGGCCGAAGAGTCCGCGAAAGAGCCCTTCGACTTCCAGTCCCCGGATTACTCCGACCTCTTCGAGGCCGTGAAAGCCGCGGGCGAAGACAAGATGAAAGCCGCCTACGCGATCCTCGACAAACAGGAACGTGTGGCTGCCGTCGCTTCCGTCAAGGAAGAGATCAAAGCCGGTCTGTCCGAAGAGCAACTTTCGGATGCAAACCTCGGCTCCGCTCTTAAGAAACTCGAATCCAACGTGCTGCGCTCTTCCGTCGTGAAAGAGGGCAAACGCATCGACGGTCGCGCGCTTGATCAGGTTCGCCCGATCACCTGCGAAACCGGCCTGCTGCCGCGCACCCATGGCTCCGCTCTGTTCACCCGTGGTGAAACTCAGGGCCTCGTCGTGACCACGCTCGGCACCGGCGACGATGAGCAGATCATCGACGCGCTGCATGGCAACTTCCGCTCCAACTTCCTGCTGCACTACAACTTCCCGCCGTATTCGGTCGGCGAAGTCGGTCGTGTCGGCTCCCCGGGCCGTCGTGAAATCGGTCACGGCAAACTGGCATGGCGCGCCCTTCAGGCCGTTCTGCCCGCCGCCACCGACTTCCCCTACACGATCCGCGTGGTCTCCGAGATCACCGAATCGAACGGCTCCTCCTCAATGGCTTCCGTCTGTGGCGGCTCGCTGTCGATGATGGACGCCGGTGTGCCGCTCAAATCCGCTGTCGCGGGTGTGGCCATGGGTCTCGTGCTCGAAGACGACGGTGAGTTCGCCGTTCTGACCGACATCCTCGGCGACGAGGATCACCTCGGCGACATGGACTTCAAAGTGGCCGGGACCGAAAAAGGCATCACCTCGCTGCAAATGGACATCAAAGTCCAGGGCATCACCCCCGCGATCATGAAGCAAGCTCTCGCTCAGGCGAAAGAAGGCCGCATGCACATCTTGGGCGAGATGAACAAAGCGCTGTCCGGCGCGGGTGAATTCTCCGCCCATGCCCCGCGCATCGAAACGATGCAGATCCCGACCGACAAGATCCGTGAAGTGATCGGCTCCGGCGGCAAGGTCATCCGCGAGATCGTGGAAACCTCCGGCGCGAAAGTCGACATCAACGACGACGGCGTGATCAAGATCGCGTCCGCCAATGGCGAAGCGATCCAGAAGGCTTACGACATGATCTACTCGATCGTGGCCGAGCCGGAAGAAGGCCATGTCTACAAAGGCAAGGTCGTCAAACTGGTCGATTTCGGTGCGTTCGTGAACTTCTTCGGCAAGCGTGACGGCCTCGTGCACGTCTCGCAGATCGAGAACCGTCGCCTGAACCACCCGTCGGACGTTCTGAAAGAAGGTCAGGAAGTTTACGTCAAACTTCTGGGCTTCGACGACCGTGGCAAGGTCCGCCTTGGCATGAAAATGGTCGATCAGGAGACCGGCGAAGAGGTCAAGAAAGAGGAAGAAGCCGAATAATCGGTTCCCCTTTCGAGAAATCGAAAAGCCCCGCCGTAGGTGGGGCTTTTTTCGTGCGTATGACGCACATCACAGCTTTTGCCACTCGGCGAACTCCCGCCATGGACACCACAAGTTTACCACCTGTGGTTGTGAGTCAACTTTCATCACCTGAGAAAAGGTGTAATACGGTGCCCATAGATTGCCTCAGGCCCACATTCGAAAATCCAATGACAGACACCCGCCTCGACAGACATCTTCGCATCACGGTCGCCGCGCTGACCCGCAAGCGTCCGCAGATGGTCCAGGCGCTGATTGCCTCTTGGGGCGCGATGAAGCTCCCTGAGAACTGCACGGCGCGGTGCCTCATCGTCGAGAATGATGACACGCCGCGCACCCGCGACCTGATCGAGGCGACTGCGGTGCTGCCGAATGGCCTTGAACTCGATTATGTGCTCGAAACCGAGGCGGGCATCTCCATCGCGCGCAATCGCGCCGCGAAGGAAGCTCTGGCGCAGGAAGCCGATCTTCTCATCTTCGTCGATGACGACGAGACCGTGGCGCAGGACTGGCTCGTCAAACTCATCGCGGGCTATCGTCAAAGCGACGCCGTGTTGTTGGGCGCGCCGCTGCGCATCGCCCCGGCCGTCGACAACCTGACGGCTTTCCAGTCCCTGATGTACAAGAGCTTGACCGAGTTCTATCAGAAACGGGAACAGCGCGCGGCAGAGACCGCCACGCTCAACACCCCGGGACGCGCGGTGATCGCCACGAACAACTGGCTCGTGGAAACCCGCATGTTTCGCGATGAGAACATCTGGTTCGACAAAAAGCTGCGTTTCGCGGGTGGCGAAGACACAGAGTTCCTCACCAACGTGCAGGCCCGCGGTTTTACCGTCGGATGGGTTGCGGATGCCCTGGTCTACGAGACCCTTCCCCCCGCACGTCTCAGCTTTATCTATCAATATCGCCGGACACGGGATCAATCCAACACGAACTTTCATCGCCGGATGCGCGAGAAACCGAAGGCGCGCTACAAAATTTTCCTGCGTATTCCCGGCAAGCTCATCCAGATAACTGTGATCCTGATCGCCCTGCCATTCAGCCCGACCCACTCGCTTCTGAAACTCGCCAAAACGGCGGGCGGCTTTTGGGGGAAACTCGGCGCTGCTCTGGGAACACGGTCCCGGCATTATACCTCGACCACCGGTCACTGAGTCCGTTCAGCCCCCGGCAAACCACCGTTTCGCCGCCAGATCCTCGACGCTTTCCGCCTCGATCTGATCGACCTTGCGCATCACGCGTCGAACATGATCCGCCTCGTTCTGGGTCATGTTTGAGCCACGTTTGATCTTGGCCTGAAGCTCGCTGTTCGAGCGCGTGTAATAGTGGTTGAGCTGGATGTGATCCGCCGAATAGAACCCCGGCTTTTTGCGATCCCCGACCGAGGCCCGCACGCCCTTGTCATTCACACTATCCCCTGAGCCATCCGTCTCGATCGAATGCACTTTCATCGCGGTGACATGGCACGGATCCACGATCATCTTGAAATTGCACATGCCTTTCAGGGGGCTCATCGGCTCCGGGTGCCGCCGTGTGTAATTCGCCACGATCCCGCCCTCCGGCGGTTCCTCGAACCCGTTGCGCCCGAACATGTGCCAGGGCAGCGAAATATTCACCTCGCTCTCCAGATGCGCCAGACACTCCGGTAAGGTCTCCGCAGATTTCGGCACAAGGAATTCGTCCACGTCGATGAACGTCATCCAGCGGAACTGATCGCCGAAATTCGCCACCGCATGGGCATAGGCCAAAACCTGATTGTGGATTTCCGCCCCCGCCCCGTCGCGCAGTTTCTGATGCCACGGGATCACCGTGACGTTCTGTACCCCGACGGCGGCCACAAGCTGCACCAGCGTGCCATCGGTGGAGCCGTTGTCATAGACGTAGAAATGCCGCACGCCGGCCTTGGCATGAAACCGCCCCCATTCGCCGATATGGCGCTCCTCGTTGCGCACGATGAGCACCACTGCGATGCCGTGCCGGTCGGCCATGGGCGCGGGCGGATCGAGTGCGATGCGAGAGATGGATCTGGTGCGGCGCAGTGCTGAAAACATGAAAAACCCCTGTTCGCGGGCAGCCTAATGAATTGGGCCACGGGCGAACAGGGGCGATTTTTAATGGCTTACGCCGAAAGCCTTAGGCTTTCACGAAACGCAGGTACGGAAGCTTGATATCCACATCGCCGAATTTCTCGGCGGCCTGCTCGTCGGAGAGAGACAGGGCCGCAATCACGTCCTGACCCACGGTCCAGTTCGCAGGCGTGGCAAGCGGCTTGCCGTAGGTCTTCTGCACACCGTCGAGCGCGCGGAGCACTTCGGCAAAGTTCCGGCCCACGGACATCGGGTAGAGCATGGAAAGCTGCAGTTTCTTGTCCGGGGAGATGATGAACAGCGCCCGCACGGAGGCCGCATCGGCCGCGGTGGCGTTTTCATCGAGGTAAGCGTCGGCCGGCAGCATGTCGTAGAGTTTTGACACGGCCAGATCGGTGTCGCCGATGATCGGGAAACCCGCCGGCGCGCCGGAGAAGGCTTCGATGTCTTTTTTCCACGGGCCGTGCTCTTCGACCGGGTCGGTGGAGAGGCCGATGACCTTCACGCCGCGCTTTTCCCATTCTGCGGAAAGCTGCGCCACGGCGCCGAATTCGGTGGTGCAGACCGGGGTGAAGTCTTTCGGGTGGGAGAACAGAATGGCCCAGCTGTCGCCGATCCAGTCGTGGAAGTTGATCTCACCCTGATCGGTTTTGGCGGTAAAGTCGGGAACGATGTCGTTGATACGAAGACCCATGGTCATCTCCTCTGAATGTAAGTGCGTCGTCTGGTAACTTAGATACATTCTAAATTCTGGATTTCCACCCTGTTTTCAAGTACCGCGACAAATTTACTCGGATTTGTTCAAAACGGGCATTTCGCGGTAAAGGACAATCCCGCCCCACCGTCCGGGTGGCGAAAGCGCAATTGCTCGGCATGGAGCATCAGACGCGGCGCATCCCTGGCCTCGCCCTCCGCATAGAACGGATCTCCCATGATCGGGTGGCCGATGGCCAGCATATGCACCCTGAGCTGATGCGAACGCCCCGTTTTGGGCATCAGCCGCACGCGTGTCTGATTGCCCTCATAGCGCACCACCCGCCAATCGGTGACCGCCGGTTTACCGGTCTCGTGACAGACCATCTGTTTCGGGCGGTTCGGCCAGTCCACGATCAGCGGCAGGTCCACGGTGCCGGTT
Organism: Celeribacter ethanolicus; assembly: GCF_002407265.1. Taxonomy (NCBI): domain Bacteria; kingdom Pseudomonadati; phylum Pseudomonadota; class Alphaproteobacteria; order Rhodobacterales; family Roseobacteraceae; genus Celeribacter; species Celeribacter ethanolicus. The sequence continues at coordinate 2,405,878 of NZ_CP022196.1, forward strand.
TTCTCCGCGATATGGCCATGCACCCAGGCGACATAGGTCTTTTTGGTCTGACGTTTCTCGAACTGAAGCCCCAAATGCCGCTGCGCATGGGGCGTCATAGCAAAGACCATCACCCCGGAGGTGTCCCGATCCAGACGGTGCACCAGCAGAGCCTCCGGGAAGGCCGCATTGATCCGCGACATCATGCAATCCGCAAGGTGTTCGCCCTTGCCCGGCACCGACAAAAGCCCGGAGGGTTTGTCCACCACGAGAATCTCGTGATCCAGATGCAGGATGTTCAGCGGGTCTTGCGGGGGATTGTAAGTGTCACTCATCGCGCTCTCTTTCGTCTCCCCGCGCGGGTATCACGCCCGGCTCACATTGGCAAAGACGCTGTCGAGAATCCTGCCAAGCCGCCCGGCATCCTCCTGGGTGAAGGCATCCGGAAAATCGCTGTCGAGATCGAATACGCCAAGAAGCTGCCCTTTCGCATTTTGCACCGGCAAAACAAGTTCCGAGCGCGTCGAAGACGCACAGGCGATATGGCCCTCGAAGGCCTCCACATCCGGGACAAGCTGCACCGTCCTCGTGCGCGCACAGGCACCGCAAACCCCGCGCGCGAACGGAATCAACAGGCAGCCATGCCCGCCCTGATATGGGCCGATCTTTAAAAGATCTTCGGAAACAACGCGATAGAACCCCGTCCAGTGAAAGCGGTCATCCGAGTGGTGCACTTCGCAGGCCACGGTGGCCATCAGCGCAACCTCATCCGTCTCCCCGGCACAGAGTGCGGCGACCCGTGCCGACAAACCGTCGTAATCCGGCATGTTTTTCTCCCTTTTCCTGCTTCGCGCAAACCCATTGGTAAGGTTTCTCCCGTAGGATCAAGCCCGATATAAGAACAAAGGTACGGCATATGAAACTGACCCATCAGGATTTTGATGACGTGCGAATCGTGAGCGTCGTCGAAAACCGCATCGACGCGGCCTGCGCCATTCAGTTCAAGGACGAGATGCGCGCGCTGAGCGACAGTGGCCCGGCGCGCATTCTCCTCGATCTCGGAAATGTCGAATTCCTCGACAGTTCCGGTCTTGGTGCCGTGGTCGCGGCCCTCAAGGCCGTGCGCAACGGGCAACGCCTCGAACTCGCCGCGCTGCACCCCACCGTGCAACGGGTCTTCCGTCTCACCCGCATGGATACCGTTTTCACCATTCACACCAGCGTCGCCGCTGCGGTCGAGGGCATCGCAAATGCGTCCTGAGGGAAATCTCAAACGTCAGGAGACCTGGGAGGTCCCGCCCGAACCGAAAGAGCATATGTTGAGACTCATCCTCCCGGCAACCGAAGCCGCAGTGCGCCGCGGATTGGCCAGTATCAAACACGGGCTGAGCACGGACCACTATGGCCCGGACGAGCTTGCCAGTCTCGAGATCGTCCTCGCCGAAGCGCTCAACAACATCGTCGAACATGCCTATGCGGATCGCTCCGACGGCATGATCGAAATCCACCTGTCCCAGACCCCGAAGGGCCTGTGGTGCACCATCCTCGACAATGGCCAGATGATGCCCGGCGGCGAACCGCCCCTCGGCCGCCGCGCCGATCTCAATTGCGACATCGCCGATCTGCCCGAGGGCGGCTTTGGCTGGTTTCTCATCAGGGAACTGGCGCATGAGCTGGAATATGTCCGGGAGAGCGATCACAACCGCCTCTGCTTTCGCATGTCGATCGGTCAGATGGCCTGAACGCCTCTTCGCTCTGCGCGCCCGACGGCTCAGTTCAACTGGAAATGCAACGGATAGGCGCCATCCTCGAACGGGCCGAACAGGTCGTCGAGATCGGGATGCTGCACCGGCTCCCCGGAATAATCCGCCACGAGATTCTGCTCCGACACATAGGCGACGTAAAAGCTCTGATCGTTTTCCGCGAGCAGGTGATAGAACGGCTGATCCTTGCTCGGGCGCACATCCTCGGGAATGGCGGCATACCATTCCTCGGTGTTGGAGAACATTGCGTCGACATCGAACACCACGCCACGGAAACTGTGTTTCCGGTGCCGGACAACCTGTCCCAGATGATATTTGGCGCGTGATGACATCATGACGTTGCAACCCTCATACTTGGTTAGTAGACCTTTAAAACGGTCTCTGTCCACGGGGGGCAGCCCGGGAAATGGGAAACAGTCTGTGAACCTTGTTTTGACAGTGCTCGAAATCGTGGCGCCGGTGTTCCTGCTGGCGCTGATCGGGTTCACCTGGGTCAAGACCGGCCACGAATACCGGCTGGAGTTCGTCACCAAACTTACCATGACGCTTTCCGTCCCCGCGCTGATCTTCACCGCGCTGGTCAAGGCCGACATCGAGCCCGCCGCGCTTTCCGCCCTCTCGCTGGCCTCGATCGTCGCCTATGGCGGGGTCACAATCGCGGCCTGGCTCGTGGTCAAACTGATGGGGCTCGACAGCCGCACCTACCTCGCACCACTGATCTTCGGCAACACCGGCAACCTCGGCCTGCCGCTCGCGCTCTTCGCCTTTGGCGAGGCCGGGCTGAGCTATGCCGTCGTCGTCTTCGCCGCCATGGCACTCTGGTCCTTCACCTTCGGGGTCTATGTCACCGCAGGCGGCGGCTCTCTCGGCAAGGCGTTCAAGGAACCGCTGGTCTGGGCCACGGCGCTTGGCGCGCTGTTCCTCTGGCAGGGCTGGACGCTCCCGACCTTTGCGATGAACACGCTGTCGCTTCTGGGCCAGATCGCCATCCCGCTGATGCTCATCACCTTGGGCGTCGCCGTCGCACGGCTGCATCCGCACGGGCTCGGGCGCGCCGCCGTCATGGCCGTCGGCAAGGTCGTGCTCTGCGCCGGCATAGCCGCCCTCGCCGGGCTCTGGTTCAACCTCGATCCGGTGCCCTTCGCCGTGCTCGTCGTCCAGATCGCTACCCCGGTCGCCGTCACCTCCTACATGCTCGCGGAAAAATACGGCGCGGATTCGGATGCGGTCGCCGCCCTCGTCGTCTCCTCGACTCTGCTGTCGGTGATCTACCTGCCGATCCTTCTGGCGCTCCTGATCTGAGCGTTTCCGAAACGCCCCCGTTCACAGGAATGCCATTTCACAGCCAGCCCAAATCCGCTATGCTCCTTGGAAAGATAAAGCGAGAGGCAGTTATGAGCAGACGTCTTCGCGCACTTGCGGTCCTTTTCCTGCTGTCCGCCTGCGGCGGCGGTTACAACAGTGCGCCCAGAAATCTCGACAACGCATGTTCCATTCTGGACCAGCGCCCGACCTATTTGCGCGCGATGAAGAAATCCGAACGCAAATGGGGCATCCCGGTGTATGTCCAGATGGCGACGTTCTATCAGGAAAGCAAATTCGACGGCGATGCCCGCACGCCGCACCAGTTCGTGCTCAACGTGATCCCTATGGGGCGGCAAAGTTCGGCCTTCGGCTATGCTCAGGCGCTCGATGCCACCTGGGACGAGTATCGCGTGGAGCAGAACCGCAGGGGCGCCAAACGCACCCGGATCGAGGACGCCACCGATTTCATGGGCTGGTACATGGCAGAAACTTCCGAACGCCTCGGCATTTCGAAATACGACGCCCGCAACCAATATCTCGCCTATCACGAGGGCCGCAGCGGATACGCCCGCGGCAGCTACAATTCCAAAGCCTGGCTCGTGCGGGTCGCCGGTTCCGTCGCCGACCGCGCCGAGGTCTACCGCCAGCAGCTCACCGCCTGCGGCAAGATCTGAACCGGATCAGTCGAGCGGCGTGCCGCGCCGCTTGGCTTCCGTGCGGATGTTGAATTCCCCGTCCGACACCGAACCGCCCAGTTTCATCCTGGTGAGCTGAACCGTGGTCGACCCGCCGGTTTCGTCATGGATCACCCAGGCCTTAAGCACCGGGGTCGCACTGAAAATCATGTCGATGGAGCCGTATTCCGGGTGATCCGGGTCCTGCGCCCGCACAACCGTATCGCCATTTTGTTCGGTGTGCGACACAACCATCTTGGCTTTGCTCAGGTCGACATTGCGCGCCAGCATCAGGGACAGCGGCGTCTGCGACAGCGGAAACCGCTGCGGCGGCTCGTTGGAGCCGGGATCGAACACCGCGACCTGACCGCCCGACACCAGCACAAGCGCATCGTCTCCCCCGCCGTAATCGAGCCGCATGCGCCCCGGGCGTTTGATCGTCACGGCACCTTGCGACCGCGAGCCGTCGTCATTGATCTGGGTGAATTCCGCCTCGACCGTTCCGAGGCCGTTGAGGTAGCTCGAAATCGTCGAGAGCGGCAGTTTCTCCGCCGCCGCAGGACCGGCGAAGGAGAGGGCGACAAGGGCAGGCGCGAGGGCCTTGAGGGAGGCCCGCACAGGGGCACTGAGAATCTGTTTCATGCCTGAGATATAGCCGCTCCCGACGCGACTTCCACCTCTCCTGACTTCACAGGTCGCGGAACTCCGCGTGAGCTTACTGCTCCGGCACCAGAATCTCGCGCTTGCCAACATGGTTCGCAGGCGACACCACACCCTCGTCCTCCATCTGCTCCACCAGACGCGCGGCCTTGTTATAGCCGATCGCCAGTTTGCGCTGGATGTAAGAGGTCGAGCATTTGCGATCCTTGATCACGATGGCCACCGCCTGATCGTAAAGCGCATCCTCACCCGAGGTATTGCCACCGGTGCCAAGCCCGAGAACCGCGTCGATATCGGCGGATTTCTCGTCATCCGGCCCCTCGACCACCCCGCCGACGTAATCCGGCGGACCGTAGGCCTTGAGGTAGGAAACGATCTTTTCGACCTCCTCGTCCGACACGAACGGCGCGTGACAGCGGGTGATCCGGCCACCGCCGCCCATGTAGAGCATGTCGCCCATACCCAAGAGCTGCTCAGCCCCCTGCTCGCCCAGAATGGTGCGGCTGTCGATTTTCGAGGTCACCTGAAACGAAATCCGGGTCGGGAAGTTCGCCTTGATCGTGCCGGTGATGACGTCCACGGAGGGCCGCTGCGTCGCCATGATCAGGTGAATCCCCGAGGCCCGCGCCATCTGCGCCAGACGCTGAATGCAGGCCTCAATCTCCTTGCCCGCCACCATCATCAGGTCGGCCATCTCGTCGACGACAACGACGATGAAGGGCAGCGCTTCGGGCTGGAATTCCTCGGTCTCGAAAATCGGATCGCCGGTCTCCTCGTCAAACCCGGTCTGCACCGTGCGGGAGAACAGCTCGCCTTTCGCCAGTGCCTCTTTGACGCGACCGTTGTAGCCGTCGATGTTGCGCACGCCCATCTTGGACATTTTGCGATAACGGTCTTCCATCTCGGCGACGACCCATTTGAGCGCCACAACGGCCTTTTTCGGGTCGGTCACAACCGGGCTCAGAAGGTGCGGAATGCCATCGTAGACGCTGAGTTCGAGCATCTTCGGGTCGATCATGATCATCCGGCATTCTGCGGGAGTCAGCTTGTAGAGGAGCGACAGGATCATGGTGTTGATCGCCACGGATTTCCCGGACCCGGTGGTCCCGGCAATCAGCAGGTGCGGCATCTTCGCAAGGTTCGCCACAACCGCATCGCCGCCGATATCCTTGCCAAGCGCCAGCGGCAGCGAATGCTTGCCATCGCCATAATCGCGCCCCGACAGGATCTCGCGGAAGGACACCATTTCGCGATGTTCGTTCGGCAATTCGATCCCGATCACCGAGCGTCCCGGCACGGTCGAGACACGCGCGGACAGCGCCGACATCGAACGCGCAATATCGTCCGCCAGACCGATCACCCGGCTGGCCTTGAGACCCGGCGCGGGTTCGAGCTCGTACATGGTCACGACCGGCCCCGGCCGCACCGACACGATCTCGCCCTTCACACCGTAATCGTCGAGCACATTCTCCAACATCCGGGCATTCTCTTCGAGCGCCTCGTCGGACAGCGTATGCCGCACGATATTGACCGGGTTTTCCAGCAGAGACAGCGGCGGCACCTCGTATTCGGCCTCTTTCGGGTCGAATTTCAGGCTGGGCTGCGCCTCTGCCTGGGCCTGTTTCGACGGCACGACAGGTTTGCGCACCGGGTGCTGCACCACGCGTTTCGCCTCGGGGGCTGCGGGTTGCGCATGTTCGAACCGGGCGGGCTGGGGCGCGATATATTCCGGCGTTTCCACCGGTTCATAACCCGCATCGTAACCATCGTCATAACCGTCCTCATAGGCCCCTTCATAGGCTTCGAGCGGCACATAATCCGCCTCGTACCCGTCGGCCTCATAGCCGTCATAAGACGCCTCATGCGGCTGCGGCGCCGCGATCTCGACCATCGGTGTCGCAACCGCAGGCGTGGTGTCGAGGATCATCGGGCGCGGGCCCTTCTTGTATTTCGCCACGGCCTTTTGCGCCGCACTCATCGGCGGCTCGACACGGGTCGCGCCCGGCACAATCGCCCGCGATCCGGCACGCGCCCGCGAGTTGATCACATTGGCGATCTTCGAACGGATGCGGTCGTCCTGCCCCGGCAGCATTTCCACATCGGGGGCCAGATCCCGCTCGATCAGCTCGGGCTCCGGGTCTTCCACCGCATTGCGTTTCAAAAGCGTCGGCATCTTGGCAAAGAGCGACGGCTTGGCCTCCACCTCCGGCGCGGGCATCGGTGCCGCGACCGGCGCCGCAACCGATGCGGAGGCATGCGCCTCCCGCATATCGGCACGGATCACCCGCGACCCGTGGTGCGCGGCCTGTGGCGTCTGCATCTGGGCGTCAAAGGCCGCCTGTTCCTCGGCAATCTGACGCTGCTCTTCCCGACGCGCCTCGCGACGCGCCGCCGCCTTCTCCGCCATGCGCTGGCCGAGATGCACCGAACCGCGCGCGCTGCGCCCCATCAGGTGCAGCATCAGCGCATAAAGCGATACCAGTCCCCAAAGCAGATAGCGACCGATGTCGACCATCTCCGAGCGCGTGAAACCGAAGGCGAAAAGCGCCAGAGCCAGAGCCGCAAAGAACGACAAAAAGGCCAGAACCTTAAGGCTGAGTGCCGCACCGAAAGGCACGATCTGGATCAGCGCCGCCAGAACCGTATCGCCGAACAGCCCGCCAAAGCTCTGCGGTGCGCTGGAAGCGTGAGTCGAGGCATAGACCGCCGCCACCGCAATGGCGATCGGCACGAAGACCGCCCGCGACAGGGCCCGCTCCGAGCCGCGATGGAAAATATACCGCAGCCCCCAGGCCGCAAACCCGAGCGCAAAACCCCACGAGGCCACGCCGACGATGATCATCAGAGGCGAGGCAATCGAGGCCCCGAAACGCCCCAGAATATTGTTCACAGGCGCTTCCGTCGCCGACAGCCAGCTCGGGTCCTCCGGCGTATAGCTTCCCAGCAGCAGCGCAAAGATCAGACCGACCAGCAAAAGGCCGAGCCCGATCAGCTCCTGCCCCCGGCGTTCCAGCAAGATCTGGGTGTTTTTGTCGAACAGCGGATCGCGACCACGTGCCTGATAGGATGCCATGCCTGCCTCTTAACCTTAACCGTACAAACAGTCGCGGAGCTGGATCAGCCCGCGCTGTGTCTCTTCTTTTGGGGCCACCAAGGCGACCCGGATGTAATGCTTGCCGGGGTTCTCCCCGTTCACTTCGCGCGACAGATAGGCCCCGGGCAAGACCCGGATGCCGGTTTCCGTCCAGAGCTTCATCGCCGCCTCTTCGCCATCCGTCACCGGCAGCCAGAGGAAAAATCCCGCCTGTGGCGCCTCCGCGCCCTGAATGCCCGCGAACACCTCATCGGCCATGTCGAATTTCTCAACGTAGAGTTTGTGCGAGGCGATGACGTGATCCTCATCGGCCCAGACACGGGCGGAGACCGCCTGGATCGGGCCGGGCAAAGGCGCGCCTGCATAAGAGCGCAGCCGACGAATGCGGAGCATGTTTTCCGGCCCCGACGCCACAAAGCCAGAGCGCAATCCAGGAAGGTTCGAGCGTTTCGACAGCGAATGGAAAATCACCACACGTTCGGGGTCCGCCCCCATCTCGCGCGCCACTTCCAACGCACTGACGGGCACTTCGTCACGGTAAATCTCGGAATAGCACTCGTCAGAAAACACCTTGAAATCGTGCTTTTCCGCCAAGAAAATCAAATCGCGCAAATAATCGCGCGAGGCAATCGCACCCTGCGGATTCGACGGGCTACAGATATAGGCAATCGCCGTGCGGTCCAGAACCTCGCTCGGAAGCCCTGCGTAATCCGGCAAAAATCCGGTCTCGCGCGTCGCAGGTACGAACACCGGTTCGGCCCCGATGGTCGTCGCGGCGACGGCATAGACCTGATAAAACGGGTTGGGCGTCAGCACGACCGGCTGTTTGCCATTCTTGGTCTCCGGGCAGAGCGCGATACAGGCATTCATCAGCCCCTCGCGCGTGCCGTTGAGCGCCATGATGTCGGTGACGGGATCGACCGTCACACCGAAACGGCGCTTGAGCCACCCGGCAATCGCATCCAGCAACTCATCCGTGCCATTGTTGTTCGGATATTTCGCAAAGCCCGCGATATTCTCCGCCAGAACCTCCCCCACAAAGGGCGGCATGGCATGGCGCGGCTCGCCGATGGTCATATGCATGACCTCGCCCCCCGGCGCATGCACGTCGAGAAGGCTCCGCAAACGCGGAAAGGCGTATTCCGGCAGGTTGGAAAACCGCTCAGGGAACATCATGAAACTGCTACTGCCTCTGTATTTCCGGATCTTTTCGCCCGGGTGTTTGGGATCAAGATAACCGCGCCGGGCCGATTGGTCCAGAAAAAGACGGGCCGCCCCAGCGCCCTCCCGCACAGGTTGTGACTTTTAGGCCAGAACACTCAGGTCAGCGCGGTCTCCGCCGCCTTGCCCAAGCGCAACAACCGCGCTTCGCTCATCGGCGGCGTTTGCAGGATCACGCCACAGGACGGAACCCCCGTCGGAAGTGTCAGCGCGGTCAGCCCCATCAGGTTGCCGACCCGCGTATTGCGCAGCGCCAGAAGGTTCTCGGTGACGTAATACTCCGCATCCGTCATCAGCCGCTCCGCATTGGGCGGCAGGATCGGCGCGGTCGGCAGGATGACGGCGTCATAGCCCGCCGTCGCCTTGAGATAGTCCGCCCGCAGATGCGCGAGTTTCTTCCAGCCGGCCACGAAATCGGCGCCGTTGAACGCGCCCCCCGCCCGGAACCGCTCAAGAATGCGCGGGTACATCACATCGGGATTGGCCTCGATCACCTCGCGCCATTCGGCATAGGCCTCGGTGGTAAACAGAATGCCGGACAGGTCCATCGCTTCGGTGACCGCGGGCACCTCCGCGCGCGTCACCTCGGCCCCGGCCTCCCGGAATTTCTGCACCGACGCCTCAAACGCATCCAGAGGCGCGTCGCGAATGTCGTCGAAGACCACGTTTTCCAGAACGAGCAAACGCTTGCCCTTGAGCGTCGCGCCCTTGAGATCGGGCGCAGGCGACCCATCGAGAATGGCGAGCACTTCGGCAGCATCTTCCACCGTCTTGACCAGCGGGCCGATGGTATCGAAAGCCGCCGCCAGAGGCACAACGCCCTCCAGCGGAATACGCCCCGCGGTGGTTTTCAGCCCGACAAGATCGTTCCACGCCGAGGGGATACGCACCGACCCGCCGGTGTCCGACCCGATCGCACCGGGCGCGAGGCCAAACGCCACAGACCCCGCCGCCCCCGAAGACGACCCGCCCGACACGGCGGCATGATCGTTGACGCAGGGCGTCGTGGCCGTCACCGGATTAAGCCCCAGCCCGGAGAACGCCAATTCCGACATATGCGTCTTGCCCAGCGCCACGAGCCCCGCGTTCGACGCACGCCGGAGCACTTCGGCGTCCCTCAATGGCACGCGGTCTTTCAGCAAAGCCGACCCGGCCTCCGTCGCCACGCCCGCCGTGTCGAACAGGTCCTTCCACGACACAGGAACCCCGTCCAAAAGCCCGCGCCGCACCCCGTCGCGGGCACGCCCATAGGCCGCCTCCGCCTCCGCCATGGCGCGGCCTTCCATCATCCGCGCATAAATCCGATCCGCAAAAGGATGCGCCTTGGCCATATCCAGAAACGCCGCCGCCAGATCGCGCGGATCGACATCGCCCGTGCCGATGGCCCGCCCCAGATCGCTCATGCTCATCTCTGTATACTCGACCATCGTCCGCCCTTTCCTGTTGCCGTCGCAAAGTAGCGGCGCAGGAGCGCATGGACAATCCCGTCTCGCGCGTCATATTTGCGACAAGGAGGCTCTCATGACCCAGAACACCATGCCCAAAAGCGATCTCATCATTGTCGGTGGCGGCCTGAACGGCCCGGCTCTGGCGCTGGCCTCCGCGAACGCGGGTCTGACCGTGACCCTGATCGACAGTCTGCCGAAAGCCCTGCGCATCGGCGACACGTTCGACGGGCGCGGCTATGCGCTCTCGCTCGGGTCCTACAAGCTGATGAAAGCCATCGGCATCCGGGACAAGGTGGCGGCGCATGCCCAGCCGATCCTCGATGTGAAAGTCACCGACGGCAAACCCGGCGAAGGGCCCGCGCCTTTCATGCTCGAATTCCGCGACGGCGAGATCGACGAAAGCCCGATGGGCTACATGGTCGAAGATCGCTATATCCGTCAGGCCTTTCTTGAGGCGCTCGACGCCCAGCCCAAAATCACCCAGATCGAAGGCGAAGTCATCGCGCAAGACGTCACGCTGCATGGCGCGACAGTCACGCTGAGCGATGGCACCGACATCTCCGGCAAACTGATCGTCGGCTGCGACGGGCGCCAATCCGGCACCGCTCTGCGCGCCGGGATCAAACGCACCGGCTGGGGCTATGGCCAGACCGCGCTCGTCTGCGCGATCTCGCACGAGTTGCCGCATCATGGCGCTGCGCATCAGTATTTCCTGCCCTCCGGTCCGCTGGCGATCCTGCCGCTGCCGGGCAATCAAAGCTCCATCGTCTGGACCGAAAAAGACAAACTCGCCGCCGAGATTCAGGCGCTCTCTGACGAGGACTACCTTGCCGTTCTGCGGCCGCGCTTCGGCGATTTTCTGGGCGAGATTTCACTGGCCGGGAAACGCTTTACCTATCCTTTGAACATCACCTTGGCGAATGCCTTTACCGCCCCGCGCATCGCCCTTGTCGGCGATGCGGCGCATGGTATGCACCCGATCTCGGGTCAGGGGCTGAACGCCGGGCTCAAGGATGTCGGCGCATTGACCGAAGTCTTGGTCGAGGCGCATCGGCGCGGCGAAGACATCGGACGCGAAGACGTTTTGGCGCGCTATGCGCAATGGCGGCGGTTCGATGTGGCGACGATGGCGCTCATGACCGACAGCTTCAACAAACTGTTTTCAAACGACAATCCCTTCCTGCGCGTGGCGCGGGACATCGGCATGGGCGCGGTGAACGCGATGGGCGGGCTGAAACGCGCCGCAATCCGCGAGGCGGCGGGGGTCAATGGCGACATCCCCAAACTGCTGCGCGGTGTGGCGCTTTGAGCGCTTGAGTATTTCGGCAGCAAAGGAAACGGGCGCTCAGTCTTCGAGTTTGCGCGCCTCTGACACCAGCATGATCGGAATGCCGTTGCGGATCGGATAGGCAAGGCCTGCGGTTTTCGAAATCAGTTCCTGTTTCTCCGCATCATAGCTCAAAACGCCATGGGTTTGCGGGCACACCAGCGCCTCGATCATCCGGCGGTCGAAAGTCGGTTGGGCATCCATCACATCATATCCTCGTCAGAGCCGCCATGCAGGGCGAATTCCATCAGCGTTATAAGCGTTTCGCGGCGGGTGGAAAGGGAGGGCGCCTCCAAAAGCGCCTGTTTGTCCTCGGGGCTGAACGGGCAGAGCATGGAAAGCGAGTTGATCAGCAATTCGTCTTCGGCCTGACCGAGGCTTTCCCAATCGGTGCGCAATTCCTCTTCGCAGAAATAGCGTTTCAGCAGGTCCATGAAGGGTTTGCGCATCAGCCCCGGATCGTGTTCGGCGGCGCCGAGATCGGCCCCGAAATCGGACCAGTCCACGGTGAATTTGCGATAGGGGCAGAACCCGGTGGTCTCCGCCAGAAGCCGGAACCGCGACACGCCGGTGAGCGTGATCATGTAGCGCCCGTCTTCGGTCTCGGAAAAGGCGGTCAGACGTCCGGCACAGCCGATGGTGTTGAGCTTTCCGGCCCCCGCCCCGCCGCGCGGCTGAATCATGCCGATCAGGCGCGCGGGCGTTTTCATGCAATCTTCGAGCATTTGCAGATAGCGAGGCTCGAAAATATGCAGCGGCAGGCGCGACCGGGGCAACAGAAGTGCCCCGGGCAGTGGAAAGACGGGGATCGTCTCGGGAAGATCGGCTGCGCTCAACATGGTCTAAAGTTAGAACGCAAACGCGATCAGGCAAACAGCATCGACGACAATTTCCGACGACCGTTCAGAACGATCGGATCGTTCGGTTTGAGGCTGTCGAAAATTTTGAACAGCTGTTCCTTGATCGCGCCATCGTTCCACTCACGATCCTGTTTGAACGCCGCCAGAAGCGTTGCGACGGCCTCTTCGACCTGCCCTGCGGCATGTTGCGCCACGGCAAGGTCAAACCGCGCCTGCATGTCGGTCGGGTCGGCCTCGACCTTGGCGGCCAGTTCCGCCACGGGTCCGGCGTTTTCCGCCTCGCGCGCCAGAGCGATCTGGGCATGCACCGCCTCAAGCGCTGCGTCATGCGAGACCTCGGCAGGCGCGCCGTTCAGCACGGCTTCGGCCTCGTCAAGCTCGCCTTTCGCGAGATGACATTTGGCAAGACCGGCATAGGCCCCGGCCAGTTTGTCGTCTTCCTCTAGGATCGCCGCATAGGTCTGCGCCGCGTCGTCGATCTCACCGGCTTCGAACATTTCGTCGGCAGCGGCAACCGCATCGGCGAGGCTTTCGTCCACGCTCAGCGCAGCGATCTTGGTCACGAATTCCTTGACCTGCGACGGCGGCAGCGCGCCTTGGAACCCATCCACCGGCTGCCCTTTATAAAAGGCATAGACGGTCGGGATCGACTGCACGCGCATCTGCCCCGCGATCATCTGGTTTTCGTCGACGTTGACCTTGGCCATCTTGACCTTGCCACCGGCGGCCCCGACCTCGGCTTCGAGAGCCGGGCCGAGCTGACGGCAAGGGCCGCACCAGGGTGCCCAGAAATCGACGATCACAGGGGTTTCCTGAGAAGCATCAATCACCTCGGCCATGAAATCGGCCTCGGTAACATCTTTCACATATGCGCCGTGCGCGGCGCCGTTGGTTTGTCCGAGATCCATCGTCGGTTCTCCCTATATCTGTTTGACGCATATATGCGCCTTTGGGCATGAGTTTTAAAGGTCGAAGGAAGCAAAGACCGGCGCGTGATCCGACGGTTGTTCCCAGCCCCGCGCCGCACGCAGAACCCGGCTGCCATGCGCCGCATTCGAGATGTCCGGCGTGGCCCAGACGTGATCGAGCCGCCGCCCCTTGTCCGCCGCACTCCAGTCTTTCGCCCGGTAAGACCACCACGAATAGAGCAGGCCTTCGGGAATATCCTGCCGCGTGACATCGACCCAACCACCCGCATCCTGCGTCTGCGCCAGATGTTCGACCTCAATCGGCGTGTGCGAGACGATTTTCAAAAGCTGCTTGTGATTCCAGACATCGTCCTCGCGCGGGGCAATGTTGAGATCGCCGACAAGGATGGATTTCTCCGGTTTCCCGGCATGAAACGCATCGCGCATCTCGGTGAGGTAATCGAGTTTTTGCCCGAATTTCTCGTTCACCTCGCGATCCGGCACATCGCCGCCCGCAGGCACATAGAAATTGTGGATCGTCACACCGTTCTCGAGCTTGCCCGCGATGTGACGCGCATGGCCGAGAGAGGCGTAATCCTCGGCACCGGCCTCGACCATCGGGATTTTAGAGAGGATCGCAACGCCGTTGTAGCCCTTCTGCCCCCGCGCCACCATGTGGGTGTAGCCCAGCGCCCGAAACCGCTCCATCGGGATTTTCTCCACCGGCGATTTGCACTCCTGAAGACAGAGCACATCGGGCGCCTCCTCTTCGAGCAGCTTGCAAACGATCGGCTCGCGCAGACGCACGGAGTTGATGTTCCAGGTGGCAAGGGTAAAGGGCATGGCGGGTCCTCGGATCAGATTTACGCCGAACCCTACCCGTCCGTCCGAGCCGTGACCACCCGAAAGCCGTGCAAACCCGTCTCTCAAAAAAATGCCCGGCACAAAGGCCGGGCGTAAGTCGAGGGACGAGGGACTGCACATCATTACCCCGATGTGCGAGGGGTCTTCAGGGGATGAACACGGGGCGGGTACAAAAGGTTCCCGCCTCGCGTCAAATCTCAGGATGCCAGACGATACCCGCCCGCTTCGGTCACAAGAATGCGCGCATTCGAGGGGTCGGGCTCGATCTTCTGCCGCAGCCGATAGATATGGGTCTCAAGCGTGTGGGTCGTCACACCGGCGTTGTAGCCCCAGACCTCATGCAAAAGCACATCGCGCGGCACCACGCCTTCGGTCGAGCGATAGAGGAACTTGAGGATATTGGTCTCTTTCTCGGTCAGACGGATTTTCTTGTCGTCCTCCGTAACCAACATTTTCTGCGCCGGTTTGAACGTATACGGTCCAAGCTGGAAGACGGCCGCCTCCGATTGCTCATGGGTGCGGAGTTGCGCGCGAATGCGGGCCAGAAGCACCGGGAATTTGAACGGTTTGGTCACGTAATCATTCGCGCCGCTGTCGAGACCCAGAATGGTGTCCGCATCCGTATCATGCCCCGTGAGCATCAAAATCGGACATTTCACACCGGATTTCCGCAGTCTTTTGCAAAGTTCGCGCCCATCCGTGTCGGGCAGGCCGACGTCGAGGATGATCAGATCGTAATGTCCTTCCTTCGACTTCTCCATGCCCGCAGCGCCGCAATCGGCTTCGAACACGTCGAAATCTTCGGTCATCACAAGTTGCTCGCTCAATGCCTCACGCAGATCGTCATCGTCGTCGACGAGCAGGATTTTCTTGAGAGTGGCCATCACCGTGACCTCCTTTTGTTGTGCCTTGTCCGTGATCTGAGCGTGACGGCGGTAAAGAACAAGATTTGCAACAAAGCTCTCACGCAAGCGTGTCAAATCACCGCGAAATGTTTCACTTTATGACAAAGATCGCTACATCAGAGCCCTGACACGACAACGGACCGCCGCCATGAGCCTTGCCCCGACCCTCTCCGAGATCATCGCCCGCGCCCGCGCGGACATGCGCATGGGGGTGCCGGTGGTGCTCCGCTCCGAGGCAGGTCATGCGCTCGCCGTCGCCGCCGAAGACCTTTCGACCGAGCGTCTGGGCGATCTGCGCGCATTGGGCGAGGCCTATCTCGCCATCACAGCCCGGCGCGCCGAAACGCTCTCCGCCCGCGCCTATGATTCCGATCTCGCCCGCCTGATCCTGCCCGCCGACGCCGATGTCGACTGGATCAACGCGGTGGCCGATCCCGCCGACGATCTCACCCATCCGATGAAAGGCCCGTTCCGGTCCCTGCGCGGCGGCAACGCAATCTGCGCCCGTGCCGCGATTGCGCTGGCGAAATCCGCCCGCCTTCTGCCCTCTGCCGTCATGGTCGATGTGAAAAACGGGTTTGAGATCGCCGCCGCCAACGGGCTCACCGTCCTGCCTGTCGAGGCCGCTCTGCCGTTGATGGCCGATCTCGCGCCGCTGCACGATATGATTCACGCCCGCGTACCTTTGATCGCGTCCGAGAAATCCCGCGTCCATGTGTTCCGCCCCGAGGACGGCGGCGAAGAGCATTATGTCGTCGAGGTCGGTCGCCCGGATCGCAGCAAACCTGTGCTGGCGCGTCTGCACTCGGCCTGTTTCACCGGCGATATTTTCGGCTCTCTGAAATGCGATTGCGGCCCGCAGCTTCACGCCGCGCTCAACCAGATGGGCGAAGAGGGCGAAGGCATTCTGCTCTATCTCAATCAGGAAGGCCGCGGCATCGGCCATGCCAACAAGATGCGCGCCTATTCCTTGCAGGATCAGGGATTCGACACGGTCGAGGCCAATCACCGCCTCGGATTTGAAGACGACGAGCGCGATTTCCGCATCGGAGCTGCGATTCTCAAGGAAATGGGGTTCAGCGCCGTGCGCCTCCTGACCAACAACCCGAAAAAAATCGCCCGGATGGAAGATCAGGGCATCACCGTCACCGAACGCGTGCCGCTCAAGGTCGGTGAGAATCGCTTCAACGAAGCGTACCTCGCCACCAAGGCGCACAAATCGGGGCATTTGCTGTGAGCAACGGCCCGATGTTAAAAGCCACCGACATCGTCGTCACGCGCTGGGGCGCCCGCTTCATGGGTCGCCGCTTTCCCTGCTCCATCGGCAAGGGCGGCATCTCGGACACCAAACGCGAAGGCGACGGCGCAAGCCCGCGTGGCAGTCACGCCCTTCCTGCACTCTATTATAGAGCTGACCGCATTCCCGCGCTGAACGGCGACAAGATTCGCGTCGGCGATCTCTGGTGCGATGCAGGCGATCATCCCGCCTACAACCATCTCGTGCGCGCGCCGTTCAAACCCAGCCACGAAAAAATGCGCCGCGCGGATCGTCTCTATGATCTGGTGATCATCACCGATTGGAACTGGCCGAATGCCACGCCGGGAAAAGGCTCCGCCATCTTTGTCCACCGCTGGCGCAAACCGCGCCACCCGACAGAGGGCTGCGTGGCCTTCCGCGCAGATCATCTGCGCTGGATCGCCGAACGCATCACGCCCGCGACAAGATTGGTCATTCGCTAATCTAAGCGTTCAGGGTCCGACGGAAGTCCGACAAAAGTCCGACGTTTTGCCGACACTGAAAATCGTCAGGAATAATCCCGCTCGCCAAAGATCGCGGACCCGACCCGAACGTGAGTCGCGCCCTGTGCAATCGCGGTTTCGAAATCGCCGGACATGCCCATGGACAGGCCTGCAATCTGATTCCGGTCGGCGATTTTTTTCAAAAGCGCAAAATGCAGCGACGGCTCTTCTTCGGCGGGCGGAATACACATCAGCCCCTCGATCGACAGCCCCAGATCGCGACACTCTTGTATAAAGGCGTCCGCCTCGGCGGGTAAAACCCCCGCCTTTTGCGGCTCCTCACCGGTGTTCACCTGAATGAAAAGACGCGGGCAATGGCCCAGTTCTTCGGCGAGGCGGGCAATGGTTTTCGCGAGTTTCGGACGATCCACCGTGTGAATCACATCGAACAATTCCATCGCCTGCCGCGCCTTGTTGGTCTGCAACGGTCCTATGAGATGCAGCTCGACACCATCGAAGCGGTCCTTGAACGCGGGCCACTTGCCAGCGGCCTCCTGCACCTTGTTTTCCCCGAAAACCCGCTGGCCTTCTTCAAGCACCGCCTCGACGCGTTCATTGGGCTGAACCTTGGAAACGGCAATCAAAGTGACGCTTTCCGGCGCACGCCCGACACGTTTTGCCTCGGTTTCGACCCGATCCTTGATCTCGGCAAGCCCCATATCTGCCTCCTTGGACGATACAACCCACATTCCTTGGATTTCTTATGCCGCAGAGCGTAGCTCATGCAACAGGTGTGTGGCTAAGTTGCATCATTTTTCAGAGAGCTATGCCCGCCGCCTCTCGTTTTCTTGACCCAAAGCACGGTTCAGCGCATTTCTCTGGCCATGTGTCGGGTAAGCCGGCATGCCTGATATTCAAAATTCCACGAGGGAAAAAATGAAAAATATCCTTCTTTCTTCCGCAGCGATCGCCCTGCTTGCTGGCGCCGCTTCCGCTGAAGTGACCTGGTCCGGTGACGCAGAAATCGGCTACAACGACGACTACGAAGACGGCTTCTACTGGGATGCCGGCCTCTACATCAACATGTCGCAAGAGCTCAACAACGGCTGGACTGCGTCCGCCTCGCTCGACATCGACCTCGAAGACAGCTCGCAAGGCTCCACCTTCAAGCTTGGCGATGTGGACTCCTCTGACTGGGTCGTGTCCATCTCCAACGACATGTTCGGCCTGTCCTTCGGCGACGTCGACACCGCTTACGCGTCCT
Source organism: Celeribacter ethanolicus (assembly GCF_002407265.1). Classification (NCBI taxonomy): domain Bacteria; kingdom Pseudomonadati; phylum Pseudomonadota; class Alphaproteobacteria; order Rhodobacterales; family Roseobacteraceae; genus Celeribacter; species Celeribacter ethanolicus. The sequence continues at coordinate 2,423,890 of NZ_CP022196.1, forward strand.
TCAAAGGCGTGTCCGCTCTGTACGACAACGATTTCTTCGCTCCGATGGACGAAGCCGCTGATCTTCAAGACTTCATCGACGAACAAGTCGACAACGGCACGCTCCCTGCCCTGGGCGCTCCCAGCGTTGATGGCGGCCTCCTGCTGACTGCGGAATATGGCAACTACTCCGCTGCCGCATCCGTTGTGTCTGTGGACGGCGACACTGATGAAACCGGCCAAATCGCCTTGGCTGCCGATTTCGGCATGTTCACTGCTGGCCTGTTCTACGCTGAAAACGTGATTTTCTATGGCCTCCCTTACGATGACACCATCGTTGATGGCATCGACGACATGACCGTTCTGAGCCTCGGCGCTTCCTTCGGTGGCGCGGACTTCACCGCCTCCGTGATGGATTTCGCAGGTGAAACCGGCTATGGCCTTGAAGTTGCTTACCCGGTTGGCCCGGTGACCCTCGGCGCTTACTACGCCTCCTATGATATGCCGTTCTACGGCTCTGAAGAAGCTTACGGTGTTTCCGTCGATTACTCCGACGGCCCGCTCACCGTGGCTGCTTACTTCGAAGAGGACTTCGTTGGCGCTCAAGAATACGCCATTGAAGGTCAATACGACTTCGGCATGGGCCTGGTTGTGACCGCCGGTTACATCGACGGTGACGACGATGGCACCCTTGGCGCCCTCGACGGCGACGACGATTATGCAACCTACATCGTTGCTGAATACGACCTCGGCGGCGGCGCATCCTTCCTCGCTTCCTACGCAGATGCGAACTCGGTTGCTGCTGAATCCACCGACGACATCGACACCGGCATCGGCGGCTACGAGCTGTACTCCGGCGCCACCGTGTCCCTGTCCTTCTCCTTCTAATTCCTAGAAGTTCAGAAGAACAAAAGATTGGGCCGTCCTTCGGGGCGGCCCTTTTCTTTTCTCGCCCACTTCCCTGCACTTGGGGCCTTGTCCCCTGGCGCGGCGGGCGATACGGTTGCCGCGATGTCTTGAGAGGGAGCGCCTGATGTTTCGCCCAACCCATGTACTGGCCGCCTCAGTGGCCGCGATGCTGACGCTTTCGGGCTGTGGCGCATTCGATTCCGTCGGTTCTGTCGGCGACAGTTTCGGCTCCCTGCCGTTTTCCGGCGGCAAGAAAGAGACCGTGGTCACCACCGACGGTGCCACGCAGACCGTCGACACGAAATCCACCGGTCAGGTCGTCGAGATCCCGAACGGCGAGACCATCGTGATCGAGAGCCCGAAACGGCGCACGATTTTCGGCGGCGGACGCGGGTCGGTCTCCGATAGTGTTCAGGTCAACAAATACATCTGGAACGCAGCGCTCGACGTGCTGTCCTTCCTGCCTGTGCAGGAGGCCGATCCTTTCACCGGCGTGATCATCACCGGCTACGGCACGCCGCCGGGTGGCGGGCGTGCATACCGTGCAGTGATCCACGTAACGGACCCGGCGCTCGATGCCCGGACGTTGAACGTGTCGCTCTACACCAAGGGCGGGGCTGTCAGCCAGGACACCATTCAGGCCGTCGAGGACGCAATCCTCACCCGCGCACGCCAGTTGCGCACCGGCAAGTGACGCCGGGATAAACAAGCCCTCTGGACCCCGGAGAGCCAAGGATTTATGACCACGCCGGGCCTATCTGCCCGGCGTTTGTCTGAGACGAAGGATGTGAACATGAGCCGCTACGCGCCCAGCGAGATCGAACCGAAATGGCAGTCTGCCTGGAATGAGGCGGATGTGTTCCTCGCCAAGCGCGACGAAAGCAAGCCGAAGTATTACGTGCTTGAGATGTTCCCCTATCCGTCGGGCCGCATCCATATCGGTCACGTGCGCAACTACACGATGGGCGACGTGGTGGCGCGCTACAAATCCTCCACCGGGTTCAACGTGTTGCACCCGATGGGATTTGACGCCTTTGGCATGCCGGCGGAAAACGCCGCGATGGCCTCTGGCGGGCACCCAAAGACCTGGACCTACAACAACATCGACACGATGGTCGATCAGATGAAGCCGCTGGGCCTCTCGATCGACTGGACCCGGATGTTTGCCACCTGCGACCCGGAATATTACGGACAACAGCAGTCGATGTTCCTCGACATGCTGGAAAAAGGTCTGGTCTATCGCAAGAACGCCACCGTGAACTGGGACCCGGTCGATATGACGGTTCTGGCCAACGAACAGGTGATCGACGGCTGCGGCTGGCGCTCCGGCGCGCCGGTCGAGCGCAAGGAACTCACCCAGTGGTTCTTTAAAATCTCCGACTATTCCGAAGATCTTCTGCAAGCCATCGACCATCTGGACAACTGGCCGGACAAGGTCAAAACGATGCAGAAAAACTGGATCGGCAAATCGCGCGGCCTTCAGTTTGCTTTCTCCATCGTAGACGCCCCCGCGCATCACGACCGGATCGAGGTCTACACCACCCGCCCCGACACGCTGATGGGCGCGTCTTTCGTGGGCATCTCCGCCGATCATCCGCTGGCCAAGGAACTGGCCGCCGAGAACCCGGAAATCGCTGCCTTCTGTGAGGAATGCCGCAAAGGTGGCACCACGGAAGAAGCGATTGAGAAGGCCGAAAAACTGGGCCTCAACACCGGTCTGACCGTGCGCCATCCGTTCGACACGTCGTGGGAGCTGCCGGTCTATATTGCCAACTTCATCCTGATGGATTATGGCACCGGCGCGATTTTCGGCTGCCCGGCGCATGACCAGCGCGACTTTGATTTCGCGACGAAATATGGCCTTCCGATCAACTATGTGTTTGCACCGGTTGAGGGCGAGTTGAACGAGGCCGAAGCCTTTGTTCCGACGAAATCCGAAAGCGTGAAATACATTCGCGGTTTCGCGGGCGAGGAGCTTCAAACCGGCGAGCAGGGCGTGAACAGCGCTGTCGATTTCTGCGAAGCAAACGGTGTGGGCCACGGCGTGACCAAGTTCCGCCTGCGCGATTGGGGCCTGTCGCGTCAGCGCTATTGGGGCTGTCCGATCCCGGTGGTGCATTGCGAGGCTTGCGGCGTGGTTCCGGAAAAGAAAGAAAACCTGCCGATCGAGCTGCCGTTCGATGAAGATGGCAAGGCGATTGATTTCTCCATCCCCGGCAACCCGCTCGACCGTCACCCGTCCTGGCGCAACACGACCTGTCCGAAATGCGGCGGCGCGGCGCTCCGCGAGACCGACACGATGGACACCTTTGTCGACAGCTCTTGGTACTACGCGCGTTTCACCGCACCGCATGCCACGACCCCGACCGTGAAAGAAGACGCCGAGTATTGGATGAACGTCGACCAATATATCGGCGGCATCGAACACGCGATTCTGCACCTTCTCTATTCCCGTTTCTTCGCCCGTGCGATGAATGAAACCGGCCACCTGCCGGACAGCGCGCGCGAACCGTTCGATGCGCTCTTCACCCAAGGCATGGTGACCCACGCGATCTACAAGACCCAAGGTGCGGATGGCCGTCCGAAGTATCACTATCCGGAAGAGGTCGAACTGCGCGACGGCAAGGGTTTCCTGAAAGATGGCACGGAAGTCGAGATCGTGCCCTCCGCCAAGATGTCCAAGTCCAAGAACAACGTGGTGGACCCGGTCGAGATCATCAAACAATTCGGCGCCGACACCGCGCGCTGGTTCGTGCTCTCCGATTCTCCGCCGGAGCGCGACGTGGAATGGACCGCCTCGGGCGCCGAAGCCGCCAGCAAACACCTAGGCCGCGTCTGGCGTCTGGCCGCCGAACTCGATGCCACGCCGGAGCAAGGCACGGGCGACGAGGAGCTTTTGCGCGCCACGCACAAGGCGATGTTCGAGGTCACTCAGGGCATCGAAAGCTTTGGTTTCAACGCCTCGATCGCCAAGCTCTATGGCTTCACCAACACAATCTCCAAGTCTCAGGCCGGTCGCGAGGCGAAACGCTTTGCGCTCAAGACCATGGCTCAGCTCATGTCCCCCATGACGCCGCACCTTGCGGAAGACATGTGGTCCATGCTCGGCGGAGAGGGCCTGATTGCAAAGGCCGCTTGGCCAGTGCCGGACGAGGCGATGCTGGTCGAGGATACGGTGACGCTGCCGATCCAGATCAACGGCAAACGCCGCGACGAAATCTCGGTTCCCAAGGATATGCCGAAGGAAGAGGTTGAAAAGCTGGTGCTGGAAAACGATGCTGTGAAAAAGGCGCTCGATGGCGGGTCGCCGAAGAAACTCATCGTCGTACCGGGCCGCATCGTCAATGTCGTCATTTGATCGCAGAACCTTCCTGATCTCGCTCGCAGCCCTCACGGGCTGCGGCTTTTCCCCGGCTTACGGGCCGGGAGGCGCCGGGGCTCTGCTCCGTGGCAAGGTCGATATCGACGCGCCGTGGGATCGCGAAAGCTACAACCTGAACAAACGACTGACCGAGCAATTCGGCCCCTCTGAGACGCCGCTTTACCGGCTCACCTATAAGATCTCGACCTCCGAGTCGCAGGTTGGCATCACCCGTGATCAGGAAATCCTGCGGTATCATGTTGAGGGGCAGGTCAACTATACGCTTCTCAACATCGCAACCGGCCAGCCCCTCATTGCGCGCTACGTGTCCAGCTTCACCAGCTATTCCGCCACCGGCTCGTCGGTCGACACGCTGACCGCGTCGCGCGACGCCTATGCCCGGCTCATGGTGCTCCTCGCCGATCAGATGGTCAGTCAGATCATCACCCTTGCAACGCCCACTCCCGCCGAATGAAACTCGCCGCCCGAGACGCCCTGTCCTATTTCGCCAAACCCGATCCGGGCAAGGCCGGGGTCCTGCTTTACGGTCCCGACGCCATGCGCATCGCGCTCCGGCGTCAGGAGGTGATCGAGGGGCTGATCGGCAAACAGGGCGAAGAAGAAATGCGACTGACCCGGATCACGGGCGGAGAGCTGCGCAAGGACAAGACTCTTCTGCTCGATGCCATCAAGGAACAGGGGTTCTTTCCCGGTCCCCGCGTTGCCTTTGTCGAAGACGCCACCGATCAGGTGAGCGACACGGTGAAGGACGCACTGTTCGACTGGCGCGAAGGCGATGCACAGATCGTCGTCACCGCCGGTCAGCTCAAGGCCACCTCGAAACTGCGCAAGCTGTTCGAAGGCCACCCAAGCGCCTACGCCATCGCGATCTATGCCGATCCGCCTTCGCGTGCGGAGATCGAGACGACGCTCGGCAAGGCCGGGGTTGGCAATATTACGCGTGAGGCGATGACCGACATCGAAGCCCTCGCACGCACGCTCGATCCCGGCGATTTTCGCCAGACACTCGACAAGCTCGCGCTCTACAAGATCGGCGACCAAAGCCCGGTCAGCAGCGAGGACGTCCAGAACTGCGCCCCCGCCACCACCGAGGCCGAGGTGGACGATGTGCTGAACGTGGTGGCCGAAGGGCGGGCGAACGAGCTTGGCCCGCTGATGGTCAAGATCGCGGGCCAGGGGATCGACCCGGTGGCGCTGTCGATCTTTACCATGCGGCATTTCCGCAGTCTCCATGCCGCCGCCTCGCATCCGAATGGGGCCTCCGCCGGTATCGCCGCAGCCCGTCCGCCGATCTTCGGGCCGCGGCGCGACCGGATGACCCGGCAGGCTTCGAACTGGGGCATGTACAAACTCGAAACCGCGCTCGGCATTCTGACCGACACGGACCTGACCCTGCGTTCGGCCTCGCGTGCCCCAACCATGGCGGTGATGGAACGCGCTCTGATCCGGCTTGCCATGTTGGCGCAACGGCGCTGAGCGCAAACGCAGTTTGAACGGCGGCAAAAACATCCCAGATTGGAACAAAAGGAGCCGCACATGATCCCCTATTCCCTTCTCGATCTTTCCCCCGTCCCCGAAGGCGTTTCCACCGCACAGGCGCTGAAGAACTCCGTCGATATGGCGCAACATGCCGAGGACTGGGGGTATAACCGCTACTGGCTGGCCGAGCATCACAACATGCCGGGGATCGCTTCGGCAGCGACCGCCGTGGTGATCGGGCATATCGGGGCGCATACGACACGGATGCGGATCGGTGCGGGCGGGATCATGTTGCCGAACCACGCGCCTTTGCAGGTGGCCGAAGCCTTCGGCACCCTGCGCGAGCTTTACGGAGATCGGATCGACCTCGGCGTCGGGCGCGCACCAGGGACAGATATGCCGACAGCCCGCGCGCTCAGGCGCAATCTCACGCCCGGCCACGCCAATGGCGAAACCTTCCCGCAGGACGTGCAGGAACTCATGGCCTATTTCGGCGACATGCCCGAGGACGCCCCCGTGCGCGCCTTTCCCGGCACGGGCACCCATGTGCCGGTCTGGATGCTGGGCTCCTCGACCTATGGTGCGGAACTGGCGGCACTTCTGGGCCTGCCCTATGCGTTTGCCTCGCATTTCGCACCTGCCGCACTGGATCAGGCGGTCAAGATCTATCGCGATCTCTTCCGCCCCTCCGAATATCTCGACAAGCCCTATTTTATGCTCGCCACCAATGTGTTTGCCGCAGAAACCGTCGAGGAAGCGGTCTATCTGCGCTCGTCCATGATGCAGACCTTCGCCAATCTGCGCATGGGCAGACCCGGCAAACTGCCGCGCCCGGTAGAGGATATTGCCTCCGTCGTGCCCGCCCGGTTCCTGCCCTCGCTCGATGCGATTTTTGCGGTTTCCGCCACCGGCACGAAGGAAATGGTCAAAGACAAGATCGGCGCGCTGATCGACCGCTATCGGCCGGAGGAAGTGATCTTCGCCGCCAATATCCATGACCACGACAAACGGCTCCGATCCTTCGAGATCGCTTCCGAGGTCATGACAGGCGTGTAAGCGCACCCTCTCCAGCGAGGCGCCCGGTCGCGAGACAGGCGGTCAGAAGATAACCGCCTGTTGGCGCATCCCAGTCGAGCATCTCTCCGGCGAGGAATAAACCCGGCTTTCTCCGGGCTTCGAGCCTGTTCGTCAGACTTTCGAACCGCGCGCCACCGGCGGTCGAAATGGCCTCGTCCATCGGGCGCAGCCCTGCACCTTTGATCTCGAGAGCCTTCAAGGACCGCAAAAGATCATCGGGGCGCGGCCCCGCGAATTCCATCACCAGAGCGGTCTTTTCCGGCGCCAGACGGAGCACACGTTTCAGGAATTTTGTCAGAGTTTCTTTCGATTTCCGCTGGATTAGAGCCTGTTTCAACTTCTCCGGCTCCCAATCGGGCAGGAGATCGAGGTGCAGCATCGCCCCCTCCCGCAGGCCGCGGGTCACTGCGTAAATCCCGCCGCCCTCAAGACCCCGTGCCGAAATCACGAATTCGCCACGGCTCTCATAGGTTCCCGCGGTGAGCTTCACGCCTTTCACAGGCCTGCCGAAATGCGCCGCCATATGGGGCGTCCAATCCATCAGGAGACCGACATTGGAGGGGGCGAAGGGGGCGCTCTCCACATAGGGGGCAAGCATCTCGACCCAGTCGCCATTCGACCCCAATCTGGCCCAACTGGCACCACCGAGGGCCAGAATGACGGTTTTTGCCTGCATATTGACCGGCCCGCCCGGCGTCTCGAATGCAACGCTCTCGCCCAGCCCCACCATGCGCCAGTTCCGCCACAGAGTGACGCCCTGCGTCTCCAGTCGTGCGAGCCAAGCGCGCAGCAACGGAGAAGCTTTCATGACTTTCGGGAACACCCGCCCCGAGGACCCCGTGAACATCTCCTGACCCAGCCCTTCGGCCCAGGCCATCGCCTCTTGTGGACCGAAGGCCTGCAAAGCCGCGCTCACTGTCGGATGCAGTGGCTCATAGGCCTTGAGAAAACGTTCCATCGGTTCGTTCTTGGTCAGATTCAGACCCGATTTGCCCGCCATCAGGAATTTGCGCGCGGGCGAGGGTTTGGCCTCCGCCACCATGACGGAATGCCCGGCGGCAGAGATCACCTCCGCCGCCATCAGCCCCGCAGGTCCAGCGCCAACGACCAGAGCGTCGATCGGTTCGGCGGTCCTGCTCACGGGTGGATCAGCGCCTTGATCCCGGCGATATGATCGGAGGAGGCGGCCAGCGGGGCTTCGACCAGTTCTGCGATGGCGACCCCCTGCTCGGCGGCGGGCACCAGACGGTCCACCAGCCCCCAGGACAGGGCCTCATCGGCGGCAATCTTCTGCCCCGCCATCAGGATCATCTTGGCCCGCGCCGGTCCGATCAGCGTTGCCATACGTTTCGGGTCCGACGGCTGCGGCAGGAAGCCGAGCTTCATCACCGGGTAAAAGAACTTCGCCCCCGGATCGGACAGCCGCAGATCGCAGGCCAGAGCCATCCCGAAGGCCCCGCCCGCCAGCGTGCCGTTCAACGCCGCGATGGTGAGACAGGGCAACTCGGCAATCACCCCGGACAGGTCCTCCCACAAGGGAGACGTGGCAAGCCCTGCGCGCGCCTCGTCGAGATCGGCGCCTGCGGAAAACACCTTACCCGCCCCCGTGAGGACGAACACCTTCGCCGCGCTTCGCGCCTCCTGTGCAATCGCGATCAGATCGGACAACATGGCAGAGGTCAGGGAATTGGCCTTTTCGGGCCGGTTCAGGGTCACGGTCCAAAACGCGCCGTCACGGGTCAGGTCTATCATGCGATCAATCCAAGTTGGCGGCGGAAACTTTCGTCCCGCAGTTGCAATTCCTCGCCCAGATGGGCATCGGCATCCTCTCCGCACAGCCACAGAAGCGCACGGGCAGGCCAGTCCGGCGGGACGTGATCGGACCAGTCGAGCTGGCTCACGGCGTTGATGCCCGAAGCCTTGATCTCCCGCTGCATCTGGGTCGCGACCGTGCCAGGCGAAAGACCCATGGCGCGAATGCCATGGCTGCGCTCTTCGAGATCGAGCATGGCAGTCAACATTGCCGCCCCGGCTTTCGAACTGCAATAGGCGCTCCACCCCTCGACCGGGCGATGCGCTGCGCCGGAAGAGACAGTCAGAACGGTGCCGCCACCGCGTGCGACCATCTCCGGCACGATCCGGCGCATGGCATAGAACACACCTTTGATATTGATGTCGATGAGGCGCGACCAATCGTCCGGATCCACGGTGGACAGTGCGCCGATCGGGTCGATCACACCGGCGTTGTTGACCAGAATGTCAATCGGGCCGAGATGATCCTCGACCTTTGTCACCGCCTGATCAAGCTCGGCATAGGAGGAAATATCGCAAGGCACGGCCAGAGCTTGCGGACCGATTTCGCCCGCGATCCGCGCAATTTCCGTGGCGCTGCGTGCGATCAGGGCCACCTTGGCACCCTCTGCCGCGAAAAGCCGTGCGGTCGCCTCGCCGATCCCCCGGCTTGCCCCGGTAATCAAAGCGGTTTTCCCCATCAGTTGCGACATAATCCGACCTCCCTCGTTTCAGGGGGAGCTTATGCTGTGAACTCACCGGGTTCCAGTCTTGACCCTCCGGCCAAAGCACGAAAATGTGTGCGCGACTGTTTCAGGAGATTTATCATGCGTACCATGTTCTGGGCCACCGCGCTCACCACCACCTGCCTCACCGCCGGTCCCGTTTTCGCAGATGTCACGCCGGAGGAGGTCTGGGCCTCTTATCAGGACATGATGACCAACATGGGCATGACCCCCACGGCCGAAGTGAGCCGTGACGGCGACACTCTTGTCGTGCGCAACATGGTCTATAGCATGAACCTCGACATGGGCGAGGCCTCGGTCTCGGACACCACCACCGTACCCGAGATCCGGTTCCAGGAACGTCGCCGCGGCACGGTCGCAATGTGGTTCCCCGAACCGCTGACCTCGGTCATGAGCGCACCGACCGAGCCCGGCACGGAGGAAGGCGACACCGTCGAGACCCGCTCCACCGTGACCTATATCGGCGAGGCCATCGTGTCCGGCTCCCCCGACGATATGCTCTACACCATCGAGGATGCCGCGATGACGATGTCCTCCGAACCGGTGGTGGTCGATGGCATGACGGTCCAGCCCGGGGTGACCGGCAAATTCGCTGGCATTTCCGGCACCTCCACCGTGGTCCGCAAGGGCGACAGCCTGTTTTCCAACATGGACATGACGGCCGCGACGCTGACCTATGAGGTGGATGAGATCGAGGATGGCGAAGGCAGCACCGTGGAGGCGGGCTTCATCGGCAACACGCTTGCGATCAAGGGCTCCATCCTCCTGCCGCAGAGCGACAGCGAAAACATGCTCGCAAATCTGCTGGGCCGGAGCACGATGGATGTCACCATGACCATGGCGGACAGCTCCTCTTTCATGACGATCAGCGGTGAAGACGCGTCCTCGAACATGGACATCCGCGCCGCGACCGGTGCGTCCAAGCTGGACGTGGCCTTCCAGGAGGGCACCATCGGCTATGATGTCGCGGCGGGGAATCTCAATGTCACCGTCGCCGGTGCGCAAATCCCCGGCGGCCAGGTTGCCGTGTCCATGGCGGAATATTCCGCGGCCTTCCTGTTCCCGCTGGCGGCCTCCGAAGAGGATCAGCCGTTCAGCGCCAAGATCGGGCTCAAGGATCTCATCCTGCCGGAGATTGCCTGGATGATCGCCGATCCGACCGGCCAGCTGCCGCACGATCCGGCAAACCTGCGCCTGGCCTTCGAGGGCACCCTGAACAGCGACGTCGACCTGTTCGATTTCGAGACGCTGATGGCGCTCGAGGAAGAGAGTGCCGAAGAGATGCCCTTCGAGGTGAAAACCCTTGCCCTGCCCGAGATCTTTCTTGCGCTGGCCGGTGCGACCGTGGCCGGGAATGGCGCGGGGCATTTCCTCGATCAGGAGCCCCAGGTGCCCGGCGGTATGCCGCCCTTTGCCGGCAAGCTGAACCTGACGCTGAACGGTGTGACCGATCTGATCACCAAACTGTCCTCCACCGGCATCCTGCCGCCGGAGACCGCGATGTCGGCACAGATGATGCTCGGTCTGTTTGCCCGTCCGGGTGATGCGGAGGGCGAACTGGTCTCCGAGATCGAGATGACCGAAGACGGTGCGATCATCGCCAACGGCCAGCCGCTGCCATTCTAAGGCACCCGAAAGACACCGGGCCGCTTGCGCGACGCGCGCAGGCGGCCTAATTGCATCTGCATGAGATGCAACAATGCGAGATATGGAGGCACACCATGGCAGGAGATCTTTCAGAACTGACCGGGGCGCTTCTTGAAGCCGCGAAAAGGGCCGGGGCCGAGGCCGCAGATGCCCTGGCGATCGACGGCACCTCGCTGTCCATCGGGGTGCGTCAGGGCGCGCTCGAACAGGCGGAACGCTCCGAAGGCATCGACATCGGGCTGCGCGTGCTGATCGGGCGGCGTCAGGCCTGTGTTTCCGCCTCCGACACCCGCCCCGAAACGCTCGCGACCATGGCGGAGCGCGCGGTGACCATGGCGCGACTGGCCCCCGAGGACCCGACCGCCGGGCTGGCCGATCCGTCGCAGATCGCCGCCAACACCGACATTTCCGCGCTCGAGATGTTCGACCCTTCCGACGAACCCTCGCCCGAAGCTCTGAAAGACGACGCTTTGCGCGCCGAGGCCGCGGCACTGGCGCAGAGCGGGATCACCAAGGTGGAAAGCTCCGCCGCCTATGGCAAGCGCCGTATTCATCTCGCCGCGACCAACGGGTTCTCGGGTGGTTACACCCGCACCGACCGGATGATCTCGACCGTCGCCATTGCGGGCGAAGGCACTGGGATGGAACGCGATTACTATGGCGACAGCCGGATTTTCGGCGCGGATCTGCTCTCGCCCGAAGAGATCGGCGGTCTCGCTGCCGAACGCACTCTGGCGCGGATCGGCGCCAGGAAACCGAAGACCGGTTCCTATCCCGTGCTGTTCGACGAACGGATTTCCTCCTCGCTCGTGGGCCATCTTCTGGCCGCGATCAACGGCACGGCGATTGCCCGCGGCGCAAGCTGGCTGCGCGACGCCATGGGGGCGGATGTATTGCCCAAGGGGCTGTCGCTGATCGAGGACCCGCATCGCCCGCGCACCTCCGGGTCAAAGCTTTTCGATGCTGAGGGTCTTGCGACCTCGAAACGCGCTCTGGTGCAAGATGGCGTCTTGCAAAGCTGGGTGCTCGATCTTGCCACTGCACGCAAACTTGGGCTTGAAAGCACGGCGAATGCGTCGCGCGGGGTGTCTTCTCCGCCCTCGCCCTCCTCCGGCAACGTGGCTCTGACGCAAGGCGAGAAAAGCCGCGAAGAGTTGATTCGCGAGATGGGCACCGGGCTTTTGGTCACCGGTATGATCGGCGCCTCGATCAACCCGACCACCGGCGATTATTCGCGCGGCGCGAGCGGGTTCTGGGTCGAAAATGGTGAAATCGTCTATCCGGTCAACGAATGCACCATCGCGGGCAATCTGCGCGCGATGCTGATGACGCTGATCCCCGCCAACGATGCACGTCTGCATCTGAGCCGCGTCGTGCCCTCGCTTCTGGTCGAAGGAATGACGCTTGCCGGTGACTGACGACCTGACAGAGGATCTGGAGCTTCTGATCGAGGCCGCGCGCAACGCGGGCGAGATCGCCAGCCCCTATTGGCAGGCGAATCCGCAGGTCTGGGACAAGGGCGGTGGACAAGGCCCCGTGACCGAGGCCGATCTGGCCGTGGACCGGATGCTGCACGAATACCTTTTGTCGGAGCGGCCCGACTATGGCTGGCTTTCGGAAGAGACCGTCGACACCACCTCGGAGCGCCTCGGGCGCAAGCGCGTGTTCATCGTCGATCCGATCGACGGCACGCGCAGTTTCATCCATGGCGATCGTAACTGGGCGCATTCCCTGGCCATCGCGGAAGAGGGGCAGGTGATCGCCGCCGTGGTGTTCCTGCCGCTGCGCGAGCGTCTCTTCGCGGCGATCAAGGGCGGCGGGGCCTGCCTGAACGGCAATCCTTTGCGAGCAGGCAAAAGATGCGATCTCGACGGTGCGACGGTTCTTGCCCCGCGTCAGCATCTGAGCGACGAACACTGGCGCGGAGGCTCCCCGAAATTCATTCACAAGTTCCGCCCCTCTCTGGCCTACCGGCTCGCTTTGGTGGCGCAGGGGCGCTACGACGCGATGTTCACCTTTCGCAAGACCTGGGAATGGGACGTGGCGGCTGGCACCCTGATCCTGTCGGAAGCCGGGGGCCAGGTCACAGACCTGCTCGGTCAGCGCCCGGTGTTCAACCAACCCGTGCCACAGCTCGACGGCATGGTGGCGGGATGCCCGCAACTGGCACAGGCCATCCTCGCACGCCTCAAATAAAGCATCACGCCTTTAACCTGAGGCATCAGATAAAGGCGACGCGCGTGCAACGCTTATATCTTGTACTGCGCTCCGCCCAAAGCTGTGTCTCAGTTTTTTGGCGAAAGGCTTTAGTTATTTATAGTCCTCCATATCCTCGGCCACGGCGCGCGCCATAGCGGCGATGATGTCCGGATCGGCGGCATGGACCCGCGACCAGTTCGGGATGAACGGCGTCTCCATCGGGTTTTCCAGAAACACGTTGCCCGCCTGAATGATGTTGTTGGCAAACAGTTCGACCGCCTGTTCTTCGACATGGCGGTCGACATGCAGCCCGTTCATTCGCGCATCGTTGAAATAGGTTTCGATGAGATCGAGTGCGCCGCGATAATAGGTAGCCTTGATCGAACGGAAGATCTCTTCGGAAAACACCGTGCCATCGGCGGCGAGCTTGCGATAGAGCGCCTTGCAAATGTCGACCGACATGCGCGACAGTCCGGTTGAGGCATCCTCCTGCGACAGGTCCTGATGCTTGTGATCGTAACGGTCGGAAATCTCGACCTGACAGACCGCGCGCGGGCTGAGGTTGCGCCAAGCCTCCGACAAAAGTCCGATTTCAAGTCCCCAGTCGGAGGGGATACGCATATCGGGCAGGATTGAGGTCCGCATGGCGAATTCACCGGCGAGCGGGTAGCGGAAATCGGCGAGGAAATCGAGAAAATCCTGCGGCCCCAAAACCTTCGAGAGCGCATGGATCATCGGCGTCACCAGAAGCCGCGTCACCCGGCCGTTCAGCTTGCCATCGGCGACACGGGGATAGAACCCCTTGGACATCTGATAGGGAAAGGTCGGGTTCGCCACCGGATAGACCAGCCGCGCCAGCATCCCTGCCGAATAGGTCACGACATCGCAGTCATGCACCGCGACCACGGCACTGTCGGCGCGCGAGATCGTATAGCCGAGACAGAACCAGACATTGCGCCCCTTGCCGGGCTCGGAGGGCGACAGTTCAAGCTCCTTGAGACGCGCATCCACCGCCCGAAGCCGCGGCCCGTCGTTCCAGAGCACAACATGATCGGCCTTGAGGCGGGAAAAGAATTTCCGTGCGTAGCGATATTGTTCCTCGGTGGCGCGATCGAGACCGATCACGATGCGATGGACGAAATCCACCTTGTTCAGCTCGTCGATGATATTCGGCAGCGCCTCCCCTTCGAGTTCGGAAAACAGCGAGGGCAGGATCAGCGTGATCTTGCGCGAGGAAGCAAAGGCATTGAGATCCCGGCTCAGATCCTCTTCGGAATTGATGCGCAGGTTGTGCAGCGTCGCCACATGCCCGCCCTGATGAAAATCCGCCATTTGTCAGCCTTTCTCTTTGTAGTCTTGTGCAATGCGTTCAAGCACCGCAATGTTCCAACCTTCAGGCCCCGGCGCATGCGTGCGCGTGATCCGGCCCGTGGCCTCTCCCGCAAGGGTCGGGATACCCGGCCCGTGTGAATTCATGACGACAGTGCCGAAATCGGCGGTCTCGATCATCTCGACATCGTTGGGCGCATCGCCCAGAGCCATGGTGACCGGACGGGGATCATAGCGCGCGACGATGTCGGCCATGCGGTCCGCTTTGGTCGCGCCGAAGGACAGGGTGAGATAGCGCCCGCCCTGCCGCGCGGTGATGCCTTTTGCCGCCAGAGCCGCCTCAAAGGCCTTTTGATCCTCCGGTGTACCGGACCAAAGCCCCGGTTCGGAAAACTGTCGCTGCGCCGCAAGCCTTGCCTGGGCCAGAGGCAAGCCGGTGTTCTCGGCAACCTGCTCCACGCTCCAGTCGGAAAATCCGCTGAAACAGGCGCGCAGGTCGGCGGGCAGTTCCGTAAGCGCGAACAAGAGCGCGGCATGCGCGCTGCGATCCGCCTGCATCGCCTCCCCCGGGGGCAGAATCCCGGCTCCGTTCTCGACAATGGCCGGGCAATCGGAAAACCCCATCTCACGCCGAAGATCCGCGATCTCGAAAGCGGTCTTGGAGCTTGCCAGAACCAGCGGGACACCCAATTCACGCATCCGGCGCAATGCCGGTTTCGCAGGGGCCCAGGAATAGCTGCCATGATCGAGCAGCGTGCCGTCCAGATCGGAAACCACGATCAGGCGGGGAGCATTGTGATCCGTCCTCATGGCTCCATGATGGCCTTTGAGGCAGGAGAGGGAAACCGCCAATGCGGAAAATCTCCCGATCCCGCAAGAAAGCGCCCAGAAATTAGGCATGTCCCGATGGCCGCTTGACCCCCATTCTGATTGGACTAGGGTGCGCCACATATAATCCCAGGAGACGTTCCATGGCACAAAGACTGCACCTCGTGTTCGGCGGCGAACTCATCGACCCGTCCAAAACCGTATTTCGCAATGTGGATGATATTCACATCGTTGGGATTTTTCCGAATTACGAAACCGCGCATTCCGCCTGGAAAGCCGAGGCCCAACGCACCGTGGACAACGCCCATATGCGCTATTTCATCGCTCATCTGCATCGCCTGCGGGATGAGGAGCAACTGGCCTCGCCGACCGAAGAGCTCGGAGCATAACGGCAGGCCCAGATGGCCCGACCCCTCGCCTTCCTGCTTTACTCCGGCCTGAACGGACGGTCCGAAAGACGTCACACCGAACGTCTGGACCGTCTGTTGTCCGAAGGCACACTGACGCAACAGGCGCGTGACGCCCGGCTGGCCCTCGATTTGCCGCCCCGCCCGCGCGGAGAGGTTCTCTGGTTGCATGCCGCGACCCAGTTCGCGCTCGGACCGGCGGTCGAGCTGTTTGCCCGGATCGCCGAGGACCGACCCGATCTGGTCGGGGTGATCACCATGAGCCCCGGCGTGCATCCCCCGAACGGTCAGAGGCCGGACGGGGCGATCTTTACCGAAGCGCCCGAGGATGAAAACACCATCGTGCGGCGGTTCCTGTCCCATTGGCGCCCCGATGGGCTGATCTGGATCGGTGGCCGGTTTCGACCGACATTGTTGCGCGCCGCGCATGACGACGGCGTCCCCTGCCTCTCGATCGAGGCACCGCACAGCCCAAGCACGCTTGACCTGCCCACGCCGGTTCCAGGCCTGCGCAACGCGGTGCTGAACTGTTTCGATCATGCAATCACCGCCAGCTCCGACAGTCACGGGCTGTGGCGACGAGCCGGGCTCGATCCGGCTCAGATCGAACGTCTCGGCTATCTCGAAGAGGGCGGCATCGCCCCGATCATCGACGATGACGAACTGTCTCACCGGTCCGGAGACATCGGCACGCGCCCCTGCTGGTTCGCCGCGCAAGTCGAACTGTCCGAGTTGAGCAACGTGCTTCGGGCACACAAAAGCGCATTGCGACGTGCCCACCGGTTGCTCCTTGTGATGTCTCTCTCCGATCCTGCGACGTTGGATGGCGTTCTTGCGCAATGTGAGGATGCCGGGCTGACTGCCATGGCCCTTGGCCCTGCGGAGAACATTTCCGAAGCCCTGCAAATCGCCGTTCTGACCGGAGATTCCCCGGATCGGGACGGGCTATGGCACCGGCTTGCCCCGGTGAGCTTTCTCGGGCGCTCCCTCGGCCCCTTCGGCGGCGTCGATCCCTATCCGGCCGCGGCCATGGGGTCGGCCATCCTACATGGCCCACATGTCGACAATCACGCCACCGCCTATGCCCGCCTCGCCGCAGGCAACGCCACGCGTCAGGTCCGCGACGGGCATGAACTTGGCGAGGAACTTGGCCAGTTGATGTCCCCGGATCAGGCGGCGCTGATGGCGTCAGCCGCCTGGGAAATTGCCTCGACCGGCGCGGAGGTCACAGACCGGGTCTCTGCCCTTGTGCAGGACATTCTCGATCTTCACGAAAGGCGGCCGCGATGAAAGCACCGCTGTTCTGGTCGAATTCGCAAGACACTCCGGGCTGGCAAGCCCATCTGCTTGCACCGCTGTCGGCCCTTTATGCCCGCGCGACCGCCAGACGCGTCGCCCGCTCGGGCTACAAGGCCGGCGTTCCGGTGATCTGTATCGGCAACATCAACGCGGGCGGCACCGGCAAGACGCCGACCACCATCGCCCTTGTGCAACGCCTGATCGAACGCGGGCACACCCCCCACGTCGTCTCGCGCGGTTACGGCGGGCGGCTCGAAGGCCCCGTGCGTGTCGATGAACGCCAGCATAGTGCCGATGACGTCGGGGACGAACCGCTCCTGATCGCGGCCTTCACCCCGGTCTGGGTCGCCAAGAATCGCGCCGCCGGAGTGCGTCAGGCCGAAGCTGCGGGCGCGGATGTCATCCTGCTCGATGACGGCATGCAGAACCCTTCGGTCGCAAAGGACCTGACCGTCATCGTGGTCGATGCCTGGCGCGGCTTTGGCAACGGGCGGGTGATCCCTGGCGGCCCGCTTCGCGAACCCGTGGCTGCGGGTATGGCCCGCGGCGATATTTTGATCTCGATCGGAGATCGCCGCGGTCAGGATCGTTTTGAGTCGAATTGGGCCGGATTGGTCTCTGTTCCGCGCGTGGAGGCGACGTTGAAACCTCTGCCGACAGGGCTCGAATGGCGGGGCCAGAAGGTCATGGCCTTTGCCGGGATCGGCCATCCGGAGAAGTTCTTCCAGACCCTCTCCGGGCTCGGCGCCGATCTGCTGCGCACCGAAGCCTTGAAGGATCATCAGCCGCTTTCCATCCCGCTGATGAAACGGCTGGAGGTCGAGGCTCTCGCCCTCGGCGCCCAGATGGTCACCACGGAAAAAGACGCGGTGCGTTTGCCCCGCGCCTTTCGCATGAAGGTGGTGACCCTGCCCGTGCGCCTCGAGATCACCGACTGGTCGCCTATTGACGACCGGCTCGGCCGATTGGGGCTGGATTAAGGTCTTATTCGGCGAGTTTCGCGTCGAGGATCTTCTTCAGATCGGCGTAGCTCATGTTGGAATGCTTCTCACCGTCGATCACCAGAGAAGGCGTCGCGTCGATGTCATATTCCTCCATTTCAGCCGTGAACTTCGCATAGAGCTTCTCGGCCATGTCGCCGTCGTTCAGACAGGCATCGAGGTTTTCATCGGTAAGCCCGGCCCGCTTGCCGATCTTGCGCAGGTTCTCGACGATCTGCATCGTGTCGCGACCACCGGCGATCCAGTCGCTCTGTTCGTCATAGAGCATCTTCTGGACACCGAAATAGCGCATCTCTCCGCCACAACGTGCGACCATGGAGGCCCAGAGACCAAACTTGTCGAAATACACTTCGCGATAGACGAACCGCACCTTGCCGGTGTCGATGTACTCCTTCTTGAGCGGCTCGAACACGGTCTTGTGGAAGGTCGCGCAATGCGGACAGGTGTAGGAGGCGTATTCGATCATCTCGACCGGCGCGTCCTTGTCGCCAAGCGTCAACTCGAAGATGTCGGAAGTATCCGGCATGTCCTCGGCCTGCGCCGGTGTCACCAGAAAGGAGGTGACGGCAGAGGGCATGAGCCCCACGCCCAAGGTCGCGAGTGCGGTCGTGATCATGAATGTGCGGCGGTTCATTTCTCTTCCTTCGGTTTGCAGTGTTGCCGGGTCAGGAATGTTCCGGCGAATTTTTCGAGCGCCTGACGTAAGGCCTGATCATGTACACCCTCCGAGAGGGCGCGGGCTTCGGCCCTGGTTTCCGGCGTGATGTCGGGGGCGGGTTCGGGCCTCGGAGCATGAAACGCCACGCGCCCCTCCGAGAACCCGGAGGGCGCGGTTTGCGTCACATGAATGCGGCTGATCGCATTGTACCCGTAAACTGCATTCACCCGGTCGCGGATTTTCGGCACTTCGGCCTGCACCATCGGAGCAAAGGCCCCGGTGGTCAGAAGCGTGAGCGTCGCCCCGAAACCGCCCTTGGCATAGGAGACTTTCACCGGGCGCGACATGGCTGCGGTGGCCTCTCCGACAATCTCTTCCCAATGGGTCAGCAGACGGGATTCGGAAAACCCGCGCGCCTCGGAGGCTTCGCGAATGCGCGTCTGCAAAAGACCGGAGGTGCGTTCGAACCCCCGTTTGCGTCTTTTGGCCTCTGTCTGCGCGCTCGTCATGCTTGTCCTGTGATTTGCCGGGCTGGTGTCTGCCTGTCTTCCGTCTATTTTAGAGGTGCGCGCGCAGGGCGCCAGAAGAAAGCGGATGACAGGACCTAAAGATTGCGTGACGGGATGAAACACGGAGACGTCGCAACGGCGCTTCTCGATTGGTATGATGGTCACGCCCGGGAGTTGCCATGGCGCGTGTCCCCCGCGGATCGTGCGGCTGGCATTGAGCCGGATCCCTATCGGGTCTGGATGTCTGAGATCATGCTGCAACAGACCACGGTTGCGGCGGTGAAAGCCTATTTCCTGCGCTTCACCACGCTCTGGCCGACGGTGGTGGATCTCGCCGATGCCGAGGACGAACGTGTGATGGGTGAATGGGCCGGGCTCGGATATTACGCTCGCGCCCGTAATCTGTTGAAATGCGCACGGGTGATCCGGGACGAGTTCAATGGCATTTTCCCCCGGACGAGGGCTCAATTACAGGCGCTGCCCGGTGTTGGGCCTTATACTTCCGCCGCGATTGCCTCCATCGCCTTTGACCGACCGGAGACGGTGGTGGACGGCAATGTCGAACGGGTCGTGTCGCGCCTGTTTCGGGTCGAAACGCCGTTGCCCACCGCCAAAGGCGCGCTGACAGAGCTGGCGGAGACGCTAACGCCACAAAGCCGTCCCGGCGATTACGCCCAGGCGATGATGGATCTGGGCGCGACGATCTGCACACCGAAATCACCGGCCTGTGGCACTTGCCCTCTGACGGTCGATTGTGCGGCCCGTCGCGCCGGCGACCAGTCTCGTTTCCCGTTGAAAACGCCTAAAAAACCGAAACCAACGCGCCATGGGCACGCCTATGTCGGGCGCACCGCAGCAGGCGAATGGGTGTTGGAAAAGCGACCCGAAAAGGGGCTTCTGGGCGGCATGATGGGCTGGCCCGGCACGGAATGGCAGGAGGCACATCCGCCCGAACCTCCCTTTCCCGGCAACTGGCAGGACCTCGGCGAGGTACGACACACCTTCACGCATTTTCATCTGATCCTGACGGTGCATGCCGCCTCCCATGTGACAAATCCGCCCAAAACCAGCGTTTTAAAGGGGAATAACGCCTTTCAGCCCTCCGATCTGCCGACCGTGATGCGAAAGGCGTTTGACCTGGCGCGCAGCAGTCTAGAAACTTAACCGCATCCCCTGCGGAGGTGCCCCACCATGGCTCAGATCAGTTTTCGCAACGCCCTGCCGTTCTGGCTGTCGCTGACCCTGTTGCCGTTCCTTTGGCTCGGAGCATTCGTCGGCGGCTGGACCGTGATCATCGTGCCGCTTTATGCGTGGTACATGTTCGGATTCCTCGACGGGATTCTAGGGCTGAACACTGAGAATGCAGACCCGAACACGGCGGAAAGCGAGCTTTTCTGGTATCGCGCCATTACGATCATCTGGTTCCCGGTGCAATTCGTGAACATTTTTGCGCTGATCTGGTTCGTGACCCATACGGATCATCTCTCGACGCTCGAAACCATCGTGCTGTTCTTTGGTCTTGGCGTGTCTTCCGGCACGACCGGCATGGTTTATGCCCATGAGCTTTGCCACCAACGCAACAACATGGAGCGATGGCTTGGGGATTTGCTTTTGGCTTCAGTTCTTTACTCGCATTTCCGGACCGAACATCTGCTGGTACATCACAAACATGTCGGCACCCGGCGCGATGCGGTCACGGCGCTCTATAACGAAGGGTTCCATCGCTATTTCCTCCGCGTGCTTCGAGAGTGCCCACGCTCGGCCTGGGAGGCGGAAAAGGCGCTGCTGGCGCGTAAGGGATTGTCCGAATGGAACCCGAAAAACCCGCATTTCCGCTACTGGACCTTGCAGATCCTGATGCTGATCCTTGCCACTCTGGTCGGTGGCACAACTGGATTTTTTCTCTTTATCTGGCAGGCTTTAGTGGCGATCTGGCAGCTCGAGCTGACCAATTACGTCGAACATTACGGCCTCACCCGGCGGCATCTGGGGGATGGGAAGTATGAGCATGTGAAGCCGCATCATAGTTGGAATGCGGCGCATATGGCCACCAACTGGTTGCTGATCAATTTGCAACGCCATTCGGATCACCACTACAAACCTGACCGCCGGTTTCCGCTTTTGCAGACTTACGACGAGACCGAGGCCCCGCAATTGCCCTATGGCTACACCGTCATGGGGGTGGTCGCGATGGTGCCGCCGCTGTGGCGACGGATGATGAATCCCAAGGTAAAACAATGGCGTAGCCAGTATTACCCGGACCTCGAAACCTTCGAGGACTGGGAGCCTTACAAGAACGGCACCAACCCTCTGCCCCGGCTCTAAGCGCAAAAAAAAGCCCCGCTGCGCAGACACAGCGGGGCCAAGGTGGTGCCGCGAAGTCAGGCCGCAGGCACCAGGCGGTAACTCTGAATTTCGGGAATTTCCCCTGTCGGATTTGCGTCGGATAAGTGTCGGACTTTTGTCGGACACTTATCCCGCTCTGTCGCTTATTGCATCTCCGCGCGGATCTGCTGGCGCAACACGTCGATCGGAACGGTCTTGCCATCGCGCTTGAAGGTCCAATAGGTCCAACCATTGCACGAGGGCGCACCTTCGAGATGGGCGCCGACCTGATGGATCGAACCTTTCACGTCATTGGCAATCAGCGTGCCATCGGCGCGCACCTTGGCCTTTTGACGCCCGTTCAGCGAATAAAGCTCCTCGCCCGGACGCAGCATGCCGCGCTCCACAAGCTGACCGAAAGGCACACGCGGCTCCGCCCGTTTCGAGGTGGAAACGCGCAGTGCGTCCTTGTCGAATTTGCGCACGGAGGCGATGCGTTTTTCTGCAACCGCGCGGTATTTCTCTTCGCGCTCGATGCCGATGAACTCACGTCCAAGCATCTTGGCAACCGCGCCGGTGGTGCCGGTGCCGAAGAACGGATCGAGGATCACGTCGCCCGGATTGGTGGTGCCGACGATCACACGATGCAACAGGCTTTCGGGCTTTTGCGTCGGGTGGGCCTTGTCGCCATTGTCGTCTTTCAAGCGCTCGCCACCGTTACAGATCGGCAGAACCCAATCGGAGCGCATCTGGATGCCCTCGTTCAGGGATTTCAGCGCTTCGTAGTTGAAGGTGTATTTCGCCGCTTCGTTCTTCGACGCCCAGATCAGCGTCTCATGCGCGTTGGTCAGGCGTTTGCCCCGGAAGTTCGGCATCGGGTTGGATTTGCGCCACACGACGTCGTTCAAAATCCAGTAGCCCTGATTCTGAAGCTCTGCGCCGAGGCGGAAGACGTTGTGATAAGATCCGATCACCCAGATCGCACCATTCGGCTTGAGGATGCGCCGCGCGGCCTTGAGCCACTCACGGGTGAAATCGTCATAAACCTTGAAACTGTCGAATTGATCCCAAGCGTCATCGACCGCATCCACCTTGGAATTGTCCGGACGATGCAGATCTCCCCGCAGTTGCAGGTTATAGGGCGGGTCGGCGAAAATCAGGTCGACGCTTTCCTCGGGAAGCGCGTTCATCACCTCGATGCAATCACCAGACAATATCTCATTGAGAGGGAGCGCGTTGGCCCCCTTGCGGATGGTGTTCTTCATGTTCTGCCTCATGTCGCGCCCCTTAAGGGACGTCGTTTAACGCGCCATTTTTGGCGTCATTTATGGGTCCCAAAATGAGTCATCCGGGATTCCAGGTCAATTTCTTTTTCGAATCAGTCACTTATGTTTTTATCTTGATACAAGATGTTGTGGACCGGTTTGAACGAACGTCTATGGTGTGGTGTCACACCAAGATTTCGGAGCCCTTCAATGTGGGTTTTGGTGCCGTAACCGGCGTTCTTTTCCCAGCCATAGCCGGGGTAGTGTTGCGCCAAATCCACCATCAGCCGATCGCGCCAGATTTTCGCAACGATCGAGGCCGCCGAAATCGACAGAGACCGGGCATCGCCTTTGACAATGGCCTCCGCATCGAGACCGAAAGCGGGGGGCAATTTGTTGCCGTCGACCAGAACATAATCGGCTTTGACCTTCAGCCCCGCCACGGCGCGCTCCATGGCGCGCAACGAGGCCTGAAGGATATTGATCTCGTCGATCTCCTCAACCGTACAGGAGGCGATAGACACATCGGCCACGGCGAGGATTTCGTCATAAAGGACTTCGCGACGTTTGGCGGTCAGCGCCTTGGAGTCATTGAGGCCTAAGGGGATGCGGGCCGGATCGAGCCAGACGGCGGCGGCGACCACGGGACCGGCCAGCGGACCACGGCCGACCTCATCGACCCCGACAATGCGGGTGTAACCGCGACGGGCGGCGGCTTCTTCGAAACTGTAATCGGGCGTTGTCTTTGTCATACCCCCTGTGAAGCCGAAGCCCGACAGCGGCGCAAGAAAAAAGCGGGTGAGATATCTCACCCGCCAAGTGGCGCGGCCATGGGAACATGAGAACCGCGCGTTTCTGCTCGTTATGGAACTCAGTTGCGGCGGGTATCGCGATCCGTGGTGCGGCGCGCATCGCGGTTGCGTTCGACGCGATAGCCGAAATTGGTGAGGCAGCCGACATCGTAAGCGTCAACCTTGCCCTGACGGGTCTTGACCCGCGTTTCGCAGGCGCGCGGCAAGTGGACCTGAGCACGGCGGTCACGCTCGATACAGTTCTCGAAGGCGACGAGGCGCTGTTTGGCGCCCTGCCCGGCGCTGGCGACACATTGGTTCGGGATGCCGAAATCCCGACCGCGATTGCGGTCCTGCCAGGGCTCATTGCGATGACCGTCGCGATAGCGCGAAGTGCTCACGGCGACCTTGTCCTTGTTCTTGTCGTCGAGCGCCTTGCCGAGCACGAAGAGCGTCGCAAGCCCGCCCAGAACCAGAGCGGCGTCATTGTCGCCGGCGCGCGCAGGGGCGGCGGCGAAACCGGCGGTGGCGATGGAAAGCGCGACCAGCCCTGCGGTGAATTTCGTGAGTTTCATCGGGTGTCCTTTCAGATCCTGTGCCCTGTGGAGCGGGCTTGCGAGGGTGATGGGACGGTGATGGCCGGTTTTCCGGAAATCGCTCAATAACAGCGGATTGTCATCGGATAACAGGGCCGGAAAACGGCTTTGCTATTGAATAACATCGCGCTTGCTCACAGGATCGCGAGCATGAAAAAGCACCTTCTCCCCCTTCTCGTCGCGCTTGTGGTCCTTCCGGGACTGGCGAACGCGTCCTGTTACGCCAGCTACAAGGCCAAGCGTGACAACCCGCTCAAGCTGCATTTCGGCGTGGCCGAGGTGAGCGCTTCTCAATGCACGAAACAGGCGGCGGCCAAGGCTCTGGCACCGCGTCTGGAAAAAGAGGGCTGGCACCTTTTGTCCATCGTCGCAATGATCCCGGAAGAGAAACTGGGCGAGGTGAAGGCCGATGCTGGCGACTATTTCCTCCGATACTGACAGCCGTAAAGTCTCGCGCGTGGCGATTTACGGCGTCGTGGCGATTGTCGCGATTCTGTTGATTGCGGCGGTATTGCTCTTCGTGAACCTGCCGGATGCGAATGCGTTCAACGCGCGGGTGGAGCGGATCTTTGTCGAAAACGACCTGACCACACAGGCGGAGATCAAGCTGCTGGAGATTCTCGCGCAATCGGGCACAGCGTTTTCCGGTGTACTGAATTCCTACCGCATGGTGATTTTCGTGCTCTTGGTGTTCGCGACAGCTCTGCTGATCGCGGCACTGGTGTTTCTCGTGATGATCGTCGCGCTGAGCCGGCGGATGAGCGAGATCGAGAAGCGGGGAATCGAGGTGTCGTCGCTTTTGATTTCGCGCGCCGAGAACACGGTTTACCTGAACAACATGGAATTCAAACTGACCCCTGCGGCGATCGAGACGCTGTCGGTGCTGGCGGAGGCGCGGCTGGACGACGATGTGCTCTCGGGCGCAGAGATCGAAGCGGTGATTTCGGGCCGGAATGCGGTGGATTGCGAAGAGGCGGCGGGGGCGACCCGGATCAAGCGGCTGCGCGATACGCTTGGCAATCAGATGGTGAGCGAATTGCTGGTGAAAAACATCGCGCGGAAGGGCTATATGCTGTCCTGTCCGCGCGATGTGATCAAGATGGTGTAGCCGTCAGGGCCCCGTTTAAGGCCAGGGATAGTCCGCGACGGTGATGCCCATCGCGGTCAACTCATCGACGGCAAGACGACGATAGGCGACCACGTCGGGGACGGGTTCGGCGCGACGCCGGGTGACTTCTTCCTCGGTGAAATGCACCGGAGCCTCGCCGCTGTCGGTTTCACCCCAGACGTCGAGGATATAGTTCATCACCTCGGCGATCTCGCGATTGTTGAGCGAGGCGCTCACCACGCCCGGCACATGCATCATATAGGTGCGGCCCAGCTCGGTGCCCGCGATATAACCGACACTGTCCGGAAAGGCCGGAATGCCGCCCTCGGGCGTGCCGCCGCCTTCGAACCCGTGACAGCCAGCGCAGCGCAAAATGTAATTCGTATGCGCGGTGCGCGAGGGCTGGTCCGCCGCCATCAGGGAGGCCGGGACAAGCGCAAGCGCGAAGCTCAGGGGTTTCAACAGAGACATGTCTCTTCCTTTCTGTCTACCGGCTCAGTCGACCGCGGGGCGCATCGCCCGCAGATCGGCATGGGTCGGACGGGTCTCGCGCGCGGCCTCGAGAAGCTCCTGGGTCATCACAGCTTCGGTCTCGCCAAGGGTCTGGAGCACCCATGTGCCGATCTCGACCAGTTCCTCGTCCGTGGTGCTGGCCACCGGCGGCATGATCAGGCCGATGTACATCTGGCCCTGAATGTCGAGTTTTCCAGCCATGCCCGAGATCACCACTCCGGCGAGATATTCGGGCGCGGTGTCACCCAGCGCCTGCCAGAACACGGGACGGTTGAGTGGCGGGGCAAGACCCGGATTGCCGATCCCGCCGGTGTTGTGACAAGCGGCGCAATGAATCTCGAAAAGCTCCTCCGGGGTCTCGGCAGAGACCGGGAGGGGGAGGAGGGCCATGGCGCATGCCACAGCCCCCGTGAGTGTCGTCAAAAGGCGCAATTCGGGATCACTCCGCCAGGCCCACAACCACGGACACCGTGCAGTGGTAACCTTTGTCGGTGTTCGCCATGCACCAGTTGATGTCGTTGTAGAGACCCATGCGGTAGCCCGGACGCTCACCCTCGGAGGTGTAGCAGAAGGTCGCGGAGGCCACCGACGGTTTGCCGCAGCAGTCGTTATAAGACACGAGGTAATCCTTGCCGTCGTCCGGGTTGGTGCAGGTGCCGACCCAGGACACGGAAGAGGCGGACGAGCCCGGAGGACATTGCGTCAGAGACCCGCCGGAGGTGGAGCAGAGGTTGCCGTCGAGGGCGCAGTGACGCCAGTAGGAGCATTCGTCCTCCGGCAGTTCGGAAGCGTTGGCGCGACGGTCGAAGGGCAGGATCGGGGTCGCCACGGCGGCGCCCAGAACCGAGGCCCCGGCCTTCGCCATGAAGCTGCGGCGGCCAAGGTTACGTGCGGCGGTGCGGGCACCGGTTTCGACGCTTTTGTCGAGGGTCTTGAGAAGTTTGTCGATCAGTCTGGTCATAATCAGATCCTTTCGGAGGAAAATTGAGTGGCGCCCATCTGTTGGGCGACCGCAGCCTGGTAGGAGGGAATGCCGGTCTCGGAGGCGTTGAACAGGCTTTCGAGCTGTTCGCGGGAATTCACGAGACCCTTGGCGCGCACCTTGCCGTCCGGCCCGATGAGCACGGCAAAGGGCAGTTTCGCGACCTTGAAGGTCATGCCGAGATCGGAGGACAGCGCATAGGGGAAGGCCCCGAGGTCTTCCGCCTCGATGAGCCGCCGGTGCGCCGCTTCGCGCCCGTCGGAGGCCAGCGCGACATCGAGCCAGCCTTTTTCATCGTCCCGGATCGACTTGATCGCGGGCAGGAGCGCCTTGCAGATCGGACAGGTGGTGGAGAGGAAGAACACGAGCTGTGCCCGCCCTTCCGGCCCGCCCAGTGCAAATTCCGGCCCGTTGAGATTGGGCAGGGTCATTTGCGGCACGGCTTCACCGATGTCCGGCCCGCTGTCCGAAATCATCGCGCCCACCGGGGACACCCGTTCGAAGAGGATGCCGATCTGGCGGGCGAGCGCGAAGATGATCGCGATCTGGACCAGCACGACAACCCAGAGGGCGATGTTGGAAAAGATGAGTATGGTCATATCGTTCTGTCCTCTCTCATCCGGCCTGCCGGATGTGGGGGAGATGGGAGGCGAGTTTTTCCGCCACGCCGTAGATCGCGAAAAGCGTGATCCCGGCAGTGATCGCCATGATCGCCCCCATCGCGCCAAGCGGCCCGACAGAGATCATCGCGACGGCCAGCGCCATGACGGTCAACACGGCATTGCGCCCGAGGGTCAGGCCGGAGACGATCTGCGGCGTGCCACCGCAGCCACAATCGATCTCCGTCTGTCCCCGAAGCAAAGCCGCTGCCATCAGCACGCCGTACCCCGCGAACAGCCCCGCCGCCATCAGCCCGCCGAAGGGACGGGTGACGGGAAGGAGGAGTGCGAGGACCGTGAGGGCCTCGGCCCCCGTCAGTCCGCGCACGATCGCGGGCACCATGTGACGGGGCACAAGCCCATAGCCCTGCGCAAACCCCACCGTCTCATAGAAGGCCTGCCACTTGTGCCAGGCCGCGCGCGCCAGGACGAGCACGAGAAAGCTCGTCAGGGTTGCCGAGGTGAGCTGCGACAGGTCTCCCATCAGCGATCAAGCTCCATCACGGTCGGCCAGCCACCGATATTGAACTCTTCGGTCATCTCGAGGAAGACCTCATCGCCCATCTCGACGGAGTAGAGGTAGACATCGCCTTCCTCATTGGCACCATAGAGCATCGGCTCTTCGGTCTGCGTCACGATGAGCCCGTTTTCATGATGCGCGGTGGAGCGACCGACGACGGTCTTGCTGTCCATGTCCACGGCCCAGATCTGCTCCGCACCGTTTTTGTGCGAACCGTTGTAGGCCCCGGAGTGCATCAGCACGAAAGCGGTGTTGGTCGGGGCGTTATAAGCGATCAGCTCGGAGCCGGAGGGGGCCCATTTGCCGAGCACGCCTTCGGTCAGCGCGATGGTCTCGGAGAGGACCGGCACGTCGCCGCTGTCGTCCACGACATAGAGATTGCCGTTGTAGGACACATAGACGAGGGTTTCGCCGATGCGCACACCGTTGGTGAAGAGCGCATCGTCATCGACGTCGAAGATTTTCTCAGACTTGCCCGGATCGCCGAAGGTGCCATCGGCGGCGTAAGAATAGGTCTGGAAGGTGCCGTCACCGCAGATCGTGGTGAATTTCATACCGGAGGTGGAGGGAAAGATGCCCCAGCAACCCGGCGTCGGAATTTCGGCGATGGCGGCGCCAGCGGCGATGTCGATCACCGAGACGGAGGTCGCGGGCGTGGCGTTCTGGGCCAGCGCATAGGCCTCGTCGGAGGAGAGCGTCAGCAGCGCCGGCTGGCTTTCGACATGGGCCATTTTCACGCCGAATTCGAATTCGCTTTTGATCTTGAGCGTGTCGACGTCCCAGGTGTGGAACACGTTGGTGATCGGGCCGTAGGTGTAGCGCTCGAAATAGACCGAGGTGGTGTACATGGTCTTGCCGTCGGCGGAGAGCACCATCTGCGCGGTGGTGCCCGGGCCCATGTTGCCCTTCATCGCGAAATCTTTGGCGCCCAGCACGTTGATCGAGGACGGGCCTTTCCAGGCCTGATCGAGTACGAAGAGGTTCGGGCCCTCGTCGATGGTTTCCTTGACGGAGAGGGTTTCGGGTTCGATGGCGTCTTGTGCGAAAGCCGGTCCGGTCAGCGCGGCAAGCACCACGAAAGCGGCGGTTGTGGATTTCATCATCTGTCTCCTGGTGATGGTCTCGTGATCAGCATAGGGGCTGGTTTTCAGCCCGCGCTATCCGCCCCGGAGGGATAATTTCGCACATAAAATATGCAGCGCGTGAATCTTACCGTTTTGCGCACTGCAATTCTTGACACCTGCTGCCAAGCGGCATCTCACAATGGGAAAACTAAAATATTCCGGTTACTTATCATGCACACAGAGATCAAACCCCGAACCCGGGTACGCGAGGTCCGGTTCGACAGTTTCGTCGATCAGGAACGGGGGCTGGACGGCTGGAACCAGCTTTACCGGCAATTGTCGCCGGGGGCGTTCGAGGGGCATATCGCGGCGCTGGAGTGGGAGGACATCACGCTCTATCGAGAGACCGTGAACCAGAAGATGGAGAACATCTACCGGGTGCCCGATGGCTATGTCTGTGTCGGATTTTCGCTTGGCCGACGCCTGACAATGGCCGGAGTGTCCAATGCGATCGGAACAGGCACCGGCATGATCCATGTCGCCGGAGAGGATTATCACATCTTCACCGACAGCGACGCGGATTACATCATGCTGACCCTGCCGCAGGATTGTCTGCCGGAGGACATCATCTGTGGCGCCCGCGCGGTGACGCCGCAGGAAAGCCATGGCATCGCGGAGTGGATGCTCACCCTGATGGAAAGTGCGCGCCAGGGCATCGCGCAACAGGCGGTGCTGGATCTGGCGCCGGATCTTCTGCTCGACCGGATCTCGCTTTGGGCGCGACAGGCCAGCCGGGTCCGGTCGCGGAAACTGCCGCGTGGCCTGATGGCGGATATTCTCGCAGCCTGCGACAGCCTTCCGTTCGACAAGATGAGCGTCAGCCATCTGGCGAAACATCTCGACCGGGATCGCGCGATGCTGCGCGCGGCCTGCCTTGAGCGCACCGGCATGACGCTCGACGACATGCTCAAGGGGCGTCGGCTGAGCGAGGTACACCGCCGGTTGCGGTTCTCGGACCCGCGCAGCACGAAAGTGTCGGATGTCAGCATGGAATTCGGCTATTACCACTGGGGCCGGTTCTCACAAGGCTATCGCGCCATGTTCGGCGAACGCCCCTCCGACACCCTGCGCCGGGCCACGCCGCAGCCCCACTGATCCCGTCCGGACCGGTCATCGTCCTCAGGTCTCTTCGATCATATAGCCCATCGCCTCGGAAATACGCTGCGCGGCGTCCATCGTGATGGTGCGAAAGGCGCGCGGCTGAATTTCATGTCGGGTGCGCGGCACGGAGATCGACAGAACCGCGACGGGAATATCGGCATGATTTCGGATTTGCGCGGCACAACAGGTGATGTCCCGGTCGTTCAGAAGCGGCCCGCTGGCATATCCGGCCTGTAACACGTCCGAAAGCTGCTGCGTCCAACGGTCTTTCGGCAAGAGCGGGAAACGCGAATCGGCATGGGTCGCCACATAGGCCGCCAAGCGCTCCGGCCCTGCGGTGGAGAGATGCAGCATCCCCGCCGGGCTGAAATGCGGCGCCAGTTCCGGCCCAAGAACGGCGCGGGACACCCGCAGGGTCTGGGTGCCGACCAACGCATCCGCGACCACGATCCGCGACTGATCAAGCACCGTAAGATGAACGGTTTCACCGTAATCCTCGACGAGCTTGACCATGACGGGACGCGCGGCTTCGATCAGGGCCGAACTGTCCACGAGGATGTGATAGAGCGAGGCGACCGTCGGCCCGAGACGGTATCGCCCCCGGTCGACCTTTTGCAGCAGGCCGATTTTCGCAAGCCCATCGACAAGGTCATGCGCGCCGCTGGTGGACACGCCCAAACTGCGCGAAATCTCCGACACGCCATGCTCCGGCGCAGCGGCGGAATAGAGACTCAGGATTTGGCCGATTTTTCGAATTGATTTCATTCACTTGGCCTCCAGCCGATCAAGTTTCCGGTATTATCGGAAAATATGCGAGTATTATTCGATACCTTCCAATATTTTTTACGCAAGCCATGGTGATCCCGGGACGCAGGAGGAGCTGTGTCCGCCAGGGAGGAATATATGAAAGACCAAGTCACACAGGGAACTGTGCCCTATACCGGTGCCGAATTTCTGGAGAGCATTCAGGACGGGCGCGAAATCTACGTCCATGGCGAGCGTGTCAAGGACGTCACGAAACACCCCGCGTTCCGCAACTCGTCCCGCATGGTCGCGCGCTGGTATGATCGGCTTCATGAGAAAAAAGACATCCTCGGGCGCGCCACGGACACCGGTTCGGGCGGCTGGACCCACCCGTATTTCCAGGGCCCGAAGACCTCGGAACATCTCGTGGCCGGACGCGATGCGATTGCCGAGCTGCAACGGGTGTCGAACGGGTTCATGGGGCGCTCGCCGGATTACAAGGCGGCGTTCCTCGGCACGCTGGGCGCCAATGCGGGCTTCTACGGCGAATATGCCGAGAATGCGAAGACCTGGTATGCCCGCACGCAGGAGCGCGTCGACTACTGGAACCACGCCATCGTCAACCCGCCCATCGACCGGCACCTGCCGGTGGAGGAGACCGGCGACGTCTATATGCAGGTCGAGAAGGAGACCGATGCGGGTGTCGTGGTGTCGGGCGCGAAAGTGGTCGCCACCGGATCGGCGCTGACGCATTACAACTTCATCGCGCATTACGGCATTCCGATCAAAGAGAAGAAATTCGCCCTGATCTTTACCGCTCCGATGGGCAGCCCCGGCGTCAAACTGATTTCGCGGGCGAGCTATGAGCTGAACGCCACGGTCATGGGGACGCCCTTCGATTATCCGATGTCTTCGCGGCTGGACGAGAACGACGCGATTCTGGTGTTCGACAAGGTGCTCGTGCCCTGGGAGAACATTTTCGTCTATGGCGATGTCGAGAAGATCAACACCTTCTTCCCGGCCTCGGGCTTTGTGCCGCGTTTCACCCTGCACGGCGCGACGCGTCTGGCGGTCAAGCTGGACTTCATCGCAGGTCTGTTCTCCAAGGCGCTGGAGGCGACCGGATCGCGTGTGTTCCGTGGGCCGCAGACGGCGGTGGGCGAGGTTCTGGCCTGGCGCAACCTGTTCTGGGGCATTTCGGACGCCATGGTGAAATCGCCGGTGCCGTGGGAGGGGACAGACGGTTATGTTCTGCCCAACATCAACTACGGGCTCGCAAGCCGGGTGTTCGCGCCAATGGCCTACACCCGGATCAAGGAACTGATCGAGCGCAACGTCGCCTCCGGTCTGATCTACCTGCCATCCTCGACGCTGGATTTCGCCTCCGACGATGTGCGGCCCTATCTCGACCGTTTCGTGCGCGGTTCGAACGGGATGGTGGCAATCGACCGGGTGAAGCTTCTGAAACTACTCTGGGATGCGATCGG
Source organism: Celeribacter ethanolicus (assembly GCF_002407265.1). Classification (NCBI taxonomy): domain Bacteria; kingdom Pseudomonadati; phylum Pseudomonadota; class Alphaproteobacteria; order Rhodobacterales; family Roseobacteraceae; genus Celeribacter; species Celeribacter ethanolicus. The sequence continues at coordinate 2,456,344 of NZ_CP022196.1, forward strand.
CTCCGAATTCGGCGGACGGCATGAGCTTTACGAGGCCAATTATGCCGGGAATTACGAGAACATCCGGATCGAGACCATGCTGACGGCGCAGGCCACCGGCGAGATGGACATGCTGCACCAACTGGTGGACGATTACATGTCCGAATACGACCTCGACGGCTGGCGGGCACCGGACATGATCAATCCCTGGGACATCAACCGTCTGAAAGCCGGGTTCAACGGCTGATCCTGATGGGCTGTCCCCGACCGGTATCGGGGGCAGCCTGCAAGCCTGAAAGAGGAAATGCTCATGTTCAGCTACGATGGCGCACAGACAGTCATTCTGACCGACCGGCAGGTCCGCCTGCCGCGCAGCCTCGTGACCATCGGGGCCTTCGACGGGGTGCATCGGGGACACCAGACCCTCGTGCGCGGCGCGATCCGAGACGCGCAAGAGCTGGGGGTGCCCAGTGTCGTCTGGACCTTCGATCCGCCGCCCAAGGTGTTCTTTGGCCGCGCCCGTCCGCTCTGCACACTGGAGGAAAAACTGGTGCGGCTCGCCCGGATGGGGCCGGACGTCATCGTGGTCAGCCGGTTTTCCGAGACCTATTGCCGTCGTTCCGCCGAAACGTTCCTTGGCGATCTGGGACGTGTGAACCCGATGCGCATCCATGTCGGGGCCGATTTCCGGTTCGGCAGCAAACAGGCGGGAACGGTGGCGCTTCTGGCGCAGCATTTCGACGTCGCGATCGCACCGGAGGTGCGCTGCGATGGTGGCGAGGTGATTTCCTCGACCCGGATCCGGGCGCTGCGCGCCGATGGGGACAGTGCAACTGCAAAACATCTGCTTGGAGCCGACAGTGACGCGTTGCGCCTGTCGGGTGCCATGGCCAAGCATGATTTACGACTGGGAGAAGAATACCATGTCTCATCCGATTGACCCGCGCAGCCTGCGCGATTGCTGCGGCAGCTTTGCCACCGGCGTCACCGTGATCACCACCCGGACAGAGGAGGGCGATCACGGCATGACCGCCAATGCCTTCATGTCCGTGTCGCTCGATCCGCCGCTGGTGTCCATCTCGCTCGATCGCGGCACGAAAATGCTGGACAAGATCCGCGCCTCGGGAGCTTACGCGGTGAGTATCCTGGCACAGGACATGCATCCCCATGCGATGCATTTCGCGGGACGACCGGACGCCAGCCTCGAAGACCTGCTCGAAGAGCGCGGCGGCATGCCCGTGCTGCGCGGCGCAGCGGCCCATATCGTGGCCGAGGTTGCCCAGGAGGTCGAGGCCGGGGATCACATTCTGTTCATCGGGCGGGTGGTCGATCTGGACCGGAACGCGCAGGCACAGCCCCTGCTGTTTCATTCCGGCAAATTCGGTCGGCTGGCCGAGGCTTAGGCACGCCCCCAACCGGGTTCAACCCGCTGAAACCACTCGAACAGCCCGGGAAGGACGGAGCCGGAACGTCCCCCCTCCGTTCTTCCCGGAGGCAAATCTATGCGACGCCCCCGCATCAAGAAGTCGGTGTCTCCTCTTCCGGGGGAAGGCTGTTGAACTCCTCCAGCAGATCGAGCAAGAGCCGATACTTCTCTGCCCCGAACCGCTGTTCGAAGCGGTCCGTGATTCCCCGGCTCATCGCACTGTACTCCGACAGCAGTCTGAGCCCCTCCGGGCAGATCGACACAACCTGCCGACGCCGATTGAGCGGGTTCTGAACCCGGGCGATAAGCTTTCTTTCCAGCATGGACTGGAGAATTCGCGATACGGAGGCCGGTTGCAGACAGGCGGCGCGGGCCAGTCCCTGGCCGGACATCGGTCCGGCCTCCGCAAGAACCCTCAGGATGCGCCATTGCGGTTCGCTGACCCCGGCCTCCGCCAGCATGCGACGAAGCGGCACGAGAAGTGCCTCCCGCGCCCGGATCAGGGCAAAAGGCAAGGCCCGTGTCGTGCGGGCCAATTCCACCTGCGGGAGACCGTCATCCATAATGCATCGTCCTTCTCTCACCCGTTCCAGCCCTTGCATACGGCCATATTTCGCATGGCCTGCATAGCTCATAGCAGCATAAGCGACAGTGCCGGCACGCTGACCAGCAGCAAAAGCCGCAGGATGTCCGCAATCCAGAATGGCACGATGCCGCGAAAGATCACGCCCAGAGGAATATCCGGCAAAGTGGCTCGCAGGATGAACACATTCATGCCCACCGGCGGGGTGATCAGGCTGATTTCCGTCACAACGACCACAACCACGGCAAACCAGATCAGGACGTTCTCCGGATCGGACAGCAGCCCCGTTCCGAAATCGAGTTGATAGATGATCGGATAGAACACCGGCACGGTCAAAAGGATCATCGACAGGCTTTCAAAGACACAGCCCATCATCAGATAGATCAGCACCATCATCGCGATCACCGCCCAGGGGCTGATGTCCATCTCGTAGATCAGATCCACCAGAGCGTCCGGCAGTCCGGCAAAATTCACGAAGGCGGAAAAGATTTCGGCCCCGATGACAATCGCAAAGATCATGGCGGAGGAGATGACCGTTTCCCGGCAGGCCATCCAGAACCCCGCACGGCTGAGGCTGCGCATCATCAGCGCCAGCAGCAATGCAAAGATCGCCCCCATGCCCGCCGCTTCGATAGGGGTGAAGAACCCGCCGTAAATCCCGATCATGATGAAGGCGAAAAGCGCCAGCGTGCCGAACACCCCCATCTTGTCCGTCCGCGACATCGGTTCGGGATCGGTCACGGGCGGCGCCAGATCGGGTTTGATCCGCACCGCGATCATCACTGCGAGCAGATAGAACACCACCCCAAGGGCGCCGGGGATCAGCCCTGCGATGAACAGCTTGCCGATGTCGCTTTCGGTCAGGAGCCCGTAGATGATCATGATCACCGAGGGCGGAATGAGAATGCCAAGCGTGCCACCCGCCGCAATCGAGCCCGCCGCGAGACTGTCGGAATAGCCGAAGCGCCGCATCGGCGGCATCGCCACCCGGCTCATCGTCGCCGCCGTCGCCAGAGACGAGCCCGACACGGCGGAAAACCCGCCACAGGACAGCACCGCAGCGAGCGCAAGCCCGCCCCGCATGCGTCCGAACAGTCGGTCCGCCCCGGCAAAGAGCCCGTGCGCGATGCCCGAATGCGCGAGGATATTGCCCATGAAAATGAACAGGGGCACGACGGACAGCGAATAGGAAAAGCCGGTTTCGAACACGGCGCTGCCAACCATGGCACCCGCGGCATCGAGCCCGCGCATCCAGGCAAAGCCCACCGCGCCGACCACAGCCATGGCAAAGGCGATCGGCACGCGGGAAAAGACCAGAAACAGCAGAACGACCAGGGCAATCAGCGATTCGATCATGGGCGCATCTCCCGCATCAGACCAAAGAGCGCCGCGACGAGACAGGTCAGCGCGCCCAGAAAAGCAAACGGTGCCAGAGGAACGCCCATCGACACGGAACGGGCCCCGTCCGTGACCTGAGTGATCCCGAGCACCGCGAGACGCCAGGCGAAAAAGGCCAGCACAACCGCCGAGACGATCGCTGCCATACGCCCCATCACACGGGAAACGGCACGCGGCACAACGCTCACCAGCAGATCGACCTCAACATGCGCGCCCGCGCGGCTCACCAGAGGCAGGGCGACGAACACCAGCGCCCCGAGCAGAAGCTCCGTCAGCTCGAACGCCCCGGACAGCGGTGCGTTGAACAGGTATCGACCGATGACATCAATCCCCGTCACGGCCATGAGGGCCAGCAGCAAGAAAGCTGCCAGCCCCATCAGACCGTTTTCGATCCGTTTCGCGGTCATTGCGGCACCGTGACCCCGGTCATCGCGCGCAACCGGGTCAGGGCCGCCAGACCGTCTTCGTCCTCGGGCAAGGATTCGGCCCAGGTTTCCTCCTGCCGCCGTGCGGAGGCTTGCAGAGCCGTGAGCACCGGCTCGGGCGCCGGGTAGAATTCGATGTCGCTGTCCGCAAGCTCCTCGCGCGCGGCCGCATCCGCATCGTTCCAAGCCTGTCCGACGCGTTCGGCGAAGGCGAGACCGGAGATGGCGTCGATGGCGGCCCGGTCCTCGGGCGAGATACTGTTCCACTGGTCCTCGTTGACCACGAGGAACCATGTGGTGTTATACACGCCGCCGGGCACGGTCATCGAATATTTCACATCGTCCGCCAGGTTGAACGCGGTCAGCGCCTCATAGGTGAACGCCACCCCGTCGATCACCCCGCGCGACAGCTTTTCATACACTTCCGTCGAAGACATGAAGAGGGAGGTTCCGCCCAAATCGTCCACCAGAGTGCCGACATAACTGCTGGGCACCCGGATCTTGAGCCCCTCGACATCTGCGGGGGTCTCCAGCCGATGCTTGTTGTTGTGCAACAGTCCCGGACCATGGGTGAACAAGCCCAGAAGATGCGTGCCCTCATGTTCTTCGCGGGCATTCAGGTCTTCGGTGTAGACTGTCCAGAAGGCTTTGGAACTGGTGACGGCATCGTCGCCGATAAAGGAGAACTGACCCAGCAAACTGCCCTTGAACCGATCGTCCTGCGTGAAGCTGTGCAGGCCATAGGTGATGTCCGCGACCCCGTCCCTCGCCATGTCGAAATGCGCGGGCGGCGAGCCAAGGGGTTTGCCGAGCACCCGGATCGACACGCGACCCTCGGTGACCTGTTCGACGTCCTTGGCCCAGGGCTTGATCGCGTTGACCACGATCGGATGGCGCGGCGGCAGCCAGCTCGACAGCGCGAGTGTCACATCGGCGGCCTGAGCCGCCAGAGGCGTGAGCAGGGTCGTAATGGCCAACAGGCCAGCTTGTGTCAGACGTTTCATATGTTGTTTCCTCCCAGTTGAAGTCGGACCCGCAGGCGGTCTCCTTCCCCCCGCGCGCCAGTGTTGAAGTACGGTTTTCGTCAGGCACCCCGATCCGGGTGAACCCGGTCCGGATGGGCCGCCGCAAAGGCCGGCAGTCCGGCACAGGTTTCGGCGACCCGGGTGAGACGCCGCAGATCTTCTGTCGGCACCCCCCAACGCTCTGCATTGTACAATTGCGGGATCAGCACCAGATCGGCCTGGCTGAGACGCTCTCCCATCGCATAGGGCCCCACGGCATCGAGCATCGCCTCGACAGCGACCAACCCGGGCCGGATGAAATGGCGCATCCATTCCGCACGATCCGTCCCACGACCGGTCAACTCCACCACATGCGCCGCGACGCGCTGATTGCAGACCGGGTGCAGGTCGCAGGCAATCGCCTGCACCACGCCCCGCATCTTCACCGCGACCGCCGGATCAGCGGGGCGCAGGTTGAGCCGCCCGGTGTCCTCAAGATAATCGAGGATCGCCATGGATTGCGTGAGCCGCAGCCCGTCGATGTCGAGCACCGGCACCAGGCCCTGCGGATTGCGCGCCAGATGCGGCGCGGTGCGTTGTTCCCCCGCCACGAGATCCACCGGCACCGCCCGGTAGGCGATCCCCGCCAGATTGAGAGCGATACGCAAACGGTAACTTGCCGTCGAACGCCAGTAATCGAAGAGCACGGTCTCTGCGGACATTCTGTGTCCTTCAGCTTTCAACCGTGCCCCGGGCTGCGCGCAGCGCCTCGGACAGGGTTTCGGCATTGCCGATCTGGTTCATCAGGATCAGGATCAGCCGGGCATTGAGCGCTTCGCTCGCCTCCCGGTCCAGCCCCTCGTGCGCGGCAATCAGCCCGGCATAGATATCATCCGGCGCCTCGACATTCGGTGTCAAAATCAGGCTCATGCTCGGCCCCTCCCCGTGGCCTTTCGCAGCGCGGCGCGCAGCTCGGTTTCCTCCCAGGCGGACCACCGCCCGGCGATATGCTGATCCGGGCGGATCAGGTAGACGGCATGAGAGCAGGTCCCGAGATAACGCGCGCGCAGCTCCGGGCCGATCTCCTCCGCTGACAGGCTCAGAACCTGTGCCGTGATGCCGTCTTCGGTCACCGGTTCCGGTGCCTCTGTTCCGAGCGCGAGAATCGTGAACCCTCCGCCCAACTGCTCCAGAAGAAAGCCGTTGTTCAGCGGCGCATCGGAACAGGGTGCTCCCGGACGGCTCCGCGCCGGGGCTTCGAGCAGGCCATCGACGCTGTTGAGCGTCGAACCGTCATAGACGCAGGGCACCGACAAACGCCCGGAATTCACGAAGGGCCGGGCAAATTCATACCGCCCGGACAGGTCCAGAACCGCGTCCCGGAACATCCGGCTCACACCGGATTTCGGCGTGATGAAATCCGTCGAGCGGGTCGAATTGAGAATGTTCTCGTCGGCGCCGTGAATACGTTCCTGATCGTAACTGTCGAGCAGGCTCTCCGGTGCCTCGCCCCGCACCACCAGCCCAAGCTTCCAGCCGAGGTTGTCCACATCCTGAAGCCCGGAATTGGCGCCGCGCGCGCCGAAAGGCGACACCTGATGCGCCGCATCGCCCGCAAAGATCACCCGGCCATGGCGAAACCGCTCCATCCGTTTGCATTGAAACGTGTAGATCGACGACCAGACGATGTCATACTCCACATCCGCCCCCAGCATCGCGTCGAGGCGACGGCGGATGTTTTCCTCTTTCATCTCTTCCTTGCGGTCCACGTCCCAGCCGATCTGGAAATCCACCCGCCAGGTGTCGTCCGGCTGTTTGTGCAGCAAGGTCGAGGCACCGCCCACATGGGTCGGCTCGAACCAGAACCAGCGTTCGGTCGGGAAATCCGCCGTCATGCGAATGTCGGCGATCAGGAAACTGTCCTTGAACACCTTGCCCGAGAATTCATGGCCCAGCATAGCGCGCAGGGGCGAATTGGCCCCGTCCGCCCCGATCAGCCAATCGGCGGCGATGCGATACGGCCCGTCCGGTGTCGTGATGTCGAGCAGCACATGATCGTCCCGCACCTCGACCGCATCGACCCGGTTCTTGCCCCGGATCTCGATCGGTGCGCCCGCCGCCTGCGCCTCGCGTACCCGCTCCACCAGAAAGCGTTCGAAATAGGGTTGCTGAAGATTGATGAAGGCCGGGTATTTATGGCCTTCTTCCGGCAGGAGATTGAACTCGAACACCTGACTGTCGCGGTGGAACACCTTGCCGACATTCCACACCACGCCCTTGTCCAACATCGGCTGACCGCACCCGTAGCGGTCCGCGATCTCGAGACTGCGTTTGGAAAAACAGATCGCACGCGAGCCCATGCCGATGCCCTCGTGATCGTCGAGCACCACCACCGGTATCCCCTGCAACCCGAGATCGAGCGCGGTGGCGATCCCGATGGGTCCGCCCCCCATCACCACGACGGGATGGCGCACGATCTCCTCACTGTCCTGGTCGGCACAGCGCGCATAAGGATAAAGCCGGAAAGCCAGCGAATAGCGGTCCTGAAACATGTTGTCCTCCTCCCTGAACCCCAGGCGTCAGCCCTGAAGGGCCTCCCACATTTCTCGGTCGCGTTCTGCGGTCCAGACGCGCGGCGTGTCGATGCCGCGGGCTTCATCATAGGCGCGCGCCACGTTGAACGGCAGGCAGTGTTCGTAGATCGCGTAGTCGCCGAATTTGGCGTCACAAGATGCCCGCACCGCGTCCCAGGCCTCTTTCAGAGAGCCGCCACGGGCCACGATCCGCGCCACCGGCGCATAGGTGCTGTCGACAAAATCGCGGGTTGCGGCGATGGCTTTGCCGACCATCTCTTCACCCACAAGCGCGTCGCCCCGGCCCGGTGCGATGGACTTCGGCTTATAACCTGCGATGGCGTCAAGCGTGCCGCCCCAGTCGCCGAAATGCCCGTCGCCGCAGTAGCAGGCGGAGTGGTATTCGACGATGTCGCCGGTGAACATCACCTCCTGATCCGGCACCCAGATCACCGCATCACCTGCGGTATGCGCGCGGCCGAGCGTCATGATGTCGACCCGGCGCTTGCCGAGGTAGACGGTCATCTTGTCACGGAAGGTCGTGGTCGGACGGGTCAGGCCGGGGATTTCCTCATGGCCCTGGAACAGGCGCGGGAAGCGACCGAATTCGCTGTCCCAGTCCTCCTGACCGCGCTCTTCGACCATCGCGGCGGCTTTCTCCGACATGATGATCTCACGCGCGCCGTAAGCACTCGCGCCCAGCACGCGGACGGCGTGATAATGGGTCAGCACGACGTGGGAAATCGGCTTGTCGGTGACGGTGCGCACGCATTCAATCACCTTGCGCGCCAGACGCGGCGTCGCCTGTGCCTCGACGATCATCACGCTCTCGTCGCCGATGATGACGCCGGTGTTCGGATCGCCCTCGGCGGTGAAGGCATACAGCCCCTCGCCCACTTCGGTGAAGCTCACCGTCTTCTCTTCCAGGTCCCCCTGGCTCGCGAATGCTTTCGCCATGTGCGTTGTCCTTTTTCTTCCGCCTGACGGAGCGCGCAGCATGGCGCCCCTGCGGGTTATCTGTTTTCAGAACCATGGCCTCCGGACCATCCGGAGCGCCATGAGGAAATCGGTCGTCAGGCCGTCGGCAATTCGGCCGCTGCGGCCGGACGCACCGTGCCGGAACAGGCCCCGAAGCCGATGCGATAGCCATCGCCTTTCGCCGCGCCATAGAGCGTCAGCCTGTCGCCATCTTCCAGAAAGCTCCGGGGTTCGCCCGTGTCGAGCGTCAGAGGCTCCTTGCCGCCCCAGCTCAGCTCCAGAAGCGAGCCGCGGCTATCCGGCGTGGTTCCCGAAATCGTGCCCGACCCCAAGAGATCACCCACCCGCATCGGACAGCCCGAGGTGGTGTGATGACAAAGCTGTTGCGCCGCCGAATAATACATATGGGTGTAATTGGTCCGGGCGATCACAGTCTCGGCCTTGCCCTCGGGGGCGAGCCCCACAGAGAGGTCGATGTCGTAAAGCATCGGCCCCGGTTCGGCGAGATAGGGCAACAACGGGCGTTCACGTTCCGGCGTCGGGCGGCGGAACGGCTCCAGCGCGGCTTTCGTGACGATCCAGGGGCTGATGGTGGTCGCGGTGGCCTTGGCCTGGAACGGCCCCAGAGGCTGGTATTCCCAGGCCTGAATGTCGCGCGCCGACCAGTCGTTCAAAAGGACATAGCCGAAAATCATGTCGTCGGCCTCGGCGACGGAGACCATGCCGGAAGACGGTTGACCGACGATGGCCCCCATTTCCAGTTCCAGATCGAAACGTTGGCAGGGCGCGAAGACCGGCAGGTCCTGATCCGGTGCCTTGAGCTGGCCCAGCGGGCGCTGCACCGGCGTGCCCGACACCACGACCGAAGACGCCCGCCCGTTGTAGCCGATCGGGATCGACAGCCAGTTCGGCGGCAGGGCGTTTTCCGCGCCGCGGAACATGGTGCCGACATTCACCGCATGGTTTTTCGAGGCGTAGAAATCGGTGTACTCGGTCACGGCAAAGGGCATACGCATTTGCACCGTCTCCAACGGCACGAGATGCGGCTCCACGGCGGTGCGATGGGCTTCACCGGCCAGAAGCTCCGTCAAACGGGCCCTGAGTGCAGCCCAGACCTCGGGACCGGCGGCCATGACCGCGTTCCAGGACGGTGCCGCAAACAAGGACGGGTCGAGCCCGTGATCCACCTGCACCACATCGAGCACGAAGGCCCCGATGGCCACGCCCATACGCGGGCCCTGCCCGGCATCGAACACGCCATAGGGCAGATTGTTCAGCGGAAAATCGCATTCCGGGTCGTTTGCGCTCTCGACCCAGCTTCTGATGAGACTCATGTCTCCTCCCTTCCTTCTTGTGGTCAGGACGCCGGCAAACCGCCGCCGCCCTCCGCTTCATTTCTCCCAGTTGCCTTCCGGCGTCCCGTCAAAGCGTTTCTTCAGGCTGTCCCAGCAGTCGATGTAATCGTCCTGAAGCGGGGCCTCTGTCGCGGCGAACCGTGTCAGGTGCTGCGGGAAACGGGTCTCGAACATGAAGGACATGGTGTTGTCGAGCTTCTCGGGTGCGAGATCGGCGAATGTCGCCTTCTCGAAGGCATCGTTGTCCGGCCCATGCGGCAGCATCATGTTGTGGAGGCTCAGCCCGCCCGGCACGAAACCCTGCGGCTTGGCATCATATTCGCCGTAGATGTTGCCCATCAGTTCGGACATCACGTTCTTGTGGTACCACGGCGGACGGAAGGTGTTTTCCATCGTCATCCAGCGCTCGCGGAACAGCACGAAGTCGATGTTCGCGGTCCCCGGCACGCCAGACGGCGCGGTCAGCACGGTGAAAATCGACGGGTCGGGGTGATCGAACAGGATCGAGCCGACCGGGCAATAGGTCCGCAGATCGTATTTCACCGGCGCATAATTGCCGTGCCAGGCCACCACATCGAGCGGCGAATGCCCGATCTTGGTCTCATGGAACTGGCCCTGCCATTTGATTGTCACGGTCGAGGGCGTCTCGCGATCCTCGAAAGCGGCCACCGGCGTCTTGAAATCGCGGCGGTTGGCCATGCAATTGGCCCCGATCGGCCCGCGCCCCGGCAGTTCGAATTTCTGGCCGTAATTCTCACAGACAAAGCCCCGCGCCGGACCGTCCAGAAGCTCGACACGGTAGACAAGACCGCGCGGCAGAATCGCGATTTCCTTGGGTTCGAGGTCGATGACCCCCAGCTCGGTGCAGAACCGCAGACGCCCTTCCTGCGGCACCACCAGAAGCTCGCTGTCGGCGGAGTAGAAATAGGCATCCACCATGGATTCGGTCACCAGGTAGATATGCGTCGCCATGCCGACCTGAGTATAGACATCCCCCGCCGTGGTCATCGTGCGCATGCCTGTCAGCCAGGTCAGCGGCGCGTCCGAATGCGGCACCGGGTCCCAGCGGTACTGACCCAGGCTGATCACATCGGGATCGACACAGGGTGCGGACGCCCAAAGCGGCAGGTCGATCTTTTCATAGCGATGCGAGTGTTTGACCGAAGGCCGGATGCGATAACACCACGTCCGCTCGTTCTGATGACTCGGCGCCGTAAAGGCCGTACCGGACAATTGTTCGCCGTAAAGGCCGTAGGCACATTTCTGCGGGCTGTTCATTCCCTGAGGCAGAGCCCCGGGAAGCGCCTCGGTTTCGAAATCATTGCCAAAGCCAGGCATGTAGCCTTCGTGCGCTGTGGAAATCCCAACGGCGCGGGTCAGCCCCGAGATCGTGCTCATATCGTTCATTCAGAAAGCCCTCCCAGTCTGATCTGTCCTGTCTGATTATTGACATGTTGATAGTTGCTTTTGTAACTAACAAGGGTGATTTTTGTATCGGGAGAGAAAAGTGAACCGCGAGGATTTCGAGCTTTCAGTCTTTACGCCCTATCTGCTCAACCAGGCAGCAGAACAGCAAAGTCGTGTTTTTTCAAATACCTACAAAAACCTCTACGGCATGCTGCAAACCGAATGGCGGGTGCTGTTTCATCTCGGGCGCTACGGCGCAATGACAGCGAAAGAAATTTCCATACGCGCCAGCATTCACAAAACCAAGGTTTCTCGCGCCGTGCGCGCGCTTGAACAAAAGCGTTTTCTCGGACGTGAGGTCAGCCATGAAGACCGGCGCATGGAACGGCTGACCCTGCGCCCGGCAGGTCAGGACGCGTTCAACGTCCTGACCGCTGCCGCCGCAGATTACGAAACCGCATTGGCCACCCGGCTCGGCCCGGAGGACATGAAGCACTTAAAGCGTCTGCTCATGGCGCTCGCCTGAGCCGCGCACCGCAGCCCCCTGCCGACAGAGTGCGAACAGGGCACCTTTCGACGAAATCCCCAGCTTGGCATAGGCGCGCTTGCGATAGGTGGCGATCGTCTCCGGCGACACGGACAGTTCGAGCGCGATCAGCTCCGCCTTTTTGCCGTCGAGCATCCCGAGACAGACCTGACGCTCGCGGGCGCTGAGCACATCGAGGGCCGGTGGCGGACCGGTGCGTGACAGCCCTTCGAAATGCATCAGCGCGATTTTTGCGGCCAAAGATGCCAGAGCCGCCTCCGGCCCGCCGCCCTCCCCCTGCGCAGCAAGGTAGAAATTGACGATGATCCGACGCTCCTCACCGACAGCGAGAACCGCCAGCTTGCCGGACAGGCCCGGTGTGCTGAAAAACCTCTGACGATAGCTTTCGGACATATCGCTGTCCCGCACCCGAACGTGCACCAGTTTGCGCTGTCCCGGCGACAGTGCGGTCAGCACTGGCAATAAGGGATCCTCCCGGAACCCGCCCTCCAGATAAGCCTCGGCCAGCACCTCGCCCAAGCGTTCGCGGGAAAAATTGCGGGACAACAGGCAACAGGCCTGCGACCCGCTCAGATCGAAAATCATAACCTGTCGAGCACCGCTTTGCTCCGCCAGTTCTGAAAACACCTGTCCGAAACGCTCCGAGCCACAGGCGTCGAGACAGGCCTCGACCATGGTCAACACATTGCTCACCTGTGCGCCCTCCGTGTCCTCGTGCGATCCCTGCCCCAAGGGATGCCCCGGATCGGCCCTTATGTCCAGAATGTCCCCGGAACACCCGCATTGCGCCTGGTGTCCCTTGTTGCGGGGGACAGACCCGTCCCCCCGCTCCCCCTATCCTGCCCGTTCCACTTCGAACCATGGGAGGAGCCGTAGTGAGACCTCAGGGACGGGCCGAGACCGACTCGCTTTATTTCAGCTATCCACATTTTGACGCCCCGCAAGCGCGTCAGACGTTGAGTGACCCCGCCCGGGTGGCCATCGTCGGTGCGGGCCCGGTTGGCATGACGGCCGCGCTGGCGCTGGCGCATGAAGGCGTGGCATCCGTGCTGTTCGACAACAAGGCGACGTTCAACGACGGCAGCCGCGCCATCTGCATCGCCCGACCGAGCTTTGCCATTCTCGACCGTCTGGGCGTGGTGGCGCCGTTTTTGGAAAAATCGCTGGGCTGGACCACCGGACGGTCTTTCTACCAAGGGCGGCAAATCCTCGAATTCGAGATGCCGGACAGCGCGGAAGAGAAGTTCCGCCCGATGTACAACCTGCAACAGCAATATATCGAGGCCTATCTCTGGCAGGCGGTCGCAGCCAGCCCTCTGATCGACATCCGCTGGCAGAGCGAAGTGACCGGCCTGCGCGACACCGCCACCGGATTGCGTCTTGCAATCACCGACCCCAACGGCAGTTACGAGATCGACACCGACTGGTGTCTGGCCTGTGATGGTGCCCGCAGCCCGGTGCGCAAACTGCGTGGCAAACGGCTTCAGGGGCAGAATTTCGAAGGCCGCTATGTAATCGCGGATGTGCAGATGGAGCACGATTATCCGACGATCCGGCGCGCCCTGTTCGACCCGGAGAGCCGCCCCGGCGGCACGGTACTCATTCACCGCCAGCCGGATAATATCTGGCGCATTGATTACCAGTTGCGCGATGACGAAGACGAAAGCGAGGCGATCCGGGAGGACAATGTCCGCATCAGTGTCCAGGCCGTGCTCGACGACATCGGCCACAAGGGGCCTTGGGAGCTTGAATGGTGGAGCGTCTATTCTGCCAACACGCTGGCGCTCGACGATTATCGTGACGGGCGGGTGTTCTTTGTCGGGGACAGCGCGCATATCGTGCCGATCTTCGGCGTGCGCGGCCTCAACAACGGGCTCGCAGATGCCGCCAATATCGGCTGGAAACTGGGTTGGGTGCTGACGGGGCGCGCGGGAGAGGCGCTGCTCGACAGTTATTCGCCGGAACGCCGCGGCGCGACACTCGACGTTTTTGACAATGCTGCGAAAAGCGCGCGGTTCATGACACCCTCCACGCATGGCTGGCGGCTCATGCGCGATGCCGCCCTGTCTCTGGCCCTCGACCACCCGTTTGCGGGCAACCTTGCCAATCCCCGGCAAATGACGGCCTACAGCTATCACGACAGCCCCGCGACCCTGCCGGACGACCCGCGCTTTTCCGACGGCCCGCTCCCCGGTGCCCATGTGCCGGAGATGCGGATGGAGAGCGGGTTTCTCTCCGACCGTTTCGGGGCGGGTTTCACCCTGTTGTGTTTCGAGGACACACAGGAGGATTTGTCCAAACAGGTCCGCACACAGGCGCCCGAGGGGATATCGGTGGTGACCTTGCCCTATCCGTCCACGCTCGCCTCCCGTTTCGGCGCCACGTCCGGATCGGCCTATCTGATCCGGCCCGACCTGCATATCGCGGCCCGCTGGTACACTGCCGAGGCGCAAAATGTTTGCGACGCCTTTTCCCGCCTCACCGAGACACAGGAGCGCTGAGATGACCCCCGCAGATCTGGAAACCGTTTACGAAGCTCTCGCGGAGGACATCGACCGCGTCGGCCCGGAGAAAAGCGCGCTGTTTCTCTCGAAGCTCGCGCTGCTTCTCGCTCAGGACATCGGGACGGCAGCGCCGGTTCTGGCCCGCATCAAGGAAGCCTCGGCGCATCTGACGGTTGAAACGCTGAAACCGTGATTGCCTAATATACCTAATATATATCTCGCTCTCTGCCCGGGAAACGATCCCCGGAACAACGGGCCGAAAACGTCAAACCAAAATGCCTGCTGGCCGATGCTTTGCTCGGCCAGCAGGCGCTGAAGGATCGACGTCCGCAAAATGTCACGTCCGCCGAATATTCACGGCGAAACGGATCCTATCCGCTTACACGCCGGCGTAGACCGGGAACATGCTGGCGTCGCCGTAGTCCTTGATTTTCTCCATGGCTTTGAGGGCGTCCATGTCCTCGGCGGAGATTTCGAAATCGACGGCGGCGTTGCTTTCCATGTGGGCAGGCGTCGCGGTTTTCGGCAGCGGCAGCAGACCCATTTGCAGACAGTAGCGGATCGCCAGTTGCGGCAGGCTCACACCGTATGTGTCGGCCATGGCCTGCACTTCGGTGTTTTTCATCAGTTCGCCGTGGCCCATCGGGGAATAGGCTTCGACGAGGATGTTTTTGCTCTGGCAATAGTCGATCAGTTCGAAGGGCGTGTTGGTCACGTGGGCCAGCACCTGGTTGACCATCGGGGCCACGGTGCCGTTGTCGATCAGGTTGTCGAGATCGGCTTTCTCGTGGTTCGACACGCCGATGGCGCGGATTTTGCCCGCTTTGTAGAACTCTTCCAGCGCGGTCCAGGCGGCCAGGTTGCCCTCGAAGAAGCGATCTTCGCCCCCGAAGTTTTCCCAAGGCGTCGGGCTGTGAATGATCATCAGGTCGATGTAATCGACGCCCAGGAGATCGAGCGAGCCCTGGATCGCGGCTTTCGCGCCCTCGTAATCCTTGATGCCCGCATCCAGTTTGGTTTGCAGGAACAGCTCTTCGCGGGCCACGCCGCAATCGCGCAGGCCCTCGCCCACGCCGCGTTCGTTGCCATAGGCCTGTGCGGTGTCGATGTGGCGGTAGCCGAGTTTGATGGCGGTCTTCACGGACTCGGCCACTTTGTCGTCGTCAATCATCCAGGTGCCGAGGCCGAGTTTCGGGACTTCGACGCCATTGGAGAGGGTGAATGTCTCTTGAAGGATCATGAGATCTTCCTTTCTTTGCGTTTGGCCGTTTGCCGAACTGGGCAAACGGGGCAAACGGGGCTGTTTCCATCTGTCCCAGACGGGACATCGAACAGCCGGTGTCATCTTGATGTGCTCAATCTAGGCCAAAGCGTGAGCTATTATAATCTGGGCAAAATAGATGTCACTCATGACTCAAAATCATGAGTGACTCCATTTTGCTCAAATCTAAGGTCAGCCGTTGTAATCTTCGTCCGCGAC
Source organism: Celeribacter ethanolicus (assembly GCF_002407265.1). Classification (NCBI taxonomy): domain Bacteria; kingdom Pseudomonadati; phylum Pseudomonadota; class Alphaproteobacteria; order Rhodobacterales; family Roseobacteraceae; genus Celeribacter; species Celeribacter ethanolicus. Next base: position 2,472,003 of record NZ_CP022196.1, read on the forward strand.
CTTCTCCATCCAGGTCACGGCGGAGCCATCGACGGTCTCTTGGATCGCATAGTGGCTCATGGCGGTCTCGGGTGCGGCCCCATGCCAATGTTTCTCGCCAGCCGGGAACCAGACGACATCACCGGCGCTGACCTCTTCGACCGCCCCGCCTTCGCGCTGAACGCGACCTCGACCGAATGTGATGATGATGGTCTGCCCTGCGGGGTGCGTGTGCCATGCGGTGCGCGCCCCCGGCTCGAAGGTCACATGCGAGCCACCGACGCGGCCCGGCTCTTCGGCCTGGAACATCGGATCGACACGCACGGTGCCGGTGAACCAATCTTCGGGACCGGCCATGGAGGGGATGCTGCCGGAACGGATGATTTTCATGGGGATACTCCTTTCAGAAACGCGGGATCAGCCGCGCAATTTGTCGAAACGATAGGTCAGCGCCGGGCCGCCGGGTTGAACATAAGCCAATTCCACGGTCGCCATGGCGAAGGGTTCGATGAAGCGGGCGTTGTGCAGGCCGCCGCAGTCCAACGGCTCAAAACCGACATCGCGGATCAGCCCGAACGCGATCTCCTTGGCACCCGCGTCGTCGCCATAGGTCATGACCTGCGGGGCAGGCGCCTGCCCCTTTCGGGCAAAGACAGGATAAAAGCTTTCCGACGGGTTGGTGTTGAAACACGACACCCAACGGGCGTGAGGCCGCAGTTTCGCCAGCTCTTCGGCGCCAGACGAGGTGGTGCCGACGACCAGAGCGGAATCGCTGTCGTTCAAAGGCAGGGAGCAGTTCAGCACAACCATGCCCGCCAGATCGCCCGCCTGCTCCAAAACATCGGCGCGGCGCGACCAATGCACCGCCAAAAGCACCGCGTCGGCCTCCTCGATGGCCTCGGCCACGCTGCCCGCAGAGGCGCCGACCTCGCCTGCGAGCCGGTCGAGCTTCGCACGATCCCTGGCGTAGGAAAAGGTCACGTCGTGCCCCGCCTCGGCCCAGATGCGACCCAGTTTGCCGCCCATGAGACCCGATCCCAGAATGCCGATTTTCATGCCAAGCTCTCCTTTCATCGCCTCAGTTTACTCTGCGCGGTTCTCAAACACCTCTTTCGCGACCGGCATGGCCGAGAAGACCTTCGGCCAGCCCGCGTAGAAGGCGAGATGCGACAGCATGGCGCCGGCTTCCTCTTGGGTCAAACCATTGTCCATGGCTCGGTTGAGGTGGAATGTCATCTGCTCCGGCTGACCGGCGGCGATGAGGGCGGCGACGGTGACGAGGCTGCGGTCACGCGGCGCGAGGTCCGGGCGGAGCCAGAGATCACGGAACAGCACGTCGCGGGTGTTGTCCACCACGCCGATGCTGACATCGCTGTAAAGCCCGCTGACAAGCGCCTCGCGCGCGTCCTCGGCCTCTTGGTTCAGCGGCAGAAATTCGACCTCGGCGCCCGGCAGGCTCTCGGGCGCGATGCCACGGGATTCGAACACGGGCGCGGCAGCCTCGGCGGCGGCGGTGGCGTTGCCAAGACCGGTGTAGAAGGCCAGATGGGTGATCGTCTCCGACAGTTCCGCAGGCGTCACACCGGCGTCCAGGGCCAGCGCCACATAGCTTGCGAGGTTTTCGGTCTCATGGCGGGTCATGAGGGCGGCAAAGGTCACAAGCGCACGGTCGCGCACGGACATGGCCTCATTGTTCCACTCGGAGCCGAGGATCACTTCGCTCGTATAGGCCTCAAGCGCCGGGGCGACTTGGGCAACTGAAGCAGGCACAGTCTCGCGCACATCCTGAGCGAGTGCCGCGCTGGTCACGAGGGCAAAGGCGGAGGCGGCAATCGGGGTCTTTCTCAGGGAGGTCTTCGGCGAGGTCATGGGGGAACTCCTGTTGTCTGTGTCTCCCATAGATTTGGCGCCTTTCCCGGAGAGATTAATGCCGCCTCACATCACCCCACTCATGAGCCGTTTTCATCAATCTCTTTCAGGCCGATTTCAGGCCCGCTCCCTGAGCGCGTCCAAGACCACGGTGAAGGCCGTGGACGGCCTCTGGCGGCTTGGGTAATAGAGGTGAAACCCCGGGAAATACGGGCAATAGTCCTCAAGGCACATGCGGAGCGCGCCACTGTCGAGATGCGGCTGCGCCAGACGTTCCGGGATGAGCGCCAGCCCATGCCCGTCAATCGCCGCCTGAAGCACCGGGTTGACGGTGTTGAAACAGGCCTGCCCCTTGACCTTGACGTTGATCTCCTGCCCGTCCTTGTCCTCGAACTCCCAGGCATAGAGCGCACCGTGAGTCGAGAGCCGCAGGTTGATGCAGCGGTGATCGACCAGATCCTGCGGCACCTCCGGCGTGCCCAGCGCCTCGAAATATTCCGGCGCGCCGACACAGATCATCCGCTCGTCCGGCCCGATCCGCATAGCGATCATCCCATCGCTGACCTGATCGCCATAGCGCACACCGGCGTCACATTGCGAGGCGGCCAGATCGGTGTAGCCGTAATCCATGACGAACTCGACATTGACCGACGGGTATTGCTTGAGCACCGGCGAGAGTTTCGGCCAGAGAATGCTCTCGATGGCATATTCCACGGCCACGATCCGCACGGTGCCGGTGGGCGTGTCCTGAGAATCGTTGAGCGCCTGCAACCGGCTTTCGATCTTCTCGAAACAGGGATTGAGGGTGGCCAGCAAATCCTCCCCTTCCAGCGTCGGCGCCACAGTGCGGGTCGTGCGGGTCAAGAGCCTGAGCCCGAGGCGTTGTTCCAGCCCCTTGATCGTATGGCTCAACGCCGATTGAGACACGTTGAGACGAGCCGCTGCCTTGGTAAAACTGCGTTCTTCGGCCACGGCGGCGAAGGCGATGAGGTCGTTGATATTCTCGCGTATCATGAGGGAAGCCGGAGGTTGGAACTGTATGATCAAACGGTTTCCCTCATGATATATGGCCCTGCTTCATGAAGTCGAAGGGTTTGCGGCGCATGTGGCGCATATTTCATGGCCCGCGTTTCACGCGACGATCCTCCAACGCGCATGAGGCTCTCGCCCTGGAAGGCCGCTGGCACACCGGATCGCCCGCCACACGGAGAAGGCAGGGCCAGCGTCATTCCCGGAACCAACTTTTCAATCAGAAAACGACGTGGAATCATGTCTTTGCCTTCCCTGAAAGAACACCTGTCATGCTAGACGGGCAGGTCATCGGGATCATGCCCCGTTCTCTCAGACCATTCATGATGAGCCCTCATGAATGCATTGCATGGAATGGCGATTATCCTCGCCACATTTTGCGCCATCATATCTGCAGATGTTTGCCCCTTCCCAAAGAGGATGCCAAAGAGACCATGTGCGACGCCTGTAACACCTCCCCCGAATTCCTGACACGCGAGGGCGAGAGCCGTCGCGGCTTTCTGACCGCCGGTGCGGCCGCCGCCGTGGCCGCACCGCTGGCTGCAGCCGGGTTTGCCGGGACTGCCCGGGCCCAAGACGTCAACGCGCTCGCTGAGAGCCAGGTGCAATCCTGGGCCGCCTTCGACACCGATGGCGCCTTTGCGCCCCACACCATCACCCGTCGCGCCGCAGGGCCGAAGGACGTGGTGGTCGAGATCATGTACAGCTCGATCTGTCACTCCGACATTCACACCTACAAGGGCGACTGGGGCCCGCAGGTCTATCCGCTGGTGCCGGGCCATGAGATGGTCGGTCGCGTTGTGGCCATCGGTGCAGATGTGATCAAGTTCCGCGAGGGCGATTACGCCGGTGTCGGCACCATGGTGGATAGCTGTGGCACCTGCGCCAACTGTGTCGCCGACCGGGAACAGAACTGTCTCAACGGCACGACCTTCACCTATGGCTCCGAGGATAAAATCTCCGGTGGTCTGACCCAGGGCGGTTACTCCAAGAAGATCGTTGTCAAGGAAGAGTTCGCCCTGCGCATCCCGCCGGGGGTGGACCTCGCAGGGTTTGCGCCGCTCCTCTGTGCGGGCATCACCACCTTTTCGCCGATCAACCACTGGGATCTGAAACCGGGTCAGCGCTATGGCGTGATCGGTATGGGCGGTCTGGGCCACCTCGCCGTGAAACTCGCCGTCGCGAAAGGCGCCGAAGTTGTGGTCTTCACCACCTCCGAGGACAAGATCGCCGATGCCAAGGCTTTCGGTGCCGCCGAGGCCTATCTCTGGTCCGACGAAGAGGCGCTTGCGAAACAGGCGATGAGCTTTGATCTGATGATCTCCACCGTGCCTGTGGCCTATGAGATGCAGCCCTTCCTCAACATGCTGAAACTCGACAAGACGCTGGTCAACGTCGGTGCGCTGTTCGAAGTCCAAGGCGCTCAGGGCATGATGATGGCCTTCAACCGCCAGAGCCTTGCCGGCTCCATGACCGGTGGCATTGCGGAAACGCAGGCGGTGATCGACTTTGCCGCCGCCCATGGCGTGGCCGCGTCTTATGAGATGATCACCCCGGATCAGATCGGCGAGGCCTGTGAAAAGGTCGTCAACAAAGAGGCCCGCTACCGCTATGTCATCGACATGACCGCGGCCTGATGCCATTCGGGACGGGTCCTTGCGCCCGTCCTACCCCTCACGGAGTCCAAGAGATGTTCACCCCCCTCCTCCGCGCCACTCTGCTCAGCCTCGCTTTGACCGCTCCAGCGGTCGCGGACAGCTCCGAGACGCTACACCAGAAAGACAGCATGATGACAAAAATCCAGTTCACCTTCGGCTCAGAGGTTCTCACCGCCACGCTCGATGACACCACCGCCGGGCGGGATTTCGCCGCTATGCTGCCGCTTGAGCTGGAACTGACGGATTACCACGACACCGAAAAGATCGCCGACCTGCCACGCAAGCTCGATACCACCGGCGCGCCAGCCGCCTATAAACCCGAAACCGGGGACATCACGCTTTATGCGCCCTGGGGCAATCTTGCGATCTTTTACAAACCGTTTCGAAAATCGAACGGGCTTGTGCGGCTTGGGGCGTTTGACGGATCGCTTGCGCCGCTTCTGAAGGCCGGCGACACACCGGTGCGGATCGAAATCGCCGAATGAGGACCCATCGCGACGGTATCCGCCGGACACGGCGGTGACCGGCAAGCCCATCTCAACACGCGCTCTGAGCGGAGAGGCAGAGACTTGCCCCTGAAACAACGGGCAGCGCATGGCACCAGATCACTGTTTCCCCTTAGAGCGCCCGGATCTACGCCGAGATTGAGGTAAAAATCGGCCGCGACAATATCGAAGCGCTTCTCGATCAGATCGAGCACCTGTTACAGGCGCTCGACAGATGCGCGGAGTGACGATGCGGAGGCTTGCCGGCATGCCGATGCTGCGTAGGCCTAAGTATCGGCCGGTGTGAAGGTGTGAAACCGGCCCGGCCATTCCTGTGGTGTTGCTACGTGTCTGGAGCGCCTTCGCTCCGACGCCGTGACGCAAACTTCGGCGAGATTCCGACATTCGGCGCCGATGTTCACCCCATGTGGACCCTCATCGGTCGAGGTGGTCGCGCATACGGTAATAGTGGATCGCGAGTGTCCCGTAGAGCGGATGCAGGGCATGAAATGGCATTGCCTTCACCGAGCGGGAAACCGGAACCGGCATGTCGGTGCCCAGCGCAAGATGCGCCGCGAAAGCTTTTCCCAGAGCCGTTGCGAGCGCCACGCCGCGCCCGTTGAACCCCGTCGCAAGCATCAATCCAGGCGCGGGTTCGCACACACGGATGCGGTGATCCGCCGTCATGCCCACGCGACCGAACCAACGGTATTCAATATCGAACCCCGTGCCAAAGATCGCATTCAGCTCCGCAACGATCCGGCGGAAATCTTCCGCGTGGGTCGGATCGGAAAACTGCCCCCGCCCTCCGAGCATGAGACGATTGCCCGGTCCAATTCGGAAATAGGTCCCGACCCGACGGGCCTCTGACACCACGACGCCGTTCGGCAGGATACGATCGAGTTGTGCACGGCTGAGCGGTTTGGTCGCGATCTGAAAACTGTTGGCAGGCACCGTTGCACGTTTGACATCGCGGCTCAGGCCGCGTGGCGTGTAGACATTGGTGGCAAGCACCACGCGCTCGGCACTCACAACGGCCCCTGACGGCAAAGTCGCCCGCCACTTTCCGTCTGTGCGCTTGAGCCCTACCACCGGGGTTTGCGCAAAAATCCTGGCCCCCGCCGCCTCGGCCGCCCGCGCCAGTGCGCGCGCGTATTTCAGCGGATGGACCTTGCCCGCGCGCCGGTCGATCCAGCCGCCTGCGAATATGTCGGACCCGGTCTCGCGCAGCATCGCCGCAGGGTCGAGCCAGGCCACAGGCGCACCGCGCGCCTCCCACTGGCGCATGCGGGACTGCAACCCGGCAAGATGCACCTGTTTCGCTCCAGCCTGAATCCAACCCGAGCGCGAGGCCTCACAGTCCAACCCCAGCCGCTCGACCAAATCGAACAACACATCCGCAGTGCTTCCCGCGAAGTCGGTCGCCGCTTCCCCCCAGAGACGGTCCATCGCGTCGGGATCGTCCTTGAGCCCCGGAATCACCTGCCCACCATTGCGCCCGGAGGCGCCGAAGCCGGGCTCCTGTGCCTCAAGAAGTGCAACATCTACCCCCGCTTCAGCGAGGTGTAGTGCGGTCGACAGCCCCTGAAACCCGCCACCGATCACCAGAACATCGGTTTGAAGGCTGTCGGACAGCGACGGAAACTCAGGGACCTCCGGGGCGGTTGCGGCCCAGATGGATTGAAAGCGCATGATCTTCTCCGATCACATGAGGTGGCTGACACGACGCAGGAATTCCTGTGTTCGTTCGTTTTGGGGCCGGGTCAGGACCTCTTCTGCCGTGCCCTGCTCCGCGATCCGTCCGCTGTCGAGAAAGAAGACGTTGTTGGCCACTTCACGCGCGAACTGGATCTCGTGGGTGACGATCAGCATGGTCATGTGCTCTTCCGCCAGATCGCGCAGAACGGTCAGAACCTCACCGACCATTTCAGGGTCGAGCGCGGAGGTCGGTTCATCCAAGAGGATCGCCTCGGGCCGCATCGCGAGCGCACGTGCGATGGCGACACGTTGTTGCTGACCCCCGGAAAGCGCCGAGGGGTAGAAATCCATCTTGTCGGCGAGCCCAACGCGGCGCAGGTGTTCTTCAGCACGCACGCGCACCTCGTCCTTGTTTTCGCGCAGCACCTGAACCGGGCCCTCCATGACATTTTCAAGCGCGGTCATATGTGGAAACAGGTTGAAGCGCTGAAACACCATCGCCACGCGGGTGCGAATGTCGTGAATGGAACGCGCATGGGCGTCGACCTTTTGCTCGTCCACGAAAATCCCGCCGGACTGATAATCCTCCAGCCCGTTCACACAGCGCAGGAGTGTGGATTTTCCGGACCCGGAGGCCCCGATCAGGCAGACGACCTGGCCCTTTTCGACCTCGGCATCAATGCCCTTGAGCACCTCGTGATGACCGTAGGATTTATGGATGTTCTCGAAACGGATCATCGCGATTTCCCCATTTTCAATTCGACACGTCGCATCACGATGTTGAGCGGAATGGTCAGGCACAGATAAAGCGCTGCAACCATGGTAAAGACGGTCATATTGTCAAAGGTCGAGGAGGCGAGCATTTTGCCCTGCATCGTCAGCTCAGCGACCGAAATCACCGAGACCTGCGAGCTGTCCTTGAGCAGCATCACCATGTTGTTGCCATAGGGCGGCAGCGAAATCCGCACAGCCTGCGGCAGGATGATCCGCCGCATCATTTTGCCATGGCGCATGCCGATGGATTTCGCGGCTTCGACCTGCCCGCGGTCCACCGCCTCGATCCCGCCGCGAAAGGTTTCGCCGATGTAGCACGAATAGATCAGGCCGAGGCCGATGATCCCGGCCTGAAAAGCGGTCAGGTCGATGCCCATGTCCGGCATCACGAAATAGATATAGAAGAGCACCACAAGGATCGGAATGCCACGCAGGAATTCAACGATATAGCGCGCAGGACGTTCAAGCCAGATATTGCGCGACGTGCGCATCATGGCCCAGAGAAGCCCGAGGGCCGTGGCGAGGAAAAGCGCAAGCAGAGAGACCGCGACCGTGCGCCAGAGACCGGTCAGCAAAAGCGGCAGGTACTCCTGAATCCGCTCGGAAAGGGGCGACATGATTGCCTCCTGTCGATGGGGGACGCCCGGCGGTTCGAGCGCCGGGCCAATTTCGGATCAGAGGCCGTATTTGGCAAAAATCTCGGCAAGCTCACCGCTTTCCTTCATCGCGGCAATCGAGGCATTGACCTCGGCCAGAAGCTCCGGGTTTTCCTTGGACACAGCCAGTGCGACATCGCCGATCCCCATCGGCTCATAGCCCTCGACCAGCTTCACACCGAGCGCCGGATTTTGGCCCACCTGATAGGCGATGATCGGCAGATCGCCAAAACCCGCCTTGATCCGACCCAGCTTCACGTCGCGCATGATGTCGACGAGGCTGTCATAGAGCTTGACCTCTTTGAAAATACCTTTGGCCTGAAGCTTGTCGGCAAAGGTCGTACCGATCTGGGCGCCGACGATTTCGCCGGCCAGATCGTCGAGTTGATAGGCGGTATCGTCATCGGCGGCCACGAACATGCCGTCGCCATAGCTGTAAACCGTATCCGAGAAATCCACGACTTCCTTGCGCTTGTCGGTGGCGAGCATGCCCGCCGAAATCACGTCGATCTTTCCGGTTTCGAGCGCCGGGATCAGGGCCGAAAACTGGTTGATCGCGAATTCGGGCGTATCTCCGAGATCCTCTGCGATCGCGGCGGCCAGATCAACCATGGCACCGGTCGGCTTCTGGGTCGCCGTATCAACGAAGGTGAAAGGCACGCCGGTGGTGGTCACCCCAACGGTCAGCTCATCCGCCTGAGCGGACAGCGCGGAAAGGGCCAGAGTGCTGGCGAGAGCAAGCGAGCGAAGTTTCATCAGATTTATCCCTGTTATTAAGCGCGCCTTCAGACGCATTTGAACTTTCTTCACCATATTGAAGAAAATATCATTCTCAATGAAAAATCTTCATGGTTTTCATATTTTTGAAAAAACTTGCCAAATACTTAGATTTATCTTCTTATTTCATCACGATGCATTTAGAATAATGAAGAATATCTACCAACAACCCACAACAATATCCACTTCAAGCCCCCCCTGAAAGCGCCATGTCCATCGCAGATTCGGAAGCCAAATTGAAAACTGACCCGCTGAGCGGTCATGATGATGTCTCGCTGGGCGACGCCGTGCGCCGGGCGCGTCGGGATCAGCGCCTGTCGCTTCAGACCGTCGCCGATGGTGTCGGCATCTCAACCGGGCTTCTGAGCCAGATCGAACGCGGGATTTCCTCTCCCTCGATCCGCAATCTGCGCGCCATCTGCGATGTGATCGGCATCCCCTTCCTCTCGCTCTTCGACACGGATGGCGAAGCCGATCAGGAGCAAGGGCTGATCGTCCGGGCCGCTTCTCGACGGACCGTCGACTTCGGCGATCGCGGCATGGTGAAATCGTTCCTGACAGCTCATGACGACGGCACACTTCAGGTGATGGAGATCATCATGGCACCGGGCGGCGGATCGGGAGAAGACGCCTATGCCCATGAGGGCGAAGAATGCGGTGTCATCCTCTGCGGCGAGGCCGAGCTTTTCGTCGAGGACAAAGCCTATCATCTCAGCGAAGGCGACTCCTTTCACTTTGAAAGCAAACGTCCGCACCGATTTCGCAACATTGGTGACGAGACATGTCGCATCATGTGGGTCACGACGCCGCCGGTTTGGTAAGGCATTCGCCGGAAGCGCAAGCTGGTTCACTTCTCTGGATGATCGTAAAAATCACAAAGATACTTTGTGCTCACGAAACCGTAACCGCACCGATCTCCATGGATGGGAGAGGACGGTTCCTTGGCAACATCTTCATAGAGCGGCTGTGACCGACGCTGAAATATGAATGCGTCTACCTACATGCCTGGGAAACCGGCTCGGAGGCAAAGGCAGGCATCCGGAAATGGATGACCTTTCACAACAACCAACGCCCACACTCAGCCCTCGGCGACAGACCACCCGTCGTGATCTACGGGCTGAGAAACGAAACAACCAACCTTGATCAGCAGGTGCAGGGGGTAGGTGATGACCGTCGGACGGAACAGACCCATTCGAGCTCGACTTCTATGACCCTCAAAGCCTCTGGCAGCGCGACAGCAATGTCTGCAAAAATTCACACTATTGAGCAGCCCGTTTCCAAGGGCCTGAGCGCGCAACGCTATTAACATTGCGCGCCTGATGCAGGAGGTGCGCACGGTTTCGGGTCCGGTCCATGAATGCATCTGCGAGTAAGGGGGCGTTGATGTAATCATACCATTCCTTTGGCAAGCACTGCGCGATCATGATGGTCGAACTATGTGCGGAACGGTCATCGCGCGTTTCTTCTCGGGATTCACTTCTTGAGCCCTTCGGATAAAAATCGTTCTCAATCACCAACCTCCCGATCTTCGTGTGAAATTCCTTCACCTCCGCCTCGGGCGGGCCGCTCTGTTTGCCGCCAGAAAACACATCCGCCATGCCTTCCAGGACTTGACGCTCCCAAGCGCTCACCTGGTTCGGGTGCAAATGATGTTTCGATGCGATCTCCTTAATCGCCTTATCGCCCGCAGCGCTTCCAATGCCACCTCGGACTTAAATTGATCTGTAAAATATCGGCGCTTCGCCTTTCTCATCCCCCTTCAAAGGTCCGGGATACACCTTAGCTCATTGTTTGATTTCCTGAGACCACTTCAAAACGGCTTATTCTGTCTCATAAGCGAGACATATTTTCTCCGACTTAAGTCTTATTTTGAGGCAGGGTGTGGCAATTTGTTACATGCAGGCTAAATCAAGCCCCTCAAAAGACTAAGATGTTCCCAAGCTATATCTCATCGTCACACAGCCATAACATCAGACACCCAAAGGTTCTTCAGCCCCATGATCAAACGCATATTCACCGGTGGTGTCGCCCTCGCGGCATTGGGCATCGCCGGTTTCGCGATCTACGCATGGCATCCGGCAATCGACCCGGTTGCAACGCCCCCCGCAGACAGCTTTGCGCCAGCTCAGATCGAACAGGGGCGTATTCTGGCCGCCGCCGGATATTGCGCCACCTGCCACACCGCCGCGGACGGCGCGCCCTATGCGGGCAACTATCCGATGAAGACGGATTTCGGCACCATCTATTCCACCAACATCACGCCCGACCGGGAAACCGGGATCGGGGCATGGTCGGAAGAGGCCTTTGAACGCGCGATGCGCGAAGGGCTTGATCGCAGCGGCGCACATCTTTTCCCCGCTCTGCCCTTCGATCACTTCACCAAAATGTCCGACGAAGACATCTCGGCGCTTTACGCCTATATCATGTCCTCCGTGCCCGCCGTGGCGCAGGAGCATCGCGACAACGACCTGCCCTTCCCGCTCGACCAGCGGTTTTTGCAGGCCGGTTGGAAAATGCTCTTTTTCGATGAGGGCCGCTATGAGCCAGACCCCGCGAAATCCGAGGAATGGAACCGGGGCGCTTATCTGGTCGAGGGCGTGACCCACTGTGGTGCCTGCCACACCCCGCGCAATGCGCTCGGCGCCGAGGAAACCGACGAGATGTACGCCGGCGCCGCGATCGACGACTGGATCGCACCGCCTCTGACCGCCGCGAACCCGTCGGGCGTGGCCTGGACCTCCTCCGCCTTCTTCGACTATCTCAAAACTGGATCGTCGCGCTACCACGGTGGCGCCTCCGGCCCGATGGCGCCGGTGGTCCACGCCGGTCTGCGCGAACTTCCCGACAGCGATCTGCGGGCGATTTCCGTCTATCTCGGTGATATCGTCGGCGCGCCCGATGAAGACCCGGCCACCAATCCGGCCGTGATCAAATCGCTTGAGGCCGGTATCCCGCAACAGGACTATCGCGCCAATCAGGGCGAACGCCTCTATGCCACCGCCTGTGCGTCCTGCCACTACAACAGCCAACAGATTGCCGCGGGTCGCCCCGATCTGGGCATCAACTCCGCCATGCGCCTCGACGATCCGACCAACCTCATCCATGTGATGCTTGAAGGCGTCAAAGCCGATCAGGGCATGGAAGGCGTGGTCATGCCCGCTTTCGGGTCTACCATGTCGGACGAACAAATCGCCGCCATCGCTGCCTATCTGCGGTCCACCCGCACCGACAAGGCACCCTGGGCGGATCTGGAACAGAAAGTCGCCGACATCCGCGCCCTTGGCGCAGCGGCGCATTGAACGGATCGGGAGAAAGAGAATGACTCGTTTTACGATCAACGGAAAAGCGATTGAGGTCGATGTCGAAGAGGATACGCCCCTTCTGTGGGTGATCCGCGATGAGATCGGCCTGACCGGCACCAAATTCGGCTGTGGCGTTGGCATGTGCGGCGCCTGTACCGTCCATGTCGGCGGGCGCGCGACGCGCTCCTGCGTCACCCCCGTCTCCGCCGTCGATGGCGCGGAGATTACCACCATCGAGGGCCTCTCCGCCGAAGGCAATCACCCGGTGCAGACCGCGTGGCGTGATCTGAAAGTGCCGCAATGCGGCTACTGCCAATCCGGTCAGATCATGCAGGCCGCTGCCCTTTTGCAGGACATCCCCGAGCCGTCCGACGACGACATCGACGCGGTGATGACCGGCAACCTGTGCCGCTGCATGACCTATTCGCGCATTCGCGACGCCGTGCGCGAGGCCGCAACCGCAATGAAAGAGGAGCGGTCCAATGGCTAAGCTCAAACTTCCGCCGCGTGGTGAAGCTACGGCTGAACTGACCCGTCGCGGCTTTCTGATCTCCATGACTGCCGCCGGGGCCGCCTTTGGCTTCCCGCGTGCCGGTCTCGCCGCGATGGACCCGGCAACGCCCGATGGCGTACCGCCTGCGCCTGCGGGCGCTGTCTATGAACCCTCGCTGTGGTATTCCATCGACGCCGAAGGCAAGGTCAACGTCAACATCATCCGCGCCGAAATGGGCCAACACGTCGGCACGGCAATTGCCCGTATTCTGGCCGATGAGCTTGAAGTTTCCTGGGAGGATGTGCGCATCACCCATGTCGACAGCGCCGAAAAATGGGGCCTCATGGTCACCGGCGGAAGCTGGTCCGTGTGGCAAAGCTGGCCGCTCTATCGTCAGGCGGGCGCCGCCGGGCGCACCGCGCTGATCGAAGCCGCCGCCGCGAAATGGGGCGTCGAGACCTCCGACTGCGTGGCCCGCGACGGGAAGATCACCTCCGGCGACAATGCGATCAGCTATGCGGATCTCGTGTCCGAAGGCATCACCCGCAGCTTCACCGAAGACGAGCTCAAAGCCCTGCCGCTCAAGCCGGTCTCGGATCTGCGCCTCGTCGGCAAAGAAGTCACCGCCCTCGACATCGCCAACAAGACCACCGGCAAAACCATCTACGGCATCGACGCCAAAATCGACGGCATGGTCTATGCCGCGCCGCTTTTGCCGCCGACCCGTCTGGGATCGTCCGTCACGAACGTGGACGACAGCGCCGCACAATCGGTCAAAGGCTATGTCCAGACCCTGACCCTCGACGATCCGTCGGGCACGGTGCCGGGCTGGGTCATGGTGATCGGCGAAACCTTCATGGCGGCGCAGCGCGCGGCGGAGAAGGTCAAGGTCACCTGGGCCGCCGGTCCGACCGCCGATGTCACGGAAGCGCAAATTCAGGACCACGGGCGGGAGCTGATCGCCAACCCCGATGTCGGGTCCATCCTCGACACCGGCGACACCAACACCGCGCCCGTGTTCGAAAGTGCCGCTGACGTGCTTGAGGCAGAATATACCACCTCGACCGTGCTGCATTTCCAGATGGAGCCACTCAACGCCACCGTCTTCCAGAATGCCGATGGAGTCTGGGAAATCCACACCGGCAACCAATGGCAATCGCTGATCCTGCCGACCTTGCAGACCGCTTTGGGCGTCGAGGCCGACAAGATCGTGATGCGCACCTACATGCTGGGTGGCGGGTTCGGGCGTCGTCTCAATGGCGATTACGCCGTCCCCGTCGCGCTGGCGTCCAAGGCGCTTGGTGGCAAACCGGTCAAGATGGTGATGATGCGCCCCGAAGACGTGCTGTTCGACAGCCCGCGTTCGGCCTCCGTGCAACAGCTCAAAATGGCGTTTGACGCCGAGGGAACTGTGATCGGCATGGAACATCACGCCACCGCCGGTTGGCCGACCGAAGTCATGATCCCGGGCTTTATGCCCAAGGGCATCAACGACGAACCTTACGACCCCTTCGCCATTGCGGGCGCCGATCACTGGTATTCCGTCGGCGCACAAAAGGTGCGGGCGATCTCCAACGATCTCGCCAATGCCACCTTCCGCCCCGGCTGGCTGCGGTCCGTGGGGCCGGGCTGGACCAACTTCGCCGTGGAAAGCTTCATGGACGAGGCGGCGCATAAACTCGGGCGCGATCCGCTTGAGTTCCGCCTGAGCCTCTTCACCGCCGAGGGCCGCAACGCCGGTTCCGCTCCCAATGCGATCGGCGGCGCGAAACGTCAGGCGGCAGTTGTGAAACGGGCCGCTGAACTGGCCGGATGGGGCGAAGACCTTCCCGCCGACACTGGCATCGGTATCGCGACAAGCTTCGGTCAGGAACGTGACATGCCCACTTGGGTGGCCTGTGCTGCACGCGTGAAAGTGAATCGCGAGACGGGCGAGGTGACGGTGGAGAAACTGCATCTCGTGACGGATGCCGGCATCGTTGTCGATCCCGACGGCGCGCTGGCTCAGACACAGGGTGCCGCGCTTTGGGGGCTGTCCATGGCGCTTTACGAGGGGACAGAAATCGAAGCGGGCAACGTGCGCGACACCAACCTCGACACCTACACCCCCTTACGGATGATCGACACGCCGGAGATGGAGGTCGAATTCATCGACAGCGCAGAGGTGCCCGTGGGCTTGGGCGAACCCGCAACGACTGTTGTCGCACCGGCCATCGGCAACGCAATCTACAACGCGGTCGGTGTGCGTCTGCGCTCTTTACCGATGACACCGAAGAAGCTCCGCGCAGCCCTCGCAAGCTGAGCCTAGCTTTTCGGCAAAGAAGACACCGGGGCGGCATAGAGCGGCCCCGGTTTTTTTTAATGTCTCAGCCGGGCGATATCCTCCGGCGTATCAATATCGACCAGGGCGTCGGGTGGCAGGGCGACGCATTGGTGCTCAGGCAAACCCCGGATCAAGGTCCCCGCTCCACGATCTCCCGTGAGTGTGCTAAGCTGCGCGAAATAGCGCGCAGGAAAAACCGCCGGGGGCAGCGTTTTCTCCCCGTCGAAACTCGCCGCCGGATCAGCGTGCCCCCTTTGCAAAAGCGTTTCCAGATGCGCCGAAGGCACGTTCGGCATATCGGCCAGTGAGATCAGCAAAAGCGCCGCGCCCGCACGCTCTGCGACCTCTGTTCCGGCCCGAAGACTGTCGCTTTGCACAGGGTCGCCGTCCAGCAGAACGATCTCCTCAAACCCCGCCAGACGGAAGACCTCGCCGACCTCCGGGTCGGACACCACCGCGATCCTCAGGTCGAGAGGAGCGGCCCGCATCACCTCTGCGGCATGGGCACAAAGCGGTGTACCCCGAAACGGGGCAAGCAGCTTGTTCTCTTTACCAAAGCGCCGCGACTGACCGGCAGCCAGTACAAGCCCGGCGCTGTTCACGACGCCAGCCGCGTCGAAGCCACACCGTCCACCATCGTGGCGCTCTCATGAGACAGCACCTCGGCCAGCACAGACACCGCCAAGGTGCGCGGGTCTCGGGTCGATGGAATGACCCCGATCGGGCCTTTGATCCGGTCCAGATCCGCCTCGCCAAAGCCCATGGCGCGCAGCGTCGCGATCCGGGTCGTGGCGGTCCTCAAGCTGCCTTGCGCGCCGATGTAAAACGCCTCCGACCCAAGCACCCGTCCCAGAATTTCCGACTCCCAGTCATGGCTGTGAAAGAACATCGCCACGGCGGTGTAACGGTCGATGACGACGTCTTCGGGCAGGGTTGCGCTGGTGATCTGGCGGGTGAGGAGCCCGGGCGCCTGTCGCTGTGCCATGCCCAGCGTGTCGGCATCGGGCGACAGCAGAACGCTGTCATAGCCTGCCGCGGCCGCCATCGTGGCAAAGGCCACCGCCTCGGTGCCGGCGCCGAAGATCACGAAACGCGTGTCAGGTAAAATGTGGAGGTGCAGATCGCCCTGCGCCGCCGCCTCCAGCGAGATGTCACCCCGCGCCATGTCCAGCCCCAGGACGACCGGTCGGCGTCCGCCAAGAGAGGACTCGAGCGGCTCAAGTCGAAAGATGTCCGGCACAGGCATCAGGTAAATGTCCAGCGATCCGCCACAGGGCAGTTGAATGTCCATGAAAGGCGAGCCCTGCCCGTAACGCAATTTGCGCGGTGTCTTCTCTTGCAAGGCGCGCGCGGCATGATGAGCCACATCGCCGTCGATGCACCCCGACGACAGCGCCCCGAAACAGGTGCCATCGGCCATAACAATCATGCTCGCCCCCACGGGGCGAAACGACGGCCCGCCGGTGGCAGCGATCACCGCCAGAACGCATCCGGGTGCGGCCCCTTCGGCCTGACGGCGCACATGGGCGATGGCGGAGGCGATGGGAAAATCAAAGGCGCGCACGGTAATCATGACGATGTTTTAGCCTGTCCGGGGAGAGATTGCCAACTTGCTGCGGGCGCTGATGCGGTCCAACTGGAGACGGAGGAAAATACCAGTTGAGATGCCGCGCCTGAAAGGCTTCCACTTCCCATGTGTGATTATCACTTATGCAGTTTGAGCGCACCACCGTTTCATCCTCAGCACGGCGGATGTTAAAGACCTGCTTGCCGAGAGAGCCGTAATCTTCAGCCGGGGAACCGTAAGCAAATGAGTGAACCGGTTCGGTCAGCATTTCGTCCGTTGTGTTAAGCTTGACCGGCCTGCGCCGACTGACAAATGGCACCTAGATGAAGTCATGATACCGATCAAGGGGTCTGATGCCGGAGATTGCAGAAGCCTACGCCAAATACCGGGCTCTGTTGCAAATTTTTCGTGAGTGCGCAAAGCTCCGATTTTCAGGTAGCGGCCACCGTATCTATTGGATACGAGTCCTGCTGACCGTTCCGAGCCTACAAGCTGCAGGAACCCGGTGACTCCTGTGTGGGTTTGCAAGTTCTATTTTCAAAACGCAGTAGGTGATCGCTGCACACAGACTGACGGGAGGCTGTGAAGAGCATTGAATAATCAGTTTATTATCGCAACAAGCGCCATCATTGCTTTGGGCGGAGCGGCGTTTTTTGTTTTGAACAGGGACCAAGAACCTGCCTATCCCACCCTGCTCGACAACCTACCCAAAAGCAGCTTCGCGGTGGAGCAGACCCTGCCAGATGATCTGTCTGCCTGGATCGCCAAAACCCCCCTTTCCAACCCCTGGACTCCACACAAGGACGCTTCTCGGGATCAGATCGTTTTCACCAACGAGAATGAAATCTTCCCGTTTCTGGAGGGGTGGGAAACGGACTTTCCCAGCCTGATGGACGATGATTTCCTTGAGAACACGCATCTGACCTTCAAGGACCCGGAATACGGCGAAAGCATTGCCATGGCTGCGATCCTGAAAGAGCCGCAAGAAGTGTTTTTGAGCTCGTCCTATTCCGGCTTCGCGAATCCGATATTCTCGGGCGTGAACATTACCAACCCGCAAAGTGTTTCGGCCCGCCTGTCCGACATGGGCATTAATTTTGATAACGAGAGCCAAAAGGAAAGCATCCTGTGGGTTTCGCGATCCCCCGCCCTTGAGGACATGATGCTTCTTTTCAATCAGAATGGCGGACTGGTTTACGCTGTCGCGATTGGCTGCAATCGCGCAGAGGTACAGCCGTGCCTGGAAAAAATCAAAGACATCCGGCAAGAACTTGGGTTAAGCGGCTTGGCCGATGCCGACATATCCGCTGAAAACGTTGATTTTCAAGGCTCTGGCAACAGCAGCGCTCTCGTAAACAGCTCACCAGTCGACGTATATCTTGATCCTCGGCCAGATGATCCTATGAAACGCCTTATAGGATCCGGTGCATTAAAGATTCCCTTCCTGAATGATTGGCAGACGGAAGAGGGCGACGGCGCTTACACATTTAGCAAGCAAGGCGAGGCTGGTCCGGCGACCATTCGGATTTCCAGTCAGGAAGTATCGCTTTCATCTGAAGATGAGCTGTCTGAACTTACCAGTCAGCACCCAGATTATACGGTTTACAAGAAAACGGACAGTATTCTCGGGATAAATCCTGACACCTATATTCTGGCAAAAGAAAGCCAACTGGACGAGCGCACCGTTGGTCAAGCTGTCACATCTCTGCAACCCGGGAAGTTGGTTATTTTCGATTACTCCTACCCAATTGGAGATGCTGACTTGAGCTCTACAATCAAAAAAGCGGTCCATTATTCTTATTATAGCGATTAGTGATCGCCTTCAGGATCAGGCTTCATATCTGTTGATTTCCGCAGAAAAGTGCCCCGGTACTGTCGCAAAGTTTCTGGTTTCCCGTCTCACGTGAATATGTCAGCGCCGCCAGATGGTTGGCGAGGGTCGTTGTGATGAACCAGTTCAAAGGGGCATAGTTTCCGAAATCGGCGATCTTGTGGCCTTTCGCGGCCCTGCTGGTATTGGGTTTTTGGTAAATCGGCATCAGGCGCATCAGATCTAGATTCCCTTTCGGTTCAGTGTGGCCGGAGACGGCACCTGAAAACTCGCCACTTCAGCCGTCTCCTCTCCGGCCTCGGGAAGGTATGCGCAAGCCAACGGAAACGAATTTGTCCGTTGCGCGGATCATACGGCGGCAGTGCTGTTCGTTATCCGCAATTATTTTCTGAGCTACCTGTTCCATCTCGGGCGTCAGTTCAGTCGCCATAATCTGGCGATATTGCTCTTCCACCTGCTGACCGACTCCGTCGAAAGAAAAGTCGCTGTGGTAGCCTTTTTTGAAAACATAGTTTAGGAGCCGCCCCGATGCGGGCGGGAGGCGTTTTCCCGAGAGATGCTGCCGAAACAACCACAAGATCAAATCAGCGATCTGAATTCCGGCGCTGTCGTCCGACAGCGGAAACCTCAAAGGTAGACCCCGCCACCTTCTGAAATACAATGGTTTCGCCGGGTCGATGGATCGGCTCATCGGAAGCGTTAGAGAACATCTTATGCCACTCAGCGAGCGACCCCTCGAACTGAGATTGTCGATCGTGGACAATCTTCCTCAAGGGCCGACGCCAGCGTTTCGAGAAACCCTCCAAGCCATCGAGGAGATTTGCGAAAGCAACCATGTTGGGCATGTGGCCATTCTTGGCCTGCCGTCCCTCGATGAAGATGTCGAGTGCCTCTGGATGATCGCGAGACCATATTAGCGTCTCTGTTACGACTTCACGTGAGCGCGCATCTGCTAAAGTCGGCACCTGCGCCAAAAGAGCTTCGCAGATAACAGGAATTGTCTGGCGGGCAGTCTTTTCGTTCCGCGCCATCAGCATGTCCCAGAAGTCGCGGGCAATCTGCTCAGTGATCAAGGTCACGACCTTGAAGCAAAGGATCATCTTCAGAGGTCTGATGTTATACGCTGACCATGAGGCAGCTGGGTTCTCTCCTGAGTCGAAGAAGACATCGTAGACTTTGGTTGCCAGTAGGTATCGCTTCTCTACACGAGATACGAAGAAGCGGGCATCAATTTTCTTGAGTAGGCTCAAGATGTCGCCCGCAGCGTTCTCGATTGGCCCCATTCCAACCACGGA
Source organism: Celeribacter ethanolicus (assembly GCF_002407265.1). Lineage (NCBI taxonomy): Bacteria > Pseudomonadati > Pseudomonadota > Alphaproteobacteria > Rhodobacterales > Roseobacteraceae > Celeribacter > Celeribacter ethanolicus. The sequence goes on from NZ_CP022196.1 coordinate 2,491,739, forward strand.
GGCATGCAGGGCCGGGACGCCTGCGCATGGAAATCGACTGGAGCGCCCTTCCATGCAGAACGTCGAAATTCGTCTTCGTGACCAATGCAGCCGTGAAAAAGTCAGGCTGATCCGGGTCAAATATGTTTTTGCCGGTGTTACCGGTTTCATCCACGTAGGCGAACATTTTTTAACTGTGGTTTTCTGGTTCCCGGTTGCGTCGTCTTAGAAGAATATGGCTCCTTTGATGATGGCAGGCAACATGAACGGGATCGCATGTAAACCTGCATTTGAAGCGCGAGTCCGCTGTCAACCTTGTCATCAGGGCCATTCGCGCCATCGACGAACGACATCGAAGTCCGCATTGCTGCCGTCCCGCACTTTTGGCTGGGCTGATCCTTGAAGCCGCGCGGCCGCTAACTAAATTGCCACGATGCCGATTTGAGGCAAGCGCTGACGCCTTCCGGAAACTCCACAATCGCTCGATCCTTGGCGTCTCGCTCATGTGGATTTTCCGGCTCCCGTTGCACACACCGGCCCCGCCTGACATCGCCTCCCACACGGCAGGGGAAGGTGGGGACGGCAGTCGCTATCCCTGATGGCAGGACATGGAGTCCCCGTCATTTGCAGCGCGAACCCGCCCCGCAGGAGGCATGTACCTGATTGGAGCAATCCGGCTGGCTGGGCATCTGCAAAATCCGTCTGATTTCGTCGTTTGTTCTTGATTAAGGTGACTCATGTAGACATTGTGTCAGAAAAATACCCAGAGGGGCGCTGACACATGCAGGCTGATTTTTCGACACTTCTGGCGCAGGCCGGATACACTGTTCCAGAGGCCGCGCGCGTGCTCGGCTATTCGGAAGGCCACATCTATCGCTGGAAGCGCGGTGAGGAAATCCCCCGTGAAAGTGTGATCCGCCTGCTGAACATGGAGATCGAGCGGCGTCGCGATCCTGGCGATAGGGAAAAGACCTTTACCTTCATCGATCTCTTCGCGGGGATCGGCGGGCTGCGGCGGGCAATGGAAAGCGCGGGCGGGCGCTGCATCTTCACCTCGGAATGGGACAAATACGCCCAGCAGACCTATATGGCAAACTTTCCCGACAACCGGCTTCCGGTGGGCGATATCCGGGAGGTCGAGGCCGAAGACATCCCCGCGCATGACGTGCTGGTCGCGGGATTTCCCTGCCAGCCCTTCTCGATCGCCGGGGTGTCCAAGAAGAACGCGCTCGGCCGCGCTCATGGTTTTGAAGATGAAACCCAGGGAACACTGTTCTTCGACGTACTGCGCATCCTCATGCACCACCGTCCTGCGGGTTTCATGCTGGAGAACGTCAAAAACCTGAAAAGCCACGACAAGGGTCGGACCTTCGAGGTCATCCGTCGCAAGCTGACGGAGGAGCTGGGTTACACGCTGGAAACCCGGATCATCGACGCTGGACATTTCGTGCCGCAGCACCGCGAGCGGATCGTAATGGTCGGCTTCCGTGAAGCGACCGGGTTCAGCTTCGATGATGTGCATCTCCCGGCTTACGGCACCAAACGGATGCGCCATATTCTGCACCCCGAGAATGGCACGGAACAGCCCGAGGGCCATTTCACGGTGGGGCCGGATGCGGTGGTCAGCGACAAATACACCCTGACCGATAAGCTCTGGGCCTATCTGCAAGGCTATGCCGCGAAGCATAAGGCCAAGGGGAATGGGTTCGGCTTTGGCTTGGTGGATGGGGATAGTATCTCGCGCACGCTTTCGGCCCGCTATTACAAGGACGGCTCTGAAATTCTGGTCAGTCGGGGCGAAGGCAACAACCCGCGCCGCCTCACGCCACGCGAATGCGCACGCCTGATGGGCTACCCGGATGACTTCCGGATCCCGGTCTCGGATACACAGGCCTACAAGCAATTTGGCAACTCGGTCGCGGTGCCTGTATTTTCCGAGGTGGCAAAGGTCATGGCTCCGCACATCCTCGCGCTGACGAGAGCTGAACCGCTCAAAAAAGTTGGCTGACGTTCACGACAGTAAAACCCGCAGCCGCAACATGGCGGCGATCCGGGGGGCTGACACCAAACCGGAAATGCTGATCCGGCGCGGGCTTCATGCCCGTGGCTTTCGTTATCGGCTCCACGACCGGAAACTGCCAGGAAAGCCGGACATCGTGCTGCCAAAGCACCGTGCTGTGATCTTCGTCAATGGCTGCTTCTGGCATGGTCATGACTGCCCACTCTTTCGATGGCCCGCAACACGGCAGGAGTTCTGGCGCACGAAGATTACCGGCAACATCGAGCGGGACGCGCGGAATATTGACATGCTTCTTGTCTCCGGCTGGCGCGTTGCGACGGTCTGGGAATGCGCGCTGAAGGGGCGTGGCAGGCTGTCGCCGGAAGCAGCGATTGACTCCCTGACCCGATGGATATGTTCTGAGGGCCAAAGGCTGAGTCTCGAAGGCCTGCACACAGAAACAGGCGATTTGAGTTGAGCGAGCAGGGTATTTTCGATTTTGAGGGTGAAGGCGGCGGTCCGGCCGGGCTTCTGACGGATTTGCTGGGCCGGGCTGAGCGGGTTCTGGTCAAGAAGCTCTCGAACAATGACCGTGACTGGGCGCGTTACGCCAACAAGCACCAGGCCGGGATCTATATCCCGGCGGAACAGCGCGAAGGCGGGTTCTTTCCGCCGCTGGAGGTCAAACCGCGCAAAGACCCGGATGCGGCCCCGATCCGGGAGGCCTGGTTCGATACGCTCTGGCCGCAGGCTTCGGGCGATGAGCAGGCCAAACGCACCAGGATCGTGCATTACACGAGCAAGGGCCCCGAGACGCATATGACGCGCCTGCCGAAAGAGTGCTTCGAGCAGCTTTCGCCAGCCTCTTTCCTCGTGATGGGGCGGTATTGGCAGGGTGAAAACGCCGTCTACGAATGCCTGACCATCGATTCCGCCGGCGATGAAGCCGACCTGCTTCTCCTGCAACTCGACATCACGCCGGATTTCCTGATCGGTGAATTTGAGCCCGCTGAGGTCCGGGCACGTGAACAGGACCGTGTTCTGGATTTTGCGGAAGAGCTGATCGCAGCATGGAAGGCAGGCGCGATCGTCGAATTCGGCCGCTCCCATGCTGCCATGCCGAAAACCGAAGAACTGGCCGGACTTGCCAGCGCCCGTTACCTGGAAATCCACGGTCTGGACTGCCTCGATCCCTTTGCAATTGATCGCCCCGGTGATGCGCTCCGTGAAATCAGCCGCAGCATCGAGTGGGATATGTTCCGCGACTTCCAGCGCCGCGAGCGGGCGGTCGAATTGGTGCGCATCGTCCTCGGAGACAAGCCACGCGACATGACCGTCGCGGAGATCATCCGGCAGCTGATCAGTGAACTGCCCCGGATTGACGCGCTGATGCTGTCGGCCAGCCAGCAGCGGAAATCACGAGCGGGCTATTCCTATGAGCACCATATCGAGGCGATGCTGAGCGGAGGAAAGATTCCCTTCGAAAAGCAGGTGGTCATCGAGGCGAAGAAGCGGCCCGACTTCATTCTTCCTTCACTCGCCTTCATCAACAGCGGTGAAGCCATCGCCGCAACCGGTCTGATCCTGAGCGCGAAAACCACCCTGCGCGAACGCTGGAAACAGGTTGAGCGCGAAAAAGGCGAACGCAGGCTCTATCTGACCACCGTGGACGAAAACATCGCGGGCAACGCCATTCAGGACATGGCTGGCATTGGCGTACAGCTTGTGATCCCCGAGAGCCTGATGGACGCCAAAGAGACCGAATATGCCGGGCACAAGAACGTGCTGACCTTCCGGCGGTTCTGCGATGAGGTGGTGGAACCGAATTTGGCAGTATGGGGGTAGTACGATCGCCGGTTATTTAGGCATGAAGGGCGGAAACCAGTCCTGCATTGCACGCCGCACGAATATCCGGTTTGTGGATATGCCCGCTTACACCAAGTACGTTCTCTCGCTCATGACACTGCACGTTCCAATTTCCCCCTTGAGTTGATCTTTCACGAGGTTACACTCACGCCAACGCATTCATAGTCTTCCGGTTTCTCGCATGAATTTCTTCTCGCAAACCTCCCGCATGGGTCGCCTGACCACCGCACTTGGCGAGGACGTTTTGGTCCTGATGCGCTTTGAAGGCGAGGAGCGGGTCAACGGGCTTTTCACCTACCACGTCGACTGTCTCGCCTCCGCCGATGATATTGATTTCGATGCGCTTTTGGGCACCCATGCCACCGTAACCCTGCGCACCCATGACGGCTCGGATAAGCCTTTTGACGGCATCATTTCCGAAGCGCGGTGGATGGGCGCGGGCGAGAATGGGCATCGCTATCGGTTGACGCTCAAACCCTGGTTCTGGCTCGCCTCTTTGCGCCGCAACCAGCGGATTTTTCACAATAAAACCGTGATCGACATCCTCGCCGAGCTCCTCGGTGCCTATGCCTCGGCGGGCAAGATGGAGCCCCGGCTGACGCTCGATTACCCGGAACTCGAATACACCGTTCAATACCGAGAAAGCGACATGGATTTCGCCGCGCGCCTCATGGAACGGCACGGGATTTCCTATCATTTTGAACAGGATAGCGGCTCTCACCTGATGGTTCTGACCGACATTGTCGAGAGCCATGCGACCATCGGCGCGCGCCCGTTCAAGCCCTATGATGGCCACCACCAGGAGGAAATCGAGCACTTCTGGGAATGGCGTCCGGCGCGGCGGATCACGACCGGGGCTGTGCGGCTGACGGATTACAATTTCAAGACGCCGACCGCGGCGATGGAAACCAATTCTTCATCTTCTTCGACCTATGCTCAGGGCCAGATCGAGAGTTTTGACTGGCCGGGGGATTACCTCGACCAGGGCCGTGGCGATGTGGTCGCGCGGCTGCGCTCAGAAGGCGAGACCGGCCAGGACCGGCGCTTTGAGGCGCAGGGCGATATTCCTGCGCTTGGCGCGGGGCTGCGGGTGACGCTTGGCGGCGAGCCTCTGCCGGGAACGGGGGAGGACTATCTGTGCCTCGTGGCGCATCACAGCTACACGTCGGACAATTACGGTTCCGGCGGCGAAGAGGGCGACGGCTACACCTACACCGGGCGCTATGTTTTGCTGCCTGCCGACGCGCCCTTGGTGCCGGAGTTGAAGACCGCGCGGGCGGACGTGAAAGGTCCACAAACGGCGGTGGTCGCGGGCGATGGCGAGATCGACTGCGACGAATACGGGCGCATTCTGGTGCAGTTCCACTGGGACCTCGACGCGGCCTATTCGATGCGCTGCCGTGTGTCGCAGAGCTGGGCGGGCAACGGCTGGGGTGGCATGGTCATCCCTCGGATCGGCATGGAAGTCGTGGTCGAATTCCTCGACGGCGACCCGGACAAACCGCTGGTCACCGGGTGCGTTTATAACGGCAAGAAAATGCCCCCTGCCGCGCTTCCTCTACACTCGAGTAGATCCACTTTCAAAACCAATTCAGTCGACGGTGAAGGCTTTAACGAACTGACCTTTGAAGACAAGGCCGGTGCGGAGTTTGTCTATCTTCACGCACAAAAGAATCTCGATATGCATATTGAGAATTCGTCTCAACGGCGCGTCGAATTTGATGATGCTGTTTCGGTTGGCAATGATTCAATGCTCTCCGTTGCGGCCAATCGGACTGTTTCCGTTGAAGGCGATATGGGGCTGACTGTCATTGGCGCATTAAGTGAAAAAATTGACGGCAATCATGGCCACAAAGTGGGTGCTGACTTCTCGCTGCAAACGGGCGGAGATTTGACGCTCAAAGCAGGTGGGGAGATTGTTATCGATGCGTCGAAAATCACACTTGTCGCGGGCAGTTCTGCAGTTGTGGTGCAAGGAGGAGCTGTGAATGTCGCTCCTGTTCTGAACGTCGGCAACGCCTCTCCGGGAGCAGCCGCCATCCCAGCCATTCCGACTGTTCTGAAGGCTGCAGCAGGCGAAGGCTCACCTTTTGTCAGCCACTGCCCCCTTAAAGACGAAGCCTAATCATGGTTGGTGTAACTATAGATCAGTTCCTGTCCCCGAAGGGCTCTCCTGCATGGCTTGTTTTGGACGGGGTGAATTGCCCTGATCTTTCGCATTTTCTCGGGCGAACCGCGAACTGTTGCTTTTATCGCGAAACGGGTCAGAAGCAGCCCATTCATGCGCCTTGGATGATCAGCATCGATGATAAAATCTCCGAGATGGCGTCTTTCCTTCCGAATGATACGCATTGGGGATTCATCTTTACGTCCCATTGGCCCATACGAGATTTGCGTGCACATTTTCGGCGCTACACGATGCTGAAAACGCCGCAGAATGAGGCTCCAGTCTATTTCCGTTTCTATGATCCTCGTGTGTTGTTCGACCTTAGTCATGCACTTGAGGCAGAGAAACTCCGGATGTTTATGCGACCATTCGACCGGCTTGCGCTTCCTTTATCCCCTCTTCTCGGTGAAAGATGTGGTCTTTCTCCATTGGCTCACCATAACGAATTCAGGTCTAAGTTTCTAACGCTCCCGCTCCCGCCAGCATATCCGCCGGAAAGTGGGTCTCAGAGTTTTCAGATCGGAACAGCCGAGTATCGGCGCTTTGAAAGTCTGCAAGCCCGGAGGGCTGAACGCAAGTTGGCTCGCGAGTTGCATCTTATGGCGCGGAACAGGTCCGATACCGAAATTCTTGACATTGCAGCGGCAGCGCCCGCGCGCGCAGCGAGATATGATTTAACGTCCGTGCGCCAAATCAGGTTGTTCGCGAATTGCATGCTGAAATTCGGAATCACCTTCGACGAAAGTCACCCGGGGGCGCGAGAGGTTTTAACTCTGAGGTGGGCCTCTGTTCGCGAAAAATTTGTCGCTTTGCAAAACTGGTACACAACTGCGAGCGACAAGTCATATCCTGCACAGGCGTCTCAGGATTTGGATATTTGGGATCAATTGGAAAGAATGCGCATTTCATGACAGATTATGTTCCAACACTGGATGACATCGAAGCGTTGGTCGGTGCGCATCCCGATAAATTCTCGTCCCCGTTGCAAACCATGCGGTCTATTTCCAGTGCTCGTGCCCAAGGGGAAACGGTCAGTGAAATCACTGCGCAACATCAGTATGGGGATTATTTGTCCAATGGTGGCGAACCGCTGAGTTCGGATGGAGCCATTCCGTCAGCGGAAGCATTGCACGATCAGCCTCAAGGCAAAGCGGGATGCGATTGCGAGGCGGCTATGCCATGCTGCGTGAATTCGATAACGCTCGGCTGCTCGCACCGAGAGGGACGCCTTATCTTGCCACAGGAGGATAAAGGTGATGGCCAGTCTCAGTGCAAACTCGTTCTTGTGGCGGATCAAGGGGGCGCTTCCGGATATGATCTGCTGAAGGTGACGCTCGACAGGACACCTCATGGCGACTGTGTCATGCCAAAGCAGATGCCAAAATCCCTGATCAAAATGGAAGGCGGGGAGACAGAAGAAAAGACCGAAGAAGACTATGAAATTCAACTGTCTTATCCCGGAAATACCGATCTTGGACAAACGGACATCGAAAGATTTGTCAACGCCACAAAGCACACACTGTTTGGCGATCTGGAGAAACTTGGAACAAATTATTCTCTAAAGCTCGACACTTGCAGTGGCGAGACGACGTTCGACAGCGTGCTTCAGGTTTATCCCAAACTCGAATGGACGGCTGCAAGTTTTGGCTACGAGATTAAAGGCACCTACTACACGGACTTTACCTTTGTTCCCAGCGTGGCTTTGACTGGTAAGCTCAACGGTACTTTCGGCGCATCTACCTTTTCCATCGATGGCAAGGGAGAGAGCAAAACCGATCCGGAAAATCATTCCAAATCCCTTATTCCTTTCCTCGACAAGACGCTGTCCAAACTTCAGGACCTGACGGGTGAAGGATCGAGAACCAGCGAAAAATCCACACATTCGTCGATTTCAGTGTTCCACAAGGTCAATCTCGGAACGAGTAAATTCAAGCTGGTGGAGCATCCCACCGATCCGGCTGCCGTAGGGATCGAAGCGAATGTGACAATGGGCTTCGCCCCTCTGATCGGGATCGAAGCCAAGCTCGATATTATTGATGCGCTTTTGACGGCGGCCAACGGTGTGGCGCCTGGATTCGCGGAGGCTCTTCGTAAAGCGCGCGAGGTGATGGCGAAGGGTATCGGGGAAAAAGGTAGCAACGCACACCTTTCTGCTCATGCGGCTATCACGTTAACGATTACCGGAAATCTGGGCGATGCCAGCGTAGCTATATCTCGCAAAGTCAATGAGACGAGATGGTCGGGCAAGGGACAGGTATCTGGATCACTCGAAATTTCGATTGCCGCTATCGTGAAGGCAGAAGGAAAAGCCTATATCGTGGAAAGCACTTTTTCCGCGTCAGGAAGTGCGAAATCGAAACTCACTGCGGCACTCCAGACAATCCCTTCACCACAAACTGATAAGAAGTTGCACGCAAAAGTCGGATGGAACGGCATTAAGGTGAATGTCGCTGCCGAAGCAAAAGTTCGCGGTTTCGGTGTTGTCGATATGAGTGCTCAGAGGAAAAAAGAAATCCCAATACGCAAAGAAGAGGTGTTTTACGATGTGGATTTCTAAACTGGTATTGATGATAAGTTTGATGATGTCAGGGAGCACAATGATGGCAAATGAACTCGCCCCTTCGGAAACAGCGCTTGGGATTGATCTGGATCTAAGCGCCGCCGCGCTCGATTTCCGTGTCAATGATGTGCCTATCCTGGATCCGCAGGTCCCTCTGAGTACTGACGCGCAGATCGCAACGCAGCTGACATTGAATGAGGCCTTTACCAAAGGTCAGAATACCATATCTTTCGCTGTACAGTTCAAACCGAATTCAGAGTGGACGCCAGGCCTTCATCTTCGACTGCATTCCTGGCCAGCAGGAACCATACCCGAGCTCTTTCAGGGATCGGATTTTGTTTTTGATGTAATCGTAGCTGTTTCGCAAAATGATCCGGGCAAGCTCGAAATGACACAGATGGTTGGCTCAGGGGAGCCGCTGGTCACAATCGCCGAGATACACCAAACGGCTGGCGATGGCACAACCGATGGTTGGAACACATGGTCGGTGACAGCAGAGGTGATGATCGATTTCCCGCAGGACGCCTGGCAGTCCGCGCAGGTTCTTGAGGTCACGCCCGAACTACGACGAGAACTTTCTGGTGAATATATGAAGCTGCATTCCGCGCTTGCAGAGGGAGGACGCACCGCTCAAATGGCTTTGGCCCCCTATATCCATCGTCTTGCCGGGGGCGTCGGCGCCAGCGACGCGGAATATTATACCTCCGGCTATGAGGCGTTACTTTCCGGAGACGCTGGGTTTACGCTCCGTCCGTTCGATGCCGATGAAAGCAAGGTGCAGCTTTATGGTCATGGCAGGCTTGCTGCTTTATTGCCTCTTCCAATCCGATATTGGAATCCCGAAGCAGAACAGGAAGCCAGCCTTTTCATTTACTTTTGGAAAGACCAGACTGGGCAATGGCAAATCATCCATTGAAGAGAGGTCGTGTTCCTCTGAGAGCTTTTCTGATCTTGGCCTATGTCTGCGCCGCTTTTGGGGGCTTTGCCGCGCCTTCATTGGCAAACGAACGCGACCCGGCTCAAACCGCACTTGGAATGGACATTTCTCTTTCCGGTGTACAGCTTGACCTGCGGGTGAATGATGTGCCGATCTCCGACCCATCGTTTCCGCTCGGATCGGACGGGCCATTTTCTACGGTTATGACGCTGAACAGCGCGTTCGCTTCGGGCAAGAACTCAGTCACATTGTCGGTTGCCCCGAACGCCGAAGTATCGCCTGGCTGGGACCAACATGCCCATGCACGTTTTGGGTATTGGCCCGCAGCCGATTTTCCGATGCCTTTTGATGACCGAGCTTTTGCAATAGATGTCCAATATCGCCTTGAAACGGATGCGACGGAAGGCGACTTCTCTGTCACATATGCAGCTCAGGAGTACCTGACAGCATCACAGTCCGGGAACATCGCATCGACCGACGAAGGAGACATGTTCGGGCTGACCCTTGATATCGGGTTGAACTTGCCGCCTCTGGCATGGATGCAAGGGCAACACCTCACGCCGGACGCAAAGATGCAGCGTGAACTTGTTGAACAATACGCAAAGCTTCATACGCACATTGCCCAAGGTTTTGACGGTATGAACGAAGCTCTCTCGCCCTATTTCACGCGGCAAGCCGCTGCATTTGGCGTAAGCTTGGAGCAGTTCATCGCGCTGAACGTTCGTCCGATGTTCGGGCCCGAAAGCGGTACGGAATTTCTCCCGTTCGACATCTCGAAATCTGAACTCCGCGTTTATGGGAATGGTCGGCTGGCTGCGCTCGTCCCGATGCCATTGACCTATCGAAACGAAGCCTATGGTGAGGAAGGGGCGTTACTTATTTACTTCTGGAAGGACCAGACGGGGCAGTGGCAGATCATTCATTGAGATTGGTACAGAAACGCACGGTTGAGTGGGGCCATTATGTGTTCGGCATCATGCTGTTTGGAATGGCGTTTCTTGTGCCCGACACGGCTGAAACCGAAGAGATAGCCTTGCGCAACACTGCGATCCTTATGGATTTGTCCGTCACCTCGGGTGCGGTGGATGTCCGTGTGGAAGACGTGCCCCTTTTTGATCCTGCCGCTCCGATAACGGCCTCACAAACTCTCGACACACAGTTTCCGATCAATCAGGCGTTTCATTCCGGCGATAACACGATGACGTTTCGTGTGCGCTTTACCCCTTCATCGGATCCGGTCGTCGTCCCTTCACTTAAAGTTGCGATAGGGGCCTACACCGGCGTCAGTTGGCCAAGCATTGGTGAAAACAGACCGTTGGTGTCTGACTTTGAACTCAAACCTGTCTTGACACCTGAGGGCAGGTATCTTGTGGAAGTCAAAGAACGCCATTCTGAGCAGGAGGTACTACAAGCAGGAGAATTAACGCATATCTCAGGCGATGGCCTCCCGGAAAGCTGGAACACCTATCAGTTACGTTTAAAGGTCGCTCTGCCGCTGTCCGAATTCGCATGGCAACAAGGACAGATCCTGTCTGCAACGCCAGATACCGAGCAAAGTCTCAGAGGTGAATATCAGCGTCTGTTTCATATTCTTTCCCAAAAAGACAGTGCGCTATACCGGCAAGCTTTGTGGCCATTTCTGAGCAATATGTCTGCGGCGCAAGGGCTCGACACAGAGACCTATACGGCAATGTCGCTCGATCCTGTCATCGGTCCGCAGAGCGACTATGATCCAGTTCCGTACTCCGCCGTAGGATCGCATCTTGAACTCTTTGGGGAGGGGCGCTTGGCGGCACTTGTTCCAATCCCTCTCAAGTTTCGCCATCGTGAGTGGGGCGATGAAGCTACGCTTTTCATTTACTTTTGGAAGGACCAGACTGGGCAATGGCAAATCATTCATTGAAATTGGATAAGATTAGGATCGGTATTACATGAAACCTGTGGCATGCTTAGGGGACAAACACATTTGCCCAATTCACGGGAGCAACGCGATTGTAAGTGTTGCCTCCAAATCCACCTGTGACGGATTGCCGGTTGCATGTGTAGGAGATGTAACTGGATGTGGTGCTACCATCACGTCTGGCTCATCAAGCTGCATAACTGACGGAAAACAAACGGCTTACGTTGGTTCAACAACCAGCCATGGTGGAACGATTGTGTCCGGATCTTCGAAACAAATGATCCCCGATTAGCGACTGTACCTGTCGTTAGCAGCCCCCAAAGTGGATTACGAGTACAGGCGTAATACCTTGTATAAAGGGCAATCGGGTGTCGCCCCCGCATTCAGGGCAAAAAATGCGTCTATTAGAGACAAACTTTTTGCTCTCGCTGCTGACCTGCTCCCCTGAGAGTCCGCGTTTATTGGTTAGCTCTGTTCAGGGTTTGGTCCTCTCTTGACCGTTGATGATACTCCCACGGGGTGAGCCCGTCGAGGCTCGAGTGGGGGCGGTGATAGTTGTAGTCCTCGCGCCATGCCGCGATCAGATGACGGGCATGGCGCAGGTTGGCGAAGAGGTGCTCGTTCAGGCACTCGTCCCTCAGGCGGACGTTGAAGCTTTCGACGAAGCCGTTCTGCATCGGTTTTCCCGGCGCGATGTAATGCCATTCCACATGCCTGTCCTCCTGCCATTTCAGGATCGCGTTCGAGGTGAGCTCGGTGCCATTGTCCGACACTATCATGCAAGGATAGCCCCGCATCTCGGCAATCCGGTCCAACTCCCTGGCAACACGCACGCCCGACAGCGACGTATCGACAACCGAGGCCAGGCATTCCCGGCTGAAGTCGTCGATCACGTTTAGGATGCGGAACCTGCGTCCCTCGGAAAGCGAGTCCGACACGAAGTCCAGGCTCCACCGCTGGTTCGGCCCCTGAGCACGGGTGAAGCTCTGGTCTGTAACGAGGATCAGGTCGTCGGCGAGTTCGTCAGGTAATTGCCGTTTTATAGCCGCAAGATTCTCTCGAAATTCGTCCGTAACTTTAGCCGCAGGTTTCACAGCGACAGCCAGCCTGCGCCCGTCCGTCAGTGTGACCAACAGGTCAATATGGTGGCACCCCTTTTTACCTGACGCGTCGATGAACGAAACTTCGAACGGCTGTTCGATCAGATCGGCGAAATTCGGGCGGGTTGTCGCCATGTGGATCGTCAAGAGTTCGAGCAAACTCTCGAACTGGACCCGGAAGCGGTGACCATCGTGTTTTCTGGCAACCGTTGTCCAGCCACGGCAGCTGAACCTAGATCGCATCGCCACCATGCGTGTGGCGCGCGACATGAGAGGGAGGGTGACGCCGGAGCTGCTCTCCGCGCCTTGAATGGCATTCATTGGTGTTTTCCTTGCGTACAAAAGTTGGTCGCGAGCAGTCGCCTGCACGCGTTTTTGTTTGACTTTTGTTCCGGAAAAGGTGATCAATGGGCCAAGCGTTGGAGGTCATTGATCTTCACAAAGGGCTCGGAAGTTTGCAGCTTTCGGGCCTTTGCCTTTTCTGGGTATCTGTTGATTTCTTTATGTCATGATTGCGTGGCCTCTTGGGTTTGTTCTCTGGCTTCGCCCCAGATTTCTTCGATATCTTTGCTGAGCCGCTCAGCAATTGCAGTTTCAATTCGTTTTGAGACGTGCCGCCGCTTTGCGGCATGGACGACTGACGACGGGCCCACCCCAAGTTCACGAGCAATCTGGGAAAATGAAGAGCCACGCTCTCTCAAGGCTGCCTTCAACCATTCATGTCGGTTTTTGATTTCTGGCATTCTCGCCTCACCACTGATTCGTTTATCGAATCGCACACTTTATTTGGTATCGCAACATATAGTTGATTTTGTCCAATTTATTCGAATGATGTTCTATATGTTGTGTATATATGTCTGTTTTATTTAGCCTTCCGAAGGAGAAAACAGACACAGAAGGCGGATAAACTGACAGCGCTATAGAATGGCTTGCTTCGGAAACCGCGCCCTGAAGGCTAAGTTGGCGATTTTCAGGTAAATCAGAAAAGCTTCATCGTTGAAGAACCAATTCACAAAGCCATTCAAAACAAATTGTTATTATGAATCTTGTGCAGAAGTGTCGGGCTGCACCAATTCGATATGACTAACGCCAAGTGCCTGTGCGAGTTCGTACAGGGTGATCACTGTCGGGTTGCGCTTACCCCTCTCTAAGCCGCTTAGATACTGCTGGCTGAGGCCTGAACGCTCTTCGACCTGCTCCTGTGTCAGACCTTTTTCCCGACGCAGGCGTGCAAAATTCCGACCGACCAGTTTGCGCATATCCATGCGCAACAAGGTCGCGGTTTACATACTTTAATGTTATCAACTATAATATGTAAATTGAGCCATTATCGTATATTCATGCGACCTGACGGGTGAAAAAATGAAAAGATTTTCTCATATATTGATGTTTTGCGGCGCTTTGTTTGCTCCCCTCACAGTTTTCCCTGTTGCGGCCCACGCCCAAGATCACCTGACCGAAACGCTCACCCCCGAGCCGCGCCCTTATCCCTACGCCATCCTCGACATTCAGCCGGGGGCGGAGGCGATGGAGGCGAGCAGCATGTTCGGAGAACGGATGATGCTGATCCTCGTGCCCGAACAGGTTGCGCTGCGGGTCGAGAATGGCGAGGGGCGCGCCTTTGCTCTGACCTTCGACCAAAAGTTGGTGACACAGGGCGTGGGGCTGCACACCCGCATGGGGCGCGATCCTTATGCCGAGATCACCGCCACGCTGGCGACCGAGACCATGGGCGGGCGGGTGCTGCAAATCCGGCGCACGATGCGTGAGCCGAACGAGAACCTGCCCGAACCCGCCGCGCTGATCGCGCAGTTGGAGGAGCGCTATGGCCCGCCGTCGCAACGCACGGCTTATGGTGCGACCTGGGCTTGGGGGGATGACGGCTTTATTCCCGATCTTGACGGTCAGCCGCTGCACGAGATCACGACTGTGGATCGCTTTGGCTCCCGCAAAACGACACAGTATCGGCCCTGTTCAGGTGGTTTCAGTGGCGATGCCGAATACCGTTTCCGCCAGCACCGCGAAACGCAGATCATGCCGGGGTGCACGGCGCTGTTCTCGGTCAGCTTTAACGGTGGCGCGCAGACTTCGACCATCAGCTTTTCGCTGACTGATTTCGACCTGATCCGCCAGCATGTGGCCGAAGTAGATCGTCAGATCATGGAAACGTTGACGGACGACGCGCCGGTCGCGCCCGCCGATATGGATCTGTGAACCATGGCCGACACTGCATCTGAGACCCAGACCTGCCCGTTCTGCTACACCGAAATGGACGGCCGGGCAGACGTTTGCCCAAACTGTCTGGCCACCAAAGACACGACGCCCGAATGGGCCAAGCGCCTGAAGGTCTACTGGTCGGCGGCTGTCGTCATATTCATCGGGCTCGCGCTTGCGTTCATAGACGGCAAGGGCATGAACTGGTGGGGGATGCCTTTTGTGGGCGTGGGCGCCTTCTTCCTGCTCAAGGCCCGCAAGGTGGACGTCTCGGATGTGATTTGGCACCGCAAAGAATAGGATAGACGTCTCTCATGGAAACTCAGTGGATCGACAGCCCAAAGCGCAAGTCTGCTCTGGCAGCAGATGACGCATCTTACGAAAAACAGTTCGACGGCCCATGGCGTGGGAATAAGGATGGCAAGCCTCCTTTCGGCCCGAGAGAATGTCCTGATGTGATGAGAAAGTAATACTGATGCCTCGTTTCTTGGTTTGGAGTGACCTGCATGATGAATTCTGGGAAGGTTTTGACTTGCCCGACCTGTCTGCACCTGTAGATGGGGTGCTGATCGCGGGCGACACCCATACGATGGGTCGCCATCTGGAAATCCCAGCACGGGCGGCGCGCAAGTATGGCTGCCCGGTCGTGGCGATCTGGGGCAACCACGAACCCTACGGCTCGATCTGGTCGGAGCTGTTGGGGGAGGAAGAATGCCAGCTTGCGGCGTTCCGCGCTGAGGGTCTCGACATCCGTGTGT
Organism: Celeribacter ethanolicus; assembly: GCF_002407265.1. Classification (NCBI taxonomy): domain Bacteria; kingdom Pseudomonadati; phylum Pseudomonadota; class Alphaproteobacteria; order Rhodobacterales; family Roseobacteraceae; genus Celeribacter; species Celeribacter ethanolicus. The sequence continues at coordinate 2,507,219 of NZ_CP022196.1, forward strand.
TGCATGGCGCGGCCACCGAGATCGCGGGCGTGCGCATCATCGGCGCGCCACTCTGGACCGATCTGCAACTTTATCCTGAGTTCGACTATCTTGCCGAAATCATGGTCTCCAGCCAGATGATGGATTATCGCGCGATCCGAACCGCGCCGAAGGCCAAGTTTACGCTCGATCACATGCGAAGGCAGCACGCAAAAGACAAGAAGGCCATTCTTGCAGAGCTGAGCAAGCCCCATGATGGCAAAACGGTCGTCATGACCCATCATATGCCCGTCCGTGAGTTGATCGCCCCGTGGCGAACTGTCGGAAGCAACATAAACCGCGCGCTGAACAACGCCTTTGCCAGCGATCTCTGGGATGAAATCCGAGGCTTCGACATCCACACGTGGATCTGGGGCCATAGCCATGAGGGGGAGGCCTGGACCGGCGAGGGGGAACATGGCCCGATCCGCTTTGTCACGAACCAGCGGGGGTATCCGGGGGAGGGGACTGAGTTTGATCCAGCTTTCGTACTGGAGATTTGATGTGTCGAATACGAATGGCAGCAATGCGGAGAAGGCGGTTTGTTGAATGGCAAGCATCTCGTTGCCTCGAAAATGAGCCACAAGATTGACCTTGTGAGTGTCAGCGCCGATAAGTGCAGTTACATGGAAGCAAGGCATTGAAGGCTAGGTCATGACATTAGACATCCGTGGTAGCCTCAAGAATACTCGCAAAAGCAAGAATGCCTTCGTCGTTGTCGACGAGTTGATGGCAAACTCGATTGATGCTTTTTTGATTAGGCGCGCTGCCACGGACGGCGATTTGAGTCTTGAAATCAAGTTTTCAACCAAAGCGCAAAAAACAGATCTGCTTGGTCAAGAATGCGACTTGGAAATTGAATGCGTTGACAATGGGTGTGGTTTTGGACCGGATCAGTTAAAGGCGTTCCTTACCAAAGACACATCATACAAAGACGATCTTAGTATTCCGGGCATCGGCAATTGCAAAGGGGCGGGTCGAGTTCAGTTCTTTCATCATTTCTCAAAGTTGTCAGTGTCGTCGCTGTATTCAGAGAATGGTGAGAAGTACGGCGTATACTTGCCTGTTGAAGAAGCCCGAAAGGAAATTGAAGAATCCGATTTTCTAATCGAACCGCGTGACAGTGGTAAGATTGGGACGGGGGTAACGCTTTCAGGAGTTTTGCCCAAAATCCGCGAAACTATTTTCACCGTTCAATTCGTTCAAGAGTGGTTCCAAGCTGAGGCGCTCAAGCAGTATGTTTTATTCAGTGCATTACAGAGGTTTGTAAGCCTCAAAGAGGTTCTTGGGAACTTTCGTATCGCGTTTGAGAGCGATTTTGATGGCGTAAGGTCAAACGCGATATTGAGTGCATCCGACATTCCCGAGCGCACCTCAGTGCACAATCTGGATATTGTTCATTTAGAAGGCGATCAGACTATTCACGCACCACTAACCGTGACGCACTACAAGCTTGATGAGAGCAAGTATCCTTTGCCGAAGAACGTTGTTGGATTGTGTGCGAAATCTGCAATCTCTGAGGATATAACCAAACGCTACTTGCGATCTAAGTCGATTGAAAACAATGCAATTCAAGGTTTCTACCACATAATCCTTGTCGAAGGCCCGTTGCTTGATGAAGGTGTGAATGAACAGCGCGATGGGTTCGATAAAATTCCGCGAGAAAATGGGAACGCTGACCTGTTTGACGGAAGTCCGATCAGTTTTGAAGACATTTATGCTAAGCTTGATGACAAGGTGCAGGAGCTACTTACGCCCCCTGATTGGTCTCGTGACAAGATCGTGTCTGAAGTCGGTCATGATTTTGGTGTGTCGGAAGAAATGCTTTCCCATTCGAATACACGAGTGTCATTTGGTGATACGCCTTCAAGTGTTGCTAAACGGGCGCTTAAGAACTTGCAGGAAAAAGTGGTGGATGAAACGGCTAGCCTTTTGTCGATGAAGGAAGCAATTGCGCGACTAGAGCCCGACAGCGATGACTTCCGGCGCAAAGTCGATGACTTATCTTGGCAGTTTACAGCATCATTAAAAACTGTGGACATGGCTAATCTGTCCCAATTGGTGGTGCGGCGATCCAATATGATCGAAGTTCTAGCTATGGCAGTGAAAGAACTTCTGAGAGTCCAAACTGACGTGCAGCCCGGAGAGCGAAAGAAGAACGAAGCCCTCATTCACAATATCTTTTTTCCTATGCGGAAAGATAGCACTGAGGTTTCAGACCACGATGTGTGGCTTCTAAGTGAAGAGTATCACTATTACGACTACATCGCCTCGGACAAGCGACTGAGCCAGATCAAACTAGGCGATGAATTGTTGTTTGAGGAAGAAATAGACGAACGCGTTGATGAGCTTCTTGACCGCATGAGTGAGGAAAACAAGGCTGTGCGGCCTGATATTGCGCTTTTCCATGAAGAAGGGGCGGTCGTAATAGTTGAGTTCAAAGCGCCGGGAGTTAGTTTGGACAATCATTTTGGTGATTTGGTGGAGTACGCCACGTTGCTGGCTGCCAAGTCTAAAGGCAAACTAAGGAAGTTCTACGGTTATCTCATTGGCGACAAAATCAACACCGCCCGTCTGGGTAGCTTTAAGCCCTTGCCGGGTGCGAAAGGGTGGTTTGATACAATAGATATTCGGGAACCTGAAACGCAAGTTGGGATTGGACAACTCTACTCGGAGCTGTTGTACTATGATGATGTGGTCGAACGTTCTCGAAAGCGAATTGGAGTTTATAGGGAGCGCTTGAAACTCCCTAACTGATTAGGAACTTTATCTGAAAATTACAGGCGATGAATGATGCCGTATTTGCATTTCAGGTGGTTTCATCGAGAACCAATTGCGCCTCGCGCGAAGGCCCAGCTTAGGCTGCATTCACTATCTGCGGTGCCGCACATGGGTATACAGATTTGGATGAAAATGTCCGAGTATTGGCAGGGGTGGAAAATGTAAAATGGCGCTTCCGCCGCGAGAGCGAGGTGATCGCAGAAACGCGTTTTTGGCGGCGGAAATTCTAATCGGCCTGGGTTTTGAGAAGCGTATACAGAAGATGAGTTTAGAAAATTCAAAAAGTTCAGATCAGCCCAACGCGCGCAAGCTGATATACACTCAGCAAGCGACGATCTGGCTGGATCAGTTCGAACCGCTCGATCAAGAAACAGCGAAGCTTCTTCTAAATTCGCTTACATTAGTCTCTCACAACGAATTTCGAAGAAACCTTGAAACCTTAATTGTTGAGTCCTCAAATGAGCTGGATGGGCCGGTTGCTCTCTATGCGGTGAGAGAAATGAAAAAAGAGATTGAGGAGGGTGCCTGGGACGGACCAGTCATACCCTTCTTCGATCAGGTGTCCTTAAGCGACGATGGAAAGAGTATAAACGCGGTTGATGCTACTTCGGATCAAGGCAGCGAGGCGATAGTTGCTCAAATCATCCGGCAACTTTCGAGAGCGCACCCCGACAAACTGCTGAATCACCCTTCAAGAGAAGAACTAAGGGTGCGCAAATGTGATTCACTGATGTTTGTTGATGACTACGTTGGGTCTGGACGCCGAGTGTCTGAGTTCATCGAAGCTTTCTGGCGCGATAAAACCATCATTTCGTGGCTTTCATCGAAACATATAAAAATTCAAGTGGTGGCATATTCTGGGACCGAACATGGGATCAGAAGCTTAAGACGTCTCAGGGCAAGACCCGAACTGAAAATCCACCGAGATTCACCGACCTTTTCAACCCTACCTATCAATCTTGAGCGGCGGCAAGCACTGTCCGACCTATGCGAAAAATATGGCCGTAGAGCTTTGAAGACCCGTAAGCATTTCTGGTGGGGCTTCAAGCAAGGGATGTCCTCCCTAGTTTTTGAACATGGCTGCCCAAACAACACGCCTGCGATTTTGTGGGATCCAGACGACAAAAACGGAAAGTGGGTAGGTGTTTTCCCCAACAGGACTGTGGGGACGACAACCGCGTCAGTTTTCCCCCCTGAGATCATGCGTGGCGATGCAATACAAACGCTTCGTGACGTTGGCCAGACACGGCTGGCGAAATCTGGGGCCTTGATGAGAAGGGGAGAACTTGGGGTTCTAATTCTCGTGATCTTAGGGATCATCGCAAAGGGGCAACGAAAAAGAGCGGTGATTTGCTATGCGACAGGGCTGAGTTCTAAGGAATGTGAGGCGGTGATATCGAAGTGCATCAAGTGGCAATTCCTAACACCGGAGCGCCGGATCACACCGAGGGGGCTATCTGAGCTGACGGCGGCGAAACGAATGTCATTTTCACCCCAAGGCTTCCTTGCCGTCGGCTCTGATTATTACTATCCTCGTCAGTTGAGAGCGGTCACCTATGACTAGTGCTAGCGAGCGATTCAAATTCGCACCCTCGGGGGCGAAGGAGGATCGCTACACCACTGTAAGGTGGATGTTGGGGTACGGATTCCGGGGCCTCACGGAAAAGCCCACGCATGGCTGGAGACGGCGCACTCTGCCTCATCCAGCGTATGCCTCGGGTCACCAGAGCGCGCCGTCGCCTGCGGCGACGCATCGGAGTAGTTTTATGTGGTCCTCTCAATCCTACAAGAACCAAGGGTTAGCCAAGGGCGTTTCTGAAACATTGCTAGACAACGCAATCGTTCAAAGTGAACTCCTTATCTATTCAGAGCTCAGCCTTCCCTCAATTCTGAGTCTGAACCATTTGGCCAAGCGTACCTGCGTCGAATATGAATGGCTTCGAGGTTTCGTGATGCGGCGAGCAATGAACGGGGTTGAAGACTTCGAATCCTACAAAAAGTTTTCGATCCGAAAGCGCTCTGGTGGTCGACGTTTCATTCACGTCCCGACACCCAAACTGATGCACACTCAACGCTGGATCAATGAGCACATTCTGAAAGGCGTGCCTGTTCATCCAGCAAGCCAGGCTTTCGGCAAGGGTAGCTCCATAAAGAAATGCGCATCACGGCACTGTGGAGCAAAATGGCTGATCAAAATAGACATCGCGGACTTCTTTAGTTCAGTATCCGAAATTCAAGTTTTTCGTATTTTTCGATCATTTGGATATCAGCCGCTAGTCGCATTCGAGCTTGCGCGTTTGTGCACTGTCGGCACCTATTGGGAGAGTCCAAGAGGCAGTTTGCCTCAGTGGAAAACAAGGCACCCCAACAAGTCTATCCCATTGTATGATCAGAAGATATTGGGCTACCTGCCTCAAGGGGCACCAACTAGTCCACTTCTCGCAAACCTTGCAATGAAAGACTGCGATAGGGCGCTGCAAGCCTTAGCCCACAAGAACGGCCTTGCGTACACGCGCTATAGCGACGATCTGAGCTTCTCAACAAAAGACAAGGGTTTTAGCCGGTCCCAATCTCGAGAATTTGTTTGTGATGCGTATGCTATTCTTTCACGATCCGGCTTCAGGCCAAATTTGAGAAAAACTACTGTTGTGCCACCGGGCAGTAGAAAAATCGTACTGGGTCTCAATGTAGAGACCGAACACCCAAGATTGACGAAGAGCATACGAGACCGAATCCGGCAACATCTACACTTCTTGAAAAAGGTAGGGCCTGTAGAGCACGCCTTTAATCGAGAGTTCGACTCCGTTTGGGGGCTGAAGGCACATCTTCGCGGCTTAATTGACTTTGCAAATATGATCGAACCTGACTTTGCAGAAGCGTCTCTAAAGGAGTTCGATTCTGTTGAATGGCCCGTTTAGGAATTGATCGAGAAAGTCGGAGAGGTCCTATCTCTTCCCAAGGGAATGAATGATCAGCGCTCTAAGTGCGCCTGCGTCAAAAGGCTTGAACGGCAGCTTGTATGTGTGGTGGCGTAGAATCCAGTTAGGCCATTCGATGCTCACTTCGTGCTACGAGGGTTCGTAGAGCCTCGGTCGTACTCGCCCGAAGGTGATCGAAAGATACCGAAGTAATGAAATTCGTCGCGATCATCACCGAGATAGTCTTTGCATCCCAAGTGTCATGACTCACACTTGGGATGAGCTTCCATGAGGCCAATGGACAAGAATCCTGTCAGAAATGGACAGAAACCCGTCACAAATGGACAAGTCGGGTGTCACCAGACATTAATGTAAGAAAGTGGTGAGCCGTGCAGGATTCGAACCTGCGACCCACTGATTAAAAGTCAGTTGCTCTACCAACTGAGCTAACGGCCCACTCTCTCAGTCTCATCGACTGTGCGGCGGGGTTTAATGTCGTGGGTCAGGACCGTCAAGCGCAAAACTGAGATTTTCTTGGAAAAGGTTTCGACAAGGTTTATATGCCCGCCCATGCAACAGGATTTTGACACCTCCCGCCGCCTTCCGTTTCTGAAAATGCATGGGCTGGGCAATGACTTCGTGATCGTCGATTCACGAGGGCGGGACGCGATTGTCACCGCTGAACTAGCGCGCGCCGTGGGGGATCGCCATCGCGGCGTGGGGTTCGATCAGCTGGCCGAGATCCGTAGCTCGGATGCCGCCGATATTGATCTCGACTTTTGGAACTCTGACGGATCGCGGGCGGGCGCTTGTGGCAACGCCACGCGCTGTGTCGGGCGGTTGATGTTGGATGAGACGGGAAAGGACGAGATTACGATTCGCACTGAGCGCGGGATTTTGATCGCCCGGCGTGCAGGCGATGAGGTCTCGGTCAATATGGGCCACCCGCAGCGGATGTGGGACGAAGTGCCTTTGTCGCATCCGGTCGACACCGATTTCCTGCCACTCGAAGGTGAGCCTGTCGCGGTGGGCATGGGCAATCCCCATGCGGTGTTCTTTGTGCCGGACATCAAAGAGGTCGATGTCGCCGGTTGGGGCAAGCGCGTCGAATACGACCCGCTTTTCCCGCAGCGCACCAATGTCGAGTTTGCAGAGGTGCGATCCCGTGATGAGATCAGAATGCGCGTCTGGGAGCGTGGCACGGGGATCACGCTGGCTTGTGGCTCGGGGGCCTGTGCGACGGTTGTGGCCGCCTCTGTGCGCGGCCTCACCGACAAAAAGGTGCGGATGGAGGTCGACGGCGGCTGGCTCACGCTCGATTGGCGCGAGGATGGCGTCTGGATGACCGGACCGACGCAACTGGTGTTCCAGGCGGAATTCGACGCGTCTTTTCTGGAGCGCGTCTGATGTCCGCCAAACCGCCAATCTTTGCGACACTCGGCTGTCGCCTCAACGCCTATGAAACCGAGGCGATGAAGGAGCTGGCCGAGACCAATGGCGTCGAGAACGCGGTTGTTGTGAACACCTGCGCCGTGACCGCCGAAGCCGTGCGCAAGGCCCGCCAAGAGATTCGCAAACTGCGGCGCGAAAACCCGGAGGCGAAGATCATCGTCACCGGATGCGCGGCGCAGACGGAGCCGGAGACCTTTGCCACGATGAGCGAGGTCGATCTGGTGATCGGCAACACGGAAAAGATGCAGCCCGAGACCTGGCAGAGCATGGGTCCGAATTTCATAGGCGACACCGAACGCGTGCAGGTCAATGACATCATGTCCGTGACGGAGACCGCCGGGCATCTCATCGACGGTTTCGGACGGCATCGGGCCTATGTGCAGGTCCAAAATGGCTGTGATCACCGCTGTACGTTCTGCATCATTCCTTATGGCCGGGGCAATTCGCGCTCCGTGCCCGCGGGTGTTGTGGTCGATCAGATCAAGCGGCTGGTGGATAAGGGCTTCAACGAGGTGGTGCTCACCGGGGTCGATCTGACCTCTTGGGGGGCGGATTTGCCCGCGACGCCGCATCTGGGCGATCTGGTGATGCGGATTTTGAAACTGGTGCCGGATTTGCCGCGCCTGCGTATTTCGTCGATCGATTCGATTGAGGCCGATGAGATGCTGATGCAGGCGATCGCCACCGAGCCACGTTTGATGCCGCATTTGCACCTGTCCTTACAGCATGGCGATGATTTGATCCTCAAACGTATGGCGCGGCGGCACCTGCGCGACGACGCGATCCGGTTCTGTGAAGAGGCGCGCAAGCTGCGGCCTGAGATGACCTTTGGCGCGGACATCATCGCGGGGTTTCCGACGGAGACCGAGGCACAGTTCGAGAATTCGATGAAGCTGGTGACGGATTGCGACCTGACTTGGCTGCATGTCTTCCCCTATTCGAAACGCGAAGGCACGCCCGCCGCGAAAATTCCGCGTCAGGTGAATGGCAAGGTGATCCGTGACCGCGCTGCGCGGCTGCGGGCGGTGGGGGATGAACAGGTGCAAAAGCATCTTCAGGCCCAAATTGGCCGTGAGCATGTGATCCTGATGGAAAACCCGCATATGGGTCGGACGGAACAGTTCACAGAGGTGAGCTTCGAGACGGCTCAAGACGAAGGCGCGATCCTCAAGGCGGTGATCACCGGCGTCAAAGGCACGCAGCTCACCGCATGAGACCTATCCTCTATACCTTTCGCCGCTGTCCCTATGCGATGCGGGCGCGGCTTGCGATTGCCTCGGCAGGCGTCGAGGTGGAACTGCGCGAAGTGGTGCTTCGCGACAAGCCGCAAGAGATGCTTGCGGCCTCGCCGAAAGGCACCGTGCCGGTGCTGATCACTGGGACGGGCGTGATTGAGGAAAGCCGCGACATCATGGATTGGGCGCTGACGCAGAACGACCCGGAGGGGTTGCGCGACATGCCCACCGAAGGGGCGGGCTGGATTGCCCGGATCGAAGGTCCGTTCAAGACCGCGCTGGACCGCTACAAATACGACACACGCTATCGCGACGCCGATCCCGCTGCAGAACGCACGAAAGCCGCCGCGATCCTCTGGCAAGTTGATGCGGCCTTGCGTCGCAGCCTCTGGCTGCACGGCGACCGCCCGACATTGGCCGACCTCGCCACGATCACCTTCGTGCGGCAGTTCGCCATGGTGGATAAGGCGTGGTTCGACACTCAGGACTGGTCCGGTGTTCGGGGCTGGCTTTACCGCTTTCTGGCCTCGGAACGCTTTGCAGCGATCATGCAAAAGCACGCGAAATGGCACATTGCAGATGCGCCGGTGCTTTTCCCATTGCCGGAACTTGCCGAACTGACAAAATGCCAAGGCATCCTGCAAACGGGTTTCGAGAAGCCCTCTGACGGATATAGATAAATCCCTGATATATCTTATATAGGACACAGTTTCCAGTCCCGACAACACATCACGCTGTTCACAATTCATTGAATGCTAGACTGAGCGGCCTCCTGCCGCTACAAGCGGCGGCGAAGGGCCAGGGTAAAACCATGGCCTCTCATCGTATGGGCCGGGGAGGACCGGCTGGAGAAAATGGAGATTTGCTCGTGTCCCACGTAGAAGAACACGAAGGCACCCGCCGCGATTTCCTGTACTACGCCACAGGTGGCGCAGGTGCAGTAGCCGCCGGTGCTGCCGTCTGGCCCCTGGTCAACCAGATGAACCCGTCCGCAGACGTTCAGGCGCTCTCCTCGATCCGCGTGGACATCAGCGGCGTCGAGGTCGGCACCCAGCTCACCGTCAAATGGCGCGGTAAACCGGTGTTCATCCGTCGCCGGACCCAGGACGAAATCGACGCGGGTCGTGCCGTGACCATGGACGAACTCGTGGACCCGATCGCGCGCAACAACAACATCGACTCAGGTGCCGATGCCGAAGACAAGAACCGCACGCTGGACGAAGCGGGCGAATGGCTTGTCATGATGGGGGTTTGCACCCACCTCGGCTGTGTGCCGCTGGGCGATGGCTCCGGTGACTTCGGCGGCTGGTTCTGCCCTTGCCACGGCTCGCATTACGACACCGCCGGTCGCATTCGCAAAGGCCCGGCTCCCGAAAACCTTCCGGTTCCGATCGCCGCCTTCGAGGGCGAAACCGAGATCATTCTGGGCTAAGGGAGAAATTCATGTCTGGTATTCCGCACGACCACTATGAACCGAAGACCGGCTTCACCAAAGCGGTGAACTCCCGTCTTCCGATCATCAGCCTGATCTACGACACGCTGATGATCCCGACACCCAAAAACCTGAACTGGATGTGGATCTGGGGCATCGTCCTCGCGTTCTGCCTCGCACTTCAGATCGTCACCGGTATTGTTCTGGTGATGCACTATACGCCGCATGTCGATCTGGCCTTCCGCTCCGTCGAGCACATCATGCGTGACGTGAACGGCGGCCATATGCTGCGCTACCTGCACGCCAACGGCGCGTCGCTGTTCTTCTTCGCCGTGTATCTGCACATTTTCCGCGGTCTCTACTACGGCTCCTACAAGGCGCCGCGCGAGATCACCTGGATCATCGGCATGATCATCTACCTCCTGATGATGGCAACCGGCTTTATGGGTTACGTTCTGCCCTGGGGTCAGATGTCCTTCTGGGGTGCGACCGTGATCACCGGCCTCTTCGGCGCGATCCCGTTCATCGGCGAGCCGATCCAGACCTGGCTTCTGGGCGGACCGGCCGTGGACAACGCCACGCTGAACCGCTTCTTCTCTCTGCACTACCTCCTGCCCTTCGTGATCGCAGGTCTGGTGATTGTGCACATCTGGGCCTTCCACAACACCGGCAACAACAACCCCACGGGTGTTGAAGTGCGCCGCACCTCGAAAGCCGAAGCGGAAAAAGACACGCTGCCGTTCTGGCCGTATTTCGTGATCAAAGACCTCTTCGCCCTGGGCGTGGTCCTGATCGCCTTCTTCGCGGTTGTCGGTTTCATGCCGAACTACCTCGGCCACCCGGACAACTACATCGAAGCCAACCCGCTTTCGACGCCGGCTCACATCGTTCCTGAATGGTACTTCCTGCCGTTCTACGCGATCCTGCGCGCTTTCACCGCCGATGTCTGGCTCGTCCAGATCATCAGCTTCCTGACGGGCGGCATCGTCGATGCGAAATTCTTCGGCGTGCTCGCCATGTTCGGCGCGATCATCGCCATGGCTCTGGTGCCCTGGACCGACACCTCGTCTGTGCGTTCCGGCAAATACCGCCCGATGTTCAAGGTCGCCTACGGGCTGCTCGTGTTCTTCTTCCTCGGCCTGACCTGGGCCGGTGCACAGGGCACAGACCTGATCATGGTCGGCATCCTCGACGGTCATCCGGTGTTCATGCAGGCCCTCTCCGGCGCCGATTTCGACAACACCATCGGCATGTCCGCCCCGGGCTTCGCCCTGATCGGCTCCGCCTACTGGTTCGGCTATTTCTTCGTGATCCTCCCGCTTCTGGGCATCATCGAGAAACCCCTGCCGATGCCGGCGACGATCGAAGAAGACTTCATCGCTCACTACCCGTCCGCCGCCAAAGAGCCGGCCGAGTGAGAAAGGACTTGAGGAACATGATCAAGAAACTCACCCTCTCCGCCCTCACCGCTCTGGGTCTCTCCGCCTCGGCCGCCATGGCCGCAGGCAGCGGTGGGCATATCCACGATGTGGACTTCTCCTTCGAGGGTCCCTTCGGCAAATACGACCAGATGCAGCTTCAGCGCGGTCTGCAGATCTTCACCGAAGTCTGCACCGCCTGCCACGGCATGAAATTCGTGCCGATCCGCACCCTTGCGGATGAAGGCGGCCCGGAGCTTCCCGAGGATCAGGTCCGCGCCTATGCGGCCCAGTATCCGGTGAACGACGAAGCCGCGAACATGCATCTCTTCGACTACGAAGAAGGCGCGGCGCGTCCGCTGACCGAGAACGACCACTTCCCGGCCAACGCCTCGCAGAACGCACCTGACCTGTCGCTGATGGCGAAGGCCCGGGCTGGCTTCCACGGTCCGGCGGGCACCGGTATCAACCAGTTCCTGAAAGGGATCGGCGGGCCGGAATACATCGTCGCCATTCTCACCGGCTACACCGGCGAGGAGAAAGTCGAAGCGGGCACCACCTATTACGAGAACACCGCCTTCTCGACCGGTTGGATCGCCATGGCCCCGCCGCTCTATGGGGAAGACGTCGAATTTGCCGACGGTCACTCCAACGAGCTGCACCATGAGGCCGAAGACGTCGCAGCCTTCCTGATGTGGGCCGCCGAGCCCAAGATGATGGCGCGCAAGAAAGCCGGTTTTGTCGCCGTGACCTTCCTTGTGATCCTGACCTCGCTTCTGTTCCTGACGAACAAGAAGCTCTGGGCACCGCATAAGGGCAAAAAGACCACGCTCTGATCAGAGTTGGCTCGAAACAGAAAGCGCCCCGATTTGGGGCGCTTTTTTCATGTTCCGATGTAGGCTTTGAGTCCTTCTGGCGGATCGGCTTTCATCTCCGCCCAGTCTCTGGGCGGCAGGCAACGCCCGTCTTCGATCCAGATCACCAGATCGGCAAACCGGTCCACATCGGCAATGTCATGAGTGACCATCAACATGGTGGCTCCGAGTTTCGCACTGACCTCTTTCGCCAGCCCGATCATCTCGCCCCGCATCGCCGGGCCCAGCGCCGAAAACGGCTCATCCAGCAGGATCAGCGGCTTTTCCTGCACCAGCACCCGCGCAAGCGCCACCCGGCTTTGCTGCCCGCCAGAGAGCTCTGCGGGGCGTCGCGCTTCCATCCCGGAGAGCCCCACCGAACTCAACGCCTCGGACACACGCGCCTGCTCCGTTTTTGTTAGGCGCAAGCTGGGCCGAATCCCAAGCCCGACATTCTCCGCCGCCGTCATATGCCCGAACAGGTTGTTGTCCTGGAACAGATGCGAGATCGGGCGCTCATGCGGCAAAGCCTTGGTCAGGTCCTGCCCATTCCACAGAAGCCGCCCCATATCGGGGGCCTCGAACCCGCCAATCAAAGACAGAAGCGTGGACTTTCCAGCCCCCGAGGGGCCGATGACGGCAACACGAGACCCGAGCGGAATCACGCAATCGACGGACAGGGTGAACTCCCCTTGAGTGAGACGGATGGATTGAAGCTCAAGCACGGCGCTTCCCCCAGAGATCGAAGATGTAAAACAGGGTCAAACTCAGCCCCAAAAGCAGCAAAGCCGCCCCCATGGCCTGATCCATACGGTAAGCCCCCATGAGGCGGTAAATCTGCAAGGGAAGCGTGGCCGCCTCAGGACGGGCAAAGAGTGTGATCACCCCCAGATCGCCCATCGACAAAGCCGCAGCGAGACCGGCGGAAAATCCCATAGGAACGCGCAGACGTGGCAGAAACACGAGCCGAACCCGGCTCAAACCGGTCAGTCCGAGACTGTCAGAGAGACGCCCGTAATCGCGTTCTGCCCCCATCAAAGCCGGGCCAAGCGCGCGCAGGATGAAGGGCATCGACATCACCGCGTTGACCAAGGCCGTGATGGGCAGCGCCCAATCGGCCGGGTCGGTAATGGCGAAAAGTACGATGTAGAGACCGGTACCCATGACCAGAGGCGAAGCCGCGATGGAGGACATGCCAATGATCTCCAGCCCCCGCCAGCGCAGCGCGGAGAGGGCCAGTGCGAGAGACATCAGGATCGCCAGCGCGGCAGAGCCAAGCGCGGTGATCAGGGAGCGCAGAGCGGCCTGCCAGACCGAAGCGGGCAAATCGGTGATCCCCGCAGCCCCGCGCAAGGCGATGGCCAGAAGCGGGGCCAGGAGAAACAAGCTCACGACAACGATCCAAAAGAGATCAAGGATGCGGGCTGGAACTGTCCGCGCGTCAAAACGCTGAACGACACGATTGAGGCCTCCCCAGCCCATTTGCGGCACGCGGAATTTGAGCGACAGGACAACGGCCAAGGCACAGATCAGCACCTGAATCAGCGCGAGCAGCGAGGCTTTGCCCAAATTAAAATCGTACCGAAAGGCCTCATAAATCGCGAGTTCGACCGTGGTGGCCTTCGGTCCGCCGCCAAAGGTCAAAGCCACCGCAAAAGAGGTGGTGCAAATCAGGAAGATCACGGTAAAGGCGCCGGGGACAATGTCGCGCAACATCGGCAGTTCAATGTGGCGAAACACGTCCTTTGGCCCGAAATGCAGAGAGGATGCCAAGCGGAACCGCTCCGCCGGGATCGCGCCCCAGCCCTGCAACAAAAGCCGCGTCGCCAGAGGCAAATTGAAAAACACATGCGCCAGCACGACGCCATGGAATCCGTAGATCGAAATCGGCTCTAATCCGGCCCAACTCAGCACGACAGACACGAATCCCGACTTGCCGAACACGGCAGTCAGACCGAGGATCGCCACAATCGTCGGCAGGATGAACGGCGCCCCCAGAAGCGTGATCAGAAGCTCGCGTCCGGGAAAGCTGCGGCGAGCCAAGGCTCGCGCAGCAGGGATCGCAAAGAGAACAGAGAAAAGCGCCGAGAGAAACGCCTGCACGACGGTAAACCGCACCGCAAGCCAATCGAAATAGGAGAGGGCAGAGAATGTCTCCGCCCTAAGCGCCACGGCGCCCAAAGTACCCAAGGTCAAAGCGGCGACCAGAGCCGCCGCTATAAGCCCCGGCCAGAACGTTATTGAGAAAACGCGGTGCGCCATTCGACGATAGCCTCATCCCGAAGCGCGTCAGCTTCGTCCTCGTTCAGGAAAATCGCTTTTTCCGGATAGTTGAGCTGCGAAAACGCCTCCGGCCATTGATCCTTGGGCAAAGCTGACGGATAGGACCAGTTGGCGGTCGGGATGATGTTCTGGAAGGTCGGCGACAGGATGAAAGCCATGAATTCATCCGCCAGCTCCGGCTGATCTGTTCCGGCCAGCTTAGCGGCTGTTTCGACGATGAAATAGTGGCCCTCATCGAACAAAGCCGCCGATTTCGTCTCATCCTCTTCCGCCATGATGTGATAGGCGGGGGAAGTCGTGTAGGACAGAACCATGTCCACCTCACCATCGGTAAAGAGGCCATAAGCCTCCGACCAGCCCTTGGTCACAGTGGTCACTTTCGGCGCGAGTTTGGCCCAGGCTTCCGGCGCGTCATCGCCGAAAACCTCCTTACCCCAGAGCACCAGAGCGAGACCCGAGATCGAGGTCCGCGGATCCTGAATGGCGATGCTCCAGTCCTCATCCGAATTCACCAGTTCGTGGAACGACGTCGGCGGATTGGTGATTTTGGTGTTGTCGTAAATGAAAGCCGTGTAGGACCAGTTGAACGGCAGGAAGATGTCATCTTGCCAGTCGATCGGCAGGGTCAGAGGAGACAGGTCCAGCCCATGCGGCGCAAACAGCCCGGTCTCGCGCGCTTTCTTGGTCACGTCGGAATTGAACCCGATGGCGACATCCGCCTTGGTGCGCTCGCCCTCAAGCATCAGACGGGGCAAGACATCCCCTGTGACATACTCGATCTCGCACGCGCACTGCGCCTCGAAGGCCTCCTTGATCGCCGGACCCGGCCCCCATTCGGAGGCGAAATAATCGGGCGCATAGATGGTGAGAGGCTCTGCCGAGGCAGCGGACGCGGCCATCACGGCCGCAAGGGTAAGACCATATTTCATGGCTCGCTCCATAGAATATGGGCGAAGAAAAAGGGCAGCTTGTCCGGGTAGATCAGCCGAAACCTTCCCTCCGCCGGTGTTAGCCGGTTCAGGTTCAACGGGTTCGCATTCGCATCTCAGCCGTGATCTCTCACGGGCACCCCGAGGTGTGGATCAACTTAGCGCGAAATCCACCGGACACAAGACCCGCTCTTTTCGAACCGCGTCGAAGCGGTTAAACGTCTATGCGACCAAGGAGCCGCCCATGAGCATGAATACATTCGGACATCTTTTCCGCTTCACCACCTGGGGTGAAAGCCATGGCCCCGCCTTGGGCGCTACCGTTGATGGCTGTCCTCCGGGGATCCAGATCAATGAAGAGATGCTTCAGGTCTGGCTCGACAAACGCAAACCCGGCACGTCGAAATTTACCACCCAACGGCGCGAACCGGATCAGGTGGAAATCCTCTCGGGCGTATTCGAAGGCAAGACCACCGGCACGCCGATTCAGTTGATGATCCGCAACACGGATCAACGTTCGAAAGACTACGGCGAAATCGCGCAGGCGTTCCGCCCCGGTCACGCCGACATCACCTATTACCAGAAATACGGCATCCGTGATTATCGTGGCGGCGGGCGTTCCTCCGCGCGGGAAACCGCCGCGCGCGTGGCCGCCGGTGGCGTGGCGCGGGCGGTTTTGGCTGAATTGGTGCCTGATTTGCAGATCACCGGCTACATGACCCAGATCGGTCCGCATGGCATCGAAGGTCCACGCGATATGGCGGAGATCGAAAATAACCCGTTCTGGGTGCCCTCTGCGCAAACCGCCGACAAATGGGCCGATTATCTGGGCGAGATTCGCAAAAACGGCTCGTCCGTTGGCGCCATCGTCGAGGTCGTCGCGAAGGGCGTCCCTGCGGGCCTCGGCGCGCCGATTTACGCCAAGCTGGATACCGATCTCGCCGCCGCGATGATGTCGATCAACGCCGTCAAAGGGGTCGAGATCGGCGAAGGCATGAATGCCGCCTGTCTGACCGGAGAAGAAAACGCCGACGAGATGCGGATGGGGCCGAATGGGCCTCAATTCGGGTCTAATCATGCGGGCGGCATCCTTGGCGGGATTGCCACCGGGCAGGATGTCGTCGTGCGCTTTGCGGTGAAACCGACCTCCTCGATCCTCACCCCGCGCAAGACGGTGACGAAATCCGGCGAAGACACAGATTTGATCACCAAGGGCCGCCACGACCCCTGTGTCGGCATTCGCGCCGTGCCGGTGGGCGAGGCGATGATGGCCTGTGTGATCCTCGATCACTTGCTCTTACATCGCGGCCAGATCGGCGAGGGGCTTCGCGGCAAAATTGGCTGAGATTCTCACCATTTTCGGGATCACATTCCCGATCTTCGCCATGGTCGCCATCGGGTATGCGACGGTCACAAAGGGCGTGTTTCGCCCACAGGACATGAGCATCCTCGGCGGTTGGGTGATGAATTTCGCCCTGCCCGCCTTGGTTTTCGGCGCGATTTCCTCCCGTCCGATTTCCGAGGTGATCCACCCGGATTACATCGTGGTCTACGCACTCTCCGGCCTCCTGACGGCGGGGCTAACCTTTCTCTGGTTCTCCATCGTCGCCGACCCAGGTCGTCGCGGCGTGGTGACGATGATTTCTTATTGCCCGAACTCGGGTTTCATCGGCTACCCGATGTTCCTCATCCTCGTCCCCGATCACGCCGGAATCATCCTTGCGATGAATTTTCTCGTGGAGAACATCGTCTTCATCCCCCTCGCGCTCATGGCCATCGAGGCGGGAAAACCGCGTGAAGACCGCCGGGGGAATGCACTTCAACAATTCGGCCAAGTCCTCAAAAGCCTGCTCAAGCGACCTCTGATCATCGCCATCATCCTTGGCTTTCTCATTTCCGCCTCGGGTCTGTCCCTGCCCGGCCCGGTTCACAAACTGATTGATCTGGTCGCGGCCTCCGCCTCTGCCGTCGCGCTTTTCGTCATTGGCGGCTCGCTTGTAGGACTGTCCTTTGAGGGTAATCTACGCTTGGCAGGCCAGGCCGCGGTGGGCAAACTGATCGTCATGCCCGTTTGTACAGCGCTTGTGATCTTCTTCATCGGCCACTTTGGTGTCACCATGGATTCGAACCTGCGCACCGCTGCACTTATTTCCGCAGCCCTTCCGACCATGGCGATTGCGGCGCTCTTTGCCCAGGAAGTCGGACGCGGTGCGCTGGCCTCCCTCTCCATCCTAGTCAACACACTGGGGGCCTTCGTCACCCTCAACATCGTGCTATTTCTGGTGGTTTAGAGACTGTTTTCACCGAGCACACCACCAAAGAAAAAGGGCCGCGAACCGCGACCCTTTCCCTTAAACCTTAAAACCGGTTCAGCCGTTCACGCTGTCTTTCAGCGCTTTGGCGATGGTCATTTTCACGACCTTGTCGGCTTCTTTTTTCATCTGGTCGCCGGTCTGCGGGTTGCGAACCATGCGCTCCGGGCGCTCGCGGCAGTAGATCTTGCCAACACCCGGCAGGGTCACGGCGCCACCGGCGGACACTTCTTTGGTGATGATCGCAGTGATCGCTTCGAGCGCAACACCAGCGGATTTCTTGTCGGTGCCCATTTCTTCGGCCAGAGCAGCCACGAGCTGGGTCTTGGTCATCGGTTTCGACATTGTCTGTATACTCCTCGTACGCCCCCCTTGGATTAGGGGATTATCGCGCATTTCTAAGCCAATATTGCGGGGGCATACAACGCCTAGTGTACATATACTGGGGTTTTTCGCGCATTTTGGACGAAAAAGACTCAGTTAAAGGAAAGCCGTCTCCTCGAAGGAGCGCAATTTCCGGCTATGGATTCGCTCGATCGGCATCGCCCGCAAAAGCTCCATGGCGCGAATGCCGATCAGCAAGTGCCGGGAGACCTGCGATTTGTAGAACTCGGACGCCATCCCCGGCAATTTCAATTCGCCATGAAGCGGCTTATCCGACACGCACAAAAGCGTCCCGTAAGGCACACGGAACCGGAATCCGTTGGCGGCAATCGTCGCGCTTTCCATGTCGAGACCGATGGCACGCGACTGGCTCAACCGCTGCACCGGACCGGATTGGTCCCGAAGCTCCCAGTTCCGGTTGTCGATCGTCGCAACCGTCCCGGTTCGCATGATCCGCTTAAGCTCATAGCCCTCAAGTTCGGTGATCTGCTCCACCGCATCTTCAAGCGAGGTCTGAATCTCCGCCAGCGCCGGGATCGGCACCCAAACCGGCAGATCGTCATCCAGCACATGATCTTCGCGCAGATAGGCATGTGCCAGAACGAAATCGCCAAGCCGCTGGGAGTTGCGCAGACCCGCACAATGGCCGACCATGATCCAGGCATGCGGCCGCAGCACCGCAATGTGATCCGTCGCGGTTTTCGCATTCGACGGCCCGACCCCGATATTCACCAAAGTGATCCCGCCGCCATCGGCGCGTTTCAGGTGATAGGTCGGCATTTGCGGCATCTTCGACGTGGGCGGGATCACCGTATCGGGATCGGTGATTTCGACATTCCCGGTCGAAACGAAGCTGGTGTAGCCGCTCTCCGGATCGGCCAGAACCTTGCGCGCATAGGCTTCGAATTCCGAGACGTAGAACTGATAGTTGGTGAACAACACATGGTTCTGGAAATGGCTCGCATCGGTCGCAGTGTAATGCGACAGGCGGGCCAGAGAATAATCGATCCGCTGTGCCGTGAAGGGCGCGAGCGCGGAAGACCCATCCTCGTGCAGATAGCCGAACCCGTTCACAATATCATCATGGGTGGTGCTCAGATCCGGCACATCGAAGACATCGCGCAGCGGAAAAGCCATCGCCCCCTCCTGCGGCACGGTGATATTTTCGTCATTGGCGACCGCGAAATGCACCGGCATCGGGGTCTGCGACGACCCGATCTGAACCTGCACCCCGTGATTGCGGATGATCTGGGTGATCTGTTGTTTGAGATAATTGCGGAACAGGTCCGGTCGCGTGATCGTCGTCGAATATTCGCCCGGCCCTGCCACATGACCAAAGGACAGCCGACTGTCCATCGTGGCGTGCGAGGTCGTCACCACGCGAATCTCCGGATAATAGGCCCGATACCGCGCCCTGGGCTTTTCGCCGCGTGCGATCATCGAGAATTTTTCCGCCAAGAAAGAACAGGCTTCCGTGTAGAGCTCTTCGAGTTGGCTGACCGCCGCCTCCGCGTCGGAATAACTCCGGGGATCGCGTTCTGGCGGGGTTTCAAGCATCAGGCTCGTCAAACGGCTGTCCATTCTTATATTCCTTTTATCAGCACGGTATCTCCACAGTTGAGACCATGTGCGGCGCGGACGCAAGAGCCCCGAAATCAGGAGAGACCCATGACCACACAGAAACTGTTTTCCTTCGGTCACGGCTATAGCGCGCAGGCTTTGGCCCGTCGTCTCCTGCCGCAGGGCTGGGAGATCATCGGCACCACCCGTAACCCCGAAAAGGCACGGGAATTTGACAATGCAGGTGTGGAGCCGATTTTACTCGGACAAGAGCCGATTCCAGCGCAATTAGGCGGCGCAACACATCTTTTGATCTCTGCTGGCCCGAATGCAGAGGGGGATCCGTTTCTGCGCGATTACCGGCAGCCTCTCATCAACGCCGCCCCAAATCTGCAATGGATCGGCTATCTTTCAACCACCGGGGTGTATGGCGATCATGGCGGAGGTTGGGTCGATGAGGAAACCCCTCTGACCCCCGCCACGAAACGCGGCATCGCACGGGTTCAGGCCGAAATGGATTGGCAGGAGACTGCGCAGGATTTGGCTCTAAACCTGTCGATCTTTCGCCTCGCGGGCATCTACGGGCCGGGTCGAGGACCCTTCGCCAAGGTCCGAAATGGTACGGCCCGGCGCATCGTGAAAAAGGATCAGATCTTTTCCCGCATCCATGTCGAAGACATCGCTCAGGTTCTGGAAGCCTCTATCCACAGGCCCGACTCCAGCGGAATCTATAATATCTGCGACGACCTTCCGGTCCCGCCGCAGGAGGTGATCGGCTATGCCGCCGAACTTCTCGGCTTGCCGCTCCCGCCCGAAGAAGATTTCGAAACAGCGGAGATGACGCCCATGGCGCGGAGTTTCTATGCAGAAAGCAAGAAGGTGCGAAACGACCGGATGAAGCGGGATCTGGGCATCCGGCTCATCTACCCGGATTACAAAACCGGCCTGCAAGCCTTGCTGCAAGAAGATCAGTAACGCCAGTTCCGCCGATAATCCCAAAGCGTAATGCCGTACAGAACCACCCCGGCAAAGGTCAGCACCGCACCGACATAGCCCGAGGAGGTGAACCCGTAGCCCTTCGCGAGGTAGATCGAGGCGATAAAGGGCCCCAGCGCATTGGCCACATTGAAGGCGGCATGGTGCAACGCCGCCGCCAGCGCCTGCGCATCGCGGGCGACATCCATGAGTCGGGTCTGCAACAGGATCGGAAAACCGTTTGCCAGCCCCATCGCCAGCACCAGCCCCGCCATGGCCCCACTTTGCCCCGCGATCAGCGGGTAAAGCAAAAGCAGACCGATATTCACGAACAGCATCAGAAACACCGACAGGTTCAGCGCCCGGTCCGCCGCCCAACCGGCAATCAGCGCGCCGAGCGTCATGCCAACCCCCATCAGCGCCAGAAACCACGGCACGGCGCCCTCTGCGACCTGCGTCACCTCCAGAAGCGTGGAGGTGAGATAGGTGTAGAAGGCAAAGAACCCGCCAAACCCGATCGCCCCGCTCAACAGGGTCAAAAGCACCTGCCGGTTCTTCAGCGCACCAAGCTCCTGCACCGCATTGGACCCATCGCCCGCCGCCGAAACCGGCGCGAAACTCAAAATCAACACTGCCGTCAGCGCCGCCAGAACGCCGACCAACGCGAAAGCCCAGCGCCACCCCACCGTCTGACCAAGCACATTCGCCATAGGCACACCGACCACCGTCGCAATGGTCAGCCCCAACATGAGACGCGCCACAGCCTTGCCCCTCTGTCCGGGGCCGGCAAGAGAGGCCGCAAGCAAGGCCGCCACGCCGAAATAGGCGCCATGCGGCATACCGCTCAGGAAACGCGCGATGAACATGGTCGTGTAATTCGGCGCTATCGCCGAGAGGACATGGGTCAGACAGAACATCGCCATCAAACCGACAAGCAACATCCGCCGCTCGATCCGCGCCGCTGCAATGGCGATCATCGGCGCACCGACGACAACCCCCAGCGCATAGGACGAGACAAGGTGGCTCGTCTTCGCCTCATCTATGCCCAGCCCCACGGCCATATAGGGCAAGAGGCTCATCGTCGCGAATTCCGTCGTCCCGATGGCGAACCCGCCCATCGCAAGCGCGAAAAGAACGATACCCGGACGGGTGCCGGGCGCGGCTGTGGAGGCAACGGCCATGGGAAATCCTGATTTGAGGCAGACTGCAAACGCCAGTCTTCGTCCATTCAGATCAAAGGATCAACCGCACGACCAAAGCGCTGGCGTCATACCCGCCTTGCGAAAACCGCGATCAGGCGCGTTTGCTGGCAATATCGGCAACCCCGAGCACGGAGAGCACCTTCGTCTCGATGTCCGGCGTGTTGAGACCGGCGGTCGCATACATGGCCTCGGGGCTGGCATGGTCGATGAACGTATCCGGCAAAGTCATCGAGCGGAATTTCAACCCGTGATCAAAGACGCCCTCATTGGCGAGGAAATCCGCCACATGCGACCCGAATCCACCGACAGAGCCCTCTTCCAGAGTGATCAGCGCTTCGTGGTTGGCCGCCAGATCGCGGATCAGATCGTGATCGAGGGGCTTGGCGAAACGCGCGTCGGCCACGGTGCAAGAGATACCCTTGGCCGCGAGGTTCTCAGCAGCTTTCAGGGCGGGTTCGAGGCGTGTGCCAAAAGACAAAAGCGCCACGCGCGTGCCTTCGCGCACGATCCGGCCCTTGCCAATCTCCAACACTTCGCCGCGTTCGGGCATCTGGACGCCAACGCCCTCACCGCGCGGATAACGGAAAGCAATCGGCCCCTCGTTATGCGCCACGGCGGTGGCAACCATATGCTTCAACTCCGCCTCATCGGCGGCGGCCATCACCACCATGCCCGGCAGGTTCGCCATGAAGGCAATATCGAACGCGCCCGCGTGGGTCGCCCCATCGGCGCCGACAAGACCCGCACGATCAATGGCAAACCGCACAGGCAGGCGCTGGATCGCTACGTCATGGACGATCTGATCGTAACCGCGTTGAAGGAAGGTCGAATACATCGCACAGAACGGCTTCATCCCGCCAGCCGCCAGACCGGCGGAAAAGGTCACGCCATGTTGTTCGGCGATACCGACATCGAAACACCGGCTCGGAAACCGTTCGGCGAAAAGATCGAGCCCCGTGCCATCCGGCATGGCGGCGGTCACGGCAACAATCTTGTCGTCCCGCTCCGCTTCCTGAATGAGCGCATCCGCAAAAACCCGTGTGTAGGACGGCGCATTGGATTTCGCTTTTTTCTGTTCGCCCGTCAAAACATCGAATTTCGCCGTCGCATGCCCCTTGTCCGGACGGCTTTCGGCAGGCGCGTAACCCTTGCCCTTCTTCGTGATCGCATGGATCAGGATCGGCCCGGTGGCCCGCGCCTTCACGGTGCGGAGCACGCTCAGAAGCTGGTCCATGTCATGCCCGTCGACCGGCCCGACATAGGAAAAGCCCAGTTCTTCGAACAGCGTGCCGCCCACGGTCATGCCCTTGAGCATTTCCTTCGCGCGCTTGGCCCCCTCCTGAAACGGATACGGCAAAAGCGATACGGCCCCTTTGGCGGCCGCTTTCAGCTCCTGAAACGGCGCTCCGGCATAGAGGCGGGTAAGATAGGAAGACAGCGCCCCGGTCGGCGGCGCGATGGACATTTCGTTGTCGTTCAGGATGACGATCAGGCGTTTGCCCAGATGGCCCGCGTTGTTCATCGCCTCGAACGCCATACCTGCCGACATGGAACCATCACCGATCACGGCAATCGCGTCGCCCAGCCCGTAGTCCGGCGCGCCCCCGAGATCGCGCGCAACGGCAAAACCAAGGGCCGCGGAAATCGAAGTGGAACTGTGCCCGGCACCAAAGGGGTCAAAGGGGCTTTCCGAGCGCTTGGTGAAGCCCGAAAGACCTTTCTCCTGTCGCAGCGTCCGCATCCGGTCGCGACGCCCTGTCAGGATCTTGTGCGGATAACATTGATGCGACACGTCCCAGATCAGCCGATCTTTCGGCGTATCGAACACCGCGTGCAACGCCACGGTCAGCTCCACCACGCCAAGCCCCGCCCCAAGGTGCCCACCGGTCTCGGATACGGCGGAAATCACCTCCTGGCGCAACTCTCCGGCAAGACGCTTGAGTTCGACATCAGA
This sequence comes from Celeribacter ethanolicus, assembly GCF_002407265.1. Classification (NCBI taxonomy): domain Bacteria; kingdom Pseudomonadati; phylum Pseudomonadota; class Alphaproteobacteria; order Rhodobacterales; family Roseobacteraceae; genus Celeribacter; species Celeribacter ethanolicus. The sequence continues at coordinate 2,530,926 of NZ_CP022196.1, forward strand.
CAGCGCCTTGAGATCGGCGGGGACATTCACGCGGTCAAGTGTCGGTGTGGCTGGACGATCGGACATGGCGTCTCGCTTTCTCAGGTTTCCCGCGAAATAACGAAGCGGGCTACGTCTCGCAAGGGTTCGGCACGGGTTCCATAGGGGCTTAAGGCCGCACAGGCTTCATCGACCAAGGCCACGGCACGCGCTTTCGCCCCCTCAAGACCCAGAAGCGACACGAACGTCGCCTTCCCCGCATCTGCATCCTTGCCCACGGCCTTGCCGGTTTTTTCGACATCGCCCTCGACATCGAGAATGTCGTCCTGAATCTGGAAGGCGAGGCCCAGCGCCTTGGCATAGGCGCCCAGCGGTGTGGGATCGGCCCCAGCCAGAACCGCCCCCGCACGGGCGGACCATTCGATCAGCGCCCCGGTCTTGTTGCCCTGCAACACAGTGATCTCGTCGAGGCTCAGAGGCGTAGCGGAGGTTTCCGCCGCAATATCCTGCGCCTGCCCCAGAACCATGCCCCGTACACCGGAAGAACGCGCCAGAGAGGCGATCAATTCGACCCGAACCTGACTGGAAACACCCAGTTCTGGCCGGGTCAAAAGCTCGAAAGCAAGGGGCTGAAGCGCATCGCCGACGAGCACCGCCGTCGCCTCGTCCCAGCGCTTGTGCACCGTCGGCTGACCCCGGCGCAAATCGTCATCGTCCATACAGGGCAGATCGTCATGCACGAGGCTATAGGCATGCAGCGCCTCGATCGCGGCCGCAGCCCAGACGGACTGCGCGGGTGCAATCCCATGCAATGCCGCACCTTCCATCACGAGGAAAGCCCGCAAACATTTGCCGCCCTCAAGTGCATAGCGCATGCCCTCCTCGACCGGCATGGCACCAAGCGGGGACAAAACAGTCTCAAAACAGGCGGAAACCGCCGCTTTGCAACGCGCCAGACCGTCTTGCATCAGACACCTTCGGCCTTGGTCACGCCCTTGGCTTGGCCATCCGGGCCGATGGTGATCTTTTCGACCTTTTCCTCGGCGTCCTTGAGCTTGGCCTCGCAATGCGCCTTGAGCGCCGCGCCGCGTTCGTACAAAGCAATGCTGTCCTCAAGCGCCACGTCACCGCGTTCGAGCTTGCTCACAACCTCGTTCAACTCCGCCATAGCGGTTTCAAAGGACATTTCGCTGACCGGCGTATCGCTCATCTGACTCTCCAAAATGCTTTCTCACTGCATATAGGAAAACCGGCGGGAAAAGCCAGTTTGACTTTGCCGACTTACTCCGGCGTCAGCATATATCCCGCACCCCGCACGGTCTGAAGATAACGCGGCTGGCGCGGGTCGTCTTCGAGCTTGCGGCGCAGACGCGTGATCTGGACATCGACGGCCCGCTCCTGCGCCTGATCGCCATCGCGTCCCAGCCGTTCGACCAACTCGCTCCGCGTGACCGGCTCTCCCGCCGAGGTCACGAAAATCTTCATCAACTGCGCCTCGGTCCCGGTCAGCCGCACGATCTGGTCGCCTTCCCAAAGCTCGCCGCGCTCGACATCGTAACGGAACCGCCCGAGATGCAGGTATTTCGGCCCCGCCTCCGCCTGCTCCATCTGCGGCATCCGGCGCAGCACCGCGTTGATCCGCAACAAAAGCTCTTTCGGCTCGAACGGCTTCGGCAGGTAATCGTCCGCCCCCGCCTCAAGCCCGGCAATCCGATCCTCGGTCTCGCCCTTCGCGGTCAAAAGCATGATCGGCGTCGAAAGGGTCTTACGCAGATCGCGCGTCAGGCTGATCCCGTCCTCGCCCGGCATCATCACATCGAGCACAATGAGATCGAATTCCAGCCCCGCAAGCAAACGCCGCGCATGGGCCGCATCCCGCGCCGCCGTCACACAAAACCCGTGCCGGATGAGGAACTTCTGCAACAGCCCCCTGATCCGCTCGTCATCGTCCACAATCAGAAGGTGGATTTCCCCACTCAACCTAGTCCTCCTTCCCGGACAGCGCGTTGAAAAACGCCGTCTGATCCGGGTCCATCATCGCCTCGAGCACCTGCCGGAACCCCGAAACGGCCTCGTGTCCCGCCTCGCGATACGCCGCGCGCATCCGGGCGCGTTGCACCTCTGCAATCTCACCTTCCAGCACTTTGCCCGTCTCCGTCAAATAGAGATGACGTTCGCGCTTGTCCTGAACGCCCACTCGGCTTTCCACCAGACCGTCTTCGATCAACGTCCGCAGCACACGGTTGAGCGACTGTTTCGTCACGCCGAGAATGCCCAGAAGGTTGTTCACATTGGTGCCCGGAGCGCGGGAAATGAAATGCAGTGCACGGTGATGCGCCCGGCCATAGCCGTGTTTTTCGAGAATACGATCCGGGTCCGCCGTAAAACCGCGATAAGCAAAGAACATCGCCTCGATGCCCTTACGAAGCTGTTCATCCGTCAGAAAAAGCAGTGCTTCCCCACTCTTGGTTCCGCCAGATTTACCATCCGCCATATCCTGCCTCGTTCTCGAACTGCGCAAATTACGTACAGTTTAAGTCAGTGTTGTTGACATTCCAAGACGGAATTGATAGCGAAACCGGGATTTCACGCAACAATCATCCCATTTGATGCCATCCGGCGCAACTTCATGAAAGAGGGATGTCGACAAAGGAGAGTCCCATGGCTGGCAGCTACGAAGATCGCGACGGCTACATCTGGATGGACGGCACGCTCGTCGATTGGCGCGACGCCAAGGTCCATATTCTTACCCATGCCATGCATTACGCCTCCTCCGTGTTCGAGGGTGAGCGTTGCTACAATGGCAAGATCTTCAAATCCGTCGCGCATTCCGAACGGCTGCTCGCCTCGGGCAAGGCGCTCGACATGCCGATCCCCTATTCGGTCGAAGAGATCGAAAAGGCGAAATACGACATGCTCAAGGCCAATGGCTGGACCGACGCCTATGTGCGCGTGGTCGCCTGGCGTGGCGCTGGCGAAGACATGGGTGTCTCTGCGCTGCGCAACCCGGTGCGCATGGCCGTCGCCGGTTGGGAATGGGGCGCCTATTATGGCGATGCCAAAATGAAGGGCGCCAAGCTCGACATCGCGAAATGGAAACGTCCCTCGCCGGAAACCATCCCGACCGCCGCCAAAGCCGCCGGTCTCTACATGATCTGCACCATGTCGAAACACGCCGCCGAAGCGAAAGGCTGCTCCGACGCGCTGTTCATGGACTATCGCGGCTATGTGGCCGAAGCGACCGGTGCGAACATCTTCTTCGTCAAGGACGGCGAGGTGCACACGCCGATCCCGGACGCGATCCTGAACGGCATCACCCGCCAAACCGTCATCGCCATGCTCAAGGACAAGGGCGTGACCGTGCACGAACGCCGTATCCTGCCCGAGGAGCTTGAAGGTTTCGAACAATGCTTCCTCACCGGCACCGCCGCTGAAGTGACCCCCGTGGGCCAGATCGGTGACTATATGTTCGAGGTCGGCGCACTCACCCGCGAGATCTCCGAAGATTACGAAAAACTGGTGCGCAGCTGAGATCAAACCCTTTTGCGCTCCCAGCAAAGGACATTAACCGGGAAATAAGGGCTTTCTGCCAATCTGCGCGCACATGATTGGCAGGAGGTTCCCGTGGTCTCGAAAAAAGACACCATCGTCATTACCCTCATCACGGTGTTCGTCGTAACACCGGCCATTCTGGCGCTGACCGCGTATTTCGTGACAAGAAACCCATCCCTGCGCCCGCTCGGCATCACGGTCGAACGATTAACCGAGGCCGGGCAGATCGAGAACAAGAGCCTGATCATCGCCGTGGTCGACATCGGCCAAGAGGCGAAGGCGACCAGCACCAGAGATCAGTACAAGACCGCCCTCGAAACCGCCTTTGCCCGCATGGAGGCGAAGGTTCAGGTCAAATTCCGCACCATCCCCGGCAGCCGTGAGGTGAACGTCACCTATCTCGTTGGAGAAAGCCGTATCGGCCCCTTTCCCATCGCCCGCGCCGCCGCCGGTGTCGCCGCCGCGACTCAGGCCGAGCGCATGGTCGTCGCCCAACGCAAAGCCGTCGAAAAGGAACAGGAACGCCGCGCCCAGATGAAACGCGACGGTTTCTGGCCTCATGTGCTGGAGTAATGGAAACGCTTTAAAGTGCGTCCGCCTTCTTGCGCTTGGCCGCACTGACCCCAAGCGCGCGCTCGCGCAGAATGATTACGATACCAGCAGCAATCACGATGGACGCGCCCAAAAGCATCGGCTTCGTCGGCACGTCGCCAAACACCGCGTAACCGATGCCCAGAGCGAAGATCATCGAGGCATAATCGAACGGCGCAAGAAGCGAGGCATCGGCATAGCGATAACAGGAGGTCAGGAACACCTGCGCCACTCCGCCGATGAGACCGCCGAGGATCAGAAACACCAGAACCTTACCGCTCGGCATCACCCATGGCGTAACGAACAGGGTCAAAAGCCCCGCAAACGTACAGGACATCGAAAACCAGAACACGATGGAGGTCGTGCTCTCCGTCCGCACCATATTGCGCACATGGAGCTGAACGATGGCCGCCAGACAGGCCCCGCCCAGCGCCATCATCGCCCCAAGCTGCTCCTTCGGATCGGGCGCGCCGTGCAGCACCGTCATCCGCGGCGCAAGCACGATGGTCACCCCGATCAGCCCGGCAAACACCGCTGTGAACCGGAACAGGCGCACATCCTCCCCTGCGAACATCGCCGCAAAAATCACCAGAAGCAGAGGCGAAGCATAGCCAATCACCGTCGCCTCGGGCAGCGGCAAAAGTGCCAGCGCCATAAAATTGAGAAACATCGCACTTGCCCCGATCAGACCGCGCCAAAGATGCCCCATCGGTGATTTGACCCTGAGCCCTGCACGAAACTCACCACGCCCGGCAAGCCAGATGAAGATGATCGGCAAGGCAAAGAACGACCGGAAAAACACCGCCTCGCCCGCAGGCACCTCGTCGCTTGCGGCTTTCACAAGTGCTGCCATGATGACAAAACAGATCACGGAAGCGAGCTTGAGACCGATACCGCGAAACGGCTGCATGATGCGTCTCCTGTCAGGTGGGAATACGCCTGTGTGTCATTCCTCCGTCAGCCGCGCAACGGCCCATCGCGCCGCGTCGCGCACGGTGGGGTCGGCATCCTCGCACAACCCTGCCGCTACGTCACGCAAACCGGGCGAACCCGAATTTCCGATGGCATAGAGCACATTGCGTACGAACCGATCCCGCCCAATCCGCTTGATCGGAGAGCCGGAAAACTTTTCCCGGAACGCCGCATCCTCCAGAAGCGCCAGTTCCGCCAGCGGGGGAGAAATCAAATCCGCCCGCGCCGCAAACCGCACCTCTTTCGCCTCCACCGCGAACTTGTTCCACGGGCATGCCGCCAGACAATCGTCACAACCGTAAATCCGGTTGCCCATTCGCGCGCGCAACTCTTCCTCCACCGGCCCGTGATGCTCAATCGTCAGGTACGAAATGCACCGCCGCGCGTCGATCTGATACGGCGCCGGAAACGCGCCCGTCGGACAAGCGTCGAGACAAGCACGACACGACCCGCAATGGGGCTTTTCCGCTGGATCAGGGTCGAAATCATGGGTCGTAAAAATCGCCCCGATAAAAAACCAATTACCCAGATCGCGAGACAGGAGATTGGTGTGCTTGCCCTGCCAACCAAGCCCGGCCTGCGCCGCCAAAGGTTTCTCCATCACCGGCGCCGTGTCGACGAAAACCTTGATCTCCGTCCCCTCACCGGCCTGCTCAATGAGCCAGCGCCCAAGCCGTTTGAGCCGCTTTTTGACGATGTCATGATAGTCCCGATTGCGGGCATAGACCGAAATTGTGCCAGATTCGGGTCTATTAATCGCCTCCATCGGATCGTCATCCGGCGTATAGGCCTCCGCCAGCATGATCACCGAACGCGCATCAGGCCACAGCGCCGCCGGGTCCCCCCGCCAGTGCATCCGGTCTTCCATCCAGCCCATCTGGCCATGCCGCCCTTCGGCAACAAAACTCTGCAAATGCTCCATCGCACCGGGAATCTCCGGACGCCCGAAAGAGACCTTGGAGAACCCTTCCTCCAAAGCCCGCGCGCGCACGATTTCCTTGTCCAACCCGGCCAAACGAAGCCCTTTCTTTTGTCCGGAAATATCCTCGGGGGAAATTGCCCGAAGGACAAGGGGGGCGGCAGACAGCCCCCGGCATCGCGTTCAGAAATCGAGATCCGTGTAATGTGCCGGTGGCGGAAAACCCGACACCTGATCCGCCAGAAGCGAGCGGAACGACGGGCGCGATTTGATCTTGGCGTACCAATCCTTCACCACATCGTGCCGGTTCCAGTCCACATCCGAGATATAATCGAGAGCAGACAGATGCGCGGCTGCCGCGAAATCGGCGAGCGTCATGGCATCGCCCGCCAGCCAGCGGCGCCGGTCCAGCAACCACGCCATGTAATCAAGGTGATATTTGATCGCCTTCGAGCCCGCCTTGACATTGGCCGCCACCGGATAGCCGGTCTTCATCAACTTGCGGTTCACCCGCTCATAAAGAAGTTTCGACGTCACCTCATGGTGGAACTTGTCATCGAACCACGCCACCAGACGGCGCACCTCATAGCGCCCTTCGATATCCTTCGGCATCAAAGGTGGATTCGGATAACGCTCTTCAAGGTATTCGCAAATCGGCGCGCTTTCCGACAAATGCATGTCGTCGATCCGCAGCACCGGCACTTTGCCCGCCGGGTTACGCCGCAGGAAATCCGCATCCTGTTCCCAGTACCGCTCTTCGACCAGCTCCACCTCGAGCTTCTTTTCCGCCAAGCAAAGACGCACCTTGCGGCAAAAAGGGGACAGGGGAACGTGGTATAGGCGGATCATGATCTCTACTCGCGGTTTTCTCTCTACTTGCCGCAAGCCCCGCGGCAGTTCAATCCTCGAAACAGGACGCGCGCCCGTCTCGCGCAATTGTGGCCGCCCCATCCACGATCTGCGCAGCTCTTTGCCGAACGAAAGGACCCGGATTTCCGGCATCGCGTGTCTTCGGCGACGGCAGGATCGCGGCAAGTCGGGCAGCTTGCGTCGCGGTCAAATCTTCGGGACCCACCCCGAAGTAATGCCGCGCAGCGGCTTCGGCGCCGAACACGCCTTCGTCGAACTCGGCGATATTGAGATACACTTCAAGAATCCGCTTCTTGCTCCAGCTCAGCTCGACCACGGGAGTGAGCAACGCCTCAAGCGCCTTGCGCGGCCAGCTCCGCCCATGCCATAGAAAGGCGTTTTTCACCGTCTGCTGGGTGATCGTGGATGCGCCGCGATTGCCCCCCTCGGAGATGGCGGACCGAATCGCCCCGAGATCGAATCCCCAGTGCTTACAGAAATTTGCGTCCTCCGCGGCGACCACGGCGCGGGCGAGATGCGGCGACATCCGCTCGATCGGCGTCCATTGATAATCGACCATCTGCCCCTGACGCCCGCTTTCCGCCAACATGTAAAACGTCCCCGGCACCGGGATCACCGAATAGGACAGAATCCAAGCGAGCACGAGAATGAAAGCCAGAAGAATGCCGCGCAAGACACGGCGGCGCAGACGTCGAAACATGCCCACGGGCCTCGCGGAGTTCGTTTTGGATTTGCGCGTCTTAGCCATGGGGACGAGGAACCATGCGGGACGCGGGGAGGTCAAGCCTCGGCTGCGTACACAAAAGAAAAAGCCCCCGAAACGGGGGCTTTTTGCTGGATCGGTGTCGATTTCACTCGGCCGGAATCGCGCCTTTTTCAAGCGTAAGCGGCACCGGCAAGTGAATGAGCATCTCTTTCGGGCAGATCTGGAGGAAGTTGCCTTTCTCCTCGTCCCAGTGATCGAGAATTTCCTTCGCCTTGATGGAATGCGTTTCCTTGGCGTGACGTTCGATGAGTTCCTTGAGCTGGGTCTCCCAATGATCCACTGTGACCGGGCACGTCACGAGGGTTTCAAGGTTCATCAGGTCGAGCGCCTTGCCCTCCGGGTCGTAGAGATAGGCCATACCGCCCGTCATCCCCGCCCCGAAGTTCGCGCCGATGGCGCCCAAGATCACCGCAATCCCGCCGGTCATGTATTCACAACCGTTGGAGCCGCAGCCCTCGATCACCACTTTCGCACCGGAGTTCCGGACCGCAAACCGCTCGCCCGCACGACCCGCGGCAAAGAGATAGCCGTCCGTCGCGCCGTAAAGCACGGTGTTGCCGATGATCGTGTTCTGATCGGCGATGAGCGGCGAATGCATCGGCGGACGCACCACAACGGTGCCACCCGAAAGGCCCTTCGCCACATAGTCGTTGGCATCGCCCGACACTTCGATCTTGAGACCCGGCGCCGCGAAAGCACCCAGCGACTGCCCCGCAGAGCCCGTAAGTTTCACGGTCAGGTGGTCCGGCTGGAGGCTGTTGCGCATGCCGAATTTCGACACGATATGCGACGAGGTGCGCGTCCCGATGGTGCGAAGCGTGTTCTGCACCGCGTAGGACAGCTGCATCTTTTCGCCATCGTTGAGGAAGCGTGCGGCATCCGACACGATCTGCGCATCGAGCGTATCCGGCACCGCATTGCGCGGTTTGGAACGGTCATAGACGATCCGGTCCGAACCATCGACGGAGAGCAGAAGCGGGTTGAGGTCGAGATCGTCGAGATGTGCCGAGCCACGCGAGGTCTGGGTCAGAAGATCGGCACGACCGATGACTTCGTCCAGCGACCGCGCCCCGAGAGAGGCGAGCAACTCACGCACTTCCTGCGCATAGAAGGTGATCAGGTTGACGACCTTGTCGGCATTGCCGGCAAACTTCGCACGCAGGCGCTCGTCCTGGGTACAGACGCCGACCGGGCAGGTGTTCGACTGGCACTGACGCACCATGATACAGCCCATCGCGATCAGAGCGGCGGTGCCGATGCCGTATTCCTCGGCGCCCATCATCGCCGCCATGACGATGTCGCGACCGGTGCGCAGACCGCCATCGGTGCGAAGCGTCACACGATCCCGCAGGTTGTTCATCGCAAGCACCTGATGCGCCTCGGTGAGACCCATTTCCCACGGCAGACCGGCGAATTTGATCGAAGTCGCTGGCGAGGCGCCCGTGCCCCCGTTGTGACCGGAGATCAGGATGATGTCGGCTTTCGCTTTCGCCACACCGGCGGCAATCGTACCGACGCCGGAGGAGGCCACGAGTTTCACCGTTACCTTGGCTTTCGGGTTGATCTGTTTCAGGTCATAGATGAGCTGCGCCAGATCTTCGATGGAGTAGATGTCATGGTGCGGCGGCGGCGAGATCAGCGTCACGCCTTTGGTCGAGTGCCGCAGCTTGGCGATGAGGTCGGTGACCTTCATCCCCGGAAGCTGACCACCCTCGCCCGGTTTCGCACCTTGGGCAACCTTGATCTCCAGCTCTTCGCAATGGATCAGGTATTCGGCGGTCACACCGAAACGACCCGACGCCACCTGTTTGATCTTCGCGGACGCGTTGTCACCATTGGGTTCCGGCGTGAAATCGTCCGGAGACTCACCGCCCTCACCCGAGTCGGATTTCGCCCCGATCCGGTTCATCGCGATGGACAGCGTGCGGTGCGCCTCAGGCGACAGCGCACCCAGCGACATCCCCGGCGTCACGAAGCGTTTGCGGATCGAGGTGATCGATTCCACCTCTTCGATCGGCACCGGTTTGCCGAGCGCTTTGAAGTCCAACAGATCGCGCAGATGGATCGGCGGCATCGACTGCATCTTAGCCGAATACTGCTTCCACATCTCATAGGATGCACGATCACAGGCCGATTGCAGCATGTGCATCGACTGCGCTTCCCATGCATGGGTCTCGCCCGATTTCCGCGCTTTGTAGAAGCCGCCGATCGGCAGCGTGTTGCCACCAAGCCAGCCCTGTTTGTGCACGGCTTCGAGTTTGCGCTGAATGCCACCGACGCCGATGCCGGAAATCCGCGAGTGCATGCCCGGGAAGAAATCCGCCACCATGGCGCGCGACAGGCCCACGGCCTCGAAGTTCAGACCACCGCGATAGGAGGAAATCACCGAAATCCCCATCTTCGCCATGATCTTCAACAGACCCGCATCCACCGCCGCACGATAGCGCGACACCGCCTCGGTCAGGGTGCAATCCAAGAGCCCTCGCTCGATACGATCCGCAATCGAATCCTCAGCCAGGTAGGCGTTCACGATGGTCGCACCGCAGCCGATCAGCACCGCAAAATAATGCGGGTCGATACATTCGGCAGAGCGCACACCCAGCGAACAGAAGGTCCGCAGCCCCTTGCGCGTCAGCCAGCTATGCACCGCAGAGGTCGCGAGAATCATCGGCATCGCGATTTTCTCTTCGCTTTGCTTCTTGTCGCTCAGAATAATGTGACCGCCACCGGAGCGCACAGCCTCTTCGGCCTCCGCACGGATGCGTTCCAGCCCGTCACGCAGCGCGTTCGGCCCGCCGTTCACCGGGAAGGTACAGTCGATCTCGGTCATCGGCGCATTGAAATGGCCTTTCAGCGCCTCGAACTGGGCATTGCCGACAAACGGGCTTTCCAGCACGAGAATCTCGGTCTGGGAGCTGTCCTCGTCGAGCACGTTCTTGAGGTTGCCGAACCGCGTTTTGAGCGACATCACGCGATATTCGCGCAAGCTGTCGATCGGCGGGTTGGTGACCTGAGAAAAGTTCTGGCGGAAGAAGTGGCTGAGCGGACGGTATTTCTCCGACAACACAGCCGCAGGCGTATCGTCGCCCATGGAAGCAAGCGCTTCCTTGCCGTCTTCGGCCATCGGAGCCAGCATCTGTTCCAGTTCTTCGATGGTGTAACCGGCCGCGATCTGACGCTTCTTAAGCTCGGCGCCGGTGAAAATCGCCGTCTCCTTCAGACCCGCAAGCTCTTCGTCCAGATCGACGATCTTGCCGACCCAATCGCCAAAGGGCTGGGAATTCGCCAGACGGTTCTTGATGTCCACGTCGTGGTAAAGCTTGCCCTCGGCCATATCGACGGCCAGCAACTGCCCCGGACCCAGCGCGCCTTTTTCCACCACGGTCGCCTCGTCGGTCGGCACCATGCCCACCTCGGAGCCCGCGATCACAAGACCGTCACCGGTGACGACATAGCGCATCGGACGCAACCCGTTCCGGTCGAGACCGGCACAGACCCAGCGACCGTCGGTCATCGCCAATGCGGCCGGACCGTCCCACGGCTCCATCACGGAGTTCACGTAGGAATACATGTCGCGCCACGCCTGCGGCAGTTCCTCGGCGTTTTTCGACCAGGCTTCGGGCACCAGCATGGTTTTCGCCATCGGTGCAGACCGCCCGGCACGCACCAGCACCTCGAAGACGGAATCGAGCGCGGCAGAGTCCGACGAGCCTTGCGGGATGATCGGCTTGATGTCCTCGGCCATGTCGCCGAAGGTCGACGAGGCCATGCGGATCTCGTGCGATTTCATCCAGTTGGTGTTGCCTTTGATCGTGTTGATCTCACCGTTATGCGCCAGCATGCGGAACGGCTGGGCCAGCCACCATTGCGGGAAGGTGTTGGTGGAATAGCGCTGGTGATAGATCGCGAAGGCGCTCTCGAACCGCTCGTCCATCAGGTCCGGGTAGAACACCGCGACCTGTTCGGCCAGCATCATGCCTTTGTAGATGATCGAACGGCAGGACAGCGAACAGATGTAAAGCTCGCGCACACCGGCGGCCTGGGCGGCCTTCTCGATCCGGCGGCGGATGACGTAAAGTTCGCGCTCGAACGTCTCTTCGTCCACGCCTTTGGAGTTGGAGATCAGGATTTGCTCAATCTCGGGACGCGTTGCATTGGCCTTCTCGCCCAGGCAGGACGTGTCCACCGGAACATGGCGCCAGCCGTAAATGTAATAGCCCATGCGGAGCACTTCGGTTTCCACGATGGTCCGGCAGGTCTCCTGCGCGGAGAAATCCGTGCGGGGCAGAAACACCTGACCCACGGCCAGCAATTCGCCGTGACGGGCTTCGTGCCCGGTACGGCGAATCTGGTCGCCAAAGAAATGGTGCGGGATCTGAACGTGGATGCCCGCGCCATCGCCGGTTTTGCCGTCGGCGTCCACGGCACCACGGTGCCAGATCGCTTTCAGCGCGGATATGCCGTTTTCCACGACCTTGCGGGATTTCGACCCGTCGATGGACACCACGAGACCCACCCCGCAGGAAGAGTGCTCGTCGTCTTCGCGGAACAGCGAGTGTTCCGCCATCCACTGGCGTTTCGCCTCTTCACGGGCGGCCCAGCTTTCATCAAATTTCGTCATGTCGGATACCTTTCAGATAAAGGCGGCAGGGACCTCTCTCCCTGCCCTTTTGAAGTCGAATTACTCAGCCGCCACAGCCGCGCTCTGATCGAGATACTCGACCATCGCGTCCGCTGCTTCGCGCCCGTCCCGGATCGCCCAGACCACAAGCGAGGCACCGCGCTGGATGTCGCCACAGGCATAGACACCCTCAAGGTTGGTCGCATGGGTTTTGAAGTCGGCCATAACGGTGCCCCAACGGGTGGTCTCAAGCTCTTCGACACCCCAGAGGGTCGGCAGATCTTCGGGCTCAAAACCAAGCGCCTTAATCACAAGATCGGCCTCTTCGATATAGTCGGCGCCCTCGATGATCTCAGGCGACTGACGCCCGGAAGCATCCGGCGCACCAAGGCGCATCTTCTGCACCATGACGCCTGTGACCGGATCGCCCGCAAAGCCTTTCGGCGCGGAGAGCCAGACGAATTCGACGCCTTCTTCCTCGGCGTTCTGGGTCTCGCGCTGAGACCCCGGCATGTTGGCACGGTCGCGACGATAGAGACATTTGACCGAGGTCGCGCCCTGACGGATCGCGGTCCGCAAACAGTCCATCGCCGTGTCCCCGCCACCGATCACGACGACCTTCTTGCCAGCGGCGTTCAGCTCGCCACTCTCGTACTCTTCAACCTCATCGCCAAAGGACAGCTTGTTCGAGCAGGTGAGATAGTCGATCGCACGCACGATTCCGGCGGCACCGGACCCCGGCCCCTTGAGATCGCGGGACTTGTAGACACCCGTGGCAATCAGCACGGCATCGTGTTTACCGCGGATCGCATCGAAGGAAATGTCTTCGCCCACGTTGCAGTTCATCACGAACTCGACACCCGAATCCTCGAGCTGCTTGACGCGACGCAGGACGATGTCCTTCTCGAGCTTGAAGCCCGGAATGCCATACATCATAAGTCCGCCGGCACGGTCCGAGCGTTCGTAGACCGTGACCTTAAGGCCCGCACGGCGCAGACGGTCTGCAGCGGCCAGCCCCCCCGGACCGGAGCCGATGATGCCAACGCTTTCCTCGCGCTCGACAGCGGGTTTGATCAGCTCGACCCAACCTTCTTCCCAAGCCGTGTCGGTGATGTATTTTTCGACGGAACCGATGGTCACAGTGCCGTGGCCGGACTGTTCAATGACGCAGTTGCCTTCGCAGAGACGGTCCTGCGGGCAGATGCGACCGCAGATTTCAGGGAAGCTGTTGGTGGCCTGAGAAATCTCATAGGCCTCTTTCAGCCGTCCCGTTGCAGTCAGACGCAGCCAGTCGGGGATGTTGTTGTGCAGCGGGCAGTGGGTATGGCAGTAGGGCACACCGCATTGAGAACAGCGCGACGCCTGTTCCTTGGCTTTTTCATCCGCGAACTCGCCGTAGATTTCCAGAAAATCGTCCTTACGATCCTCCGCGTCCCGCTTGATCGGCATATCCCTGCCTACGGTCACGAATTTGAGCATCGGCTCTTTCGCCATGACACCACATCTCCGAAGGTTGGTAAAATTGTCGAGGCCTCATTATAGCGTCTCGAAAAAAAAGAAAAGTCAGAAGTGCTGTCTTATTTTTCATTTCTGAGCCACCGCGCAGCGGAAATTCAGACCGAAACGTCAAATAATACGTCATAATTATTGACTTATAATTTGCCTTCTTATTGATTCCAAATGAGTTTACCCTAACCGCCACCAAGGCCGCATCGGAGACCCCATGAGCCTCTTTTATCTTCTCATCGTTGCAATCGTGCAGGGTATCACGGAGTTTCTTCCGGTTTCGTCCTCCGGACACCTGATTCTATTGCCTCTTTTCCTTGGCACGCACGACCAGGGTCAGGCCATCGACGTGGCCGTCCATGTCGGCACGCTGGGGGCCGTAATCCTCTATTTCTGGCGCGACGTGAAGGACGGCCTCGCCGGGCTGCCCCGGTTGATGACCGGGCGCATCGACACGCCCGGCTCCAAACTCGCCTTGCTTCTGGTCGTCGCCACCGTCCCGGTGATCGTGATCGGCCTCATCCTCAAGATCACCGGACTGTCCGACGCCATGCGCTCGCCGCTGGTCATCGGCTGGACCATGCTGATCTTTGGTCTCGTGCTCTATTGGTTCGACCAGAAGGGCGCCGAAGTGAAGAGAGAGACAGACTGGACCCTCAAGGACGCGATCAAGCTCGGTCTCTGGCAGGCGGTGGCCCTGATCCCCGGCACCTCCCGCTCGGGCATCACCATCACCGGCGCGCGCGCCATGGGATACACCCGTGCAGATGCGGCGAAAATTTCCATGCTGATGTCGATCCCGACCATCATGGCCTCCGGCATCCTGCTTGGCGCGGAGGTGGTCGGAGACGCGGATTGGGCGATGCTGAAAGATGCGGCCATCGGAGCGGTGTTCGCCTTTGGCGCGGCGCTCCTTGCTCTGACCCTGATGATGCGGCTGCTGAAATCGGTGAGCTTCACACCCTATGTCATCTACCGTGTGATCCTGGGTGTGGTGCTTCTCGCCATGGCCTATAGCTAAAAGAAAACGCGCCCCGGGAGGGCGCGTTTGTCATTCGATCCATGGGCGCGATCAGATTTCGCGCAGGTTTTTCGCGCTTTCGCGAATGGCGTCATACTGACCACCGTCGCGGTACACCCACATGTAATCAGGCAGAACCGCCTGCATCGCCGTCGGCTTGATCCCCAGATCAGCAAAGCTCTTGGCGCTTCCGGACACGACATTGTCGACCTTCAGGTTGGCGATCTGATCGCGTGTCAGGATACCGTTGTGGAACAGGCCCAGCGACACTTTCTGCAACACGGTGAAACCGAAAGCCATCAGACTGCCGACCCAGAAGGGCAGACCGATCACCGGACGCTTGCGATGCACGACCTTGAGCATTTCCGCCATCAACTCGCGGAAGCTGCAGACATCGGGCCCGCCCAGCTCATAGATCCCCGGCTCCGCCTGCCCCAGAACGCCCTTGACGGCGGCCTGCGCCACATCATCGACATAGACCGGCTGGAATTTCGTATTGGCGCCCACAAGCGTGAGAACCGGATTTTTTTCCGCCATCTTGCCAAAACGGTTGAAGAACTGGTCCTCCGTCCCGAAAATCACCGACGGGCGCAGGATTACGGCCGACGGGAAGGCCGCAAGCACCTTGGCCTCGCCTTCCGCCTTGGTCCGCGCGTATCTGGACGCCGCCCCGGCACCCGCCCCCAGCGCCGAAAGGTGCACGAGCTGCGCCACGCCTTCTTCCGCTGCAATACGCGCGATGCGGCCAGCGCCGTCGGCCTGCACGGCATCAAAGGAATTCTTGCCACGCTCGGTCAGTACGCCCACGCAGTTCACGACCGCATCCGCGCCAAGCATGGCCGCACGCACGGAGGCGTCGTCACGAATGTTGCAGAACACCGGCTCGACCTGTCCAACCGCACCGTAAGGTTTGACGTGAAGCGATTCGTTGGGGCGACGCACTGCGACGCGGACACGCCAGCCCTCCTTTGCCATACGACGGGCGATATACCGCCCGACAAAGCCAGCGCCGCCATAGATGGTGACCAGTTTCGTCATCTGCATCTCCAATGCCAAATTGTCGCGTCTGGTTTAGCTTTTCAGGCGGAAATGAACAAGGGATCTTCGCTCTCGCAAAAAACATTGAAAATGGCCGTTGACACGCCCCGCGTCTGCCTTTAGATCACCGCCTCACGACGCATCTGTGCCCAGATGGCGGAATTGGTAGACGCGCCAGCTTCAGGTGCTGGTGTCTGTATGGACGTGGAGGTTCGAGTCCTCTTCTGGGCACCAAAATCCCCCCTTTTGAACATCGCAAAATGTCATTCAGGCGGGATTGCGTCGTGCCTCCTGCGTCATAAGTGGAAACGGCGTCCGATCTTGTGGCGAAATGCGCCCATGTTCGACTCCAACATCTGCCCGCGCGCTACGGAACCTGCATGCCATATGCGTCAGTCCCGAATGAGACCCGCAAGATATTTACCATATTCGGTTTTCTTGAACGTTTCGGCATGCTCCCGCATTTTCCCGGTGTCGATCCAGCCTCTTTGATAGGCGATCTCTTCCGGACAGCCCGATTGCATACCCTGACGCATCGAGAGCGTGCGCACGAAATTCCCGGCATCCAGAAGCGAGCCATGCGTGCCAGTGTCGAGCCAGGCGTAACCACGCCCCATCCGCTCCACCGACAGCGTGCCATCGGCAAGATAGCTTTCAAGCAGTGTCACGATTTCCAACTCGCCACGCGGCGAAGGCCGGACTTCTTTTGCCCTGCGCGGCGCATCGCCATCGAGGAAATAGAGCCCGGTGACCGCGTAATTCGACGGCGGGACCTCGGGTTTCTCGATGATTTCCTCGACCGTGCCTTCGGCATCGAACCTGACCACGCCATAGCGCTCGGGATCGGCCACATGATAGCCGAACACGGTGCCGCCCAGTTCTTTGGCATCGGCCCCAGCCAGCATCTCCGGCAAGCCATGACCAAAGAAAATATTATCGCCCAGCACCATGGCGGAGGGCGCACCATCGAGGAAGTCTTCGGCCAGAATATAGGCCTGCGCCAGACCGTCGGGCGAGGGCTGGGTGATGTAGGTCAGGGACAGACCCCATTGCGATCCATCGCCCAGAAGGCGTTTGAACTGATCTTGATCCTGCGGCGTGGTGATCATCGCGATCTCGCGAATGCCCGAAAGCATCAGCACGGAGAGTGGATAGTAGATCATCGGCTTGTCGTAGATCGGCATAAGCTGTTTCGAGACAGCCATAGTCAGCGGATAAAGCCGCGTGCCGGAGCCGCCTGCGAGGATGATGCCTTTGCGGTCAGTCATGATGTCTTCCCCAACTCTTTAAGAACCTCGGCCAAACCGGCCTTCCAGTCCGGGCGTTTTATCCCGAATGTGGCCTCCGTCGTGCTGCAATCCATGCGGCTGTTGCCCGGACGTTTCGCGGGCGTCGGATAAGCCGACGTCGGGATGTCCTCGACCGCCATCGCCTTGCCGGCCTGCGCGAAAATCTCGCGGGCGAAATCCGCCCAGCTCACATCCGGCGCACCGGAGAAATGATAGGTTCCGGCTCTGTTCGGGTCTGTTTTGAGCCGCTCCACGATGGTCACACAAGCCTTCGCGATGTCGCGTGCGGGCGTTGGGCCGCCGATCTGATCGGCCACGACCGTAAGCTTGTCGCGGGTCTCGGAAAGCCGCAACATGGTTTTGACGAAGTTCCCGCCATAAGCCGAGAACACCCAAGACGTGCGCAGGATCGCAAAAGCCCCGCCCGCCTCTCGAACGCCATTCTCGCCCTCGAGCTTGGTCTCGCCATAAACACCCAGCGGGGCGGTCGGATGATCGGGGGCGAAGGGCGCATCCCCTGCCCCGTCGAACACATAATCGGTCGAGATATGCACAAAAGGAATGCCCAGATCGGCGCAGGTCTCGGCCATCTCTGTGGGCGCCGCCGCATTGACCAGCGTGGCGACCAATGGGTCGTCTTCGGCCTTGTCGACGGCGGTATAGGCCGCGGCATTGATCACAGCCTCGGGTTTGAGATCGCGGATGATCCGGCCACAGACCAACGGATCGGTCAGATCCGCCTCATCGCGCCCAAGGAACGTGGCCTCGGGCAGAAGCGTTTGCAGCTCGCTCGCCACTTGACCGGTTTTGCCGAAAACGAGGATCATGCCTTAACCCCCAACCGTTCCCCGACCCCGTGGCGTTGCTGCAGGGCACGCCACCAATCCTCGTTGTCGAGATACCAAACGACCGTCTGCGCCAGCCCCTCCTCGACCGTCACCGAGGGCCGCCAGCCAAGTTCTTCGCGGATGCGCGACGGGTCAATCGCATAGCGCGCATCATGACCCGGACGATCCGTCACAAAAGTGATCTGATCGGCATAACTTCCGCTGGATTTGGGTCGCTTTTGATCGAGAATGGCACAGAGCGTTTTCACCAGCTCGAGGTTCGTCCGCTCGTTTTCGCCACCGATATTATAGCTTCGCCCGATCTCGCCCTTTTCGACCACCAGCAAGAGCGCGTCGGCATGATCCTCGACATAAAGCCAATCGCGAATGTTCGAGCCGTCGCCGTAAATCGGCAGAGGCTTGCCCGCCAGAGCATTCAGGATGATCACCGGAATGAGTTTCTCAGGGAAGTGGAACGGTCCGTAATTGTTCGAGCAATTGGTCAGAACCACCGGCAGCACATAGGTCTCATGCCATGCGCGCACCAGATGATCCGAGCTGGCTTTCGAGGCCGAATAGGGCGAACGCGGGTCGTAGGGGGTGTCTTCGGTAAACTTGATCGCCGGATCGTTGGGCAGCGAGCCAAACACCTCATCCGTTGAAATGTGGTGAAAGCGGAAGCTCTCCGGCTTGCCCGTCTCGACCCAGTATTTGCGCGCCGCCTCCAGCATGTTGAACGTGCCGGTGATATTCGTCTCGATGAAATCGCCCGGCCCGTCGATGGAGCGGTCCACATGGCTTTCGGCGGCCAGATGCATCACCGCATCGGGCCTATGTTTGGCAAAAACAGTGTCCAATCCCGCCCGATCACGAATATCGACCTGCTCGAACGCATAGAGCGGGCTGTCGGACACAGAGGCCACATTGTCGAGGCAGGCCGCATAGGTCAGCGCATCGACATTCACCACCTCATACCCGCGAGACACCGCAAGCCGCACCACGGCGGAGCCGATGAACCCCGCGCCTCCTGTCACCAGAACTTTCATATGTTGTCCTTCGTGAAAGGCGTTTCGAACGCGGCGAAAACCTGCGCCTTCTCATCCTTTTCCGAGATCACCGGCGTGATCCCCTCAAGCGGCCAGTCGATGCCACAACTGTCCCATTTCACCGCACCGTCGCAGTCCGGCGCGTAGTGATCGGTGCATTTGTAGACGATCTCGCTATCCGGCTCGAGCGTCATGAAGCCATGCAGGAAACCCGCCGGTATCCAGAGTTGCTTGCCATTCTCGAACGACAGCTCCTCTCCAACCCATTGGCCGTAAGTCTCCGATCCTTTGCGCGCATCCACGGCCACATCGAAAATCCGGCCCCGCCCACAACGGACAAGCTTGCCCTGCGCATGCGGCGGGCTTTGGAAATGCAGGCCCCGCACCGTGCCGACTTCGCGCGAAAGCGAATGGTTGTCCTGCACGAATTCCGGCAAATCGAGTCCCGCTTCGATCAGTTTCTTCTTGTTCCAGCTTTCGGAAAAGAACCCGCGATGGTCGCCGAACCGGGGCGGCGTAATAAGATAAACGCCCGGAAGCGAAGTTGGAGAAATCATGACGACCTGTCTTTTCCTCTGGAAACACACTTGCGCCGAAGGTGCATAATTTCTGCCCCAGCCGCAATCTTTCGCATTTCATAAAACAAGACTATCGCCAATTTGCAGCACTGGCGCCAAGCTGCCGTCAAAAACGCGCAGGGGAACACCGCTCCCCCGCGCGGACATCTCAGAAGTCCCAGTCCTCATCTTCGGTCGCAACCGCCTTGCCAATCACATAGGACGAGCCGGAACCGGAGAAGAAATCGTGGTTTTCACTGTCGGGGCTGAGAGCGGCCAGAATTGCCGGGTTCACCTCGGAGACTTCGGACGGGAACAGTGCCTCGAACCCGAGGTTTTGCAACGCCTTGTTGGCGTTGTAATGCAGAAACGCCTTCACATCCTCGCTCAAGCCGAGACCGTCGTAGAGCTCTTCGGTATATTGCGCTTCGATGTCGTAGAGATCGAACAGCATGGCAAAGGCATAATCCTTGAGCGCCTGTCGTTCTACCTCGGGCAGGCGCTCCATGCCGCGCTGGAACTTGTAGCCAATGTAATAGCCATGCACCGCCTCGTCACGAATGATCAGCCGGATGAGGTCCGCCGTGTTGGTCAGTTTCGCCCGCGACGACCAGTACATCGGCAGGTAGAAGCCGGAATAGAACAGGAAGCTTTCGAGGAAAACGGAGGCGATCTTGCGTTTAAGCGGATCGTTGCCCGGCGCGTAGGTTTCGAGGATCACACGCGCCTTGGCCTGAAGATGCGGGTTTTCCTCCGACCAGCGGAAAGCCTCATCCACCTCTTTCATCGAACACAGCGTCGAGAAGATCGAGGAATAGGACCGCGCGTGCACCGCCTCCATGAAGGCGATGTTGGTCAAAACGGCCTCCTCATGCGGCGTCACCGCATCGGGCATCAGGGACGGCGCACCAACGGTGTTCTGGATCGTGTCCAAGAGCGTCAGCCCGGTGAACACCCGGATGGTCAGGCGCTGTTCGTCCTCGGTCAGGGTCGACCAGCTCGGGATATCGTTCGACAGCGGCACCTTCTCCGGCAACCAGAAGTTCACCGTCAGGCGGTTCCAGACCTCAAGATCCTTATCGTCCTCGAGGCGGTTCCAGTTGATGGCGCGCGGGATGCGGATATCGGTCATATCTTTCATAAGAGCCTCCTCAGAGCGTGCAGGACACGCAGCCTTGCACCTCGGTGCCCTCAAGGGCGGCCTGACGCAAGCGGATGTAATAGATGGTCTTGATGCCTTTTTTCCACGCGTAAATCTGCGCTTTGTTGATGTCGCGCGTGGTGGCCTCTGCCGGGAAAAACAGGGTCAGGGACAGGCCCTGATCGACGTGTTCGGTGGCGGCGGCATAGGTGTCGATCAGGGCTTCCGGCCCGATCTCATAGGCATCGCGGTAGTATTCGAGGTTCTCGTTCGACATGAAGGCGGCCGGGTAATAGACGCGACCGATTTTGCCCTCTTTGCGAATCTCGACTTTCGACACAATCGGGTGGATCGAAGAGGTCGAATTGTTGATATAGGATATAGAACCCGTCGGCGGCACGGCCTGAAGGTTACGGTTGTAAAGCCCGTCCTTCATCACCGCCTCTTTGAGCTTCGCCCAGTCCTCGCGGGTCGGCAGATCCATGCCTTCGAACAGCGCTTTCACCTTCTCGCTTTCCGGTAACCAGTCGCGGTCGGTGTATTTGTCGAAGAAGGCGCCATTGGCGTAGTCGCTGTCAGCAAAGCCCTTGAAGCTCTCGCCATGTTCGCGCGCCAAAGCGTTGCTCTCACGGATCGCGTGATAGGCGACAGCGGCGAAATAGACGGAGGTGAATTCGACGCCTTCGGGGCTACCGTAATGGATGTGTTCGCGGGCGAGGAACCCATGCAGGTTCATCTGACCGAGGCCGATGGCATGGCTTTCATCATTGCCGCGACGGATCGACGGCACGCTATCAATCGCGGACATTTCCGACACGGCGGTCAGCGCACGCACGGCGGTGCCGACGCTCTGGCCCAGATCCTTGCCGTCCATGGTTTTCGCGATATTCAAGGACCCGAGGTTACAGGAAATATCGGTGCCGAGGTGGCTGTAGCTCAGGTCGTCGTTGAACTCAGAGGCCTCGTTGACCTGCAAAATCTCGGAGCAGAGGTTCGACATGTTGATCCGGCCCGCGATCGGGTTCATCCGGTTCACCGTGTCCTCGAACATGATGTAGGGATAGCCGCTTTCGAACTGAATCTCCGCGATGGTTTGGAAGAATTCCCGCGCGTTGATTTTTTTCTTGTGGATGCGTTTGTCATCCACCATGTCCTCATATTTCTCGGTGACCGAGATTTCGGAGAAGGGCACGCCGTAGACTTTCTCCACGTCATGCGGAGAGAAGAGATACATGTCGGCGTTTTTCTTCGCGAGTTCAAAGGTCACGTCGGGGATCACCACGCCAAGAGAGAGCGTCTTGATGCGGATTTTCTCGTCGGCGTTTTCGCGTTTGGTGTCCAAGAACCGCATAATATCAGGGTGGTGCGCGTTCAGGTACACGGCGCCGGCACCTTGACGTGCGCCCAATTGGTTGGCGTAGGAAAAGCTGTCTTCCAACAGCTTCATCACCGGAATGACGCCCGAAGACTGGTTCTCGATGCCTTTGATCGGCGCGCCGTGCTCGCGGATGTTGGTCAGCAAAAGCGCTACACCGCCGCCGCGTTTCGACAGTTGCAGCGCGGAGTTGATGCCGCGGCCGATGCTTTCCATGTTGTCTTCGAGACGCAGAAGAAAGCACGAGATCAACTCGCCACGGGATTTCTTGCCGGCGTTCAAAAACGTCGGTGTTGCGGGCTGGAACCGGCCCGACAGCATTTCGTCCATGAAGGACAGAGCCAGCGCCTCGTCACCGCGCGCCAGAGCCAGCGCGGTCATCACCACACGGTCCTCATAGCGCTCAAGATAGCGCTGACCGTCGCGGGTCTTCAGCGTGTAGGAGGTGTAATATTTGAAGGCGCCGAGGAAGGTCGGGAAGCGGAATTTCTTGGCATAGGCCTCGTCC
The DNA here is from genome assembly GCF_002407265.1 of Celeribacter ethanolicus. Taxonomy (NCBI): domain Bacteria; kingdom Pseudomonadati; phylum Pseudomonadota; class Alphaproteobacteria; order Rhodobacterales; family Roseobacteraceae; genus Celeribacter; species Celeribacter ethanolicus. Next base: position 2,553,504 of record NZ_CP022196.1, read on the forward strand.
CAGATCTTGCGCATAAAGTTCTTGGAATATTGGTCCAGAACCTCCTCCTCATAGTAGCCTTCCTCCACGAGATAGCCGAGCTTCTCGTCGAGCGAGTGAAAGAACACGGTGTTCTGGTTCACATGCTGCAAAAAATACTGCCGCGCGGCCATGCGGTCGGCCTCGAACCGGATATGACCATCGGCGTCATAGAGGTTCAGCATGGCGTTCAAAGCGTGGTAATCGAGACCGTTCAGGTCGCTGTCGAGCATGGCTCCATCCCCAATTTTTCCAATCCCGCACGCACGCGGGTCAAATCCCTGTCAAATCCCGCCAACTCGAATTTATAGAGCAGCGGGACATTGCATTTGCGGGCGATGACGTCGCCCGAACTGGCAAACAATGTGCCGAAATTCCGATTGCCCGTGCCGATCACGCCCACAAGATGCGCGCGGTTCGCCACATCGTTGAGAAACCGGATCACCTGTTTCGGCACCGCACCGCGCCCTTCGCCATCCGCATAGGTCGGACAGATCAAAACAAAAGACCGGGTCGCGGCAGGCATTGCCTCTTTCGGAGAGATCGGGATGCGTTTGGCGCCAAGTCCAAGCCGCTCCACGAAGCGCACCGTGTTGCCCGAGGCCGATGAGTAAAAGATGATCTCCGGGACGTTCTCTGGGACGCTGGGCGGTCGTACCTCTGCGCCCATCGGATCAGGACAGGCGGGCGATCATATCCGGGCGAAACCCGGACCAGTGATCCTCACCGGCCACCACAACCGGCGCCTGACGGTAGCCGAGACCGGTAACATGGCTCATCGCATCGTCATCCTGCGTCAGGTCGATGATGTCATAGGAGATGCCTTTCGCGTCGAGCGCACGGGTCGTCGCGGTACACTGCACACAGGCCGGTTTGGAATAGACGGTGATGCTCATTTTGTCCTCTCGCTTTTCATTCAGCCGAGGACGCGCACGGAAAACCCGTATCACACGCCCCCGAACCCTCCGTTCGTGGTCACTTCATGCTTCCGGCAGGTCTCCTGACTTGCGGGTCGCAGCATTGGCTGGCCTTCCCGGGCAAAGGCCCAGTGGCATGATCAGCCGTGCTCACCGCTTACAGTTACGGGGGTAGCGCCGGATTTTCACCGATCTTCCCTCTTAGCTATCGACTCATGTCGATAGAACCGAAGCAACATCATATAGCTTCTTGGAGCGGCATACTGTCAACATATAGATAGCGCTTGACAGGGATTTCCTGAGTCTCACCGAAGACTCGCTGGCTCCCTTGCCCCGGCACGGCGGAAGGCTTATGCACATCCGCACAGTGGGATTTCAGCGCGAAAGGCCAGAGCCATGGCGAATTTTCTGTATCAAAACGACCTCCCCGACGATCTCGATCTTGGCCCCGTGGTGGCGATTGATTGCGAAACCATGGGACTGAACCCGCATCGCGACCGCCTCTGCCTCGTGCAAATGTCCGGCGGTGACGGCAATGCCCATCTCGTACAGGTGTCACGCGGCCAGACTGAGACCCCCAACCTGTGCAAGATGCTGGCCGACCCGAAGGTGCTGAAACTTTTCCACTTCGGGCGCTTCGACATCGCGGCGATGTATCACACCTTCGGCACGCTCGCGCAGCCGGTCTACTGCACCAAAATCGCCTCGAAACTGGTGCGCACCTTCACTGATCGGCACGGCCTCAAGAACCTGCTCGAACAATTGCTCAAGGTCGACATTTCGAAATACCAGCAGATGAGCGACTGGGGAGCCGAGGAGCTGACCGCCGCCCAGCTCGATTACGCCGCCTCCGACGTGCTCTATCTGCACCAGTTGCGCGACAAGCTGAACGCCATGCTCGAACGCGAAGGCCGGATGGAGATTGCGCAATCCTGCTTCGATTTCCTGCCGACCCGCGCCAAGCTCGATCTCGAAGGCTGGCCCGAGATCGACATTTTCTCTCACTGACATCCCCACGGAGCGTCACGACATGACACAGCCCGTCACTTTCCTCGACACCGCCCGCCGTGTGATCCGGCAGGAGGCCGATGCGCTCGGGCTTCTGGCCGACAGTCTCGGCGCGGAATTCACCGGAGCGGTCGAAACGATCCTCGCCGCAAAGGGTCGCACCATCGTCACCGGCATGGGCAAATCCGGCCATATCGCCCGCAAGATCGCGGCCACCTTGGCGTCGACCGGCACCCCCGCGCATTTCGTTCATCCGGCAGAAGCGAGCCATGGCGATCTGGGCATGATCGGCGACGGAGATGTGTGCCTCGTGCTGTCGAATTCCGGGGAAACACCGGAGCTGGCGGACGTGATCGCCTACACACGTCGGTTCAAGATTCCGATGATCGGGGTCGCCTCGAACCCCGACAGCTCGCTCATCCGGGCCTGCGATGTGGCTCTGATCCTGCCGAAGGCGGCTGAGGCCTGCGGTCATGGCATCGTACCGACCACCTCGACCACGATGACGCTGGCGCTTGGCGATGCCATTGCCGTTGCTCTCATGGAACATCGCGCCTTCACCGCCGACAATTTCCGCGTCCTGCATCCGGGCGGGAAACTTGGCGCGCGTCTCACCAAAGTGCGCGCGCTGATGCACACCAACATGCCGCTCGTGACCGCAGAAACCCCGATGCGCGACGCGCTTTCGGTGATTTCGGACAAAGGCTTTGGCGTGGTCGGCATCGTCGATGCGCAAGGCCAGCTCACGGGGATCATCACCGACGGCGACCTGCGACGCCATATCGACGGGCTTCTGGAAAAAACTGCGGGCGAGATCATGACCAAGGGGCCGATGACCATCACCGCCGATGCGCTGGCCGAAAAGGCCGTGGCGCGCATGGATGAGCGTGCGATCACCTGTCTCTTTGTGCGGGAAACTGCCGATGACGGACGTCCCTGCGGGATTCTGAAGATTCAGGACTGTCTTCGCGCCGGGGTCGTGTAAGACGTCCTTATGGCGCGGTTCGATAACTCCTATTCCAAATTCGTGGCCTTTGCGAAGGTCGCCTTACCGTTGGCGAGCCTCGCGCTTTTGGCGACGCTCTTTCTCTTTGCCCGCGGCAAGGAAATCGGCATCTCGATCCCCTATGCCGATGTGGATCTCGAGACCCTCGCCCGTGAACAGCGTATCGAGGGGCCGTCCTTTGCGACCGTGACGCGCGATGGGGCCGAGCTTGAGATCTCCGCCGATGTCGTACGCCCGGACCTGTCGACCCCGGATGTGATCAATTCCACCATCGTACGCGGCGCGCTCAGGATGCCGGATAACGGTTCCGTGACGCTCAAGGCCGATGACGGCGTGATCGACGGCCCCGCCCAGATCGCGGAACTGTCCGGCCATGTGGAGATCGAAACCTCCACCGGTTACACGATCACCTCCGAACGGATCGCCACGCTCCTCGATGTGTCGAAGATCGAAAGTCCCGGAAGTGTCGAGGCGACCGGTCCCGCAGGCGATCTGACAGCCGGTTCCATGGAAATTTCACAGGATCCGGAGACCGATGCCTACCTTCTGGTTTTCAAGAACGGCGTGAAGCTGATATATCAGCCCTGATTTTCGAGGATTTGCACGTGCCCACCATCCGGACTCTTTCGCTCAGTTGCGCCCTGGCCCTTGCGCTCACCCTTCCCGGCCTGCCGTCGATGGCACAGGGCACGCAGATCGCCTTCGGGGGGATCAGGCACGACAGCGCCCTGCCCGTCGAGATCACCTCCGACGAACTCAGCGTCGACCAGAACACCGGTCAGGCGATCTTCACCGGCAATGTCGTGATCGGCCAAGGCACGATGCGGCTCGCCGCCCGGACCGTCGAGGTGATCTATGCCAGCGACACCAGCCAGATCGCCCGGCTGCTGGCTTCCGGTGGCGTGACGATCACCAAAGAAGGCGAAGCCGCCGAGGCGCAAAACGCCGAATACAATCTCGAATCAGGCACCGTGACCCTGACCGGCAGCGTGCTTTTGACCCAAGGGAACAGCGTGATGTCCGGAGAACGCATGGTGATCGACCTGAACACCGGCACCGGTCGCATGGACGGGCGTGTCAGAACCATCCTGCAATCCGGCTCACAAACCGGGGCCGATCAATGAGCGACACCACCGGGCTGAAGGTCCGCAATCTGCGCAAGGGCTATCGCAAACGGACGGTGATCCGCGACGTGTCGCTCGATCTCGAACGCGGTGAGGTCGTCGCCCTTCTGGGGCCGAACGGCTCCGGGAAGACCACCTGTTTCTACACCATCGCGGGGCTTGTCATGCCGGAAGGTGGCGAAGTCAGCGTCGATGGGCGCAACATTACGCTCTTGCCGATGTATCGCCGTGCCAAGCTCGGCATCGGCTACCTGCCGCAGGAAGCCTCGGTGTTCCGCGGTCTTTGCGTCGAAGACAACATTCTCGCCATTCTCGAAGTCTCGGAGAGCGACCCGCTCCTGCGGCGTGAGAAGCTCGAGGATCTGCTGTCGGAATTCTCCATCGCCCATCTGCGGCGCGCACCGGCCTTGTCGCTGTCGGGCGGCGAACGGCGGCGAGTCGAAATCGCACGCTGCCTCGCCTCCGATCCGTCCTACGTGCTGCTCGACGAACCTTTCGCAGGCGTTGATCCGATCGCGGTGGCGGAAATTCGCGGACTGGTTTCCGATCTCAAGACACGCGGCATCGGCGTCCTGATAACGGACCATAACGTTCAGGAAACATTGGGAATTATAGACCGCGCCTACATCCTCCACGATGGTCACGTCCTGATGTCAGGGACCAAGGAAGACATTGTCGCCGACGAAACCGTGCGGCGCGTTTACCTTGGCGACAATTTCCGGATCTGAACGCGGGTTTCGATTGACATTCCCCCGCATTCTGGCGCCTTATAAGTGTCCAATGCGTGACGTAAGGATGAGAGTCTGCGCCATGGCACAAAAGAGCCACAGAGCGCCGGAAAAACGCCCCGACAGATTGTCCGGGTTCCCCCGCCTTCGCATGCATTGTAATCCCGCTTTCAACAAAAACCCAGGACCTCGCATCCACGCCGGAGGAGGCGTTCAGGCGTAGGTCAAACAAAGAAGGAGGTATCTATGCGGTACCAAATCAGCGGAAAACAAATCGACATCGGTGAATCGCTTCAAACGCATGTGAAAACCGAGCTTGGCGCCGTTCTGGACAAATACGGACAACGTCCGACCGACGCGAATGTCGTGTTTTCCAAATCTGGGGCGGAATATGTTTGCGAGGCCGTGGTGCACCTGTCCTCCGGCCTGAACGCACAAGCCAGTGCAAAGGCTCATGAAATCTATGCCGCCTTCGACGCTTGCGCCGAAAAAATGGACAAGCAGCTGCGTCGTTACAAACGCCGCCTGAAAGATCACCACAAGGAGCGCACCGAGCCTGTTGAACTTTTCGGCGCTTCTCAGTATATCCTCGCCGCATCGGAACACGATGAGGATCAGGAACCGGAAACCCTGCAACCGATGATCATTGCGGAGATGGAAACCAAGATTCCGACTCTGACGGTGGGCGAAGCGGTGATGCAGATGGAGCTTGCCGGGGCCCCTGTTCTTGTGTTCCACAAAGAAGGTAAGAACGGTGTAAACGTGGTCTACCGCCGTGCCGATGGCAACATCGGTTGGGTCGACCCTGACAACGCGAAATAATGAAACCGGCCCGCCTCGACGGGTCGGGGCGGGTAGTTTCAAATGAATATCGCAAAGATCTTGGATCCGCAGGCCATCAAGGTCGTGGGTAAAATGACGAGCAAAAAGCGTCTGTTTCAGGATCTCGGTGAGATCGCCGCGAGCGCATACGGTCTGTCGGAAAACGGCACGGTCGATGCGCTTCAGGCCCGCGAAAGCCTTGGCCCAACCGGTGTGGGCCATGGCATCGCGCTTCCCCACGCCCGCATCGAAGGTCTGGAGCGCGTTGTCGGTGCCTTCATGCGCCTCGAGAGCCCGATGGATTTCGACGCGGTGGATCGCCAACCGGTCGATCTGGTCTTCGCCCTCTTCGCCCCGGCCGAATCCGGTGTCGATCATCTCAAGGCTCTGGCGCTCGTCTCCCGCACCATGCGAGACAACGACATCTGCGCCAAGCTGCGCGCCAACAACGATCCGGCAACGCTGCACGCCATTCTGACCGAAGGCCCGGCGATCAAGGCTGCCTGAGCGCCCCTCTCCGTTTATCTCCAGGGCTTGAACCCGAACATCATGTAATCGCGCTGATAGGCCGTCCGCACGGCCTCCTCGACCTCTTCGTCGTAAATCTCGGCGAGGGCAATCGGCACATCCTGCGGTTCCTCCCCGACCAGTGGCGGCAGCTTGCCCAGCGCACCGGCGAGATGGGTCAGATCCTCGGCAAGGCTCTCTTCACGCAGCACCATGTCGGGCAGGGAAAAGTCGGCGAAACCCTTGATCACCTCGGATTGCGACGCCCATGTGCCGTCGACACGGATCGACGTCTGACCGTTGAGGTTGCCGCGCACGAAATCTGCGAATTTGATGAAGGCCTCGCGATGCTGATCCCGGCTGTAGTCCGCATCCGGCCCGCTGATCGGCAAGGGCAATTTATAAGTTGCCCGCAGGGTTTCACGAATATCGCCATAGGTCTGCCCGCTGAGGTTCAGAATATACTGACAAAACGTCCGGTGCAGCCGCTGCACCGGGTGTGCAATCACCGTGAAACTGCGGTGCCCCTTGTTCTGTCGCTTCCACTGCCTCAGGGATTTCTGCGTGAACCCCTGTGTCAACTCCTCAGGCGTCACCTTGTCGAGCGCGGCTATCCAGGCCTTCACCGCAGTCTCCGGCCCGCTGCGCACCGGCATGTAGAGCACGGACGCCGCCTGTCCCGCCACATAGGTCGGCACGGCCGGATGGCGCCGCGGTTCGAAATTCGGTGTATTCGACAGGTTGAAATGGTCGACGTTCGACAGGTCGGAGACCATTTCGGCGTAGTTCAGAACCTTGTCTTCGAGACGTGCAGGGTTCTGCACCTTGGTCTTCTGGTTGGTCTTGGCGCGTTCCTCGGTCACTTCAAGGAAATGCGCCAGACCGTTCAGCACCTCGATGTCCTGAATATCCTCGTAATTGATGTAGAATGCGGTCTGCCCGGTGGTTTGCAAACTCCGTTGCAAGAAGAGTTGAAACTCTTTCAGCGCGTCGAGCATCTCCTGAAACTCGCGCCTCTCAAATCGCACCTTGGCGGATTTGGCATCCTTGAGGTCGCCGAGCCGCCATTGCCCGGTGGCACCCGCAATCTTGCGCGACACGTAGCTTTCGAGCGGGTTACGGGTCAGGATGATCTTGGCGCAACGCGGATCTTGCAACACATGAGACAGGATGCGCGGATCGTGGTCGTGGAAAAACCGAAACCCGGAAAGCCCCTCCGTCTCTTCCCGCATCCGCCCCAGCAACGCGGTGGGATCGGCCTCCCGCATTGCCATGGTGACGCCCAGCATTTCCTTCTGGTTCGATTTGCCGATGAAGGCCGGATTGAACACCTCGCCCCAGCATTTCAACCCCGGATAGGAATTGACGTTTTCCTCGAGAAAATTGGACCCGGTCCGCATCTCGGCGAAAATCACGAAATAATCGAAAGGCTTGACCATGTGTTCGTTTTACCAGCGTTACTTTACAAGATAGGGCCGCTTGTGTTCCCGCGTCCGCATGTCCGGCTCGGACCCCATCGGGAAATCCCCCATGAGATGCGGCTTCATCCCCTGGTTCTTCAGATTTTGCAGGAATTGCCCGAAACCCGTCAAATCCCGCATCCGCGGCGCCTCGGTCAGACGGCGGACATTGCGCGGGCCAATCTCGTCGATGATCGCCTGCAAAGGCTCCATCTGGCTCTCGATGAAATCCGCCATGGTCCAGATCCGCACCCGCGCCTTGATATGTTGCGAACGCAGGATCTCGATGTGCTCCGCTTCGATCCGTTGCAGACGCGCAGCTTCGCGGCGGACTTCGGAAAAACTCTTGTTCGAGCGGAACAGGGTCACCGCCCAGGCTCCGGAAATCACCGAGATCTGCGCATTCGGGTCGGTGGCAATCAACCAGCTGATTGCCTGATTGTCGCGCGGGCCGTACATGAAACATTGCCGCTCGCCGCGGGTGTTCCAGATCAGCGACGTCAGGAAGCCGCAGGGGTTGTAATCACGCAGGGTTGCATGACTGGAGAGCGCACCGGAAAAGACCTTTTGTCCGCCGGAGAATTCCACCGCATCGGGTGCAAAAAGATGACCATGGACGCGCGCACTCACTGCCCGCGACAGCCATTCGTCGAAATTCTCGAACAGGTCCGAGAAGCCTTCGAACACCGAATAAGGCGCGCTGGTCTTGCCATGCCCCCTGCCATGTCCGGGCATCCGGCTTTGCATGTAAAGCCCTTCGCGCCCCATGACGCGCCGCTCCACTGCCTTGGAAAAAATCCGGTCGATCTTGCCCGGGTTGGGCTCGGTCCCTTTCATCGGATTGCTGTCCGGGTTGAGGAAAGTCGCGTAGAGGCGTTCCGCCTTTGGCCAGATCTTGCGCGCCACGAAACAGTCGGAACGCCGCAGGAGCTGCAGGTGGTCGTCGTAGAAAATATGCGGTTTGCCCTGATAGTCGAACTTCGACAAGGTCAGGGACCGGCTTTCGATATTGTTCGAATAGAGCCGCACGAGGGTCTGGTAATAGCTTTCGTCCGGAATCCAGACTTTCTTGAAATAGTCGTCGTAAAGCTGGCGATCCGGGTCTTCGAGAATGGCAGACAGGGTCTGACGCGTCAGACACCACCATTGCGAACCCAGATGCGGCACCAGCCCGTCGGGGATCTTGCGCTTGTATCCGATCCTGCGCTGAAGCGCGACATAGCGGTCGAACAGCCGCCGCTGCTTTTTCCACGAAAACGGGAAACGCAGAGTGAAGCGCTCAGAATCGAGACCTCCAACGGTCCAGGGCACATCCTCGGTCGTCACGCTTTCGATGAAATTCGTCATCGGCCGCGCCGCGAGGTAGCGTTTCAGATCCTCAACCGGACGCAGCGGCAGGCAGGCTCCGGAGGACAGGTAGACATGCCGCGCCTCCGGAAAACGCGACAGCATCAATTCGGAGGCGTCCTGAGATGCCGCCACCAGGGACCATGTGCCCCAGTCACAGGCATGACGTTTGGAAAACAGCACATTGTCCAGATCGGAGAGGCTGTCGACGAAGGGTTGATAAATCTCTTTCTTCACCCGCCGGTCGACATGGATCACCACCGGGCAACCATGCGTCGCCCAGTGGCGTGCCACCTGTTCGGCACGGTCGAGCGCGGTGTGGACCAACATCACGAAGCCGACGGTCATGCCCAGTTCCCCTTGGACATGAGACCCAGAATTTCTAGCTGGCGCCAGTTGATGTATTTCTCCGACCAGTTGCACCACAGCTCCGGGTCATCCTTGATCCGGTTGTGATAGGCGAGATATTCGCGCGAGCCGGCGTAATGCTGACGGCGCTGCAATTCTTCTTCGGTCTTCTGCACGAAGGTGTTGAGAAACTTCGCATGCAAGAGCGCGCCAGACGCCTTTTCCCCACCTTCCGTCTCATAGACGAAATTGAGACCGCGCGGCAAAAGCATGTGGGTCGAATGCATATAGGCATAGTCGCGATGCCATTTGACCAGCGGGATCTTGTTCAGAGACGGCGCATTGAACGGGTCGTCGTTGAAGAACAGACGCGCGCGCGGGCCGCCCTGTATCCAGAGATTGTAATATTCCGGATTGGTCGAGATCATGTAATTGCCACTGTCGAACCATTCCGCGATCTCGAACGGATTCTGCCCCTCGCGATAGGGCTGCGCATCAATCGGCCCCTTCGGATACATGTCGATCAGCATCGCGGAGAAACTGCGAAGGCCTGAATTGTCGAGCCAGTCGGTGAGCGCCGGGATCGGACGAGTGTCGCAGAACGGAAAGACCAGAAACTCGTCCACGTCCACGGTCAGCGTCCAGTGACCGTGGCAATATTTCCGCGCCAGCCAGTTCATCCAATGCACACCGAAAAGCGATTTGCGATAGCTCGCCGTGGTGTGCCATATCGAGACATCCTCCTGCCCGATCAGGAATTCGCGCGAGCCGTCATCACTGTCATTGTCGACGAACAGGAAATGGCTAACCCCCATATCCCTGTAATATTTGAGAAAATACGGAAGGCGGATACGTTCGTTGCGCAGAGTGCAGACGACGAGAATATCCTCCGGCCGAATACGGGCGGTGTTGTCCTGAATCAACATGAGGTCCCGGCGCGCCCGAAAGGCCCGCCAGAGCGCCTGTTTGCGCCTCAGCCGCATCCTATATTGCAACAGCCTGCTCACCGATCAGCCTTAATGTTCCCCGAGAGCGAATATGACACATTCCGCGCGCCGGACTGAGCCATATTCGTGTATTTTGCGGTTCAATTTACGGGTTTACGCCAAAAACGTAAACAATTCATATTAAATGGCAAAACTGTTCCATCAGCCCCGCCAATCCCCACGCGCCATCAAGCCCAGCTTTTCCAGTTGCCGCCAATCCTCGTAGGCCACGGACGACTCATGCCAAAGCGTCGGCCCGGCGATCAGCTCATCGTAATAGGCGCCGAACTGGTCGGGATCGGCGAAATGCTGACGCCTTTCCTTTTCTTCCGCGGATTTTTCCACCACGATCGACAGGAATTTCGTATGCAAAAGAACGCCCGACAAATGCACCTGCCCCGGGCCATCATAGGCCAGGTTCAGTGTCTGCGGCAGCATCGCATGGGTCGAATTGACATAGGCATAGCGCCAGTGCCACTTCACCAGCGGCAACTTGTTGAGCGTCGGGCCTCGCCGACGATTCCGGGCAAAGAACACCCGCTCCCGCACCCCCCCCTGAACCCAGAGATTGTCCTTCGGCTTCTGTCGCTCGCTGCGATACGGCCCCGCATCGAAGTAACGCAGGATCTCGAGGGGATTTTGCCCGGGGCGATAGGCAACCTCGTTGAGTCCCTCTTTCGGGTAAAGTTCGAGCATCAGGGCTCCCATGGCCCGAACATCTATGCCCTCCAGATACCCGGTCAAATCCCTCAGAGAGCGGGTCTCGTGATACGGGTAAATCAGCAATTCATCGGCATCGAGGGTCAGGCACCATTTGCCATGCGCGTATTTCATCTGGAGCCATGTCGTCCAATCGAGCCCGAAACGCGCCGCCTTGTAACTCGCGGTTGTGGACCAAAGCGACACGTCCGGCTGCTCGGACAGAAGCTCCGCCGTGCCGTCGGTGCTGTCATTGTCGACAAAGAGAAAATGAGTCACGCCAAGGCGCCGGTGATGATCCAGAAAATAGGGCAGGCGTTGCGACTCGTTGCGCACGACCGCGACACAGAGGATCGCATCGGGTCCGATGGCAGAGGTCCGATTCCGCACGACACGCAACCCATGCCGGGCCCGAAACGCCCGCCATAGCAAATGCCGCCGCAACACCCGCAACTTGTAGCTCTGCCAAACCCGGCCCAAAATCGTCCCTTCCCCGCGATTTCGGGCAGATTAAGCGCTTTGCCGGAAACCGGAACCCCGGATGTGCAAGAAGGGCCAAAAGGCCCTTCCTGTGTGTCATTTGTCATAATGGCCGCTTTGGTGCCATCGCCAGGCATCGCCGATCATCTGCACCAGGTTCGAGCGCTCCGGCCGCCAGCCCAGCTCCGTGACCGCACGTTCGGATCCGGACACCAGCTTGGTACAATCGCCCGCGCGGCGATCCCCCTCGACATAGGGCACATCCCTGTTGGTCACCGACCGCGAATGGTCGATCACCTCACGCACGGAAAACCCCTTGCCGGTTCCCAGATTGAACATCCGGCTGCCCTTGCCGTCCTCGAGCCATTTCAACCCAAGCACATGCGCATCCACAAGATCGCAGACATGGACGTAATCGCGAATGCAAGTGCCGTCCGGCGTATCGTAATCCGTGCCAAAAATGGTCAGGGCGTCCCGCTTGCCTGCAATCGCATCAAGCATCAGCGGGATGAGATGGGTCTCCGGCTGATGGAACTCGCCGACCTCAGCCTCGGGATCCCCCCCCGCGACGTTGAAGTAGCGGAAGATCACCGAATTGAGACCGTAGGCCTGTTCGAAATTCTCGAGAATGTCCTCGATTGCCCGCTTCGACGCCCCGTAGGAATTGATCGGCATTTGCACGGACTCTTCGTCCAGAACCACATTGTCCTGATCGCCAAAGGTGGCACAGGTCGAGGAAAAGACGAAATTCATGCAACCGGCCGCCACGGCCGCCTCGATCAGCGTCAGGGAGCCGATGACGTTGTTGCGCCAGTATCTGCCCGGATCCTTCATGCTTTCACCGACCTGCGAGAAAGCGGCGAAATGCATGACGGCAACCGGCCGATACGCGGCAAAGACCTCGTCGAGACGGGCACGATCCAGAAGATCGCCCCGCTCGAAAGGACCGAATTTCACCGCGTCCTCCCATCCCGTCGACAGGTTGTCGAAAGTCACGGGAACATAACCCGCCTCGCGCAGCGCCTTGCAGGCATGCGAACCGATATAACCGGCCCCGCCGGTCACGATCACGTTCCTGGTCATTTCGGACCCTTACTGAGCCGCGGCACGAACCGCAGAAAGTTCGTCGAGATATTCCTGAAGCTCATCGCGCAGATCGTCACGCGACAGACCAAAGGCAATCGTCGCCTGAAGGAAGCCGGCCTTGGAGCCGCAATCGAAGCGCTGGCCGGAGAAGCGATAGCCATAGACGCCACGCTCGGTCCCGATCTCGTCCGCGATCGCATCGGTGAGCTGAATCTCCCCCCCGGCACCGGATTTCATCTGGTTGAGGTTATTCATCACGGCCGGGTCGAGGATGTAACGTCCGATCACCGCCAGATTGGACGGCTCGGTGCCCGGCGCAGGTTTCTCGACCATGCCTTTGACCGACACCATATCGCCCATGTCCTCCTTGATATCGAGCACGCCATAAGAGGAGACCTTGTCCGCCGGAACCTCCATGGCCGCAACCATCGAGCCGCCATGTTCTTCATAGGCTTCGACCATCTGCTGCAGACAGGGTTTTTCCGCCGCGATCACATCGTCCGGCAGGATCACCGCGAAGGGTTCCTTCGGGTCGAGCAGGCGACGCGCACACCACACGGCATGACCCAGACCGAGCGCCTTGTGCTGACGAATATAAGCGATCGCACCGCTGTCCATATTGGTCGATTTCAGCACTTCGAGCAGCTTGTCCTTGCCCTTGCGACGCAACTCCTGCTCGAGAATCGGGGAGTGGTCGAAATAATCCTCAAGCGCGCCCTTGCCGCGCGAGGTGACGAAGATGAATTCCCTGATCCCGGCCGCGCGCGCCTCGTCGATCGCATATTGAATCAGGGGACGGTCGACCAAGGTCATGATTTCCTTCGGAATCGATTTGGTCGCGGGCAGAAACCGCGTCCCAAGACCGGCCACCGGGAAAATCGCTTTGGTCACTTTGCGTGTCATCTTGTCTCCTTCGGCCCTTACTCACGAGCCAATCAAATTTCTTTCACCCGCCTCGACCCTACGCTTTGAAAGGCCGCAGGTCAGTACCATGCGCCGGTATTCACACAGGAATGCTACGGATTTGCAACCCCGCCCACTTGAGGCGGGAGAGGTGACGTTTTTTTGGGCAAATTATTGCTCGCACTGCATGACTCGGAGAATCATTACGCGCATTTCATCTCCGTCAGCATGGCCTCGATCCGGGGCACATCCTCGGGGTTGTTCAGTTCCCAGAACTGCCGCCCACGCGCGTCCACCTCGACACAGAGCACCGGGCGCTCCTGTTCGAGAAAGCGCAGCTGCTCGAGCCCTTCGAGACGCTCGAGCGGCCCCATCGGCCATTTCGGATAGGCGCCCAGCGCGGAAGGACGATAGGCGTAGACACCGACATGGTGAAACACCGGGGTCGCATCCGCATCCGCATAGGTCTCGGAGGTATAGGGAATCACTTCCTTGGAGAAATAGAGTGCCTTGTGATCCGAGCCAAACACGGCAGTTGTGCCACCGACCCGACCCGCACGGCGATCTTCGAGAAACCCGTTCAGCGCCCGTCCGTCGCAGCGCAGGACAGGTGTCGCAACTTCGGCGGTCGGATGCGCCCGCAAACCTGCCACGAGGTCTTCGACAAACCATGCGGGCGTCAGCGGCGCATCGCCTTGCAGGTTGACGACGATGTCATACCCGCCCCCAAGATTTTCCAGAGCCTCGGCACAGCGCTCGGTCCCGTTGGCGCAGGCCTCCGAGGTCATCACCACCTCAGCGCCGAAGGCCTCCGACGCCACGCGAATGCGATCATCATCGGTGGCCACCACGACCCGATCCACACCTCTGGCTGCGACAGCAGCCTCCCAGCTCCGCCGGATCAGGGACTTTTTCTCCCCGGTGGCCCCGGTCAGTTCGACAAGCGGCTTGCCCGGGTAGCGGGTTGAGGCGAAACGGGCGGGGATAACGATCAGGACGGACATTCAGGCGTCTTTCAGTTCGACGCCCGGCGCGTAGGCGATGAAGAAGGGGTTGGCATAAGCCGGCTTGCCATAGGTCAGAGGCGTATGGTCGTCGAACCGCACAACATCCCCCCCCGCGCCCAACAACACGGCATGGCCGGCAGCGGTGTCCCATTCCATGGTGCGCCCGACACGCGGGTAAAGATCGGCCTCACCGGTGGCGACGAGACAGAACTTGAGCGAAGAGCCAGCGGATTTGCTGTCCTTCGCCTTGTATTTGGCGAGGTAATCCTCGGTCGCCTGATCGCGGTGCGATTTCGACGCCACGATCATCAGCGCCTCATTGTCCGGCGTGGAGACGGAGATTTTCTTCATCTCGCCCGGTGTCCCGGCAACAAAGGGCCCGCTTTCCTCATAGGACTGACCAGACGCGTCGGTGATGAACAAACGTCCCCGCGCCGGGGCATAGACCACACCGCGCAGCGGCACGCCCTTTTCAACATAGGCGATGTTCACCGTGAAATCGCCGCGTCGCTTGATGAATTCCTTGGTGCCGTCGAGCGGATCGACGATCAGGAAGGTCTCGGCCTTCACCTCATGGGAGGCGGCCTGTTCCTCGGTGATCAGGGTCACATCCGGAAAGACGGCGCGCAGCCCCGCCGAGATCAGCGCATCGGCGGCTTCGTCGGCCTCCGTCACAGGGCTTTCGTCGGATTTGGTTTTGACCTCGAAATCGTCCGCATTGTAGATGTCCATGATCTTCTCACCGGCCTCAATGGCCAGTCGGCGCATCACCGGGACGAGTGTGTCGAAATCCATATCCTGCTCCTGTCTGTCACCACATTCGTTTTCGTTGAAAGAAAACGGCAAGAACCTTATGCTATGCGCTTATGGGAACAGCAAGAATTCCCTGCCGGGCAGGCAAGTTTCCAACATGGGACCAAACAGATGTTTCACTACTCCAGAAGCCAAAGCGGATTTTCCGCCGCTCTGACGGTCCTGCGTCTGATCTTCGTCAACACGGTGCGCCATGTCCGCAAGACCAATGGCAACCCGCTGATCGGTCTCTTGCTGAACGTGTCGCAAGCGATGGTTCTCGTCCTCGTGTTCACCTTCATGTATTCGATCCTCGGCGTCCGCAGCTCCGCGATCCGGGGGGATTTCATTCTCTACATCATGTCCGGGATCTTCCTGTTCCTGACCCACAACAAGGCATTGGGCGCCGTCGCAGGCTCCGAAACCGCGACCTCTCCGATGATGCAACACGCCCCGATGAACACCGCCATTGCGATTTTCTCCTCGGCGCTGAGCACGCTTTACATTCAGGTGCTCTCGGTCTCGGTCATCCTTTTCGGTTATTCGCTCGGCTGGGGCACCGTGACCTTTGAAAACATCACCGGTGCCTTCGGCATGCTGCTTTTGGCATGGGCCTCCGGTGCTTCGATCGGCATGGTTTTTCTGGCCGCCAAACCCTGGGCGCCGGGCCTCATCCAGATCGTTCAACAGATTTACACCCGCGCCAACATGTTCACCTCGGGCAAGATGTTCGTCGCCAACCAGACGCCGAACTACATGCTTGCGATGTTCTCATGGAACCCGCTGTTCCATACCATCGACCAGGCCCGGGGCTTTACCTTCGTCAATTACAATCCGCACAAAAGCTCGATCCTCTATCCGGTCGTCTTCACCCTCGTGTTCCTCACCATCGGCCTCCTGGCCGAATTCTTCACCCGCAAACGCGTCTCGCTGAGCTGGGGGCGTTAAACCGCCTCAGCTCACCACCCGGAGCGTCAGGTTGATCCGCCCACCGCGCGGCAAAATCCTGCTGCTCCCGGCCTTGATCCGGTCGATGCCGTGATACAAAAGCCGCGCCTGCTGCCCCATCACGAGCACATCGCCCGATTTGAGCCAGACGCTTTCCGTCTTGCCCCCGCGCGTGAGGTTTCCGACCCGGAACAGCGCCTCGTCCCCGAGCGAAATCGACACCACCGGCTGGCCGAAATCCGCCTCGTCCCGGTCCTGATGCATCCCCATCTTCGCCTCCGCGTCGTAGAAATTAATCAGGCAGCATTCCGGTTCCCGCTCCGTCCCGGACACCTCATCCCAGACCTCAAGCGCGATCTGCGGGATCGCGGGCCAGCGCATACCCATCGGATGCGTCTCGCTATACCGATACCCATGACGATCAGAGACCCAGCCAAACCGCCCCGCCGACGTCATCCGCACGGACATCTGTTTGCCGGACGGCGTGACCGGATGAAACAGCGGCGCTTCGCGCACCACGCCGCGAAGCGCCTCGACCAGTCGCTCCTGCGCCTCCGGCCCGATCAATCCGGGAAACAGCTTCATCCCTCGCAAATTCAACGGCTCCCGCCCCTGCATTTCAGCCCTCCCCTCCACTTCCTCAGGAAATGACTCGATTTTTCCACACCTCAACCCCTTCGCACAACTTGCAGGCACGAAAACCCGTCCTTATATACGCCCAGAAGCCTTGATCGGACTGGTCATCAGACCTGATTGTCAGCCCGGTCAAAATCACTGGGATCGACCGCGGGTGCCGCAACGGGCCCAACGTCACAACATCGCCTAAGAGAGGATTTTGAGCATGGCCAAAGTCATCGGTATCGACCTCGGGACTACCAACTCCTGCGTTGCCATCATGGATGGTTCGCAACCGCGTGTGATCGAGAACTCCGAAGGGGCGCGTACCACGCCCTCCATCGTCGGTTTCACCGACAGTGAACGCCTCGTCGGCCAAGCGGCCAAACGTCAGGCCGTCACCAACCCCGAAAACACCGTTTTCGCCGTCAAACGTCTGATCGGCCGCCGCATGGGCGACGAAGCCGTTGAAAAAGACAAGAAACTCGTCCCTTACGCCATCGTAGACGGCGGCAATGGCGACGCTTGGGTGGAAGTGCACGGCGAAAAATATTCGCCCTCGCAAATTTCCGCCTTCATTCTTGGCAAGATGAAAGAAACCGCCGAGTCCTATCTCGGTGAGGAAGTGACGCAGGCCGTCATCACCGTTCCGGCCTATTTCAACGACGCCCAGCGTCAGGCCACCAAGGACGCCGGCAAGATCGCGGGCCTCGAAGTGCTCCGCATCATCAACGAGCCGACCGCGGCCGCCTTGGCCTATGGCCTCGACAAGGAAGACACCAAAACCATCGCCGTTTATGACCTCGGCGGCGGCACCTTCGACGTGACCGTGCTCGAACTGGGCGACGGCGTGTTCGAAGTGCAGGCCACCAACGGCGACACCTTCCTCGGTGGCGAAGATTTCGACATGCGCATCGTGAACTACCTCGCCGAGGAGTTCAAAAAAGAGCATGGCGTCGATCTGACCAAAGACAAAATGGCGCTTCAGCGTCTGAAAGAAGCCGCCGAGAAAGCGAAAATCGAGCTGTCGTCTTCGTCCCAGACCGAGATCAACCAGCCGTTCATCTCGATGGACCCGTCTTCCGGCACGCCGCTTCACCTCGTGGTCAAACTGACCCGGGCGAAACTGGAAAGCCTTGTGTCCGACCTGATCAAGCGCTCGATGGATCCGTGCAAAGCGGCTCTGAAAGACGCGGGCCTCACCACCTCCGACATCGACGAAGTCGTACTTGTCGGGGGCATGACCCGTATGCCGAAAGTCATCGAAGAGGTGACGAAATTCTTCGGCAAAGAGCCGCATAAGGGCGTGAACCCGGACGAGGTCGTGGCCATGGGCGCCGCCATTCAGGCCGGTGTTCTGCAAGGCGACGTCAAAGACGTCCTGCTTCTTGACGTGACCCCGCTGTCTCTCGGCATCGAAACGCTGGGCGGTGTCTTCACCCGCCTGATCGACCGTAACACGACGATCCCGACCAAAAAGTCGCAGATCTTCTCCACGGCTGAGGACAACCAGTCCGCCGTGACGCTGCGTGTCTTTCAGGGCGAGCGTGAAATGGCCGCCGACAACAAGATGCTCGGTCAGTTCAACCTCGAAGGCATCCCGCCGGCACCGCGCGGCATGCCGCAGATCGAAGTGACCTTCGACATCAACGCCGACGGCATCGTCGAAGTGGGTGCGAAGGACAAAGGCACCGGCAAAGAGCAGAAGATCACGATCCAGGCTTCTGGTGGTCTCTCCGACGAGGACATCGAAAAGATGGTCAAGGACGCCGAGGCGAATGCCGAAGCCGACAAGGCCCGCAAGGAACTGGTCGAAGCGAAAAACCAGGCCGAAAGCCTCATCCACTCGACCGAAAAGTCGATCGAAGAGCATGGCGACAAGGTGGATCCGACCACCATCGAAGCCATCGAACTGGCCATCGCTGCGCTCAAGGACCAACTGGAAACCGAGAACCCGGACAAGATCCGCTCCGGCATCCAGAACGTGACCGACGCGGCCATGAAACTCGGCGAGGCCATCTACAAGGCCGAGCAGGAGAAATCCGGCGGTGCCGAGCCTGACATGGACGATGTCGATATGGGTCCGTCTTCTGTCGATGACGACATTGTCGACGCCGACTTCGAAGACCTCGACAGCGACAAACGTTCGTAAACCGTAATCGCGGACACGATCGACCGGTCCGGAGATCCGGGCCGGTCATCGCGTTCCAGAAGGAGTAAAATCCATGGCAAAACGCGATTATTACGAGGTGCTTGGTGTCAACAAGGGCGCCGATGCCGCGGAATTGAAGAAAGCCTATCGCAAGAAAGCGATGGAATTTCACCCCGACCGCAACAAGGACAACCCCGATGCGGAATCCAAGTTCAAGGAAGTGAACGAGGCCTACGACACGCTCAAGGATCCCGACAAGAAAGCCGCCTATGACCGGTTCGGTCATGCCGCTTTCGAGCAGGGTGGCATGGGCGGCGGACGTCCCGGCGGCGGGTTTGGCGGCGGTCAGGGCGATTTCGCCTCGGCCTTCTCCGATGTGTTCGACGACCTGTTCGGCGATTTCATGGGGGGACCGCGCGGTGGCGGGGCCCGGTCGCGGGCTCAGCGCGGATCGGACCTGCGTTACGACATGCGCGTCACGCTCGAAGAAGCCTATAAGGGTGCGCAAAAGACCATCAATGTTCCCACCTCCGTGGCTTGTAACAGCTGTCACGGCACGGGGGCTGCGAATGGTGCGGAGCCGCAAACCTGCCCGTCTTGTTCCGGCATGGGCAAGGTCCGCGCGCAGCAAGGCTTCTTCACGGTCGAACGCACCTGTCCGGCCTGTGGCGGTCTGGGTCAGATCATCAAGGATCCCTGCCCCGATTGTCACGGCGCGGGCCGTGTGGAGAAAGAGCGCTCTTTGTCGGTGAACATCCCGGCGGGTGTCGAAACCGGCACGCGCATCCGTCTTGCCGGCGAAGGCGAAGCGGGGCTGCGCGGCGGTCCGACGGGCGATCTCTATATCTTCATCGAGGTGCGTCCGCATCCGATCTTCGAGCGCGAAGGCGTCAACCTGCATTGCACCGTTCCGGTCTCCATGGCCACAGCGGCGCTGGGTGGCGACATAGAGGTTCCAACCATCGACGGCGGACGCTCGCGAGTAAAAATCCCGGCCGGCAGCCAATCTGGTCGCCAGATGCGCCTGCGTGGCAAAGGCATGCCTGCGCTGCGCGGTGGCGGGCAGGGTGACATGTTCATCGAGCTTGCGGTCGAAACGCCTGTCAATCTCACCTCGAAGCAGAAAGAACTGCTTCAGGAGTTTGAAAAACTCGCCGAGGACAACAATCCCGAAAGCTCGTCCTTCTTCAAGAAGGTCAAGAATTTCTGGGATGACATGACCAGCTAAGATCATGAGACAGGGCGCTTCGGCGCCCTTTCTTAATGCCCGTTAACTCCTTTTTTAGCGAATCGGGGCACGGTTTCTGTCATGACAACGCCCGTGACCCCCTCCGCATTTCGGGAAATGCCCGACTGGCTCTTCGATCTCGAAGAGGCCCGACCGGTTGCCCTTCCCTCGCGCCCGCCCAGCTATTTGCGCAACCACCGCAAGCATTTGCAGGAGCGGTTCTTTGAGGGCGGCGCACAGGCGATGCCGGATTACGAGCTTCTCGAGCTCATCCTCTATCGCGCCCTGCCCCGCGCCGATGTCAAACCGATCGCCAGTGCACTCATTGACCATTTCGGCGATTACAACCGTGTCATCTCCGCCCCGATCCCCCGCCTTCTCGAAGTCGCGGGCGTCGACCTCTCGGTCGCACAGGAACTCAAGATCGTCGAAGCGGCCGCTCATCGTCTGGCCCGCGCCCGCGTCATGCAGCGGCCAGTGATTTCAAGTTGGGATGCGGTCATCGACTATTGTCACACCACTATGGCGCATCGGGAAACCGAACAGTTTCGCGTGCTCTATCTCGACCGGAAAAACATCCTCATCGCCGATGAGGAACAGGCCCGCGGCACGGTCGATCACGTCCCGGTCTATCCGCGTGAGGTTGTCAAACGGGCATTGGAACTGAATGCCTCCGCCCTGATCCTTGTCCACAATCACCCTTCGGGCGATCCGACGCCTTCGGATGCGGACATCAGCATGACGAACCAGATCCGCGATGCGGCGGAGGCGCTGGATATCCAACTCCACGACCATCTGATCATCGGAAAATCCGTCGAGCTGAGTTTTCGCGGGTCCGGTTATCTTTGATCCCGGACCCAGACCTCGACACGCCGGTTGAGCGAACGCCCCCAACCGATGTCGTCACAGGCCAGAGGCATCGCCTCGCCATACCCCTCCGCCACCATCTGCATGCGCTCCGGCTCATAGGCCTCGCCCAGCGTCTGTCGTACGGCGCGCAACACGGTTTCCGCGCGACGTTTCGACAGCGTCCGGTTCACGCCCGCCGCCCCCTGCCCGTCGGAAAACCCGGCGAAAGTCAGGGATTGCCCCTCATAGACACCGGCTTCCAGAAGTTCTGCCAAAAGATGCACGTTGGAGCGAGACTGGGCATCCAAAGTTGTCGATCCCCCTTCGAAGCGGAACCCAAGCGTCAGACGTTTGGCCCCCTGCAAAGCGCCGGTGACGTCTTGGAGGTCCTTCAGCGAGACCTCCTCCCCTGCATGGGTGATCGCATTGGCAAAGCGCCGCCCCTGATCGCGGAACGACAATTCATCGACGCCCTGATCGACGAAATCGGTCCGCGCCACAACGATCTGTGCCGCAGGCGAGCGCGCGAAAGCCAGGAATTCCCGCGCCAGAACCGGTAAGCGGCGTGCAGGTGTGTAAAGAAACACCGGGCGGGTCAGCGGGTAATCCTCGGTCTTGATGTCGGCCGGCGCCGCCTCCGCCTCGAAGCCGCAGGCCCCGCTGAGCCCAAGAGGTTTTACCGCGCCGCCCTCGGACATGCGCCCAAGCCCGATGGCATAAGGGTCCTGCTCCACCGCCGCAACAAGTCCGTCGTAGCGCTCATGCAACTGCACCACCCCGACCGGCACTTCGACACCCCGCCCGAGAATCATCCGGCGAAACTCACTGCCTTCGCGCAGATCGTCCCGCATCAGATGCGGCACCACCGGTGCGTCGCCGCCGCCGAGCTCCTTCCAATTGGTAATCTTGCCGGAGAAAACCCCCGCCAGATCGGCAAGCGACAGGCGCTCGACCCGATTGGAGCGCGACACCACGGGGATCAGCGCATCCAAGGCCACGACCCGCGCCCGCAACGGATCGGAGAGATCCCCGACACCGGCGTCAAAGGCCAGAACCATTTCGCTCGGTGCAACCTTGCGCAGGGAGAGCACAATGTCGGTGTTCTCCGCCACCAGATCGGCGAACCCCTCGGAGCTTGAGGTGTCGGAGAGGAGGAACTCCCCGACCGTAAGATCGTTTTCCGTGTCGGTCAGGACGATGGAGGTCAGACCGACGTCGGGCGTGCTGGTGGCCACGGCATAGCCATTGCGCATGGCAAAAGCGGTCACCAAAGCAGGCAGGAGTGTCCGCGTGCCCTGGGCATCGCCGGACATCCGGACCTGTGCATAATATCCATCGAGATCGGGGCACCCCGGTCCTTCGCAGCGCACGCCGGACCCGTCGACGGTGAGCACCCCGAGATCGGTGTCCACCCGGTAGAATTCACCATCGAAACTGAGAAACGTGCCGCTGATCGCAATCGAACCGTCACGAGACATGAGATTGACGTCCTGCGCTGCGGCAGGCTGTGACACGGCCAGACAGGCGAAGAGGCCGAACACGGAAAATTTCAACATGAGCGAGCCTCTGCGCTTTGAAACCATTGGCGAAAACTACCGTGCCGCCGGGAAATCAACAAGCAATGAAAAAGGCCCGCGCTTTCGCACGGGCCCGTTTTCGGTATGGCTCCGGATCACACGGCGCCATGGCAATGTTTGAATTTCTTGCCGGACCCACAGGGACAGAGATCATTGCGCCCCGGATTGCCCCAGGTCGAGGGATCGTTTTCGTCGAACCCCGGCACGGCATTCGGATGCCCCTCTTCGGGTTCGTCCACCGGCTGCGGCGTTGCCCCGGCAGCGAGAGCCGCCTGTTGCTCCATGAGCTGTTGCAACATGGCGTTGCGCTCTTCCTCGGTCATCGGACGCACACGGGAAAGCTTTTGCGTCACTTCGCTGCGCAGGCTGTCGAGCATGCTCTCGAACAACTGGAAGCTTTCGTTCTTGTACTCGTTGAGCGGATCACGCTGGGCATAGCCACGGAAACCGACAACGGAGCGCAGGTGCTCAAGCGTCAGAAGATGTTCACGCCATTTGCTGTCGATCGTGTTCAGCAGGAACTGTTTCTCGATCTGGCGCATCTGATCGGCGCCGAAAGCCGCTTCCTTCTCCGCCATCATCTTGTCGGAGGTTTCGGAAATCCGTTCGCTGATCGCCTCGTCGTCGACACCTTCTTCCGCGGCCCAGTCCTTGATCGGCAGATCCATGTTAAGCATCTCGGCAACGCTTTTGTGCAGCCGCTCGATGTCCCACTGATCCGGGTAGGATTTCGGCGGGATCGCCTCCTCCACTAGATCCTCGATCACCTCGTGACGCATGTCCTCGACGATCTCGTTGACGTTCTCCGATTCCATGATGTCGCGACGCTGGGAGAACACCACCTTGCGTTGATCGTTCATTACGTCGTCGAATTTCAGAAGCTGTTTACGGATGTCGAAGTTGCGGCCCTCGACCTTCGCCTGCGCCTTTTCGAGCGATTTGTTGACCCAGGGGTGGACGATGGCCTCCCCCTCTTTCATCCCAAGCGACGACAACATCTTGTCGAGACGCTCGGAACCGAAAATCCGCATCAGATCGTCATCAAGTGACAGGAAGAACAGGGAACGCCCCGGGTCGCCCTGACGCCCGGACCGACCGCGCAACTGATTGTCGATGCGGCGGGATTCGTGGCGTTCGGTGGCCAGAACGTAAAGCCCGCCCGCCTCCAACACACGTTTCTCTTCTTCGGCATGTTCCGCCTCGATCCGCGCACGGATTTCATCCGGTTCAGCCTCGGGGTTAGCGGCAATCGCCTCCATCACCTTCATCTCGACATTGCCGCCGAGTTTGATGTCAGTGCCGCGCCCGGCCATGTTGGTGGCGATGGTCACCGCACCGAATTTACCGGCATCGGCAACGATCTGCGCCTCCTGTTCGTGGTGACGGGCATTGAGCACGTTATGCGTGACGCCTTCACGGGTCAGAAGCTGCGACAGCTCTTCGGATTTCTCGATGGAGGTGGTGCCGACCAGAACCGGCTGGCCTTTCTCATGCGCCTCCTTGATCGATTCAACCACGGCGGCGAGTTTTTCACCCTCCGTACGGTAGACCCGGTCGTGCTCGTCGATCCGCTGGATCGGACGGTTGGTCGGCACTTCGACCACCCCCAGCTTGTAGATCTCCATGAATTCCTCGGCCTCGGTCGCGGCCGTCCCGGTCATACCGGAAAGTTTGTCATAGAGACGGAAATAGTTCTGGAAGGTCACCGAAGCCATGGTGATGTTCTCAGGCTTGATCTCCAGCCCTTCTTTGGCCTCAATCGCCTGATGCAGACCTTCGGAGAGACGACGCCCGGACATCATCCGCCCGGTGAATTCGTCGATCAGCATCGCCTCACCATTGCGCACGATGTAATGCACGCCGTTCTGGAACAGCTTGTGTGCACGCAGGCCCTGGTTCACGTGGTGTACGATGGTGGTGCTTTCCGGATCGTAAAGCGTTTGCCCTTCGGGCAGGAACCCGGCCTCGTGCAGGCGTTTTTCGAGATACTCATTGCCCTCTTCGGTGAAGGTCACCTGACGGGTTTTCTCGTCGATCTCGTAATGCTCTTCGGTCAGTTCCGGGATCAGCGAGTCGATGGCCTTATACAGCTCGGACCGGTCGTCCGATGGCCCCGAGATGATCAGTGGCGTGCGCGCCTCGTCGATCAGAATGGAGTCCACCTCATCGACGATGGCGAAATGATGCCCGCGCTGAACCATGTCCTTCAGCTCGGATTTCATGTTGTCGCGCAGGTAATCGAAGCCCAGCTCGTTGTTCGTCGCATAGGTCACGTCGCAGGCATAGGCCGCGCGCTTTTCCGCTTCGGGCTGGTTCGAATAGATCGAGGAACAGGTCATGCCGAGCGCTTCGAAGACATTCGTCATCCATTCGGCGTCGCGCTTGGCAAGGTATTCGTTGACCGTCACCACATGAACGCCCTTCCCCGTCAGGGCGTTCAGATAGGACGGGAAGGTGGCAACCAGCGTCTTACCCTCACCGGTCTTCATCTCGGCGATATTGCCCTGATGCAGGAAGATGCCGCCCATAAGCTGGGTGTCGAAAGCACGCAGGCCAAGCGCACGGCGCGCCGCCTCGCGACAGTTGGCGAAGGCTTCCGGGAGAAGCGCATCGAGGCTCTCGCCTTCGGCCACCCGTTTCCTGAATTCTTCCGTCTTGGCGATCAGACCCGCATCGTCGAGTTTCTCGAACTCCGGCTCCAGCGCGTTGATCTTGGCCACGAGAGGTCGGGTCGCCTTGATCTTGCGATCGTTTGGGGTCCCGAAAACCTTTTTCGCGAGTGTACCGATGCCCAGCATATTTTCTCCGCTCGATGCGTCCTGACAGGATCGTGTGAGAGGAGGGATTGCCCCGTTGCCTCACAACCCATAGAAACAGGCGCAAAGGCTCCTCTTCAGTGACCTATCGCGATGTAAGGGGCCATATCATGAGTGTCAACGTCGCGCCCCGGAATGGCGCCGACAGGAAGGATTTTCTCGATGAAATACCGCATTTCCGCCACCGCAGCCCTGTTTTCGCTGGCCATCACCGCTGCGGCGCCCTCTTTTGCCGAAGATATGACCGCAAACACCGTGGTTGCGCGTGTCAACGGGGTCGAAATCACCCTCGGCAACATCATTGCGGCGCGTCAATCCCTTCCGGATCAGTACCAGAGCCTGCCCGATGCACAGCTTTTTGATGGCATCGTGAACCAGATCGTGCAGCAGGAACTGCTGAAACAGTCCGCCGGCGACATCACCGACGCGCTGAAATACCAGCTCGCCAACGAGGAACGGGTACTGATCGCGGGTCACGCTCTTGAAACCATCGCCGATGCCGCTGTGACCGACGACGCGCTCAAGGCCGCCTATGACGCCAAATTCGCCGAATTCGAACCGGGCCGCGAATATCACGCCGCGCATATCCTCGTGGACAGCGAGGAGGAGGCGAAAGCGATCATCGAAGAGCTGAACAACGGTGCCGATTTCGCCGATCTCGCCCGCGAGAAATCCACCGGCCCGTCGGGTCCGAACGGTGGCGATCTCGGTTGGTTCGGCAAGGGTATGATGGTCGCGCCCTTCGAAGACGCTGTAGTGAAAATGGAAGAGGGTGCGATTTCCGAACCGGTTCAGACCCAGTTCGGCTGGCATGTCATCAAGCTGATGGAAACCCGTCTGGCCGAAGTGCCGCCGCTCGAGGACGTTCAGGACGAACTGACCGCCGACATTCAGGAACAGGCCATCCGCGCGAAGCTCGACTCGCTCGAAACCGAGGGCGATGTGGAGATGGTCGAAGGCATCGAGCCCTCCGCCCTGCGGATGGACGATCTGATCGCGAACTGACATCACCTTTGAGGATCGCCGACCATGGCCAAGATTGATCACGTCTCTCCCCTCGCCCCGAAAGCGGGCTTTCCTGACCTGCCTGTGATCGAGGGGGTGCGTTTTGCCGCCCTCGAGGCCGGGGTGCGTTACGCCGGTCGGACCGATGTCATGCTGGCCGAACTGTGCGAGGGCACGGCCGTGGCCGGTGTCTTCACCCGCTCGACCACCCGCTCCGCTGCGGTGATCGACTGTCAGGACAAGATCGGGCTCGATCTTCCGGGCAAGGCGGCGATCCTCGTGAATTCCGGCAACTCCAATGCCTTCACCGGCAAGAGCGGCTTTGACTCGGTGGCAAAAATCACCGCCGCCGTTGCCGAAGAGATGGGGATCGAACAGAAACGCGTCTTTACCTCCTCGACCGGCGTGATCGGCGAGCCGATCAAATGGGAGCGGATCACCGCCAAGATCGGCGACCTCAACGCCGCCCTCGCTGAAGATGCCATGGAAATGGCCGCCCGTGCGATCATGACCACCGACACCTTCCCGAAGGGTGCGACACAAAGCGTCACGCTCGACGGTGTCGAGGTTAAGATCGCCGGGTTCGCCAAAGGCTCCGGCATGATTGCCCCCGATATGGCCACCATGCTCTGCTACATCTTCACCGATGCCGCGATCACCCGTGACGTGTTGCAACAATGTCTCTGGCTCGACAATGCCAAGACCTTCAACTGCATCACCGTCGATGGCGACACCTCGACCTCCGACACTGTTCTTGTTGCCGCGACGGGCAAATCCGGGATGGGCACGATCACCGATTTCGCCGATCCGCGCGTGCATGACTTCCGCGAAGCTCTGCATGCGGTGATGAAGGATCTCGCAATCCAGATCGCCCGCGACGGCGAGGGCGCCACCAAACTGATCGAGGTTCAGGTCACCGGCGCCAATGCTAGCGGTCCGGCGCATCGTGTCGCCATGGCCATCGCCAATTCGCCGCTCGTGAAAACCGCCGTGGCCGGAGAAGATCCGAACTGGGGTCGTATCGTCATGGCCGTCGGCAAATCCGGTGAGCGTGCGGAGCGGGATCGTCTGACGATCTGGTTTGGTGACATTTTGGTTGCCGAAAACGGCTGGGTTGCGCCGTCCTATTCCGAAGAAGCCGGTGCCGCTTATATGAAGAATGACGAAATCGTCATTCGCGTCGATCTTGGCCTCGACAATGGTACCGCAACCGTCTGGACCTGCGATCTCACCCATGGCTACATCACGATCAACGCGGATTATCGCTCGTGAAGCTGGTTCTCGTTTCTGCCGTGGCCCTCATAGACGTTGAGGGCCGCGTGCTTCTTGCCCAGCGCCCGGAAGGAAAATCCATGGCGGGTCTCTGGGAATTTCCCGGCGGCAAGGTCGAACCCGGGGAAACTCCCGAAGCCGCGCTGGTACGTGAATTGCACGAAGAACTCGGCATCGAGACCTGGAATTCCTGCCTCGCACCGCTGACCTTTGCCTCCCATGGCTATGACGATTTTCACCTGATGATGCCGCTCTTTGCCTGTCGCAAATGGAAGGGTATTCCGACACCCCGCGAAGGTCAGGTGTTGAAATGGGCAAAGGCCTCGGAGTTGCGCGACTACCCGATGCCGCCCGCAGATATTCCGCTGATCCCGATTCTCCGCGATCTTCTTTGAAATGCGCAAAGCAGAAAAGCCGTTTTATTTCAAAAACCCCTACATATGCACAACATTTGTGCTTAAAAGTGCCAATTGTCTTAAATTTGTAAATGATTTTTGACCGCATTTATGCAATTCTTTGGGTAAGTCATTCAAACTGGGGATAAAGCAATGATGCGTTCGATCACTCTTGGAAAATACATTTCCGTTCAGGGTCGCTATGTTGGCGAAACCGACAACGGAAAAATTCAGGTGCGCGTCGGCGACAAGACTTTCGTCGGCAAACCGGTGTCCTATACCAAGGCAGCCTGATTCCATCGTCGTCCGCTACAGTTTCACGAAAAAGGCGCGCCCAATGGCGCGCCTTTTGATTTGGTCCTGAAAGGGGGCGACAGCTCAGTCGAGCTGGCGTTCCACTTCCTCGCGTTCGAAAATCTCGATGACATCGTTCGGACGGATGTCGTCGTAATTCTCGAAAGCCATCCCGCATTCCTGACCGGAAATGACCTCTTTGACCTCGTCCTTGAAGCGTTTAAGCGTCTTCAGCGTGCCTTCGTGGATCACCACATCGTCGCGCAGAAGGCGCACGCCCGCGGAACGACGCGCCACACCTTCGGTGACGAGACAGCCAGCAACCTTGCCCACGCCGGAGACCTTGAAGACCTCTTTGATCTGCGCATAACCGATGAAGTTTTCGCGGATCTCGGCAGACAGAAGACCGGAGGCCGCCGCTTTTACGTCATCCACAAGATCGTAGATCACGGAATAATAGCGGATTTCCACGCCCTTCTGGTTCGCGGCATTGCGCGCGGGCGCATTGGCACGAACGTTGAAGCCGATGACCGGCGCGCCGGAGGCTTCGGCCAGGCCAATGTCGGTTTCGGTGATCGCGCCCACACCGTAGTGCAGCACGCGCACACGCACCTCGTCGTTACCGATTTTCTCCATCGCCTGAACGATGGCTTCGGCGGACCCCTGCACGTCGGCTTTCACCAGGATCGGCAGTTCCTTGACGTTCTCGTCGGCTTTGGCCTTCGCCAGAAGCTGATCGAGGGTTGTCGCGGCACCGGCGGCGGCACGTTTGTCCTTGGCGGCCTGTTCGCGATACTCGGCAATCTCGCGGGCTTGCGCTTCGGTCTCAACAACGTTGAGCACGTCACCGGCTTCCGGCGTCCCGTTCAGGCCCAAGACCTCGACCGGCACGGACGGGCCAGCCTCGTCGACGCGGTCGCCCTTGTCGTTGACCAGCGCACGGACCTTGCCCCATTGCTCACCCACAACGAAGATATCGCCGCGTTTGAGCGTACCTTTCTGGATCAGAACGGTGGCAACCGGACCGCGGCCCACATCGAGCTGAGCTTCGATGACGGCACCTTCAGCGGCACGATCCGGGTTGGCCTTGAGTTCGAGAATCTCGGCCTGAAGCGCGATGGCTTCGAGCAGATTGTCGAGCCCCATGCCCGTTTTGGCAGAGACTTCAACGTCCTGCACCTCACCGGACATTTCCTCCACGATCACCTCGTATTGGAGAAGTTCGGTGCGCACTTTCATCGGATCAGCGCCCGGTTTGTCGCATTTGTTGATCGCCACGATCATCGGAACACCCGCCGCCTTCGCGTGCGCGATGGCTTCGACCGTTTGCGGCATGACCGAGTCATCGGCAGCCACAACCAGAACCACGATATCCGTCACCTGCGCCCCGCGGGACCGCATGGAGGTAAAGGCCGCGTGGCCCGGCGTATCGAGGAAGGTCAAGACAGACCCGGATTCCGTCGTTACCTGATAGGCGCCGATGTGCTGGGTGATGCCGCCGGCTTCACCGGAGGTCACGTTGGCATGACGGATCGCATCGAGCAGGGAAGTTTTCCCGTGGTCGACGTGGCCCATGATGGTGATCACCGGTGGACGCGGTTTCAGATCTTCGGCCTTGTCGTCGACCGACTGGATCACGTCCTCGACGTCGGCGTCGGACACACGTTGGATGCGGTGGCCGAATTCCTCGACGATCAGTTCGGCGGTGTCGGCGTCGATCGACTGGTTCTGAGTGACCATCATGCCCATTTTCATGAGCGATTTCACGACATCGGCCACGCGCTCGGCCATGCGGTTCGCCAATTCGGAGACCACGATGGTTTCCGGAACCTGCACGTCACGCACGATTTTCTCGCGCGAATCCGCCCCGCCCATCGCCTTCTGGCGCATGCGTTCCTGTTTGCGCTTCATCGCGGCCATCGAGCGTTGACGTCCGCCTTCGCCACCGTTCAGCGCCTGGTTCACGGTCAGCTTGCCGGAACGACGGTTGTCACCGCCCTTATTGCGTCCGCTACGATCATCCGGCTCACGCGTTTCGCGACCGCGCGCCGGCGTTGCGACACGACCACCACGTTCCTGTTTCTGCATCGCAGCCTGCGCCGCAGCCGGATCGTCGGTCTTCTCAGCAGCCGGGGCCGGCGCCGGTTTCTTGGCAGCGGATTTCGCCGCAGCTTCGCGCTTCTTGGCCTCTTCGGCCTCACGTGCCGCACGGGCGTCCTCTTCTTCCTTGGCTTTCAGCGCCGCTTCGCGCTCCGCCTCTTCGCGGGCCTTTTCTTCGATCTCACGACGACGGCGCTCGCGCTCTTCCTCGCGGGCCTTCTCATCTTCTTCGCGCTTTTTCGCCTCTTCGGCCTCAGCGGCCTTCGCAGCGGCCAGCGCCTTCATCCGGCGCTCCATCTCCGCATCGGAAATGCCAGCCGGACGTTTCGACGGATCGCCCAAAGCCGGGTTGCCCGAGCCCGACGACTTGGAAGCACCCGGCTTCGGCACCACAACACGTTTGCGTTTGGTTTCCACAACCACGTTCTTCGTGCGCCCATGCGAGAAGCTTTGCTTCACCGAACCGGAACCACCACGAAGGCCGAGGGTTTTCTTGCCGTCTGTATCGCTCATTTCGTCGTCTTACCCTTCCCGGCGGAGCCCTCTCCACCGATTGTCTCGCGCACGCCCATAAGGCGGTTGGCATCCTCTACAACACGTTTTGAGAGTCCGCCACCTGCGAGCGCGCCATGTATCACACTTTCGCGGCCAAAAGCCAAACCCAATTCGGAACTCGTCAGATGACCGAACCAACGCCCGCCTTCGGGCGTCCAAAGCTTGCCTTTGCCACGTTCAGAACCGTCCGAGGCCTGGAGCAGCACCTTCGCATGCCCGTCGGCCAGCCAGCTTTTGACCTTTTCAAATCCGCACACCGCCTGACCCGCCTTGCGGGCCAGAGAAATCAGATGCACCACCCGATCCGCCAGCCCCGCCTCAAGCAGATCGACAAATCCGTCGGGTACCGTGACCGGTTGACGTGCTGCCTTAGCAAAGAGGTTTTTCTTTACAGCCTCTTCAAGAGCGGCACGATCCGCGCTGATCCAAAAGCCCCGGCCCGGCAGTTTCTCGGCCAGATCGGGAACGATGAGCCCGTCGGGCGCCACCACGAACCGGATGAGACCACGCCGCGGCTCTGCCTCGCGCGTGACGATGCAGCGCCGTTCCGCCTCATCCCTGACTTTCGTGTGTCCGCCTCTGCTCATCGCTCACCTTCTTGCAAACGAGGCCCGATCAGGCCTCGCTCTCCTCTGTGGTTTCGTCAACCTCTTCCTCGGATTCGAGATCGGCCGGGTCCACCCAGCCAAGCTGAATGCGTGCGGTCATCACGAGGTTCTGGGCTTCTTCGAGGGAGACGTCGAACTTTTCGAGGACACCGTCGTCCTTCACACGTTCGCCGTTCACCGTGGTCCAGCCACCGGCAAGTTCCCAATCGGCGCAGGTCGCGAAATCTTCCAGCGACTTCACGCCGTCCTCGGCCAATGCCTCAATCATCTGGGGTGTCAGACCCTCGAAATCAACCAGGCTGTCTTCCACACCCAGCTCACGGGCATGTTCCATCGCCTTGCGATTGGCCTCTTCGAGCACGTCACGGGCCCGAGCCTGGAGCTCGGTGGCCGTATCTTCATCGACACCGTCGATCACCAGAAGCTCGTCAACGTCGACATAGGCGACCTCTTCCAGGTTCGTGAAACCCTCGGAGACCAGAAGCTGGGCAAAGAATTCGTCCAGATCGAGGCTGTCCATGAAGAGCTGCGTGCGGGCCGCGAATTCTTTCTGACGACGCTCGGATTCTTCGGCTTCGGTCAGGATGTCGATGTCGAGACCGGTGAGCTGCGATGCCAGGCGCACGTTCTGACCGCGACGACCGATGGCCAGCGACAGTTGCTCGTCCGGCACCACGACCTCGATCTTGCCAGCATCCTCGTCGAGCACAACTTTCGACACTTCGGCGGGTTGCAGCGCGTTCACGAGGAAGGTCGGCGCATCGTCATTCCACGGAATGATGTCGATTTTCTCGCCCTGAAGCTCGTTCACCACGGCCTGCACGCGCGAACCGCGCATACCGACACAGGCACCGACCGGGTCGATGGAACCGTCATAGGAGATCACGGCAATCTTCGCGCGCGAACCCGGATCTCGGGCCACGGCCTTGATCTCGATGATGCCATCGTAGATTTCCGGCACTTCCATCTTGAACAGTTCGGCCATGAATTCCGGCGCGGCGCGGCTCAAAAACACTTGAGGCCCGCGCACTTCGCGGCGCACGTCCTTGATGTAGCAACGGATGCGGTCGTTCGGGCGATAGGTCTCGCGACCGATCTTCTCGTTGCGGCGCAGGATGCCTTCGCCGCGACCGATGTCGACGATCACGTTGCCGTATTCCTCGCGTTTCACAACACCGTTGATGATGGTGCCCACACGATCCTTGAACTCGTCGTACTGACGATCACGCTCGGCTTCGCGCACTTTTTGCAGGATGACCTGTTTCGCGGATTGCGCGGCAATCCGGCCCAGTTCCACCGGCGGAACCTCGTCCTTGATCTCGTCGCCGATCTGCGGGTCGGCCATGTATTGCTTGGCCTGTTCGACGGTCAGCTCGGCCTGGTAGTTCTCGAGCTCTTCGTCTTCCACCACCGTGCGCACACGGGTGAAGGTGGCGCGGCCGGTCTTGCGGTCGATGTGGACGCGGATGTCCATTTCCGAGCCGTAACGCGATTTCGCGGCACGGGCGAGGGACTCTTCCATCGCTTCGACCACGAGATTCGGGTCGATCATCTTCTCGCGGGCCACGGCCTCGGCGGTTTGCAACAGCTCAAGCTGGTTTGCAGAGGTGATTGCCATATTCAGTCCTCTCTCAATCCTCTGAAGACCCGTCGTCGGTCTCGATGTCGTCAAATTGGGTTTCGTCGATTGCGCCATTCGCTTTGCGTTGACGCAGCATTTCGCGGATCAGCTCATCGGTCAGCACGAGTTTCGCGTCCGACAGCCAATCGAAATTCAGACCGATGGTGACCTCTTCACCAGTCTCATCTAGGGTGAGCAGAACCTCGTCCCCTTCGACACCGGCAAGCACACCCTTGAAACGGCGGCGGCCGTCGATCATCTCGGTCGTTTCGATCTTGGCCTCATAGCCCTCGAAGGTTGCAAAATCCTTCAGACGGGTCAGCGGACGGTCGATCCCGGGGCTCGACACTTCGAGCGTATATTCATCTTCGATAGGGTCTTCGACGTCGAGAATAGCAGAAACCGCAGTGGAAATCTCGGCACATTCGTCAACTTCGATGCCGCCTTCGGGGCGCTCAGCCATGATTTGCAGCGTCTTCGATTTCGTCGAGGACATCAAACGCACACGCACAAGCTCGAACCCCATCCCTTCGATGACGGGGCCGACGATTTCCGCCATCCGGCGGTCGATCGCGGTCTTGGCAATCAGTTCGGACATGTCTTGCCTTTCAGAACTGGCAACGCCCTCATGAGGAAACTCACGGTAAGGGCACAAAAAAACGGGCGCGCGGCCCGTCGATCTTTCCCGGTGGAGCCTCGGGAACTCCCGACAGCGCCGCTGTTGGAGGGGTCTATACGCGCCCTGCGGCGAATCTGCAAGCCCTATCGCGCCCGCCCTCAACGCCCCAGCCGATCCATGGTCATCACGAGCGCCTCGGTGATCCCTGGCTCCGACAGGGCATGCCCCGCCTGCCCGACCATGATGAGCCGCGATTTCGGCCAGGCTTTGTGCAGCTCATAAGCCGTCTCCGGCGGGCAGATCATATCGAACCGCCCCTGCACGATGGTGCCGGGCACCTCCGCGATCCGGTCGACATTGCGCAAAAGCTGGCCGTCGTGAGCGAGAAAGGCCTTGTTGATAAAGTAATGGTTCTCGATCCGGGCAAAGGTTCGGGCATAGTCCGGCCCCGGATCGCCGACGACACCATCGGACCCCAGCGACGCCAGAGCGTTCTCCCAACGCGACCAGATCCGGCCATAGGTGACCTCCTGCCGGTGGTCGCCGCTAAAGAGGCGCCGGTGATAGGCGGTTATGAGATCGCCCCGCTCCTCCGGTGGGATCGCATCGCGGAACTCTGCCCAATGCATGGGCCAGAACCGCCCCGCCCCCCCGGCATAGAACCAGTCGAGTTCACTTTTGCGTGCAAGGAAGACCCCGCGCAGCACCAGATGGATCACGCGCTCCGGGTGAGTCTCCGCATAGGCCACACCCAGGGTTGCCCCCCAGCTTCCGCCGAACACCATCCAGCGCTCGATGCCCAGCGCCTCGCGAATACGCTCGATATCGGCGACAAGATGCCATGTCGTGTTGGCCTCAACCGAGGCAAAAGGCCGGGATTTCCCGCAGCCGCGCTGATCGAACAGAATGATGCGATAGAGCGATGGATCGAAATAGCGCCGCATATAGGGGCTGCACCCGCCACCGGGACCGCCATGCAAAACCACCACCGGAATCCCCGCAGGATTGCCGCTTTGCTCGACATAAAGCTTGTGCCCGTCGCCGACATCCAGCATGCGGTGGTCATAGACCGCGAT
This sequence comes from Celeribacter ethanolicus, assembly GCF_002407265.1. NCBI lineage: Bacteria > Pseudomonadati > Pseudomonadota > Alphaproteobacteria > Rhodobacterales > Roseobacteraceae > Celeribacter > Celeribacter ethanolicus. The sequence goes on from NZ_CP022196.1 coordinate 2,588,472, forward strand.
TTGCGGATAGAGATAGCTGTATGCGCTGTTTTGGCCTGAGACCTTGTCCATGGGTGTCCTATATAGAGCGGGTCCAAGCGGATGTCCCGACGAAGCGAGTTGAACATGAAGGAGGCGATCATGCAAACCACCATTGACCCCGATGAGGTCGCGAAATTCGAGGCCATGGCCGCCGAATGGTGGGACCCGTCCGGCAAGTTCAAGCCTTTGCACATGATGAACCCGGTTCGGCTCGATTATATCACCACGCAAATTGCCGCAGAGTTCGGGCGCGATCTGTCCGCCGACAAACCGTTTGAGGGGTTGCGTCTTCTCGACATCGGCTGTGGTGGCGGGCTTTTGTCCGAACCGATGGCGCGATTGGGCGCGACCGTCGTGGGCGCGGATGCCGCGGAACGCAATATTCCGGTGGCACAGGTCCATGCCGAACAATCCGGGCTCGACATCGACTATCGTCACACCACCGCCGAAGCACTTGCCGAAGCCGGAGAGCAGTTCGACGTTGTGCTGAACATGGAAGTGGTCGAGCACGTCGCCGACCCGCTTGCCTATCTCACCGCCTGCCAGACACTCTTGAAACCGGGCGGTTTGATGCTGTGTTCGACACTCAATCGCAATCCGAAAAGCTACGCCATGGCCATCTTTGGCGCCGAGGTCGTCATGCGCTGGCTGCCGAAAGGCACCCATGAGTGGAAGAAATTCATCACGCCCGATGAGCTGGTCGACCTGATTTCGAAAGCGGGTCTTGAACCGGTGGACCGCAAAGGCTTCGTGTTCAATCCGATCCTGTGGAAATGGTCGATCTCGGCGCGCGATCTTTCGGTCAATTACGTGACGGCTTCAATCAAGAAATAGACCCTATTTCGGCGTCCGTGACGCGGATACCACCCGCTCGACCGGAACGAACCCCGCGCGCTGATACAGTCGCGCAGCGGTGGTGCCGTCTTCCGCCACGATCACCTGACGCGCATCGGGATAACGCGCCACCGCGCATGCACTGACCTCCCCCAGAAATGCCGCGCAGAGGCCGCGACGACGATGGCTTGCGCGGGTTTCGACAGATTGGTAGCGCACCAGAGCCGGGGACCAGACCAGCCCCATATCGGCCACAAGCAGTTGCCCCTCGAACAATCCGTACCAGACGCCTCGTCCAGCCTCACTCACCTGACGCCTGCGCAAAAAGCTCTTTTCGATATAGCTTTGGGCTGTGTTCGGCTCGAATCCGTCGCGCAACATCCCCTCGAGCTGCAATGCAATCACAGCCTCCCAGTCGGCATCCGATATTATCTGCCGAAACGCGATGCCGTCCGGCAAGCCCGGTCGCGCCGCCCGATCGCCCGCAAGCGTGATCCCGGTTTCGATCTCGTAGCCTGCCGTCTCGAATGCCGCTGCGAAAGGTCTCGTATCCGCATCGGGCACATCCCAGAAGATCACGGAAAAATATGCCTCGGGATGATCCCCCTGCGCGATGGCGATCTGTGTCTCCGCTTCCGCCGCATTTTTCGGCAGTGACTTAAAAATCGTGCGATTGCCGAACCAGAAATCGGGTTGAGCGGGCGTGTTCTGGACAAACCGGTCCGCATGGCACGTCAACTCGGACTGATCCCCCATGACGAGGAGGTCCGTTGCAAGTTCGAGCGTCTCAAGATCCGTCATCTTCAAGCCGTATCCTCATTTCGCGCAGCACAGGCAGAGCCGCCTTTACCCGTTCCGTTCCGATGGCCTCGACAATATCAGACAGGATCGGCGCAATCGCCGCTAGAGCCGCATCCCGGGCTGCGCGTCCGGCGGGCGAAATCGACACGAATTTGCGGCGCGCATCGTCCCAATCGGGCCGGACGTGGATATACCCCGCCCATTCCAGCTTGTTGATCGTGTTGGTCATCGCGCCGCGGGTGACGTGAAAGGCACGGGCCAACTGGGCCGGAGAGCGCTCATCCCCCAGCCGTGCAAGGTGATTGAGCAAAGAAAAATGGCTGATCTCCATACCTTTCGGCAGGGCTTTGGTCAGCCGGTTGCGCGCCAACTGATCGGCCATGAAAATCTCGGAAAACAGCGCGACCGAGAGGGCATCGTTGTTGGAAGACCCGCTCATGTCTCGACCCTGAACTCCCGATCGTGCGACAGGGCCGGAATGCGTTTGCGCGCCTTGTCGACTTCGGCCAGATCAAGCTCGACAAGACCCCAACCCGGCTCGACGCCCCCATCGAAGAGCACTTCGCCCCAAGGCGACACCGCCAGAGAATGCCCGTAGGTGCAGCGGTTCACATCGACCTTTTCGCGGTGATGTCCGGTCTGCGCTGGCGCCAGAACGAAACATCCGGTTTCGATGGCCCGCGCGCGCAACAGACTATGCCAATGCGCCTCGCCGGTGATCGCCGTGAAAGCCGCGGGCTGGGTAATGATCTGTGCGCCCGCCTTCGCCAGCGTCCGGTGCAGATGCGGGAAACGCAGGTCGTAACAGATGGTCATGCCGATCCTGGCAAAAGGTGTGGTGGCAACCACCGCCTTTTCACCGGGACGATAGCCATCGGATTCGCGGTAACGCTCGGTGTCGCTCACATCCACATCGAACATGTGAATTTTATCGTAACGCGCAGCGATCTCTCCCTCCGGCGAGATCAGGAAAGACCGGTTGGCAAAACGCCCGTCCGGGTCATCTGTTTTCAGGCCTAGAGAGCCGATCAAGAGCCAAATCTGGCGCAAACGGGCAGTTTCACGCAGAGCGGCCAGCGTCGGATCGTCGGCCTCGTGACACAGGACCTCTTTCTGATGGGCCCGCGACGAAGACACGCAATTGGTCACCTCCGGCGTCATCACGATTTCGGCCCCCGCATCGGCAGCGGCGTTCACAAAGCCCTGCGTGATCGGCAGGTTGAAGAGCGGATCGTCGCTCGAATTCAGGGTGATGAGACCGACGCGCAACATGGATCAGCCCGCCAGGAGCGGATCGAGCTTGCCCGCGCGCTCCAGCGCATGGAGATCGTCACAACCGCCGACATGGGTGTCGCCGATGAAAATCTGCGGCACGGTATAGCTGCCGGGCGCACGTTGCATCATTTCCTGACGCAGCGCGGGATTGGCCATGACGTCGATGTCGGTGTATTCAACGCCCTTGCTGTCGAGAAGACGCTTGGCGGCAATGCAATAAGGGCAGATGGGCGTTGTGTAGAGCGTGACGGGTTGCATGAGAGGAAATCCTTTTGTCTTGCGGCGACTATAAGGATTTAGGCCTCCCTGTCCACGCGCGCCAGAACCGCAACATGGACCGACGTCGCGCCAGCCTTGCGACAGGCCTGTGCACATTCGCCCAAGGTCGCACCCGTTGTCAGCACATCGTCGATCAGCAACACGGGCCGCCCCTCGATCCGCCCAGCCTGTGCGCGGTTGATTCGGATGGCGCCAGCCACGGTATCGCGCCGCTGTTCCGCCGTCATGCCATCGAGCTTGCGCGTCGCCGACGGGCGCCTCAACAGGTCCGGAATGTAGTTCACCCCATGGAGTTTCGCGACTCTCTGCCCCAAAAGTGCCGATTGATTGTAACGCCGCCGGAGCAGGCGCAACCAATGCAGCGGCACCGGCGCCACCACCGTCTCCGGCGCGATCAAGGGCGCTGCCGCCTCCGCGAGCCAGGTTCCCATCGGATGCGCCAGATCGGTACGGTCGCCATGTTTGAAGCGCAACACCATGGAGCGCGCATTGCCTCCGTAAAGCATGACCGCCCGACCACGGTCCCAGTCCTTCGGTCGGCTGCGGCAATCGTCACACAGATCGCCCTCCTCGGCATCGCCGACCAGAGGCCGTCCGCAACAATCGCAGGGATGATCCACGATATACGGCGTTTCGGACCAGCATTTCGGGCACAGACCACGCTCAACCTCGATCATTTCGTCGCAGGTCAGGCATTGCGCCGGATAGATCAGTTTGGCCAGTCTTTGCATTTCCCGTCCGACTACCTAGATTGACGCCCGCAGACCATCATCAGGACGAACCCCATGTCACAGCCCCCTCTCCTCGTCGATCGGGAACAAATTGCCCGAAACCGGCAACGTGCGATGCGGATGGGAGGGGATTTCTTCCTGCATGAGGAGGCCCGTTTCGAAATCGAGGATCGGGTGGATATGGTTAACAAATCGTTTACATCTCCCGCCGTGGTCACGGGTTTTCCCGAAATGTGGGCAGGATACTTTCCCGAGGCCAAGATCGTTCCCGACGATGACATCCTCGCCCTCGAAGAAGGGGCGCATGATCTGGTGATCCACGCCATGAGCCTGCATTGGGCAAACGATCCGGTCGGACAGCTCATCCAATGCAATCGCGCGCTTAAGCCGGACGGGCTCATGATCGCCGCGTTTTTCGGGGATCAGACCCTCAATGAGCTGCGCGCCTGTCTCGGTCAGGCGGAGACGATGGTCAGCGGCGGGCTGTCACCGCGCGTCCTGCCGATGGGGGAACTGCGCGATCTCGGTGCTTTGCTGCAACGTGCCTCCTTCGCCCTTCCGGTCGCGGACAAGACCGTGCGCAAGGTGACCTACCCGTCCCTTTCGCGCATGGTCGAAGACCTGCGCGCCATGGGAGAAAGCAATGCTCTGACGGCCCGGCTCAGAATACCGAGCCCGGCCCGACTCTTCGTGACAGCCGAACAACTCTACAAAGATCACTTTTCCGAAGACGGGCGACTGATCGCCACGTTCGACATGGTATTTCTCACCGGTTGGGCACCGGATGAGAGCCAGCCGAAACCGCTGATGCCCGGCTCCGCGAGGATGCGTCTGGCCGATGCACTTCACACCGAAGAATTCAAGCTACCGGAAGGCTGAGCTTGACCCGCCCCCGAACCGACCTAAGCCTAGAACAAACAAAAATCAGGAAGATCACATGGGACTCATGAAGCCTTCGCGGCTGAACACCAACGCACCGGACGCCACCTGTCCGCTGCATGCGCCGAAAGACCATCCGAAAGTGCCCAGGGAAAAGATCGGCGTGTTGCTCGCCAATCTCGGAACCCCGGACGCCACGGATTACTGGTCGATGCGGCGGTATCTGGGTGAGTTCCTGTCCGACAAGCGGGTGATCGACTACCCTTGGTGGAAATGGCAACCGATTCTGCAAGGCATCGTTCTGACCTTCCGCCCCTCTAAATCCGGGGCGGCCTACAAGTCGATCTGGAACACCGAGGCGGATGAAAGCCCGTTGATGACGATCACCAAGGAGCAGGTGAGTGCAATCAAGATTGCGCTCGAAGCGGAATATGGCGATCGGGTCATGGTCGATTTCTGTATGCGTTACGGCAACCCCTCAACCAAATCCAAGGTTGAAGAACTGGTTGCCGAAGGCTGCTCGAAAATCCTGTTTTTCCCGCTCTACCCGCAATATGCCGGGGCCACGACAGCGACCGCAAATGATCAGTTCTTCCGCGCACTGATGGAAGAAAACTGGCAACCCGCGTCCCGCACCGTGCCACCCTATTTCGACGATCCCGCCTATATCGACGCCCTCGCGCAATCCGTCGAGCGCGCCTATGCGGCGGCGAAGCGCAAACCGGACATCCTGATCTGTTCCTATCACGGCCTGCCGGAACGCTACCTGAAAGAGGGCGGCGACCCCTATCATTGCCAATGCCAGAAAACGACTCGGCTTTTGAAAGAGCGTCTGGGCTGGAACGAAACCCGGATCATGACCACCTTCCAGTCCAAATTTGGCCCCGAAGAGTGGCTTCAGCCCTATACGGTCGAAGAGGTCGCGCGTCAGGCCGGGAAAGGTAACAAGAGTATTGCCGTCTGCGCCCCGGCCTTTTCCGCCGATTGCATCGAGACGCTCGAAGAGATCAACGAAGAGATCAGGGAAAGCTTTGAGCATGCAGGCGGTGAGGAGTTTCTCTATATCCCCTGTCTCAACGCGGACCCGCTGCACATCAGCGCGCTGGTCGGTCAGGTCAGGAAAAACCTTGCCGGATGGGTGTAACCCCTCCGGCCTATCCTCTGGACAAATGAAAAGGGCGGTTCAAAAGAACCGCCCTTTCAATTCTGTTGTGTCTGGCGACGATTAGTCGGCAGCAACAGCAGCAGCCACCAGAGCCAGGATCAGAAGCGGCACAACGTAGCCACCAGCGGACGAAGAAGAGGTTTCTTCGACAACAACCGGAGCTTCGATGACCGGCTCAGAGTAGCCGCCAGCAAAAGAAGCGGTGCCAGCCAGAGCGAAAACGGCAGCAACAGCGAGTTTTTTCATAGTCAATCCTCCTTGAACCCCACGACAGAGGGCAGGTTTGTTTCACACAATCAGCTATATGAACCAATCGTGAGCAAAATCAATTGCTCCTTTGATCCTGCCATATTTTCCGACCTCTTGTCGTCAAATTAGCAACACTTGCGTGCCGACCTTGGCGAGCTGAAACAGCTCCGCGATGTGTTCGTTGTACAAACCGATGCACCCGTTCGAGGACCGACGCCCGATCTTGCGCGTGTCGTGGGTGCCGTGGATACGGTAATACTGCCAGCTCAGATAAAGCGCATGAGTGCCCAGCGGATTGTTCGGACCGGGACCAACAAAGTCGGGCCATTCGGGATTGCGTTGCTTCATCGACGGCGTCGGCGCCCAACTCGGCCCCTCGACCTTGCGGATTACCTCGGTCCGTCCGCGACGGGTCAGATCCTCGCTCAACGGCACGGAGGTCGGGTAGAGTTTATAGATGCTCTGGTCTTCGCTCCAGAAATGCAATGCCCGAGAGGTCGTGTCCACAAGGATCGCCCCGTTGCGCAGATTGCTGAAATAGGGTCGCCAATCCAGCGAGCGAAAGCTCGAAATGTTGCGGCGTACCACGGTCGAGAGATCGTTCTCCATCTCCGTCGTCCCTTCCGACTGCGCAAGCGCAGGCGTGCTCAACAGCGCGACACTCCCGGCCACGAAACTGCGCCGGGAAAACTTGAAAACGGGGGCTTTACTCATGAGACTTCGCCATTTCGTGATGTGATCTTGATCGCCATGCGTTATATGGCGCGTTTGTTGCAGTCGCAAATCAAACAATCGTTCATGGGCGCCCCTCATGGCGAAAAGCCGCGAACAGGATTTGATCCCGGCCCGCAAAGCGATTAACTCATGCCAATCATCTTGGCCAAAAATCCCGGCCGCTAAAGTTCATGGAGTATCCGGAATGTCGCGCATCGTCGCCATCCTCATGTTGGCCCTGGTCGGTCTGACCGCTTGTGAAACACCGACCGAACGTCTTGGCCCCGATGGCAAGCCCCTGCCCCGCGTCTATCGCGTCCACGCCAAGGACGAAGCGACGATCCAGTATCGCATGCTCGATTCGATCAACGCCCTGCGGTCCGCCGCCGGCGAACGTCCGGTACAGCTCAACGCCAACCTAAACGCCGCCGCCGCAACCCATTCGCGCGACATGCACGTCCAGAACCGCCCTTGGCATTTCGGCTCCGACGGCTCTTCGCCGCTCGATCGGGTGACACGCTCGGGCTACAGCGGACTGATGCTGGGCGAGAATATTTCCGAGACCTACGAGACCGAGCTCGAGACTCTTTCAGCTTGGATGGAGCAGCCCGACACGCGTGACGTCATCCTCGACAGCCGCGCCACCGATATCGGCTTTGCCTGGTATCAGGAGGACAGCGGCAAGCTCTGGTGGACCCTGCTGATCGGGGCGCAGACCGCACAGGCCTACGCCGCCAACTAAGGCGTAGCATCCAGATATTACGGGAAAATATCGACCTGGGTGCCGTTCTGCACCATCATGTAGATTTTCTCGATATGGCGATCCTTGACGGCGATGCACCCCGCAGTCCAGTCCTTGCCCTTGCCACGGTTCTCACCGGCCCGGCCATGGATGAAAATATCACCTCCGGGACGCCGCCCCATTGCCTGAGCATAGGCGGCATCTTCGGCGTTCGGATAGGAAATCCCGAGCGACAGGTGATAGGCGGAATTCGGATTGCGGCGGTCGATGATATAGCTGCCTTCCGGCGTCTTGCCATCGCCCTCGAATTGCTTCGGACCGACCGGATTGCCACCCAGACCGATCTTGTACTCCTGAACGATCTCATCTCCATGCAGGAGATAAAGTCTGCGCCGCTCCTTGTAGATCACCACCCGGGTAATCTCCGGCCCCGAATAGGGCTTCAGTTCGCGTGCAAACGCAGCTTTGGAAAAGGCCAGCGCAGAGGCTGCCGAGACAAGGAAAACCCGCCGTTTCATGATCACTACCCGATCTTTGTTTTTTCCACTCCATACACCGGATCGGCAAATCCCGCCAAATCATTTTCGCAGATCAGGCGCGTCGAAAACAGGCGGCAATTTCAACATGGGTCGACCAGCGGAACTGATCCACTGGCACGATCCACTCAAACTCAAAGCCCGAATCGATAAGCTGTTTGGCATCACGGGCAAAGGTGATTGCGTTACAGGACACGAATCCCACACGCGTCAGATTGCTTTTGGAGATTTCCGCGCATTGCGCCTGCGCCCCTGCCCGCGGCGGGTCTATCACAGCGGCATCGAATCGGTTGAGTTCATCGCTGCGCGCAGGCTGCCGGAACAGATCCCGCGTCTCGACAGACATACGTTTCAGCCCCGGTGCCTGGCGCCAGCCTTTCATCAACGCATCGAGCATATCGGAGACACCTTCGACCGCATGCACCTCGGCACTTTCCGCCAGAGGCAGAGAAAACGTACCGCAACCAGCAAAGAGGTCGATAATTCGCTCCGCATCGCCAACCGCCCGCCGCATCAGCGCCACCAGAGCGGCCTGCCCTGCGGCGGTCGCCTGCAAAAATGCACCCGGGGGCGGAACGACGAGAGCTTTACCGAAACTCAGGAAGGGCAGCGCCTCTCCAGCAAGATCTTCGCCATTCCACGACAAGCGAGACAGACCCAAATCCCGCACGAATTGGCCCAATTCGACCCGCATCCCGAGATCGAGCGGCTTGCCATTCCGAACCGAAATATCCAGCCCACTGTCGGAGGCGATCACGGTGATGTCCATCTCTCCGCGCCGCGATCCCCCCAGTTCGACCAGCCGTTCCAGATCGGCGTAATGTGCCATGATTTCAGGCACCATCAGGATGCAATCCGGCACCGGCACCAGACTGTCGGAGGCGCGGGCATGAAGTCCGAGCATCACACCCTTTTTCGTCCGCCTTCCATGAAACACTGCACGTCGTCGACTTTGCGTTGGAGAGGTCAAAATAGGCTCTAACCCGGTGGAAATCCCCTGATGACGCAATGCGGTGGCGACAAAATCGGTTTTCCACTGCGCCACGAAATCATCCGAGGCATGTTGCAGGGCACAGCCTCCACAAGCCCTGGCATGTCGGCACGCAGGCTTCACCCGGTCAGGCGACGGCGTGACAATACGGACGTCTGCGATCCGCCCCTCGGCAGGCGTACCTTCGACCACCTCCCCCGGCAAAGCGTTCGGCACGAAGAGGCCTTCCGCCGTAATGCCATCGCCCTTATGGCCCAACCGCTGAATGACGTACTCCATCAGCCTCTCTCCACACCTCGCAACAGCTCTTCTTTCGTGAGACGAAAGCTGCTGTCGATCCAATCCTGCTCAAGCCGCTTTAAAGCCGCGCCCAACTCTTTCCCGAAAAGAGAGGTCATCAGATCACCCGCCGCAATCGGAAACTGCGCCGCCAGGCCTTCGCGTATCTCTTTTGCAAGCGTCTCCGGCAAAGGCTGTTCCAGAAAGGCCGCGCGCAGGGTCATGGCCCCTATCGCAATCGTTTCACCCTCCCGATAGGCAATTTCCTGAGCGCTTTGCATTCCGAGAGCGGCTTCTCGCAAGGCCCGATAATACCGGATTTGAGGCTTCGACAGACGCAAAAGCTCCGCCACATCGAAATCCCCCAGAGCCGCAAGACGCAGGATCGGATCGGGCGCCCGCTCCAGAGAGGTCAGAATGAAAAGCGCCTTGGTCGACGCGCCCGGCAAAAGCGCATTCAACACCCCGCTCTGATCCATTGCGCCCAGCGCACGATCAGGTGAGGTGGCGGACAAGAGTTTGATCATCTCATGCCCGATCCGTTCCCGAGACAGGCGCGCGAGGCCATCGATATGCGCAGCACAGGCCGAGAGTCCATCGGGGTCGAGCCCCGCCTCGTCATCCCCATACCAGGCGTGAAACCGAAAAAACCGCAGAATTCGTAAGTAATCCTCACGAATCCGCTGTACTGGATCGTCAATGAACCGCACCCGTCTCGCCTCAAGATCCGAAAGCCCGCCAAGCGGATCGACGATGCGGCCATCGGCCTTCGCATAAAGTGCATTCATCGTGAAATCGCGCCGATGTGCATCCTCCTCAAGCGTCTCGGAAAAGGCCACGACGGCACGACGCCCGTCGGTTTCCACGTCCCTGCGAAAAGTCGTGATCTCGAAAGGCTCCCCCTCGACAACCACCGTGATCGTCCCGTGATCAATGCCGGTCGGAATCGCCTTGAACCCCGCGGCTTTGGCCAGTTCCACGGTGCGCTCCGGGCGCACCCGCGTGGCAATGTCGAGATCGCTGACCGGCACACCCAACAGGCTGTTGCGAACACAGCCGCCCACGAAATAAGCCTCCTCCCCCGCCTCGGAAAACATCGACATGATGCATTGCGCGGGAGAGCTTTCGATCCAGTCCGCCGTAAGTTTCATGACCCGCTCACCCGATCCGCAAGCACACGCAAGATCCGCGCTGTCGCTCCCCAGATGTAATAGGGCCCATATGGCACGGTGTAGAAGGAACGCATCTGACCGCGCCAGCGTCGGGACTGGATGGAGAAGTTCTTGGCATCAAGCACATGGGACAGAGGAACTTCAAAAACTTCAGAAACTTCCCCCTCTTCGGCAATTGGCGTGAAATCACCTCTGATCCAGCCCAAAACCGGGAACATTTCAAATTGCGTCACAGTTTCATGGGTCGGAAGCTCCCCCAAAACCTCGACAAGAGAGCGCGGCAGGCCGATCTCTTCGGTCGCTTCGCGCAGGGCGGCATCAATGGGGTCGCGGTCCGTGGGATCGACACGCCCGCCCGGAAACGCGATCTGACCGGGGTGATGTTTCAACGCCGAGGAGCGTTTGGTAAGGATCAGCCGCAGCCCCTGAGGCGTGTCTCGGATCGGCACGAGAACACCCGCAGGGCGCAGTTTCGCCGTCGCAGCCGGACGCAGGTCTCGGTTCAGGTCGAAATCCGAAGAAGATGCCCCCGGATCACTCAGCAGAGCCTTGAGGGCATCCCGATCAATCGGCGTCACCATCTGGGCTTTCCTCCGCTTCGAACCCGACGGTTTTCGGGTCGAGCACATAATGCGCGCCGCAGAACTGGCAATCCGCCGTCACGACACCCTCGTCGGTGGTCATGCGCAAAATATCCTTGGCCGAATAGATCGACAGGCTCTGACGCACCTTTTCCTCCGAACAGTTACAGCCAAAATGCACAGGTTGCGGGTCGAACACGCGGGGACGTTCCTCGTGGAACAGGCGCACGAGCAATTCCGTCGGCTGCACATGCGGACCGATCAGTTCCATATCCTCGACCGTATCGAGCAGAATATTGGCCCGGTTCCAGTCCTCGAAATCGTCATCGTTCAGGATGTCGGCCGCCTGCAAAAGACCGTCCTCGTTGTCCTGTTGTGCGGCGAAAGGCGAAGCTTTCGGCATTTTCTGGAGCATGATGCCACCAGCACGCCAATGCTCCTCCCCTCCCGCCAGACGGGTGGTGCCGAAAGTTGTGGAGAATCGCGTCGGCAATTGCTCCGATTGCGCGAAATAGGTCTCGGCACAGGACGACAGAGAACCGCCCGAAATCGGGGTGATGCCCTGATAGGGCACCATCCCCTTGCCCTGGTCGATCAGGATCGCAAAATAGCCTTTGCCGATCTGGGAAAACGCATCGACACGCGGCAAAAGCCGGTTGGCATCGAAGGATGCATAGGCGCGGATACGTGCCGGTTCGCCCTCGGCAGTGGGCGCATAGTAATCGGTCGCGATCAGACGCGCCGGACCATCGCCGCGCACCTGAAGGGAAAGTTTCCAGCGCAGCTTCATCGTCTGGCCGATCATTGCCGTCAAAAGCGCCATTTCCGCGACCAGGGCCTCGATTTCCGGCGGGTAGGCATGCTGTGCGAGGATGCGATTGAGCACCCCGTCGAGACGCGCCACGCGCCCGCGGATGTCCGAGGCATCCAGTTGGAAAGGCAGGACGGTATCGTCCCAGGCAATTTTCGATCCGAGCATTTGTGCTTCCCCTCAGCTTCGGCGCTGGAATATCCTGTTCATATAGGCGGAACAACCACCGAAGAAAGGCAGGGCAGACATGCGACGATACGGGGAACCCAGACTTGAGGGACAATCTTACCGTGCCCGCCCCGGGGCCTATGCCATCCTGCCGAAGAACGGACGGCTGCTTTTGACTTATCAGGCAGGCATCCACAATGAATTCCAACTGCCCGGGGGCGGGATCGACCCGGGCGAAAGTCCGGTGACGGCCCTGCATCGCGAAGTCTTCGAAGAAACCGGCTGGCGGATCGCACAGCCGCGTTTTCTCGGTGCCTTTCGACGGTTTGTGTTCATGCCCGAATACGATCTCTGGGCCGAAAAGATTTGTCACATCTATCGGGCGCATCCGGTCCGCAAACTGGCCGAGCCGCCAGAAGAAGATCACTCCGTCCATTGGGCAAGCCCCGAACAAGCCATGGTCAGCCTTGGAAATCCCGGTGACCGGGCCTTTCTTCAGCGCGTGTTCTGACCGGAATATTCCAGCAAAATAGCCGAGATATCGTCGGGGAAATCCCTGTCCTTGTTGTAATCGTTGAGATCCCACAGGAAGGTGTCGAAAAACGCGTTTCCGGTCTCACGGCTCACCTTGCGACACATCTCGGCAAGCCCCTCCTCACCGAGCATTCCGTCGCCGCCATCGGGACATTCCGTCACGCCGTCGGAGAAAATCAGGATACGCTCACCTGGCGAAAGGGTCAGACGCACATCTTCATACGGCGCATTCGGGATAAGCCCGACCGGCATGCCACCGTCACCGAAGAAGGTCACACTCCCGTCGGTCGATTGGAATATCGGGGTCGGATGACCGCATTGCGCCATCACAAAATCGCCGCTGAACCGATCGAAATGCCCAAGAATCATGGTAAAATAGAGATCCGTTTCCATCTCCTCGAGCATCAGCCGATTGAGGGCCGCCGCGACCTCGGAGGGATCTGCGGGGTAAAACCCACCCTGTTCATTGCTGCGGATCGCAAGGTTCTGTTCCGGTGTCGACCCTGTCAGATAGGCCGCAAGCCGCGCCGTCATCAATGCGGAGGCAATGCCATGCCCCGACACGTCGAGCGCGAAAATGCCGAACTGTCGCTCGTTGATCGGGAAAAAGCCGACAAGATCGCCTCCGACATGCCCACTCGGCCGCAGCAGCAATGACACCTGCGCCGTCTGGAAATCCCGGAACCGCTCTCGCACCAGCGACTGCTGCATCTTCCGTGCCTCGACCAGATCGCGATCGAGCGAATCGTAGAGCGCCGAGATCTCGGCCAGGGTCGAGCTGACCAGGCGGTTCTTTTCCGTCAGTTCCCGCTCCATTCGCAAAATGCGTTCCCCGGCACGGATGCGGGCCAAAAGCTCATCGCCCGCCACAGGTTTGGTTAGAAAATCATCCGCACCGACATCGAGCCCCTGAGCCACCTCCGCCTTGTCGGATTTCGACGTCAAAAGGATGAAATAACCATAATGCGCACGGTCGAGTTGCCGAAAGGCCTGACAAAACTCCAGCCCGTTCATTCCCGGCATCATCCAGTCGGAAACTACGAGATCAATCGGCTCACGCTGGCAGATTTCTATCGCCTCCCCCCCCGAAGCCGCCTCGAAAACCACATATCCCCAACGGCCGAGATAAGAGGACAAAATACGGCGTTGTGCCCGCGAATCGTCCACGACCAGAACGGTGTTCACGACGCCACGTTCAGGTACGGCTTGTAAATACGTGTGATTTTTCTGAGCGATGAGCAAAACGAAGCACCCTGACCTGTGACGTGTTCCGCTCATCCTGAGCCAGACGATTTAATGTCGCCTTAAATCTAAAATTTTCCGGAAAATCGGGACCGCGCTTACATTTGCGTAACCTTATTGCACTCTTATCGCTCACAGACAGGAGGCTGCCATGATTGACTGGGACCGGGTTGCGGAATTGCGAGACGAAGTTGGCGCGGAAGATTTTCGCGAAGTCGTGGACCTGTTTCTCGAGGAGGTCGACGAAGTGATCAAGCGCATGAAAGCCATGTCGGACTCATCGTCTCTCGAACAAGATCTTCACTTTCTCAAGGGCAGTTCGCTGAACCTCGGTTTTGCTGCCTTCTCCGCCCTGTGCCGTGACGGAGAAAAAGCAGCGCGAGAGGGGCGCTCCGAAGTGATCAACATGGCCAAAATCTTTGACAGTTACGCTCAATCACGCTCCGAATTTATCAGCCGGGCTGTTGCCTGAACAGCCATCTATAGAACGAATTCCGCCAGATCCCGATCATTTGTGATATCACGATAGACCAGCCCGGCCTTGTTCATGTTCTCGAACAAATGCGCAAAATTCGCCGGATCGTCGGTTTCGATTCCAATCAGGACCGATCCGAAATTGCGAGCGGATTTTTTCAGATATTCGAAGCGAGCGATGTCATCGTTCGGCCCCAGCATGTCAAGGAAATCGCGCAAGGCACCGGGACGCTGCGGCATACGCAGGATGAAATACTTTTTAAGCTCCCGGAAACGCTGTGCCCGTTCCTTGACTTCCGGCAGGCGTTCGAAATCGAAATTGCCACCAGACGTCACACACAGAACGCGTTTACCCTGAATCGCGTCACGAATGTCCTGAAGCGCGTCTATCGACAAGGCCCCAGCGGGTTCCAGAACGATGCCCTCGACATTCAGCATGTCGAGCATGGTCGAACAGATGCGATCCTCGGGGCAGGCGAGAATGTGATCGGTGGGAATGTCCTGCAGAATCCCGAAAGGCAGCGCTCCGATCCGCGCGACGGCCGCCCCGTCGACAAAACTGTCGACATCGCTCAGCGTCACGGGTTCTCCGGCCGCAACCGCAGCCGCCAGAGAGCGCCCACCCATCGGCTCCACCAAATAGACCTCGGTCGCAGGCGCCGTTTCGCGCAGGTAGGACAGCACGCCCGCCGAAAGCCCGCCGCCGCCCACGGGCAGGACAACTACGTCCGGTACCATCTGGGACATGAATTCGACGGCCACGGTCGCCTGCCCCTCGATCACATCCATGTCGTCGAAAGGTGCAAGAAAATGCCCGCCCTGCTCCGCGCAATAGCTCTGTGCTGCCTCCAGTGTGTTGTCGAAATAGTCGCCAACCAAACGGATCTCGATGTTGTCACCGCCAAAGACCTTGGTCTTGTCGATCTTCTGCTGCGGCGTCGTGACCGGCATGAAGATCACCCCTTTCACCCCGAATTGCCGACAGGCAAAAGCCACGCCCTGTGCATGGTTCCCCGCAGAGGCGCAGACGAAAAGACCGATGCTCGGGTCTTTTTCCCGCGCTTTTATCATCGCATTCCATGCGCCGCGCAGCTTGTAGGATCGCACCGGCGTCAGATCCTCGCGCTTCAGCCAGACATCGCAATCATAGGCTTTCGACAGGTGATCGTTGCGCAGGCAGGGCGTAGGCGCGAACAGACGCCGGACCAGCGTTTCCGCAGCGCGCGCACGTTCGGTGAAAGGACCCGTCTCAGTCATGAAGCTCTCCCCGCATGGCCAGTTCGTAAATCGACGACAACAGGCTCACGTTGACCATCAGCAAAAACCACCCCGCCAGCAATTCATAAAGCAAGCCCAGCAAACCGCTTCCGAACACCGATCCGATGAGCTGAATCACGATGAACAAAGCGATAGACAGGATCACGGCCTGAAAGATCACGGCGGAATGCGGCTTCGTGGCCTGCCAGGCTTGAACGAATGAGATTTTCTGCCCCAGCGCAACTGCGGGCAGGGTCGGAGAGAGCCGGAAAAACACGAACACGGCAGGCAATGCGATCAGTACCACGACAAACAGCCCGCCCAGGGCCTGCGCCAGAACATTTCCAAAGAGCCCAAGCAGAAGACCACCCAAGAGCCCAACGGAAAGACCGATCAGCAAGCCAATGACGATCGACAGGATCAGATAGCCCCAGATGCGGGACCCGCTCCAGGACGGGAAGGCCGAGGTCGGGCGTTTGCCCTCCAATGCGTAACGGTGCCACTCGACAGCGATCCAGCAGGAGCCCACCGCCATCACCACATTCGACAGGAGAATGAGCCAGATGCCACTGCCTGCAACAGCCTCCGGATTCCCCGAAGCCAAAGCCTCCATATCGACGGCATTAAAAGTGAGAATCTGCACGATCAGAATGCCGATCCAGATCAGACCGGAAACGGCGAGCGCCTCGTCCAGATGCCGGATGACCCGCAGAACCGCGTTTTGGAATAGAATGAAACCCGTCATGACGACCTTTCTCAGAACTTATGCCCGCAGGTTTAGTGCTTTTGCCCGGGGAGCTAAAGCAATCTTGGGCGTAAACCTTGCTCTTGCCCCAAAAAACCGATAATCGCGCCTGCGAACTCCGAAAAAGGAATGTCCCATGTCTGCGCCTAAAAAAGTGGTTCTCGCCTATTCCGGCGGCCTCGATACTTCGATCATCCTGAAATGGCTTCAGACCGAATACGGTTGTGAGGTCGTGACCTTCACCGCCGATCTCGGTCAGGGCGAGGAGTTGGAGCCAGCGCGCCAGAAGGCGGAACTCCTTGGTATCAAACCGGAAAACATCTACATCGAAGATGTGCGCGAAGAGTTCGTGCGTGATTTCGTCTTCCCGATGTTCCGCGCCAACGCGCTTTATGAAGGCGAATACCTGCTGGGCACCTCGATTGCGCGTCCGCTGATCTCCAAACGTCTTGTCGAGATTGCCGAAGCGACCGGGGCCGATGCCGTGGCGCATGGCGCGACCGGCAAGGGCAACGATCAGGTGCGTTTCGAGCTTTCCGCCTACGCGCTCAACCCCGACATCAAGGTGATCGCGCCCTGGCGGATCTGGGACCTGTCATCCCGTACAAAACTCATTGATTTTGCTGAGAAAAACCAGATCCCGATCGCCAAAAACAAACGTGGCGAAGCGCCGTTCTCGGTCGATGCCAACCTGCTGCACACCTCGTCCGAGGGTCGCGTTCTCGAGAACCCGGCAGAGCAAGCGCCGGACTACGTTCTCCAACGGACCGTGCCGGTGGAACAGGCGCCGAACGAGCCGGAATATGTCGAAATCACCTTTGAAAAAGGCGATGCGGTTGCGGTCAACGGCGAGGCGATGTCTCCGGCTACCCTGTTGACAAAGCTCAATGAATTGGGCGGCAAACATGGCATCGGCGTGCTCGATCTGGTGGAAAACCGCTTCGTCGGCATGAAATCCCGCGGCATCTATGAGACCCCGGGCGGTACCATTCTTCTGCAAGCGCACCGCGGCATCGAACAGATCACGCTCGACAGCGGCGCAGGCCACCTGAAAGACAGCCTGATGCCGCGCTATGCAGAGCTGATCTACAACGGCTTCTGGTTCTCCCCGGAACGCGAAATGTTGCAGGCCGCCATCGACAAATCGCAAGAACATGTGTCTGGCACCGTGCGCCTGAAACTTTACAAAGGCGCTGCGCATACCGTGGGCCGCTGGTCCGAGGCCTCGCTTTATTCCGAGAAACACGTGACCTTCGAGGACGATGCCGGTGCCTACGACCAGAAAGACGCCGCAGGCTTTATTCAGCTCAACGCTCTGCGCCTGAAACTTCTGGCGGCCCGGAATCGCCGCCTGAAATAACTGTCGGCAAAACGTCGGACTATTGTCGGACTTCCGTCGGGCACAGGTCCGACAAACGTATAAGAAAAGGGCGCCCGAAGGCGCCCTTTTTCATGAGAGGATCCGCCCCGGTCTTAGCCACGAAAGGCTTTGACATCCGCCGCGGTTGGAATGGCATCCGCGGTACCCGGACGGGTGACCTTGAGCGCCGCCGCCTGTACCGCCCACTCCATCGCCGTGCGGATCGGCATACCGAAATCGAGACCCGCCGCCACATAGCCCACAAAAGTGTCACCGGCGCCTGTGCTGTCGACGGCAGTGACTTTCGGTGAGGTCACTTCGATCACCTCGCCGGTTTCGTTCGAGCGCCACATCGCCCCTCTGGCCCCGAGTGTCACGAGAACCTGCGGCACCGGAATCTGATCGAGGGTCATGCCCATCTCGGAACAGAGCTGCGAGGCCTCCACCGCGTTCATCACCACCATGGAGACATCGGGGATCACACCGCGCACCGCCTCGACGGAGAACGGAGCAGCGGAGTAGATCACCCGCATGCCCTTCACCAGCGCAAAGGTCGCGGCATGGGCCTGAAGATTGGTTTCGTTCTGGAGCAAAAGCGTATCGCCAGATTTGGCCTGATCAATGGCCTGAATGACGAATTCGCTATCCTGTTTCACATTCGCACCCGGGTCGATGACAATCATGTTTTCGCCATCGGGCCCGACATAGATCACCGCATGACCGGTGGGCTCGTCGACCTCCCGCAGGAATTTACAATTGGCACCGTAGGTTTCGATCCGCTGCCGCACCCAGGGGTCGGTCTTGCCGATGGCACCGATGTGATAGACCTCCGCCCCGGCTTTCGCGGCGGCGACGGATTGGTTGGCCCCTTTGCCACCCAATCCGATCTTGTGCCCGGTGGCGCTTAGCGTTTCGCCGGGGCCGGGAAAGCGAGGCAGGGTATAAAAGCGGTCGATATTGACCGAACCGAGATTGAAAATCGCCATTTATACACCTCCTCAACAGAGTTCTTCTTACTTGGTCTGGCCCACCTTGCAGGCGGCCAGGATCGCCATGTTCAGAATGTCGTTTACCGTCGAAACGGTTG
Organism: Celeribacter ethanolicus; assembly: GCF_002407265.1. Lineage (NCBI taxonomy): Bacteria > Pseudomonadati > Pseudomonadota > Alphaproteobacteria > Rhodobacterales > Roseobacteraceae > Celeribacter > Celeribacter ethanolicus. The sequence goes on from NZ_CP022196.1 coordinate 2,607,399, forward strand.
AACAAATCTGAATAGGCTTGTCGACACCGGTCAGGATCGGCCCGATCACCGTCGCACCGGCCATTTCCTGCATCAGCTTGACGGAAATAGAGGCGGAGTGACGTGCGGGCACGACGAGAATATTGGCCGGACCGGAGAGACGACAGAACGGGTAAGAGGCCATCGCATCAGGGTTCAGCGCCACATCGACGGTCATCTCGCCATCGTATTCGAAATCGGCGCCACGGGCGTCGAGCACCTCGGAAGCGACATGCATTTTATGCGCGCGCTCCGACACCGGATAGCCGAAGGTCGAGAAGGAAGCGAAGGCCACGCGCGGCTCGATCCCCATGGACCGCGCAACACGGGCGGCAGCGATGGCGATGTCGGCGAGATCCTCTTCGACCGGCCATTCATGCACGAGCGTGTCGGCGATGAAGATGATCCGGCCCTTGTGCAGAAGCGCCGTGACACCGACCGCGCCATCCTGTGCCGTTGCATCGAACACAGAATTGATTCGGTCGAGCACATGGGCGGATTTGCGGGTCGCTCCGGTCACCAAGCCGTCGGCATGGCCATGGGCCAGCATCAGCGCAGAGAAGGCATGACGGTCGCGGGCGGCGAGACGGTGGATGTCCTTCTGGTCGAAACCACGACGTTGCAGGCGTTTGTAGAGGAAATCCTTGTAATCCTGCAGGTGGCGCGTGTTGGCCGCGTTGACGATCTCAAGCTCGGAAATCGCTTCGCCGAGACCTTCTTCCTGCAGCTTGCGGCTGATCTCATCGGTACGCCCCACGACGAGCGCGCGACCGAACCCGCCCCGGTGGTAGGCCACAGCGGCGCGCAACACACGGGGATCGTCGCCCTCGGCGAAGATCATCGTCGCCTGTTCCTGACGCGCGCGGGCATAGAGCCGTTGCAGAAGGTGCGCGGTCGGATCCATGCGGGCCTGAAGGTCCTGCGCATAGCCTTCCATGTCGATGATCGGACGACGGGCCACGCCGGTGTCCATCCCGGCCTGCGCCACGGCGGGCGGAATGGTGTAGATCAGACGCGGATCGAAGGGGGTCGGGATGATGTAATCGCGACCGAAGGACAGTTTCTGACCGTAGGCCAGAGCCACCTCATCCGGCACATCTTCGCGGGCCAGTGCCGCAAGGGCCTGAGCACAGGCGATTTTCATGTCGTCGTTGATCGCACGGGCATGGATGTCGAGCGCACCGCGGAACAGGTAGGGGAAGCCCAGGACGTTGTTGACCTGGTTCGGATAATCGGAGCGCCCGGTGGCGACGATGACGTCGTCGCGCACGGCATGAGCGTCTTCAGGCGTGATCTCAGGGTCGGGGTTCGCCATGGCAAAGATCACCGCATCGGGCGCCATGGATTTCACCATGTCCTGGGTGACGGCGCCTTTGGCAGACACGCCGAGGAAGACATCCGCGCCTTCCATCGCCTCGGCCAGCGTGCGGGCATCGGTGACGGCGGCATGGGCCGATTTCCACTGGTTCATGCCCTCGGTGCGACCTTGGTAAATCACGCCCTTGGTGTCGCACATGATGCAGTTGTCGTGCTGTGCGCCCATCGCCTTGATGAGTTCGAGACAGGCGATCCCGGCAGCACCGGCGCCGTTCAGGACGATTTTACAATCCTCGATCTTTTTCCCGGAGAGGTACAACGCGTTGATCAGACCGGCGGCACAGATCACGGCGGTGCCGTGCTGGTCGTCGTGGAAGACCGGGATGTCCATCTGTTCCTTGAGCGTCTGCTCGATGATGAAACACTCCGGCGCCTTGATGTCCTCAAGGTTGATGCCGCCAAAGGTCGGCCCCATGAGACGCACGGCGCGGATGATTTCTTCCGGATCGGTGGTGTCCAGTTCGATGTCAATGGAGTTCACGTCGGCAAAGCGTTTGAACAGAACCGCCTTGCCTTCCATCACCGGTTTGGACGCCAGCGCGCCAAGATTACCGAGCCCCAGAACGGCCGTACCGTTGGAGATCACCGCGACGAGGTTGCCCTTGTTCGTATAGTCGTAGGCGGTTTCCGGCGTTTGCGCGATTTCCTCGCAGGGCACGGCCACACCCGGAGAATAGGCCAGCGACAGATCGCGTTGGGTCGACATGGGCACGCTGGGCGTGATGTCGAATTTGCCAGGGCGCGGTTCCATGTGGAACGTCAACGCCTCTTCGCGGGTCTGTTTGGTCTTGGACATGCGCGCGTGCCTCCTCGTCGTCAGTCGGTCCTACTTACCCACAGCCCGTGGGATGCTCAACAAAAAGAACGCGATCAGGGCCTTTACCTCACCCATCGGGGCGATAAGTTGGTCCGAAATCAAAACCGGAAGCCGACAGTGTCCTCAGAACCTCCCGCCACGCCCATGATGGCGCAATATCTCGAAATCAAATCGCGACATCGCGACGCGCTCCTGTTCTATCGCATGGGCGATTTCTACGAGATGTTCTTTGACGATGCGATTGCCGCCTCCGAGGCGCTCGACATTGCCCTGACGAAACGCGGCAAACATGCCGGTGACGACATCCCGATGTGCGGCGTGCCGGTGCATGCGGCGGAAACCTATCTTTTGAACCTCATTCGCAAAGGCTTCAAAGTCGCGGTCTGCGAGCAGCTCGAAGACCCGGCGGAGGCGAAAAAGCGTGGCTCCAAATCTGTGGTCAAACGCGATGTGGTGCGATTGGTGACGCCGGGCACCCTGACCGAGGACAGCCTTCTCGATGCGCGACGGCACAACTACCTCGCGGCCTATGCGGAAATCCGTGAAGAAGGCGCGCTCGCCTGGGTCGATATTTCCACGGGTGCGTTTCACGTCATGCCCTGCCCGCTGGTCGGTCTTGGCCCGGAACTGGCGCGGCTGAACCCGTCGGAAATCGTGGTTTCCGAGGCGCATGAGGCGAATTGGGCCGAATTTGTGCCTGATTTTCATGATCGCATGACCGATCTGTCGCGCGCATCCTTTGACAGCACTTCGGCGCAGACACGACTGACGGAGCTTTTCAAAGTGTCTTCGATGGACGCGTTCGGGCAGTTCACCCTACCAGAGATTTCCGCCATGGGGGCGATCGTCGACTATCTCGACATCACCCAGAAAGGCAAGCTGCCGCTGGTGCGGCGACCGGTGCGGGAGAGCTTGCGCGGTGCGATGCAGATCGACGCCTCGACACGGCGCAACCTTGAGATCTCGCATTCCCTGTCCGGGTCGCGCGAAGGCGCGTTGATTGCCACCATGGACCGCACCGTGACCGCAGCGGGTGGTCGTCTTTTGGAACGTCGCCTTGCCAGCCCCTCGCGCGATGTCGCGGTGATCACCGACCGTCTCGATGCGATCACCTTTGCGATTGAAAACAGCCGTACAGCTCAGGCGCTGCGTGAAGCGCTGCGCAAAGTGCCGGATATGGAACGGTCCTTGTCCCGGCTTGGGCTCGACCGGGGAGGCCCCCGCGATCTGGCCGCCATTCGCAACGGTCTTGCTCAGGCGGAAAGCATTCGCGACATCCTTGTGGATGCGCCGATTTCGACACTAATCCAGCAGAAAATGGCATTTTTGACGGATCATGCCGAGCTGATCGACCTGCTCGATGCAGCGCTTGTGGCAGAGCCGCCATTGTTGGCCCGCGATGGCGGTTTCATCGCGCCGGGTTACGACGAGGAGCTCGACGAATGCCGGACCCTGCGTGACGAAGGACGCGGGGTGATTGCCTCCTTGCAGAGGAAATATGCCGAGACTACTGGCGTGCAGTCCTTGAAGGTCAAGCACAACAACGTCCTGGGCTATTTCATCGAAACCACCTCGACCCATGCGGAGAAAATGTTGTCGGCACCGCTGTCGGAGACCTTTATCCACCGTCAGACCACGGCCAATCAGGTGCGGTTCACGACGCTGGAACTGTCCGAGCTTGAGACCAAGATTCACAATGCCGGGGGACGAGCACTCGAGATCGAGAAACGGCTGTTCGAAGTGCTGCGCATGGCCATTCTGGAGCGTGCGCCAGCGATCAACGATGCCTCCGGGGCGCTTGCGGAACTGGATCTGATCACATCTCTGGCCGATCTGGCGCAAAGCGAGGGGTGGACCCGTCCTGAGGTGGATTTGGGTCGAAAATTCGAGATCAAAGGCGGGCGTCACCCGGTGGTGGAACGCGCGCTTCGAAAACAGGGCGGCGAGAAATTCGTCGCCAATGACTGCGCCCTGTCGGACGGGCGTGACGGCGCGGCGATCTGGCTTTTGACCGGGCCGAACATGGCCGGTAAATCGACTTTCCTGCGACAGAACGCATTGATCGCACTGATTGCTCAGGCCGGGTCGTATGTCCCGGCGGAGCGAGCGCATATCGGCATCGTCTCCCAGCTATTCTCCCGCGTGGGCGCATCGGACGATCTGGCGCGCGGGCGCTCGACCTTTATGGTCGAAATGGTCGAAACCGCCGCAATCCTCAATCAGGCGGATGACCGGGCCTTGGTGATCCTCGATGAGATCGGGCGCGGCACGGCGACCTATGACGGACTGTCGATTGCCTGGGCAACCTTGGAGCATCTGCATGATGTAAACAAATGCCGGGCGCTTTTTGCGACGCATTATCATGAGATGACGTCGCTTTCCGACAAGTTGCCGGGGGCGGACAATGCCACCGTGGCGGTGAAGGAATGGGAGGGAGAGGTGATTTTCCTCCATGAGGTGATCAAGGGCAAAGCGGACCGGTCCTATGGGGTTCAGGTGGCGCGGCTTGCGGGCCTGCCCGATGCTGTCGTGGAACGGGCCAAATCTGTTTTGGAGGCTCTGGAAAAGGGTCAGGCGGAAAATGCCGCCAATCCGAAGGCGATCATCGACGATCTTCCGCTTTTCGCCGCCATACCCGCCGCGCCACCTCCGACCAAGGTCAAGGAAAGCGCCGTTGAAAAGGCATTGGCGGAGATTTTGCCGGATGATTTGACCCCGAGAGAGGCGTTGCAGGTGCTTTACGATCTGAAATCGAAACTGGGCTGAGGACAAAAAAAGCCCCCGGGTTTCGGGGGCTTTTCTATTGCTGGTCTCTGAGTTTTCAGGGCGGAATCTCTTATGCGGGCGTCGAGGATACACCGACCTGCGCCGGGCGCAGAAGACGGTCGTGGATCATGAAACCGACGTTCATCACCTGAATGATGTCACCTGCCTTGGTGCCCGGAACCGGCGCCTCGAACATGGCTTCGTGCTGGTTCGGATCGAATTTCTCGCCGACGTCCGGGGAAATGATCTGAATCCCGTGCTTGCCGAAGACGTTCAGCAATTCGCGCATGGTCAGTTCGATGCCTTCGATCAGCGCCGCCTGTTGTGCGCGCTGTTCCTCGGTGATCGCATCGACCGCGCGTTTCATGTTGTCGAACACCGGCAACATGTCGCGCGCCAGTTTCGAACCGCCGTAATTCTCAGCCTCCTTGCGGTCACGATCCGCGCGCTTGCGGGAGTTTTCCGCATCGGCCACCGCCCGCATGAAGCGGTCCCTGAATTCGTCGCGCTCGGCACGCAGCGCGTCAAGCTCCGCCATAAAATCTTCGTCCCCCGGACCTTCAAGGGCCTCTTCGGAGGTGATGTCGATGATTTCTTCGACCCCGGTTTCGATTTCTTCAGACATGTCTTTTTTCGGATCCGTCATGTTCCACCTTTTCACGCCTTGCCGGACAAAATCCGCCCCACAAGCTGGGCCGTGTAATCGACGATCGGGACGATCCGCCCATAGTTCAGGCGAGTCGGTCCGATGACACCCACGGCACCGATAATTTTTCGTTCAGCGTTCATATATGGAGAAACCACCAAAGAGGAACCCGAAAGAGAGAAAAGTTTGTTTTCAGAGCCAATGAAAATACGCACGCCCTCGCCGTCTTCGGTCAATTCGAGGAATTCGGCGATGTCGCGCTTTTTTTCCAGATCGTCGAACAGGGTTCTGATCCGGTCGAGCTCCTCCGCCTCCGCACTGTCGCCCAAAAGATTCGCGCGGCCACGCACGATCAGACGTTCGTAAGACGAGCCCTCGCCTTCCCAGAACGCCGTTCCGCTTTCGATCAGATCGGCCGCGAGGCTGTCGAGCTCCTGCCGGCGCAGTTTGATTTCGCGTTCGACCACGGAACGTAGTTCTGACAGGGTTTTACCCTCCGCCAGCGCATTGAGGAAATTCGCAGCCTCTCGGAGCGACGAGGGTGTTTGCCCCACGGGCGGCGTGAAAACGCGGTTCTCCACCTGCCCGTCGGCGAAAACCAGAATGACAAGGGCTCTATCCGGCGCAAGGCTGACGAATTCCACATGTTTCACCGGGGCTTCATGTTTCGGGGCCAGCACAAGGCTTGCCCCATGTGTCAGCCCCGAAAGCGCGGACCCGACGCGGTCGAGCATTCCGCCCACATCGCTGGCCTCGCTCCGCACCGTATGCTCCATCCTGGCACGCACATCATCGGTGACCGTGCCGACCTCCAGAAGCCCGTCGACGAAAAGCCGCAAGCCAAGCTGGGTCGGCACGCGACCGGCGGAGACATGCGGGCTGTCCAAAAGGCCGAGATATTCGAGATCCTGCATCACGTTGCGGATCGTCGCGGCAGAAACCTTTTCGCTCATGCTCCGCGTGAGCGTGCGCGAACCGACAGGGCCGCCGCTGTCGAGATAGCCCTCGACCACACGCCGAAACACCTCCCGCGAGCGGTTGTTCATTTCGGCAATCAGATTGGCACGTTCGGTCATTTTTCCTGCGTCTTGCGAGGCCTTCTGCAATTAAAAGACATCCGGGCGGAGGGTCAATGAGGCTTGCGCCTCCGAGCCCCTCTTCGCTATGTCTGCCGCAACAGATGCGGAAGGAACGATCATGCGACCCTCGGGTAGAAATTTAGACGAGATGCGACCGATTTCAATCGAGACCGGTGTGACAAAACATGCCGAAGGATCGTGCCTGATCCGCTGCGGCGACACCCATGTGCTTTGTACCGCAACGATCGAGGAGCGCGTGCCGCCGTTCATGCGCAATTCCGGTCAGGGTTGGGTCACCGCCGAATACGGCATGTTGCCGCGCTCGACCTCGTCGCGGATGCGTCGCGAGGCCACTCAGGGCAAACAAGGCGGGCGGACCGTTGAGATTCAGCGTCTGATCGGGCGCGCCCTTCGTGCGGGTGTGGATCGCGTGGCCTTGGGTGAGCGTCAGATCACCATCGACTGCGACGTCATTCAGGCCGATGGCGGCACGCGTTGTGCCTCGATCACCGGCGGTTGGGTGGCCCTGCGACTTGCCATCAACAAGCTGATCAAGGCGGGCGACATCGTCACCGATCCGTTGATTTCCAATGTGGCCGCCGTGTCCTGCGGGATTTATGCCGGTCAGCCGGTGCTGGACCTCGATTATCCCGAGGATTCCGAGGCCGGCGTCGATGGCAATTTCATCATGATGGCCAACGGTCAGTTGATCGAAACCCAGATGAGCGCCGAGGGTGCCACCTATTCCCGCGCGCAGATGAACGAGTTGCTCGATCTCGCCGAAAAAGGCGTGGCGGAACTCGTGGCCGCGCAGAACGCGGCGGTGGCGTGATGCGCGCGTTCGATGGCGACAAGCTCGTCCTCGCTTCGCACAACAAAGGCAAGCTTCGCGAGATCGCGGAGCTTATGGAGCCGTTCGGGATCGAGGTAATTTCCGCCGGTGAGTTGGGCTTTGAAGAGCCGGAAGAGACCGAGGACACATTTGCCGGAAACGCACGGATCAAGGCGCATTTTGCCGCCAAATCCAGCGGCCTCCCTGCCCTGTCCGATGACAGCGGCCTTGCGGTCGACGGTCTCGATGGCGCGCCCGGCGTGTATTCTGCGGACTGGGCCGAAACCCCCAATGGCCGCGATTTCGCCATGGCGATGCAAAAGGTCTGGGACCGTCTCGAAGAGACGAATGCAGCCGAACCCCGCACCGCGAGGTTTTGTTGCACTCTCTGTCTCGCCTGGCCCGATGGCCATGACGAGATTTTCGAGGGCACCGTCGAAGGCCGGATTGTCTGGCCCGCCCGCGGACCGCATGGCTTTGGCTACGACCCGATGTTTCTGCCCGATGGGGAAACGGAAACTTTCGGGGAAATGGATCATGCGCGGAAACAGGCGATGAGCCACCGCGCCGACGCGTTTCACAAACTGGTCTCAGGACCCTTCAAGGATCTCAACACATGAGCACCCGCAAACTGATCTCCTCCGGCTCTGATTTCGAGAAAGTCATGGGCTATTCCCGCGCCGTCGTGCAAGGCGACTGGTGTTTCGTCTCCGGCACCACCGGCTACGATTACGCTACGATGACCATGCCGGAAAGCATCGCCGATCAGGCGCGCAATTGCTTCAAGACCATCTCCGGTGTGCTCGAAGGCGAAGGGTTTTCGCTCAAGGATGCCGTGCGTGTGCAATACACGATCACCGATGCCGCACTTGTGGACGAGGTTGTCCCGGCGCTTGGTGAGTTTCTCGCCGATATTCGCCCCGCAGCCACCATGGTCGTTGCCGATCTCATCAAACCCGAGATGAAGATCGAAATCGAAATCACGGCGTTCAAGGGCTGATCGTGGAAGACTGGCAAAATGGTGGCTTCGGCCTCTACATTCATTGGCCGTTTTGCCAGTCGAAATGCCCCTATTGCGATTTCAATTCCCATGTTGCCGCGACAATCGATCAGACGGCATGGGAACGCGCCTACCTCTGCGAAATCGAACGTGTTTCACGGGAAACATCCGGCCGGGTTCTGAACACCGTGTTTTTTGGCGGCGGAACGCCATCCCTGATGGACCCAGAGCTTGTAAATGCCATTTTGAGAAAGGTTCGAGACTGTTGGACGCTTGCCAACGATGTGGAAATCACACTCGAAGCCAATCCGACATCGGTCGAGGCCGGACGGTTTCAGGGCTATCGCGACGCGGGCGTCAATCGCGTGTCGATGGGGATTCAATCTCTGCATGACGAGGATCTGAGGCGGCTGGGGCGATTGCATTCGGTCTCCGAGGCGCAAAAAGCGTTTGAGATTGCCCGAAGCACCTTTGATCGCGTGAGTTTCGACCTGATTTATGCCCGTCAGGGCCAGACGCAGGAGGCCTGGCGCAAGGAATTGCGCGAAGCCCTGTCCATGGCGGTCGATCATTTGTCGCTTTACCAGCTGACCATCGAACAAGGCACAGCCTTCGGAGATCGTTACAATCGCGGGCAGCTTCGGGATTTACCCACGGACGATGACGCAGCAGACATGTATTTCATCACTCAGGAAGAGTGTGAAAAGGCGGGAATGCCCGCCTATGAAGTATCTAACCATGCCCAAAAGGGCTCTGAAAGTCGCCATAACCTGATCTACTGGCGCTATGGCGATTATGCCGGGATCGGCCCGGGTGCCCATGCGCGGTTAACACTTGGCGGCCAAAAATACGCCATCGACACCCCCCTATCGCCGCAGCTCTGGCTCGCGTCGGTCGAGCAAAAAGGCCATGGGGAAAATCCTCGCGAAACGCTCAGCGGTTACGATCAGGCCGTTGAGTACCTCATGATGGGACTAAGAATTACCGAAGGCGTCGAGATTGAGCGGCTCTCCATCCTTTTGGGTCAAGAATTTTCAATTGAAAACAATTACTTGATCGAAGATGGCTTTGTGAAAAAGGAAAAGGGCCGCCTTTTCGTATCGGAAAAAGGCAAGCCCCTGTTGAATGCAATCATCCGGGATTTGATTCCCGAAGCTTAAGCGCCCCGGGAAAGAATCGCGCAAAGCGTGTCCAGCTCGTCCAGACTATCGTAAGAAATCGTCACGGAACCCTGCTCCGTACCCCCCTTATGCTCGATGGTCACTTTCATGCGGATAGCCGCAGAAAGATCGCCCTCAAGCGCGCGCGTATCCGCGTCTTTTTCGACGAAATTCTGCGTTTTCGGTGTTTTGGGCTGCGTTGGGGCCTTTTCTCCCTTCACCAGCTTTTCCGTCTCGCGGACGGAAAGCCCTTTGTGAATGATCTCACGCGCCAACTCGGACGGGTTTTCGGCGGTCACCAAAGCCCGTGCGTGCCCGGCGGAAAGCTGCCCCTCGATCACATAGCTCTGAACTTCGGAAGGGAGCTGCAAAAGACGCATCAGGTTCGCGATATGGCTTCGGCTTTTGCCCAATGCTTCGGACAGTTTTTCCTGTGTATGACCAAAGCGCTCCATCAATTGCTTGTAGCCAGCGGCCTCCTCAATCGCATTGAGATCGGAGCGTTGAATGTTTTCGATGATCGCAACTTCGAGCACTTCCGTGTCGGAATAATCCCGCACCAACACCGGAAGCTCATGCAAACGCGCAAGCTGCGACGCACGCCAGCGGCGTTCACCCGCGACGATTTCGTATTCCCCGGCCTTGCGCGGGTTTTCACGCACGATCAGGGGCTGAATCACCCCTTTTTCACGAATCGACTCGGCCAATTCCTCCAAGGCAGACTGATCGAAGGTCCGTCGCGGCTGATCCGGGTTGGCCGCAATTCTTTCGATTGGTACCATCATATCGGCACGGCGCGGTTCAGATGTGGTTTCCGAGGACACGTTCTCCTGCGTGACATCCGCCATCAAGGCGGACAATCCGCGGCCAAGACCTCTGTTTTTGGGTTTGCCCGATTGCGACATGTTTTATCGTCCTTTTTTTGCCAGAACTTCGAGAGCGAGCGCCTGATAGGCTTGGCTGCCTTTCGAAGTCGGATCGTAATCCAGAACCGGAAGCGCGAAAGACGGCGCTTCGCTGATCCGGACATTGCGCGGAATGACCGTCTGAAACACCAGCTCTCCGAGATTGTCACGCGCGTCCTGCTCCACCTGTCGGGACAAGTTGTTGCGTTGATCATACATAGTCAACACAACACCTTCGATCCGCAACTTGGAATTGGCGGTTTGCCGGACTTCGCGAACCGTCAACATCAACTGCGACAGACCTTCCAGCGCAAAGAATTCACTTTGCAGCGGCACCAAAACGGAATCCGCCGCGACCATGGCATTGACCGTCAGCAAGCTCAGCGATGGCGGGCAGTCGATCAGAATGAAATCGAAGTGAAAATCGTCGATCGCCGGTTGTCGCAAAGCATCGTGCAAAAGGTAGCTGCGCTTTTCATTGGACACCATTTCGATGTCGGCGGAACTCAGATCCACCGTGGCCGGGGAAATCCAGAGACCTTCGAAATCGGTGGTCTGAATGACGTCATGCAGATCGACATCTCCAAGAACGAGATCATAGGTCGTGTAATTGCGGTTTTCCGGATCAATCCCAAGACCTGTCGAGGCGTTGCCCTGGGGATCGAGATCGACGACCAGCACCCGGCAACCGTTTTTGACCAAAGCTGCAGCAAGGTTGATCGAGGTTGTCGTTTTTCCAACCCCACCCTTCTGGTTCGCAATCGCAATGATTTTCGGGCTGCTGGACGAAGAAAAATCAGACACGATCAATATCTCCAATGAGAAGGATGACGGATTCGGGATCCGTGACGCTCGGGTATTCTTCGTGGGTGAAGCGCCAGCTTTCAAGGGATTCGGAGATTTCCTCGCGGAAAGACATCCCTTTCATGAAAATCGCATGACCTCCAGGCACCAGATGCCTTTCGGTAAACTCCAGAAGCTTCGGCAGGCTTGCCAAAGCGCGGGCAGAAATGAGATCGGCTTCAAGAGGCATGAGCTGTTCGATACGTTGAGACAAGACCTCGACATCGAGGTCCAGCTCACGCGCAACAGTCCTCAGGAAGGTTGCCTTGCGTTGGTCCGATTCGACGAGGGTAAAACGGATTTTTGACGAGAGCTCTCTGGCAAGCGTGGCGCAGACCAGGCCCGGGAACCCGCCACCACTGCCGAAATCAGCCCAATGCCGAATATGTTCCGGCACAAGAGAAAACACCTGCGCCGAATCAATAAAATGCCTTTGCCAAGCCTGATCCAGCGTCGATTTAGAGACCAGATTGATCGCAGGGTTCCATTTTTTCAAGAGCGCCAGATAGGTTTCAAGGCGCTCCAATGTTTCACGTGAAACATCGAGACCCGCTATAGTCTGGGTATTCATCAGGAGGCTTTCTGCCGCTGGCTCTGGCGCAAGCGTGCAAGAATAAGAGTGACGGCAGCCGGTGTCATTCCCTCCACACGCCCGGCCTGAGCGATGGTTTGCGGTCGTGCCTTGGTAAGTTTCATCCGCAATTCGTTCGACAGACCACTGAGCGCCGCATAATCGAAATCGTCCGGGATATTCTGTTGTTCGTCGCGCTTCAAGGCTTCGACATCACGTTTCTGACGTTCGATGTAATTGGCATAGAGAGCGTCCCGCGCAATCTGTTCCTGGATTTCCGGGGAAATCTCGGCAAAAGACGAATCGAGAGCGATCACGTTCTTAAAGGTGACATCTGGAAATGCGAGGACCTGATACGCATTGCGGCGCGCACCATCGGAACTCACAGACACCCCGGCCTCGCCCAGTTCGCGTGGTGTGTAGCTTGAGCGCTCAAGCTGTTCACGACCTTTTTCCAGAGCCTCCATCTTGCCAGAAAACGCAGCCTTGCGGTTCTCACCGACAAGACCAAGTTCGATACCCTGTGGCGTCAGGCGTTGGTCGGCATTATCCGCACGAAGCGACAGCCGGAACTCGGCCCGGGATGTAAACATCCGGTAAGGTTCGCTAACACCGCGGGTGACAAGATCGTCGATCATCACCCCGATGTAGCTATCGGAGCGCGTGAAGGTGACACCCTCCTGCCCCATAGATTTACGCGCCGCATTGAGACCGGCCACCAAACCTTGTGCCGCCGCCTCTTCATAGCCCGTCGTCCCATTGATCTGACCGGCAAGGAAAAGCCCCGGCACATTGCGCAGTTCAAGCGTCAGACGCAGCGCGCGCGGATCGACGTAATCGTATTCGATGGCATAAGCGGGCTGAAGGATTTCGACCTTTTCCAGACCGCGGATCGAACGGACATAGGCCTCCTGCACATCGACGGGCAGAGAAGAGGAAATGCCGTTCGGATAAACCGTGTCATCCTCCAAACCTTCCGGTTCGAGGAAGATCTGATGCGAAGTTTTATCGGCAAATCGGACGATCTTGTCTTCGATCGACGGACAATAGCGTGGGCCGACCCCCTCGATATGACCGCCATACATCGCAGACCGGGAAAGATTCTCGCGAATGATGTCATGGGTCCGCTCGTTGGTGTGGGTGATGCCGCAGGACACCTGACGCGCGAAAGGTTTGCGATTCAGGAAGGAAAACACCACGGGATCGTCATCACCCGGCTGTTCTTCGAGAATCTCCCAGTTGATGGTTTTGCCGTTCAGCCGCGGCGGCGTCCCAGTTTTCAGGCGTCCAATGGGAAGATCGAAACCGTAGAGACGTTCCGCTAGGGCGATAGACGGCTTATCACCAATCCGCCCTCCTGGGTATTTGACGTCGCCAATATGGATCAAGCCTTTCAGGAAGGTGCCCGTAGTCAAGACAACAGCACCGGATTTGATCTGCGAACCGTCGCCCAACACAACACCCGCCACGGATTCGCCGGACATCACAAGATCGGTGACTTCCGCTTCGACGATGGTCATGTTGTCTGTGGATTCAAGTTCCGCGAGCATCTCGGTGCGGTAAATCTTTCGATCCGCCTGAGCACGTGGCCCCTGGACCGCAGGGCCTTTGCGCCGGTTCAAAAGGCGGAATTGAATCCCGGCCTTGTCGGCAATCCGGCCCATCACACCGTCAAGCGCATCGACTTCGCGCACGAGATGGCCTTTACCAAGCCCGCCGATGGCCGGGTTACAGGACATCACCCCGATGTTTTCGCGCTTCAGTGTGACAAGGGCCGTGCGCGCACCTGCCCGGGCCGCTGCCGCCGCCGCGTCACATCCCGCATGGCCGCCCCCTACGACGACGACATCGAAGTCGGTATGTTTCACGTGAAACACTCCTTGCTCATTTCCCGATGCAGAAACTGGAGAAAATTTCTCCAAGCACAGCTTCCACATCAATACGACCGACCAAACAATCCAACGCATGGATTGCCCGCCGCAACTCTTCGGCAGCAAGCTCGGTCCGATCAGGCCCATTCAATACCTCATTTCGTGCCGATTCCATAGAGGCCAGCGCGGCTTTCATCGCCACACGATGACGCTCCCGGATCGCAGTTGACGCGGAACTGGCTCGGACACTCAAGGTTTCGGAAATCCCAGCCACCATTACATCGACGCCCTGCCCGGTTTTCCCGGAAATGGAAAGCCCCTGCCCGGTAAACTCCCCGGCATCGTCTTTTCCGATCACGACGAGATCACCCTCTACCGGTTCAATTTCCGGTTTGGCATCGACGGAGGGGATCAGGATGACACGAAGGTCCGCATGTTTCGCGCGTTCCCGCGCGCGTTCAATGCCGATGGCTTCGACGACATCTTCGGTTTCGCGCAGACCTGCAGTGTCGAGCAACGTGACCGGCAGACCTTTGAGTTCCATCCGAACCTCGATCACATCGCGCGTCGTGCCCGCGACCTCGGAGGTGATCGCCGCTTCGCGCCCCGCAAGCATGTTGAGCAAGGTCGACTTGCCCGCATTGGGCGGACCGACAATGGCAACCTCGAACCCGTCACGGATACGTTCCGCCATTTTGGCGCCTTCAACCTCGGCCTCAAGTTCGATCATCACCTCGGCGATGAGAACCAGAACCTCGGGGGAGACATCCGTCGGGACCTCTTCGTCGGCGAAATCAATCGTAGCCTCCAGGAGAGCGGCAGAACGCAAAAGCGCGCGGCGCCAGCGTTCGGTTTTTTCACCCAATGCGCCGGAGAAGACCTTCAAAGCCTGACGGCGCTGCGCCTCTGTTTCCGCTTCGATCAGATCGGCGAGACCTTCGACCTGCGCCAGATCGAGGCGTTCGTTTTCAAGTGCGCGGCGGGTGAATTCCCCGGCCTCAGCAAGACGCAAGCCATCGATCTCCGACAGGCATTTCAGCACCGCATTGACGATGGCGACAGAACCGTGAAGCTGCAATTCCGCGCTTTGCTCGCCGGTGAAGGACGCACCTTCCTCGAAGCAGATCACCAAAGCTTCGTCCAGCACGATGCCGTCGCGATCCCTGAGCTGACGCAGCGCGGTCCGACGCGGCGCAGGCACGTCGCCGACCAGCATTTCGACAGCTAAAAACGCAAGCGGCCCGGAAATCCGGACCACTGCGACACCCGCTTTGCCGCGGGCGGTTGCCAGGGCGTAAATCGTATCCATAGGCGTAACCTATTGATATCCTTTTATTTAAGCGTTCATCGAGTCGAAGAACTCGCCATTGGTTTTGGTCTGTTTCAGCTTGGAAATCAAGAACTCGATGGCATCCGTGGTCCCCATCGGGTTCAGGATGCGGCGCAGCACATAGGTTTTCTGGAGATCTTTCGCATCCACGAGAAGATCCTCTTTCCGGGTGCCGGATTTGAGGATGTCCATCGCCGGGAAGACGCGTTTGTCCGCGACTTTGCGATCCAGAACGATCTCGGAGTTACCCGTACCTTTGAATTCTTCGAAGATGACCTCGTCCATCCGCGAGCCGGTGTCGATAAGCGCGGTGGCAATGATGGTGAGCGACCCACCCTCCTCAATGTTCCGCGCGGCACCAAAGAAACGCTTCGGGCGTTGGAGCGCGTTGGCGTCGACACCACCGGTCAGAACCTTGCCGGACGACGGCACGACAGTGTTGAAGGCGCGACCCAGACGGGTAATCGAGTCGAGCAGGATGACAACATCACGCTTGTGCTCGACGAGACGCTTGGCTTTTTCGATCACCATTTCGGAGACGGCAACGTGACGGGTGGCCGGTTCGTCGAAGGTGGAGGACACAACCTCGCCTTTCACCGAACGCTGCATGTCCGTCACCTCTTCGGGACGTTCGTCGATCAGCAACACTATGAGATAGCACTCAGGGTGGTTGGTCTCGATCGAATGGGCGATGTTTTGAAGCAAAACGGTCTTACCCGTGCGCGGCGGAGCAACGATCAGGGCCCGCTGGCCTTTCCCGATTGGCGCGACGAGGTCGATGATCCGGGCAGAACGATCCTTGATCGTCGGATCCTCGATCTCCATTTTCAAGCGCTCATCGGGGTAGAGCGGCGTCAGGTTGTCGAAGGCAATCTTGTGACGCGCCTTTTCGGGCTCTTCAAAGTTGATCAGCGTCACCTTGGTGATCGCGAAATAGCGCTCGGTCTCGTTCGGCGCCTGCATCACGCCGTCGACCGTGTCGCCGGTGCGCAGACCGTATTGGCGGATCACCTCGGGGGAGACGTAGATGTCATCGGGACCCGGCAGATAGTTGGCCTCGGGAGAGCGCAGAAAGCCAAAGCCATCTTGCAGCACTTCGAGCACACCGTCACCGGAAATCTCCCAGCCCTCATCCGCGCGTTCGCGCAGGATCTGGAACATGATCTCGCCTTTGCGCATCGTGGAGGCGTTTTCGATCTCAAGCTCTTCGGCCATCGCCAGAAGGGTCTTGGGGCTCTTGGCTTTCAGATCGGCCAGATTGAGTTTTTCTTCAGTCATGGAAATCCATCGGGACCCGCGCGCCGCGCCGGTCTTTTCTCTCAAATGTCACAGGAGAATCCCCTTGGCCGGACGGCCGGGATTTGCGCCTCAGTAAGAGCAAAGACTGTGTGAGTCAATCTTTCTTAGAAAGGCTTCACGATGATCATAATGACGATGAAGATCATCAGGAGCGTCGGAAACTCGTTCATCATGCGGTAATGGCGGCCTGTTCGGGTGTTCGTACCGGCGACGAATTCCTTGCGACGCACAGCGAGCCACATGTGAAACCATGTCATGGCCAGGACGCAGGCGGCTTTCACCCAAGGCCAGCCATCGGACCAGACGATGATGCCCGGGGTCATGACGAGGCAGAGACCGAAGAACCAGCTCGAGATCATAGCCGGATTCATGATCAGCTTCAGGAGCTTCATTTCCATATCCTGAAACAGAAGATCGGTTTCAGTGCCCTGCTTCACGCTTTCGGTGTGACGCACATAGAGACGTGGGAGATAAAAGATCCCGGCCATCCAGGCGATGATCGAGATCACGTGAAGCGATTTCGTCCAAAGGTAAACGCTTGCCAGAAAATCGCCCATGACCGTCCTTTCGAAGTTTCCTTCTAAATAAAATATTAAAAGAAAAAAGAAAGATGATGATTTAGTAGGGCCTGTGGATAGTCTGGATTATTCGCTTATCCCCAGCGTCGTCCAGAGGTTCACAATCTTTCATTTTCTTATCCACATCTGCGGATAGAATAAAATAATCCATTTATTTTCAGTGAATTGAAAAGATATATGTGGGCGGGTTTCGTGGAACAAACGCTCGCAAGACGGGGGCAACGAGGTTATTCCGAGGGAGACGATTTGTCTTACCCACGATGATAAGACGCAGAGAGTTTGGGGTTGGACCGCGCAGTTATCCCCGTGAAAATGAGGCGCCGGGTTTTCGGCAGAACGATCACCAGAGTGACACAGGAGTTTTCAACAGAATTATGAACATCCCGGGACAACTCATCCTCGCCTCAGGGTCCGAAATTCGCCAAACGCTTCTGCGCAATGCGGGGGTGCCGTTCGAGGTCATCGTCGGACGAATTGATGAAGAAACGGTAAAGGACGCGCTTGTGGTCGAGGGCGCCACGCCGCGCGACATCGCGGATGCACTGGCCGAAGGGAAAGCGCGGAAAGTGTCGATGAAACATCCGGAGGCGATGGTGATCGGATGCGATCAGACACTGTCGTTCAAAGGCCGACTTTTATCAAAAGCGCGGGACAAGGAGGAGGCACGGGCGCAGTTGCAGGGGATGCGGGGCGAGCGGCACAAGCTTTTGTCTGCGGCGGTGATCTATGAAAACGGCGAACCGAAATGGCGGCATGTCGGTGAGGTGCGTTTGGAGATGAAGAATTTCTCGGACGCTTACCTCGACGCCTATCTCGACCGAAACTGGGATCAGATCCGTCATTGTGTCGGGTCCTATATGCTTGAGGCGGAGGGCGTGCGACTGTTTTCCAAGATCGACGGTGATTACTTCACAGTCCTGGGTTTGCCCCTGCTGCCGCTTCTGGCATACCTGTCGGAAAGAAGGGTGATTGCATCATGAGCGGACATATTCCATTGGCGGGTGTGATCGGCGCACCGGTCGCGCATAGCAAATCTCCGGCGCTGCATGGCTATTGGCTCAAGCGTTACGGGATTGCGGGGCATTATGTGCATCTGCATGTGGAGCAGGCCGATCTCGAAGAGGTGCTGCGCGCGATGCCCAAGATGGGCTTCGTGGGCGCGAATGTGACCATTCCGCATAAGGAACATGTTCTGGCGATTGCCGACATCGTTACCGACCGGGCGGCGCTGATCGGGGCCGCGAATACGCTGATCTTTCGGGCCGATGGTAAGCTGCATGCGGACAACACCGATGGCTATGGGTTCGTTGAAAACCTGCGGATGAATGCGGATTGGGACCCGAAGGCGGGGCCTGCGGTGGTGCTGGGCGCTGGTGGCGCGTCGCGGGCGGTGATTGCTTCGCTTCTTGAGGTCGGTGTGCCGGAAATCCGGCTATCGAACAGAACCCGCACGCGCGCCGATGCGCTGCGCGAAGAGTTTGGGGCGAAGATCAACGTCGTCGAGTGGGTCAACGCGGGCGATATGATGCAAGGCGCTGCGACCGTGGTGAACACCACATCTCTCGGGATGGAAGGGCAGCCGGAGCTTAAGGTTCCGCTCAATCTTCTGAGTTCCGATGCCGTGGTGACCGACATCGTTTACACACCTCTGCACACGGCTTTTCTCAAAGAAGCCGCGCGCAAGGGCTGTCAGACGGTCGATGGGCTTGGAATGTTGCTCTATCAGGCCGCACCTGGGTTTGAGCGTTGGTTCGGACAACGGCCCGAAGTGGATGAAGACACTCGCAATTTCATCCTTGCCTCATGACACAGCCTTTTCTCATCGGTCTGACCGGCTCCATTGGTATGGGCAAAAGCACCACGGCTCAGATGTTTGCCGAGGCCGGTGTGCCGGTTTGGGATGCGGATGCGGCCGTCGCACGGCTTTATGAGCAAGATGGTGCAGCGGTTCAGCCGCTTTTCGAGGTGTTTCCCGAAGCTATCGTGGATGGTGCGGTGTCGAAAGAGCGGCTGAAAGCGATCATTGCCAGAGACCCGGAAGCGCTCAAAACCATTGAAGCTATCGTGCACCCGCTCGTCGCAGAAGATCGTGCGGACTTCATTGTCCATTCGCAGGCACCGATTGTCCTGATTGACATCCCCCTGTTGTTCGAGACGGGGGCCGACAAGGCCATGGATGCTGTAGTTGTCGTCTCCGTCGACCCGCAAACACAGGCCGAGCGCGTCCTCGCCCGTCCCGGCATGACGGAGGCGCATTTCAAAACCATCCTCGCGAAACAACTGCCCGACGCGGAAAAACGCGCGCGGGCGGATTTCGTGATCGAGACCGCAAGCCTTGAAGCCGCCCGCGCACAGGTGCAGGATGTGCTCTCGCAAATCAGGAGCCGTTTACCCCATGCGTGAGATCGTTCTCGACACCGAAACCACCGGGTTCGACCCGTTCAGCGGGGATCGTCTTGTGGAAATCGGGGCGATTGAGCTTGAGAACCACATGCCGTCGGGGCGGACCTATCACCAATATATCCACCCGGATCGCGATATGCCGGACGAGGCCTTCGGTGTGCACGGGATCGGGCCGGATTTGTTGCGCAATCCCCGTCCGCCGAAAGACGGCGAGGTGATCCTCAAGGACAAGCCGTTCTTTCGGGAAGTGGGGCGCGCGTTTCTCGATTTTATCGGTACGGATTCGAGGCTGATCATCCACAACGCCGCGTTCGATATGAAATTCCTCAATGCCGAGCTGAAATGGATCGGCCTGCCGGAAATCGCCTATGAGCGCGCGATCGACACGCTGCCCATGGCGCGGAAAAAATTTCCCGGGGCTCCGGCAACACTCGATGCGCTGTGCCGTCGGTTCGGGATCGACAACTCGTCGCGGACCCTGCACGGGGCGCTGCTCGACTCCGAAATTCTGGCGGAAGTGTATCTTGAGCTGATCGGGGGGCGTCAGCCAGATCTGGTGCTGGCGCCAGTGGGCAAGAAATCCGCCAGCTCTGCCTCCGGTCCGCAAGAGGCATGGCGCCCGACCAGACGTCCTGCCCCCCTGCCCCCGCGCATCACAGACGAAGAGGCCGCCGCCCATGCTGCCTTTGTCGAGCAGTTGGGCGACGGCGCGCTTTGGAAGAAATTCGACTGAGGGAACTCAGTTGACCGGTGCGGCGGCCTGTTGGGCTGCGGCGCGGCGTTGCATGTCCTGACGGTAGAGCTGAACGAAGTCGATATTGTCGAGGTTCAGCGGCGGGAAGCCACCGTCGCGGGTGATGTCGTGGGTCACACGGCGCAGGAACGGGAAGAGCATGCGCGGGCATTCGATCATCAGGAACGGATGCATCTGTTCGTCCGGCACGTTTTCGATGTGGAAGATCCCGGCATAGTCCAGCTCAAGGATGAACAGGGTCTGATCGCCGCTCTCGGTCTTGGATTCGACCTTCACCTTGGTGGCGACTTCGAACTGGTGCTCTTCTTCACGTTTTTTCGCGTCGAGTGCGACCTGAACGGAGATCGCCGGGCGACCTTCGATTTTCAGACCTTTCTGGGCCAGAATGTTCTCGAACGACATGTCGCGGATGAACTGACCCAGGATTTGCATTTTGACGGGCGCGGGTTGAGCGGCGGCCTCGGGTTGCGGAGCGGTTGTGCCGTTTTCGGCCATCTTCTCTGTCCTCAAAAAATGAAATTCGCGGATTTGTATCAGGTCGACGGCGGTGCCTCAATGGCGAGTCCAGCCCGAGGGGCCCTGATTTTTCGGTTTATCCGCGTCAAGCTCTTCCCATTCACCGTCGATTACACCCGGATCCTGCGGGTTTTGGCGATAGGGAGGGCGGGTCTGTGTGAACCCGGCCTGTTGCCCCATGACAAAGCTTTGGACCTTGACGCGTTTGCGCAGTTCCTTGAGGACAAAGGTCCGAAACGCGGGAATGAGCAACAGGAAGCCGACGGTGTCGGTGAAGAACCCGGGGGTCAGAAGAAGCGCGCCCGAGAGAAGGATCATCGCGCCATGCGCCAGAGGTTCCGCCGGATCGTTCAGCTCGGCAAAGGACTGACGCAGTTGCGACATGGCCAAAGCGCCCTGTTGCCGCACCAAAGCGGTGCCCAGAATGGCCGTCACCACGACGATCAAAAGCGTGGGCCAAAGCCCGATCAGACCGCCGACCTGGATGAACAGGGCGATCTCGATGATCGGAACAGCGACAAAAAGCGCGAAAAGCCACATGGAAAGTCCTCTCTTATCTCCGCCCCACAGGTAGACTTGGCGGGGTGCGTCACCTACATAAGGTCGGAACATAGTTATTTCCACGTTTGAACGGAGATCGAACGCCGATGGGGAATTCCCTTCTGTCCATTCTTGTCCTCGCGGGCATTGCCATTTTCCTGATCCTGCGTCTGCGCAGCGTTCTCGGCACGCGGGAAGGATTTGAAAAACCCCGTGCCGAATATCCGGGCGCTGAAGAGGCCACGCGTGTCAAACGCGATTTCGAGGTGATCGACGGTGGTGTGGACCATGACATTGTCGACAATGTCGAGGCGGGGACCCGGGCGGCGGAAAATCTGGCGGCGATCAAGCGGATGGAACCGTCTTTCAACGTAGCGGAATTCCTCTCGGGCGCGCGCGGCGCCTATGAGATGATCCTGATGGCCTTCGAGCATGACGATCTCGACAGCATCAAACCTTTCCTTTCCGAAGATGTTTACGAGGCCTTTGCCTCCGTTGTGGCGGATCGTCAGGCCAAGGGTCTGACCATAGACAGTCAGTTTATCGGCCTGCGCGAGATTCAGATCATCGACGCCGATCTCGACCGGGCGACGGATGAGGCGGAGATCAAGATCCGCTTCGTGGGTGAAACCACCTCTGTCGTGCGCAATGCCGAGGGCGAAGTGGTCGAGGGCGATCCGCAGGCGGTCAAACGCCAGAAGGACATCTGGACCTTTGCGCGCCACCTGGGCAGTGCCGATCCGAACTGGCAGCTTGTCGCGACCGGTGCCTGATGTGGGCGAAGGTGGCCAAGGCCGCCTTTGCGGCAGGGCTCGCTCTGAGCGCGCCAGCGTCCTTTGCGGAGGATCTCATGGCGCGCGTGCTTTCCTTTGATGATCTGCCTGAATGGGCCGTGGACGATCATGCCGCGGCCCTTACCGTGTTTCGCAATACTTGCGATCTGATCGACGGGCCCGAATGGCCACAGCTTTGCGAGCTTGCCGCGCGTGTGCCGGATGCTCGCGCATTTTTCGAATTGTTTTTCCGCCCTGTCGTGATCGAGGACGGGCAAGAGCCGCTTTTCACCGGCTATTTCGAACCGGAGCTGCGCGGTTCGCGGTATCAGACAGGGCGCTATCGCTACCCGGTTTATCGCCTGCCTCCGGATGTCGTTTCTGGCGCGCCCTATCTGACGCGGCAGGACATCACGGAGGGGGCGCTTGTCGGGCGGGGTCTTGAGATCGCCTGGGTCGACGATCCGGTGGAGTTGTTCTTCCTTCAGGTGCAGGGCTCGGGGCGCATCCGTCTTGAAAACGGTTCGGTGATCCGTATCGGTTATGCCGGACACAACGGGCGGGATTATCGCTCCATTGGCAAAGAGCTGATCCGGCGCGGCGTTTACGATGCGCATCAGGTCTCCGCGAAGGTCATTCAGAACTGGGTGCGGCGCAATCCGGTCGAAGGCTCGGAGCTTTTGAACTTCAACCCGTCCTATGTGTTTTTTCGCGAACTGCCACGCCTTCCGGCAGACAAGGGGCCGATAGGGGCGATGCATCGTTCGATCACCACGATGCGCTCCATTGCGGTCGATCCGAAATTCGTCACTCTGGGGGCACCCGTTTGGATCGAAAAAGAGGGCGAGACCCCGCTGCATCGTCTGATGATCGCGCAGGACACCGGATCGGCCATCAAGGGCGCGCAGCGCGCCGATATTTTCTTTGGCACCGGTGATCTGGCCGGTGAAGAGGCCGGGAAAATTCGCGATCCGGGGCGGATGATCGTGCTTTTACCGATCCAGCTTGCCTATGCGCTCGAAGAGAGGGTGGAAGGGTGAGCCGTCGCAAGAAATCGCTGACGGAAGAGGACAAGACGCTCTGGAACGCGGTGCGCAAGACCGCGACGCCGATGCATGTGGAACGGATGCCCGATCCCCTGCCCCGACCGGAACCGGCAAAGACCCCTACACCGAAAGCCCCGCGAGAGATTGAGGCGTTTGAGATCGAGATCGGCAGGCACGCGGGCAAAACTGCGCTGGGGCACGACCTTGCGCCAACGATTTCGGAACACCTGTCGCAAGCGCCGCTGCGGATGGATCGCAAGACATTCGGCAAGATGCGCAAGGGCAAGATGCTGCCCGAGGCTCGCATCGACCTTCACGGCATGACACTGGCGCAGGCGCATCCGGCGCTCATGCGGTTCATCCTGAATTCATGGGCGATGGAGCGGCGGCTGGTTTTGGTGATCACCGGCAAGGGCAAGCCGCGCGACGAGGATGGGCCGATCCCGGTGCGCAGGGGTGTGTTGAAACATCAGGTGCCGCATTGGCTACACAGCTCACCCCTGCGCGAGGCGGTGTTGCAGGTGTCGGAGGCGCATCTGAAACACGGCGGCACAGGGGCCTATTACGTCTACCTGCGCCGCCCGAAGTGAGGAGTTTCACGTGAAACCTCAGAGCATATATCGGCTCACATCCGCAATCTTGGCCATCTCGTCCACATGGGCGTGGACATAGGCAGCATCGACCGTGATCTTTTCACCCGGCTTGTCGGGGGCCACGAAAGACAGCTCCTCGAACACCCGCTCCATGATCGTGTAAAGCCGCCGGGCACCGATGTTCTCGACCGTCGTGTTCACATCGGCGGCGAGTTTCGCGATGGCGGCGATGCCGTCCTCGGTGAAGGTGACGTCGACCTCTTCGGTCTCCATCAGTGCCTTGTATTGCAGCGTCAGAGCGTTGTCGGTTTCGGTCAGGATGCGGACGAAATCGCCCTCCTCCAACGCGCGAAGTTCGACACGGATCGGCAGACGGCCCTGCAATTCCGGCAACAAATCCGAAGGTTTGGCGATGTGGAACGCACCTGAGGCGATGAACAGGATATGGTCGGTTTTCACCGGGCCGTGTTTCGTGGAGACCGTCGTGCCCTCGATCAGCGGCAGCAGATCGCGCTGCACACCCTCGCGGGACACGTCGCCGCCACGGGCATCGGAGCGGGCGCAGACCTTGTCGATCTCGTCGATAAAGACGATGCCATTTTCCTGCACGGCCTCAAGCGCCACGCGCGTTACGGTCTCGTCATCGAGCAGTTTGTCGGCCTCTTCGCCGATCAAAATGTCGTAGCTTTCGGCCACAGTCAGCCGTTTCTTGACGGTCCGGCCGCCAAGCCCTTTGAACAGATCGCCGAGGTTCATCATGCCGCCCATCTGTGGCTGGCCGGGAACCTCGAACATGCCCATCGGCATGCCGGTATCCTGAAGCTCAAGCTCGATCACCGTGTCGTCCAACTCGCCGGAGCGGAGTTTCTTGCGGAACATGTCGCGGGTCTGCTCGCGGGCGTCCTTGCCGGCGATGGCTTCGATCACACGGTCTTCGGCCGCGCCCTGTGCCTTGGCTTTGACGTCCTCGCGCATCTGATCGCGGGTCTGGGAAATCGCCGCATCGACGAGATCGCGCACGATTTGCTCCACATCGCGCCCGACATAGCCGACTTCGGTGAATTTCGTGGCCTCGACCTTGACGAAAGGCGCTTTGGCGAGTTTGGCCAGACGCCTGGAAATCTCCGTCTTGCCGACGCCGGTCGGACCAATCATCAGGATGTTCTTCGGGTAAACCTCTTCACGCAGATCATCGGAAAGCTGCTTGCGCCGCCAACGGTTGCGCAGCGCCACGGCGACGGCGCGTTTGGCGTCGTTCTGGCCGATGATGTAGCGGTCCAGCTCGGACACGATTTCACGGGGGGTCAGATCAGTCATTTGGTAATCTTCTCAACGGTCAGGTTGCCATTGGTGTAGACGCAGATGTCGGAGGCGATTTTCATCGCCTTGCGCGCGATGGTTTCGGCGTCATGCTCGGTTTCCATCAATCCACGCGCGGCGGCGAGGGCAAAGTTGCCGCCCGATCCGATGGCTGCGATGTCATGTTCGGGCTCAAGCACATCGCCCGCGCCGGTCACGACCAAAAGCGTCTCGCCATCGGTGACGATCAGCATGGCTTCGAGTTTCGAGAGGTATTTGTCGGTGCGCCAATCCTTGGCCAGCTCGACACAGGCCCGCGCCAACTGGCCGGGCGTGGCCTCAAGCTTGCTTTCCAGCCGCTCCAGAAGCGTGAAGGCATCCGCCGTAGATCCGGCAAATCCGCAAACCACGTCATGCCCGCCGGGTTTCAACCGCCGCACTTTCCGCGCCGTGCCTTTGATCACGGTCTGACCGAGGCTCACCTGCCCGTCACCGGCCACGACCACCTCGCCACCGCGTCGTACGCCGATGATCGTCGTGCCGTGCCAGCCGGGAAATTCTTCTTTCGACATTCGGAGTTCCTTTCGCTTGGTCCTCTATATGTGACCGCGATCCGCGTGGTGCAACCGTACCTTCAAACCGGACATGAAAAAGGGCGCCACAAGGGGCGCCCGAATTCGCATAATATCCCTGAAAATCAGGTCTCTTCGGCGATCCAGTTGGCGAGGACCGCTTTCGGAGCTGCGCCGATTTTCGCGGAGGCCACTTCGCCGCCTTTGAACATGAACAGAGCCGGGATCGAGCGCACACCAAATTGTGCCGGCGAGCTCGGGTTTTCGTCCACGTTCACTTTGACGATTTTGACCTTGCCGTCGAGTTCCTCGGACAGTTCCTCAAGGGACGGGCCGATTTGTTTGCACGGACCGCACCATTCGGCCCAGAAATCGACAACCACGGGGATGTCGGATTCAAGAACTTCGGATGCGAAAGTGTCGTCGCTGACTTTTACGGTTGCCATGGGGCTTCTCCTGAATTTGTACTTGAGCAAAAACCTATGCCTCTGCCCCTGATGGGTCAAGATGTGGCGGTGCGACCCAGTGCCTCCATCACGATCTCGAGAGGCACGGGTTGAAGTGTTGCGATTTTCGTCCACAAAAGCGCCACTTCGATCTCGCGACCGGGATAGATGTCGCCGACGGCCTGCGCATAGGCGCCAAGCTGGCGCAGCAGGCCTTCGGGGATGTCCCGGGGACGCTCCGGGACGACCGTGTTGGATTTGTAATCCACGATCTGCACACGCTCGGGCTTGACGATCAGCCGGTCGATGATGCCGTGGATGATCCGATCGCCCATCTTGCCTGTATAAGGTACTTCGGCGAGAGAATTGGGGCCGAAAATATCCCAGTCGTACTGCCCGTGAATGACACCGAGCGCTTCGGTCATGAGATCCGGGATTTCTTCGTCGAGCGCAGCTTCTTCGCCAGTGGAAAGGACAAATCGGGCGACGGTTTCGCGATCTTGCACGGCGACGCCGGGCAGGACCTCGATCAGCCGGTGCAACTGGCTGCCACGCCGCATGGCGGCCTCTTTATCAAAAACACCGTCCTCGCCGGGCAGCGCTTTGGCGCCACCGAGATCGGAGGGGGAAATGATGTCCATGCCCGGTTCAGGCGGTTTGGCGGGAGTCAGAGCCCAATGCGGCAGGCTGTGGGATTTTTTCCGCGACGCCTCCGATGTACTGGCGATATCGGGCCAGACCCCATGGCTGAACCGGGTTCCGAGACGGCCCGCCAATTCGCAGGTTTCGGTCGCAAGGCCGGAAAGCCCCCGTTTCACCAACTCATACCATGTGTCGGGCTTTTCTTCCCCGGCACCGCAGACGATCAGCCATTTTTCCGCCCGGGTCATCGCCACGTACAAAAGCCGCCTGTCTTCTTCGAGATCGGCGATTTTGAGCTGGTTTAGTCTCTGTTTTACCTGATCGGAGCGCCGCCCCGCCGCGCCCTTCCAAACCACATGTCCGAGCTCGGGTTCGATGAATTCCTCGCGGGTTTCGCGCTGCGTTTTCAGCGTGTCCGGCAGAATGACGATCGGGGCCTCAAGCCCTTTCGAGCCATGTGCCGTCATCACCCGCACGAGGTTGGAGTTTTCATCCAGCACGCGTTTGAGTTGAATGTCCTGAGATTCGAGCCAGGCGATGAAACCGGTGAGACTGGGCGTCTCGGCGGTTTCATAGCTCCGCGCCTGATGCAAAAGCGCGTCGAGCCCGTCCTCGGCTTCCTTACCGAGCCGGGCAATGAATTTGCGCCGCCCATTGTGACGGATCAGCACCCGTTCGATCAGGTCATAGGGCCGCAAGAAGTCGGAGACCTGCCGCAAATCTTCGAGGATCGCATAGGTCTCGGGCCAGTCCGCCCGGCGTTCATAGAGTTGACGCCAGAGCGTGATCGTCGTGCGTCCGTGGGCAAGTCGGTAAAGATCGCGCTCGGACCAGTTGAACAGCGGCGATTTCAATACTTCGGCCAGAGCGAGATCGTCGTCCTGCAAGGACAGGAAGGCTAGCAGGGAGCGCATGTCCTTGACCGCCATTTCCTCGCCCAAGGTCATCCGGTCGGCCCCGGCCACAGGAATGCCCGCCGGATGAGACTTCAACGTCCGCAACATCCGACCGAACAACTCGGACCGGCTGCGCACGAGGATGAGAATATCGCCGGGTTGAACCGGGCGACCCTTGCCGTCTTTTTGGGGAATTGAGCCAGATTCGAGAAGCTCTGCTACAAAATCCGCCACACGTTTGGCCAGGCGGGCGTTGTGATGCTCGGGGCGAATGATGTCGACCGGATCTTCCCAGTTTTCATCTTCCTCGTCGGTGTCGTGGCGTTCCTCAAGCGACCAAAGGTCAACGCGTCCGGGGATGTCGTCAAAGAAGGCGATATGTTCCGGGATGCCGCCGACCCCCTCGCCGCCATTGGCCGCAAAGACCGCATCGGTCGCCGCCAAAATCGCGGGTGAGGAGCGGAACGAATATTGTAGAGCTAGGTCCTGAAGCGGTTGTCCGACAGCGTTGAGCCGTGCGCCGAAATGCGTCTTCATCTGGTCGAAGGCTTCGGGGGCGGCCCCTTGAAAGGAGTAAATCGACTGTTTGTGATCGCCGACGACAAAGATCGTGCGGGTCACATCGGCACGCGCGCCCTCGCCCGAAGTGAACTCGCCCGCCAGCAATTGCACCACGCGCCACTGATCGGGGCTTGTGTCCTGAGCTTCGTCGACAAGGATGTGGTCAATGCCGCCATCGAGCCGGTAAAGCACCCATTGCGACACGTTCGAGATCGACAAAAGATCGCGGGCGCGTCGGATCATGTCGTCGAAATCGAGAAGCCCGAGCTGCGCTTTGCGCTCCAGATAGGGTGGCAAGAGCGCCTGAGCGAAGCGGTGCAGCGCGAGCGTGCGTTTGGCGTCGTAAAGCGCGAACAGGCGGGGGCGGATGGTTTCCACCCGTTTCATCAGTTCTTCGAGACGGTCAAAGGCGCCGGGATGGGCGTCAATGAGCTTGCGCGTCGGCAGGCTTGAATGCTGGGCATAGAATTTCGATTGCAGCGGGGTTTTGGCGGTTTCACCGGTGAGAAGCTTGTCGCATAGCTGCTCTACAAGAGCCAAACCCGGCTCCAATCCAGCCCAAAGACGGAAAAACGGAGCCATTTTCTGATCGGCGGCGCTCGATCCTTCCATCAGGGCAGAACAGGAGGCAAACATCTCCTGTTCACCGCCGAGGAAGACATCGGCAAGAAGCGCGGCTTCATCGTAGCCGTCGGGCAGACCGAACCAGGGCCAGATGTCCTTTTCGGTTTTCGCGGGCAGAAAACTGTCGCGTTTCGTCACGATCTTGAGCGCAAGTTCCGTCAGGTCGAGATCGCTGATATGAAGTGCGACAGCATCGAGCAGATTGCGCGAGGGGCCAAGGGCCAGATCTTCGAG
This sequence comes from Celeribacter ethanolicus, assembly GCF_002407265.1. Taxonomy (NCBI): domain Bacteria; kingdom Pseudomonadati; phylum Pseudomonadota; class Alphaproteobacteria; order Rhodobacterales; family Roseobacteraceae; genus Celeribacter; species Celeribacter ethanolicus. The sequence continues at coordinate 2,636,390 of NZ_CP022196.1, forward strand.
AATATCGGCAATCATCCGGCGGGATTGCCGCTCGTCCATTTCCTTGAACTGTGGCGACACCCCCGCTTCGAGCGGGAAGCGTCTCAAAAGCGCGCTACAGAAGGAGTGGATGGTCTGGATTTTCAATCCGCCCGGTGTCTCGATCGCGCGGGCGAACAGCGTGCGGGCATGGCGCAGCACGTCGCTGTCCAGATCCTTGTCCGGGGCCAGTGCTTGCAACTCGGTCGTCAACTCCGCATTCGGCAACATCGCCCAGTCGCCCAGGCGTTTGAACAGCCGGTTCTGCATTTCGGCGGCGGCGGCCTTGGTATAAGTCAGACAGAGGATGTGTTGCGGCGGCGTGCCATCGAGCAGCAGACGCGCCACGCGGTCCGTGAGCACTTTCGTCTTGCCCGAACCGGCATTGGCCGACAGCCATGTCGACATGTCCGGGCGTGCGGCCATGATCTGGCGCCGGGTGGCCTCGTTCATCTCAGTCATCGAGGTCCTCCGGCACGGGAGTATCGGAAATCGACCATTCGCCAAACCGCGCGAGATGTTCGAAATCGGTTTTATATTGCACGGTTTCCATCATGCGGCGGGAGGTGTAGCCGAGCCCGGGATCGTCATAGGCGGCGATCAGTTTGACGAGGCGGTCGCGGATTTCCGCGATGTCATGCGGTTCCAGCGGCAGAACCGTCTTTTTCAACGCGGCATTCAACCCGAGATAGGCGACTTCCGACACCCGACCCTTGGGGACGCCTTCGAATTTCCCCGCTTCCATCATCATGGCCTCGAGCAGAAGTTGAATGCTGAATTTTCTTGTCTGTTTTTCGCTGGGCGGTGTGCCGGATTTGTAATCGTAGATGACGAACGTGTCGTCTTCCTTGCGGTCGATCCGGTCGGCCTTGCAGGTCAGGGAAAAATCCACCTCGGACAAATGCATGGCGGCTTTGGTCTCGATGCCGCAGGGGGTGCCTCTCAGGAGTCTGTCGCGTTCGTCGCGCACCAGTTGATCGGCAATCCGGCGGACGCGGGCCAGCCAGACACGCCGCGCCGAAGGCCAGGCCACCTCCTGTTCAAGCACCTCTTCGGCGACAGTCAGAAATCGTGCCAAGGCGGCTTCATGACTGTCGTCGCCGATCTGGCCGAGATAGCGCTCCATGATCGCATGTAGCGCGGTGCCGCGTTCGCGAATGTCGGGGTCGCGGGACAGCGAATCGAGCTTGCTCAGGCGCAGGATGCGGCTGGCGTAAATGTCATAGGGATCGCGGATCAGGGTCTCGATCCGGGTGACGGAAAGTTGCCGGGGGCGGGCGTCTTTGGGCGGGCGCGGGCTTGGCCGTTTTGCGGGCGGGATGGCTGTGTCGGGTTCGTCGAGCGCGTCTGCAAGCCCCATCCACGCGGTGCCCCGCTTGCGCATGTCCTCAAGGCCCTCACGTCCCTCGTCCGACATCCCCGCCATCAGGTTGGTCAGCCGGATGAGCCAGCGCGAGGCGACGGTTTCCGCCTCCGCATCGCGTTTGGCGCGGGTAAGGATGACCTCCTGGGCCGCGATGGCCTGTTGAAAATCGTGGGCGGAGAGGCCGATCATCTGTTCGGGGGAAATCAGCCCGGCTTGCCGCCGCATATCGCGGCTGAACCACGGATCCTGACCTGTGGACTGCGGCCAGATGCTTTCGTTCAGCCCGGCGAGAATCACCAGATCGGCCTGAAGGGAGCGTGCTTCAAGCGTGCCCCAGATCATCACTTTCGGATGTTTCGGAGAGGGGTCACGCACTTGACCTCGCCCGAGAAGGGCGCGGAACAGGTCGGCAAATTCATGGATGCTCAGGCTCCCGCCATAATCGGATTCGCGTTGCAGATCCTCGATGAGACGACGTGCCTCCCGGCCGGCATGCTGAGCCCAAAGCTCGCCGTCATCTTCGCCGTTCGGACCTTTGACGAGAGCCGAAGCCAAGGACACAAGATGTTTCAGGTGATCGGACAGGAGACTGTCCTGGGACACCTGGACCTTTTCCAGAAGATCGGACACCCAGCCCGCCCAATGTTTGCGGCCGTCCTTGTCTGCCTTGTCTTTGCCGGACTCGATCGCCCATTTCAGCAAATCTTCGCGTGCGGGAAAGGCTGGCCCCTTGCGGCGCAGATGAACTTCGAGTTCCCGCGTCCACAGCAGGTGATAGCCGCGGCCTTCATCCCCTTGCGCGCCGCGCGCGCTGAGCGGATGTTTCAGCAGCACGAGCAGGTCTTCGGAGGACATGGTGCGGCCGATGAAACCGACGATATGGCGCAGCAAACGACCGGGGGGGGTCTGATTGAGCGGAATCCCGGCGCTGTCGTCCGGCACAATGCCCCATCGCTCCAACAAGGCCGTGACGCGCCGGGCGAGATCGCGGTCCGGGGTGATCATGGCGGCGGTTCTGTCATGTTCTGCGGCATGGCGCAAAATGAGGGCAATGGCATTCGATTCGATGCGCATATCGGGAGCTTCGATCAGGGTCATGTGATCGGTAGCCTGCATGACATCTTTGAAGGCGGGGCCCTCCTCCATCCATTGATCCGTCACAGGGGCGGGCCTCAAAGCAAGAGAAATAAGCCGGTTTCGGGTCGAATTGGCACATGCGGTCGTATGCCAGGGCCGGATGTCTTGTGGACGAATACCAAGACGTTCGGCCATGCGGGCGGTGCGTTCCTGTGGATGCTCGACGGAAGCACGTTCTGGGTTTCGGATTTGCGTCCAAACCGTGTCCGGCATGTCGAAATCGACGCCAGGCAGGATGACGGCCCCCATCGGCAGGTTTGCGACGAGAGACATGAAGCGGGCGGTCAGCCCGCGTGAGCCGGTCGAGCCTGCTACAAGGATCGGATGATCCGGCGGGGTATCGCGCCAATGCCGCTCCAACCGGTCGATGACCAGTTTCATGCGGGCCTCCGGTCCCGGATCCGCGGCGCTTTCGGGACCGAAGAAATCGAAGATGATCGAAAGGAATTGCAGGGATTTTTGCCAGTGACCGGAGGAGTCCTGCACCTTGAGATTGCGGATGGCTTCGGGGGTGACGTCTTCGTCCTGCATCTCGCTGAGTACTTGTGCGAGGCTGTCGGAGAGATCGAAAATCGAGGCGCGGGTGGCGAACTGCGGTTCCTGCCGTAGAAAATGCGCGACGAGTTGCGACAACTCAAGACGCCTGCGCAGACTGTTCACCGGAACCGGGAGATCGAGAAACTGATGATCCGTGCCCAATTCGGTCAAAAGACGGATTTTTGGCAGGAATCGGGTCGATTCATCGTCGAAGGCACGCTGAATATCCTTGCGCATGCGAGAGGTGTTGACGAAAATCTCCGTGCGCGCCAGCAGCTCGGGAGCTGTGTCTTTCAGACGCTCCAGAAGCCCGATCTTGATCGCACGCGGATACTCCGCGCCGCAGGGCACGCCAAACAAACCCGGTTTCCCCGCCTCGGCGAACATCACGCCTCCTTCAAAACCTCTTCCGCAATGGCAATACCATCGGGGTGGCCGACATCGCACCAATGCCCCTCATATTCCACCCCATAAATCCGTCCGGCATGGAACAGAGTTTCCCACACGCGGTTGAGCGAGAAATGCCGGTCTTCGATGTCTGCGACCGGGTCAGTTTTCAAAATCTGCATCCCTGTGTAAACGGTCTGAGTGCCGCGGCGCAGTTGGCCGTCTTGTAACAGATCGAAATCGCCCTGCCCCAGATGCCCGTGAGCGCGGGATTTTGGGACCACGAGAAGCAGGGCGTCCATCTTGTTCGGCTGCCAATGTGCGGCAAGGACCTCGGAAGCGCGCGGACCTTTCCAGACCGCATCGGTGTTCATCGTGAAGAGGGCATTTTCGTGAAACATCGGCAGGGCATTTTTCAAACCACCGCCGGTTTCGAGGAGATCTTCCTCGTAAATCGTCTGCACACCGGCGTTCTTGAGGTGCTTTTCGAGCGTCGTGGGGAGATAATGCAGGTTGGCAACACGATGCTGCACGCCTTCCAATTGCTCCAGGGCATGATCGACCAGAGGCCGTCCGGCCACCTCGATCAGGGGCTTGGGGCGATGGGTGGTCAGTGCTTTCATGCGGGTGCCTCGACCCGCGCAAAAGATCATTGCAGAGTCGGGATGGTGCCGCATTTTGCCTTCAGGGTTTCGAGTGCTTTTTCATTGGGTTCGGGCAGCGTGTTGTGCAGCCGGTTTGCCAGATCGGCAAGGTCGGGATGTTGCAGATCCTGTTGCAGATAGCGCCAGACGCGCGGGATCAGATCCACGTAATGCGGGCGCCCGAAATGCAAGGACATGCGCCCGAACACCATCAGGATGCGGAGGTTGCGCTGGACGGAACAAATAGCCGCCTGACGAGAAAAATCGACCCGATTCTGGCCCAAACCGTCGCAAAAACGGTCGATGCAACGGGTTTGAATGGCGCTGGAAACATCGCGCCGCGCGTCTGTGGTCAGGGAGATGAGATCATAGGCCGGGTGACCCAGCATGGCGTCCTGAAAGTCGAGCAGGCCGACATGTGCCGTCCCGGAGCGTTCCGGAAGCCAGAGCAGGTTCTGGGCGTGATAATCGCGAAGAATGGTCACGCGGCCGGGGCCGAGCTCGTCGATCAGCGGCGTAAGAGCGACGCGTGTGGCTTCACGTTCTTCTGATAGGTCGCGCTCAAGGATCGGTTCTGCGTACCAGCGAAAGCAGGACAGGGCGAGATCGGTCATTCTCGGACCGTAATCTTCGAGCCCTTGCATCGGATCGGCGCTGCTCAACCGGACCAGAACGTCCACGGCTGCGTCGTAAATCTCGGGTTCCGAGGCGGGGCTGCGCAGGCAGACCCGATCGTAAAGATCTTCGCCGAAATCTTCGAGGATCAGGAAGCCTTGCTCCTCATCCGTGGCGTAGATTTCAGGTGCGGAGAGCCCGAGACTGCGCAGATAGGAAGCGACTTTGAGGAAGGGTCGGACATCTTCTCCAGCCTCTGGAGGGGCATCCATCACGATAGCCTGACGCCCGGAGGCGTCATCGAACAGGCGATGGTAACGGCGGCGGGAGGCGTCTCCCGCCAAAGCAACCGAGCGCACCGAAGCCCAGTCGCTGGAGTGCAGGAATGCCGCAAGTTTATCGGCGCGATCACTGGATTGGGTCACGTTGGGGCCTTTTGCGTCGGACGTGTGTCGCCCGACTTTAGGCCCCGCTGCGGGGGATACAAGGGGTGGCTTACATCTTGACGAAATGCGTACCGCTGGCCTGTGGTCGCAACGCCGGGCGCAGGGTGCTGGCGCGCGCCTCGGGGGTGAAACCTACAAGTGTTTGCCCGGACGGCAAAGGGACAAAACGGCAATTCAGCCGACGCCCATCCCAGAGCCGGGTCTGGCCGATCCAATCGCTGCGTTCCCCGGTTTGGCTGACGAAGTCGCGAATGTCGCCCCAAAGTGGGGAGGGGGCACATTTGGCGTGCCAGACGCGTGTGGCATCGGTGATGCTGGTTTCGGCGATGCCTTCGAGCGGATCGAGCCCCCAGAGGCTTGTGTAGGCGCTATTGGCCATGACCAACATGCCTTCGCCGGAAAACACGGCAATCGCCTCCGACAGGCTGTCGAGCACGGCCTGACCGGTTTCGATCTCGGCCCGGAAGCGGCGGGTGAGCGACATTTCGGCAGAAATGTCCTCGAACAAAAAGGCGATGGCGCCGTCGGGATGCGGACGACCGGAAATCCGGTAGGTCATGCCGCCCGGCAGTGTCCAGACCTCTTCGTAGGTTCCATCCTCGGCGGCATTTTCAAGCGCGGCCATTTCCTGACGCCAGGATTTGTAATCCTTGGGTTCCGGCATCATCTGATTGTCGCGCAGGCGGTCGAGAAAAGAGGTAAGCGCGGGACGCGTGATCAGGAATTCGGCGGGTAGAGCGGTGAGATCGGTCAAGGCCGGATTGAATAGGGCCAGACGCCGGTTGCGGTCGAATACGGCCAGACCGATGGTGAGATGCGAAAACGTCTTGGTCAGGGTCTGGGTGAATTCGCGCAGAGTTTCCTCGGCCTTGACCGTGCGATCGGCGGAGCTTGCCGCGTAAAGCGAGTCGCAGCCAATGGTGAAACGATGGATGTCGAACCAATGCGGCTCACCGTTCCTGTCCTTTAAATTCAGGCGACGCGACTCATTCGGCACGGCTTGTGCCAGCAGTTTGGTGTCGAACAGGGCTGCGGGCGGCCAACTTGTCGTTTCGCCTGTGTCAGAGAGGCTGTCGGCAAGGGCTATATAGGCACTGTTGGCCCAGCTGATCGTGCCGTCTTCGACCTCGCGCCAGACCGGAAACGGCACATTCTCCGTCGTGGCGCGGAGCGTTTCCAGTTCCTGTTCCATGGCCATGAGGGAATGGCGGTCCATGTCGATATGCGCCTGTTCGGTTTCCCGGTCGAACAGGGTGAGCCGGGCCAGACCGTTGCGCCATTCGCACTTGAGAACCGCACTGCCATCCCGGGATTCGAGCGCCATGTTGCCACGGTCGGCCAGTTCGGCGATTTCGTATTGTAGGGTCGGAAATTTCGATATCATCACGGACAAAAGCCGTGACCAGTCTGAGCCGACATCCGCCGCGGCGGCAAGGACGCTTTGCGCGGAGGGCGTGGCGTTCACCAGTTTCTCGTCGTCGAAGAGAAAGACGATATCGTTGTCCTGCGAGGCCAGTGTGATGGCGTCCACGCGTTCCTTGCGCGCCCCGATCCAGGCCAGACCGTAAAGCACGAGAAAGGCGATGCCGAGGCTGCCGACAACCAGAGAAAAAAAGGTAAACAGGGCATTCGGTGACATGTGATTCCCATCAGACACAGCGCATAAGCGACGCGCACAGTGTCGGTAATGATGGTTAACGCGTGGTTAAAACGCGTCTTGTTCACGGTGTCAGGAGCGTATTTTCGCCCAAGGCCTTGTTTTGTTCCCCTTCAGGGACGCTGATCACCGCCCGTCTCCAGGTCAATTCGACAATCGCGCCGGATCTGCGCCCGGCGTGCAGATGCAAATCGTGCGGGTCTGAACCGTTGGAAAAACCGATTTCCGCACCTGTCCGTTCGAGCAAGGTTTTGGCAATGAAAAGACCCAAACCCATGCCTTTATAACCGGGTCGTTTTTCAAATTCCTTATCCGCGCGCCGCCCATGCATGAAGGGATCGCCGATCCGCCCAATCACGGAGGCAGGGAAGCCGGCGCCGTCGTCGATGATCCGAAGGCGAATGTCGTCGGCGCTCCATGCGATGTCGACCCAAACCGTCGTCTCGCAGAAATCAACGGCGTTCTGAACGAGGTTGCGCAACCCGTGAATGATCTCCGGTCGCCGATAGACATAGGGCTGCGCGCTGTCGTCTTCGGCACCGAGAATATCCAAGGTGACAGATTTGCCGCGCGCCATGTGGGGTTGGGCGGCTTCCTCGACCACGGCTTGCAGCGGGGCGAAGCGCATGTGCAGATCGTCTTTCCCCGCCTGCCCCATAGAATGCAGAATGTCGCGACACCGATCCGCTTGTTCGTTGATCAGCCGGGCGTCGTCGCGCAACTCCTCCTGGCCTTCGAGATCGTCAACCAGCTCACTCGACACAAGTTTGATCGTTGCAAGAGGCGTGCCCAGCTCATGCGCGGCGGCGGCCACGACGCCGCCGATGTCAGTCAGTTTCTGTTCGCGAGTGAGCGCCATCTGGGTGGCCAGAAGCGCCTCCGACATGGTGTGGATTTCCGAGGCGACTTTCCAGGAAAACACGCCGAGAAACACCACGCCGATGACAATCCCCGCCCATGTGCCGAACAAAAACAGTCCCGGCACGGTCAGGATGTCGCCTTCGCCGGTCTGCAAGGGCACGTAATAGAGCGCGAGGACACTGACCAAAGCGATGGCGACGGCGCCGGTGAGGATTGAGGATTTCGGACGCAGGGCGGAGGCGGAAATCGTCACCGGCGCGAGGATGAGCATGGAGAACGGATTGTTCAGCCCGCCGGAGAAATACAAAAGCGCCGACAGTTGCAGGATGTCGAACAGCAGCATCAGCGTCGCCCCGCGCTCGCTCAGCCGGGTGTTTTCCGGGTAGATGAAGCTCGACACGATGTTGAGGATGATCGAAGCGCCGATCACCAGAGCGAAAGCCCCGTGGTCGAAGCGCAGGCCGAGCGCGAGCATGGCGATGAGAATCGTGCCGATCTGACCGGCGATGGCGATCCAGCGCACGGCGACCAAGGTCCGCAAGCGCACCCAGTCGGAGCGCCGCTCACCGGTGAAGAGACCGTTTCCGTTTTCAGTCATTGACGTGATTTTTATCCAGCTGCGTCATTAAAACCCTTGTTAGTGCCTGTGTTTCTCCCGATCAATGCGCAGCAACGAGAGGAGAGAAAGATGTCCACGAAATCCATTGCCATTGCAGCCGTTGCCCTTGTGGCTGTTGGGATCGGCGCAACCGTCTGGTACGCCACACGTCCTGCTGCTGACGATCCCTTTGCCCAGTGTCGCGTGTCATCTGTGGGCGGTGGAGCCGCCGCGATTGGCGGACCTTTCGAATTGGTGAATGAAGACGGCGTGACCGTGACCGACAAGGATGTCTTCACCAAGCCGACGATCCTCTATTTCGGCTATACCTTCTGTCCGGATGTCTGCCCGCTCGACAATATGCGCAACGCCGATGCTTTGCGAATCCTCGACGAGCGCGGTTATGACGCACAGGCCGCCTTCATCTCCATCGACCCGGAACGCGACACGCCGGAGGTGGTCAAGGAATTCACCTCACTCTTCCATGACAACATGATTGGCCTCACCGGCACGCCGGAGCAGGTCAAGGCCGCCTCCATGGCCTACAAGACCTATTACAAGAAACAGGAAGACGGCGATCCGGAATATTACCTCGTCGATCACTCCACTTTCGCCTATCTGGTGTTCCCGGAGATCGGCTTTGTCGACTTCTTTAAACGCGAGGATACGGCCGAGCAGATGGCGGATCGGGTGGCTTGTTTCATAGACGCCGCAGGGTAAAAATTGACCCTCCCTTAGACTCGTTCTAAAACCTATCTGAATTTATCAGATTTATGCCGATGGCGGGAGGGTCCGAGATGGACGCGGACGAGATTGTGGAACTGGGCGAAGACAAGTCGCTTCTCTTGGTCGATGACGACGAACCGTTCCTGCGCCGCCTTGCGCGTGCGATGGAAAAACGCGGTTTCGATGTCGAGATGGCCGGTTCCGTCGCCGCGGGTCGGGCGATTGCCACAGCGCGCCCGCCGGCCTATGCGGTGGTCGATCTGCGGCTTGAGGACGGCAATGGTCTCGATGTGGTCGAGGTTCTGCGCGAAAAACGCCCGGACAGCCGGATCGTCGTTCTGACCGGCTATGGTGCCATTGCCACCGCCGTGGCCGCCGTGAAAATCGGCGCGACGGATTATCTTTCGAAACCTGCCGATGCCAATGACATCGTGCATGCGCTTTTGGCCACAAGCGACGAGCTTCCTCCGCCGCCGGAAAACCCGATGTCTGCGGATCGTGTGCGTTGGGAGCATATCCAGCGGGTTTATGAGCTTTGCGACCGAAATGTCTCGGAAACCGCGCGCCGCCTCAACATGCACCGCCGCACGCTTCAACGTATTCTGGCGAAACGCTCCCCGCGCTAAGTCGCTTCGGGCGCGAGCGTTTTCAGCCAGTCGATAAAGAGCCGGGTGGAGGCGCGCTCCACCCCTTTTGGCGTGGCGGCGAAATAGGTGAAGTCCTGTCCGAGATCGTAGGGCAAGCGGACCAGCCCCCCGCTTTTCAGATCGTCGCTGACGGCGATTTCCGACACAAACGTCATCCCGACGCCACGCACCACGGCTTGCACGCTTTCCGATTGGCCTTCGATGTAAATCGCCGAGGCTTTGCTGCCGTCCACACCGCATTTCCGCATCAGTTCAATGTCGTCCATTTGTGCCCGAGATCTGATCCACGGCATGTTTTGCAGCGGCAATTTCGCGATATCGCCCCCGTGTTTGCCAATCAGGATCGGGCTGGCGACCAGAATGATCCGCGTGCTCCAAAGAGGTTCGACATCGACACCGGGCCAATTGCCGCTTCCGGTGCGAATGCCCAAATCGAATTGCCGCCGTTTCAGATCGTCGACCGAGCCCGAAGGCGTCAGAGAGACGGGAATGTCAGGGTGATCGTCCCAGAATTGCCCAAGGCGCGGGATGATGAAAGCATAGGACAGCGCGGGCGTACAGGTCACGCGAAGACCGCGCGATCTCGGGCCGTTGCGCGCCTGTGCAATCCCGTCGGAAATCGTGGCAAACCCATCGGAAAGCGCCTCGGCCAATTGTCGCCCGGTCTCGGTGAGCGCCATCCCCCTGCCCTCACGTTGCAACAGTGTCAGCCCAAGGTCTTTTTCCAGCGCGCGCACCTGCTGCGTGATCGCGGCATGGGTGACGTTCAGCGCCCTGCCCGCGGCGGTAAACGAGCCGAGGCGCGCGGTCGCCTCAAACGCGCGCAGGGTGGAGAGCGAAGGCATATGGCGCCAGTCGATGTCGGACATATGTAATTTTTATTTACAGTTTGGAAAAATCCCTGAGTGGATCAATTTCATCATAGGTAGTAGATGAAGCCAATATCAAGCTTTTCGGGAGTAAACCAATGTTACAGATAATCGCCAATCAGATGATGCGCGGGCCGGATATGACCTCCCCGGAGGTGCAACATCGCCGCGAGATTCTGGCGCGTAAGCGGATGACAGGCAAAGCCGCCCGCGCCGCATGGGTTCAGAAATTTCTGGCGTTTCCCGGAAAACTCGGCCGTTTTGCGACGGATCGTGAGGTTAAAGCGCAGCCATCAGCTCCGCATGCCGCTGCGTAAACGCCTTGCGTGTCTCGACCGGTGGGCGAAGATGAATGCGCAGGTCTCGGACCAGATCCGGGTCCATCCGGCCAAAAAACTTGTTGCTTTCCGCTTCTGAAAATCCGCCGATCTGAGTGGCCTCTAACCAGGCGGAAATCTTGTCCGCTTTCTTGATCTTCTTCTTGATCGTCGCCGGGATTTTCGCGGGCAAACCAAACCGGATATGGATCGCAGCGGTCAGCCGTTCGTCCAGAGCGCCGTAATCCGGACCGATGGCGGCCTTCACCGGCGAAATCATATCGCCGATCACATATTCCGGCGCATCGTGCAAAAGTGCGGCGAGCTGCCATTTCACCGGTTCCTTCGGGTAGAGGCGACGAAAAATCTCTTCGACCAGAATGGAATGTTCGGCGACGGAATAGGCGTAATCGCCCCGTGTCTGACCATTCCAACGGGCGACGAAGGCCAGCCCATGAGCAATGTCCTCGATCTCTATATCCATCGGCGTCGGGTCGAGCAGATCGAGTCTGCGTCCCGACAGCATCCTTTGCCATGCGCGCGTCTGAGCCATGTCACCCTCTCCTGTCTCAGGGTTTAGGTATCCCTGTGCCCTCCGGGTTTCCACGATTTTTCGCGGCTTAACCTTAAATCAATGGGTCTGCGTTGTAAGGAAGGGACCAAGCTGCTAACCAGCCTCCAAACCTCATGTTCAAGCAGGAGCCACCGATGGGCACCGATTATATTGTCAAAGACATCTCTCTCGCCGAGTTCGGGCGCAAGGAGCTCGACATCGCCGAAACCGAAATGCCGGGGCTGATGGCCCTGCGCGCGGAATATGGCGAAAGCAAGCCGCTCAAGGGCGCGCGCATCGCCGGTTCCCTGCACATGACAATCCAGACCGCGGTCCTGATCGAGACGCTGGTGGCGCTGGGCGCGGATGTGCGCTGGGCCTCGTGCAACATTTTCTCGACGCAGGATCACGCAGCGGCGGCGATTGCGGCGGCGGGCATTCCGGTCTTTGCGATCAAGGGCGAAACTCTTGAGGAATATTGGGATTATGCCGACAAGATCTTCATGTTCGAGGAGGGTACCTGCAACCTGATCCTCGACGACGGTGGTGATGCGACGCTGTACATACTTCTGGGGGCCCGTGTCGAAGCCGGTGAAACCGACCTGATCGAAGTGCCGACCTCCGAGGAGGAAGTCGCACTGTTCAACCAGATCAAGAAGCGCCTGAAAGACAGCCCCGGTTGGTTCACGAAACAGCGGGATGCGATCAAAGGCGTGTCCGAAGAGACCACGACAGGCGTGCACCGTCTCTACGAGCTGGTGAAAAAAGGCCTCCTGCCCTTCCCCGCGATCAACGTGAACGACTCGGTCACCAAATCGAAATTCGACAACAAGTACGGCTGCAAGGAATCGCTCGTCGACGGCATCCGCCGCGCAACCGATGTGATGATGGCTGGGAAAGTGGCCGTGGTCTGCGGCTATGGCGATGTGGGCAAAGGCTCCGCGGCTTCGCTGCGCGGTGCCGGTGCTCGTGTGAAAGTGACCGAGGTCGATCCGATCTGTGCGCTTCAGGCGGCGATGGACGGGTTCGAGGTCGTGCTGCTCGAAGATGTGGTGAAAGACGCCGACATCTTCATCACCACCACCGGCAACAAGGACATCATCCGCATCGAGCATATGCGCGAGATGAAGAACATGGCGATCGTCGGCAATATCGGCCATTTCGACAATGAAATTCAGGTCGCTGCGCTCAAGAACCACAAATGGACCAATATCAAGGATCAGGTGGACATGATCGAAATGCCCTCGGGCAACAAGATCATCCTTCTCTCCGAAGGGCGTCTGTTGAACCTCGGCAACGCCACTGGTCACCCGTCCTTCGTGATGTCCGCCTCCTTCACCAATCAGGTGCTGGCCCAGATCGAGCTTTGGACCAATGGCGACAGCTACGAGAATGACGTCTACATTCTGCCGAAGCACCTCGACGAGAAAGTGGCACGTCTGCATCTCGAGCGGATCGGCGTGAAACTGACGCAATTGTCGAAGGAACAGGCGGATTACATCGGTGTGACCCAGGAAGGTCCGTTCAAACCGGAACATTACCGCTACTGAGGCGATGATAGGTAATTAGGCCCTCTCGTGACGCTACGAGGGGGCCTTTTTCATGAAAGTTTTCCCTTTGTATCGTGTGGGCTTGCCACTAGGCTCACCCCGAGCCTGAAATGGCTTTTGTAATGAGCCTGAAACTCTTTGATGGTGGGAGACCGACTATGGGAAAACGTGACGACCTGATCGCAAAATATGCCGAAGATCTGAAATCCAAATGCGGCATGGAGCCGGATATGGATCTTTTGACGAAAGTGACCATCGGCTGTGGTCCGGCGATCTACAACGACGATGCCTCCACCGTGGCGGCGTCTCAGGACAGCGAACTTGAGACCGTCAAAAACAACTTCCTCATCAAGAAACTCGGCCTCGCAGACGGACCTGAACTGATGGATGGGATCAACGCGGCGATCGAGACCTATGGTCAGTCGGAGCGCAACAAATACCGCGCGGTGTTTTACTACCTGCTGGTCAAGCACTTCGGCAAAGAAGCCGTTTACGCCTGATCGCGCTGGGATATAGAAACTGGGCCGCTCCCATGGGGGCGGCTTTGTTGTTTCTTGCCCGCTTCCGGGCGTGACGCGTTAAGCAGAAGTTTCGGATTCATTTTCAACCTGAATTACTTCGGATTTGCACGGAACCGGCAAAGATCCTAGGTTGAAAGCACGGAGCCAGGACGGCCCGGACCCTTGAAATTCGAACACGTGTGGTGCTTGGGAGCACGTGGGGTGGTGGAGGGTTCCGGGGGGTCGGAACCCTCCTTTTTCATGACATCATCAGACCAGGATGTGTCTGTTCAGGACGGATCGGTTTCACCGAGTTCACAGACAATGTTCCACTCTTCCTCCGTGACCGGCTGAACCGACAGGCGGCTGTTGTTCACCAGAACCATATCCTTGAGCCGCGGGTCTTCCTTGCACATGGCCAGTGTCACCGGTTTTGTGAACGGTCGGACGGCCTTGATGTCCACGCATTCCCAGCGCGGATCACCTGCCTTGCTGTCCGGGTGCGCTTCGGCGCAGACCTCGACGATGCCGACAATCTCGGTTTCCTTGCGCGAATGGTAAAAGAAGCCGCGCTCGCCAAGTTTCATCGCCCGCATGTTGTTGCGTGCCTGATAGTTACGCACGCCGTCCCATTCCTCGCCAACCTCGCCTTTGGCAACCTGCTGATCCCAGGACCAGACCTCCGCTTCGGATTTGAAAAGCCAGTGTGCCATCAGCCGATCACCTGTTTCCACGCTTCGATGCGCACATCGGTGAACAGCCCTGCCTTGGCATAGGGATCGTTTGCGGCCCAGTCTTTTGCTGCCTGGAGGTCTTCGACCTCGATGATCACGAGAGAGCCGCACATGTTGCCTTCGGCATCGAGAAACGGCCCGGCGCGCTCGACCACGCCACAGGTTTTCAGATATTCGACATGGTCCGGACGGGTGTCGAGCCGGATTTGCAGCCCGCCGGGCTTGTCAGTGGAAATGACCGCGTATTTCATGGATTACTCCCTTTTCAATGGGCGGGCGAGCAGGACCTCCGCCGCCTCGGATATGGATATCTGGCCGTTCAGGATCTGTGTCACGGCCGTCGTGATCGGCATATCAATACCGACGCCCTGAGACAAACGCGCAACCGCCTGCGCCGTTGCGACCCCCTCGACCGTCACAGTCGGGTCGATGGTGGCACCGGACCCGAGTTTCAGTCCGTGCGAATAGTTCCGCGACTTCTCTGAGGTGCAGGTCAGCACCAGATCGCCAAAACCCGACAGGCCTGATAGTGTCGCAGGGTCGGCACCGAGCCGCAACGCCAGGCGCTGCATCTCGGCAAAGCCACGGGTCATCAGGGCGGCGCGGGCACTTTCTCCAAGACCCGCTCCGATGGCGAGGCCACAGGCGATGGCAATGACATTTTTGAGCGCGCCGCCGAATTCGACACCGAGGGGATCGAGGCTGGAATAAAGCCGGATGTTCTCTGTGGTGAGCAGGGCTTGCAGCCGGTCCACGGTGTCCTGCCGGCGCCCGGCCAGGGTCAGTGCCGTGGGCAGCCCGTCGGCAATGTCGACGGCAAAAGACGGGCCAGAGAGAATGGCGATTTCGGCCTCCGGCAGCGTGTCTTCGAGCACCGCGAGAGGCCCGCGTTCGGATTTGAGATCGACACCTTTGCAGCAACATACAAGCGTTTTGTGCTGGATCAGGGTCTTGTTTGCTTCACAAAAACCGGCGAGTTGCTGCATCGGAACGGCGAGCAAAAGGATCGGTGCGGTGCACGCATCGGCGAGATCGGACGTCGCGGCGAGGTTTTCGGGAAAGGCTTTGCCAGGCAGGCGGAGAAGATTCTCACGCACGTTTTGCATGGCGGATACCGCCTCGTCAGACCGCGCCCAAAGCGTAATCTTGCGACCGGAGCGCGCCAGTGAAATGGCCAGCGCGGTTCCGAACGCGCCCGCGCCGAGGATGGAAATCTCACGCACGATTTGTCACTCCCCTGTGGTTGCCTTGCGGCTGCGCGGTTCTGCAAGATTGTTTAACCGCTCTTTGGGAGGTATCACCGGGAGAGACACCAGACAATCCCGAGACCGATTTTGCCCGTACCGCTCCTGATCACACGCCCGCTGGACGACGCCGAACGACTGGCGGAGGAGGTGCGGGGGCTTGTGCCGGGCATTTCCGTGATCCTGGCGCCAGTGCTGGAAATCCGTCCCCTGCCCTTTGAACCACCCTCTGAACCTGTCGATCTTGTGCTGATCAGCTCGCAACATGCGATCACGACGGCGCTGAGTTGTGAGAATCTGCCGGTGGTCTGCGTCGGGGCTGCCACGGCCCGCAAAGCCGCGGCGGCAGGTTTGACGGTTCAGGCAACCTATCCGACCGCTGATGATCTGGTGCATGGCTTGACGGGTCGAAAAGGGCTGCGAGCGTTGCATCTTCATGGCCGTCATACCCGTGGTCACGTGGCCGAAAGGCTCACATTGGCTGGATTAGAGACGCAAGAGCGCATGGTGTACGATCAGATCGCCCGGCGTTGGACAGCGGACGAGCAGCGCCGGATTTTCGCGGAACCGCAGCTTGTCGTGCCGCTCTATTCGCCGCGCTCGGCGCAGATTTTGTCGGAAAATCTTGTCGGCTATGCCGGAGAATTGACGCTTGTTGCGATTTCCGAAGCCTGTCGGGAGGCATGGTCCGGTCCGGTGCCAAAGACCATTTGTGTTGCGGACCACCCCGATGGTGAAACAATGAAACGTGTAATTGCATCAAAGCTGTCCTGATCGCGACTTGAGGGTGCAGGCCTCAGGGTCTAAGTTTCCAGTGCGATCATAAAATTGGTTCTGGAATCGAAAGGTTAGTCTCATGCCAGGTGATAAAGAAACCCCGCTGGACGCCGTGAAAAACGACGAAAACGAGGTTCAGGATCAAGAGGTTGCCGTCGATGAGGATGCAACCGACGCCCCGTCGGGGGAAGAGGCGCCCGAGGTGAAGGACGAAGAGGCCGAGACGGAGGAAAGCTTCGAGTCGCCCGAAGCGGGGCCTGTTGAACCCGAGCCCGTCGTGGAAGAGGGAAAGGTCGAACCGGCCCCTGCCCCAACGGTGGTCAAACGCGGTGGCTTTGTGCCGATGCTGCTGGGCGGTGTGATCTGTGTCGCTCTGGGTTATGGCGCAGCGAATTTCGTGAAACCCGATGGCTGGCCCTTTCCCGGCACCAATACCGAGGAGCTTGCGCAGGAGATCACCGTTCTGAAAGCGCAACTGGCCGAGATGCAAAGCACCAGCGCGGCGCAAGCGAAAACGCAGGCTGCGGCGCTGGAGGCGTTGGACACGACATTTGAGCAGAAACTCTCCGAAATGGGTTCCGAAATAGACAAGGGAGCCGAGATTGCGGCGCTGTCGGATCGGATCAAAGGGTTCGAGGATCGGGTGACGGAGATCGAAGCCCGCCCGGTGGCGGAGGCCATTGTCTCTCCGGAAGCGACGACGGCTTATGAGCGCCAGTTGGCGCAGATGCAGGACTTGCTCAACAGTGAAATCGCCCGCCTCGAAGACGCCAAGGACAAGGCCGTCGCCGAAGAAACCGCGGCGCGTGCGGCCACGGCCAAGGCGCGTCTGCAAACGCTGGTCGATGCCGGAGAACCCTTTGCGGAGGCATTGACGGATGTCGGCGGCAATCTGCCACAGGCGTTGAAAGACGCGGCGCAGACCGGCATTCCGAGCGTGACGCAATTGCAGGAAGGCTATGCCGAAGCGGCGCGCAAGGCGCTGGTTGCGGCGTCGCGTGCGGCCTATGAGGCCGGGGAGGAAAGCTGGTTCCAGACGGTTCTGCGCACGCAGATCGGATTGCGGTCGACCAAGCCGAAAGAAGGCGGCGACGCGGATGCGATCCTGTCGCGGGCCGAACAATCGGTGCGTAACGGGCTGTTTGCAAAGGCAATTGCGACGCTTGAGGCCCTGCCGGAGGCAGGCAAGGCGGAGATGCAGCTCTGGATCGCAGAGGCGCAAAAACGGGTGGATGCGATGACTGCCCTCGATGAAATTCTTGGTCAGTAAGGTAGGTTCAACATGCTCTGGTCCCTCGTCAAAATCGTTCTTTTTGTCCTGATCGTCGCCGCACTTGCCTATGGCGGCATGGCTCTCATGGATATGGACGGCGGTGCGCAAATCGCGTTCGGCTCGGTCGAGATCAGCCTGACGCCGCTCAAGGCCGTTCTGGCACTGATCGCTCTGGTGGTCGCGATTTATGTGGCCTTGAAATTGCTTGGTCTTCTTGTGGCGGTGCTGAAATTCCTGCTCGGCGACGAAACCGCGATCTCGCGCTATTTCGACCGCAACCGCGAGAAAAAGGGCATCGAGGCGGTGACCGACGGTTTGATGGCGCTGGCGTCCGGCGATGGTCGGCAGGCCTTGGCCAAGGCGACGAAGGCGGAGAAATACCTTCAGAAACCTGAGCTGACCAATCTTTTGAAAGCGCAGGCGGCGATGATGAATGGCGACAAGCTGACCGCCGAACGGGCCTTCAAACAGCTCGTGGCCGATGAGCGCACCCGGTTTGTCGGCGTTCAGGGCATCATGAAGCAAAAGCTCGAAGAGGGCGACACGGATACGGCGCTGAAACTGGCCGAGAAAGCTTTCGCGCTGAAACCCAAGCATGAGGAAACGCAGGACATTCTGTTGCGCCTTCAGGCCGAAAAAGGCGATTGGTCCGCCGCGCGTGGCACGCTGTCGGCCAAGCTGAAACACGGTGCGATCCCGCGCGATGTTCACAAGCGTCGCGATGCGGTTCTGGCGCTGTCGCAGGCGAAGGGCGTGTTCGAGAAAGGTGCGAGCATCGAGGCGCGGGAAGCCGCGATCGAGGCCAACAAGAAATCGCCGGACCTGATCCCGGCGGCGGTCATGGCCTCCGACGAATATGTCGCGGAGGGCAAGGGGCGGCAGGCAGCGCGGGTGCTCAAAAAGGCATGGGAGGCCCAGCCGCACCCCGATCTCGCAGCGGCTTTTGCCCGTATCGAACCGAAGGAAACCCCGGAGCAACGCCTCAAACGCTTCAGTGCCCTGACCAAGGTGCATCCCGAGGACCCGGAAACCAGGATGCTTCTGGCTGAGCTTTACATTGCGGCAGAGGATTTTCCGGCGGCGCGGCGTGCACTGGGCGATCTGGCGGAGATCAATCCGACGGCGCGAAGCCTGACGATTCTGGCGGCGATCGAGCGTGGCGAAGGCTCCGACGATGTCGTGGTTCGCGGCTGGCTGACCCGGGCGCTGACCGCACCGCGCGGGCCGCAATGGGTCTGTGACAAATGCCAGACTATCCATGCGCAATGGGCCCCGGTCTGCGAGAATTGCGGCGGGTTCGACACGCTGAGCTGGCGCAAACCGACGCATTCCGAAGTGGCGATGCCTGCGGGTACGGAGATGCTTCCGATGATTGTGGGCGCCGCGCCGGAGCCGGAGATCGAAGAGGTGGAAACCGTCGAGGAGGGTGTGGTCGACAGGCCTTCCATGGTCGATGTGACCCCGCCCGAGCCGGAGGAAAAAGCCAAGGTTGAAAATTAGGGCTACACACCTTTGAAAGAGGGTGGTAAAGACCCGTTCACGCAGGAAGCGCCGTCTTCCGGCATAGGAAAGTGCCGGTGTAGCTCAGCTGGTAGAGCACGTCATTCGTAAGTAGCGGGTCCGCCCGCAAATGACGCGCAAAACCAGTCGCTTACAAGCGGCGCTAAGTAACTAGTAGGGCCATAGTAGGGCCGTACGAAAGAAGGATGCCGCTGTAGCTCAGCTGGTAGAGCACGTCATTCGTAATGATGGGGTCGGGGGTTCGAGTCCCTTCAGCGGCACCATCCTTCTTTCCTAACCACCCACGAATTTAGCATCAATTTCAGCACCTTCCGCAAGTCGGCAGGGTGACGTTTGCGCTTTCGATTTCTCAGGCTTCCCGCTAGGCTACGCTCAGGATTGGCAAAAAGAGCCGATCCCGGGGCGTCGTAACCCACACGGAGCGGTCGGTGCAGACCGTAATGCACCTCCTCGAACCTCTATGGTCGGGGAGGCTATGGCGTATGTCCAGGGCTTGCCTAAAGGCCATGGCGGTCGTCTTCGTGCGGCTTACGAACTCCCCGGCTGCCAGAGGAAACTCTGGTGGCCGATTTCGTTAGTCGAGGAGCCATTATGAACCCCAAAAGTCATAAGACTGAACCATCACCAGACGCAACGCCGTCGATCCTTCGCCGCTATGTTCACTTCCAAGTCGTTCTGATTGAACTCGCCCTTGTGGGTTATGCCCTGCACCTCCTGCAAGGGACGAACGCCAGCGCCCAGACACTCGTGGCGACGGCGCTGTTTCTTATTGCGATGTTTACGCTGATCACGGGCAGGGGCTTGCCGCATTTTCGGAGGCGGAGCAAAGCCCTGCTGTTCGTGCTGCTGTCCGGCTTTTTTGTGATGTCTGGTGCTGTCGTTTTCGATCAGGAGCGTGAGGCCCATCTTGCAGAACTGCGTGAAACAGACCCGGTGTCCTACCTGACAGAGCTGCGTGAGATCGACGAGGAGCGCTGGTTTGCGGCCTTGCAAGAGATTGACCCGGACGCCTATGCGCAGGAGGTGGAACACCGTGCCGCCGAGGCTGAGGCTCAGCGCCTTGATGCCTGTTCCAAGGCGAGCGTCAGCTTGGCCTATGTCATGATACAGTCGGACGTCAAAAATCGGCTGCGCGCACCTTCGACAGCGAAGTTTCCGGGCCGGTATGGGACCGGGACAGGATACTTGGGCAACTGCATTTTTCAGGTCGTGGGCTCGTTCGATGCTCAGAACGGCTTCGGCGCGATAATCCGGGGCGATTTCCACGGAACAATAGAGTACTACCCCGAGACCCAGAGCTGGCGCACACAGGCGCTTGAGGTACAGGGTTAGGCCCAACCCTGCCCCGGCCCGGCGTGGGGCCTCTGCGGCCCTGCTGGGGGCGCTGGGCGGGCGGGCGCAAGGCACCTTCAACTTCTCGCCTTTGTAACACTGTGCGCGTGTCCTCCGCCTCCGACCTTTTTGGGAGGGAGAGTAAAAAAAGAAGGGGTGTATCCCCTTTAGGCAAGTTTCATGAATGTTCCGGCTTGATTGACTCCAGTCAACCGGACCGCTTGCGCTTGACGTCTTTCGTCAATCAAGGCATAACGGTTTCAGGAAACTGGAGCCGATTCGTTATGTCGCAAACGCTCAGAGATTTTATCGCGAACCGCGAAGGCGAGGTTAAAGCGCAAATCAAGGCGCTGAATGATGAGTTGCGTGAACTCCGTGCCGCTAAATCTGCCATTGACGGCGGGCCATCTCCTGTTGCGGATCGCGTCCCATCTGGCCGCATGACGCATCGCGACATGATTGTTGCGATTCTTGACGAGAGGCCAGAAGGTGGAACCTCAGACAAGGTAATAGAGTGGGTCAGGGAGAAATTTGACGTTGATATTCCGCAGGCAAGCATGTCGTCACAATTGTCTCGCGCAAAGTCTGACGATGTTTTGACGCTTGATCCATCAACTAAGGTTTGGCGGCTCTCAAAGCACTCCGCCAAAGAGAATGAGCCGCCCCTGGGCGGCTCAGAAACCGGGGAATCTGTAACTTCCTCAATTCATGTCGAAGGGTCACGCTCGGGCCTCCCTTCGGCTCTCTTTCCTGACCCGACAGGGCCGACCCGGCACGGCTAGTTGCCGGGGACTTGATCGGGGGTGGTTCTATGGAACCATTAACCGACCTCCAGATCACAGGATGACTTCGAAGCGCCTGTGATGTGCAGCCCCGTTGGGGGACCAAGAGCGGGTGGCCATGGCCACCCGTTCGCCTGCCAACTTTTCTATGCTACAATGGAAAGCAAGTCAAGAATCTTGGAGAGAAGCCAGCATGTTATCTCTGTCAGAAGCGCAAAAAACCGGTCAATTAGAAGAGTTTATCGCTCAAGAAGAAGCGAGGGGCGTTGGCCCTATCAGCGCGGCGGAGTTCGATGAAAACGCCGCGAAAGTGATTAAAACGCCGCCACAAGACGATCAAACATCAGGTTCGCTTCCCCGCGATGGTTCGCACGGAAAGTGAATTCGTCCAGATACCGGCGCATGTGCTTTTGGCTGATCGAAACGTGAGTGCCGCGGATCGAATGCTTGAAATGACGCCAGAAACTTTCAACGTGGTTCGTATGGTGCAGCGTGTCGGTGTCGGCATCATACACGGCCCACTCTTTCGCCCCATGCTTTACGGCAACGTGCGAATAGCCGTGCTCTTTCAGTAAGCGATAGCTGTAGAGTTCGTCAGTCGATACGGTCGAACCCGCTTCAACGGTCTTAAGCGTTTCGGCCCGCAGGGTTTTCAGTTTCACGTCAGGGATAATCTCGGTCACAAGACGCCCACCACGCTCTTTGAAGCCCATGACGATGGTTTTGCCAGCGGCACCGCGACCACGCTTGCCGGGGCGTTTTCCACCTACATAGGCTTCGTCAATCTCAACATGGCCTTGCAGCATAGCTTTCAGATCGTGCTTGTCCATTTGCTCACGGATTTTATGGCCAATCCGCCATGCGGTCTTGTAGGTCACACCTAGCTGGCGCTGGAGCTCTTTGCCGCTCACGCCATGGCGCGTCGTGACAAACAGGTAGATCGCATAGAACCATATCTGGAGCGGTGTGCGGGTATCTTGGAAGATGGTGCCAGCGGTCGGGTAAACATGATCACCACAGGCTGCACAGGCCCACGCCCGGCGGTTGCTCATACGATGAAAGGTGCTCTCAACACCACAAGACCGGCACACGTGCTTTTCGCCAAAGCGGACGTTGAAGATGTGCTCAAGGCAGGCTTCATCATCCGGGAAGCGCTTGAAGAACTCGCGGACGCTGAAATCGGGGGTGGCGGATTTGCTTTTCTGTTCCATGACCTCAATATAGGGTCACGGATTACTTGCGTCAAGGGGATACGCCCCAAAAAGAATGGATTGTATACGGTGTATAGGGTGTATGGGCAATTTTTGCGCCAGCTTGAAGACAGTAAAAAAGGGCAGCGTAGAAGCTGCCCCTTTTGCCTATATCACCTATATCAAAACGGTGTCTCATCCCCATCATCGAAGCCGCTGTAGTCGTGCGGTGGATCGACGTCGCCCTGCCAGTCCTGTGCCTCATCCTGCCACGGGATAGGTTGCCCGATATAGTCTTCGAACATCTTCCGGCACACGCGCAAGGCTGGGAACTGGTATCGCATCGAGCGAACAACAATCGGCTCTCGCTGCTGGCTATACCCCGTGATGAATTTTCCGCTTTGGATCTTCTTGAGGTTTGCAAAGATCTTACCAAGATCCCGACCGAACAGAGTTTCGTGGACGTACTCCGCCCCCGGCTGAGAGCGTTTCATTTCCGAGTACATGGCCGCAATCGTCGTGATGCCGGGACCGTTGCCGGGGGCCTCCGACTGAGGCAGGCATCCAGAATCAAGAATCTGGTAGATGTATTTCTCCACCGGACCCTGAGCCTGAATGATCTGGTCGAACAGCTCCGGCGTCCTGATCGTTTTTCGCGGGTCCGGCCCGATGGAAATGTCCCGCCCAAGCAGCTCATGAAGCATGGCCTCATACCCACCCGCTCTCATCTGCTTCATGATCGCCGAGAAGTAGGGCTTGTCCTCTCGGTGCTTGTCGGACACTTCGAACACCTGCCACCGACGGTCCCCGATATCAGCGGGCACTACTGATCGCTCATTCGAGGTAATCATGAAAATCATGTGATTATCGAGCCAGATCGGATCGACACCCTTTCGCTCGATCATGATCTGCGGTTCGGTCAGCATGGTTTTGATCACTCCGGCATTCTTACGGTCCCCTCCGAACATAGCCTCATCGATATAGACGAAGCGTCTTCCTTCGAGGTGTTGGTTGAAGCGGCCTCGCACGTGATCGTCCTTTGTGATCGACACAAAATGCGGTTTCCAAAGGTGCCCGTAGGCATTCGCAAGAATGCCTTTGCCTGTACCTGGGAGACCACGCAGCACAGGAGCTGTTCCGATAGGCAAGGCGGGCTTTTGCACGCCCAGCGCCATCCAGTTCAGAATCCAATTATAGTAGTCTGTGTTCCCGCCGCAAATGTTGGTGAAGATATGTTCCTTAAGTTTGTCCCAGTCGCCGGGGGCAGGTTCCATCGCAAAGCCACGCCACATATTCCAGCGAAACCCGTTGTGCCCGCGCGGCAGAGAGGGGTCGAAAATCACCTCGTGATAATGAGCGGCATAAGGATGCTGCATCCAGTACCGGGATTTGCTCCGCCATGTCGTATTGCCGTTGTCATCTGTCACGGGAAATTTCTCAGGCGCTAATCTGTCCTCAAATGCACCTTTCCCGAGCAACGGCAAAACTTCTGTGCTTGTAGTGTCTTTCTGAATAATTCGGGTTGTGGAGCCATAGGTAAGAATACCAAAACGGTTATTCATTTCACGGACGATGGAATTCTTCGGTCCGTCCCAGCCACAATCCTGTGCGTGTTTGAAGACGGTGCCAATCGTCAGGCTGCCGTTAGGCTCGAAGCTTTCCCACTTCTCGCTAGTTTCTTCGCGACCTTCATACTTCGCAGACTTCTTGGACCAATCATCGTACAGGCTAAATGCGCCTGCACCGAGGCTATTCTTGATAGCCATGCCGATGGTCACCCAAGTGTCATAGTCATCTGCATCAATAAACATGAGTGCTTCCCGAACCTCATTCTCATCGCCCGGCAACACCTCACTCAAGATCGCACTCTTTGTAGTGTGGTCCGATAGCGGTCTTGATTTTTTCGGTTTCAAAGTAGGGGGATCGAAAATATCAGAGACGTTCGGATTGTAGAGTTCTTCGATATTGGGCGGAGCAAAGTCGTTCCACGCGATAGGGTGCAGTTGATCGTTCAGCGGCATGGAAGCCCGTGCAAAAGGGAGAGCGACGAGGTTTCCGAGACTGCCCGAGCCGACACTGTTATTCTTCGGGAATACTTCGACCTCATGGTCTCGGACGCCCTTCGTTCCATAGCGAAGGCCGCACGTTTCAAGAAACTGGCGGAGAAAGTCTTTCACAATCTTTGCCGGTTGCGGCTGCTCAAAGAACAACCAGATGTGAAGGCCTGCACCGCCGCCGGAAACGCAACAAAAGGGTTTCAGCCCTATATCTTTCAGCTTGCCCACGATGGGTTGAGCGGTTTTGCGCATCTCCTCCCAATCCATGGTCTTATCGTGGTCATCAAAATCGATGACGGCGACTCGCGTTTGATCTCCAATGACAAAGTAGCAGCCAATGGGCTGCTTATCTGTGAGGTGGTCATTGATAATATCTGAAGTGATAACAGTCTCCCGGGGGCGGTATTTTGGTTTTCCTTTTGGCTTGAAGACCGCATGCGCCTTCGGGTTACCGAGTTTTGCGATAGCTTCTATTAGAGCTATGTTTTCCGGAGTTACTTTGTGGAATTTAGACATCTGCGCCTCCTTGCGGAGTGCATTCGTGAGCAGTAATCCAGTCGTCTACTGCAATTGCGCGGTAAAGAACTTTGCCGCGAATCTTCAAGAAGTCTGGGCCATACCCATAGACACGGCCTTTCTCAAAAAACGAAGTGCTAAATCCGGTGATGGTAGCAACTTCTTTTGTGGTGAGCAGGTCGCGAGTATTACGGTGAATGGGGGAGTGATTGTGCGCCGACTGTTCGCGCATAACCGCAACAATCGAAAGTGAGGTTCATCAAAATATTTCGTTTCTTTAGTGGGCATGGCTGTTCCGAGCGAAATGATTTCTTTCAATTTTGTTCGCACATTGTGACGTGCCGCAAGGCGGTGCAACCAAAACGAACGGCAGCTCCGTCCGCACTGCCGACCTTCAGCCACGAAAAATGCTGCGCGATGCACGAATGGCCGGTCTGGTGAAGCTGCACCGCGGCGATCGGCCAGGGACTGAAAGGCAGCTCAGGGCCGAGAGCGACGTCCGCCCAGTCTATGCTTTGCAAAGGTGGATCAAAAATAAGAAAAGGGGGCCGAAGCTCCCTTTTCAACCAATTTCGCCTGATGGAGACTACGCCGCGTTGACTGAGGGTTTTGCGCGTTGATCTCGATCAGAAGCTTTCACGTCTGAGAGCTGTCCCTCACGCTGGAAAAGCACAGATCGCGCACATCCTTCAATCTCATCGTGATTGACATAAAGCCCCTCAACTGCCGAGAATACGACGTCATACAGTTCCAAATCTTTGGAAAACGCATCATGCGTTTCACATGCGATTTCGATCAGCTCGTGGTAGGTGAACTTACTGTCGTAGAGGGCATCCTCAGCCAACAGACTTGTCCAACTTCTCGTGTCCCACATGTCTGGTATTGGCGGCAAAAAAGCCCGACGCATTGCACTTGCGCCGGAGCGATAGGATCCAAACCAAAGCCCATCTGGATCATATGCAGGACGGCTTCCTTTGGCTCGGTAAAACCCAACACCTTTCGTTGCCATCATCTCAAACAGCCTCTCAAGCCGTTCTTTGGTCCGCCCAGACAGCTGAGAAGAACTGCGTAGGTCATTCACTCCAACACCACGAGTGAAGGCAGTTTCAGGCCAATGAGGTTGCGAAGTTTTTAGCATGGCGTCAGGAACCCCCGAGAGCTCGGACAAGCGCTCAAAGAATTGTCCCTGGTCAAACTCGACAACCTTGGGAGCGTTTGCCTGCTGCAAGTCATCAAGCAAAGCAGCCTGGGTATTGAAGCCTACAGATCGGGCAAACGCCTCTGTGAGGTGGGATGACTTGATATTGAGCTCTCTTCCGAAGTGAAGAAGATTGCTTTTTACGGTTTTCATTTGAGAAGAGGAGATTGAAGTCACAAACATGACATAGCCTTTCGAAAAGCGCTTCACCTTGCCGATTACAGAGACGCGCATCCAAAGAGGCTGCATCATTGCAGAGTTTGTAGATTTTTGACTTCTGAACGCTTTAAGTCGGCAAGAACTTCGGACGTCAACCTGTCATTGACTTAGGAAGCGCTTCGTAAGGGTTCAAGCTAAAAGCCTAAGTTTTCTTCGAGATTATCATGATCAGATGTCATCGCAGCACCTCTTCAAGGATTGCGAGACCCATTGGGACAGGATCAGGCCAGTTCGCTGGCGCTGCGTTGCAGCGACGGCCTCTGTCAAGAATGTCGGATTTGGGCCGAAAGTAACTGACGCAACTAACGGCCCTAAGCCGACATTCGTCAATAACGCGGATGACGCAGCGCAGCTTCCCTAGACCGGCCATTTGTCAATCGTGCAGCGCTTACCCACCACAAGCCCAAAAGCGCCTGTACGCCCCTCTGTGGCGCTCATAATCCGTAGCCTCATTTGTCTGCCACCGAAATTTTTGTAACTTGTACCCGTAACTTAGGTCGGAAGGGTTTGGAAAAGTAAAAGGCGGGGCACCATAGCGCCCCGCCGGGTAATGCAGGCCAGTTTGGGCGTTATGTTACGTTACAGGTTGCGCTGGGCTGCTCAAAACGGCGGTTCATCGTCATACCGCGCATCAAGAGGCACGATCACGACCACACCACCGTCCATGCGCTGCGCGATGTACTCGGTCTTGCGCTCATCCGCGTCGCCACGAGCGAACCCCTTGCGCTGGGCCTTTTCGACCTTGCCGAGATCATGGAGGCGGTGGGTGCCATAATCCCACCCCAACCCGGTCATGACCGCTTTGATCCGTTGGGAGTCCAGCGGTTTCATGCACGCGGTTTCGAGATCAACGAGGAGCTTGACGCTGTCCATCGACACTCGCCCCTTCTTCTCGGCAAAAGCATCCTCCAGAACGTCCGCATAGGCATCCTCGACCATACGCTGCCCCTGCACCTTCGAAGCAGCAGCCCACAGATGCGGGGACAATGTAATCGACTCGCACGCCTCGCCATCTGCGTTCCTAGATTGCCTCGAAGCTGAGCTTAGAGAGCCGGAACCGGCCATACGCGCCATTAACCAGCCTCCAACACCATCTGATCGGGCTCGCGCTTTGCGCGGGCCTTTTTCCGTTTCACCGGCGGCGAGGGCGCTCGAGGCGGCGTTTGCAATTGCTCCAAATTGGTGTGGAATTGCTCCAAACGCGAAAGATGTTGGAAATTACGATGCTATCTCAATTGGTTGCGGATGATTCGTTTTACGAGCCGTTGAGATCGGTATTCTTATGGTCCAATGACACAAATTTCCTGACGCAGACAGGGCGTGGCGCGCCATTTTCCCAGATCTCGGAAGCTTAAAAAGAATCCCCTTAATTTTAGGGGTTAAGCCCGTGTTCATCCCTCTCTGTTACTCCTCATGCCGGGTGAATATGAGGTGGTGGTATGAGCGGAAAGGGTAACGCTCCGATTATCATCAAGAAGAAGAAGGTTATTCAGGGCGGCGGTCACCACGGCGGTGCCTGGAAAGTCGCCTATGCCGACTTCGTGACGGCGATGATGGCCTTCTTTCTGTTGATGTGGTTGCTCAATGCGACAACGGAGAAACAGCGCAAAGGTCTGGCGGATTACTTCAATCCGACCATTCCGGTGAACCGGATTTCCGGCGGTGGCGATGGCTCCTTCGGCGGTGACTCGGTGTTTACCGAGGAAACCCTGTCGCAAAATGGCACGGGGGCGTCGAGCGCTCATGCGGCCAGTGACAAAGGTGCCGCCAAAAATGACACATCGGCCGAGGAAGATGCCACGAAGGCCATGGATGCAAGGTCCTTCGCCGATGCCCAGGAACTCCTGTCGGCCTTCAGCGGGGAAAGCATGGCGGCCGACAAGGCGCTGCGCCATATCGTTACACGGGTCACCGACGAGGGTTTGATCATCGAGCTGTACGATCTCGAGGGAGAGCCGCTTTTTGCCCCAAGATCGGGAGAGCCCGAAGAGGTGCTCGTTCTTTTGGTTGGCATGCTTTCTGAAGTGTTCAAAGTCGTGCGAAATGACATCGCGATCACGGGATATGTGCGTTCCGAACCTCTGGTCGTTGCGGACAACCCGGTCTGGGATGTCTCAACCGCGCGCGCCGATCGGATTCGGCTGCTGCTCGAGGCGAATGGCACGTCCTCGAAACGTATTCAGAGGGTGACCGGTTCGGCGGATCGGAAACCGGCTGTCGGCAATCCCATGGCCCTGCGCAACAATCGGGTCGAGATCGTTTTGTTGCGCAATCAGGCGGGTAAATAGATCGCATTTTAGACGTTAGGGGCGTGTTAAGGCTCAGGGTGCATGCTGAGGCCAGTTCTTCGGGTCTCAGCAGCAGAAAGGCGCTACCCCTATGTCTATTTCCTCCTCGCTCAACGCTGGTGTGGCCGGGCTCAGCGCCAACGCCACTCGTCTGGCGACCATCTCTGACAATATCGCGAACTCCGGGACCTATGGTTACAAACGGGCCGAAACCGAATTCGAATCCTTTGTCATCAACGGCTCGACGAATTCCGGCACCTATTCGGCCGGCGGCGTGCGGGCAAGCAGTTCGCGCCTGATCGGGGAACAGGGGGCTCTGGTGTCTACTGCGAATGCCACGGATATTGCTGTGTCGGGAAATGGTTTCATCCCGGTCACGACCGAGGTCTCTCTCGACGGTACCATGGGGGATCAACCTCTGATGATGACCACCACCGGCTCCTTCTACACCGATGCCGACGGGATCCTGAAAACCGACTCGGGTCTCGTGCTTCTGGGCTGGCCTGCCGAAGCAGACGGTTCGATCGCGACCTATGCCCGTGACACGATGACGGGTCTCGAACCTGTGGTCATCAATTCCAACCAGACGGCCGGCGACCCGACCACGGAAATCAATTTGGGTGTCAACCTGCCGGCTGAGGACGCAACCTCGGCCTTGCCGCTTTCCGTGGAATATTTCGGCAACCTCGGCACCTCGGAATCGCTCGACATCACCTTCACGCCGGACGGTGTAACCCCAAACACCTGGACCATGACGATCACCGATTCCGCCTCCGGCGGGGCGATCATCGGGGAATACACACTTGTGTTCGACGATTCCCGGGGCGCCGGTGGCACATTGTCTTCGGTGACGCCGACGGCGAACAACCCGGTGGGGGCCGATTACAATGCGACAGATGGCACTTTGGCCCTGACTGTGGATGGCGGGCCGATCGAAATGACAATCGGCAAGCCCGGCGATACCAACGGCCTGACCCAGCTGTCCGACAGTTTCGCGCCGACCTCGATTTCCAAGGACGGTTCGCCGGTTGGTAACCTCACTTCGGTAGAAATCGACGATGGTGGCTATATCACCGCGACCTATGACACCGGTTTCACCCGCGTGATCTATCAGATCCCGCTTGTGGACGTCCCGAACCCGAACGGCCTGACCGCCCTGGGCAACCAGACCTATCAGGTTTCGCCGGACTCCGGGTCCTTCTTCCTGTGGGATGCCGGTGACGGCCCGACGGGGACGATCGAAGGTTACGCGCGTGAAAGCTCCACCACGGATGTGGCGGCGGAACTGACCGATCTCATCCAGACCCAACGGGCCTATTCGTCGAATGCGAAGGTCATCCAGACGGTCGATGAGATGCTACAGGAGACGACCAACATCAAACGGTAACGGATCAAAGCCTTCGGGGGCAGGAGGATAAACGATGAGTATTTCGAATGCTCTGGTGAATGCGCTGACGGGGCTGAATGCCGTGTCGCGTGCGGCCGATGTCGTGTCGTCGAATGTCGCCAATGCCATGACCGAAGGCTATGGCAAGCGTGAGATCGAATTGACATCTCAACAGGTCGGACGGACCGGTTCGGGCGTGTCCGTGGTCGGCGTCAACCGTTACTACGATCCGGTGACGACGGGGGAACGGCGCTATGCGGATGCGGAAGTCGCTCTCGAAGACACGCGCGTCGAATTCTACGAGACGTATGCGGAAGCCATGGGGCAGGTGGATGAAGAGGATTCGATTGCGGGCCGGATCACCGGTCTGGAAACCGCCCTCATCGAAGCGGCCAGCCGCCCGGATTCGGAAGCGCGGCTGGCGACGGTTCTGGATGCCGCACAGGATCTCGCTAGGCAGATCAACGATGCCTCCGATGTGATCACGGACACCCGAATGGCAGCTGACAAGGAAATCGGTCAGACCGTTGACTTTCTCAATTCCGCCTTGCAACGGGTTGTCGATCTCAACGTCGCTATTCAAAAGCAGATCACGCAAGGCTACGACGCCAATGCGCTGATGGATCAACGGCAAACTCTTGTCGATCAGATTTCGGCGATCATTCCGGTCAACGAAATCCAGAAAGACAACGGGATGATCGCGCTCTACACCAATGGCGGCGCCTTTCTGGTCGACTCGAAAGCGGCCACTCTGGAATTCACCGCGACCCCGACGATTTCCGCCGATATGACGATCGGCAACGGCGCGCTGTCCGGTCTGACCATCAACGGCATATCGGTGTCAACCGACACGGAAAAGGGTGCGATTGCGGGTGGCAAACTCGCTGGCCTCTTCGAAGTGCGAGACGAGCTTGCTCCACAGGCTCAGGTGGAACTCGATGCATTTGCGCGGAACCTCATCGAACGGTTCCAGTCCACCGATGCAGACGCCACGCTAACGACTGGCGCGGCCGGTCTGTTCACCGATGGCGGTGCAGTCTTTGACACCGCAGATGAAGAAGGGCTGGCGGGACGCATTTCGGTGAACGCTTTGGTCGACCCCGACCACGGAGGCGAGCTTTGGAAACTGCGCGACGGTTTGGGGGCCTTGGCCGAGGGCGATCAGGGCGATGCAACGATTCTGAAGTCCCTGACCGAAGCCCTGCAAAATTCACGCGTTGCATCGTCTGGCGGACTGACGGGAATCGAGCGATCCGCGCTGGGTTTTGCGTCCGACATCTATTCCCTGGCGGAAACAAGGCAACTCAATGCCGAAGCGGATTTGAGCTACGCTTCGGCACGACAGGAGTCGCTCGAGGAGATCGAATTGGCGAACGGCGTCGACACGGATTACGAAATGCAACGGCTTCTGGTGATCGAGCAAACCTATGCGGCGAACGCAAAGGTGATCGAGACGATCCAGACGCTAATGGATCAACTGATGGGGATTTGACAATGAGCGCGATTTCTTTCGGTGATATGGCGGCCTCTCTGCGCAACATGCGCATGACGGCACAGGTGAAACAGGATCTCGATCGGTACAATTACGAGGTCGCAAGCGGTGAGAAATACGATCTCGCCGAGGCAGTCTCGGGCGATTTCGCGCCTTTGGCATCCATCGAACGGGCCCTGCGGACCCTGAGTTCCTATGACACGGCCATTCAGGAAGCGAGTTTGTTCGCCACGGCGATGCAAACAAGTTTCGAATCTGTATCGACCCATGTCGAGGAATTGTCTTCCACTCTTATGACGGCCTCCACCAATGCGGATGCCACCAGCGTTTCCGTCGCTGCAAGCGATGCCAGGACCCGCTTTGACGCCGTGGTGTCGACCCTGAACACCCGGATCGGTGATCGGTCCTTGCTCAGTGGGACGGCCACCGGCAAAACCTCTCTGATTTCAGCGGACGACATGATGGCTGACCTTTTGACTGCGGTTTCCGGTGCGACCACGGTCGAAGACGTCGGGATCATCGTTGACGATTGGTTCATGTCTGCCGGTGGTGGCTATGAAACCGTGGCCTATCAGGGCTCTGCCAACGCGCTGTCTCCCTTTTCGCTGGGGGAGGACGAGACGGTGCGCATGGACATCACGGCGCTGGACGAGGCGGTGCGTGAGACCCTGAAAGGCCTGGCATTGGCTTCCCTTGTCGATGAGGGAGTTTTTGAAAACGATGTGAGCGCCCAGGCATCTTTGCTGCGAAGCTCCGGGGAGGCGCTCATGGGAGCGCAATCGGGGCTTGCCGATCTGCAGGCGCGTGTCGGCAGCGTCGAGGCCCGGATCGAGGAGGCCAGTCTCGCGAACACTGCCATGACCTATTCCTATGAAACGGCCAAATCCGAAATCATTTCGGCCGATGCTTATGAATCGGCGTCGATGCTGACGCAAACGGAAACGCAGCTTCAGCTCATGTACACCCTGACCGCTCGTATGTCGCAACTCAGCCTCGCGGATTACCTCTGATGTTCAAAACACTTCTCTCTTTGCTGCTCGCCATTTGCCTCGCTTTGCCTGCTACGGCCAATCCCATTCGCATCAAGGATTTGGTGGAATTTGATGGTGTGAGGGGTAACGATCTGGTCGGCTATGGTCTCGTGGTCGGCCTGAACGGCACTGGAGATGGCATCCGCAACGCGCCCTTCACCGAAGAGATCATGTCGAGTATCCTTGAACGCCTCGGGGTCAATGTGACTGGGGAACAATTCCGTCCTAAAAACGTGGCGGCCGTGTTTGTGACGGCGGATCTGCCGCCGTTTTCGCGGGCAGGCAGCAAGATCGATGTGACTGTTTCCGCCATTGGCGACGCCAAAAGCCTTTTGGGGGGAACCCTGATCATGACGCCGTTGAACGCTCCGGATGGTCAGATTTACGCGGTTGCGCAAGGTACGATCATCGCTGGTGGCGCTTCGGCACAAGGCGATGGGGCCTCGGTCGTGCAAGGTGTGCCGACCTCGGGCGTGATCCCTTCGGGTGCGCGCGTGGAGCGGGAGATTGACTTCGATTTCACACAAATGAAATCGGTGCGTCTGGCCCTGAGAGAGCCGGATTTCACCACGGCCGAGCGAATCGAAAATGCGATCAATCAGGATTTTGGCCGTGTCGTTTCGCGCATGCTGGATGCAGGGACGGTGGTCCTCGACATCAAGGCGACCCGGGAATTGTCCCCGGCGCATGCCTTGGGGCGGGTCGAGAATATATTCGTGCAGCCGGAGCGCAAGGCGCGCGTGGTTGTCGATCAGCGCTCCGGCACCATTGTCATGGGCGAGGATGTCCGGATTTCCCGGGTGGCGGTCAGCCAGGGCAATCTGACACTGCGGATTGAGGAAGAGCCGCTCGTGGTGCAACCCAACCCCTTTTCCGAGGGTGGAACGGTTGTTATCCCGCGCACCCGTGCCGCGATCGATGAAGAGCCGGGGATCGGTCTGGCGGAGATCCATGAGGGCACGTCCCTGTCGGAAGTCATTGCCGGGCTGAACGCTCTGGGTGTGTCGCCGCGGGACATGATCGACATTCTGAAGAGCATCAAGGCAGCAGGAGCCCTGCACGCAGAGTTCGTGGTGCGGTGAGAAGAGGGGACTTTCTGCCTCGGCTTATACGCAGGAAAATGTAGGCTGAGCGCATGAGGAAGCCCGCGTGAGATCTTTCTCCTGCGGGTTTTTATTCTTGTCGGGATGTTCAGAAGTAGCTGCGAACCAGAGCGCTTGAGATCAGGGCCCAGCCATCGGAAACCACGAAAAAGGCGAGTTTGAAGGGCAGGGACACGATGGCGGGTGGGACCATCATCATCCCCATGGACATCAGGATTGCGGAGACGACGAGGTCGATGATCAGGAAGGGCAGGAACACCAGAAAGCCGATCTGGAAAGCGCGTTGAATTTCCGAGAGCAGGAAAGACGGGATCAGCAGCGACAGAGGGGCGTCGCGAGTCAGGCCATCCTCATTGGCGAAATCCGGTCGCAAATCCTGCAGCTCGGCAAAAGTGTCCGGATCGGTCCGGTTCGACATGAAACCGCGAAACGGGTCCATGCTCAGGCGAAACGCTTCGTCGAATTCGATCTCGTTGTTCACATAGGGCTGCACGCCGCTCGTCCAGCTTTCGACGAAAACCGGTTCCATGACGAAATAGGTCAGAAACATCGCTAGGCTGACCATGAGCATGTTGGGCGGCGATTGTTGCAATCCGATGGCCTGGCGCAGAATGGACAGAACCGTCACGATGAACGGAAAACAGGTCAGTGTGACGGCGATGCCTGGCACGATGCTGAGCACGGTCACCAGAAGCAGAAGCTGGATTGAGCGGGCGGCGAGTGAGCCGTCGTCGCCGAGGTCCAGAGTGATGTTCTGAGCCACTGCCGCGTCGCTCAGACCCAGGACAAGCGCGCTCGCAAGCAATAGGAAAGGAAACGGTCTCATTTGGGGTTACAGACCGTTTTTCAGGTCTGCAACCTCGGTCAGGCGCACGGCAAGCTGACCGGGCTGTCCGCCTTCGACCTCCTGCAACTCACCGCGGGCGATCAGTTTGTCGCCGATGTAAAGTTCCACCGGGTCTTCGACATTGCGGTCGAGCGGCAGGATGCTGTCGCTTTGCAGTCGTAGCAGGTCCTTGACCAGCGGGCGGGCTTTTCCGACGGAGATCGTGATTTCGATCGGAACCTGGGAAAACGGGTTCGCCGCGCTGTCTTCCGTATGATCAACCATGTTTCATGGCCTCCTCGTTCAATGCATAGACCGCCTTGATCGCCTGGCCGATCTTTTCCACGGTGGCGTCCATATCGATCTTTTTCTCAAGCTCACCCATGCGCAGGTAGACCTGCCCCTCGGCGAGGCTTGGTTCCTCTATGATTTCGAGCGGAATGGTTAACGACCCGTCAACGAGATGTTGAATTGCCGGACGTGATGCCGTCGAAACAACGATCTGGATCGGTGCATCGGAGGCCGCCTCGGCCATGGGCAGCAATTCTTCGAGAATCGTTTGGCCCAGTGTTTGAGACACGAGTTGTGGCAGTACTTTGCTCACCATTTCCGACAGGAGCGGTTCGAGCGCTTTCATGATGTGTGACCGTGCCTCATGAAAGGTGAAGCCCAGATCCTGAAGATTGCGTGCGAATTCGACCCCGATGCGGGACTGGTCCTCGGCCTCGGCACGGGCCGCATCGTCCCATCCGGCCTTGTAGCCCTGCTCATAGGCTGCCATGCGATTGGCTTCGATCTCTTCAGGGCTGGGACCGGGCGGTGCGACGGGTTCCGCGACCGGAGCGGTCTTCGGTTGTGTCTGCGGCTTGGGGCGTGGCGTGGCGCCGAAATCCTCGAGCGGAAACAGAGGTTTCATCTCGCATCCTCCTCCGTGTCTTCCATCCAGCTCCGCAGAATTTCAACGGTCTCGTCCTGACGATCCTCGATGAGTTTCTTGAGCCGTTTGACCGGGTCCGAAGGCATGCCGATCTCGTCGTCACCGAAGTCGAAGTCGGACACGACCCCCATGGTTGGCAGCTCGAACCCGCCGGTGTCGATTTCGCCGCTCAGCGCGGGGGCGGCGCGGGGAAGATCCGGAACCGGAATTGTGGCGGGCATGCTGTCGAATTCGGATTGTGTGCCCTGAGCGCTGGGTGCGGGCAGGGCGATGGCCGGTTTCGCAAGAAGCGGACGCAGGACGAAGAGCCCGAGTACGAGTGACACGACGGCCAGAACCGCAAGCTGAACCAAGGACATCAGATCAATGCTCATGGCCGAAATCAGCGAACTCCGTGCCTCCGTCCCCTCAACGGCGAGGGGTTCGAACTCCATGGTCCTGAGCGTGATCTGATCGCCGCGAGCTTCATCGAACCCGATGGCGGAGGCCACGAGATCACGCAGCGCTTCGAGTTCTTCGGCACTTCGGGGCGCCCAGGTGACCTCCCCGGTATCGGGATTGATTGTACGGATACCGTCGACCAGCGCCGCAACTGTGAGTCGTTTGATTGCTCCGGGGCCACGTTGAATTTCGCGCCGGGTTTCGGAGACTTCGTAATTCACGCGCTCACGGGTCTCGCTGTTGTTCGAACTGGAATCGCCACCGCCCGCCCCGGCGCCATTGGGCAGGTTCGAGGCGACCGTGACGGAGCCACCGCCCGTGTCCTGCGACGAATTGCTGCGCTCTTCGGTTTCCGAACTGATCGCGACACGGCTTTCCGGATCGAAATGACGTTCGACGATCGATTCCTGATCGGTGACCGTCTCCATGGACACCTCGACCACAGCCTTGCCAGCGCCGACGCGGGCTTCGAGCAGGCGTTGTACATTCTGGCGCAGCTCATCGGCACGATCATTGCTCGTACCGCCGCCGGTCTGTGTTTCATCTCCCGACACCACGACGCCGTTGCGGCCGTCGATCACGGACACATCCTCCGGCGCGAGACCTGCGACGGCGGAGGAGACGAGATAGCGGAAGGCCTTGGCCTGATCGGCGGAAATTGCACCGCTGACGGCTGTGACGGTCACGGAGGCGGAGGCGGCAATCTGACGCTTGAACGGTTGCGAGGAGGGGTTGGCAATGTGCACGCGCGCCGAGCGGATTTGCTGCGACGATACGATGGTGCGGGCCAGTTCGCCTTCTTTGGCACGCCAATAGGCGGCGTCGAACATTTGCGAAGTGGTGCCAAAGCCAGAAAGCGAATCGAGCAGTTCATACCCCCCGGTGGAATTTGCGGGCAGCCCTTCCGAGGCCAGCGTCATCCGCAATTCGTCGCGCTGGTTGGCGGGAACGAAAATCGCTCCACCGCGAATCTCATACGTCACACCCTGCGCCTCGAGAGACTGAACGACCTCACCCGCCGCACTCGATTCCAGACCGGAATAGAGCAGCGACATCGACGGTTTCGTGGCCATGCGGGACAAGCCGATGATGGCGGCGAACATGAGAACCGTCGCGCCAATCACGATGATACGGCGTTTGGGGTCGAGGTTGGACCAGATTGAGAGGATCTGTTGCAAGACGACACTCCTTGGATGTGCGGGCTTCTGCCCCCGTCTCTCCTAGAAATGTCCGATCAGCCTTAATAATCGGTTAGCTACCTTGGGGATAAAACAGATTCGGAAAAAATTTTTCTGGATTGGACCAATGGCTGAAGAAGAACAGCTGGAAGAGGAACCGAAGAAAAAATCGAAGCTGCCCCTTATCCTCGGGGTGGTCCTGATGTTGGTTCTGGGTGGCGGCGGATTTTTCGCGGTCTATTCGGGGATGCTGTTTGCGCCCGAGGAGACGCATGTCGATGAGGATCTGAGTGCATTGGAAGAAGAGGCGATGACGCCCCTGCCCAATGTGGCCTTCGTGTCCGTCGAGCCGCTGATCGTGAATCTGATCGACCTGTCGGGGCGTGCGCGTCACCTGCGGTTCCAGGCCCAGCTCGAGGTGCCCGCACAGTACGAGCAGGAGGTGATCACCTTGCTGCCCCGCGTTGTGGATGTGTTGAACGGCTATCTGCGCGCGGTCGACGTGGCGGAGTTGGAAAACCCGTCCGCGCTGGTGCGTCTGCGCGCGCAAATCCTGAGACGTCTTCAGATTGTTGCCGGGGAAAACCGGGTGAAGGACGTTCTGATTATGGAATTCGTGATCAATTGAGGAGGCGGATATGGAACTGATCGCTGATATGCTGATGATCGTCGGCACGGTGGCCGTGGCGATCTACTGCGTGGTTCTGGCTCGCAGGCTCAGCCGGTTTACCGACCTCGAAAAAGGTGTCGGTGGTGCGATTGCGGTCTTGTCCGCCCAAGTGGACGATATGACGAAAACTCTGACGCGGGCGCAGAAAACGGCGGGGGCCTCTGCGGTCAAACTTGAGGAGTTGACGCAACGTGCAGAAGACGTGTCACGACGTCTGGAGTTGTTGATTGCATCAATGCATGACCTGCCGACGGTTTCGGAGAGCAAAGTCGCGTCGAAACCTTCGGCGTCTGAAGCCGCCTCTCAGGAAGCCGAGGAGATCGGTGAAACCCTGTTTCTGAGCCAAAGACGCCGTGTGGAGGCCGCCGAATGACACAGGCACATACGTCCACTTCGCAAGCTCCGAAAAAAGCCAAACGTAAACGGCGCCCCGGGCGTGGTGCCCTTTGGCTCATAGCGTCCGTCTTCCTTGCGTCTGCGGTCATCCGCCTGGCGTCCGGCACCGGCGTTGCCATCGCACGGGAAATGTCGGAGCTGACCCATGGCGATATGGCGGAGGAGCATTCGGCGACCACTGAGCTGTGTAAAACCGATGCGGAAACATCGGCCCTGCTCAAAGCTCTGCTCAAGCGGGAAAAAGACGTCGAAGAGCGCGAGCTGATGCTGGCTCAGAAAATGAAAGCGGTCGAGCTGGCACGCTCTGAAGTGATGCAGAATATGGCGGTGCTCGAGGATGCGGAAGCACGTCTCGAAGCCACCATGACGCGGTCTCAAAGTGCCGCGGAGGACGATCTGGCCAAGCTGACAGCGGTTTACGAATCGATGAAGCCG
Organism: Celeribacter ethanolicus; assembly: GCF_002407265.1. NCBI lineage: Bacteria > Pseudomonadati > Pseudomonadota > Alphaproteobacteria > Rhodobacterales > Roseobacteraceae > Celeribacter > Celeribacter ethanolicus. Next base: position 2,674,845 of record NZ_CP022196.1, read on the forward strand.
AAAGAGGCCGCTGCCTTGTTCGAGGCCATGTCCCCGGATTTCGCGGCCGGATTTCTCGGACGCATGCGGTCTGATGCGGCGGGTGCGATCATGGCGGGGCTGACACCGGAAACGGCCTACACGATTTCCGTCATTCTGGCGGGCCGCAATGCCAGGGCGCCGAGTGAATAAGAGGGGCTGAGCAAACTTTCTTAAGAGGTTTGTGGCAGGCTGTGCCTGTTTGGTCCCCAACAATGAGGAAACAAGAAAATGATCGGGATCGTCGGGATTCTGCTGATCTTCGTGATGGTGTTCGGTGGCTATATTGCGGCTGGCGGCAAGCTCGGGATCATTCTGAAGTCGCTTCCGTTCGAGTTCATGATGATCGGGGGGGCTGCCGCTGGCGCTTTCGTCATTTCCAACGACATGTCCGGGATCAAACACACGCTCAAGGACATCGGCAAGGTGTTCAAGGGGCCGAAATGGAAACCCGAGGACTACAAGGATCTTCTGTGTCTGTTATTCGAATTGATCCGGCTTGCGCGGCAAAACCCTGTCGGTCTGGAGGAGCATATCGAAGCTCCGGAAAACTCGTCGATTTTCACCAAATATCCAAAGATCCTTGCCGATAAAGAGGCGATTTCACTGATTTGCGATACTTTGCGGTCTGCTTCTATGAACTATGATGACCCGCACCAGGTCGAGGAAGTTCTGGAAAAACGGCTGGAGGCCAATCTGCATCACGCGCTGCATTCCTCCCATGCGATGGCCGCAATCGGTGACGGTCTGCCGGCACTGGGTATCGTTGCGGCTGTGCTCGGGGTGATCAAGACAATGGCCTCGATCGACCAGCCGCCCGAAATTCTCGGGAAGATGATTGGCGGGGCACTCGTCGGCACATTCCTTGGGGTGTTTTTGGCCTATGGGATCGTCGGGCCTTTTGCAGGCAAGATGAAAGACGTCATCGAAGAAGACGGCCATTTCTATCAGTTGATCCGTGAGGTGCTTGTTGCGAACCTGCACAATCATGCCACGAATATCTGCATCGAGGTGGGACGTCAAAACACGCCCGGCCATTATCGCCCGAGCTTTTCCGATCTTGAAGAAGCACTGAAAGAGGTGAAGTCGGAGGCGGCATGATCCGGATTTTTACATTCATCGCTTTCCTGCTGGTCATGCCGCTGGGTCTTCGGGCCGAGGTGATCGAGGTGCGTTCGGGCGAACATGCCGGGTTTTCCCGCCTCGTGATGCAATTTCCGTCGGTTGTCACCTGGGAGTTTGGCCGGTCCGGCGGGGATTACGAGTTTCGTGTGCGGGATGCGGATGTGACATTCGAGATTGCGACGGTATTTAGCAAAATTCCCCGCACGCGGATCGTTTCCCTGAACGCGAACGAATCCCTTTTGACCGTGACGGTTCGCGGCGATGTCCATGCGGACGTGTTCGAATTGCGCGCGGGACGGGTCGTCATCGACATCAAAGACGGCCTCCCCGAGGCCTCCTCGGTTTTTGAGAAAACGCTTTCAGCGGTTTCGAAAGACCCGGTGGAGAGACTGGAGACGCCGTCTGCGAAACAGTCTCGTGCGGCGGATCCCGCACCTGAAACCCTGTTGGCGTCGGCCGGTCAAACGCAAGTGGGTGTGCCAAATAATGATGATCTGGTGTCGGAAAACCCATGGGAGTTGCCGATCATTATTCCGGGTCGTGTGAACGGCCCGGAGCAACCCATACCTTTGCTGCCTGCAGATGATGCATTGTCGGAGCCGAGATCCGAAAGAGTGGATCGTCTCGAGCGCGAGTTGATCGAACAGATCGGGCGCGCAGTGTCACAAGGGTTGCTGGATGCGGATGTTTCTCCAACCGAGCAAATTGTCGAAGAGGCGAATGCGCGGCAGGGTGGCGAGGAACAAGCTGAGTACGCGCCGGTCCCTGCGCAGGAGGTTCAACCTCAGGCGGAACGCAGTCACGTTCGGATTCAGTCCTCCATTGATCGCGAACAGGTCAATCGTACGGATTCGCAAGAAGCAGATGGACATGGGAATATATGTATTGAAAATCAATATGTTGATATTAAAAATTGGGGCGCTGCACCGGACGAGGAGTTGCAGTTTTCGACCCTGCGCGCAGCCACGCTCGGAGAGTTTGATCAACCCGATCCGGAGGGTGTCAAACGACTTGCCCGATATTATATCTTCCTGACATTTGGCGCGGAAGCCAAAGCCGTGATGACGAACTTCGGCATTCATGTCGAGGGCGAGGACATCCTTCGGACGATGGCAGATATCATGGATGAGGGCTATTCTGCGCGCCCCGGGCGTCTGGAATATCAGTTCCATTGCGATGGCCCTGCGGCGTTCTGGTCGGTTATGGCGAAAGAGCACCTGAGCACATGGGAAGATTATAACCTCGACAGTGTGCGGTCGACTTTCTCCGCCTTGCCGATTCATCTGCGCCGATATTTGGGGCCGCCCCTGTCCGAGCGCTTTTTAGCGATCGGTGATGAGAAAACGGCGCAGTATATCCAGAATGCAATTGCGCGCGCAGGTGGGGATCAGGGCGATGCCTTCTCACTGCTGGATGCCGAACTGACGCTTGCGGACGGGGATTGGAAGGCCGGCGCGGCCAAGTTGGAGGGGATCGTGGCTGAAGACGGCCCTGATGCGGCAGAAGCGCTTGTTAAACTGATCGTGGCCAAGGTGCGGGCAGGCGAAGCAATCGACCGGAAAACCGCTGAAACGGCGGAGGTCATGGCGGTTGAATATCGTGGAAACCCCTATGAGTTGCAATTGCAGAACGCTGCCCTTCTGGCGCGCATTCATTCTGGAGATGCGGACATGGCGATACGCCGGCTTCTGGATGAGGGGCCGAACCTTGAGGATGAAAATCGGTCTGCTTTGCTCTCCGAAGCGCTGATGGTCCTGTCTCGGGATGCCGATCTGATGCAGTTTTCGAAAGTCATGTTGGGCCATATCGCTGAAATTTCGCAACTGAACCTGTCGGATATGGCGCGTTTGACTGTGGCCCAGCGTCTATTGGGTGCCAGCTTTTTCGAGGAGACGCTGGACCTGATGGCTGGCTATGCCGTACAGGATGATGAAGAGGCAAAACGCATTCTGGCGGAAGCATTTCTTGGAATGGGCGAGCCGGAGGCTGCGCTCAGATACGCATCGCAACTTGAGGATGAAGAAGGCAAGCGCCTTGTTGCCAAAGCCTATTTCCATCTCGACGACCCTGAAAGTGCCTTGCGTGCATTGGACGGACTCGCGCCGGACACAGAAAGCGATGCCTTGTCGATCCTTGCGGAAGATTGGGACACATTGGAGCGCTCGAACTCGCCTGAAATGTCTCGATTGGCGGGAATCATTCAACAAGACACGCCACCGGAAGACTTCGGCGCGGAGGGGGCCCCGTCGCTCTCTTCCGTGCGTGACATGATTTCTTCCAGCCAACAAACGCGGGAAGCGTTGGATGCTTTGTTGAACTAGTGATGTTCGGGGGGTGGTTATACACGCTTTGTAAACCATGGCTGCCGTAGTCTGCGAGGAAATGCAGCAAGAATTGCAGCGGGTGTTCGGACATGAGAAACGGATTCTGGTACTTTGGGGCTGAGCGCCTCTGTTCCCTGATCGCGGGGAGCGCAGCATGAACATCAGCATCTCCGAGATTTTTAAACCCACGATCCTGCTGGCTCTGGCGCTCATGGTCGTGATCGTGATGATGGTCCTGCCGGTGCCTTCCTGGATCCTCGATCTGGGCCTCGCGACCAGCTTTGCCCTCGCAATCCTGATCTTTACGGTTACGTTGTTTATCGAGAGGCCGCTCGATTTTTCGGCCTTCCCGACCATTCTTCTCGCAAGCCTCATGCTGCGCCTGTCGCTCAACGTGTCCTCGACCAAGCTGATCATCGGCCAGGGACACACGGGAACGAGTGCCGCCGGGAATGTGATCGAGGGTTTTGCCAATTTCGTGATGAGCGGCTCCGTTCTTCTGGGGCTGGTTGTGTTCACGGTTCTGCTTATCGTGAACTTCATGGTGATAACCAAGGGCGCTGGGCGTATGGCCGAAGTTGGCGCGCGTTTCGCACTCGACGGGATGCCCGGACGACAACTCGCGATTGATGCCGATCTCTCCGCAGGGGCGATCAGCCACGAACAGGCCAAAGAAAGACGGGAACAGGAACTGGCGGAAACCACGTTCTTCGGTTCTCTTGATGGTGCGTCGAAATTCGTCAAGGGCGACGCCATTGCCGGCCTTCTGATCACATTGATGAACATTGTCATGGGGTTGGTCATCGGTGTGGCTGTACACCACATGCCGCTTGGAAAAGCCTTTGAAACCTATGCCATTTTGACCGTCGGTGACGGTCTGGTGAGCCAGATCCCCTCGGTCATCATCTCGATCGCTGCGGCATTGCTCTTGGCCAAGGGGGGCACCAGCGGCTCCGCCGATATGGCGCTGTTCCGACAATTGGGGAAATACCCGCCCGCGCTGTATACGGTCGCGGTTCTGATGACGCTGTTCGCTTTCGTGCCCGGGTTGCCGTTCATCCCCTTCATCGGGGGCGCGATGGTACTCGCTGCAGCCGCCTATTTCGTGAGCCGGAAAATGCAGGAAGAGGAAAAGGAAAAAGCGAAAAAGGAAGCCGCCAAACCGCAGGTCGCTGCAGAGCGCGAGTCGATGGGGGACATTCTTGATCTCGACGATATCCATGTCGAATTCGCACCGGATCTCGTGGCGATGGTTCTCGACCAGCAAACCGGTCTCGATGTGCGGATCGTGAATATGCGCAACCATGTGGCGACCGTCTTTGGTCTGATTCTGCCGGAAATTCGCCTGACGGACGATCCGAGCCTGCCGCCCGGCACTTATGTCGTGCGCATTCAGGGTGTCGAACAGGCTCGCGATCGCCTGCGCAAGGACAAGGTGCTGGCTCTTGTGTCCGGCGATGCGAGCGGTCTGCCGATCGGTGAGGATGTGGCCGAACCGGTCTACGGTGCGCCCGCCCGTTGGATCAGTCCGGCGCAAAAGGAAGAGGCCGCCTTGATGGGCAGCACCGTGGTCGGTGCGACCGAAGTGCTTGCGACGCATCTACTCGAAGTGATCAAGCGGAACTTCCCGCGTCTTCTGACGATGAAATCCCTGCGCCGGCTGCTCGATGAGATGACCAACCTGACCGATAAGACGCGCGGCGAGGCCAATCAGAAACTGCTCAACGAACTGATCCCGGACCGGGTGCCGATGGACCTTCTTCTGTCGGTCCTGCGTCTTCTGTTGGAAGAGCGGGTGTCGATCCGCAACATGGCGCTGATTCTCGAGGCGATTTCCGAGGCGCGTGGTGCTCATGCGACGGCGGAATCGATCTGTGAACATGTGCGCCAACGCCTTGGATTTCAGTTGATTTCCGAGATCAAACGCGATGACGGCACCTTGCCGCTGCTGCAATTAGCGCCGGAATGGGAAGATCGTTTCTCGACCTATCAGGTCGATGGCGAGCGAGGGCATTCCGACATTGCCCTGCCGCCGGATCAATTCAACAGACTCGCGAAAACCATGGCGGACAAGATCGCCCGAGCCGGAGAAAGCGGGATCTATCCGGGGATCGTGACGTCAACGCGTCGTCGTCGCTTCCTGCGCACGGTCCTGTCGGCCCAAGGCATCCAGAACCCGGTCTATTCTTTCGAGGAGATCGGAACCGACGCCAAACCTTCCCTCGTGGGATTGGTGCCGGTATGACGGAAACTCTGGCGGACCTGATGGGGCAGGCTCAGCTCAACCTTACTCTGGGGTTCCTCGTTTTCCTGCGCGTCGGCGCGATGATGGCGATCCTGCCGGCATTTGGAGAGCGGTCGATCCCTGAACGGGTACGACTCGTTCTGACGATCGCCTTCACCGCGATTGTCTTTCCGGCTGTGGCGGGAAATCTCCAAGGCCTCGTGGTCACCACATCGGGTCTCATGCGCGGGCTTGCGACCGAAGTCATTGCGGGGCTGCTCCTCGGGCTTGTCCTGCGTCTCTTCGTCATGGTGCTGCAAATCGCGGGCACGATGGTGGCGCAATCCACCTCCCTGTCGCAGATTTTCGGCGGCGGCTCCGTCGAGGCCCAGCCCGCCATCGGGCATCTGTTCCTTGTCGCGGGGCTTGCGCTTGCGGTGATGATGAAGCTGCATGTGCGGGTCGCCGAGATGCTGATCCTGTCCTACGATTATTTTCCGGCGGGGTCGTTCATCCCGACGCAAGATGTTATGATCTGGGGTGTCGATCACATTTCGTCCGCCTTCGCCCTGTCTTTCAGCCTCGCTGCGCCTTTCGTCATCGCCTCGCTGATCTACAACGTCGCGCTCGGGGTCATCAACCGGGCCATGCCGTCCCTTATGGTGGCCTTCGTCGGTGCACCTGCGATCACCCTCGGCGGTCTGCTGTTGCTCTTTGCCACCACGCCGATCCTGCTCGAAGTCTGGCGTTCGGGCTTTGCCGAGCTGCTCCTAGATCCGTTTGGAGTGGACTGATGGCGGAGGACGACGACGACAGCGACAAGCAATATGAGCCGTCACAGAAACGCCTGGATGACGCGCGTAAAAAGGGTGAAATCCCGCGCTCGACCGACCTGATCACGACCGCCTCCTATTTTGGGTTTATCGTCGTTGCGATGGCACTGGGGGCTGGCAGTCTGCAAAAGATGGGCACAGCGCTTCAGGTCATGCTGGGCAATGCGGACCTGAATGCCGAGGCCTGGTTCAATGGATCGGCGGAGCCCTGGACGATGGGTCTGATGCAAACCGTGGGCGCGGGGCTCTTGCCCTGGTTTCTCATTCCGGCCGTCATGGCGCTCGTCGTGATCTTTGCGACCCGGTCGATGATTTTCGCCACCTCCAAGCTGGAACCGACACTTTCGAAAATCTCTCCTGTGTCGAATGCCAAAAACAAATTCGGTCGCTCCGGTTTGTTCGAATTTGCCAAGAGCTTTTTCAAACTGTCGATCTACTCGGGTGTTTTGGGCGTCTATCTCTACACTAAACTCCCGGACATCATGTCCACCATGTCCTTCAGTCCGGGGTTTGTGGCGGCGACACTGGCCGATCTGGTCGTGGGGTTCATGCTGATCGTGCTGACGATTTCTCTGGTGATCGGCGGGGTGGATTACCTGTTTCAGTATAACGAGCATATCCGCAAACACCGGATGACCCGCAAGGAGCTGACCGACGAGGCGAAGGAGCAGGAAGGCGACCCGCATTTCAAACAGAAACGGCGCCAGAAAGGCTTCGAGATCGTGATGAACCAGATGCTCGCCGAAGTGCCAAAGGCAGATGTGGTGATCGTCAACCCGACTCATTACGCGGTGGCGCTGAAATGGGATCGTTTGCAGGGCGGTGCGCCGATCTGTGTGGCGAAAGGGGTCGATGAGATTGCGGCCCGCATTCGGGAGGTGGCCAATGAAAACGGCATTCCGATTCACCGCGATCCGCCAACGGCACGCGCGCTTTATGCCACCGTTGAACTCGGTGAGCAGATTTGGCCGGAGCATTACCGTGCCGTTGCCGCCTCGATCCGCTTTGCCGAACATATGCGTCAGAAAATGAAACATCAGTTCGGGAGGTGAGCATGTCGCAGAAACGGGATCGGCTGAAACGTCTCAAAGACGTTTCCGAACTGGCGTTCAATGCGGAACTGACGCGTCTCGCAGAGATCAAGCAGGAAGAAGAGCCGTTTCGTGCCCGGATTCGGGAGATTGATCAGGCCCGAAACAATCGCACTGCGATACTGACGGTTGCGGAGGGCTTCGACATGGCGAGCCTTATGGGGGCGGATCGGACCTGGGACAAATGGGCGAAACAGGAAAAGCGCAAAGCCATGTTGGCGCTTGCCAAGCTCGCCGAACGCCGGGAAACGCAACTGGAGCGGACGCGCAAAGCCTTTGGCAAAAAAGATGCGCTCGACCGGTTGGCCGAGCGCGATGTTTCAAAGCGTTGAGCGTGACGGGCTTTAGCCGACATCCTGACGCACGATGTCGATCACCAGAACATCGTTGATTTCCGGCCCGAGGGTGGTCTGCGCTGCCTCCAGAAGTGCATGGCGCAAGGCGTTCATGGTCACGCTGTCGGTGAAATCGCCTTTGAATCCTCCGGTGTTCGCATGATCGAACATGACCTGCAGGAACACGTCCCGAAGTTTCGGTTCCCGTGCATAGATGCTTTCCCGGGAGCCGGTTCTGGCCTCGAGGCTCAGCGAGAGAACCACCATGGAGACGACGCGCCCGTTCTCGAGATCGGGGATCACGAACTGATTGTTCAACTTGACGTACTCGAACGCGGCGTGTTCGGGATCTTCTTCACCGTGTTCGTCCTTTGCATCATGTTCTGCGGTCGTGGTGGGCAGATCGCCACAGGGATTGATCTCGACGACCTCTTGCGGAGCGGGGCGGAGCATGAGCCCGCCACCGATCCCCGCGCCAAGGCCGATCAGAGCCAGAAGAAGAGGGAGGAGCTTCTTGATCACGGCATTTTTCCTCAGAACGGAAGGACGATATCGGCGACCTGTTGGCCGTATCGCGGTTGCTGCACCTGGGTGATCTGACCGCGACCGCCATAGGAAATCCGGGCCGAGGCGATCTTGTCATAGGTGATCTCGTTCTGGCGGGAAATGTCCTCGGGTCGGACGTAGCCCTCGACCAGAAGCTCGCGGATCTCGTAGTTCACGCGTACCTCCTGCGAGCCCTGGATGTGGAGGACGCCATTCGGCAGAACGTCGACAATGGTGGCTGCGACCATCAATTGCAGTTTCTCGTTGCGTTTCACGCTGCCGTTGCCGGACGATGATGAGCTGGAATTGGTGCTGACGGCGGAATCCATGCTGGCCCCGGCCGGGAGCGCTTCATTGATGCGCTCAGGAATGCCGAACAGGGAAGAGATACCCATGTTCTCGGAGCCGGACCGCCCGCGGCTTGAGGTGTTCGACATTTCCGCGCTGTCGTCGATCTCGATCACGACGGTGAGAATGTCACCGCGTTCAATGGCGCGTCGATCTCCCAAAAGCGACTGACGCGACGCATTCCAGAGCGAGGCCGCATCCGACGGGTTGCGGCTTGCGACCTGTTCGGGCAGCGACGGGTTGCGCATCGCGGCGGTCTCCGCCGAGCTTTCGATGGGCGTGAACTCCGGCAGACGTCCGACCTCCTTGAGATCGGAACAGGCGGTGAGGACGAGAAGGGCGGGGAGCATAAGGTAAAGACGCATGACAAATCCTGATTACTGAGCGGCAAGCCCGCCGACATGGATGGACCCATCCGGCGCAACGACGCCGGACACGGTGGTTCTGGAAGAGAGATTCATGACGCGCAGGACATCGCCGATGCCAGCACGATTGAGCGCCCGCCCGTCTGCGGAGATCGAAAGTCCGCCATGGCTGTAACGCAGAACGACGATCTGATTGCGGTCGACGATGGCTGCGGGCCCGATGTCCGAGGCGGAAATCGGGCGCCCTGTGTAGAGCATTACCCTGGCCTCCAGTCCGACCGCCTCGTCGATCGAGTCGATGGCACCGGGCACATCGCCTGCGACCATGGTGAGATCGGAGGGCGCAAGGATGGTCTGTGCGCGAATGGTCCGTGCGGCGATGACCGTATCGGCAATGGCCGGTGTGGCGGCCAGCCAGAGGCAGGCGGTTATGAGAAGGCGTGCAATCATCTGATTTGCGTCGTCGCGGAAAGCATCTGGTCGGCGGCGGTGATGACCTTGGCATTCAACTCATAGCCACGCTGGGCTTCGATCAACTCGGTGACCTCTCGGACCGCATCGACGGAGCTGTCCTCCAGATAGCCCTGACGCAGCGTGCCCAATCCGTCGAGGCCGGGCGTTGTGACATTGGCCGGGCCCGAGGCCTCGGTTTCGAGAAACAGGTTCGAGCCGATGGCCTCCAACCCCTTGGCATTCGAAAACCCCGCGAGGGTGAATTGGCCGAGAAGTTCCGGTTCGATCTGATCGGAGAAATAGGCGTAAATTTCGCCATCTGCATTGATCGACAGCGACAGGGTATCGTCCGGAATGGTGATGTCGGGCACGACGGGATAACCGTCGGAGGTCACGATCTGACCATCTGCCGAGCGTTTCAGCCCGCCATCGCGGGTATAGGCCGATTGACCCGAGGGCAGAGTTACTTCGAGATAGCCCTTGCCCTCGATCGCGATGTCGAGATCGCCACCGGTGTGTGACAGGGACCCCTGCGCCAGTTCGAGTGTGACCGACGAGGGCCGAACGCCCAGCCCGAGTTGCACCCCGGTCGGCAGTACGGTGCCATCGGCGGAATTGATCGTGCCGGGCCGAGAGGCCTGTTGGTAATGCAGATCGGCGAATTCGGCCCGCCGGGCGTTGTAGCCGGTGGTGCTCATGTTCGCGAGGTTCTGCGAAATGGTTTCCACCCGCATCTGCTGGGCGCTCATGCCCGTGGCTGCGATTTTAAGGGCGCGCATGTCAGGCTCCTTTCCTAGCGACCGAGCGTCGAGATGACGGATTTGATCCGTTCATCTTCCTGCTGGGAGAATTGCTGGCCCATGGTGTAGGCGTTTTGCACCTCGATCATCCGGGCCACTTCGGTGATCGCGTTGACGTTCGAATTTTCCACGTAGCCCTGCAGAATGACTGCTTCTTCCTGCGGTACGATGGCGCCGTCGGTGTAGAACCGGACACCGTTGCTGCGGGTCAGGCTGGTAGGATCCTCCGGCATGTAGAGCCCGATCTGCGACAGCGGTTGCCCGTCGGCGGAGAGCGTTCCGTCGGAGGCAACGGCGATGGTCTTTGCATCCTGAGGAATGAAAATTGCCGCCCCGCCATTGTCCAGAAGCTGATACCCGTCATGGGTGGTCAACTCGCCATTCTGGTTTGTCGTAAAAGCGCCGTTGCGGGTCAGGGCCTGACCGTTTGGTGTGTCGATCAGAAAGAACCCGTTGCCTTCGATGGCAAAATCATAGGCGCCGCCGGTGGGTGTCAGGGGGCCCTGCGTCCCGTTGGTGATCCGCACATTGCCATCCGCCATGGAAAGGCTGTCCTCGCCCTTTTCCAGTTGCGAAATATACTCAGAGAACAGCATGCCTTCCTTACGGTAACCGGTGGTCGAGACGTTGGCGATGTTGTTCGCAATGGTCTGCAATTCGCGATTGAGACCGACCATGCGTGTGAGGGTGGTATAACCTGCACTGTCCATTACAAGCCTCCGATCAACGGGATGATACGGTCGGTGAAAAAGCTGGTCAGGGTTTCTGTCATGAAGCCCATCGACATCCAGAACACGATCAGAATCGCCACCAGTTTCGGCACGAAGGTCAGAGTCATTTCCTGAATGCTCGTGAGCGCCTGAAACAGGCCGACGGTGACGCCGGCAATCAGGGCGACGACCAGAATCGGTGTTGCAACCATCGTCGCGATCCAAAGCGCCTGTCTCAGCGTGTCGTAGAAAACCAGATCATCCATGGCTTACACCGGCATCCTGAGGATTTCCTGATAGGCTTCGACGACCTTGTCTCGCACGGTGACGGCGGTCTCGATGGCCAGTTCGCTTTGGGCAAGCGCCTGAACCAAAGCCTGGCTGTCGGCCTTTCCCGCCATGGCGGCCTGCGCAACCTCTTCGCCCTGGGCGAGGGTTTCGGCAAAGCTCGTGGCGGCTTTTCCGAGCGTGTTTTGCGTGGCTCCTGCCCCCTCGCTTGGTCTCGGTGCGGTGACGGGACGCGTGGCGGCGTAGCCCTGGGCGGCAAATGCGGATCGGATGTCCATTCTGGTCTCCTATCGGTGAGTCGGCTTTTACCGACGCAAAAGATCAAGCAGCGATGACGACATCTGCCGCGCCTGATCGAACATTTTGAGGTTCGCCTCATAGCTGCGCTGCGCTTCGCGTGCGTCCGCGATCTCGATCATCAGTTCGACGTTGGAGCCGTCGTAAAACCCGCTTTCGTCGGCAAGCGGATGGCCGGGATCGTAAATCTCCTTGAGCGGCGAGTTGTCGAGCCGGACGTCACCGGTGGTGACCGCACCGGTCTTTACGCCCTGGTCGACGATTTCTTCGAAAGAGACGGTCTTGCGGTGGTAACCGGGTGTGTCCGCGTTCGCGATGTTCTCGGAGACATGGCGCAGGCGGCTGGCCTGGACCTTCATCCCCGACGCGGAGAGGTTGAGGATATTTTGCAGATCAGGCATTCACATTTCTCCCCTATTTGCGCCCGATGGAGGCGCGCAGGATGTTCATCGAGCTTTTGTAAACGGCGAGCGCGGTCTCATGTTGTTGCCGCACCTGCACGGCTTTCATCATCTCGGTTTCGAGAGAGACGGTGTTGCCATTGGGCGAGCTTGCATCCGGTGCGTCCAGAACCGTGTAGCCCTGAGAAGTTTCCTGCGAGTTGAGGAAATGCGCAGCCCGCGTGGCACGCATGCCGGTGGCGAAATCGCCGCCCTCGTAGGTCTCGGCAAAGGATGCGATATCCTTTGCGCGATACGCGGGGGTATCGGCATTCGCGATGTTTTTCGCGATGACTTCCTGACGGGAAACGGCGTGATTGGCCAGTCCGCTCGCCATTTTGAAGATATCCAGGTTTTCGAACATCGGGGCTTCTCCTCCGAGTTATCTCAACCAAGGCTTAACCCTGATTCCTTTAGAAAGAGTTGTCGAAAGCGGAGGGTGTTCATGAACGGCGTCGGATTCGAATTGCTTCTGGCCGAGGTGGCTGCGGTGAAACCGGTCCAATCGGTAGGTCGCGTGATCGAGGTGTCGCGGGGGGTCCTCACCGTGTCGGGGCTGAGCGGTATTGCGGCCTTGGGAGATCTCGTGGAGGTCGGTCATGGCAATCGCATTCGCAGAGGAGAGGTGCTGCAACTGGATAAGAAAACGGTGACGGTTCTGCCGGATGGCGGACCGGACGGGTTGTCCATCGGCGACCCGGTGGCACATGTCGGCAAGAACCACATCGCTCCGGATGAAAGCTGGATCGGTCGGGTGATTGATCCCTTTGGACAAGCCCTTGATGGAAAACCCATTCTTCAGGGTCGCAAGCCGCGTCCCTTGCGTGGTGAGCCGCTCAATCCGACCGAGCGCCGGGCTTTGGGGAGCCGCCTTGAAACCGGGCTCGCGGTGTTCAACACCTTGTTGCCGATCGTGCGCGGTCAGCGGGTGGGGCTCTTTGCCGGTTCCGGTGTCGGAAAATCCACGCTTCTGGCAAAACTCGCCACGGGTCTGCAAGCCGATGTCGTGGTGATTGCCATGGTCGGCGAGCGAGGGCGCGAAGTCCGTGAGTTTATCGACCGGGTGCTTGGGCCCGCCGGGATGAAGCGTTCGGTTCTCGTTGCAGCCACCTCGGACCAGTCCCCGATGGTGAGGCGGCGCTGTGCCTGGACTGCCATGTCGGTGGCTGAATATTTCCGCGACAAGGGCAAACAGGTTCTCTTCCTTGCCGATTCCGTCACCCGCTTTGCCGAGGCGCATCGCGAAGTGGCACTTGCCACAGGCGAATCCAGTTCGCTTCGGGGGTTTCCCCCTTCGACATCGCATCTGATCACCACGCTTTGCGAGCGGGCGGGCCCGGGGATCGGAGACATGGGAGACATCACGGCGGTGTTTTCGGTTCTGGTGGCGGGTTCAGATATGGAAGAGCCGATTGCGGATATTCTGCGTGGTGTCCTTGACGGCCATATCGTTTTGGACCGCCAGATCGCAGAACGCGGTCGCTTCCCGGCGATTGACCTTCTGAGATCGGTGTCGCGGGCTTTGCCGCATGCCGCATCGGAGGGGGAAAACGCCTTGATCTCGCGGGCACGTCGCCTGCTTGGGGTTTTCGACCGTTCGGAGATGATGATTCAGGCGGGGCTTTATTCTGCAGGTACAGATCCCGTGATTGACGAGGCGATTGCAACCTGGCCGAAACTCGATCAATTTCTGGCGGAATCGGAACCCAATGGGACACGGGAAAGCTTCGAACGGCTCGAGGCCTGTTTCTCAGACCGGACCAAGGCGTGAGTCTCAGAAAGATCCTGTCAACAGGGCGAGTGCATTCGAAGCGGCCGATGTCCCGGTGGGGCCGGAATTCAGTTCGGAACGGATGAGAAACAGTTTGACGAGATCCTCGCGTTTTTTCGGGTCGGAGAATTGCGAGACTTCAGAAACGTGAAAATATTGTTCGGCCTTGTCGCGAAATATGGTCAGTTGTTGATCGAGGTCGAGGCTACTGACGGAACTGGGCAGGCCAAGGGCCGTTTCGAACACGGTTCGGAGCGCCTCGTTGCCCATGACGGAATACCAGCGCCCATTGTCCGTGGTGTCTTTGTCGACCAGACCCATCAGATCGTCCTCAAGATTGAGTGCGAGCCGCATGCCTTCATCCTGATCGCCGACGGCGATCTGGAATTGCTTTTCCTGATAGGCAGAGATGATTTCGTCAGGAAAATCGCTTAGCACGGTGTTGGGCGTATCGAAATTCCCGAACCCGAAGGCTTCGGCAAGTTTGAAATACCGCTTGTCGGTCAGCTTGTTGGCGATGGCCTTGTCATCGAGCGTGCCTTCGCTGAGAACCTTTTCGACAAAAAACTTGCTGTTGATGTCATCGTCGAGCCCAAATGCGCCCAAAGCAACCTTCAACAGCCTGTAATCCGAGACCAATTCTTCTGCATTCCTGACATTCGCGATGTTGTTCCGGAAATAGTCGGTGTCCCTCTGGATTTCGGCAGATTTGTTGAAGGCTTCCTGTTGAGTGGCCTGAGTTTTTTGAAGGACGACCCATCCAGCGTAACCGCTGAATGGGATGACAGGCTGATATGTCATTGATACTGCGCGGCCGACAGAAGCCGCTCCTCCCTCGGCAAAAGCGCCCGTAGCATCTTAAGGGCCTGATAGTACTGCCCGCTTTGAATCTCAGTTGTTGCCGTGTTGAGAATCTTGCGGCTGTCCGGGTCTGTGAGCACCTGGCTGAGTTGCTCGATGCCACGCATGAGTTGCAGGCTCGCCTCCTTCGGTTCGGCATCGCCGGAGAGAATGAGTTGCGCGATGTAGCAGACCCGCCGCACAGGTGTATTGACCTCTTCGGGGTGTATGGCATCGCGCAGCCGCAGGATGTTTGCGTTTGGTGTTACAATGGACAGGCGCGATCTCCGGTCGCCGTTCTCGATGACGGCACCGTTGATCAGGACCCGTTCCTTGGGGCCGAGTTTGAGAACAAGACCGCTCATTTACTGGCCCTCCCGCTGCAGGCCGCGCATGATCGCCGTGTTGATGTCGATCAGCGGTGTCTCATCGGCTTTTTTGGCCAGAATGTCGGATGTGTGTTTTGCCGTGAACTGCGCGAGATAGAAAATCTGCGCCCTCAGTTCTTTCGGTAGTTGATTGTCGCTCTCTGCTACATTTGTCGCGAGAAGGGTCCAGAGCCGACGATTGTCGTAGAGAGCCTTCACATAAGCGGAGTAGGACAGTTTCTTGTCCTGAGCCGTCTGACGAAGACGATGCGTAATTCTGGCAAAGGCTTCGTATTCGGTGCCGCGCGGCGTCCTGATCGGCGCGGCGGTATTGGAATAGGCCGTTCGGGCCATCTGAAGAGCGTTCACGTCTTATCCTTCCGGTGACAATGAATTTCAACGCGCGGTCTTTTACCGCGGAGAAACCGGGCGCCTGTCGGGCGCCCGGTCAAAGCTCTTAGCCGAAGAGCGACAGGATGGTCTGCGGCGCCTGGTTGGCAATCGAGAGCGATTGCACACCGAGCTGCTGCTGCACCTGAAGCGCTTGCAGTTTCGCGGAGGCCTCTTCCATGTCGGCGTCGACCATCGAGCCGATCCCGGAGGTCAGTGCATCGGTCAGGTTGGAGATGAACGTCGACTGGGTCTGGATCCGACCTTGGGCGGAGCCGAATTCCGACGCGGCATCGACCGCGTTGCTGATCAGGGTCTCGATATTTCCGAGCGCCGCATCCGCACCGTCATTGGTCGTCACGTCGATGTTGTCGAGGCCGAACAGCCCCCCCGAGGCTTCCCCCCCGGTTCCGACGGTCAATTTGAGCGTGGTGCTCGTACCGTCGCCGTTGTCGTCGTCGACAGCCAGTTTCCACTGACCCGTAGTTTCGTCTTTTTG
Organism: Celeribacter ethanolicus; assembly: GCF_002407265.1. Classification (NCBI taxonomy): domain Bacteria; kingdom Pseudomonadati; phylum Pseudomonadota; class Alphaproteobacteria; order Rhodobacterales; family Roseobacteraceae; genus Celeribacter; species Celeribacter ethanolicus. The sequence goes on from NZ_CP022196.1 coordinate 2,690,910, forward strand.
AACGGCCGTGGTCACGCCTTCGGTAGCAGCAGAGTCGATCGCGGTTTTCAGGCCGCGGGCGACGTCTTCCATGTTCTCGTCCTTGCCAGCCACATAGGTGTAGGAGCTGGATCCGACGGTCACCTTGAAGCTGTCACCTTCGTTCACACCGGCAGAAGTGCTGAAATCAATGGTTGCGGCGCGCTGGTTCAGCGTCGCGGCATTGGCATCGGTGATGTCGACGCCGTTGATTTCTTCCACTTCGAAGTTCGTGGACGTGGTGGAATCGGCGGTAAGCGCGACATCTGAGAAGGCGTTGGTGTTCAACACGCTCAGCTTGCCGGAGGTGCTGGCATCGACGGAGATGCCCTCGATCCCGAGTGCGTTGATCTGGGAGGCCAGAGCATCGCGCACGCTGTCGGCGTCGTCACCCGAAGCGGTGGTGTAGCTGACCTCATGACCGCCGATGGTCATGGAGTAGGTGTCGCCATCGCTGCCATAGGTGATGCCCATGATGGCTTCGGTCCCGCCGGCATCCGTGGTGAAATCGGAGTTGGTGGTGCCGTTCACGGTGCCATAAGCGGCCGATGCAGCGTCGGACAGTGCCGTACCGAAGGTGCCGGCAGAGGTCGAGAGATCCTGGCGTTTCACGGTGATGTCGGACGCGGTCACGGTGCCGTTGGATGCACGATCGAGCGAGGACAGGATGTTGACGTCTTCGGTTCCTTCTACGAGGGACAGGCCGTTGAACTGTGCGGCGCCGATCACCGATTTCACCTGGCCGACCAGAGCGTCGATATCCGTTTGAATTTTATCGCGGTCGACGTTCTCTTCCTGAGCCGAGACGACCTTCTCTTTGATCTGGGTCAGCAGGTCGGTCACGGTTTCGGCGGCTTCGGAGGCCACGGCCAGGGTCGATTCGCCGAGCGCAAGGCTGTCGGAGATCGCGTTGAAGCCGGCGACGTCGGATTCCATCACTTTCGAAATCGCCCAGACGGAGGAGTTGTCCTTTGCGGAGGCCACGTCTTTGCCCGTCGAGATCATGCTCTGGGTTTTGGACAGGTCGGAGTTGATGGAGTTCAGGGTCTGCAGCGCGACCATCGCGCCATTGTTGGTCAGAATGCTGGACATAGCATAATTTCCTTTGATCTTGGGACGCGTTTTGCGCCACACGAGTTTCGAGATCCGCCCCCACGGGCGGTTTCAGGATCGTCATTCTGACTGATTACGGATGACCGCTTCCGGTCGACCGTGCCACCCCCTCGGGATGCACTCTGATCTTTGGAGCTTAAAGGCTAAAAGTTTCCTAAGCTGGCTCCGATTGATGCTTTTAATTTGAGGCAAAAATTGGACAAAGCCTCAGGCTTTTCTCTTCATGGTTAACGACTTGCGTTCGATCTCGGTCGCTTTCCCCGCCGGGCCGTAGGCTGTGAACCCCCGGGACTGATGGCGCAGGGACAGGATGCGTTCGCGCGCCGTGCGCAGGCCTTTGGCGGAGGCCATCAGGAGGCGCTTGTTGTGCTCGCTGCGCTTTTTCAGATCCTGGAGCACCACGACGGGCGTTTTCGATTTCGCGACGAGGGACAGAAGCGATTCCTTCGATTTCGAAAGCGTCTCAAGGGTGGCGAAGTCACCTTTAAGAATCGCGGCCTTTTCCTTGTCGAGCAGATCGGCAAGCGCGCTTGCCGGGCGGAATGCATCAAGAAATGCCATCGGATGTGTCCCTCAATGCGTTGAAAATCTGTTCGGCGAGACTGATTCCCCCGGCCTCGACCATTTTTTCTGCCTGTGCCTGAACCAGAAAGGACGAGAATTGATCCTCCCCCGATCCTCCTCCGAAGGCGTCCGGTGTCTTCCCGAAGCCTGCGCTCTTGAGCATTTCCGCCAGAAACGTCGCCTCAAGCTGTTGCGACACGTCACGCAGCTTTTCCTCCTGCGACGCCTGCGGAAGGGGTGGGTGGGCTGAGGATGGGACAGCGGAGACGGCCATGAGGGATCACTCCAATTCGAAGCATTTTTCGACTCGTAACCGCAATCTGGTAAAGAACCGGTAACTCTCTGCGCAGATAGTGGCATCACGGCGAAAGAAATCCCGGATGCAAGAAATGCAGTTTCAGACCTTTGACTTTGTTAAAGCCGCGGCCAGCCCAGAGGCCGGGCGATCCGAAAAAGCCAATGCTTTCGGAAAAACCAGTACCTTCGGAAAGGTCTCAGGTGAGACGTCACCGGATACCGGTGACAAAGGCATGGCTTTGGACAAGCTGCCTTCGAAGACGGCTGCACGCAACGCAACGCAAGGCGATACATTCGCGAGCTATCTTCGTGGACAATCGGGACCGACCCGGGGTCTGCCGGGCGATGGGGTTCCGGCCAAAGACCTGAAAGTCCTGGATGTGGGCAAGGCTGAAACCGAAGGGGACTCCGCACCTCACATATCCGTTTCGGGAGATGTCGCCGATCAGGGGAATGCCGTCATGCACCCAGGTGAAGGCGCACTGGACACAGCGTCCGTTGTGGCGCCCGGTGTCGGAGCCTCACGGAACGGATTTGCCATTCAGACGGCCATTCAGCAGATTCTCGTCGCAAATGGCGATCCTGAAGCAAAGGCGCTACTCACCGGTGATGGCACAGCCGATATGTCTCCGACCGATGCCGATGCATCCCAAGGGGAGACACCCGAAGACGTCTCACCTGAGACCTTTCAAATTTCGCCGGACGCATTCTTGAACATGGGCGTCCCTTCCGAAACCACGCCGCTCAAGGGACAGGCGAAAGAGGATGCAGGGCACACGACAGAGTTTTCCATTGAGGCGGATGATGTGCCCGGCGGAGTGAGCCTTGGCCATTCCGAGACGAACGCGGATCAAAAGATCCTCTCCCCCGACGAACGCCTGACAGCGATGACGCGTGACCTGGGGGCGGGGGATCGGAGCGGCTTTTCCGATGCTGTGAGGGAAGCCGAAAATTCATTGACCGCCGAACAATCTGCGACGGATGCGAAGGAGATTGTAAAGGATAATCTGAAGGACGATCAAAGGGTTGTCCTGTTGCAGGAGCAAGTCACGACCATGATGGGCGTGGCGACGCACATGCATGCATCTCAGTTGCAGGAGGCAGAAGATGACACCGCATCGGTGGCGCGTCTCGATCTTCCATCGAAGATGCAAGACGTCGGTGTCTCACGCCTCTTTGCGGTCGCTCCGAGCGGGAGGTCGAACGGCGCGGATGCGACATCGCCGATGGCTGAGGCGGTCGATCTGACATCGCGGAAAGCCAGGGTTGACATGTCACAGCCTGATGTGTCGGCCTCCGCCGCTTCCGTAAAATCCTTCGTAAATTCTTCGGACGCTACTGCCCTGTCGCTTGGTCAGTTCCCGGCGGTGTCCGATGGTCTGCCCGCTGAAACGCGGCCTGATGGGCGGGCGAATCCCCTTGCTCCGGGAGGGCATAGCGACCTGAGCCCACAGCAACAGGCCTCGGGCCTCCTTGCGAATACGACCGTCACCTCTGTTTCCAGCGAAAGGAAACAGGCTCCGCAAACGCCAGCCACAGAGATGTCGGGCGCGGCCTCTCTGGGGGACAGGGAAGACATTATCGCACCGAAGGTGCATCGTGAAACGGCCGACGCGTTGGCGACTTCCACCGCCCGGCCGCAGCAAAGCTCCGCAGCGCCGGGAATCTCCTTGATCTCCGCAGAGGCCCTGATGTCTTCCGGCCCGGATCGTGATCAAGGGCTTTCGGTCGAGGAACTGGGTCCGATGCCCCATATGTCCTCGGAAGCGGACGCCATGCGGGAGCAGAGTTCCGCGACAAGTGCCATGAACCGGGTCGAATTGCCGACTCGTCTGGCGTCGCAGATTGCCGATGTCGCCCGGCAATTGCCGGATCGTCCGGTCGAAATCACGTTGTCTCCGGAGGAACTCGGCAAGGTGAGGCTGTCTTTTCATCTCTCCGAGAACGGCGCGATGCAGGTGGTGATTGCCGCCGAACGGGCCGACACGCTTGATCTGATGCGGCGCAATGTCGAAAGCCTGATCACCGAATTCCGCGATCTCGGCTATGCCGACAGCGGGTTCACCTTTCAGAATTTCGATCAGGGGGCACAACAAGGCGGTTCTGATGTTTTTGCTCCTCCGGCCGGTTCCTCCACCACATCCGACATGACCGATCCCATGCCGTCCGCTCCCCCCGTGCGCCTGTCGCTTGGGAATGAGTCGGGCATGGATCTCAGGCTTTGACAGGAGCGCAAGATGGTAAACACGATCACCGCCGCGACGACGGGCACGACCGGAGCAAGCAGTTCGAGTTCCAGCAGCGAGGCCGGGTCTGCGCTGAGTTCGGATTTCGACACGTTTCTCAAGATGCTTACGGTCCAGATGCAGAATCAGGATCCGCTCAACCCGATCGAATCGAGCGATTACGCGGTGCAGCTCGCCACCTTCTCGCAGGTCGAGCAATCCGTCATCACAAACGATCTGCTGGAAGGTCTTTCGGCGCAGCTCGGTCTCATGGGCTTTTCGGAATTGTCCGGCTGGGTCGGCATGGACGCCCGGAGTGAGGCCGCGGCCTATTTCGATGGCGCTTCGCCGGTCACGCTGACGGGCGAATTTGCGACCGCGGCGGATACCGGCGTCTTGATCGTGCGCGATGCCGATGGGGCGGTGGTCCAAAAGCTCACCATGGTCCCGACAGACCATGCCTTCGAGTGGTCCGGGCACGATGGAAATGGCGACGCATTCGAGGCCGGACTCTACTCTTTCGAGATCGAGAATTACCACAACGGTGATTATCTCTCCACCACAACGGTCGAGGGGTATTCCCGCATCGTGGAGGCCCGCTCCGACGATGGCGATGTCGTTCTGGTTCTGGCCGGTGGCAATGAAATCGGTTCCGACGATGTAACCGCCTTGCGCGATCCGTCGTGATCCGCTTGAGAGCGTGACGCTCCCTCGCTAGACTCGGACGGTCCACAACCCCGGAGCGCCCGTAATGTCCTGTGCCGCAGATCTTCCCCCGAAGGGGCTTCGGGATCTCGTGGCGCAACGCGTCACTGCGCCGGTGTGCTGGGTGCGCTTGCCCGGAGGTCGGACAAACCGCAGTTGGCGGGTACGTGGGGCCACCTGTGACTGGGTGGTCAAACTGTTCGACGCCAGCCGCTCCAACCGCCTGTTCCCGAACGATCCGCAGGCGGAACGTCAGGCGTTGATCGCTTTGGCGGGGCAGGGGCTTGGGCCGGACTTCGTGGCGGAGTTCGAGTTGCAGGGGGAAGTCGGTCTGATCTACGACTATGTCGAGGGTGCGCTTTCCGGCAAGACGGATCATCGCACGATCCGCGCGTTGGGCCGTTTGCATCACCTGACGCCTCCCCCGGGGCTGCGCCAGATCGACGTGTGTCCCGTGGTGCTTCTCGAGCAAGGTCGTTCTTTTCTGCGGGGGCTCGATACCCTTCTGGTGCGTCATCTGATCGCAACGGAACCTGCCCCTTCTCCCGTTCCGGGCGGCAGAGAGGTGTTCCTCCATGGCGACCCTGTGCCTGCCAATGTCCTGATCCACGACGGTCGGCTCCGGTTCATCGACTGGCAATGCCCGGCCCGCGGCGATGCGACAGCGGATCTGGCCATCGCTCTGTCCCCGGCCATGCATCATGTCTATGGACGGGGTATTTTTGCGAAAGCGGAACAGGAGACCGCGCTTGCTGCCTATCCTGAGGCCGACACCATTGCACGTTACCGTCAACTCGCCCCCTTTTACCGCTGGCGCATGGCGGCCTATTGCGCGTGGAAGGTGGCGCGGGGCGAGGCGATCTATGAGGTGGCCGCAGAAGCCGAGCTTAACCCAGAACGAGCATGACCGCGGCGCCGATCCCGGCGGAGACGATACCGCCGACGATCAGCCAGAGAACCTGCCAGCGGTTGCTCTGGGCAACGGGGGCGACAGATTCCTTGCTTTGAGCGATCAAAAGTGCCTCTGCCAGTTGCGGCAGGCGAGGTCCGAAGCGCGACAGTACCCTGGCCGTGTGCCAAAGATCGCGGGCCAGGGCCTTGGGGCCAATGTTGGCCTTGATGTACTCTTCGACCACCGGCTTGGAGACTTCCCAGATGTTGATATGCGGATCGAGAGAGCGCGAGACGCCTTCAACCACCACCATGGTGCGCTGCAACAGGATCAGTTCGGTCCGTGTCTGCATCCCGAAGCGTTCGGTCACCTCGAACAGGTAGGACAACAGCCGTGCCATGGAGATGCGCGTCGCGTCCATGCCGAAGATCGGATCGCCGACGGCCCGCAGCGCACGGGCGAATTCATCCATGTCGCGATCAGCGGGAACATAGCCCGCCTCGAAATGCACCTCGGCGACACGTTTGTAGTCTTGTTTGATGAATCCGTACAAAATCTCGGCATAAACACGTCGTGTATACTCGTCGAGCATCCCCATGATGCCGAAATCCAGCGCAATGATGTCGCCGTTCGGCGCGATCTTGAGATTGCCGTGATGCATGTCGGCATGAAAGAATCCGTCACGCAAAGCATGGGTCAGGAACATTTGCAGGACGCGGGGACCGAGAACCGTCACATCGTGACCGGCGGCGATGATCTCGTCGATGTCGGAGGCGGCGATGCCCTCGACCCATTCCAGCGTCATGACCCGTTTCGAGGACAGGGCCCAGTCGATGGCCGGGACGTTGAAGCCTTCATCGCCCGCCGTATTCGCGGCATATTCGGAGGCTGAGGCGCTTTCCAGGCGCAGGTCCAGCTCACCATGAACGACGCCTTCGAAATGTGCGATGACATCGGTCGGACGGAGGCGGCGCGAAGCGGGAGAGAGGTTCTCGATCAGGGAGGCGAGGAAATAAAAGGCGTCAATATCGGTGCGAAACGCCTTCTCGATGCCGGGACGCAACACCTTGACGGCAACCGCCTGACCGGTGTCGGCGCGCACGGCCTTGTGGACCTGCGCGATGGAAGCGGCCGCGACCGGTTCGGAGAATTCGGAAAACAGCTCGGAGATCGGCGCCTGAAGTTCGGCCTCCACCGTCTTGATCGCCGCATCGCGCGGGAAGGGCGGCATCCGGTCCTGAAGCACCTGCAACTGCTTGGCGAGATCGGCACCGACCACATCGGGGCGGGTCGAGAGAATCTGTCCGAATTTGATATAGGCTGGCCCCAAGGCGGTAATCGCGCGCGTCAGCGGCGGCAGGTTCGGATCGCCCTTATAGCCGAGCCAGCGGAAGGGCCAGACGACGGTGCGGGCCAGTATGCGAAAGGCGCGGGGGGCGTCGAGCGCGTCCATCGCCTGGGTCATCGCACCGGTACGCTCCATGGTTGCACCGGTGCGGATAAGCCGCCAGAGATTGTGAGGTCCGCGCATCAGATTTTCCACCCGGAATGCAATGCCGCGATGCCCATAGTCAAATTACGATACTTTACATTGGAAAAACCAGCGGTTTTAATCATCTGCGCAAATGTATCCTGATCCGGGAATTTGCGGATGCTTTCTACCAGATATTGATAGCTGTCCCGATCCCCGGCGATCATCTGCCCCATGCGGGGGATGACGTTGAAGGAATAGAGATCGTAAGCCTTCTGCATCATCGGGTTCGGCAGTTGCGAGAATTCAAGCACCATGAGACGTCCGCCGGGTTTCAGAACACGGTAGGCCTCGGAGAGCGCATCTGGGATGCGGGTCACGTTCCGGATGCCGAAGGAGATCGTGTAAACGTCGAACTGATTGTCCTCGAACGGCAGTTTCATTGCGTCGCCCGTGACCCATTGCAGGCTCTCGGCCATCTGTTCGGCCTCGGCGCGTTTGCGACCTTCCACCAGCATCGACTCGGTCATGTCCAGAACGACGGAGGTCGCCCCCGGCGCGCGTTTCAGGAAGCGAAACGAAATGTCGCCCGTGCCACCGGCCACATCGAGAAGGTGCTGATCCGGGCGCGGCGCCAGCCAATCCATCATCGCGTCTTTCCAGACCCGGTGAATGCCCATCGACATCACATCGTTCATGATGTCGTATTTCGACGCGACGGAGGTGAACACCCCATGCACCATCCCGGCTTTCTGATCCTCGGCCACATCCTTGAAACCGAAATGGGTGGTTTTGCCGTTCTCGCTCATCGCTCTTGAACCTTTCTCGAAACTCACCCTTCTTATAGGGCTCACATCGGGCGTGACAATCGCATGTCGCAAAGCAAAGGGGCCAAAATGCCGGAATTGCCAGAGGTCGAGACGGTTCGTCGCGGGCTGGAACCCTCAATGGCGGGGGTGCGGATCACACAGGCCGATGTGAACCGGCCCGATCTGCGCTGGCCCTTCCCGGAGCGGATGGCGGAGCGGCTCATGGGTGCGAGGGTTGAGCGGCTGCGCAGGCGGTCGAAATACATCTTGGCCGATCTGGATACGTCGGAAACCCTGCTCATTCACCTCGGCATGTCCGGGCGGATGACGGTTTCGGGCGATCCGCTTGGGCAATTCGTGCATGACCATCCGGCAAAGGAAAAGCATGACCATGTGGTGTTTCATATGGAAAACGGCGCGCGCGTGACCTTCAACGATCCGCGGCGTTTCGGGGCGATGGACCTGATGGCCACGGGGACGGAGGAGACGCATCCTCTTCTTGCCAAACTCGGGCCGGAGCCTTTGGGCAATGCGTTCAGCGAGGAGCACCTGATTGCCGCGCTCAAAGGCAAGAACACCCCGATCAAATCAGCGCTTTTAGATCAGCATATCGTCGCGGGGCTGGGCAATATCTATGTCTGCGAAGTGCTGTTCCGCGCGGGCATCCATCCGGGGCGCAAGGCGTCAAAGATTTCCGAAGCGCGCATTGCCTCACTCGTCCCGATCATCAGGGAGGTGCTTTTGGAGGCCATCGAGGCCGGGGGATCGTCGCTCAAGGACTTCCGACAGGCCGATGGAGAGCTGGGATATTTCCAGCATAATTTCCGTGTTTACGGACGCGAAGGTGAACCCTGTGTGACGCCGGAGTGTGCGGCGCGTATAAAGAGGATCACCCAATCCGGGCGTTCCAGCTTCTTTTGCCCGACCTGTCAAAGATGACTTGATCCGTTCGGGTCAGATGTTAGGACTGCCCGGAAGGACCAGAAACCGGAGGGCGCAATGGCCTATAAAACGCTTCTTATCGAGATCAAGGATAGTGTCGAACTGATCCGTCTGAACCGACCTGAGGCGCTCAATGCGCTCAATTCCGAATTGCTCTGCGAACTGGCCGATGCGCTGGGCAAGGCCGATCTCGATCCGAAAGTGCGTGCCATCGTCATCACCGGCTCGGAAAAGGCTTTTGCGGCAGGCGCCGACATCAAGGAGATGTCGGAAAAGAGCTATGCCGATATGGCTTCCGAACGTCTCTTCGCCGAAGATGCCGACCGGATCGTGGCAACGCGCAAGCCGGTGATTGCCGCTGTGGCGGGTTATGCGCTGGGGGGGGGCTGCGAGTTGGCGATGATGTGCGATTTCATCCTTGCGGCTGATAACGCGAAATTCGGCCAGCCGGAGATCAATCTTGGCATCATTCCGGGCATCGGCGGCACGCAGCGTCTGACGCGCTTCGTGGGCAAGTCGAAAGCGATGGAGATGATCCTGACCGGACGCTTCATGGAGGCCGAAGAGGCGGAGCGCTCCGGTCTCGTTTCCCGCGTCGTGCCTGCCAAGAAACTGGTCGAGGAAGCACTCGCTGTGGCGGACAAGATCGCTGAGAAAGGCGCGATCTCCGTGGCGGCCGCGAAGGAGGCGGTGAACCGTTCTTATGAAATGACCCTCGCCGAAGGTGTGCGGTTCGAACGCACCAGCTTCCAGGGTCTTTTTGCCACGGAAGACCAGAAAGAGGGTATGGCTGCCTTCATGGAAAAGCGCGCGCCGCAGTTCCGGGACAAGTAAGTCGACAGGTTTCGGTGAAATCGGGCTTTCCTTTTCGGCGATTCTCGACTAAAGGGACGCCTTACATGCGCGTGGAGCCCGCTTTAGGCTATGATTGACCGCCCTTCTCAAAGGGATTCGGGGTTCGTTTGCGCAATCGATATTGTAACACGACCTCGAAGAGGAAAATCCCATGGCGAATTCGCCCCAGTCCAAAAAACGCGCCCGTCAGGCCGTCCGTCGCACCGACGTCAACAAGGCCCGTCGTTCCCGTATCCGCACCTACCTGCGCAAAGTCGAGGAAGCCATCGCTTCCGGCGATCAGGCCGCTGCCAAAGCCGCTCTGCAGGCTGCTCAGCCGGAGCTGATGCGTGGCGTCACCAAAGGCGTGGTTCACAAGAACACCGCGTCCCGCAAAATGTCCCGCCTCTCTTCGCGCGTCAAAGCGCTCGGCTGATATTTGCGAAGAATTGATGTGAAAACGCGCCCTTTGGGCGCGTTTTTTGCGTTTTGGCGAGGCCATCCGGGAGGCGGTTGCGATGCGGCTCCGCAGCGAATCTTTCGCGGCGGCGGCGCCTAGCAAGACTCACCTCAGAGTGACAATCGCCTCGCTCAAATCTTTCTCGAAGAGACGCAATCTGAGGCATATGCGCCACGGCTTTCTCAGCGCTTATTGAGCTTTTTGGATTCGGTTTCGGTAAAGACAGAGTCAAGCGCGAAGTTCGATTGCGACTCCGTCGAAGGGGTTGCTAGCTTGCCCATGCGATTCACGTCGTCTTGGGGGGACATTCAGGATCGTGTCGCGGAAGAGCGATAGGTGTTTGCCGGAGAGAAGAACATTCTTTCCGACAGGTCTCCTTTGCCAACGCGCATGGTTTTGAAACCATTTTCGGATAGGGGTATCCGGGAAACGGTTGTCCGAAGAGTCTGTGCCTTTGCACGGGGCTTTCCGGTCTGTCCATATAACCCGTGTCGCCGCCAATGTGCCTGTCTCCGTGGGGTGTGAGGTTCCCACAGGTTGAAGGGTGCGTGAGGCGTTCGGCACATCACCATTCTGGCCGGGTCGGCCGCAACCGCGACTTTGTGAGGGTGTCGCGGGGTCGACCGTATTTCGGCCTGCGTGGCGACAAGACGACCCGAGGCGCAAGAGCCGTGGGCGTTGCGGGCAACCGCAATTCCCCATGCCGGATCAAAACCGGCATAGATAAAAACGATAATGGGTCGAAAAGAGAAAATGAAAAACGATACGTGGGGACGTGTTAAGGAACAACTTCTTGAGTCTGTGGGGCGCAGCAATTACGCGAACTGGATCGAGCCGCTGGAACTGAGGAAAGTCGACAACGGGGTTGCCGTATTTTCCGTGCCGACGAGTTTCATGGCAAACTGGGTGTCCCGCAATTTCGCCGATACCATCCTGACCCATCTCAAGGCGGCGAACGCGCCTGCGTCCCGCGTCGAGTTCAAGGTTGAGCCGCATCAGAGCCAGACTGTCACGCCTGTCGACACCGCGCCCGTTGCGCATGAGCCGACTCCGGTGACGGTTCAGGAGACGCCTGCCGCCGATCTGCCCGGCGCGCCGCTCGATCCGCGTTTTACCTTCGACAATTTCGTCGTCGGCAAGCCGAACGAACTGGCCCATGCCGCCGCGCGCCGTGTGGCCGAGGGAGGTCCGGTGACCTTCAATCCGCTGTTTCTCTATGGCGGTGTCGGCCTCGGGAAGACCCACCTGATGCACGCCATCGCCCATGAGATCCGGGTGCGCGATCCGAAGTTGCGTGTGCTTTATCTCTCTGCCGAACAGTTCATGTACCGCTTCGTTCAGGCGCTGCGCGATCGTCAGATGATCGACTTCAAACAGATCTTCCGGTCTGTCGATGTGCTCATGGTCGATGACGTGCAATTCATTGCCGGCAAGGACAGCACGCAGGAAGAGTTTTTCCATACGTTCAACGCCCTCGTGGATCAGAACAAGCAGATCATCATCTCCGCCGACCGCGCGCCGGGCGAGATTCAGGGCCTTGAGGACCGGATCAAATCGCGTCTGCAATGCGGTCTCGTCGTCGATCTGCACCCGACCGATTACGAATTGCGTCTCGGTATTTTGCAGACCAAGGCCGAAGGCTATCGTGCGCAATATCCCGATCTGAAATTCGCTGACGGGGTGCTGGAATTCCTCGCGCATCGCATCTCGACCAACGTGCGGGTGCTCGAAGGGGCCCTGATGCGTCTCTTCGCCTTCGCCTCGCTCGTGGGGCGCGAAATCACGCTGGACCTGACGCAGGAATGTCTGTCCGACATCCTCAAGGCCTCCGAGCGCAAGGTTACGGTCGAGGAGATTCAGCGCAAGGTCTCCGAACATTACGCCATTCGTCTCTCCGATATGATCGGACCGAAACGGGTGCGATCCATCGCCCGCCCGCGTCAGGTCGCCATGTATCTGGCGAAACACATGACCACGCGGTCCCTGCCGGAGATCGGGCGTCGTTTCGGCGGTCGGGACCACACCACCGTCATGCACGGGGTGCGCCGGATCGAGGAGCTCAAGGCCACCGACAGCCAGATCGCCGACGATCTGGAAATGCTGCGCCGCACGCTTGAGGCGTGAGGCCCAACCTGAGTCAAATGCGCTGCACCGCCGTGACAATCGTCTCCGGCGGTGTCTGCGTCTCTTGACCTTCCGAACCGGACGCAACACAGTCTGGGCAAACAAACTATTGCACCCGGCGATGGATCGTTTACCTTCATCGCCCCGGGCTTTGAAACACGCGAGGGTGGTATGAAAATCAGCATCGAACGCGGCACGCTTCTGAAAGCGGTCGGTCAGGCGCAATCCGTGGTCGAGCGCCGCAACACGATCCCGATCCTCGCCAATGTTCTGATCGAGGCCGAGGGCGACACCGTGTCCTTCCGCGCCACCGATCTCGACATCGAGGTGGTGGACAAATGCGCCGCCATGGTCGAACGCGCAGGCGCCACCACGGTCTCCGCCGTGACGCTGCACGAGATCGTGCGCAAGCTGCCGGACGGCGCGATGGTTCAGCTCACCGACGACAGCACGACGGGTCGTTTGACGGTTGAGGCCGGGCGGTCGAACTTCTCGCTCGCGACGCTTCCGAAAGAGGACTTCCCTGTGATGGCCTCCGCTGAATACGACAGCAATTTCGCCGTCCCCGCGCCGGTGCTCCGCCGTCTCTTCGACAAGTCGAAATTCGCCATTTCGACCGAGGAAACCCGCTATTACCTGAACGGTGTCTACATGCATGTCGCCGACAGCGAGAACGGCCGTGCGCTGCGCTGTGTCGCGACCGACGGTCACCGTCTCGCCCGCATCGACGCGACCCTGCCGCCCGAGGCCGCCGATATGCCCGGCGTGATCGTGCCGCGCAAAACCGTGGGTGAGCTGCGCAAGCTTCTCGACGATGACGACATGACGATCGCTGTCTCCGTGTCCGAGGCGAAAGTGCGCTTTGCGACCCCCGAGATCACCCTCACCTCGAAAGTCATCGACGGCACTTTCCCGGACTACTCCCGCGTGATCCCGGTCGGCAACACTCGCAAGCTCGAAGTGGACGCCGCCGAATTCGCCAAGGCGGTGGACCGTGTGGCCACCGTGTCTTCCGAACGCTCGCGTGCGGTGAAGCTGACGCTGGAAGACGACAAGCTGACGCTTTCCGTCAACGCGCCGGACAGCGGTGCCGCCGAGGAAGAGCTGGCGGTTGCATACAATGACGAACGTCTGGAAATCGGGTTCAACGCCAAATACCTGTTGGAGATTGCCTCGCAGGTGGATCGCGAAAACGCCGTCTTCCTGTTCAATTCCTCGGGCGATCCGACCCTGATGCGCGAAGGCAATGACACCTCCGCCGTCTACGTCGTCATGCCGATGCGCGTGTGAGTATTTTTCCAGCAAAGGAAACGAGTGAGGCGCGATGGGCGGCCTGTTCATAGAAGAGCTGAGCCTGTCGCATTTCCGCTCCCACAAGGCCGCGCGTCTCGAACTGGACGGGCGGCCTGTCGCCATTTGGGGGCCGAATGGCGCGGGCAAGACGAATATTCTCGAAGCGGTGTCTTTGTTGTCTCCGGGGCGGGGGCTGCGGCGCGCCAGTCCCGATGAGATCGCGCGCAAACCCGAAGGTTTCGGTTGGAAGATCCGTGCCGATCTGCACTCCCTGCATCAGTTTCATGAAGTCGAAACCTGGGCCGAACCGGGCAATTCGCGCAATGTGAAGATCGACGGTAAGGCGGCGGCGCAGGTGGCGCTTGGGCGGATCGCGCGGGTCGTCTGGCTCATTCCGGCGATGGACCGGCTTTGGATCGAAGGGGCCGAAGGGCGGCGGCGGTTTCTGGATCGCATGGTGATGTCCTTTGAGCCGCGTCATGCCGAGGCGGTTTTGGCCTATGAAAAGGCGATGCGGGAGCGCAACCGCCTGCTCAAGGATATGGTGCGGGATGCCCATTGGTATGGCGCGCTCGAGGCACAGATGGCCGAACATGGTGCGGCGATCATGGCGCATCGGATTGCGACGCTGACGCGATTGGCGGAGGCACAGGAGGGTGGGGAAACCGCGTTTCCCGCCGCAGAGCTAAGCCTGAAAGCCTCCGACGATATGGACTTGCCGGCGGAACAGGAGGCGCTTCTCTCGGCATTTCGAGAGGGTCGCCCGCGCGATCTGGCAGCAGGTCGCACGTTGATCGGTCCACACCGCGCCGACTTGGGGGCGATTTACACGGCCAAAGGTGTACCAGCAGATCAGTGCTCGACCGGAGAGCAAAAGGCGCTTCTGATCTCGCTCATCCTTGCAAATGGCCGCGCATTGGCGGAAGACTTCGGAGCTGCGCCGATCTTTTTGCTGGACGAGGTCGCGGCCCATCTCGATGCCTCCCGGCGCGCGGCGCTTTATGACGAGATTTGCGCCTTGGGGGCACAGGCCTTTATGACCGGGACGGGCCCCGAATTGTTCGCCGAACTCGGCACGCGCGCGATGCAGATCGAAGTGCGGGAAGACGCGGGTCTTTCCCTGATTGACGAAAGGATACCCGGATGACGCCGCAACGTGTGACGCTGATCACTCTTGGTGTGGACGATATGGCGCGCGCCCGTGCCTTTTATGCGGCTCTGGGCTGGGAGATGCATCCGCGCTCACAAGATGAGATGACCGTCTATCAGGCGAACGGGTTTGCGCTTGGCCTTTTCGGGCGGGAAGCTCTGGCCGAGGATCAGGCCCGCCCTGGTGTGCCGCTTGGCACAGGGGCGATGACACTGGCTCAGAATTTTCCGTCGGAAGCGGAGGTTGACGACGCTTTCGCGCGGGCCGAGGCGGCGGGCGCAACCGTATTGAAACGCCCTGAAAAGGTGTTCTGGGGCGGATATTCCGGCTATTATGCCGACCCTGACGGGCATGTCTGGGAACTGGCTTACAATCCCTTTTGGCCGCTTGAGGCGAACGGGAATCTGACGCTGCCTGATCCTGAGAAAGACCCCGAATGACCATCACCCCCGGCGATCTCGGGCTTTATGCCTTTGCGCTTTTGATCCTCTTCCTGACCCCCGGTCCCGTCTGGCTCGCCATGCTCGCGCGCTCGCTTTCGGGCGGGTTCCATGCCGCTTGGCCCCTCGCACTTGGCGTGGTGATTGGCGATTTCCTCTGGTCGCTTCTGGCCATTCTGGGCGTGAGTTGGATCATCTCCGAATTCGCGAGTTTTCTCATCGTCATGCGTTGGATCGCTGTGGTGATGTTCATCGGGATGGGGGCTTTGCTGATCCGCCACGCCGACAAGCAAATCGCCGCTGACAGCCGTCTGACGCGCCCCGGCATGTGGGCCGGGTTCGTTGCGGGGCTGATCTGTATCCTCGGCAACCCGAAAGCGATCCTGTTCTACATGGGCTTTCTGCCAGGGTTCTTCGATCTCTCGGTTCTGACGGTTCCCGACATCGCCGCGATCTGTACGATTTCCGCTGTGATCCCGCTGGTCGGCAACCTGATCCTCGGCGCGTCCGTCGGTGCGGTGCGCAAGATCATGACCTCGCCCAGGGCGCTCAGACGGATGAACATTTCCGCGGGTAGTCTGCTGATTTTCGTGGGCCTGATCCTGCCCTTCGTCTGATTGCGGAAACCTGCCTTTTCCCGGTCTTTTTCCGTGTCAATTGCGTGACATCCCGGGTGTGCTCGCGTATAAAATAAGCAGGAAATAACAAGGATTTTCGAATGTCCGACGACACGCAGCAGCCTTCCGAGTACGGCGCAGATTCCATCAAGGTTCTCAAAGGCTTGGAGGCCGTCCGCAAACGTCCCGGGATGTATATCGGGGACACGGACGACGGTTCCGGCCTGCATCACATGGTCTATGAGGTCGTGGACAACGGCATCGACGAGGCGCTGGCCGGTCACGCCGACTTCGTTTCGGTGAAAATCCACAAGGACAGCTCGGTTTCCGTGCGCGACAACGGCCGGGGCATTCCGACCGATCTGCACCAGGAAGAGGGCGTCTCTGCTGCCGAGGTCATCATGACCCAGCTTCATGCGGGCGGTAAATTCGACAGCAATTCCTACAAGGTCTCCGGCGGTCTTCATGGCGTGGGCGTGTCGGTTGTGAACGCGCTGTCCGAATGGCTGGAACTCAAAATCTGGCGCAAGGGCAAGGTGCATCAGGCGCGGTTTGTCAAAGGCGAAACCTCCGAGCATCTCAAGGTGATCGGCGAGGCGGGAGACGAGACCGGCACCGAGGTGCGCTTCCTCGCCTCCGCCAAAACGAACGACCCGGAAGGCACGTTTTCCAACCTCGAATACTCGTTCGAGACGTTGGAAAAGCGTCTGCGTGAGCTGGCGTTCCTGAACTCCGGGGTGCGGATCATCCTCGAAGACGAACGTCCCGCCGAGCCGCTCAGAACCGAGCTGCATTACGACGGCGGTGTGAAGGAATTCGTCAAATATCTCGACCGGCACAAGACGGCGATGATCCCGGAGCCGATCTTTGTCACCGGCGAGCGCGACGACATCGGCGTCGAGGTCGCGATGTGGTGGAACGACAGCTACCACGAAAACGTCCTGCCCTTCACCAACAACATTCCGCAGCGCGATGGCGGCACGCACCTTGCGGGCTTTCGGGGTGCGCTGACCCGGACGCTGACGAAATACGCGCAGGAAAGCGGCATCGCGAAGAAGGAAAAGATCAACTTTACCGGCGATGACGCGCGCGAAGGTCTGACCTGTGTGCTCTCCGTGAAAGTGCCTGATCCGAAATTCTCCTCGCAAACCAAGGATAAGCTTGTGTCTTCCGAGGTGCGGCCCGCGGTCGAAAACCTTGTCGGCGAAAAGCTCACCGAATGGTTCGACGAGAACCCGGCAGAGGCCAAGATGATCGTCGGCAAGATCATCGAAGCGGCGATGGCTCGCGAGGCTGCGCGCAAGGCCCGCGAGTTGACCCGCCGCAAATCGGCGCTGGATGTGAATTTCCTCTCCGGCAAGCTCAAGGATTGTTCGGAAAAAGACCCGAGCCTGACCGAAGTTTTCCTCGTCGAGGGGGATTCCGCCGGTGGCTCTGCCCAGACGGGCCGGGATCGTCGGACGCAGGCGATCCTGCCGCTCCGGGGGAAAATCCTCAACGTCGAGCGGGCGCGGTTTGATCGGATGCTGTCGTCTCAGGAGATCGGCAACCTCGTGATGGCGCTCGGCACCGGCATCGGCCGCGATGAGTTCAATCTCGACAAGCTGCGCTACCACAAGATCGTCATCATGACCGATGCCGACGTCGACGGTGCGCACATCCGGACGCTTCTGCTCACCTTCTTCTTCCGCCAGATGCCGGAACTGATCGAGGCCGGGCACCTCTTCATCGCCCAGCCGCCGCTTTACAAAGTCTCTCGTGGCAAGTCCGAAGTGTATCTGAAAGATCAGGCGGCACTTGAGGATCACCTGATCCATCAGGGCGTTGAAGGCGCGGTTCTGCGGCTCAAAAATGGCGAAGAAATTGCCGGCACCGATCTTGAGCGGGTCGTCGAAGGGGCGCGCAGCTTCAAGCGCGTGCTGGAGATTTTCCCGACGCATTATCCGCGTCACATTCTCGAACAGGCGGCGCTGGCCGGCGCGTTCGAACCGGGGCGGGTCGATGCCGATCTGGCGGGCACGGCGGAGACGGTTGCGAAACGTCTCGACATGATTGCGCTGGAATACGAGCGTGGCTGGACCGGACGTCCGACGCAGGATGTCGGCATTCGTCTCACCCGCGTGCTGCGCGGTGTCGAGGAGGTGCGCACCCTCGATGGCGCGATCCTGCGCGGTGCCGAAGCGCGCCGCATCCATCAGGAAGTCGCCGCCACCGAAGGCCATTACAAAGACCCGTCGAAACTCGTGCGCAAGGATCGCGAAACCCTGATCCACGGGCCAATCGACCTTCTGGACGCCATTCTGGAAGAGGGTGAAAAGGGACTGTCGCTGCAACGCTACAAAGGTCTCGGCGAGATGAACCCGGATCAGCTCTGGGAAACCACGCTGGACCCGGAAGCCCGCACGCTGTTGCAGGTGAAGATCGAAGACTTCCAGGAAGCCGACGACATTTTCACCAAGCTGATGGGCGATGTCGTGGAACCGCGCCGCGAGTTCATTCAGGACAACGCGCTCAATGTCGCGAACCTCGACGCGTGATGGTTTACGGGAGAGGTTCAGGCCTCTCCCGTCATTCTATTGTGCGACGAGGACGGCGGTGATGGCGTTGACGGCCAGTTCGTCGAGATCGTGGTGCACGTTCAGTTCCGGCATGGCCTTCAAAATGCCGAATCCGACCCCGGTCAGGTGCTCCCGGTAATAGGCGAGGCGGAATCCGTTCTCGGCAAAGAAGATGTCGCGATAGAGCGACAGCGGGTGGCGGTTGACCGTGTAATAGGCGTCTTCGCGCCCGGTGAATTCCGCCACGACCTCTTCGCGGAACAGGTGGTGCATGAAGGGCAGGTTGATTTCTCGCGTCAGATGAGGACCGTTCGCGGCATTGAACTGCGGGCCGAAAGTGGTGCAAAAGACACCTCCCGGCCGGAGCACCCGGGCGATTTCGGAGATTGCTTTTTCCGGTCGGGTGACGTGCTCCAACACATTGAAGCTACATGAAAAATCAAAGGTATCCTGCTCAAAGGGCATGTCTTCGACAGAGGCTTTGACCAGATCCATTCCCTGTTCTCTTGCGGGGAAATGCTGGTCGTCCAGATCAATCCCCGTATAGGCGTGAATCCCGGCCTGTCGGATCGGCCCATGGTTTTCCGCCCGGGCACACCCGACATCGAGCGCCGAGGTGAACGGAATCCCGGCATGGGCTTCGGCCAGTTTGATCGCCCGTTCCACCCGACGCTCCGAACGCTTGCGCAAGGTTTCGGCGTCGTATTTCAACCCACCGCGCGGCGGCAGGACCGCGTGGATCTGACGCAGGATGCCGATGTCACGGCCCTGCTGCAACAAGGCCACGATCTGCTCCTCTTCGGGACTGAGCGTGACCGTGTCGAGGCTACGACGCACAACGTCGGAAATATCATGAACGCGGGGGTCGAGTTTGCGGGGTTTCTCAAACACGACAGAAGCTTTCTGCAAGAATGGAAAAGGTCATTCGTCCTCCTGTGAACCAAGGATGTCGTGATGAAGCGCGATGGCGTCCTCGAGGTCTTCGAAATAATGCAGTTGCCCCTCATGAAGCACCGCGCCGGAGGTACAGAAGAGCCTGAGCTGCGGCACCGAGTGTGTGACCACGATGGCGCCCGCGTGTTTCATGCGTTCCTGAAAGTAATGTCGACTCTTCACTTTGAAACTGGCGTCGCCCACCGCCGTGACCTCATCCACCAGATAGGTGTCGAAGGGAATGCCGATGGAGATCGCAAAAGCGAGACGCGCGCGCATCCCCGAGGAATAGTGCCGCACCGCGAGGTGGAAATGCCCGCCGAGTTCCGAGAATTCCCTGGTGAAATGCAAAAGCGACTCGGTGTCGACGCCGTAGGCACGGGCCACGAATTTCGTGTTCTGCGCCCCCGTCAGATTGCGGTGAAACGATCCGGCAAAGCCCACGGGCCATGAGATGCTGCCGGTTGTCTGAATCTCGCCACTGTCCGGGCTGGTCTTGCCGCCGATCATCTTCAGCAAGGTGGATTTCCCCGCGCCGTTCCGGCCAAGAAGCCCGATCGAGGTCTTGCCCGGCAGCGTCAGGTTCACGCGATCGAGGATCACCTTTTTGCCATCGGGTGTGGCGAAGGATTTGCTGACGTCGACAAACCGGATCATGGATCAGCGCCGGTCTCTGAGCGAGTAGTAGATCAGCAGGAGGATCGTCCAGCCGAGAAAGAGAAACAGCCCGACAAGCATGAGAATCGTGCCGCGCGCCGGGTACATGGAGCGTTCCGCCAGTGTCGGCGTGATGAAGGTCGCCAGATACCGTGTCGTGCGCCGCGCCTCGCCCAGAGCGGCGTCATGAGCGCTGCGGGCCGCCGTATAGGCCATCTGGGCGAATTCATAATCGACGGAGAGTTTTTCGAATTCCGAAACCTTCGCCGCGTAATTGTCCCCGTCGGCGCTCTCTCCGGAGAACTTGTTGCGTTCCTCGGCGATCCGCTTGCGCGTCACGTCGATCCGCCTGCGGGTCTGTTCGAGGCGGGGGTCATTGGGCTGGGCGGTGATGGCCAGAAGGTCGAAATCGATCAGTGCCGTGGCAAGCTGTGACTGAAGTGTGTTCAACAGCCCCATCTGGCCTTCGATGTCCTTGGTCGGATCGACGATCTGGTTGGTGACCCGGAAATCCGTCAACTCCTGCCGGGCCTCTCGAAGCCGGGTTTCGGCGCGTTCGAGATCTTCCTCGGTGTACCGTGTCGCATCGGCACGGGCGGTGGCGGAGATGTCGTTGATGACGGCCTGACTCTCAACGAGGATGGCTTGGGCAATCTGATACGCATCCTCCGGGCGAAACGCGTTGACCCGAATGATCATCAGGCCCGAGCCACTGTCGTAGGACAGGTGCAGCATGCGTTTCCAATATTCGGTCAGATCCTCGATCGTGCCATCCGTCTGGAAGGAGAAAAACGGATCACTGTCCTTATGAATGGAAAACAATGTCCGCAGGTCGATCTTGTCGTCGATGTTCTGGACGATGTCCTGACTTTGGATGAACTCGTAGAGAATATCGCTGTCGTGCCCGCCGGAACTGCCGAGTGTGCGCGTCAGGCCGCCGAAGAAATCCGAGGCGCTGTTGTTTTCCTCGCTGCGCACGGTGAAGGCCACGGTCGAGGCATATTGGTCCTGGGCGAAGGCGAAGAGGTAGACCGCACTGATCAGGAACGGCATCAGAACGACCGAAATGAACGTATAGACAACGATCCGATGCCGCCGTTTCGGACGCGCCGGTTTCGCGTGCGGCAAAACCGGACGTTGAGGCTGGAGACGCTTTTTCCCCGACGCGGGAGGGCCGCCGGACGGTGCCGTGTCTGTCATGTTCTGACCCGTTTTCATCTCGAAAATCTTAGAGGCAAGCTGTTCAATGTCATAACCTTTTCTGGGGCGCAGGCGCGGGCCCGGTCAGGGGCCGTGCAGATCATCGCATCGTCCCCGTCGCCCCCTGAACCCGTCGCGCAGGCCGCGCCAGAGCAGGCGATAATAGGTCTTCCGCTCCGGACCGTTGCAGGCCAGCCCGCGTTTCGACCAGATCGCGACATAGTAGAGCAGGGCGAAGGGAAAGATCATCGGACCGGCGGATTGCCGTGCGATCTCCACGCCGTTGCGGCAGTGATAGTAGATCTTCCACAGCGGACGATAAACGAAGTCACCGCCGAAGGTCGCGATGTCATGAGTGAAACGGACGGCGGGCATCACAAGGATACGCCATCCGGCTTTCCGTAGTCTGAGGCTGTAGAGAACATCGTCGCCATAGATGAAAAGCCCGGCTTCGGGCGGGCCGATCTCTTCGGCGGTTTTGCGGCGCAGGAAGAAACCGACGAAGGAAGAGAAATCCGCGTCTTTCGGCGTGGCCTCCGGTGCGAGAGCGCTGTCGGCAAGGTGAAATCCCTGCCGGTTGCCGCGAAACATCGTGCGCAGGAAGGCGGAGAGTTGCCAGAACGGGTTCACCCCCTGCCGGTTCATCTCGCAAATCTCGTCGGAGACCGTCTCCACCACGGCGCCGACGGCGCCCACGCGGTCGGGAAGATCGGGGGCCAGCGCTCTGAACCGATCAATCGCCCCGGTTTGCGGCCAGGCGTCGTCGTCGAACAGGCACAGCCAGTCACAGGTGGCAAGCCCCCCTTCGGTCATCGCCTGCACGGCTTGGCTGAACCCACCGGCACCGCCGGTGTTCTCTTCGAGATGCAGACAGCTCAGCCGGGGATCGTCCAGTGCTTCGAGCCGCCGCCGCGTGTCATCTGTCGAGGCGTTGTTCACCACCACGACCCGCTCGAAAGGTTCGGCCAGAACCCGCTCGAGGCTCCGCATCAGGCTGTCGCACCGATTGTGCGTGGCGATGATTGCCGCCACCCGCATCAGATCGCCGCCGTCGTGAAGGCGGGCAGGGGAGTATCCCGTACCTGTGTCAGAAGAAACTGTTCCGCCGTGTCCATCGCCTCGCGGACGGAGACATCCATATCGAGATAGCGATAGGTCCCGAGCCGTCCGAGGAAGGTCACGCCAGAGGTCGCCTGCGCAAGATCGACATACTGGCGCAGCATGTCCTGCTCCCTGACGAGGCGGATCGGATAGAAGGGAATGTCGTCGGGCCCCGCGGCGCGCGAATACTCGCGAAACAGCACGCTGTTCTTATGCGTCTCCCACGGCGCGAAATGCTTGTGTTCGGTGATCCGGGTCCAGGGGACATCCGCGTCGCAGTAATTCATCACCGCGCAGCCCTGCACATCGCCCTCGCCATAGATCCGCTCGAAATCGAGGGTGCGATAGCCAAGCCGACCCAGACGATAATCGAAGAACCGATCAATCGGTCCGGTCCAGAAGACATGGTCCCATCTGACCGCGTCCGTTGCGCTGAACGCGGTGTTCAAAACGACCTCGATGTTCGGATGATCCAGCATGGTTTCGATCAGCGCGGTATAGCCGTCCCGCGGCATGCCCTCATACTGATGGGAGAAATACCGGCAGTTGTAATCGAACCGCAGCGGCATGCGTTTGAGGATCGAGGCCGGAAGATGGGTCGGATCGCAGCCCCATTGTTTGCGCGTGTAACCCTCGAAGAACGTACGGTAGATTTCTTCGCCCATCAGAGCGAGCGCCTGTTCTTCGAAATTCTCAGGCATTTCACAAGCATGGGTGAGCGTGTCGAGATGGGCTTTTGCCTCGGCAGGGGAGAAATTCCGTTTGAAAAGCTGGTTGATCGTGCCGAGATTGATCGGCAACGCATAGGTATGCCCGCCCGCATTGGCCACGACCGTGTGGCGATAGGTTTCGAACCGGGTGAAGCGGCTGACGAAATCCCAGACCGCGCGGTCATTGGTGTGAAAGATATGCGGCCCGTATTCATGGACCATCACGCCGGTCTGCGCATCCCGGACGGTGTGGCAATTGCCCGCCACGTGATCGCGGCTTTCGAACACCGTGACGCGATACCCGGCTTCCGCGAGGCGCCGCGCGACAGTCGCACCGGAGAATCCTGCGCCAGCGATTGCGACTCCGCTGTTCTGACCGATTTTCATCTTATGTCCTGATATCCATGAACTGGCGTTTATTTGGCCGGATCAGATATGGCAGCAGTATCGTTAAAATTTTCTTATTCTGACGACAGGTTCGGGATATTCGGGAGAAATGTGATCCCATCGAGGAATGGCGACAGGACCGTGTCTTCGCGCAGCGCGGAGCGGGACAGGAGCTGTGTTTTGAGCCGATCCCACAGCGCATGTTCCGGGATCGCACGGCAGTGCCCGAGCGCGTCAATGTCGGGAAAGAACGCCTGACGCCCTGTGAGCTCGGACAACCAGTCATGGATCGGCGCAAACACCCGCAGCATTTTGGCGCGCGCCACGGGGCCGAACATTTCGATCTCTTTCGCGGGCGGCAAGGCATCATTCAAAGCGATTTTTGAGACGATCTCGCGAAACCGGCGCGCGTCTTGGCGTGAAAGCTGAATATTCGCCCGCCTGATGAACTCGATCAGGCCCGGGTGCACGCTTGTGTTCAGCCGTCGCGAGGTTTGCCAGGGCGGCGGGGGCTTCAGACCGGCCAGCTTGAAAAAATTCTTGACGCTGCCGCCTTGCGCCAGCACCTCATCGTAGCTCTGGATTGTGAACCGTGCCTCCGGCAGGGCGGTCATCCAGGGTTCCAACATGAGCCGGTAATCGAAATGCACCCCCCTCTGGTAATGCCGCGGCACCGTGTCCGCCAGCGGTTTGAGGATGGTCCCGAACTTCAGCCGCTGACCGTACCACGAGACGAGATAATCGTCGACGCGCCGCAGCGAGGCGATCACATGAATATCGTCGATCTGTGGAAACATCCCGACCAGTTCCCGGATCAGATCGGTCCCGCGCGCACCGAAATTCGAAAACACCTCCGCCGCAAGCACCATCGTCTTGGGGCGAAACGCCTCAATCTGCGCCGTGATCGTGCGGCCGATCTCGTCTTTGCCCGGCAAGGGCAGATGAATGTCCGGGACGCCGTTCGGCGACCACATGCGAAAGGCCAGCGCATTATGGCCCTCGCGATAATTCAGCGGGATCGGCCATGTGCGGCGCTGCATCGCCCCGATCCGTCCGGAGGCAAATCCCGCCAGCATTGCAAGCCCACTGCTGTCGACCGCCGGATAGAGCACATCGTGACGCAACAGCGCACGACAGTTCCGCGCCAGAGCGGCCTGCAGAGCGGTTGAGCCGGCCTTGTGATGGCCGATGAAGAGGATCAGTTTCATCTGTAGTGTTCACCGCTCACTCGCCGTATGGTTGTTCGTACCGTGTTGGCCGCCTCATGGCAACTGGCTTGCAAGACTTGGGTTTCGCGTGATTTATTCGAAAAAGTGCCGTCCCGTGCGGTTTCATTAAGACAATTTAACAACTTTTCCGGGTATTTGGGTCGAGCAACTTGGTCGAATAAGATTGGATTTTCTGGTGGACAAAGCCGTTGAACCCCTTCGCTTTCAGGCCCTGAGGAACATTTTCGCCCTCATGATGCGCGAAATGTCCTCGACCTTCGGGCGGTCTCCGGGTGGCTATTTCTGGGCCATCGCCGAACCCGTGGGCATCATCGTGATGCTGGCCATAGGGTTCTCTCTGGTTGTGCGCGCACCTGCGCTTGGCAACAATTTCATCCTGTTCTACGCCACCGGCTATCTGCCCTATTCGCTTTTCGCGACACTGGCTCGGGTGATCATGCACGGTCTCGGCTATTCGCGCCCGCTTCTGGCCTATCCGCGCGTTTCCTGGATCGAGGCCCTGTTTGCCCGGCTGTTCCTGCACAGCCTGACCAATTTCGCGGTCTCCTTCATCGTCCTCGGTGCCATCCTGATGTTAGAGGACACGCGGATCAAGCTCGATTTCATGCCGATCCTGAACGGCTATGCCATGCTCGTTCTCACCGGCTTTGCGCTCGGTATGATGAACTGTTTTCTCATGGGGCTCTTCCCGGTCTGGGAAAACATCTGGACCATCGTGAACCGCCCGCTGTTCCTAGCCTCCGGCATTTTCTTCCTGTTCGACGATTTGCCCAAGGCGGCCCAGTCAATCCTCTGGTTCAACCCCATCCTCCATGCCATCGGAGAGGTGCGCCGCGGCTTCTACGCCACCTACGATCCGGCCTATATCAGCCCGACCTATGTCTATGGCCTCGCCCTGGCGCTTCTGGCCTTCGCGCTCTTGCTGTTGAAACGCCACTACCGGTGGATTCTCGAAGAATGACGGGACAGGGCGGATCGGTTTTCCCTCTGCGTCTGCGGGACTTCTCTCCAATGCGAGATGGCGACCACGTCGCCTTCGATCACTGGGAGGACCTGTTCAACCTGAGCCTCTGGAGCGCGGCCACACATCTGGCTAATCCCCGGCTCGTCCTGCGAGGCACCGGACGAGTGCAGCTTAAACTCTGGCGGCAGGGCGACGAGGGCGACCCATCTCCCGTTCTCGACGCAGAGCACGATTTGCCGCTCATCCTGCCCTTGCCAGAGGGAACGGAGAGCGGGATTTTCTGGCCCGAGATCACTGCGCGCGGGTCGGTGTCGCTCGACAGTGTCGGCTGGTCCGCCGATCCGCCGACCCGAGACATTCGCATCGCTCTGGTGATCACGACCTATCGGCGGGAGGCAGAGGTCCGCACCGCCGTTGCCAAACTTCTGCCGAGCTTGCAAAGAGATCTGCCGCCCGGCGCCGCTCATTTCGTGGTGGTCGACAACGGGCGCAGCCTGACGCTTCCCGCCGCCCCCGAACTCACCCGTCTGGACAACCCCAATCTCGGCGGATCTGGCGGCTTTGCTCGTGGGCTCGCCTTCGCGCAAGATGCTGGGTTTACCCACGCGCTGTTCATGGATGACGACGCCGCGACCACGCCCGAGGCGCTGATCCGCACCCATGCCTTCCTGTCCCGTGCCTGTGACGACAGGGCCGCCGTGCTCGGCGCCATGCTGACCGACACGGAGCCGCCCCGCGTGTTCGAATACGGTGCCGAGTTCGATGGTTTGTGTCGCCCCCTGTGTCACGGTCTCGATCCCACCTCGCGCACCGACGCCTTGCAAATGGAGCGCGACATCCACGCGCCCCTGCCCGAAAACCATTATGGCGGCTGGTGGTTCTTCGCCTTCCCGCTCGCCCCCCTGCGCCATTGGCCCTTCCCCTTTTTCGTGCGCGGCGACGATTCCGGGTTTTCCCTGTCCAACCCTTTCACGCTCTGGCGCATCGCCGGGGTGGCCTCTGTTCAGGAGGGGTTCGATCTCAAATCCAGCCCGCTGACCCGCTATCTCGATTTCCGCTATCACCTGATCCACGGACTGGTCTTCGACAGCCTGCGCCTGTCTCGGTTCAAAGGGCTGTCGGTCGCCCTGCGGCTGATCGTGCGCAACATTCTCACCCTGCATTACGACAGCGCCGAAGCCGAGCTTCTCGCCTGGGCGGAGGTGCTCTCCGGTCCCGAGACCTTTGCAACCGATCCGACCGCGCAAAAGGGCCGGGCGGCTGTCGCGGAACTCCTCTCCACCGAGCGCTGGTCCCCGACCCCGATGCAACCGGTGAGCACCCTCTCGCTGTCCGATCCGCATTGGCGGCGCAAATGGATCAAACTGACCCTGAACGGCCATCTCGTACCGTTCTGGGCGACATGGATGCCAGACCGGGTCATCGACCGCAGCACCCGAGGCGATATGCGGAGCTATTTCTTTGCCCGTCAGGTCGTCGTCCAAGATGAGACGCGCGGCACAGCGATGGTGCTCCGCCACGACAAGCGCCGGGCCTTTCGGATCGGCCGTCGCGCGGCGGCTCTGTCGCTGCGCTGGCTCCTGAGCCATTCGAAACTCCGCAAATCCTTCAAAACCGGCTATGACGAGATGACCACGCGTGCCTTTTGGGACGCGCAATTCATCCGGGAGGATTTGTGAGACGGGTTCGAACAGCACTGCGAGAGCGTCTGATCCGCCTCTGCGCGACACGGCGGGGCGTGTCTCTGTCGTCTTGTCTGGTGCTGGACCTCCTACCGCTCCGCAATGCCCATGGTCCTGTGACCTCCCGTCCGATGGCCGACGGGATGCAGTTCCACATCGACCCAAAAGGGCAAGTCGAGGGCGAATGGTTCAGCGAAGCCGGGCAGCGGTTTCATTTCACGGCGCGGGTGATCGCCCCGGTCGATTGGGTCGCGCTCCATATCGGCCTGCCACGTTTCGAGAAGATGTCGGAACTGTCGCACCTCGCCGTGATCCTGCGCGCGGCCAGTGCGGTGTCGCTGCGCCTCGAACTGGCGATCCGCAGCTACACCGCAGAGGGCTTTCAGGACAGTTTCCTGTTCCCGGAGCTTCACCTCACCCCCGGCGGTGTAGACCATTGCGCCACGCTCGCGCTGGCTCAGGCTCCGGATTTTCCGAGACAGGCCGATCAACGCGAGCTTGTGATCTTCTGCCCGACCGAAGGGGAGATGGAGATCGCGTTCGACACGCTGAAGGTTCTAAGCCTGTGAGACTCGATCTGGCTCTGGTGATCCCGGTCCATGACGACCTTCCGGGGCTCACGCGCCTCGTCGGCGAGGCGCGGCAAAACGGGTTGTTTCGCCAGATCATCGTCGTCGATGACGCCTCCCCCCTGCCGGTGCCTGCGATGGAGGGGGTCACGCTTTGCCGCCTGCCCGACAATCGCGGTGCCGGGGCGGCGCGCAACGCCGGGCTGGATCTGGTGGATTGCACCCATGTGCTGTTCTTAGATGCCGACGACACGCTCCTGCCGGAGCTTTCCCGCCTCACAGAACACCTCGCCGAAACCCCGAATTTCGACCTGTGCCAGTTCAAATACGCCCAGAGCAGCGAGCTGCGCCACGGCCATTGGGGGCAGCCGGATTATGACGAGGCCGTCTGGGCCGAAGCGGGGCTAAGCCTTGCACGTCACAAGGTCCTGTCGCCCGCCCAGCGTCACTTGATCGCGCAAACCGCCAATTACCCGTGGAACAAGATTTGCCGGACGGAGTTTCTGCGCGCGGAAGGCATCCGCTTCATGGAGATCCCGTTGCACAACGATCTCGCCTTTCATTGGCGCGTGTTGAGCCGGGCGAAGACCGTGATCGCCAGCGACCGGATTTGCACCTATCACCGTGTCCACACGGGCCGTGCGCATCTGACCAATCGTCGCGGACACGAGCGGCTCTGCGTGTTCGACGCGCTCGACACGGTGCGCCGCGAGCTTGCCCCGCTTGACCCGGACTGGCACGCGGCTTTCGCGGCTTTCGCCTCCGGTCTCGTCACCTGGGCGCGTCAGGGTCTCGACGAGGCCTCTCTCGATCAGTTCGACAGGCTCTCAGATCAGTTCTTTGAAAACATGAAAGAAACAGGGTTTCCCCCGGCCAGATCCGATAAATTTTGAAGCGATTTTCGGCCAAATTGAAAACAGGGGCCGCAAAAACGCCGCTTTCGCGTAAATGAAAAGCAACCTCGTTTCGGGACACTTATACCCGGGTATAAGGGGGTGTGAACCGTGGTCTCGATCCAACACATATCGACAGAGCACGTCGCGTATGAAGAGTATTTCTCGCATACATCCGACATCGAGGTCGTGACGGTCGATGGCCGGATATTCGTTCTGACGGTCGGGCAATATGACGGCGGCGCATCGGCTTGGGAGCTTCAATCCGGGTCCCTCGTCAAGGTCGACGCCCTGACGCTCTCAACCGGGGTGACGGCCGGGGCCGAGGGCGATCTGACCGCGCTCAACACCGCTGCGCAGGATTACATCCTCACCGGAGGCGGCGTCTCCGGGGCCTTTCGTCTGATCACCGCGAATGGAACGGACATTTTCGGTAGCTCCACTTCACTCGGGACGGTTACGGCCTTTTCCAGCGATCTCTATGGCACCAGCACGATCCAGCTCGACACGGGCAAGATCCTCGTTCTGGGTGCCATCGCAGGCGAGGCGCAGATCGGCGTGCTCCAGATCGATACGGTGCAAAAGACCATTTCCGCAGCTGGAACCGTGTCTTACGGTAGCAATGTGGACAACGATGCCATCGGCGCCTCTCTCGTGACCGAGATCGACGGCCACAGCTATTTCGTCGCCGCAACCCAAAGCAGCAACACGCTTCAGGTCTGGGAAATCGACACGGCGACCGGAACCCTTACCGCCCGTGCCTCCATGGATGCCGATCAGCTGTTCTGGGGCACGACCCCAAGCTCCATGGCTGCCGTCGAGATCGGTGGGGTGAAATACCTCGTCGTCGGCGCTTATGATTCCTCCTCGATCCATGTCGTTCAGATGGCGGCAGACGGAACCCTGACCATGGTCGATCAGGTGATTTCCGATAGTGTGTCCCATGTCGGCAATGTCACCGCCGTGGCGACGATCGCCTATGAGGGCGACACCTATCTCGCGGTTGGCGGCAATCAGGGCGGCGTCGCGCTCTATCTCATGTTGCCCGATGGCACCCTGACCTGCGTGTCGCATATCTACGACAGCGCGGCGATGTCCCTTCAGAATATCTCCGATATCGCGCTCTATGCGGGTGCCGACGGCATCGACATCTTTGTCAGTTCCGCAAGCGAATACGGTCTGACCCATCTTTATGTCGATATGTCCGCAGAAAACGGCCTCATCGCCGGAACGGATGCGGCGGAGACCCTCATCGGCACAAGTCTGAACGACGTCATCTTCGATGGCACTGGCAGCGATGTGCTCCAGGGCGGTTCAGGTGCCGATCTCTTCGTCCTCGCCGCAGATGGCGAAACGGACGTCATCCGCGATTTCCGCCTCGGCATCGACCGGATCGACCTGTCGCATTGGGAAGGGCTCAACAGTCTCGATCAGCTTAGCTTCGTGACCATCCCCTCGGGCATCCGCATTCACTATGGCGATGAGGAACTGATCCTCTATTCGCATGACGGATACGATCTCTATGCTTCCGATTTCTCCTATGAAGATCTTTTCACCCTTGATCGCGTGGCTCTCGAAGGCGGAGAGAATCAGGCGGCGTTTCAGCTTTACGGAACGGTGGGAAACGACACGATCTTCGGCACGGAATTTGTGAACATCATCTTTTCCGACAGCGGCGACGACCAGATCTTCGGGTACGGCGGCAATGATCAGATTTATGCGGGCAGTGGCGATGATTTCATCGACGCCGGTGACGGCGACGATGTGATCTATGGAGAAGACGGTGCGGATACGATCTACGGCGGTCTTGATCAGGACACGATCTATGGCGGTGGCGGCAACGATATTCTCGACGGCGGTCGGGAGCGCGACATCATCTACGGCGGCGAAGGGGACGATGTGATCTACGGGTTCACCTCGCACGACCGGCTGTACGGCGAGGATGGCAACGACAAGCTCTACGGCTCGAACGGGCTCGATTACATGAAAGGCGGCGCGGGCAACGACTATCTGGCCGGGGCGCGCGATGCGGACTCGCTCTTTGGCGGCGACGGCAACGACCAGTTGCGGGGCGGTTCCGGTGAGGACAAGCTGCGTGGCGAGGGAGGAAACGATCTTCTCTACGGTCAGGATGATCGGGACACGTTCATTTTCTCGGACGATTTCGGCCGCGACACGATCTACGATTTCGAGGTCACTCTGGTCGAGATCATCGACCTGAGCGATGTGTCGGAGATCACCTCCTGGGAGGATCTCGTGGCGAACCATCTGACGGAAACGGCGGGCGGTTCGGCGCAGATTTATCTGGATGAGAACAACATCATCACCATTTCCGGTGTCGGGATGGGGGAGCTGACCTCGGACATGTTCGTATTCTGAGATGGGGTGTGACCGGTTTGCGCCTGAGCGACAGAGAAATGATTTCAACGCAACCGGTCTCGTTTGGAGGGATCGGGAGAGCGGTGATAGGAATGAGGAATGAAAACAGTGGGTGAGCAAATGAACCACCTGATACGCCGCATGGCAAAACGTGGTTTGCCTGCCGTGTTGTGGGCTGTCGGGGCGGGGGGGCTTCTAATAACCGGAGGAGTGAGTTTGACGATGGCTGATGAGATGGCGCAAGCCGGGGACATCCTGTGTCGCTCAGACCTGCCCCCATCCTATTGCGAAACGGCGACAGAGGCTTGGGCGAAAGCCGTCGCAGGGGTCGAGGCTGCGCCGCAGATGGAATTGACGATCACGGAGGCCCCGTTGGGCTTCTCGATCTCCGCCCGCCTGCACCGGGATGGTCAGCCCCTCGCACTCCGGGACAGTGCATTCAGTGTCGTGGACCGTGCACCACAAGGCGATGATGCCGCCACCCGCAAGTTTTTCGTGAATCTTTTCAAAGAAATGCTTTCAGAAACAAATTTTTAGGCCTTGAGGCGCAGATAAAGAGGAGAGTTAAGACATGTGTGAAATTTGTGCCCAGTTCCGACCGACCGACGACTCCTGTGTCTACGAGGAGGCTGCGGCCCTGACCTCGACCGGCACGACATCTGCCGCTCTTGTCAACGGCACCCTGTCGGAGCTTGCCGATTATCTCACCACGGGTTTCTGGAATGACTACGGCTTGAACACACGGTTCTTTGACACATCGTCGTCGAATGTGATCACGGTCAATATCAGCGATCTCAACGCCACCGAGCAAAAGCTTGCGCTGAGCGCGCTCGAGGCGTGGGAAATGGTCGCCGATGTCACTTTCGTCGTCACCACCTCCTCCAGCGCGGACATCACGTTTTACAACGACGACGGTGGCAATTCCACGGTGCTTTCGGCCTATTCGACCTCTGCCGTATCCGGGACGACGATCCAGTATTCCGATGTCGTGATCACCAGCGGCTGGGTGAACTCCTACATGGGGGATGAAATCGGCACCTACGGTTACCAGACCTATATCCACGAGATCGGACATGCGCTCGGCCTGGGGCACCAGTCCTTGTACAACGGCAGTGCAGATTACCCGACCGATGCGGATTTTCTCAACGATAGCTGGCAATTGTCGGTGATGTCCTATTTCTCGCAATCCGACAACACGAGTGTGAACGCGAGCTATGCCTATCTCGTCTCGACGATGATGGCGGATATTCTGGCCATTCAGGACCTCTACGGGCCCGCTGGTGAAGGGAGCGCAACCTGGGGCGACACGATCTGGGGGCTGAATTCGAACCTCGGCAATTATCTCGACGGGGTGTTCACCGATCTCTCGAACGGGACCACGACGACCTACTCCGGCGATCCGATTGCCTTGACGATCTTCGATGCCGAGGGCGAAGACACGATCGACCTCAGCTTCTCGACGACCAATGATCGTGTCGATCTGAACGACGAAAGTTTTTCGGATGTGCTGGGTCTGGTCGGCAATCTCGGGATCGCCTCCGGGACCATCATCGAGAATTACATCTCGGGCGCAGGCAATGACCACATCACCGGCAATGAGGCCGACAACAAGATCTACGGTGGCCTTGGTGAGGACACGATCTTCGGAGGCGCAGGCAACGACCTGCTCGACGGAGGGCGGGAACGTGACATCATCTACGGTGGCGATGGCGACGACGAAATCTACGGGTTCACCTCGCACGACCGGCTGTACGGCGAGGATGGCAACGACAAGCTCTACGGCTCGAACGGGCTCGATTACATGAAA
Organism: Celeribacter ethanolicus; assembly: GCF_002407265.1. Taxonomy (NCBI): domain Bacteria; kingdom Pseudomonadati; phylum Pseudomonadota; class Alphaproteobacteria; order Rhodobacterales; family Roseobacteraceae; genus Celeribacter; species Celeribacter ethanolicus. Next base: position 2,723,933 of record NZ_CP022196.1, read on the forward strand.
GGCGGCGCGGGCAACGACTATCTGGCTGGGGGCCGCGACGCGGATTCGCTCTTTGGCGGCGATGGCAACGATCAGCTCCGCGGCGGCTCCGGTGACGACAGGTTGCGTGGCGAAGCGGGCAGCGACATGCTCTACGGTCAGGACGGCAAGGATACCTTTATCTTTTCTGACAATTTCGGGCGCGACGCGATCTATGATTTCGACATCGCGGAGGGGGAGATCATCGACCTGAGCGATGTGTCGGAGATCACGTCCTGGGAGGATCTCGTGGCGAACCATCTGACGGAAACGACGGGCGGTTCGGCGCAGATTTATCTGGACGAGAACAACATCATCACCATTTCCGGCGTCGGGACGGAGCAGCTTACCTCGGACATGTTCGTGTTCTGAGACGGGGGCTTTGCCCGCATTCCCGTTCAGACATAGGCCCGCGCGCCGGGGAGCCCGTCACAGATGAGGTTCGTCTTGCCGTTCAGGTAATCCTCATCGCGGATTTTCCATGTGTGCTGCGCAATATCCGCGTAGCGCATATGGACGAAATTGAAGATGTTGGTCGACAGGATGGGGAGATCGCGCTCCTGCAGCATTTGCAGAAAAGCCGTGTCCGTGCCCTGCCTTTGCGCGGCAAAGCTCAGCCCCTCCGTCTTCTTTCGATCCCAGATCAGGGTGCCGCCATGCACCAGATTGGTCATCTGGTTGTCCCGCCCCGGGAAACGCAGATAGGTTTTGTCGCGCTGTTCCAGATAGGTGAAATAACTGTTTTTGCCGATCAGCGCCGTGCGCGGGGCGTAGTCGAACCCGAGGACCGAGTCGAATATGTAATTCGGCCCATAGAGATCGTCGTCATCCCATTTCGCGAATGTGTCCCCCTCAGCGATCTGCATTGCATCGTTCAGCGCATGTGCCAGGAATTTCTCCTCGGAGGTGCGGAGGATCTTCAGGTTGCGTACCCCGTGCAGGGCGCGGGCGGCCTGCTCTTCGCTCATGTCGTCTCGGTGCATGACGAAAATCGTTTCGGTGTCGGTATAGGTCTGCGCCCGGATCTGCCGCCCGACGGCTTCGAGAAACTGTGGCCGTTTCGAACTGCACAGGATCGAGACTTTGCGCGCGGGTTGGGCGACGAAGGGCTTGCCGATCTTTTCCGACATCTCCTGAAGCCGGTGCCGATAGGTGTGTTTGCTGTGAATCAGTCGCACCCCTTTCGTGGCCAGAGTCGCACGGTAGAGAGCGTCGCCCAGAAGCCGGTCGGTCATCTCACCCGCCTCCTGCTCCGTCGAGGGCATGAGCACCAGATCGCCGAACACCTTTTCCATCGCCGGAGAATAGGAGGACATCACCGGCGCGCCGCAGCCCATGATCTCGAACACCCGCCTTGCCAGCATGGTGTCCGAGCCTTCCACGGAATTCACGTTCACGAAAGCGTCGTAGGTCTTGTAGACGCGCTCGACCAGCTTCGGATAAGGCAACCCGCCCCGCAGTGCAGGCTGGAATTTCGCGGGAAAAATCAGGTCGGGGTTCTCCTTTTCGTCACTGAACCGGTCGTAAATATCCAGAACCCCGCGTTCCTGCGCCGGGCTCAGCAACAGGTTGAGCCACTCCGCCCGCTTCGGATATTTGATCCCTCGCCAACTCCCGGTGAAGGCCACGCGGTTCTGCCGGTCTTTCCTGCGGATCGGATTGTGCAACGAGGATTGCGCTGCGAACATCATCACATGGGCGTGCCCCCGCCCGACATGCGCCTCATAGGCCGGAACGCAGCCGACGTCGGTCGTGAACACATGATCGAACTGACGCGCCGTGTCGATGAACGTCTCGAAATTGACCGGGTCTTCCTTGTTCCAGAACAGCGTGGGAATGCCGTCGCCCTTGCAGGCCTCGATCAGTTCGGACAGCTCCTTGCCCCATTTCTCCGGCTTGGTCATGGCATAATTCCACGCGCCGTCATTGCCGCGCCAGGCGGACTCGGCAAAAAAGGCGAAAGCGTCGCGGTTGTCCCGGAAGTCCTCCTGCCAACTCTTCTTGCCGATCCGCACGCTTCGGGTGTCGGGGGCAAGGCATTCGGCGGTGAATTCATCCGTCACCGTGATCAGTTTCGGCAGGCGCTCCCGCTCTTCCGGGCTGAGATGCGCATGTGGCAGGAAGGGCGCGGCATTGCCGAGCGCCAGCAGCCCGCGCGAGGCGGGAACGCAGGCGGCATCGCGCAGCACCTTGAGCCGGGCAAAGCCATTCTTCGCCTCCCAGCCGACAAGCCCGATGCGCATCCGCACGGCACGCTGCGGCGCGATCAGATCCTGCGCAAAGCACACCGGCTGCTCTTGCTGTAACACATAGCCCTGTGCCAGTTGCTGTTTCGCAAGCCAAGCCAGATTGTTGGAGGGATCGAATTTCAGCGCATGCCCCGACTCCGTCACGAATTGCACGGTGAAAAGCGCAACTTTTTGTGTGGCCGAATTGGGGGTCTTGAGCCAGAGACGGCCCTCGATGCAGACGCGCTCTCCGGGTTTGACAGGCAGCTCGATCCAATCCGTCTCTCCGCCGAGGTTCACATAGCTGACCGGCGCAGATGCATAGCGCGGGCGTGGCGTTTTGACCGCGTTGCCCGCCGCCCTGCGCGCAAGACTGGTGCGCAGTTCGCGGGCCAGCCGTAACGGAAGCGCCAGGGCGCCACGAAAACTGCGTAGCGAGAGGGCCAGCGTATGACCGATGCGAAAGGAACTGGACTGTGCGATCTCATGATATGCCTGCTCCCATTCCATGCGCTGCCGTTGCTCTTTCGCAAGCTGCTTGACGAGTTCTTTCAGATCAGCGCCCTTCGCGGCGGTGTCTTTCGGCGTCTTGGCCATCATGGACTTTCCCGTGACTGAAGGGGCTCAAAAGGTTTCGATCGCGATCGCCCAAGGCCAGCCCTTGCGATGCGGGCGTTGCAACAAACGGATATCGGCTTTCGGGAACACCTCCGCGATGCGCGCGGCATCGAAATATTGATGGTGATAGGACGGCAGAGGACGGGGCTCGTCGAAGGGAACAGAGACGATCAACTGTTTCCTGGCGACCCGGCGCAACTCCTCCAGCGCCGTGGACATGGCGTCGCCGGGGATATGTTCGAGCACTTCCATGCAAACGACCGTGTCATAACTGTCATCTTCGAACGCCAGGGCGGTCGCGTCCATCACGCGGAAATCCGTCCGCTCGTCGACCAGAATCTGCTTGGAGTAGCGCCTGAGATCAATGCCTGTGACCTGATCGTAACGCTTGCTGAGTTGAAGGTAATTCAACAGGGCCGAGGGCCCGACACCGACATCGAGGATGGAGCGGCTGTCCGGATCGAGCAGTTCGATGCCGTATTGAATCCGTCGCCAGTCATGCTGTGTGTAAAATCCTTTGCCGGATTTCTTGCCGTGCAATTCGACATATTTGTAGCCGTAATACTCCCGCAACAATTTCAGAAGCGGGTCGCTCACCGGCGGCAGGGGGATGTCTGTCATCGTCATGTGTCTGGTCGTGCCCTCAAGAGTTTTCTACCCAGTTTCGAAAGACGGCGCAGCGGTGCGGTCACGCGCCAGGACAGGCTGTTCCGCATCTCGCGCAACTCCGCCCGAAGTCTTCGCAGCTCCTGCTCTCCCTGAGACGCGGTCTCGATGCGAAAGCAGAGTTCTTTCTCCAACGCATCGAGGCGTTCGCTCAGAAGCGTCATTTCCTCCACGCTGGGATCACGCGGCTTCATGCGCGTTCCTCCCCGCATCCTGCCCTGTCGTGATTTGGTCCGCCATGATATGTCGAAGCGTGATGGCGTATTCCGCACAGATGGCCGGCCAAAGATACTCTTCCCGCGCTTTGGCTCGGGCCCGCGTGCCAAGATCCTGTCGCAGATTCCTGTCCTGCAGAAGCCTGAGGAGCGCGTTTTGCAACCCGTCGACCGAGCCTGCGGGAAACCGCAAGGCGGTCTCGCCCGCGCTCAGCATCCCGTCGAATCCCCCGACATCGGAGGCGACGATTGCCTTGCCGGCCATCATCGCCTCGATCGGTTTGAGCGGCGTGACAAGCTCGGTCACACGGCTGCGCAGCCGGGGAAACACGGCGATGTCGAGCGCTTCGACATAGGTGCGGGCCTTTTCCGGGGCCACCCGTCCCGGCGCTTCGGTCCGATCCGACAGGCCGTGCTCCGTCAGCAGATCCAGCATAGCGCGATGCGCCCTCCGACCGGCATGGCCGCTGCCCTTGCCATCTCCGACCAGCAACAGGCGAAACGCGAGCCCGCCCCGTTTCAACGCGCCACAGGCCTCCACCAGAAGTGCCAGACCTTCATAGGCGGCAAAGCTGCCGACATAGCCGATCACGGGCACGCTGTTTCGTGACTTCGAGCCACAGGGCATGGCTTCCGTCGCGCCGTTGGGCACGATGGAAATCCGCTCCGCTGGCACGCTCCGTGTCACCAGTTCACGTTTCATCGCCGTTCCGAGCGTGATCACCCGGTCCGCCCGGCGCGCCACTTCGCCGTCCCAATGGCGCTCGAGAAAATATTGTCGCGAGCCCATGAAACCCGGCTCGCGCGCCGCCCGGCTGTCCTCCCAGAACCCGCGCACCTCATGGACAAAGGGCACCCCGATCCGGCGGGCGGCAAGGCAGGCGGGTATGGCGCAGGCATGGTTGCTGGCCGCGATGACTAGCGCGGGTTTGAGATCGCGAAAACAGGCCTCCAGCGCCGCCGTGGAGTGCCGGACATAGGCCGCGTGATTGTCCCAGGAAAAATACCCCGGCGTCTTCAGCCGATGATAGGGCACGCCGTCCCGTATCTCGCCGCAACCTCCCTCCGGCGCGGGCGTTTCGAGTGCGCTGGCCGGTTCGTCCCAGGGATAGCCGGGCCGCGAGATTACCTGAAGATCGAGCCCCTGTGCGCGCAATCCTTGCGCAAGGAAATGGGTCCGGTTCGCGTATCCGGTCGAGTGATAGGGCAGGCTGCTGTAACTCACATAAGCGACGCGATTTTCGACGGGGGCGATGGGGGTGCCGGGCAATCCGGCGATGTTGTCCATCAGGAACAATCCCTCTGTCGTCTGGCTGTCCAGCATCTCCAGCACACCTGCCGCAACTCCCATCGCCACAAGGCGATTGTGGGCCGCCTGGACCACATCCGGCAGGCTCAGCTCGATCGCCTGTGCAGAGATCAGCAGGACGTCTTCCGCATCGGGGGCGCTTTCGAGCAGGTCCATGAGCAGAGGGGCGACATCGAAACCGGGCTGCTGCACCCGCATGTGACGGGCAGCCGAGAGCGTGCCGCGCAAAAGCCGTTCCTGTTCGAATGCCTGTCCCATCATGCGATGTCACGCCGCGCGGCGGGCTTGGCGCCAGACGCTGCGGGTTTGGCGCCACATGCCGCGGGTGTCGATCACAGGTTTGCCGAGCGGCACGGCAAGATTTTTGAACGGGCGGTGGTCGACCAGAAGCAAGACGATATCCGCCGCCTCGATCGCTGCCTCTGCCGTCATCATCTCGGCTTTGTCGGCAAGCGCGGGGGGCAGGGCGTGAATGTTAGGTTCGCTGACAAGCACCTCGAAGGTGCCGCTGCCACTCAGCTCTCGCACGATATCGAGCGCCGGGCTTTCGCGCAGATCGTCAATGTCGGGTTTGAACGCAAGCCCGAGACAGGCGACGCGCGGCTTGCGACCGATCAGCCCAAGCGCCTCGCCGGCCTCGCGCACCTGATCGAGCACCCAAAGCGGCTTGCTGTCATTGACCTCGCGCGCGGTGCGGATCAGCCGGGCGGTCTTGGGCGCGGAGGAAACGATGAACCACGGGTCGACCGCGATGCAATGCCCGCCGACGCCTGGGCCGGGTTGCAGGATGTTCACCCGCGGATGGCGATTGGCCAGTTCGATCAGCTCCCAGACATCGACACCGACTTCGTCGCAAATCAGCGAAAGCTCATTGGCAAAGGCGATATTCGTGTCCCGATAGCTGTTTTCGGCCAGCTTGGCGAATTCCGCCGTACGCGCATTGGTCGGGATACAACAGCCCTTGACGAAAATCCGGTAAAGCTCCGTCGCACGCCGGGCGCAGCGCGGGGTCATGCCGCCGATGATGCGGTCGTTCTCGAACAGTTCGCGCATCACATGACCGGGCAGCACCCGTTCGGGACAATGCGCGACCATGACATCTGCAGCTTCTCCCGCCTGTTGCGGGAAACTCAGGTCGGGACGTTCCTCGGCCAGCCAGGCTGCCATCTGATCCGTCGCCCCGATCGGCGAGGTGGATTCGAGCACCACGAGATTGCCCCTCGCCAGATGCGGCGCAATGGATTTCGCCGCCGCGCGGATATAGTTGAGATCGGCGGCGTGGCTCTCTTCGACAAAAGGCGTGGGGACCGCGATGACAAAGGCATCGGCGGGGCAGGGCGTCACCGAGGCGGTCAGATAGCCCCGCGTTACGGTGTCGCGCACGATCATGTCGAGATCGGGTTCGACGATGTGAATCCCGCCCGCATTGATCGTTTCGACCACGCGGGGGCTGACGTCGACCCCATGCACCTGCACTTTCGAGGAGGCGAAAACCGCCGCCGTCGGCAGGCCGATATATCCAAGCCCGATGATGTTTATTTTCGAAAATCCGTACTTTTTCACTGGAAACACCTCTCTCTTGTCGTGGCCCAACTCTGGATCGCAGTGACGATCCGGTGCGAGGCCTTGCCATCGCCATAGGGGTTATGAGCGAGGCTCATCTCCGCATAAGCGGCCGTGTCGTCGAGAAGACGCGCGACCTCGCTCACGATCTTGTCCCTGTCCGTCCCGACCAGCTTGACCGTTCCGGCATCCACCGCTTCGGGCCTTTCCGTCGTGTCACGCATGACGAGGACGGGTTTGCCGAGAGAGGGCGCTTCTTCCTGAATGCCGCCGCTGTCCGTGAGGATGATGTCCGCACGGCTCATCAGGAAAATGAAAGGATAGTAATCAAGGGGGTCGATCAGCGTGATGTTCTCTCTGCCGCCGAGCAACCGTTCCACAGGTTCTCTTACATTAGGGTTAAGATGGACCGGATAAATGATCTGGACATCCGGCCGTTTTGCCAGTTCGGCAAGCGCATTGCAGATCCGTTCCATGCCGCTGCCGAAACTCTCGCGCCGGTGTCCGGTGACAAGAATCACCCGTTTGCCGGGCTGAATTCCGGTTCTTTCAATCAGCGCCTGTTGTGCCGAACTGTCCTGTTCGAGCCGCGCGACCACGCTCATCAGCGCGTCGATCACCGTGTTTCCGGTGACATGCACCGATGCTGGATCGACATTCTCGGCCAGCAGGTTGGCGCGGGATTTTTCCGTCGGTGCAAAATGCAACGCGCTGATCGTGCCGGTGAGCTTGCGGTTCACCTCTTCGGGCCAGGGCGAATAGATGTTGCCGGTGCGCAGACCGGCTTCGACATGGCCCACCGGGATCTGATTGTAATAGGCGGCCATCGCGGTCATGGCCGTGGTCGCAGTATCGCCATGCACCAGAACGAGATCGGGTCTGGCCTGATCCAGAACCTGTTTCAGCTCTTTGAGGAGCATGGCGGACAGATCGTGCAACCCCTGTCCCGTGCGCATGAGATCGAGATCGTATTCCGGCCGGATTTTGAACAGGCCCAGAACCTGGTCGAGCATTTCCCGATGCTGCGCCGTGACGCAAATCTCGGAGGTGATGCCTTGTGCGGCCCCCAGAGCGCCGACCACAGGGGCCATCTTGATGGCCTCGGGGCGGGTCCCGAAAACGGACAATACCTTGATGGGGTGAACTGTCATTGTAATCCCTACGACGAAACGGGTGGGTTGTTTCTCCGTAGGGTTGTGGCCGGATAGTAGTTAATATCGCGTTAAGTGCGTTAACTTCATTTCGCCGAGGGCACGCCGGTTCCGAAATGCCGCTCGCCGCGGGCCTTTGCCAGGGCGATCTGTTTCTGACGCTCGCGGAACCGCTCCTTGCGCGCCTCGTCATACTCGTCGATGCACTGATGACAGGACACGCCTTCCTCATATTCCGGGCGCCGCTTGTCCTCGGGCCGAATCGGACGCCGACAGGCATGGCACAGCTCATGCGGCCCCTCGGTCAGCCCATGGCCGATGGACACCCGCCCGTCGAACACGAAACATTCGCCTTCCCAGAGGCTCTCCTCCTGCGGCATCTCCTCAAGGTACTTCAGGACCCCGCCCTTGAGGTGATAGACCTCCTCGATCCCCTGACCCAAAAGGAAATTCGTCGATTTCTCACAGCGGATGCCGCCCGTGCAGAACATCGCGATCCGCTTGTTGTGGAACCGCTCCTTGTTCTCCTCCCACCATTGCGGGAACTCGCGGAAGGTCTTGGTCTGCGGGTCGATCGCGTCCTTGAACGTACCGATCTGAACCTCGTAATCGTTGCGCGTGTCGATCACCGCCACATCTGGCGCTGAGATCAGTTCGTTCCATTCCTCGGGGGTGCAATAGTGTCCAACCCTTGCTTTCGGGTCGACATCGGGCTGCCCCATGGTGACGATCTCTTTCTTGAGCCGCACTTTCATCCGGTTGAACGGCTGCTCCTCCGCCGTCGACAGCTTGTATTCGAAATCGGTGCATCCCGGCAGGCTGCGGATATGCGCAACCAGCCGTTCGATGGACGCCGGTGTCGGCCCGGCCACCGTGCCATTGATCCCCTCCCTGGCCAGCAAAAGCGTGCCTGTGATGCCCTCGGCATGGCACAACTCCATAAGCGGCCCCCGCAAGGCGGCAGGGTCGGGGAAGCGGGTGAAGTGATAGAGTGCGCAGACGGTAAACATGATGTGTTCGATACGCCGCAAGCCGTGATCAGGCAAGAGCTTGCAAAGCACGGCCCGCCCGCGTCATCTAATCGCATCCGAGGAACTGTCACGAGGCCCCGCAATGACACGCAGCGCAATCCTTGCCGTTTTTCTGGCTTTCACCGTCACTAATCCGGCCCAAATGGCCTTTGCCGAGACGCCCCAAGTCCCCGAAAGCCGCGCGGAAATTCAGCTTTCCTTCTCCCCCATCGTCAAGGAAACTTCGCCCTCTGTGGTCAATATCTATGCCTCCCGTGTGGTGGAGGAGCGTCTGTCCCCCTTCGCGGACGATCCGTTCTTCTCGCAATTCTTCCGCTCTGGTCCGGCGCGTCAGCGTGTGCAACGCTCGCTTGGTTCCGGGGTGATTGTCTCGGGTGACGGGCTTGTCGTGTCGAATTATCACGTCGTGGGCGAGGCCTCCGACATCCGCGTCGTCCTCTCCGACAAGCGCGAATACAAGGGCGAGGTGATCCTCGCCGACAAGGACGCCGACGTCGCCGTGCTTCGCCTCGATGGCGCCTCCGACCTGCCCGCCCTGCCTCTGGCCGACAGCGATGCGCTTGAGGTCGGCGATCTGGTGCTGGCCATCGGCAACCCGTTTGGTGTCGGCCAGACTGTGTCCTCCGGCATCGTCTCGGGTCTTGCCCGCTCCGGCTCGGCGATCCCCGGCGGCGCGGGTTCCTATATCCAGACCGACGCGGCCATCAATCCGGGCAATTCCGGCGGCGCTTTGGTCGATATGTCGGGCCGTCTCGTCGGCATCAACACCTCGATCCTGTCGCGCTCCGGTGGATCCAACGGCATCGGATTTGCCATCCCGGCCAATCTCGTGCGCGAATTCACTCGTCAGGCCGAGGCGGGCCAGACCCGTTTCATTCACCCCTGGTCCGGCGTTTCGACTCAGTCCGTGGACGACGCGGTCGCCGAGGCCCTTGGGCTCGACCGCCCCGAAGGCGTCGTGCTCTCCGAGTTGCACCCGCAATCCTCCTTCGCAACGCTCGGGTTGACGGCGGGAGATGTGCTCCTCTCCCTCGACGACCAACCGATCCTCTCTCCCTCCGATCTCGAATACCGGTTGTCGATCCTGCCGGTCGGAGCTTCGGTCAAACTCTCCGCGCTGCGTGCCGGAGAGCCGGTTGAGCTGGATTTGTCTCTGATTGCAGCGCCAGGGTCGGAGAGCATCGACAGGGTCGAGATCACCTCTTCCGGTCCACTGGGCGGTCTGGTCGTGGCCGATCTGACGCCTGCGCTGATTGACGAATACGGCCTTGCGCTGATGTCCGAGGGAGTCGTTCTTTTGGACGCCCAAGGCCCCTCCGCCCGTCTCGGTCTCCGGCCCGGAGACCGGATTGTCGAGGTCAATGGCACGGAAATCCGGACAACCAAAGACTTGCAAAGCGTCGCACGGCAAAAGATCGGCATGTGGCTGATCACCTTTGAGCGGGGCGGGAGGCTGTTGCGGATGCGGGTAAAATAGAGCCAAATCCAGCCAAAACAGACCACAGGGTGATTTTCACCCTCGTCTTGTGCCTGGATGACTCTTAGCCACATGACCCTGAACGCGCCGAAAGAGGGGGCGAAGGGCGGACGCGACGCCAACCAGGCCCGCTCTTGCCCGATGGCTCATGGAGCGCTACCACTTGGCGCGAAGGAGACCTCCCATGCGCGCACCCAATGAAGCCCTGATCGTCATCGACATTCAAAACGATTTCTGCCCGGGCGGCGCGCTCGCCGTCGCTGGCGGCGACGAAATCGTGCCGGGGGTCAACGCGCTCATGGCCGAATTTCCCGCCGTGATCCTGACGCAGGACTGGCATCCCGGGGGGCACAGTTCCTTTGCAAGCACTTACAATGCCGCGCCCTATTCCACCATGGAAATGCCCTATGGCACGCAGGTGCTCTGGCCGGATCATTGCATTCAAGGGACCGACGGGGCAGCCTTCCACAAGGATCTCGTGACCACCGGCGATCTGATCATCCGCAAGGGGTTCAATCCCGCGATCGACAGCTATTCCGCGTTTTTCGAGAATGATCACAAAACGCCCACCGGTCTCGAAGGCTATCTGCGCACGCGTGGCATCGACACGCTGACTCTGGTCGGGTTGGCCACCGATTTCTGTGTGAATTTCTCCGCCGTCGACGCTGCCAAACTCGGATTTACCGTCACGGTGCGCACCGATTTGTGTCGTGCCATCGACATGAATGGCTCTCTTGCGGCGGCAATCGACGGCATGAAGGCCGCCGGGGTGGAGGTCCTGTAGGGCCATGACACCGAAGCTTTTCACCACGCTGAAAACCTACACCCGGGCCGAGTTCGGCTCTGATGTCTTCGCCGGGATCACTGTGGCGCTGGTCGCCCTGCCGCTGTCCATCGCCATCGCCATCGCCTCGGGCGCCGCCCCTGCCGCGGGCTTTGTCACCGCCATCGTCGCGGGCTTCCTGATCTCCGCGCTGGGCGGCAGCCGGGTCCAGATCGGCGGCCCCACCGGTGCCTTCATCGTCGTCGTCGCCGGGGTGATTACCACACATGGCTATTCCGGCCTCGTTGCCGCGACCTTCCTCGCGGGCATCGTTCTGATCATTGCCGGGCTGTTCCGGGCGGGCCAACTGGTGCGCCATGTCCCCGAGGCGGTGATCAACGGTTTCACCATCGGCATCGGTGTGATCATCGGCACGAGCCAGCTCCCCGATTTCTTCGGGCTTGCCGGACCGTTTCCCGCCGATTTCCTCGAAAAAATCCCGGCCCTGATCAAGGCCGCTCCGGCGTTGAACCCCTCAGCCCTCGGCATCGGGCTTGCGACGATGGTGCTCATCATGTTGCTGCGTCGTGCCTTTCCGCGCTTGCCGGGGCTCATCGTTGCCGTCGCCCTGACCTCCGCCGCCGTGGCGCTGTTCGATCTGCCGGTCGAGACCATTCGTTCCCGGTTCGGCGAGTTGCCGCAAAGCCTGCCCGCGCCGCATCTGCCGGATCTGAACCTTGCGACCCTGCGTGAACTGTTGCCCTCCGCCCTGATCATCGCCTTCCTCGCCGGGGTCGAATCCCTGCTCTCGGCCATGGTCGCCGACCGGATGATCGGCGGCAAACACCGCTCCAACGCCGAGCTGATGGCGCAGGGCTGGGCCAATATCGGCTCCTCACTCTTCGGAGGCCTGCCCGCCACCGGTGCCATCGCCCGCACCGCCACCAACGTGCGCGCGGGCGGCAAGACCCCGGTCGCGGGCATCGTCCACGCGCTGGTGCTCCTTGCGATCATGATGCTGGCCGCGCCTTTGGCCGGTTATCTCGCGCTTCCGGCGCTCTCCGGTCTTCTGCTTCTGACTGCCTGGAACATGTCCGAACCGCATCGCTGGGGTGCTTACCTGCGCGGGCGGCGTTCCGATGTCGCGCTTCTGCTCATCACCCTCGTGCTGACCGTGCTCACCGATCTCACCGTCGCCATCGGCACCGGCATCGCGCTCGGCCTTGCCCTGCGCCTGTCGCGGCGGGGCGTCGAGGACCCGGATTGGACGCCGCGGGACAAATGAGCCAAACGTGAGCGTTAACATCAACCTTGCCAAACCCTTGCCCGCCCTGCTTTAACAGGGCGGTTACAGGAAGAGGGGCCTTTTCACATGGTCGACATCGCCACCCGTGTCTACAATCACAAATGGAAGATCGACCCGATCGTCCGCTCCCTGATTGACACGGATTTCTACAAGCTCCTGATGTGCCAGTCGGTGTTCCGCAACAAACCGGACACCACCGTCACCTTCTCCCTGATCAACCGTTCCAAGGACATCCGCCTCGCCGAGATGATCGACGAGGGCGAGCTGCGCGAACAACTCGACCACGTCCGTTCCCTGTCGCTCAAACGCGGCGAGAGCACCTGGATGCGCGGCAACACCTTCTACGGCAAACGCCAGATGTTCCGCTCCGATTTCATGGAGTGGTTCGAGAACCTGCGCTTGCCCGCCTATCAGCTCGAAAAGCATGACGGCCAATACGAATTGACCTTCGAAGGCTCCTGGCCCGAGGTCATGCTCTGGGAAATCCCCGCGCTGTCGATCCTCATGGAACTCCGTTCCCGCGCCGTCCTCGGCCCGATGAAGAAATTCGAGCTTCAGGTGCTCTACGCCCGCGCCATGACCAAGCTTTGGGAAAAGGTCAAACGCCTGCAACCGCTCGACGGCCTCAAGATCGCCGATTTCGGCACCCGCCGCCGTCATTCCTACCTCTGGCAGGACTGGTGCGTGCAGGCCATGGTCGAGGGCTTGGGCGACAAGTTCACCGGCACCTCGAATTGCCACATCGCGATGATGCGCGATCTCGAAGCCGTCGGCACCAACGCCCACGAACTGCCCATGGTCTATTCGGCGCTGGCCCGTGACGACAAGGCTCTGGCCGAAGCCCCCTATGACGTGCTGCGCGACTGGCAGGACGAGCACGAAGGCAACCTGCGCATCATCCTGCCCGACACTTACGGCACCAAAGGTTTCCTCGACCGCGCCCCCGACTGGCTCGCGGGCTGGACCGGCATCCGCATCGACTCTGGCGATCCGGCGTCCGGCGCGGAACAGGCCATCGCGTGGTGGAAATCCCGCGGCGAAGACCCGACCAGAAAACTCGTCATCTTCTCCGACGGTCTGGACACCGACAAGATCATCGAACTGCACCAACAGTTCAGCGGCCGGGTCAAGACCTCCTTCGGCTGGGGCACTCTCTTGACCAACGATTTCCGAGGCCTGACCCCCGACGACGCGCTCGCACCGTTCTCACTGGTGTGCAAGGCGGTGTCGGCGAATGGCAAGCCGACGGTGAAACTGTCCGATAACCCGAACAAGGCGATGGGCCCGGCGGACGAGGTCGCGCGGTATAAACGGGTGTTTGGGGTGGGGGCGCAGGAGGCGATGGAGGTTGTGGTTTGAGACGACGGCCTGCTTTTTATCTGAGGCTGTTGTAGTGTAGCAGTCGGCAAAGTCGTCGCTACGTTGAATGCCGCGAACTGCCATTTGAGCAAGATAGAGATAATTTTCTAGAATCAATTAGCATATGCAGCTCAACCATAAGCTGTTATGCTTTAATATAACGATTTAATTTAGGGATAGAGGTGTTCATGTACCCGTTTGCCACAGAATTTTTCGTAAAAGATTTTTCTCGCGCGGAATTTGTAGGACTCGTTGTCGGTTGGTTAAAAGGGACTTCGTATTCTAAACTTTTTGAAGGTCCTGTGCAGCACGAATTGGAAAAAGAAAATGCATATCTTAAGGCGAAAAACGGTGAAGAACTTAGGTTGATTGAGTTGCCGGGAGGCGATGGACCTGAAGCACTGGGCTTCAGATATGACAACCCTGATGCGGATGGAAGAATATGGCGGACAGAGCTTGTCATAAGTAAATCGGAAGGATTAGGGGGTGACAGCATTTTGCGCACAAGAACGCAATGCATAGCGGCCCATCTCGACGCTCCACTCGAAAGGCCTAAAAAGCCGTTCATTATCAAATCGATCATTCAAGAGAAGAAGGCTACAGATGATGGATATTTTGATATTATTGATGAGCCGCATTTCTTAGAAGAAACTGATTACTACCTTGATATCGCTTTGGAGGTTTTGAATGGGGCTGCTAGCCTCAATCTTCCGATCATATACATTTCTTTTACATCAGACCGTGATAAGGCCCTTTCCTTTCAACAAATTAAAAAATTGGCATTTGATTTGGGGGGCATTGCACATGTGTTGGTTGAGCCTAGCAAGAGTTTTAGCAATTCGTTACGCGAGCGAGCTAATGGAACAAACGTATATGGAGGCACTGTTGCTGTGTATTCTCCGAATACGAGCTTTCGGCGAAAGTTCTATATTGGTGGTGCAATCAGAGATAGATTCGAGCTATTTTCATGGATTGCAGAGTACGTAATTTCAATTCGCTCAAGATCCCCAGCAAAGGGTTGGGATTGGACAGAATTGCAGGAACAAGCACTACGTCACCAGATTAAGCGTGATAAAGCTCGCCTTAGCGTGCAAGAAAACGAGGCGCTACATCATCAAGAAGTTAAGAACTTAAAAGAAAGAATTTCTGAACTTGAATTTGAACGAGCTGTTACTCAAGAAGCTTTAAAAGCACCTCGGAATTCCGAAGTCTCTCTAAGTTCGATTGCTGGACAGTTGCCTGAGCAGATTGTTGAAATCTATGATGGTGAGCTTATTGATCGTATTCGATATTTTATTGAAATATCTCTAAATTTTTCAGATACATACGGCTTGGATGAACGATCCAAAAAAGTTGGAGAAAAGTTGATCGATCAAGTTGAGCCCTCAGCTGCACTGGGTCAACTTAAGCGTGCTCTAGAAAAAGCTACAAAAGATCCGAAAAAGTTTTCAAAAGAAATGGGGTCGGTTCTGGAAGAAATTGGATTTATAAAGAAATCGGATAACAAGCATATTAGGTTTGAACCAAAACCAGAGCTTGTCGGCCTCGATAGCATTACTTTGATGAAGACACCAAGCGACTATAACGGACTGAAGAACCAAAAATCACAAATAGAAAACAACCTCGGTATAGCAAGAATGAAAAGCTAACCCACCTTCCCGCGCAACTTCTTAACCTCCCCCCGTTCCTTCTTCGCCTTGATCCGCCGCTCGACCGACCCCTTCGTCGGCTTCGTCTTCACCCGTCGTTTCGGCACCACCAAAGCCTTGCGCACCAGTTCCGCCAGACGCTCCCGCGCGATCTCGCGGTTTCGCGCCTGCGACCGGGTCTCTTCGACCTGAATGACAATCGCCCCGTCCTTGGTCCAGCGCCGCCCCGCCAGTCGTCGCAGCCGGGTCTTCACCGGCGCAGGAAGGTTTGGAGACCGCTCCGCCTCGAACCGCAATTCGACCGCCGTAGACACCTTGTTGACGTTCTGCCCGCCGGGACCGGAGGAGCGGACGAATTGCTCGGTGATTTCCCAATCGGCGATCTCGATCTGGTCGGTGACGGTGAGGGGCATGGCGATGATCCGGGACGTGCTGGGGCAGATCAGGGGAATACCTGACGAAAAAAGATGACATACGGAAGTCCGACGCAAAGCCGACGTATATCCGACAGGGCCGAAAAGGGCAAAACCGGAGGCGAAAGGGCAGACACGGAAAAGGGCTGCCAGATAGAGCAGCCCTCCGAGATCTCAGGAGATGGGCCAGTTAGGAAGACCCAATCAGGGGTGTTTCACACTAGATTTTTCCTCTAGGTGGCGGCCCCCCCGACTGTCTTGACCTCGCTCTCCAACATCACTCTAGACACTGGACCACCTCCTTTCGATGAATTGCCGATAAGATGATGGTGGCACAGATTTGGTATATAGCAAGTTAATTTATACCATACGTGCGGTAAGACGCCCAACAATGAGGCGAAAAGGCACGAGAGCGATCAAAGCGAGGGCAAGTTTGACACACCAATCGGCCACCGCGAGCGAAATCCAGAGCGGCACGGGCGTGCCGACCAGAAGGAACGGCACAGAGTCCCAGGCCCAGGACACTTCCATATCGGCGGCCTCGCCAAAGATGTGGATGTTCTGCGAAAACGCGATGCCAAAGAAGATCGCAGTGTCGAGCGCGGACCCGATGATCGAGGAGGCAAACGGCGCTTTCCACCAAGACCCCTGCCGCAGCCGGTCGAACACGAACACATCCGTGAGCTGGGCGACGAGAAAGGCAATGGCGGACCCCACGGCGACACGCAGCGCCACGGCCTGATAGGTATAGCCATCGCCTTGCAGCGTGATCTGCGTGCCGATGAGGCTACAGACGATCCCGGTGACGAACCCCACAAGGATGACCTTGCGCGCGGAGGCGACGCCATAGACACGGTTCATCACGTCGGTGACGAGAAAGGCGAAGGGATAGGTGAAGGCCCCCCATGTCAGAAGCCCATCCGCGATGAGGAACTGCACGAGGATATTAGAGGCCACGACAATGGCGGCCATGGCGAGAACGCCAGGAAGGATACGATTCATGATGTGACCCGTTTTTTATCGAAGGTGACGGCAACTCGGCCCCATTTTGGGGCGGTGCGGGGGTCTAACCCCGGCCCGGAAACAAATCAAGTGTTATTCCGCGACCCGGTAATCGACGAATTCCGTGCGTTGAAAGAACTTGAAATTATCGTCGGAGACCATGGTCACCCGTACATCCTCGGGCGTGCCCCAGACGGCGATGCCTTCGAGATTGTCATGGGTACCGGTCAGGGTGCGCAGCAAAACCTGTTCATTCTCCGGCCCATCCGGGCCAAGATCGAACCGCCGTACCCGAGTGGCAAAACCCAGTCCGGTGAACCAGCGTTCCAAAAGATAAAGCCGCCCGTCCGGCCCGATATCGAGCCCCACCGGCAGGAAATCCGTGGTGCCGTCGCGCGGGACCGACCAGGGCTGATCCCATCCCGAACCGGGCCGATAGCGGTAGAGCGGAAAAGGCCGGGTCATCTCGCCGGAGCGCTCGGGAAGCGTATAGAGCGTTCCGTCGCGAGCCACGGCCAGCCCTTCGAGCGACGAGTTCGTCTGCATGCCTTTGAAATCCGGGTGACGGGGCAGATCGGTCAGCCATCCGGTTTCCGGATCCATCTGTGCCACCCGGTGATGGCCTTCGAACGACAGAAACACCTTGCCCGTATCCGAAACCGCAATCCCTTCGCTGTCGTCATCGTAGCGCGGCAGAGGTTTGCCTTCCGAGGTCAAAAATCCTTGCGCGGTGCGGACATAAACGCCTTTGACGACGCCTTTTTCATCGCGTTTCAGATCGCCGTGAAACAGCATTGCCCGGTCCGACAGGGCCCAGAACGACAGCCCGTCCCCGGACAGATCGAGGCCGGACAGACCACCGACACGCGCGTCCGCGGCGGTCCATGTATAAGACCCGAGATATTTCAGCTCAGCCGCCTGCGAAAGATGGGGCAGAGCACTCGCGATCAGCGCGAGGACAAGACGGCGGAACATTGTGCGGGCAGCGTTGCGAGTGTGATCGGAGGTTTCGGTTTCGCGGGCTTGGCATTGGGATCGGGCGGCGGCGGGTTGAGGATGTTGTTCACCCATTCCTGCGCATCGTCACACCCGTCACCTGGCGGAGGGGCTGCCTGATCCACGCAGTATTTATCGCCCTTGGGACAGTTCAGCCGCACATGGAAATGATAGTGGTGTCCCCACCACGGACGAATTTTCCGAAGCCAGCTTTTGTCGCCTTTTTCGTCCTTGCACATCTGCACTTTCGCGCCGGGGAAGACGAAAATCCGCGACACGCGCGGGTCGGAGGCGGCGGCCTTGAGAATCTCGTGATGCGCCCGTGTCCAGCTCGCATTGGTATAGGCACCGGAGGCGCGCTGCATCGAGATCGACGACAGGCTTTCGCGTTCGGCGCGCGTCAGATCGAGCCGTGTCGCCGGCAACATCCAGATATCGGCATCGAGCCCGATCTGGTGGCTCGCATGGCCCGACGACATCGGCCCGCCGCGCGGCTGGCTCATGTCACCGATATAGATGCCGTTCCAGCCGGGCTGTGCGGCGGCTTTGCGCGACAGGTCTTCAAGAAAATCGACGAGAACCGGCTGACCCCAGTTGCGATTGCGCGACAGGCGCATGGCCTGCCATGTCGGTCCGGTTTCAGGAAGCTGCGACGCCCCGGCCAGACAGCCCTGCGAATAGCTGCCGAAGGATTCGGGCACGTGTTGCGAGGGCAGGGCGATGGGGCCGAACAGGTCCTTGGCCGGACGGTGATCCGACGAGGAGACCGAGACTTTCGGCGTCGGCACGCTGTCCTTTTCACCGCCCACACAGGCAGCCAAAGTCGCAACCAGAGCCAGGCTCAACCATTTACGCATCATCAGGGACCTTTGTACCTTCCGGATGCACCCAAGCTAACAGCACCAGCCCCAGAATGAAAAGGGCGATGAGCGGAGTGATGCCGAGGCGTTGAGAATTCGTGACATCCGACACCACGGCGATCAGTGCCGGTGCGAGGAAGGTGGTTGCCTTCCCCGAAAGTGCGAAGAGGCCGAAAGCCTCGGTCATGCGCTCCGGGTCGGCCTGTCGTACCATCATCGTGCGGGACGCCGACTGGATGACGCCAGCCACGGCGCCAAGCACCGCGCCGCAGATGTAGAACGCCACATCCGGCAGTTTACTCCCCGCTTCGACCGGCATGAACAGCACACTTTCACGGGTGATGGTCAGGATCACGAGACAGACGCTCACCAGCACGGCGATGGAAAAGAGGATCACCGGTTTCGGTCCGACCCTCTGGTCTGCAATGCCGCCGAAATAGGTAAAGATCGCCCCGGTGAACGCGGCCAGAATGCCGAAGACGCCGATCTGCACGACGCTCCATTCCAGCGCGCCAAGCGCATAAATGCCGCCGAAGGTGAACACCCCGTTCAGCGCATCGCGATAGAACATCGAAGCGCCGAGAAAGGCGAAAAGCGAACGCCGCTTCGGCAGGCTGCGCAGGGTTTTCATCAACTCCTCGATGCTGCGACCGATCGCCCCCGGTTGTGAAGGCACCGTACTTTTCGGCTCCCGCACCCAGAGAAAGAACGGCACCATCGAGATCACGAACCACAGCGCCACGAAAGGTCCGACAAACCGCGTGCCTTCGCGCGTCGCGGGATCGAGGCCGAACAGGGGTGCCGTGCCCAACAGTGTGACGCCCGCGGCATTCTCCGCAAAGAGCAGGAGCATGATCACAAGCGCGACGATCCCGCCGACATAGCCCCAGGCCCAGCCATTGCCGGAGATCTTGCCAATCTCCTCTCGGCTGCCCAGAGCGGGCAGAAGCGCATTGGTGAAAATCGTGGTGAATTCGACCCCGATCAGGCCCAAAGCGAAGAAAATCAGCACCAGAACGGTGGGGAAATCCTCCGGTGAGGCGATCCAGAGCCCCGCCGATCCGATCACGTAAAGCGCGGAAAACAGCCAGATCCAGGGCATCCGCCGTTTGCTCTCATCGGCGATGGCGCCCAAAACCGGCGCGGACAGGGCAATCATCAGCCCCGCAGCGGTCAGCCCGTAGCCCCAGATCGACTGCGCCTCCGCCTTGGCATGCGCGGCATCCATGCCGCCCGCCGTCAGATGGGCGATCACCTGTTCGGCAAAATAAGGCCCGAAAATGAAGGTGAGGATCAGAGTGTGAAAGGGCTGCGTCGCCCAGTCGTACATCATCCAGCCCCAGATGCGCTTGCGATGGCTCGGTTCCGCCATGTGCCTGTCCCTCTCGCCTCAGTTGCGGCGATAGAACAGGCAAAGTGCTGCGCACGCAACGCTTAAAGCGTCACGCCTTTAAGATGCGTTTATCGTGTGGGCGGCCAGGGCCGTGTGTCATCCGCCGCAATCCAGTTTTTCACCCAGTCCGGAAGCTCCGGACTTTCGACCCCCGGTTCCAGCCGTTCCAAAATCTCTCTGGGCGGCACCATCCGGCGGTTTTTGAGCACCGCGCCACGGATCAGGACGTGATTGCAGCATTCGCCTTTCCGGTCCCACATCGACTGTTCGATATAGAGGAACTTGTCGTCGAACCCGATCGGTGTCGTCACCATGTCGACGGTCTGGAACGTCGTCACCCGGCGGCGATAGCGCACGGAGGCCCCCGCGACCGCCATACCGAACCCACCCTCTTTCGCGGCCTTCGCCGTGCCGTTGCGGATCGACATCGGCACTCGGCCAAGGTCAAAGATTGTTAAGGTTCTGCCGTTATTCAGTTCCAGCCACAGATCAATGTCCCAGGGCATGCAGATATGCCGGGAGCGATGTGGCTCGAAGAGGCCGAGTTTGGGCGCGTTTTTATATTTCCACGCCTGATAGAACATGCGGACGAAAGGATACATGCGCGCCACTTTCTTGCTGCGGGCGCAAAGGTCAAGTCGGACGTTGCGGCACAGGTTACGACACAGGGCGGCGACGGGCGCTCTTGTGCGACCGGGACAGAGACCTTAGGTGAGAAAGCGAGCAAACAATCCAAGCAATTTGGGAACCTGAACATATGCTGTCTTTGATGCAAATCCTGCTGATGATCCTCGGCATCGTGAAATTCGTCATGATCGTTCAGATCATCATGAGCTGGCTGATCAATTTTCAGGTGCTCAACGTGCGCCAACCCTTGGTCTATCAGATCTGGGAAGGCCTCTCCCGCCTTCTCGAGCCGGTCTATCGCCCAATCCGCAAAATCCTGCCGCCGGTGAGCGGTTTGGACCTCGCGCCTCTGGTGGCCTTCATCGCGATCTATGCGATCGAGCGGATCATCTACAACAACGCTGGCATGTTCTACTAAGACGTCCCGGAAAGCCCCTTGAGCCTCGCGCCCCCGCGTGCGATTCTGTCGCCAATCATAAAGAGCAGGCGACATGGACACGGCACAGGGGCGTTTACAGGGGCTTTTATCCTCCGTTTTCGGATTTGACGATTTCCGCCCCGGTCAGGCGGAGATCGTGGAGGCCGTGGTCGCCGGGCGTGATGTCTTGGCCATCATGCCCACAGGCGGCGGCAAATCGCTTTGTTTCCAACTCCCCGCTCTGGTGCGCGACGGTCTGACCGTTGTCATCTCGCCGCTGATCGCCCTCATGCGCGATCAGGTGCAGGGGCTTCAGGCCGCCGGTGTCGCCGCCGGTGCGCTGACCTCCGGCAATACCGAAGAGGAAAACGACGCGGTCTTCAATGCGCTCTCCCAAGGTGAGCTGAAACTCCTCTACATGGCGCCCGAACGCTTGGCCTCCGGTGGCACATTGCCGATGCTGCGCCGCGCGAATGTGTCGCTGATTGCGGTGGATGAGGCCCACTGCGTCTCGCAATGGGGTCATGATTTCCGCCCCGATTATCTCCGCATCGGCGATCTCAAACGCGCGCTGGGCGTGCCGCTCGCGGCCTTCACGGCCACCGCCGACGAGGAAACTCAGGCGGAGATCGTCACCCGCCTGTTCGATGGCAGCCAACCCGAAAGTTTCCTGCGGGGTTTCGACCGTCCGAACATCCATCTTGCCTTTGCCGTCAAAGACAGCCCCCGTCGCCAGATCCTCGATTTCGCCTCTGCTCGCAAAGGCCAGTCCGGCATCGTCTATTGCGGCACGCGGGCCAAGACCGAAAGCCTTGCCAAGGCGCTCTCTGACGCCGGGCACCTGGCCCTCGCCTATCACGGCGGGATGGAGCCAGATCGTCGGCGCGAGGTCGAACGCCGCTTTCAACAGGAAGACGAGCTGATCGTCGTCGCCACCATCGCTTTCGGCATGGGGATCGACAAACCGGACATCCGCTGGGTGGCCCATGCCGATCTGCCGAAATCCGTCGAGGGCTATTATCAGGAAATCGGTCGTGCCGGTCGCGACGGCGCGCCCGCCGAAACGCTCACGCTCTTCGGCCCCGACGACATCCGCTTTCGCCGCACCCAGATCGACGAAAGTCTCGCGCCGCCCGAGCGCCGTGCCGCCGATCATGCCCGTCTCAACGCGTTGTTGGGGTTGGCGGAGGCGCAGGTTTGCCGCCGTCAGACGCTTCTGAAATTCTTCGGCGAAGAGGCCGCGCCCTGTGGCAATTGCGATCTCTGCGACAGCCCGCCGGAGATTTTCGATGGCACCACGGCGGTGCGCAAAGCGCTTTCTGCCGTTCTGCGCTGCGATCAGGGCTTTGGCGCAGGGCATCTCATTGACGTTCTGACCGGCAACCTGACCGACAAGGTGCGGCAGTGGAACCACGACCAGCTTTCGGTGTTCGGCATTGGCAAGGAGTATGACAAGCGCCAGTGGAACGCGATTTTCCGGCAGATGATGGGCGCTGACCTTCTGCGCCCCGACCCGGAACGCCATGGTGCGCTCTATATGACTGAACCGGCGATGCCGATCCTCAAGGGCGACGCGACCATCACGCTGCGCAAGGACACGCTTGCCAAGGCGCGCAAAGGCCCGGTCGCCAAGGCCTTGGTCTCCGAAGAAGACGCGCCGCTTCTCTCCGCGCTCAAGGCGAAACGCCGCGCGCTGGCCGAAGAGGCCCGCGTGCCCGCCTATGTGGTCTTTGCCGACCGGACCCTGATCGAGATGGCGGAAAAACGTCCGCAGACGCTCGACGAGATGGGACGGATCGGCGGGGTCGGGGCGAAAAAACTCGAACGCTATGGCGATCTGTTTCTGTCCGTCATTCTCGGCGCGCCGGTGCCGGAGATGCATCCCGCCCGGCGCAAGCTGGCAAGCTCGGGCGGCGGCGATCTCTTCGACCGGTTGCAGGTGATCCATCACGATCTGGTGCGGGGCGATTGCGGCACGCTGAAACCGATGAGTCTCACCGCTGCGCAAATCACCAGGATCGTGAAAATGCGACCCGGTGACATGGCGAGTTTCGCCCGGATCGTCGGCGACAAATCCGCCGAGCGCTTTGGCCCTGCGATGATCGAGGCGATTCAGGCCGCCTGACGGGCCGGGTTCACTTCCCGGCCATGACCTCCGCCGGTTCTTCCGGCAGGATCGGGCGATACCCTTCCGGCAGTTCCTGAAGGATGCGGTCGATGATCGCCGCCTTGCGCAGCGGTTTCGTCATGTAATGATCGAGCCCGGCAGCAAGAATGTCCTGCTCGTCCCCGGCCATGGCATGCGCGGTCAGCGCGACGATCGGGATATGCGTGCCGGTGTCGAGTTCCAGCGTGCGGATCTGCCGAGTGGCCTCCTTGCCGTCGACCTCGGGCATGGAAATGTCCATGAACACGAGATCGGGCTGGAACCCCTGATAGAGTTCCACCGCCTCGCGCCCGTTCCCGGCAAAGCGCAGCTCGATGTCCAGCGCCTTGAGCATCTTGCCGAACACAAGCTGGTTGGTCTTGTTGTCCTCCGCCGCCAAGACCCGCATCCGCCGCCCCGGCTCAGGGCTGATCATCGGCTCCACAGGCACGAGATCGGCCAGCGCCCGCCAGAGATCGGCCCGCAGCAGTGGTTTCTGAAGTGTCTTGGCGTCTTCGATGTCAAAGCTTCCGGCCGAGATCGGCCCGGAGGTCATCAAAAGCACCGGCGCGGTCACGCCACGCAGGCGCAGGTCCCGGATCAGCCCGGCGGCATCCATGCCCGGAAGTTTGTTGTCGATCAGATAGACATGCGCGTCGAGCGGCGCGGCCAGAAGCGCTTCGGCGCTGTCGAAGGGCGTGACCTCAAATCCGAGCGCGGTCAGTTGCTTTTCGAGAATGAGCGAATTGGCGTTGATGTGATCCAAAAGGGCGGCGCGGTGCATCCAGGAGGGCAGGGCGAGCGCCTTGTTTTCCTCGACCACATCCATGGTGATGTGGAAGCCGAAACAGGAGCCGATGCCCTCTTCGCTGTCGACCCAGATTTCGCCGCCCATGAGTTGCACGAGCTGTCGCGTGATCGCGAGCCCAAGCCCCGTACCCTCGAATTTGCGATTGCGTGCATCCTCGACCTGATTGAACTCGCCGAAGATGTGCTCGATCATATCGGGTGCGATGCCGATGCCGCTGTCCTCGACCGAAACGTGCACGCGCTGGCGCATGCCGCTTTCCTCCGGAAGACCGACGACGCGGACGATCACATGCCCCTTGTGGGTGAATTTCACCGCATTGCCGATCAGATTGGTCAGAACCTGCCGCATCCGTCCCGGATCTCCGATGAAATTCGTCGGCATGAACATGTCGTAGTCAATGATCAACTCGACGCCTTTCTGGGTCGCCGACGGTTGCAAAAGCACCATCACGTCCTGGATGCAGCGTTCGAGATCAAACGCTTCCGGGTGCAGGGAGAGTTTCGAGGCCTCGATCTTGGAGTAATCCAGCACATCGTTGATCAGGCTCAAAAGGGCTTCGCCCGAGGATTTGATCGTATCGACATAGAGGATCTGCTCCTCTGTCAGATCGGTTTCCGACAAGAGATCTGCCATGCCCACCATGCCGTTCATCGGCGTGCGAATTTCGTGGCTCATATTGGCAAGGAAGGCGGATTTGGCCCGGTTGGCGGATTCCGCCTTGCTCCGCGCCCGTTTCAACCGTTCCTCGTAGCGGATCGTCGAGGTGATGTTCAGCCCAAGCGACACCATGTCCCCGTCGGAGGAGCGTCGGTCCACCAGCTTCACGAACTGGTTGTTCCAGAGCCGCACGGTTTGCGGTTCCCGCACCGGTGCCCGCCAGCGCGCCACAGCCTGATCAATATACGCTTCCCGCGTCAGATCGCCGATGTCGATCACCCCCTCCTCGACCGCGAGGCGCACAATTTCCGGATAGGTGATGCCGGGTTTGACGTCCTCCAGCCCGTCGAAAATTTGCAGATAGGCCGGGTTGGCGGCGATCATGATCTCGGAAGGATCGAACACGGCAAATCCGTCCTGAATCGTCTCGATCGAATCCCAAAGCCGCCTCTCTGCGATATGCACGGCGACATTCGCCTTTTCCAAATCCTCGCGGGTGCGCAGGTTCTCGTCGCGAAGCACCTCCGTCTCTTCGCGTTTGACGATGATCTCATCGGAGAGGTACCGGGCGTGTTGCGACAGCTTGCGATTGGCTTCGAACAGCTCCGCCTGTTTCAATTCCAGCAGACGTTCCGCAGCCAAGCGCGCGCGACGTTCCTGAGACAGCGTTTCCGACAGCGACATGGGGACCTCTTCATACCCTCACCGAACCTTCTGGTTCAAACTTTCGACCAGAATGGTCCGAACAGGGTGAAAAGAGTCTTAACCGGATCGCGAAAATTGACGGAAAATTCGGCAGGTTTGCCGTGGCGTCCCCCATTCCAATGCCGAAGTGGTGCCGTGGTGCAGATCTCAGGCCGGTTCGGCGTGGAAAAGCGGGGCGCGCCCGGTTTCGGTCACCACCTCTTCGACACCGTTCTCGATCACCATCGCGGTCATCGGACGTCCGTAGCCCGCGCCGCTGTCGATGTCGATGCGGTGGCCGAAATGGGTCGGCATATCGAGGGCCGTGTGCCCATGCACCACCGTGTAGGGCAGGAAGCCGTGGTAATCGAGCCAGCCTTCGCGGATCCAGATCAGATCGTCTTCGGTCTGATGCTCGACAGGAACACGGGGACGGATGCCGGCGTGGGCGAACAGGTAATTGCCCCAGGCATAGGTCAGAGGCGCCTTCTCGATGAACTCGAGATGCGCTTCGGGCACGGCCTTGGCGGCGCGCATATGGGCGAGTTCGAATTCGCCGTCCACCGCCTCGACCCCGTAGGAGGCCAGCGTGTCGGGACCGCCCAGAGCCGGGTGGAGCCAGCTTTTGCCGGATTTGATATGATCGTCATGGGCGATGCCGTGGCGCACGAACCGGGTGAACATCCGGTCGTGATTGCCACGAATGGTGCGCCAGGGCTTGCCCGCCGCGATCCCGTCCATCAGGTATTGAATGACGCCCGCGCTGTCCGGCCCGCGATCCACATAGTCGCCAAGATGGATGACACGCGCGTCGGTATCGCCCACCCGCGCCTTGTCCGCCTCGATCCGCGCATGCGCGGCTTTGAGCATGTCGAGTTGACCGTGAATGTCGCCGATGGCGTAAATGCGCAAGGGAGCCTCCCTAAGTATGTCGCGCGTCGGATGAGCGGCTCTGATCCGACGCGCCACGTGTCAGGACTTCATGCGGATCGCATGCCACTCCAGATGGTCGCGCATGAAGGTGGAGATGAAGTAATAGCTATGGTCATAGCCCTCTTGCATGCGGAGTGTTAGGGGCTGTCCGGTCTTTTCACAAATCTGTGTCAAAAGCTCCGGCTTGAGCTGACCTTCGAGAAAATTGTCCGCCGTCCCTTGATCCACAAGGATCTCCGGTACGCGCGCCCCGTCCTCGATCAAAGCACAGGCGTCGTACTCCCGCCACGTCGCCTTGTCCGCGCCGATATAGCCGGTCAGCGCCTTTTCGCCCCAAGGGCAATTCAGCGGGCTGACGATGGGTGCAAAGGCTGACACGGATTTGTAGGCCGACGGATTGCGCAATGCGATGGTCAGCGCGCCATGTCCGCCCATGGAATGCCCCATGATGCCGACGCGGGTCATATCGGCGGGAAATTCCGCGCCGATGAGGGCGGGCAGTTCCGTTTCGATATACTCCCGCATCCGGTAGGTCTTCGCAAACGGCTTTTCGGTGGCGTTAACATAGAACCCCGCGCCCAGACCGAAATCATAGGCGCCATCCGCGTCGTCCGGCACGCCTTCGCCACGGGGCGAGGTGTCCGGGGCAACGAAGATCAGGCCAAGCTCCGCACATGCCGCGCGGAACTCGCCTTTTTCCGTGACATTGGCCTGTGTGCAGGTCAGCCCCGAGAGGTAGAAAACGACGGGGAGTTTTTCACCGTCCTCATGATCGGGCACGAAGACGGAAAATTCCATCTCGGTACCTGTGGCCGTCGAGCTGTGGGTGTAAACGCCTTGCGTGCCATCGTGGCTGCGATTGCTGGATTTGAGTTCCATCGGTGTTTCCTTTTAAAACTCGACGACAGCGCGGATCGACTTGCCCTCATGCATCAGATCGAAGCCGTGGTTGATCTCTTCAAGCTTCAGCTTGTGCGTGATCATCGGGTCGATCTCGATCTTGCCGTCCATGTACCAGTCGACGAATTTCGGCACATCGGTGCGGCCTTTCGCGCCGCCGAACGCCGTGCCTTTCCAGACGCGGCCCGTGACCAACTGGAACGGACGCGTGGAAATCTCCGCCCCGGACGGCGCCACGCCGATCACCACGGACACGCCCCAGCCCCGGTGCGAACATTCCAGCGCGTCGCGCATCACCTTGACGTTGCCGGTCGCATCGAAGGAATAGTCCACGCCGCCGATCTGATCCGCGCCACGTTTGGTCAGGTTGACGATTTCCTCGACCACGGTGCCTTCGATTTTCGTCGGGTTGATGAAATGGGTCAGGCCGAATTTGCGGGCCATCCCCTCTTTGTCATCGTTCAGGTCGACACCGATGATCATATCGGCCCCGGCCATGCGCAGGCCCTGAATGACGTTGAGACCGATGCCGCCCAGACCGAACACAGCGGCGGTCGCGCCGATCTCGACGCCCGCGGTGTTGATCACCGCACCGATGCCGGTGGTCACGCCGCAGCCGATGTAGCAGATCTTGTCGAAGGGCGCGTCGTCACGCACTTTGGCCAATGCAATCTCCGGCATGACGGTGTGGTTCGCGAAGGTCGAGCAGCCCATGTAGTGGTAGATCGGCGTGCCATCGAGCATGGAAAACCGCGTGGTGCCATCGGGCATCAGGCCCTGGCCCTGGGTGTTGCGGATCGCGGTGCAGAGGTTGGTCTTGCCGGAGAGGCAGGACGGGCATTCGCGGCACTCGGGCGTGTAAAGCGGAATGACGTGATCGCCCGGTTTCAGCGTGGTAACGCCTTCGCCAACCTCCAGCACGACGCCCGCGCCCTCGTGGCCGAGGATGCAGGGGAAGATGCCCTCCGGATCGGCGCCCGACCGGGTGAACTCGTCGGTGTGACACAGACCCGTGGCCTTGATCTCGATCAGAACCTCGCCCTTCTTCGGGCCTTCGAGGTTCACTTCCATTATCTCGAGCGGTTTCCCGGCCTCAAGCGCAACCGCGGCTTTCGTTCTCATAAACGCGTCCTCTTTCTCCGGCAGTGCCCCTGCCTGCAACTTCCAGAACGGCGCATCTGCGCCGGATTCGCCCTTAGAAATACGAAGGGCCGCTGGTTTGTCCAGCGGCCCGGTCCGATTATTTGCAAAGACCGCCTGTGCGGTCAGGCTTTGAAGTGCAGCGGGATCACCCGTTGGAACAGCCCGGAGTCTTTCAGCGCCTTGACCGTTTCCGGTTTGATCGGCGTGTCGAGGAAGGTCATGGCGATCGCATCGCCACCCGCCTTGGCACGGCCCAGCGTGAAGTTCGCGATGTTTTCCTCGTGCTGTGCCAGAAGGGTCCCGAGTTTCCCGATGATGCCCGGCACGTCCTTGTTGGTGGTGTAGAGCATGTGCTCGCCCACCTCGGAGTCGATGGTGATGCCTTTGATCTGGATGAAGCGCGGCTTGCCGTCCGAGAACACCGTGCCCGCGATGGTGCGGTATTTCTCGACGGTCTGGATGTCGAGCTTGATGTAGCCTTCGAAGGCGCCGGAGGCATCCTGAGTGGTTTTCGAAATCTGAATGCCACGCTCTTTCGCGATCAGCGGCGCGGAGACCATGTTCACGTCCGGGTTCACCGCCTGCATGATGCCTGCGATCACGGCGGCTTCGAGCGCTTTGAGGTTCATCTCGGAGGCGACGCCATCATAGGTGATGTTGATCGTCTCGATGGCTTCCTCGGTGACCTGACCGATGAACGTGCCGAGGCTTTCGGCCAGTTTCACCCAGGGACCCATGACCTTGGCTTCTTCGGCGGTCATCGACGGCATGTTCAGCGCGTTTTCGACGGCGCCGTCCATCAGGTAGTTGGACATCTGTTCGGCCACCTGAAGCGCCACGTTTTCCTGCGCTTCCGTGGTGGAGGCGCCGAGGTGCGGGGTGCAGACCACGTTCGGAAGACCGAAGAGCGGGTTGTCGGTCGCAGGCTCTTCGGAGAACACGTCGAAGGCGGCGCCAGCGACATGACCGGATTTGATCAGCTCGGCGAGGGCAACCTCATCCACAAGACCGCCGCGGGCACAGTTGATGATGCGCACGCCTTTCTTGGTTTTCTCGAGATTCTCTTTCGAGAGGATGTTGCGGGTGCTGTCGGTCAGCGGCACGTGCAGCGTGATGAAATCGGCGCGTTTCAGCAGCTCGTCGAGCTCGACCTTCTCGACACCCATTTCGGCGGCGCGCTCTTCGGAGAGGAACGGATCGTAAGCGACCACTTTCATCTTCAGGCCGAGCGCACGGTTGCAGACGATGCCCCCGATGTTGCCGGCGCCGATGACACCCAGCGTCTTGGCGGTCAGCTCGACACCCATGAATTTGGATTTCTCCCATTTTCCGGCCTGCGTGGAGGCGTCGGCAGCGGGGATCTGGCGGGCGACCGCGAACATCAACGCGATGGCGTGCTCGGCCGTGGTGATCATGTTGCCGAACGGCGTGTTCATCACGATCACACCTTTTTTCGACGCGGCTTCCTTGTCGACGTTGTCGGTGCCGATGCCTGCGCGGCCAACCACTTTGAGGTTGGTGGCATGCTCAAGCAGCGACGGGGTGACTTTGGTCGCGGAGCGGATCGCGAGACCGTCGTATTTGCCGATCACTTCGGCAAGCTTGTCTTTGTCTTTGCCAAGATCGGGCAGGAAATCGACGTCGATGCCGCGGTCACGGAAAATCTGGACGGCGGTTTCCGACAGCTTGTCGGAGACGAGAACTTTGGGGGCCATGTCGGGCACTCCTCGGGAATATGTTGGGATTGGGAGCCGGGCGGTGTCGCCCGGCGCTTTGGTCCTGAATGGGGTCCGACAAAAGTCCGACAAAAGTCCGACGCTTTGCCGACCCTCAAAAATCAGCGATTATTGCTCGGCAATGCACTCTTCAAAGGCCCATTTGAGCCAGAGCGTCAGGGCCTCAATATCGGAGGACTCGACCGTGGCGCCACACCACACGCGCAGACCGGCAGGGGCGTCACGATAGGCTCCCACGTCGTAAGCGGCGTTATACTCTTCGAGTTTCTTTGCCACGGCCTTCGCGAACACGGCACCGTCCTTGATGCGGTCATCGGTGAACTTCAGACACACAGAGGTGTTCGAACGGGTCGCGTCATCCTCGGCGAGGTTGGCGATCCAGTCGTGACGGTCGCAGAAGTCCCAGAGCACTTTCGCGTTGGTGGTGGAGCGTTCGATCAGCTTCGGCAGACCACCGATCTTTTGCGCCCACTCCAGCGCCACGAGGTAATCCTCGACCGCCAGCATGGAGGGCGTGTTGATCGTTTCGCCGACGAAGATGCCCTCGATCAGCTTGCCGCCTTTGGTCATGCGGAAAATCTTCGGCATCGGCCATGCGGGGGTGTAGCTTTCGAGACGCTCAACAGCGCGCGGGCTGAGGATCAACATCCCGTGCGCCGCTTCGCCGCCCATCACCTTCTGCCACGAGAAGGTGGTGACATCGAGCTTGTCCCAGGGCAGGTCCATCGCGAAGGCCGCGGAGGTCGCGTCACAGATGGTCAGACCTTCGCGGTCCGCGGGGATTTTGTCGCCATTCGGGACGCGCACACCGGAGGTGGTGCCGTTCCAGGTGAACACGACGTCGGTGTTGAAATCGACATCGGCGAAATCGACGATTTGACCGTAGTCGGCAGTTTTCACTTCGGCGTCGATCTTGAGCTGTTTCACAACATCGGTGACCCAGCCGGAGCCGAAGGATTCCCAAGCCAGCATGGTGGCTTTGCGGGCACCCAGCAGCGACCAGAGCGCCATTTCGACGGCGCCGGTGTCGGAGGCGGGCACGATCCCGATCTTGTAATCTGCGGGAACGCCCAGAATTTCGCGGGTCGTCTCGATGGCGGCTTTCAGCTTGTCCTTGCCAACCTTGGCGCGGTGCGAACGGCCCAGAGGCGCGTCAGCCAGCATTTCGACGGAGAAATTGGGGATTTTGGCGCAGGGGCCAGAGGAGAAACGCGGGTTTGCAGGACGCGTTTGCGGGTGCTTGGTAGCCATATATGCTATCCTTCCAGATAAATGCCTCTCGTTGGGGAGAGGTGTCCCGTGGGTCGAATTAGAGGCTTTCCCGGGGCACAGCAATATGAATTCGTAAAAATCTGTCGCATTTTTATCCGGTATCCGTCGCAAATGCGCTGGATCGTTTCCGATTGGAAACTTCACCGCGCTTGGCGGAAAACCCTCGAAGCCCGATCTCATAATGCTGGCAACGCCGCATGTCATTGCGTAGACAGGCGACAAACGGAGGCCACGCATGTTCACCTGTATTCTGCTCACAAATCCTGCCGCACCGGCGCTCAATCTGACCACTGCCGATGCGTTGCGCTCGGCCTGGGGCGGGGGCGATCTCAAATGGCTCGCACTGGGAGAGGCGACCGAGTTCACCGTCGAGACCGTACCATCGAATCAATGGGATGTCTGGGAAGGGTTGCAAACGCAGGGCATCGACCTGATCGTCGTGCCGACCGAAGGCCGCCGCAAGAAAATGCTCCTGGCGGATATGGATTCGACCATGATCCAACAGGAATGTATCGACGAGCTGGCCGATGTCGCGGGCGTTGGCGATCGGGTCAAGGAGATCACTGCCAAGGCAATGAACGGTGAGCTGGATTTCGAAGGCGCGCTGACCGAACGGGTCGGGCTTTTGAAAGGCCTGCCGCAAAGCGTCATTCAGAAGGTCATCGACGAGCGCATCACCTTCATGCCCGGCGGCAAGGCTTTGCTCGCGACGATGAAACGGGACGGGGCCTATTGCGCGCTGGTGTCGGGGGGCTTCACCGCCTTCACCGGTTATGTGGCTGACACGCTCGGATTCGATGAGAACCGTGCCAACACGCTCCTGATCGAGAATGGCGAACTGGTCGGCAAGCCCGGCCTGCCGATTCTCGGCCGTGCGGCCAAGGTTCAGGCGCTCGAAGACATTTCCGAGCGTCTCGGCATCCCGCATTCCGATGTGATCGCGGTGGGCGACGGGGCAAACGATCTCGGCATGCTGAAACTGGCGGGCGCTGGCGTGGCGCTTCATGCGAAGCCTTCTGTGGCGGCAGAATGCGAGATTCGCATCAATCATGGCGACCTTTCCGCACTCCTCTACGTGCAGGGCTACGCCAAATCCGAGTTCGCGGGTGTTTGAGGTCTCTCTCGACCTTCTGCTGTTTCTCATTGCCGCGGCCTTTGCGGCTGGGTTCGTCGACAGTATTGCGGGGGGTGGTGGGCTGATCACCGTGCCGGTCCTGATGCTTGCGGGCATTCCGCCGGTGCAGGCGCTGGCGACCAACAAGGTGCAGGGCCTCTTTGGCGCTGGTATGGCTGCGATCAACTACGCCCGCGCGGGGCACGTCGACCTGCGCAAACAGATCGGCCCGGCGTTTTTGTCCTTCATGGGCGCCGTTTTCGGCGCGCTTCTGGCAAGCTCGCTGCCCACCGACGTGATCCGCGTCGGCCTGCCGGTGCTGCTGATTGCGATCGCGCTGTTCTTCGCCTTCAAACCCGGCCTCAACGACATGGACCGGACCCAGCGTATCACACCGGTGCTGTTTGCCACCACGTTCGTGCCGTTCATCGGCTTCTATGACGGGCTTTTGGGGCCGGGCGCTGGCGCGTTTTTCATGCTGGGCTTCGTCAGTCTTGCGGGGTACGGCATCCTCAAAGCGACCGCACATACGAAGCTTCTGAATTTTGCCTCGAATGTCGGCGGCCTCGTGGGGTTTGTGATGGTGGCGAAGCCATTGTGGATGCTCGGCCTCGCCATGGGCGCGGCGCAGATCGCAGGCGCTTATGTGGGCTCGACGCTCGCCACGAAAGTCGGGGCGAAGCTGATCAAGCCGGTGCTGGTGATCGCTTCCACGGCACTGGCGCTCAAGCTGATTTCCGAGTGGTTTTGAGTATTTGAGCCATCGGAAAGCCGATGTAACCGCAGGGCTTTCACGTTTCAGCGAATTTCTGCCAAGGGCCTTTCCCAAATCGGCGGATTTACGTTACTGTGCCCCGAAGATGATGGAAATGGCCTGACCCCGGCGAAAAACCGCAGCTATAGACAGCGGAGGACGAGGTCAAAACTGGCCGGTGAATGAGAGGCAGCGAGAGATCAATGAATTTTTTCGTGAGACAGACCCTGTTTGCGACCGCGCTGGTCGGAATGGCCGCGCCCGTGGTCGCGCAGCAGAGTACCAATCAGGTGGGATCGAACACCGATTGGTACGTCTATGAGGAAAGCAACCCGACCAAGACCTGTTGGGCTGTGTCGATTCCGAAAGAGACCCTGAACACCGACAGTGCCGGGCGCCCGAAATCGGTGACGCGTTCCGACATTCTTTTGTTCGTGACCTATGCGCCGGGCAACGGGGTCAACGGTCAGGTGTCTTTCCTTGGCGGCTATCCGTTCGAGCCCGGCTCCGAAGTGACGCTCGACATCGGTGGCACAGGTTTCGCGCTGTTCACCAATTCCGATGACGAGACCGCCTGGGCGGTGACGCCCGAGGATGACGCGAAAATCATCGCGGCGATGAAGCGTGGGGCGACGGCGACGTTGACCGGGCATTCCTCTCGCGGGACGGTGACCAAGGACACGTTCTCGCTTTTGGGCTTCACGGCGTCTGTCGAAGAAGCGGCGAAACGCTGCGGCAAGTAAGTCTGAACATGCGATGCGATCAAGGCCCTGCAAGCGCGGGGCCTTTTCATATGGCGTTTCGACGGGAAATCCTGTAGAAGCGCCGCTTGATCACCGACTTGAAGAGACCCGCCATGGACCCCAGCGCACCGATCACGCAGGATGTAATGACCTTTCCGCGCAAGGAAATGCCGTCTGACAAGATCAACCTTGTCGGACTGACCCGCGATGCGCTGCGTCAGACCCTGATCGACAACGGGACGCCTGAGAAACAGGCCAAGATGCGCGCGGGCCAGATCTGGCAATGGATCTACCAATGGGGTGTGCGCGATTTCGCCGAGATGACCAACCTCGCCAAGGATTACCGCGCCATGTTGGCCGAGAAATTCGAAGTGCGTGTGCCGGAGGTTGTTTCCAAACAGGTCTCCGAGGATGGAACGCGCAAATATCTCGTGCGCATCGACGGTGGGCATGAGGTTGAGGTGGTGTATATCCCCGAAGAGGGCCGCGGCACGCTTTGCGTCTCGTCGCAGGTGGGCTGCACGCTGACCTGTTCCTTCTGTCACACCGGGACGCAGAAACTTGTACGCAACCTGACGGCGGGCGAGATTGTCGGTCAGGTGATGATGGCGCGTGACGATCTGAACGAATGGCCCGAGCGCGGCGCGCCCAAAGATGAGACCCGGCTGTTGTCCAATATCGTGCTGATGGGGATGGGCGAGCCTCTCTACAATTTCGAGAACGTGCGCGACGCGATGAAGATCGTGATGGATGCCGAAGGGATTCAGCTCGGCCGTCGGCGCATCACGCTCTCGACCTCTGGCGTCGTGCCGGAAATTCACCGCACCGCGCAGGAAATCGGCTGTCTTCTGGCCGTGTCCTTCCACGCGACGACCGATGAGACCCGCGATGTCCTGGTGCCGATCAACAAGAAGTGGAACATCGAGAAACTGCTCGAAGCGCTGCGCGAATACCCGAAGGCGACGAATTCCGAGCGCATCACCTTTGAATATGTGATGCTCAAGGATGTAAACGACACGGATGAGGATGCGCATCGTCTGGTGAAACTTCTGGACGGCATTCCGGCCAAAGTGAACCTCATTCCCTTCAACGAATGGCCCGGTGCGCCCTATCAACGCTCGTCGAACAACCGCATTCGCGCCTTTGCGACGATCCTGATGCAGGCGGGTTATGCCTCGCCGATCCGCACGCCACGGGGCGAGGACATCATGGCCGCCTGCGGGCAGCTCAAATCCGCCACCGAGCGCGCACGCAAATCGCGTAAGGAAATCCTGAAAGAAGCCGGTCAGGCGATCTGATGAAAAGGGCCGGCGCTGAACCGGCCCTTTCCTTTAGCGCTGCCAGCCTTCGGTCGCCATCAGCGCCTGCGCCTCGTCAGTGACGAGAAACGCCAGAAATTCCGCCGCTTGCGGGTCCGCCATCGGTGACAGCGCGACGTTCACGTCGCGCCAGACGGTGCGCTCCGGGCTCAGGTCGATCTGATCCAACTCGTCATGGGTTGCGGGCCAGTTCGGCCAGGTGATCCAGGCATCGGCATCTTCGGAGATGAACGCCCGAAAACTCGCGCCCGAGCCTTTGGCATAGCTCACGATATTCTTGCGAAAGGCGGTGACGTCTTCAAGCTTGCCCAGACGCCCGGCGACGTCTTCCCAGGTACCGGTACCGGAGGTGTTATAGACGCCTGCGCCTTCGGTTACGACGATCTTCATCCCCGGCGCAAGCAGGTCGTCAAACCCGGTGATGCCCTTCGGATTGCCGTGTTTCACTGCGATCACTGTCGGGCGAATATAGATCGGTTCGACCTGATCCGACGCGAACGTCTTGTAGGTCTCCAGAAAGGCGGTCATCGACTGTTCGGACGTGCCCCAGAGAATATCGGCATCGGCCTGCGCCATGGGCGACCATTTGCTTTCCGGCCCGGCGATGATCTCGATTTTCTGACCGGTCTTCTCCATCCAGACATCCGCGACCTTCTGGAACGCCGTGTGCGGCCCGCCCGCACCGTAGAGTTTCACCACGCCGTCCTGCGGCGAATGGGGGATCGCGGGGTCGTAAAGCGTCGTGACCTGGGCAAACGCGGGGGCTGCGGTGAACAGGGCGAGGGTGAGAAGGGGCATACGCATGAGGTCTCCAATATGCTGCATCGCGCGAGGGTGCGCAGAAGAGATACAGACGGGAGGAGCGCATTATTCCCGGGGGTATGTCACAGGCACGTCATCGTGGTGTGAACTTGGTAACGCCGTTTTAACCATGCCCGGGGCACAGTCCGGCATGGACCGGAGACAGATCAGATTCGACAACTGCCCCGACGTGGCCACGCGCCCGCTCGAAGGGGCGTTCGGCTACAAGGGGCCGCGCAAGCCGCATGCCCTGACGGCCTATCTGGCCCATGATTTCGCCAATGCGACGGCTTGGGACGATCTGCAAGCGGTGCTTAGGGCGAAAGGCTATGAGCTCGCCGCGCGTGGCGGTGGGCTGATCCTCCAGACCACGGAGGGCGAGCGGCTTTGCACGGTTGTCGAGATCGGCCAGCCTTCTTCCCGCCTCATAAAACGCTTCGGCGTGCCCTTTCCCGGTCATGCTTGCCCGCGTGCACCCGCTACCAGAGACAACGGATTCTGCCCCTCTGACAGGAAACCCCCATGGAAAAACTGACGCTGCTTCTGCCCGAAAGCACGGTGCGAATGCTTCACCTCCTCGCCCGCGAAACCGGCCTGCCGATCGGCACAATGGTGCAGGAGATGGCGCTTGACCGTTACATGCACCGGCTGATGGAAGCCTCCAACCCGGTGCTGGTGGATCTAGCCAGAACCGTGCTGCAACAGAAGCTCTGATTACCGCCCTTCGAGACTCTGACGCGGCCCTGCGCTGGGCCAGTCGTCAATCGCCTTGACCGCCTCCTCTGCGGTCTCGACGAATTTGAACAGCTCAAGATCCTTGTGCGCGATGGTTCCCGCGTCGGCCAGCGCCTCCCAGTTGATGATCTTTTCCCAGAACGCCTTGCCGAACAACAGGAACGGCACCCGGTTCATCCGCCCGGTCTGAATAAGCGTCAGGCTTTCGAACATCTCGTCCAGCGTGCCGAACCCGCCCGGAAAGACCACGATGGCCTTGGCGCGCATCAGGAAATGCATCTTGCGAATGGCGAAATAGTGGAAGTTGAAACACAGTTCCGGCGTGACATATTCGTTCGGTGCCTGTTCGTGTGGCAGCACGATGTTGAGGCCGATCGACAGCCCGCCCGCGTCCTGCGCGCCGCGATTGCCTGCCTCCATGACCCCGGGCCCACCGCCGGTGACGATGACGTTTTCCCTGTGGCCATTGTTGCGCGCGGTCATGATCCGGGCGAACTCCCGTGCCTCGTCGTAATATTTCGACAGTTCCGCCAGCGTCTCCGTCTTGGCTGTATGTTTCTTGTCCGGCGAGGGGATGCGCGCGCCGCCGAACATCACGATGGTGCTCTCGACGCCGAATTCCTGCATCATCAGATCGGGTTTCAGAAGTTCGAGCTGTAAGCGCACCGGGCGCAGATCGTCGCGCAGCATGAAGTCGACATCGGTGAAGGCCAGCGGGTAGGAGGGGGAGCGCGTCTGCGGCGTGTCCGGAATATGGCGGGCGGTTTCCTGATCCACCCGGCTGTCACGAAGCGGGTGGCGGCGGTTCATCGGTTGCTGATCGGTCATGCGTGCCTCTTAGGTCGTTTTGTCTCGTCGCCTGTGCTGTCTCGCGCGTTGCGCGGGCGTGCTCTAGCGACTATAGCCTGCAGGAACGAATATTCCACGACGACCTCGGAGACCAATATGTCGAATGCACAGCTCGAAGCCGCCATCGAAGCCGCGTGGGACGCGCGCGATACGATCACCCCTGCAACCGGCGGCGAAACCCGCGAAGCCATCGAGACGACGCTGAACGCGCTGGACAAGGGCGAGATTCGCGTGGCCGAGAAACAGGAAGACGGCAACTGGCATGTGAACCAGTGGGCCAAGAAAGCCGTGCTTCTGGGCTTCCGGATCAAGGACATGGAATTGCATGACGGCGGCCCGCAGGGTTCCGGCTGGTGGGACAAGGTCGACAGCAAGTTCAAGGGCTGGGGCACCGCCGAGTTCAAAGCGGCCGGGTTCCGCGCCGTGCCGAATGCGGTTGTCCGCAAATCTGCCTATATCGCGCCGGGCGTCGTGTTGATGCCGTCCTTCGTGAACCTCGGCGCGCACGTCGACAGCGGCACCATGGTCGACACCTGGGCCACCGTCGGCTCCTGTGCGCAGATCGGCAAGAACGTGCACCTCTCCGGCGGTGCTGGCATCGGTGGTGTGCTTGAGCCGCTGCAAGCCGGTCCGGTGATCATCGAAGACAACTGTTTCATCGGGGCGCGTGCCGAGGTGGCC
Source organism: Celeribacter ethanolicus (assembly GCF_002407265.1). Lineage (NCBI taxonomy): Bacteria > Pseudomonadati > Pseudomonadota > Alphaproteobacteria > Rhodobacterales > Roseobacteraceae > Celeribacter > Celeribacter ethanolicus. The sequence continues at coordinate 2,762,273 of NZ_CP022196.1, forward strand.
GAGGGCGTGATCGTCCGCGAAGGTTCCGTACTGGGCATGGGGGTCTATCTCGGCCAGTCGACCAAGATCGTCGATCGCGAAACTGGCGAAGTGTTCTACGGCGAAGTGCCGCCCTACTCCGTCGTCGTCGCTGGCAGCATGCCGTCGAAGAATGGCGTGAGCCTCTACTGCGCGGTGATCGTGAAACGGGTGGACGCCAAGACCCGTTCGAAAACCGGGATCAACGAGCTGCTGCGGGACTGATTTTCGCGATATGGTCTTGCGGGCGTTGGAGGGGGAACCTTTCGGCGCCCGTTTGCGTTGGATCGAAAGAGAAACAGGAGGCCAACATGGGACTTGGACTTATCGCATCAATCATCGTCGGCGGGCTTGCGGGCTGGATCGCCAGCAGTTTCATGAAGGCCGACACGGGCCTTTTGGCCAATATTCTCCTGGGGATCTTGGGGGCTTTCGTGCTCAACCTGATCCTGTCGCTCGTCGGCATTTACGCCGCAAATAGCTGGGTGCCGCAACTTATTGTCGGGATTTTCGGGGCGAGCCTGTTGATCTGGCTGGCCCGGCGCCTGCAGTAAGCCGCGCCGGGAATGGTTTTAGACCTGAGGAAACGTCGCGCCCCAGATTCGGGGCGCGTCATGTATCAGGCGCTTGGCTTCGATTTCCGATAAATGCGCCAAGGCACGGGCCTCGCAGCCTCCGCTTTGCTTCAACGCCTTCGACCAGAGTCTGCGCACAGAACGTGGTGACCAAGGTAAAGCCGCCTCGGCCAACCAGAGCCGTAAAGTTCGCGGCAGGTGGTCGAACTCCCGCATCGGATCGCTCGACCGTCGGCGTTTGCGAAGGGAGGTACTGAGATTGCTCATGCTGCGGCCCGACCCCATTTCGGGAAGGGATCTTTGAGCGTTTCGGCCAGCTTAGGGTCGATTTTATCCTCCGGACCGATCAGGGCGGAATCGAGTTTCGCGCGGATCATGGTTTCATCCATACCCGAGCCGATAAAGACGATCTCTTGGCGCCGATCGCCGAATCCATCGACCCAAACCTCCGCAATCTGCGCCCGGCCTTCCGGGTGATTGGGCCAATATTTCTCCGGCACGGCGGCCCACCAATTGCCAAGCGGCTTGATGGTGCTGAGCGCCCCGGCCATGGAGAACTCCGCTGCCCACTCGGGCCGTGTCGCCATCCAGAAATGACCTTTCGCACGGATCACACCCGGCAGATCACCGTTCAGAACGGTCTCGATCGCAGAGGGGTCGAACGGACGCCGTGCGCGGTAGACGAAGGAGGTCACATCGTATTCGTCGGTTTCAGGAACGTGATCGGCAAAGCCGTAGAGTTCCTTGGCCCAGAACGGGTGCTCATGGGCATGGTCGAAATCGAAGAGCCCGGTGCCAAGCACCTCTTCGGTGGCGACCTCGGAGAAATCCGTCTCGATCACCTTGGCGTCGGGGTTCAGCGCGGCAACGATCTTGCGCGCGGCGAGAACCTTGTCGGGGCCCGCGTCGGAGACCTTGTTCAGGACGACGACATCGGCAAATTCGATCTGATCGACCAACAGGTCGACGATCCGGCGCGTGTCGCCCTCGCCCGCCACTTCGCCGCGATCTTCAAGGAAATCAAAGCTGGAGTAATCGTTCAACATGTTCACTGTGTCCACCACGGTGACCATGGTGTCGAGACGGGCAATGTCGTCGAGGCTCTCGCCATGCTCGTCGCGGAAGGCAAATGTGGCGGCGACGGGAAGCGGCTCGGCGATGCCGGTCGATTCGATCAGCAGGTAGTCGTATTTCCCCGCCTCCGCGAGACGGCGCACCTCGGTCAGCAAATCGTCCCGGAGCGTGCAGCAGATACAGCCGTTGCTCATTTCAACAAGAGTTTCTTCGGTTCGGGACAGATCGGCGCCGCCCTGGCGCACGAGATCGGCGTCGATGTTCACCTCCGACATATCGTTGACGATGACCGCCACGCGCAGACCGGCGCGGTTGTTCAGGAGGCGATTGAGCAGGGTGGTTTTGCCGGAGCCGAGAAAACCGGAGAGGACGGTGACGGGCAAGCGTTCGGACATGTGCGAGATCCTTCGTGGAGAGATGGGATCGACTTTTAGATATGTAATAACATAACGTCAAGCTGCACTTGCGATGCCGCGCTTGACTTTCCCGCTCTCCCTCCGCAAAGGAAGGCTATGTCGAAAACAGCCAAACCCTCCCGTCAGAAAGTCTACACGCTCCTGGTCGAAATCGGCCGCAAGGAAGGCGATGGCTTGCCAAAAGACGCCACCGGTGGGGCGTTGATGATCTACGCTTCGGGTGTGGACGAGGCAGAGGCCGTGCGCGAGACCGTTGCGATCCTGAAACAGGCCGATCTCGCGCCGCTGGATGTCACAGGCTATGGCACGCTTGAGGAACGCTTGGCCGAAGGCCACGACATTTCCGATGAGGAAAAAGAGCTGATGCAACGTGCGCTCGACGAAAATTCTGTGATCGTGGCACAGATGACGCCCTTCTATGAGGGCGACGACGGAACCCGTCACTGACACATCTTGCGGTGTTTTCCTGCGGATCAGTCTCTATTTTATCCCGAACCATTTGCGATAGATCGTGTCATAAGTGCCGTCTTCGCGCAGTTTCAACAGGCTGTGGTTGATCTGATCGGCATAGGGGGAGTTGGTTGGCAGAGCGATGCCGTAATTTTCCGGCAGGAAGATCGGGCCGACGAGTCGGGCCTTTCCCTTGCCGGCGTGTGTCACGTAATAGGCCAAAATGGGAGCATCGAACACGATGGCTTCGACCTCACGGGCCTCGAAAGCCTCAAGCATTTCGGTCGGGTTGGCATAGCCAGTAAAGCGCAGATCGCGCCGGGTTAGGAAATCCGAAGCGGTCGAGGATTCGACCGTGCCGATGGATTTTCCATACAGATCGCCAATCCCCGAGACATTCGACTGAATGGCGTCAATGGTCAGAACGGCGGTGATGCGCGCGACAAAGACCGAGACCAGAAACAGAGATGAAATCACCAGGAACACCCCGAACACACGCCCCATCGGAGAGCGGGGCTGGCGTTCCTCGAAACCGCCGTTGACGACAAGATTGAGTGCCCACCAGAAGGCCGGGAACATTGCCTTGCGCGCGGGCATGTTGAAATAGTCCTGATGATGTTTCTCGAAATACCACATCAACATACCGCCGCCGAACAGGAGCGCAAAAGCCCCGGCGATGGCGATCAACATGTCCCGTGACATCACGGCTGACCAGATCGACACATTGCTGCCGTCGGTATCGGTCATGATCTGAAGCCCGGCTTCGAAAATCGGCTGGGTGAAATCCATGACCAGCTCGCGGTTCGCGGTGATGGAGATATTGGCAATCGCGGCGTCGGCAGTGCCGGCCTCAATCGGTCCGAGCATGTCGGCGAAACTGTCGACCCGTTCAATCTCGTAGTCCCAGCCGAGATCCTTGGCCAGAGCCTCCCAAAGCTCGAGAGAGAATCCGGTCTGCTGGCCGTTTTCCTCCATGGAAAAGGGCACGCGGGTCACGGTCATGATCTTGTGGCTCTCGGCCCAGAGCATGGCCGGACTGAGAAACAGAAATAGAGCCGCTAAAAAGCGAAAAAAAAGTTTCATGTTATCCCCTCATCTCCCTGTGGCATATGGCATAGGGCGGGCGATGCTTTCAATCGAAGATCAAAGATAACGTTCGGACAAAAGCGCGATGGCTTCGTGACGCAACAAACTTGCCGGGCCGGAGCCGGTGCGTGCGGGAATATCGTCGGTCTCCAGATGCGACAACCGTGTCGCAGCGCCATGTTCGGCATGGTGATTCCGTGCAAGTGGCATCACCGCGATTCCCGCAACCCGATAGGCGCTGTGCTCGGCCAGAACCAGATTGTGCCGTGTCGACAGAAGGTTCAGACAGGGGCAGGCACCGGGCAGAAAGGGCGCAATATGCATGGCGCGGACGGAGACATGCTCTGCACCGAAGAGGTAGGAAGTGTCGATGCCTTGCGTGACGATTTCACATCGTGGTGTGGCCTCGAGGGTCTGCCGCAGGTTCTGGAATGGACGCCGCAGACGCAGCGGTGTCATCTGACCAACTGCGGGCAGGGTCGAGCGGACATTCGCGAGCAAGGGCGAAAGCCCCCCCGTCTGGGTAGCGATCAGTGTGCCGGGGCTCAGATCCTCGATAGCGCGTGGGCCATATTCAGTCTCGACCAGCGCGCCGGGGGCAAGACCCTCGGCATAGCCCAGAGGCTCGATGTGATCGGCAAAGGCGAAACAGCCTACGTCCGGCGCGAGAGAGGGCTCTCCGACGGCAAAAAGCACGCGGGCCAGATCTTCCCCATGGATCGCAGCAGGCTCTGCGCCAGTCACGGATTTCATCTCGCCTGTGTCGAGACATTCGGCGCCCAGCCAACAGCGCGCACGGCTCAGATCCCAGCCGTAGAGAATGCGAATGGGGGAATCTTTGCGCCAGTCTGACAGGTCGAGAGACAGGACCGAGAGTGCGAGATCGCTTTCGATCGCAAGCCAAAGTCGGCCATTCGGTCCGAGAACCATATGCAGGCTGCGGCGAAACCGCTCAAAGCGTTCAAAGGTCAGAAGGTCGAGGGGTTGCCGGAACTGATCCGGAATGGCGGTCTCCAGAAGCAAACTGCCCTGAGATATGCGGCGCGCGGGCACCTTTGCACGCGAGAGGCCCTTGTCCAACCCGAGCGGATTGTAAACCGGTTTGCGATCTGTCGCCCCTGCGCCAAGCCAAGCCATATCCACCTCCGACAAGGTTGCGCGCCACAAGGGGGCAACCGTTCACCTCTGTGACGCGGGTTTGGGAGATACGCCGACAACGCGCAGGATTTCTGCGCAAGAACACTTGTTAAATGCTGTTCGGAACGCCCGGGTTGACCCGATGCTGTTCGAAACCGTCCGCCTCATCTTGTTTTGCAGAATGTAAACCATGTTTATGAAGATTTGTTAATCTTTTCCCTGGGTTTGGCATGGCAGCGCGCCAGGCTTGTGACCGCCGGGCCACAAGTGACATTGCCCATCTCACGGCAGGACGATAATTCTGGTGCAAAAGGAGACCCTGATGCCGCTCGATCCCGTTGACCTGTCTGCCGCCCTGATCCGTTGTCCGAGTGTGACCCCCACGGAAGGTGGCGCGCTCATCCTGCTGCAAACCACGCTCGAAAGCGCGGGTTTTGACTGTGTTAGGGTCGATCGTAACGGTACGCCAAACCTGTTTGCCCGCTGGGGCGACAAGGGGGCGACAAAGACCCTGGGGTTCAATGGCCACACGGATGTGGTGCCGGTCGGTGACGCCGATGCATGGACGCATGATCCTTTCGGCGGCGAGATCTCTGACGGTATCCTGTGGGGGCGGGGCGCGACGGATATGAAGACGGGCGTGGCCGCCTTTGTTGCTGCGGCTTGCGATTATGCGGCCCAAAACCGGCCCGAAGACACGGCAATCATCGTTACCATCACGGGAGATGAAGAAGGCGACGCCACGGATGGCACCACCGCGCTTCTCGACTACATGACCGAAGCGGGGGAGGCGATGAGCGATTGCATTGTGGGCGAACCGACCTGTCCCAACACCATGGGCGAGATGATGAAAATCGGCCGACGCGGCTCGATCACGGGCTATTTCACCGCGCGTGGTGTGCAGGGCCATGTCGCCTACCCGAACCAAACCCACAACCCGGTGCCCGTGCTGGCGCGGCTGATGGCGGAGCTTTCCGCCCATACGCTGGATCAGGGCACGAAACATTTCGATCCGAGCAATCTCGAAGTGACCACATTTGACGTTGGAAACCCGGCCACCAATGTTGTGCCTGCGCAGGCCAGTGCCACGGTGAACATCCGGTTCAACGATGCCCATAGCGGTGCGTCGCTCAGCGACTGGATGCGTGCGAAGGCGGCGCGCATGGCGGAGGAGACCGGGATCGAGATCGACGTGACCTTGCAGATTTCCGGGGAAAGCTTTCTGACACCGCCGGGCCGCTTCGTTGATCTGGTGGCAGGCGCTGTTGAGCAGGTCACCGGGCAGAAACCGATCCTCTCCACCACTGGCGGCACCTCGGATGCGCGGTTTATCAAAAACCACTGCCCGGTGGTCGAATTCGGCCTTGTCGGCAAGACCATGCACAAGGTCGACGAACATGTTGAAATCCAGCATATCGAAGACCTGAAACGGGTCTATTCCTGCCTGATCAGAAACTATTTTGCATGACTGTGACCATTGCCCCCACCGAGGATGTGAAGACCTGTATCGCACTGCGGATTGAGGTTTTCGTCGAGGAACAGAAAGTCCCTCTCGAGGAGGAAATCGACGATCTCGACGACATTGCCACGCATTTTCTCGCACGCGATGAGGCCGGGGTTGCGGTCGGCACCGCGCGGGTGTTCGAAGAGGGTGAAATCGGCAAGATCGGCCGGGTTTGTGTCGTGGAAACGCTGCGCGGCACCGGTCTCGGGGCGCGCTTGATCGAAGCCTGTCTCGCGGAAATCCGCAACCGCCCACATCTGAAAAAGGCCAAGCTCGGCGCGCAAAACCACGCGATCGGTTTTTACGAACGCTTTGGATTTCGGACCATCGGCGAGGTCTACATGGACGGCGGCATTCCGCACACCGACATGGTGCGCGTGCTGTGACACCGCTCTTGATCGTCATGGTCAAGGAACCGCGTCTGGGGCGTGTGAAGACCCGCCTTGGGCAGGATTTGGGTCTGGTTCAGGCGACGTGGTGGTATCGTCATCAGGTGGCGCGAACGCTTCGAACCCTGCAAGACCCGCGCTGGCGTATCGTCCTGGCCGTCAGCCCGGACCGCGTTGGGCTTCTTAGCCCGATCTGGCCCGGGCACCTGCCCCGCATTGCTCAGGGAAATGGCAATCTCGGCGCGCGCATGTCACGTTGCCTTGCCTCTGTCGGAGATGGGCCCTGTTGCCTGATCGGATCGGATATTCCGCAGATTGAAAAGCACGATATTGCAGCCTCTTTTGCGGGATTAGGCTCATATTCTGCAATGATCGGCCCAGCCACGGACGGTGGTTACTGGCTGATCGGATTACGTCACCCGAAGCGCCAGCCGTGGGGCTTTCTTCGCAATGTGCGCTGGTCCACGGAACACGCGCTGGAGGATACGTTGGCCTCTGCGCCGTCGCTCACATGGGGACGGAGTGCGACGCTTTCGGATGTGGATACGGGCGTGGATCTTGCGCGTCTCAAACATCGCAGATGAATTCCTCGCGACACTACGCTTTGCCAGTGGTGAGGCGATGCGGCGCGTGGTAGCGTCGAGCCATGAGCAGCATCCCGACGAAGGACGAAATCCTGCAATGGATTTCGGACCACCCGACCCAGACCGCGAAGCGCGACATTGCGAAAGCCTTTGGCATCAAGGGCGCGGCGCGCATTGATCTCAAACGTGTGCTCAAGGAGCTTGAGGACGAGGGTCATCTGCGCAAACAGCGCAAGACCTATCGCGATCCCGACAAGCTCCCGCCGGTCTCCGTTCTGGCGGTTCTGGCACCGGACATGGATGGCGATCTGTTCGCCAAGCCGCTCGAATGGGCGGGGGAGGGACCAGAGCCGCGCGTATTGCTCTCGCTGCGAGAGAGCGATCCGGCGGTGGGGGAAGGCGAACGAATCCTGGCCAAGTTGCAGGAAGTCAAAGCCGACGACCACCAATATGTCGCCCGTCTGATCCGCAAAATCGGTTCCAATCCCCGCAAGATCCTTGGCATCTATCGCAAGGGCGCCGAGGGCGGTCGAGTCGTTCCGATCGACAAGGGCAATGAGAAAGACTACCTCGTGCGCCCGGGAAACGACTATGGCGCACAGGACGGCGAGTTGGTCGAGGCGGAACAGGCCGGGCCGAAGAACCGCATGGGCCTGCCGAATGCCCGGATTGTGACTCGTCTGGGTGATCCGAGTGCTCCGAAAGCGGTGTCGCTCATTGCCATCCATCAACACGGCATTCCCGACGATTTCCCCGACGAGGTCATCACCGAGGCTGACAAGGCCAAGCCTGCGGGTCTCAAGGGCCGCGAAGACCTGCGCGAACTGCCGCTCGTGACCATCGACCCGGCGGATGCACGCGACCACGACGATGCGGTTTGGGCCGAGTTCGACCCTGATCCCAAAAATGAAGGCGGTTTTGTCCTTTGGGTCGCGATTGCCGATGTGGCCTATTACGTGACGCCCGGTTCGGCGCTGGATCGCGAGGCGTGGAAACGTGGCAACTCGACCTATTTCCCGGACCGTGTGGTGCCGATGCTGCCGGATCGGCTCTCGGGTGATCTCTGTTCCTTGCACGAAGGCGTGCCGCGCGCCTGTCTTGCCGTGCGCATGGTGATCGACGCCGATGGCAAGAAGCTGTCGCATCGTTTCATGCGCGGGCTGATGCGCTCTGTTGCTTCGCTGAACTATGCCGAAGTGCAGGCCGCGCGTGACGGTCAGGTCAGTGACAAATGTGGCCCGCTGATGGAAAGCGTGATCGAGCCGCTCTATGGCGCCTACGAGGCGCTCACACGGGCGCGCAAGGCTCGTCAGCCGCTTGATTTGGATCTTCCCGAGCGTAAAATCGTCCTCGGCGATGACGGTCGGGTGAAATCCGTGGCCCTTGCCGAACGCTATGACGCACATAAGCTGATCGAAGAATTCATGGTGCTCGCCAACGTCGCTGCGGCAGAGGAGTTGTTCCATCGCAATCGGCCTCTCTTGTATCGGGTGCACGAGGAACCTTCCGACGAGAAACTGGATGCCCTGCGCGAGGTGGCGCAGGCGTCCGGCTTCACTCTGGCCAAAGGACAGGTGATTCACACCTCACATCTCAACAAGTTGCTGGCCCAGGCCGAGGGCACGGATCACGACGAGCTGATCAACATCTCGACCCTGCGGTCGATGACGCAGGCCTATTACCACCCGGAAAACTACGGTCACTTTGGTCTCGCTCTGCGCTCCTACGCGCATTTCACCTCGCCAATCCGTCGCTATGCCGATCTGATCGTCCACCGTGGGCTGATCTCGGCTCATGGCTGGGGCAAGGACGGGTTGTCCGAGGAAGACGTGGAAAGGCTCGAAACCACCGCAAAACACATCTCGGAAACCGAGCGTCGTTCGATGACGGCGGAGCGGGACACCAATGATCGCTATCTCGCCGCCTACCTGAGCGAACGCGTGGGCAATGAGATGACCGGGCATATTTCGGGTATCCAGAAATTCGGCGCTTTCGTGAAGCTCGATGAAACGGGGGCAGATGGGTTGGTGCCGGTGCGCAGCATGGGGGCGGAGTTCTTCCATTACGACCCGAAGGAACAGACCTTGATGGGGGCCGATACCGGCATGGTGATTTCCATCGGCCAAAAAGTCGTGGTGCGCATCGCCGAGGCGGTGCCTGTGACTGGCGGGCTTGAACTGGAACTCCTGTCGATCGACGGCGCCAGCCTGCCACGCGGACCGCGCCGGGCGAAGGGCCGTGTCGTGTCACGCAAGTATAACAAAGGTAAGGCGAAAAAGGACAAGCTGCGCAAAAAGGTCGAGCGTCGCAGGCGCTAAGGACAGACGTTGAATGCGGACAGCGGAAATTTGCCGTCAGAGCATTTGTCCGGTTCAAGCCATACGGGGATTCGGTTTAGGCTGAGGCAAAAGCAAATGGAGCAGTTTGGTATGCGTAGCCTTGTGATTGGCGCCGTGAGTGTTGTTTTCGGCCTTGGCCTCAGCCCCTCTTTCGCGCAGAGCTCTGCGCGTATGGCACAGGATGTGCCGCAACTTCCGGGAGCAGGATTGGTGCAAAACGTGGCCTCTCAGGCGGGATTCGAGACCTGGATCGAGAATTTCAAAACGCGCGCGCGGCGCGAGGGGATCTCCGAAACAACCCTCAATGAGGCGTTTCGAGGCGTACGGTACAATTCGGATGTGATCGCCAAGGATCGCTACCAATCCGAATTCACCAAACAGATCTGGGACTATCTCGACAGCGCGGCTTCGCCCACCCGTGTGTCCAACGGCCAGAAGGCGATGCGTCAGCATGCGAAGACGCTCGATGCCATTGAACGCCGGTTCGGGGTCGATAAATACGTGGTCGCGGCGATCTGGGGCGTCGAGAGCGCCTATGGTGCGACCCGTGGCGACATCAATGTGATCGAGGCGATGGCGACGCTGGCCTATGACGGGCGGCGCGGTAAATTCTTTGAGCAACAGCTCATTGCTGCGCTGAAAATCCTCCAGAAGGGCGACACCCATGCCCGCAACATGAAAGGCAGTTGGGCCGGGGCCATGGGCCACACCCAGTTCATCCCGACCTCGTTCGAGGCCTTCGCGGTCGATGGCGACGGCGACGGCAAGCGGGACATCTGGTCGAACGACCCGACAGATGCACTGGCTTCGACCGCCGCCTATCTTGCGCGGCACGGTTGGAACAAAGGCCAGCCCTGGGGGGTCGAGGTGCGCCTTCCGCGCGGGTTCGACTATACGTCCGCGCGCCGCGACAACATGCGTGCGCCCGGCGACTGGGCCGCTTTGGGCGTGGTTGGGGTCGATGGCCGACCTGTGCCGAATTATGGTCGGGCCTCGATCCTCCTGCCCGCTGGGGCACAGGGCGCGGCCTTCATGATCTTCGACAACTTTGCCGTGCTGGAGCGCTACAACAAGGCGGATGCCTATGTGATCGGCGTCGGTCACCTGTCCGATCGGCTTAAGGGCGGGGCGGAGATTCAGGCCACCTGGCCGCGTGGCTATGCGCCTCTATCCTTCAAGGAAAAACAGCAGATGCAGCGCATTCTGAAGCGCAAAGGCTTTCTCAACGACAAGGTGGACGGCATCATCGGCCCGAACACGATCAACGCGATCCGGGCCTATCAGACCTCTGTCGGGGTAACGCCGGATGGCTATCCGTCGCAGGAATTCCTGAAACTGTTGCGCTGAGACGCGCGATCAGGCCACCCGCCGAGAGGCGCAATCAAACAAGGTGGCCGTTGAACTCGGCCACAAGCGCCTCGTAAATGTCGCGCTTGAACGGCACAATATCAGACACCAATCTGGCGGAATCCGTCCATTTCCAGTGGCTGAATTCGGGATGATCCGTCTCAATCACGATGTCCTTGTCCGTGCCTTTGAAGCGCAGCAGGAACCAGAGCTGTTTCTGACCGCGATACTTGCCCTTCCAGACCTTGCCCAGAAGGTGATCCGGCAAATCATAGGTCAGCCACTCCGAGGTATGACCCAGCACCTCGACCAGATCGGCGGTCACACCGATCTCTTCCCAAAGCTCGCGAAGTGCGGCCTCTTGCGGTTCTTCACCGTCGTCAATCCCACCCTGCGGCATCTGCCAGGCGCCGGGCGTGTCGATGCGCTCACCGACGAAGATACGCCCTTCCGCATCGAGCAGCATGATGCCGACACAGGGGCGATAGGGCAGGGTGGAGAAGTCTTTGCTCATGGGAAGCCTTTGGAAAAGAGAGGCGCCAAAGCGCCCCTCATGGTTGGTGTCAGTCGCCGATTTTCGACAGGCCTTTGAGCAGGTCGATCGCATAAGCCAGTTGGAAGTCCTCGTCGCGCAGTTTCGCGGCCTCTTCGGCGGCGGCGCGTTCTTCCTCGATCTTGGCCCGTTCGTCCTCGGTCAGGCTGTCATTGTTCAGCGCGCCGCGCAGATCGGCCTCGGAGCGGAACTTCGGTGTATCTTCACCCTCCGTTGCTTCGGGCTGACGCGGCGGCTGGTCGACGACGATATCCGGAGAAATGCCGAGCGCCTGAATGGAGCGGCCCGACGGCGTGTAATACCGCGCGGTGGTCAGGCGCATCGCCCCGTCGGAACGCAGTGGCATGACGGTCTGCACCGAGCCTTTGCCGAAGGATTTCGTGCCCACGACCACGGCACGATGGTGATCCTGAAGCGCACCGGACACGATCTCGGAAGCCGAAGCCGACCCGCCGTTGATCAGCACGACCACCGGTTTGCCCTGTGCCAGATCGCCGGGGGTGGCGTTGACGCGGGTGCTGTCTTCGGGGTTGCGGCCACGGGTGGAGACGATTTCGCCTTCGTCGAGGAACGCATCCGACACCTTGATCGCCTGATCGAGCAAACCACCGGGGTTGTTGCGCAGGTCCACGACGATGCCGTCGACATTCTCGATGCCGCCCAGTTCCTCGATCCCGTCCTTGAGCCCCTGTTCGAGGTTCGGATAGGTCTGGTCGTTGAAGGTTGTTACCCGCAGCACGATGGATTTGCCTTCGACGCGCGACCGCACGGCGGTCAGTTTGATCGTGTCGCGGATGATCGAGACGTCGAACGGATCGTCGACGCCCGCGCGCACGAGGGTCACGATGATCTCGGAGCCGACCGGCCCGCGCATCAGCTCGACTGCATCGTCAAGCGTCATGCCCATGATACTCTTGCCGTCGACCGCGGTGATGTAATCCCCGGCTTCGACACCGGCGATATCGGCGGGTGTGCCGTCCATCGGTGCAACGACCTTGACGAAGCCCTCTTCCTGCGTGACTTCGATGCCCAAGCCCCCAAAGGAGCCCGACGTCTGCACCCGCATGTCGGCGGCGTCTTTTGGCGAGAGATAGGAGGAATGTGGGTCGAGCGAGGACAGCATGCCGTTGATCGCTGCCTCGATCAGGTCTTCGGCATCAACCTCCTCGACATATTGCGCGCGGATGCGTTCGAACACGTCCCCGAAGAGATCGAGCTGCTCATAGACATTCGTCGTCTTCTCTGCCTCTTGAGCGAGAAGCGGTCCGGCGAATTGCGTCGAGATCAGCGTGCCTGCAAGGATGCCGGCAACCCCGGCCATCATGTATTTCTTCATCTCATTCCTCTCTCCGGTCCGCAGCCCGCGTGACCCTTGATCGTCTCAAAGCGGACCGCCTGCGAACCACCGTTCCGGGTTCACGGGCTGCCCGCCCTCTCTGACCTCTATATAAAGCGTCTCCGACAGACCCGCGCCAGTGCCTTGTGTGGCATTCCGGACAAAGGCGTCGAGATCGGGAGACGCCCCGCCCATCAGGCCCACGGCCGTATCGGCGGGCAATACCGCGCCAACATCTCCATAGACCTCATCGAGCCCCGCCAAAATCAGCAATACGTCATTTGCGGGCTCAAAGATGATCACGTTTCCGTAGTCGAGAAACGGCCCCTTGTAGCGCACGGTGGCGGGCCAGGGTGTGGTCACCAATGACAAGGGCCGCGTGGCCCAGAGCCAGCCGGGACGTTTGACCCCCGCCGCGTCCGCCTCGTTATAGCCGCGCAACATCTTGCCCGGCACCGGCATCGGCCAGTTGCCGCGGGTGCTGTTCGGATCGGTGATTGGCGGCACCCCGTCGACCACATCCATGATCGCAAGACCCGAGGCAAAGGCCTCGAGCGTCTCTGAACTGTCCAAGAGGGTCTGCATCCGTTCGGGATCGGCGGTGAACCGGCGGGGCAGATCGGTGCGGTCGGACATCGCCTGCGACAGGTCGGTGCGCGCCTGTTGCACGTCCTGCAAGCCACGCGACAGGGTGTCGAGCGCCTCACTCTGCAATTCGCGCAGGATCTGCATTTCCTCAAGGCGCACGCGAATATCCTCGACCTCCGCCTGCATCGACGGCGTGACGGCAGAGACCAGCATCCCCGCACGCGCCTGCCCCAAAGGTCCGCCGGGATGCACCAGCGCTTCCGGCGAAGCGTCGGGTTTCATCGCGATCAGCACACCGAGCAATTGCGCGAACTGGCCGCTTTCATCGGCAAATTCCCGCGACAATTCGGATTCGCGCAACGCCACCTGCCGAAGCCCGGCACGCATCGCCTCGAGCCCATCCTCATAGGCGCGCACCACGCCGGTGAGTGCCTTGACGCGGTCGGTCGAGGATTGCGCGGCCTGAAGCGCCCCATGAGCGTCGTTGAACTGGGCCAGGGCGGCTTCTGCCAGATCCGCCGGGCTCTCCTGCGCCAGCACAGGGCCGCTGGCAATAGCCCCGCCCAGGATCAGATAAAACGCCGCCGCGCGGAGACGCATCATTTGACGATGAGGCTCACGCCGGTCATTTCCTCGGGCTGCGGCAATTGCATCAGCTCAAGGATCGTCGGCGCCACATCGGCAAGCCGCCCGCCATCGCGCAGTTTGACCCCTTTCGGCCCGCCGAACAGGATCACCGGCACCGGGTTCGTCGTATGCGCCGTGTGCGGCCCGCCAGTCACCGGATCGACCATGGTCTCGCAATTGCCGTGATCCGCGATCACCAACATCGCGCCGCCGACCTTCTCCAGCTCCGCGATCACCTTGCCCAGACCATCATCCACCGCCTCGCAGGCGGCCATCGCGGCCTCCAGAATTCCGGTGTGACCTACCATGTCCGGGTTGGCGAAATTGGTGACGATCAGGTCATAGCCCTCGTCGATGGCCCAGACGAATTTCTCCGCCACCTCGGGCTCGCTCATTTCGGGTTGAAGATCATAGGTCGCGACTTTCGGTGATTTCGGCATGAAGCGATCTTCACCCTCTTCCGGCACTTCCTTGCCACCATTGAGGAAGAAGGTCACATGCGGGTATTTCTCGGTCTCGGCCAGACGGAATTGTTTCAGCCCATGTTTCGCGACCCATTCGCCCAGCGTGTTGCGAATGTCGCGCGGCGGATAGGCGGTTTTCATATAGGCGTTATGACCGGTGGAATACTCGACCATGCCCAAGAGCGCCGAAAACGTCGGGCGATCCCCGATGTCGAATTCGGTAAACCCCGGCTCGCCAATGGCGCGCAGGATCTCCCGCGCGCGGTCCGCGCGGAAGTTGTTGCAGAAAAAGCCGTCGCCGTCTTTCACACCCTCATACCCGTCGATCACCGTCGCCTTGATGAACTCGTCCACATCGCCGCGCTCATAAGAGGCCGTGACAGCCGTCACAGCATCCGGCGCGGTTTCGATGCCCTGGCCATGAATCATCGCATCATAGGCCTGCGATACCCGTTCCCAGCGGTTGTCGCGGTCCATCGCGTAATAGCGCCCGATCACTGTACCGACCTTGGCGCCCTCCGGCAGGCGCGCCACGAAATCGGCGATGAATTTATCGGCGGATTGTGGCGCCACATCGCGCCCGTCGGTGATCGCATGAATGATCACCGGCACCCCCAGATTGGTGACCGCTTTGGCGGCGGCCAGCGTATGTTCGATATGGCCGTGCACACCACCGTCGGAAATCACCCCCATGAGATGCGCCGTGCCGCCTGCGGCTTTCACATCGCCCGCGAATTTCACGATGGCTTCGTTCTTGAAAAAAGACCCGTCCTCGATGGCCAGGTCGATCTGGCCCAGATCCATCGCCACCACGCGCCCCGCGCCGATGTTGGTGTGTCCCACTTCGGAGTTCCCCATCTGTCCGGTCGGCAAGCCCACATCCGGGCCAAAGGTGATCAGCGTGTTATGCGGACAGTCCGCCATCAGCCGGTCGAAATTCGGCGTGTTGGCCAGAGCCGGCGCGTTGGCTTCCGGCGTCGGGCCGATGCCCCAACCATCGAGAATGCAAAGAACAACAGGTTTCGGCGCGGCCATGACGGGCTCCTTTCAATCTCAGAGCGAACTCTTTGACCCTATCTAGCGCGCCGCTGCGCGCGTTTGAACCGCTTTGCGCTTCATTGCAGCAAAAATACTCCGATCAGACCCGATGATAGGGCGATCCGGCCAGAATAGAGGCGGCGCGGTAAAGCTGTTCGGTCAACATGGCGCGGGCCAGCATATGGGGCCAGACCATTTTGCCCAGAGAAATGGAAAAATCCGCCTGTGCCCGCAGGCTTGGGTCGATTCCGTCCGCGCCGCCGATGACAAAAGCCACGTCGGAGCGCCCGGCATCGCGCCAGCCCGCGAGTTTCTCGGCAAATTCAGGCGACGTGATCACCTGACCGCGTTCGTCCATGGTGACGATGACGCTGCCTTTCGGCAAAGCGCGCTCCAATAGCGCCGCCTCCGCCACCATACCGCCGCCCTTCTTGTCCTCGACCTCTGCAATCGTCAGAGGGCCGAGGCCAAGGGCGCGCCCGGTGCGGTCGAACCGGGTGGTATAGTCGTCGATCAGAGCGGCTTCGGGCCCTTTGCGCAAGCGCCCGACCGCACAGATATGCAGCTTCATGAGTGTCTCAGCTTGCGGTGGTCTTTCCCGCCAGAGCGGCTTTCGCCTCTTCCGGCGACATCCACATTTTCTCGAGCTGATAGAAATCGCGCACTTCCGGGCGGAAGATGTGGACGATCACGTCGCCCGCGTCGATCAAAACCCAGTCGCCCTGTTCCTTGCCCTCGACACGGGAGAAAATCCCGCATTGCTGTTTCAGTGCATCGGACAGTTTCTCGGCCATGGCGCTCACCTGACGGGTCGAACGACCCGAACAGATCACCATGTAATCCGCAACCTCCGACTTGCCGCGCAGGTCGATGGACACGAGGTCTTCGGCTTTATCCTGATCGAGGGAGTGAGTGACGAAGTCCAGCAATTTCTGGCCTCCGATCCGGTCCGGCATCGCACCCGTCATGGGCGTCTCCGGGGATGCGGCATGCTCAGCCGCGCTCTGTACGTGAGACAGGACATAGTCCTCCAAAGGTTGAACGCCGTTCCGCCCCGGCGCCGGGCATGGATCAAATGTAACATCTGTATGGGCAAATCTCAATGTTTCGTGCGGTAAAGATCAATCGAGGGCCTGCTGAGCCTGTCGTGTGGCGAGGGTCGAACCCTCCAGCACCCGCACTTCACGTTGCGGGAAGGGAATGGAAATGCCGTTCGCCTTGAACGCATCCCAGAGCGCCAGATAGACATTGCCACGCACATTGGTCAGCCCGCCGGTCGGGTCGGTGATCCAGAACCGCAGGATGTAATCCACCGAGCTGTCGCCAAATCCGACGATATGGCACACGGGCGGTTTATGCGTGAGCACCCGGTCCACGCTCTGGGCGGCCTCGACGGCAATCTTGCGCACCTGATGCGGATCGTCGCCATAAGACGTGCCGAAATAGAGATCGAGCCGCACGAAATCGTTGGTATGGGACCAGTTCACCACCTGCCCCGTGATCAGGTCTTCGTTCGGGATCAGATATTCCTTGCCGTCCCGTGTGGTGATCGAGGCATAGCGTGCGCCCAAAGCATTGATCCAGCCGAAGGTGTCGCCAAGAGAGATCACGTCGCCCGGTTTGATCGACTTGTCCAGAAGGATGATTACCCCCGAGACGAGGTTCGACACAACCTTCTGAAGGCCGAAACCAAGCCCGACACCGATCGCGCCCGAAAGCACGGCCAGACCGGTGAGATCGAACCCCACGGCCTTCAGCCCGATGAAGAACGCGGCGCCGTAGAGGAAAAGTTGCACCCCCTTGATGATCAGTTCCCGCATCGAGGGTGAAATATCCTCATTGCGCCGGATTTGGGTCGATGTCTGGCTTGAGATCAGCCGTGCGAAAGTGAAGAGAAGTCCGGTGACCACCAGCGCCTTGAGCACCGCCAGCGCCGAGAGGCGGAAGCTGCCAAAGGTGATGGCCATGGTGTCGAGGAAGGCGGCGGTCTCCTCCACGGCGCCGAAGAAATACAGCGTGACATATGCCCAAAGTCCCCAGCGCAGAAGCCGCCTGAGCGCGCGGTTTTTGACCAGTTGAACGACCAGTTCGACCGCCACCCAGGCGGTGACGATCCGGGCGAGAATCGCGATCAGATAGGAGCGAGACGGCCATGTCATCTCATGCATGACAAGATAGGTGCCCCAGAGCAGCAGAGCCCAGACAATCAGGATCAGTCGCTTCTCGATCGCCAACAACCAGCGGAGCTGCCATTTCGGACGCCCTTCGAGTCCCCGCATCCAGTTCCGCATCCGGCCCCGCAGATTGCGTCCAACTGCAAGCGCGATGGCGAAGGCAATCAGGGAAATCCCGATCTGATAGAGGTTCCAGCGCCTGAGCAGCCCCTCGAGAAACGAGAGAACCTGTCCGCCCGTGTCGCCCAGAAGATCGGTGATTTGTGTCGGATCCAATCCGGCCTCCCTTTTACACAAGCTTGGCACGGCGAAGCGCAATCGGGCAAGCGCATCTCTCTTGCGAGACTCGCGCGCAGGTTATATGTGAGCGCCATGGAACGTATGTTTGAGATCGCAGACCGTGCATGGTTGCCGTGGCGTTTCCACGGCGCAATGCAATCCGTCCTAGCCCGACTTTGAAGCCGGGCCTTTTGGCGTGTCCGCGCGCATGATCCAAAACTTCCAATTTCACAGCACATCCACGGGAGAGCGAAATGACCGCCCCGAAGACACTCTATGATAAAATCTGGGACGCCCATGTGGCCCATGAGCAAGAGGATGGCACCTGCCTGCTCTACATCGACCGCCACCTCGTCCACGAAGTAACAAGCCCGCAAGCCTTCGAAGGTCTGCGCATGGCGGGCCGCAAAGTGCGCGCGCCGGAAAAAACCATCGCCGTGCCGGATCACAACGTGCCGACCACGCTGGACCGCGTGTCCGGCGTGATCGCCAACGAAGAGAGCCGCATTCAGGTTGAAGCCCTCGACAAGAACGCGAAAGAATTCGGCGTGAACTATTACCCGGTTTCTGACGTGCGTCAGGGCATCGTGCACATCGTCGGCCCGGAACAGGGCTGGACCCTGCCCGGCATGACTGTTGTCTGTGGTGACTCTCACACCGCGACTCACGGCGCGTTTGGCGCGCTGGCCCACGGCATCGGCACCTCCGAGGTCGAGCACGTTCTGGCAACGCAAACGCTGATCCAGAAGAAGTCCAAGAACATGAAGGTGGAGATCACCGGCAAGCTGCGTCCCGGCGTGACCGCCAAGGACATCACGCTTGCTGTGATCGGCGAAACCGGCACCGCCGGCGGTACCGGCTACGTGATCGAATATTGCGGTGAAGCGATCCGCGATCTCTCGATGGAAGGTCGGATGACCGTCTGTAACATGGCGATCGAAGGCGGCGCCCGCGCCGGTCTCATCGCCCCGGACGAGACCACGTTCGAATATGTCAAAGGTCGCCCGCACGCCCCGAAAGGCGCGCAGTTCGAGGCCGCTTTGAACTGGTGGAAAACGCTCTACACCGACGAAGGCGCACATTTCGACAAGGTCGTGACGCTGAAAGGCGAAGAGATCGAGCCGGTTGTGACCTGGGGCACCTCGCCCGAGGACGTGCTGCCGATTTCCGCTGTTGTGCCCGCGCCCGAGTCGTTCAAAGGCGGCAAGGTGGACGCGGCGAAACGGGCCATCGAGTATATGGGGCTCGAAGTGGGTCAGAAACTGACCGACATCCAGATCGACACCGTGTTTATCGGGTCGTGCACCAATGGCCGGATCGAGGACCTGCGCGCAGCCGCCGCGATCCTCAAAGGCAAGAAGATCAAGGACGGGATGCGGGCCATGGTCGTTCCCGGCTCCGGTCTTGTCCGGGCTCAGGCCGAAGAAGAAGGCATCGCGCAGATCTTCATCGACGCGGGCTTTGAGTGGCGTCTGGCCGGGTGCTCCATGTGCCTCGCGATGAACCCCGATCAGCTGTCCGAGGGCGAGCGCTGTGCGTCCACGTCGAACCGCAACTTCGAGGGACGTCAGGGTTATAAGGGCCGCACGCACCTCGTGTCGCCTGCCATGGCCGCCGCTGCCGCCGTCACCGGTCATCTGACCGATGTGCGCGAACTGATGACCGAAACCGAGACCGCTTAAGGAGCCGCAAAGATGGAAAAGTTCGAAAAACTGACCGGCATCGCGGCGCCCATGCCGCTGGTGAACATCGACACGGATATGATCATCCCGAAAGTGTTCCTGAAAACCATCAAGCGCTCCGGCCTTGGTGTGAACCTGTTCGACGAGATGCGCTATGACCGTCAGGGCAATGAAATCCCCGATTTCGTCCTGAACAAACCGCAGTATCGCGACACGCAGATCCTCGTGGCGGGCGACAACTTTGGCTGTGGCTCCTCGCGGGAACACGCGCCGTGGGCGATTGCGGATTTCGGCATCAAATGCGTGATCTCCACGTCGTTCGCCGACATTTTCTACAACAACTGCTTCAAGAACGGCATCCTGCCGATCGTGATGCCGCAAGAGGTTGTGGATGTGTTGATGAAGGACGCCGAAAAAGGCTCGAACGCCCGGATGGTCGTCGATCTTGAGGCCCAGACCGTCACCACGTCTGATGGCGAAAGCTTCCCCTTCGAAGTTGACGCGTTCAAGAAACACTGCCTGCTCGAAGGTCTCGACGACATCGGCCTGACCATGGCCCATGTTAAGGATATCGACGCCTACGAGGCGAAGATGGCGCAGGAACGTCCCTGGGTCTGAGGCTCACGGATCAAGAACGGAAAACGGCGGCCATTGGGTCGCCGTTTTGCATTGGGTTCACTTCGCACGCATCAAGCGGCGAATTTCGGCAAGGCTGTCCAACTGCTTGGCATTCGGCTTTTGTCCGACGCCTGCATAGATGGAATGGAGGATGCCTTCGACCGGGCCGTAGCCGTCGGAGCCCGCGAGCTTGTAGAGCTTGCGCGCAAGCCGCGTGATTGCAGTGCTCGACCCGTTGCAGGATGCGATCAGCCAGTCGGCGAGCGTCTTGATCTCTTCCGCATCCGTCAGGCTGAAATCCAGATCCTTTTGCAGCCGGATCACATATTGCAGGATCAGTTCCGAAGTCGGATAGCCCGCTTCGTCGATCACCGCCTTGACCAGAGCGGCCACCGCGATCCGGGCATCTTCGATCTGCTCCACGGGATGCGTTCCCGACTTGCGGGTAAAGCCGAAACGGCGCACGGCGAGCCGGAGATCGTCCGCCATCCCGATCAGATCGGAGGCGGCATTGGCGGCATTGCGCGCCCGGTTCATGTAGAAAAACGCTGTAACGGCAACCCCGAGAACGGCCAGCAATATTGGCATGATAACACTCCGAAAACGTCTTTCTCCGGACTATTGGCAGATCACGTTTCATTCACAATGGGAAAAAATCCCTGTGCATGTCTTCTATGGTGACAATCACATGTTTACCTGTGAGACATAAGCGATCAGCCGAAAGGAGATCAGCTATGACGAATTGGAAAATCTGGGTCGGGATCGGTGTCCTGACGTTTCTTTTCGGCTTTCTCGCGCTGGGCAATACGGTGGTCGCCTCGCTTGCGATCACCATCATGCTCGGTACGCTCTTCGCCATCGCCGGTGCTGCCCAGCTTTGGGCGGGCTTCTCCGGCGCGGCCCATGACAACCGGGTCTTTTCCCTGCTCTGGGGGCTTTTGAGCCTGATGATCGGAGTGAGTTTCATCGCCAACCCGGTCGAGGGCACGGTGTCGCTCACCATGGTCGTCACCGGTTTCCTTTTGGCATCCGGTGGGATTCGTCTGCTGATGGCCTGGCGGATGCGAGAAAGCCCCTTGTTCTGGACGCTGCTGCTGTCCGGGACGGTGACCGTGCTTCTGGCCGGTTACATCATCGGCAATTTTGCGGCGATTTCCCTGTCGCTTCTGGGCTTGCTGTTGGGCATTGAGCTATTGGTCGACGGTGCCGGTCTGATCGGTTTCGGCCTGTTCCTGCGCAACCACCGGTCCTGAAACGGCGGCCGGAGAGGCCGCCGTCGTCGCATGCGTCATTCCATCGTCGGCAGCAGGCCGTTGGTTTGCGCTGCGGCCAGTTCCTCGATCGACACTTCGCCGCTGGCATCGGCATCAATCGCCGCAAAGGCCTCTTCGCTCAGATCGGGATAGACTGCACGCATTTCCGCCATGGAAAACGTGCCGTTCCCGTCGCTGTCCACCAGCGTGGATTGCGCAAAAGCCGGGGCGGCAAGAAGGAGGGTCAGAGCGCCAAGGGTCCGTGCAACAGATTTCATGTTCATGTGTCCTTTCTTGTGATGGCACCCGCGTCTTGCGGGCAAATCGGAACGGTTCTGCACCGTCGATCCGAGAGATACGCCCGAGAGGCGAGCTCGCAAGGCGCTGGAAACATTGCAAAGATTTTGCGCGCCTGACTGCCGGAAGGGGGCGAAATGTCGCGTATTTTTCGGCGGGTTTCGGTACTTCGGCGGATTTTGACGGTCAAAACCGGCAAGGATCTGCGCGAAGGGCGGGACGGACGGTATGTCCCTCTTGATCGCTCCGAAAGATTCTCCAGGGGCTAGGGGCTGCGCCACCGAGTTCCCGGCATGTCACCTTTTGCCATCCCACATTTTGTGCTGTTCGCGCGACACCCCACAAGAGGCATCGACAATGATGCAAAAACGCACCGCTTTGTCCACGAATCTGCCCGATTTCAGCAGTTAACCTTAACCATTCCTTGCTGGCGGATATGAAAGAAGGCAAAAGTTGGGCAAGATTGAGGCAATCCGTCATGATTGGCGGGATCAAAATGGAACAAGAGAGCGGCATCGCATCGCTTTCAGCCAGTTTGAAGGGAAATGGGCAGTGGTTCATCGCGTCTTGGGAGCGCTGTTGCGTGCTGCGTTGGTGGTCATTCTGATCACGGCGCCCTCTGCACTGTTGCCGAACGTCTCCGCCGATTCCGCACAGGTCGTGGCGCTCGTCGCCTTTTTCGGCGCGGCTCTGACCTTCTTCGAATATGTCTCCGCCTATCCCGGTCTCGTGGAATTCCGCAACGCGCCGCCGTTCAACCGTGTCCGCTTCGGATCGCTTTTCGTCACCGTGATCCTCTTGAGTCTCATCGTGCGTGGCGAAGCCGCCCCGACCGTGGTCACGGATTTCGTCACCGCCATCGGCGCGCTGATCGGCTATGTGCTCGATTTCCCCTATTCTCCGGTGCGCCTGATGCTGACCGCTCTGCCCGACACCAGCTCGCTGGGTGAGATCGAATTGATGCGCGAAGCGGCGGGGATGAGCTATCTCATCTCGCTCATGGCGCTGTCGATCTTTCTCATCGTGCTGCGGATCGGCCACTGGCCGTCGAAATCCGGCTCCTTCAATGTCTGGATCAACCTGCCGACCTTCGATCCGACCGCCGGGGGCGATGTGGTCGAACGGCTGAAACGCGATGCGCGGGTCAACACGATCATCGGTTTTTCCTTGCCCTTCGTGATCCCTGCGGTGCTAAGATCGGCAGGCGATCTCTTCGGGGGTCTGAGCGTCACCAATGACCAATCCATGATCTGGGCCGTCGCAGCATGGGCATTCCTGCCGTCTTCTCTCTTCATGCGGGGCATCGCCATGGGGCGCGTGGCCTCGATGATCGAAGAAAAGCGTCGCCAGACCTACGCCCGCGCCGATCTCGATCACGCCCACGCGTGATCCGGGGCGCGCTGCTTTCTCTCTTCCTGCTTGCGCCTTTTGCTATGTCGGCGGAGACGCTGCGTGTCGCCACATGGACTGTGGAACTCATGCGCAAGGGGCCGGGGCTTTTGCTGCGCGACATCCTCGATGGCGACGATCCGCAGGTTCTGGCCGCACAGGCGCATATCCGGGTGCTCTCCCCCGACATTCTCTTGCTGACCGGCTTCGACACCGATCTCGACGGCCACACGATGACCGCTTTCGCGGAGGCGCTGGACTATCCTTATCTCTTCACCCGTCCCGGCAATTCCGGCCGCCCCACCGGGCGCGATCTCGACAAGGACGGGCGGCTGGGTGAGCCCGAGGATGCGCAATCCTACGGCGAGTTCACCGGTCAGGGCGGCATGGCGCTCCTGTCCCGCCTGCCGATTGTCGCGGGCGGCATCCACGATTTCTCCGACCTTCTGTGGCGCGATCTGCCCGGGGCCAACCTGCCGCAGGGGTATTTCGACGCGGAGGATCTCGGTGTCCTGCGCCTGTCGTCCCATGCGCATTGGGACATTCCCGTGCTCTGGCACGACCAGCCGCTGCATCTCCTCGCCTATACCGCGACATCGCCGGTGTTCGACGGGCCGGAAGACCGCAACGGGCGGCGCAACAGCGACGAGACCCGGTTCTGGTCGCTTTATCTCGACGGGGCGCTGGAGGCCTCACCGCCCGACGGCCCGTTCGTTGTTTTGGGCGACAGCAACCTCGACCCGATGGATGGCGATGGCGACCGGGCAGAGATGCAGCACCTGCTCGCTGACCCCCGGCTACAGGACCCCCGTTCTCGCGCAACGTCCAACGCCCCGGTCGCCAATCCCGGCCAGCGCGGCGATCCCGCGATGGACACCGCCGACTGGACCGATCCCCTGCCTGGAAACCTGCGGGTGGATTATGTCCTGCCCTCAGCCGATCTGGCGATTGTCGCCTCGGGCATCGCATGGCCGGAGGTGAATTTGAAAAAAAACGACTTTCGGCACGGGCTTGTCTGGGTTGATATCGCTGCCATTCCTTGACGACAGGGCAAGCAGCCGTTACCCCGAGCCAACCTTAGGAAAACAAGGACTCGACGCGACATGAGCACGCCTTCTCTTCTCATTCTCCCCGGTGACGGTATTGGCCCCGAAGTGATGGCCGAAGTGGTTCGGATCATCGACTGGTACGGCGACAAGCGCGGCCTGAAATTCGATGTCACCACGGATCTCGTCGGCGGTGCCGCCTATGACGTGCACGGAGTGCCGCTCGCGGATGAAACCATGGCGAAAGCCCAGGAAGTGGACGCCGTCCTGCTCGGCGCCGTCGGCGGTCCGAAATACGACGTGCTCGATTTCTCCGTGAAACCGGAACGTGGCCTTCTGCGCCTGCGCAAGGAAATGGACCTTTTCGCCAACCTGCGCCCGGCACAGTGTTTTGACGCTCTGGCCGATTTCTCTTCGCTGAAAAAAGACGTGGTTGCCGGCCTCGACATTATGATCGTGCGCGAACTGACCTCCGGCATCTATTTCGGCGAGCCGCGCGGCATCATCACCGAAGGCAATGAGCGCGTGGGTATCAACACCCAGCGTTACACCGAGTCCGAGATCCGTCGTGTTGCCATCGCCGCTTTCGAGCTGGCGATGAAGCGCAACAAGAAGCTCACCTCGATGGAAAAGGCCAACGTGATGGAATCCGGCATCCTTTGGCGCGATGTCGTCAACGAGGTGGCTGCGGATTACCCAGAGGTCGAGGTGGGCCACATGTACGCTGATAACGGTGCGATGCAGCTCGTGCGCGCGCCGAAACAGTTCGACGTGATCGTGACCGACAACCTCTTCGGTGACATCCTGTCCGACTGTGCCGCCATGCTCACCGGGTCGCTCGGCATGCTGCCGTCTGCCTCCCTCGGCGCGCCGATGGAAAACGGTCGTCCGAAAGCCATGTACGAGCCGGTCCATGGTTCGGCCCCGGACATTGCGGGTCAAGGCAAAGCGAACCCGATCGCCTGTATTCTCTCCTTCGCCATGGCGCTGCGCTACTCCTTCAATGAAGGCGAAGAGGCTACGCGTCTGGAAAAAGCCATCGAGAAAGTTCTGGCCGACGGTGTCCGCACCGGCGATCTGCTGGCGGGCGAAGGTGTCACCCCGGTGTCCACCTCCGGCATGGGCGACGCGATCCTTGCAGCGCTCGACGCCTCGCTCTGATCTGCTTTGACATTGACGAAAGGGCGTCCCTTGGGGCGCCCTTTTGCATCGGTCGAATGTGTCAATCGAAAAGATCGAAAAGATCCTCGGCGGCATCGAACAACCGATGCGCCACGCCCTTGCGCTTCTTCTTTTTCTGACGGGGCTTCTCCAAGGCTAGCGCGCGGGCCTTCTTCGCCGTCTTGCCTTTGGGCGAAACCGTCTCACCCACATGGTCCACCCGCAACGCCTTCATCCGCGACAAGGGGGCGCCGCAATTGGTACATTTCAGCTCATGCCGTGCCGCATCGAGCGTCAGCACGGTTTTCGAGCCACAATAACAGCAGGTTGCGGATTTCCGGGTGCGATACATGAATCATGAGATGGGGTCGGGTCTCCTCGGGAACAAGGGCAAACCGACCGATCCCGTTGAAAGCATTCTCCGGAGTGCTACTGTGATAGCGCAAGCAAACAGGCCAGCAACAGGACAGACCGCATGAACATCACCGGAGCCTTCTACGCGCTCGCCGCCTTCGCGATTTTCTCAACCCATGACGTGGTGATCAAATTCTTGGGCGGGCATTACACCCCGTTCCAGATCATCTTCTTCTCCACGCTGTTTTCCTTCCCGCTGGTCATGTTCATGCTGATCCGCGACCGCAACCCCGGCCATCTGCGCCCGGTTCACCCGTGGTGGACCCTGTTCCGCACGCTCGCCGCGATGATCAACACGGTCGCGGCCTTCTACGCCTTTTCCGTCCTGCCGCTGGCGCAGGTCTACGCCCTGATCTTCGCCACCCCTCTGGTGATCACCATCCTGTCGATCCCGATGCTGGGCGAAAAGGTCGGCTTTCACCGCTGGGCGGCGGTTGTGTTGGGCCTCATCGGAGTGATGGTCGTTCTGCGCCCCGGAGGCACCGAACTGACCCTTGGCCATGCCGCAGCACTCTCCTGCGCGCTCTTCGGGGCTTTCGCCTCCGTCGTCGTCCGTAAGGTCGGGCGGGAGGAGCGCACCGAAGTGCTGATGCTCTACCCGCTGATCGCCAATTTCATCGTCATGGGGACGGCCATGTCGTTTTTCTACCATCCCCTGCCGCTGCTGGATCTGGGCGGGGTGGCAACCGTGTCGCTCTTGGGCTTCACAGGTGGCGTGGTCCTCATCCTGGCCTATCGTGCCTCCGAGGCGGCCATCGTCGCGCCGATGCAATATTCCCAGATCATCTGGGCGACGATTTATGGTTATTTCATCTTTGGCGAGAGCGTCGACCGCGCCACCGTGCTTGGCGCCGGGATTATCATCCTGTCGGGCCTCTACATTGTGTTCCGCGAATCGCGTGGCGGTCATTCTGAGAATACTCCGGTGCTCAGGACCCGCTCGCGGGCCTCGACAGCGATGTCCTTTCGAATTTCGCCTTTTGTCCGGCGCGAGAAGCTCCGCTGAGCCGTGCCGGGTGTGTGGGAAAACCTGTTTTTCATGGAAACGGAGATGGGTCAGGGCATGTTATCGGTCTTTCGTGGCAAAGACGAAATTCGCTCTTGCAAATCGCCGCGCCCCCCTATATTCCGCCCGTCACGGTCGGAGCGTAGCTCAGCCTGGTAGAGCACTGTCTTCGGGAGGCAGGGGCCGGAGGTTCGAATCCTCTCGCTCCGACCAATTCAAACTTTGTAGAGTTCACTGAACTCTGCCTTTTTGGCGCTGAATCTTTCCTTTCTTTACAAGATTTTGCCTCCCGCACGTCTTTGTGGGGTCTGATGGTGGACGGACGGCGGCGCGCAAACGCGCCTGCTGTGAGCATCTGGCAGTGTACGTGGTGAAAGCAAACTGTCGATTGCCACTCGATTTTTCGGGACAAGAGTTCGGGAATGCGTCGATCTCAATCTCGCGGAGCATGTGCTCCTCAGGCACGTGCCGCTCCAGATCGAAATCATAAAACAACTACGCCGGTGCGTCCTGAGTGCCCATCATGGCAGAATCCTCCAATTCCCTCATAATTGAGTGAATCAAACGACTTGCTGCGCCGCAACAAAGACTTTTTCAACAGCATCGGCGGAGAGCAGACCTTCGCTGCGGTTGCAGAGTCGAGACAGTTGTTGTGCAAAGTACCTATACCTCCTTGAGAGGCGGCAGTTTCCAACGATTGGCCTGTGCGGTATGGTTGTGCAAAAGAATGAAATGATGAACGAGGCTGGGGGAGTGACGGACGAAAGCAACTTAGCTCAACTGATTGTCGAGGGCGACGCCGCCAGACGCCTTATCCCCGTAATTCTCGACCTCGAATACAAAGACAGAAAGCGTGAATTAGGCGGTTTTTTAGCTGAACTGCACAACTCGGGTGAGATCGCTCTGCTCTCGAACGACAACCTTGAGGCCATACGACGGCTTGAGCACAATGAATTTTGGATCATTTTCGGCGCGTTGTCTGATGCAATTGAGCATGTGAAAGATGACTATCCCGCTGTTCAGCGATTTGCTGAATGTTTGGTCGAAAGAGCAGGCAATGATGGGGCTTCTAACACACCATTTGTGTCATTCGTCCGTTGGTGCGAAAAACATCCCTCAAAGGCCAGAGAAATCATACTAGGCGCAAAAGACGGCCAAGCAGATTGCCAACGCTCCTGTGTGTTTGCTTTGCAAGGCCTCAATGACTTTGGGTGCTTGGTAGACTTTGTAGGGGACTATAGAGCAGAAATCCGATCTATTGGATTTCGTGCCTTAGGAAGGCTCAAAAACATGACATCAAAGGATGACCAAACTGGCATAGATGCTTGCCTGTCGGAAATTCAAAGCCCGTCTTCTGATGATGCGCGAAATGCTGCTATCGAAGCCGTTTTTCGCATTTGGGACAAAGAGGCGGGCAAAGAAAAATATCGGCAAGATGAAGTGATAAAGTCCATTCTCGCCCAGCCGACCGACGAAGACTTGGTGCGCCTGTGCGCGATGCTTTTCTATCACAAGAATGCATCCACAGGGCAAACTATCAGTGCAGTATTAAGTAGATCACAAAGCATATCCTCGAGCTTTGAAACAGCAAGCCAGTGGATAGATCACGCGCTAACCTGGAAAGATGACCGCTGGTCGTTCAAGGAAGTGGTCGCGTTCATAGAGGCCTTGGTTCCGCGCTTCGAGGAGCCAGCAAAGAGTAAGCAGTTTCATAGTTTTTGCGAATGGGTTTGGAAGGAGCCTGCAAACGCGTCATATCTCTTCGCACGATGGCTTAATTCTGGTGACTTTTCCTTGTGCAGCTTCTTAGCCGAGATGGTCAGCGGCGGAGATAAGGGAGTCGCGCTACCTCTCCTGCCGCAAGACCTACCCCACGAAGCGGCTGATCAAGTCTTTCTAGCCCGAAAATGTATCGGGTTCCTTTGGCTGCATGAGATCACGGCGGCGTCAATTCTTCTCAGCCTAGTAGAACATGGACATCCCAACGCAGTGCCCGAGGTAGAAGGACTGCTTTGGGAGCCACTTCTGCTTAGCTACTCTAGTGAGCTAAGGCCGTATCTTGAGCAGCAAGCGTCTAGTGCTTCTCCGACTGTGGCTAAGGCATCTCAAGACCTGATAGCGCGACACAAGGCGTACATAGAGGGATTGAGAAATGCGGAAGAAATCAGTGAACTTGAACCCTCAAACGAAGCGAGGCGGGCAGCTGCGATAAAAGATCACCAGAGGAACACTGATATCCAAAAGCAAGCTCGGAAAATGTCTATCTTTGGCGATATGTTTCATACTGCGACGATGCTCTACGGTCGCAAGAGCTTCAGTATGATCACGGGTGCTGATGGCAAGAAGTTTCCAAGTATCACCCCCCTGAGCGAACAATCCTATAGCTTCGAATTCCCTCGTTTGTCCGTTGTGGACCCGGTTGGATTTAATCGTTTGCTCTTGGTTTGCAGGGTCGAGCAGAGAAAAGAAAAATGAAACTGATACTCAAAGAATATCTGGCGTCTCTCAAGGAACGTGGAGACCTTGACAAAGTCTTGTTGCCCAACTTGCTGTCTGCGATGGGGTTGCAGGTGCTGAAAACTCCAATGATCGGAACTCGCCAAGATGGAGTTGATATATCTGCCGTAGGTCAGTTGCCAGACGATGATCAGAAGTACCTCTATTTGCTCTGCGTAAAGGCAGGAGACGTAGGGCGCAACGATTGGGATGCAGGGCCACAATCAGTGCGTCCAGAGCTGCAGGAAATACTGGATGTCTACATCGGTTCGAAAATTGCAAAAGAGCATCAAGATTTACCGATCAAAATATGTTTGTGCATGGGGGGTGAGTTAAAGGAAACTGTTGAGGGCAACTGGGCTGGTTTCACGCAGAAAAACGCGACTAGCGAGGTGTGCTTTGAGCTATGGAACGGGGAGCGCCTAGCTGGATTTATGGAAAAATCCTTGTTGGCTCGGGAGTTGTTGGACGAAACGGCGCGCAGGCATTTTCAGAAAGCTCTCGCAATGGTGAACGAACCAGAAGCTTGCTACGAGTACACTAGGAGCTTTGTCGCCATCGTTCTCCCCCTCCAAGAGGAGATGAAAGACAAAGAGCGGCTATTGAGGCTAAGACAAGCGTATATTGGCCTGCACGTCATATGCGCCTGGGCGATTGAAGCTAAGAGCCTCGATGTCGTCTATCGGATATCTGAACTGGGCTTGCTGTTTTGCTGGGATGCAATGCGAGAACAACCAGTCAGGACGAAACCAACTAAGCATCAAACTGCTCTGATGTCGATCTTGGATCAGTACATTCGGCTTTATTTGATGATGTCCGAGTTGTATTTTGAGAAGGTACTGTATCCTCATGCCGAGACGCTTCATGCGCTCACCGTTTCGGTGAAGTCGCGAGAAGCTGTCGATGCCAATCTTGCGATGTTCGACCTGCTTGGGCGGGCGGCTACCCGTGCAATCTGGACGGATTTGTTCGGGAAGGCTCTATCGGAGGCGAACCCCGAGTTCGCTCACAGCCTGAACGAGCAGACAAAGATGATGCTCGATATGTTGGTGGCCCTGCTCAACAACAACCCGACTCTGGAATCTCCGATTAAGGACGATCACATGATCGAGGCAGCCTTGGTTATGTATCTTGCTCAACAGACATCGTCAGTCAGGCGATTTATGCCATGGTTTCATGCCATGGCTGAGAACACATCGTTCGCGCTTCTAACCAATGCCAGCTACCCAACGTGTTTTCGCGACTACAACGATCTGCTTGCTCACCCTGCGAGTAGTGAACAGGAATACCGTGACGAGGCCTGTGTTGGCAGTGTCCTATATCCCTACCTGTTCGTGTGGCTTCAGTATGGTGCCGAACAAGATTTGATTGAAAAATTCTCCAGTCGACTTTCGCAAAAAATACCCGACTGCACACATCAGGCATGGTTCCCCGATGAGGAAACAGACCAGAAAGTCTGGCGTGGTGATACCTACCATGGGATTTGTGTGACTGATCTTTCGCCAGCAAGTGGGCATGCGGAGATAGCAGACTCATTGAACCTAGCAATCAAGGAGTGTGGGGCAATTTTTGAAATGACAGCGATGAAGAGAGGACTGGTGCCACTGTTTTTAACGGCGTGCAGGCACTACCGCTTGCCCATCCCGCCGACACTTTGGATGCCGCCGCAAAGCCATTCAGATGTGGCTCCAGTGGAGCCCAATTCATAGAAGAGCAAGAACCTTCCTTGTCCTTCTGCGAAAGCTGCGCCGCAGCACCGTTTGGGTACGCCAATGTCCGCATTGGGCCGGACTTTCCCTATGAGTATGATTTTGCAAGCGGTTTTAGAGAAGCTGGTACCGCTTTTAAGATATAGAATTTAATCGAAGGAGAATTGACACAATGGACATATGCTGGTTCCTGAAACAACGTTTGGATTTCATCCGAAACCACTACGATTGCAGCGCATCGAATTTCTTAAACACAATACGGAAGATCGAGAGCGGAGAAGCGCCTTTTGACAATCCGCCTTATAGCGAGGATGGAGAGCCAGCTTTTCAAATTGAATGGGAAGAAGCCAACACTTCTGTCGATCTAATTGGGATCTCCTGTGTATCGCTTCTTAGTGATGCATTGAAGCTTTACCTTAACTCCCTCAAGAAAATTGAGTTTTGTTTCGAGTTTGATGAGAAGGAAAAGAAGATGTTAAAGGGCGGGTATGTCGGTGCTTTTAAGGCCGCATTGGGTGAAATTCTCAATACAGATTGGGTGGAGAGTGGTGTCAATTTTGAGATCTTAGAGCAAGTCGTGCTTGCTCGAAATCAAGGTCAACACGGAAACGACATCACTGGGTTTCGAATCAAGATTGATGCTGTGACTATACAGAAACACCCACGACCAATTTTCGGTCGAACCGAGGAAATAGAAGCCATGAACGGGGAAGGCTTAGAAGTCAGTAATTTCTTTGGCATAACGATGAAAATTGACCGTGCGTCTTTATTCGCAGCGATGGATGAGATCGAGAAATTGGGTGATTGGGTTGAATTAAATCGAGAACGAGCGCTGCCGTGGTTGGAAAAACAGCGTTCACTACGTCAAGTGAGGGGAAAACCTGAATCTAAATCCTAACATCAAAGAAAACACAATATTCTTTTAGGGGCGACTAAAATGCTGCATCCTGCTAAATGTCCGCAACGTGGGCTGCGGGCGCAGCAACAAACGGTTGTGGTCAGCGTCAGCTTTGGGCCGCTTCCTCTATTCATTTTTCAATGGAAATCGCGGCTTGGAAACAACCGCTTGGCCTGCTCCCGCGGATGACGGGCACGGGGCGGGTAGCGCGGCGGTCGCGGCGCATCGTCGGCTTGGGGCTGGGTGACGCCGATGGCGTCGTCGAGCGGGTGGCCGAGTTCCGAGAGCTTGTGCGACAGGTCTTCGATGTGATCGGCGATGAGGTGGACGACGATGCCTTCGCGCTCCAGCCGCCCAGTGACGCGCAACAGCCGTCCCCCCATGACGATGCGGCGGAAGCGCTCGTAGACCTTCGGCCAGACCACCACATTTGAGACGCCGGTTTCGTCTTCGAGCGTCAGGAAGATCACGCCCGAGGCCGTGCCGGGGCGTTGCCGGGTGATGACGAGGCCGCAGACGGTGGTGCGGGTGAGGGGCGCCGTTGGCAGGCGGTCGTGTGGCGTTAGATTTGGGATCGTCGGTCGCAAAAGCTCCATCGGATGGGCGCGCAGCGTCAGCCGCAGCGCGACGTAATCCTCCACCACTTCCTCGCCCAAATGCATGTTGGGCAGGCGCACCTCCGGTTCGCGAATACCCTCACCATCGAGCGGGTCGGAGAACAACGGCAGCGGCTTCGGGGCCCGGATCGCGCGGACCTGCCATAGCGCATCGCGGCGCGTTAGCCCCATACCAATGAAGGCGTCGGCTTCTGCCAGCCGTTCGAGCACGGAGGGCGCAACGCCCGCCCGGAGCCAGACGCTTTCCGGGTCCTGATAGCCATTGCCGCGCGCCGCCGTGATCCAACCGGCGTCTTCCTCGCGAAAGCCTTTGATTTGTCGAAACCCGAGGCGCAGCGCCAACGCCCCGTCCGCGCGGCGTTCCAACAGGTTGTCCCAGCCCGAATGGTTGACGCAAACGGGGCGCACCTCGATGCCGTGGTCGCGCACGTCCCGCACGATCTGCGCCGGGGCGTAAAAGCCCATCGGTTGGGAATTCAGAAGAGCACAGGCAAACACCGCCGGGTGGTGGCATTTGAGCCAGGACGACACATAGGTCAGCATGGCGAAGGCGGCCGCGTGGCTTTCGGGGAAACCGTAATCGGCGAAGCCCTCGATCTGGCCGAAGCAGGCCATGGCGACCTCTTCGGAATAGCCGTTCTCCATCATGCCGCGCACGAACCGGTCGCGGTGCTCGCCGATGGTGCCCATGCGCCGGAAAGAGGCCAGCGAGCGCCGGAGCTTGTCGGCCTCTTCCGCCGAATAGCCTGCGCCGACGACGGCGATCTGCATCGCCTGTTCTTGGAAAAGTGGCACGCCGAGCGTCTTGCGCGTGACCT
Source organism: Celeribacter ethanolicus (assembly GCF_002407265.1). NCBI lineage: Bacteria > Pseudomonadati > Pseudomonadota > Alphaproteobacteria > Rhodobacterales > Roseobacteraceae > Celeribacter > Celeribacter ethanolicus. The sequence goes on from NZ_CP022196.1 coordinate 2,795,655, forward strand.
CTTCGAGCGCAGGGCCAAAGGGTTCGGGCGCCTCAAGCCCCTGACGTCGCCGGATATAGGGTTTGACCATACCGCCCTGAATGGGGCCGGGACGCACGATGGCGACCTCGATCACCAGATCGTAAAACGTGGCGGGTTTCATGCGTGGCAGAAAATTCATCTGCGCCCGGCTTTCGACCTGAAACACCCCCACCGCATCGGCGCGTTGCAGCATCTCATAGGTCGCGCGGTCCTCTTGCGGCACTCTGTCGAGGGTGAGGCGCGTCTTCTCATGCGCGTCCAAGAGATCAAAGCTTTTGCGCAGACAGGTCAGCATCCCGAGGCTCAGAATATCGACCTTAAGAATGCCCAAGGCGTCGATGTCGTCCTTGTCCCATTCGATCACTGTGCGGTTTTCCATCGCGGCGTTCTCGATGGGACATAGCTCGTCTAGGCGCCCGCGTGTGATGATGAAGCCGCCGACATGTTGCGAAAGATGGCGCGGGAAACCGATGATCTCGCCGATGAGCTCAATCGTTTGCGCCAACCGCCGGTCCTTGGGGTTGAGGCCAAGTTCTTTCGCCCGCTCCATATCCGCGCCGGAATTGGTCAGCCCCCAGATGTCGCCCGACAGCCGCGCGGTGAGGTCTTGGGACAGGCCCATGACCTTGCCCACCTCGCGGATCGCGGCGCGGGTGCGGAAATGGATCACGGTCGCACAAAGCCCGGCGCGGTGGCGACCGTATTTCTCATAGATCCACTGGATCACCTCCTCGCGGCGCTCGTGTTCGAAATCCACGTCAATGTCGGGCGGCTCGCCGCGATGGCGGGAGATGAAGCGTTCGAACACCATGCCGATCATGTCAGGCGAGACATCGGTGATCCCGAGAAGGTAACAGAGGATGGAATTGGCCGCCGAGCCGCGCCCTTGGCAGAGGATGCCGCGCGACCGGGCCTCTTGGACAATGTCATGCACGGTGAGGAAAAGCCACGCTTAAAGATGTGCTGCTCGGTATGGTGCCTCCTGAGAATGGAGCACGTCAGAATTACTCAAAAATCTATGGTCCCTTTTACGAATGGCTCACAGACCAAGACGGCGATGCAGGCTTTTCTCCGATCATGGATATTATGCGCGATGTAATCACGGACAATTACGTTGTTCGCCCCGGCATGACTATTCTGGGAACGGTCATTGAAGAGCAGGCCAAATTTTCGTTCCATGGGATCAAGGGCAATTTTAAACTCGGGACGAAGCGCATGCGTGATGAGTTACTGGCACGCGGATTGGCGCGAGAAGACCCCAGATGGCCTGACAGCGTCATTCTGGACAGACCTCTTGATCGCGCACTCATAGACGAAATCAGTCGCAGCATCGAAGAGAATATCAATCTTCAAGAGGCTGCGCAGCGCCTCGGTCTCAGCGAAGAGCTGTTTCGCAAACTGGTTTACGACGGGCTGATCCCTCGCCGGGGCTACCGCCAACTCAGAAACCACCAGTATGATCCCATATTTTTAGACCGATTTTTGGCAACGGTCACGCAGGGCGCCGATATCATTGACAGCGTCCCGGAAGATCATGTTTTGGCCTTGCAAGCAGGCCAGATCGTCCGTGCGCGAAGTTCCGAAATCCTGCATCTTTTGGCGACACGGAAGGTGCCATGCGCAGGGTTGCTACGCGGCAAGACAGGATTGGCGGGGGCGATTGTTCACCTCGACACACTTAAAAATGCGGTGCAGACGATCTCATTCTCCGGGCTGACCTATCGAGAGATGTATCAAAAATTGCGGGTCTCAAGTCCGACGCTGCGCTATCTGCTCGATCAGGGATTTCTGACGACCTACAGAGGCAAAAATCCGGCGACACTCATGGAGACCGAGATCATCTCTCAGGTTTCGATAGATGCGTTTTTGCAGCAATATGTGACCCTCGGCATACTTGCGGAGGCATGCGGGCAAAACGCGAATTCCGTGCGGTTCCATCTGCTCGACGCTGGCGTTGAGAAAATCCCGATCAAACATGGGCTCGGCGCGATCTACCGACGCAAAGAAGCTGAGGCGGTGCTGATCGAGCTGGGGCTTTTGCGGTCTCTAAGCGAATGATCTGGGCGTTCGCAAAAAATGCAACACGGGGTGAAGGATTGCTGACAGTAGTCTTTCCCCGTGTTCTGAGATGTTCTTTATGTTACCCTAATACATATTCTTGGATATTTAAACATGACCAAATTTGAAGCATGGATTGGCGAATGCCATTTTACTACCTCTGGCGGCGAAGAAGCCCACTGTCATTGCGCCGTCTGGGCGGACGGGTATGCGACCTTTCGTGCCGGGGTTGAAGCCAGTGTTTTGTATCAAAACCTCTCTCTCATCCGGCTTCAAAACGTCCAGCCGGTCGTGACCCTGTCCGACGTTCCGGCGCACATCATGGAACTGGCGCAGGCGGTTCACTCAGGTCACCCTGCCGAGATGGGGGCGATGTCCGTCATCGCGAAACACGCCAATGGGCACACTGCGGAAAGCTATCTCACGATCACCGAGCATGAGATCGCGCCTTTGTCGGATCAAACCGACATTCCGTTTTGGGATCGGGCTTGGATCGCGCCAGAACTGAAAGAGCTTCTGTTCTGTCAGCCGCAAGATGGACCAAAGATGCGAACCTATCTCATCGTCGATGCCACGCTGCGCAAGAACGTCATCGGCGCCTTCGATCTCGACAATGTCGATGTGCCGGTCCAGTGCCTGTTCAAAGGCAGCGCCGCCGAGGAGCTTAAAGAAAGCGCGCCGTATCTCATCGACATGACCCTGCCTGATGGTGCTTGGGACGACGGCGGCCTCGTACCAGCCTTTCACAAGAGCTTTTTTGCGAAGCATTGGGGGCACAACACCGGCATTTTCATCCGCACAACGGCACTCATGGCCGAGGTCTGTGGGCATTTCAGGAAGTTTACAAAAGTACAAGTCGAAGCAGATAGAACATGGGTCTTTTTCCGCTTTTGGGATCCCCAAGTTGCTCGCAGCTATTTCGAAAGCATTCAGGGCAAGTTCTTAAAAAACACTCAGTGGTTCGACATCAGAGATGGTCAACAAGTATGGAGAGTCATTGGCGATCAATCGGATGGGAAACAAGCATGGGAACTCATCCCGGCTTTACAAATGCGCGAAGGGAAACACGTCACCGGGCAAATACTGCTTTCAGATACAGAGCTGACCGCAATTTCCAACTATCGGAAAGATCGCTACGAAATGCGCGCGATGACGTTCTTTCGGAAACAATTTTCGCGATTGGCAGACACACTATCCGATGAGCAGCTTAGGGGAGTCATACGTCTCGCCTATCAGAACGCCAAAAAGCGCGGAATTTCCTCTGAGCGCGATCACTTTAAATACCTGATCATTGTCGCTTTTTGGGGAAGCTATTTTGAAGATGATCCGCAATATCAGCCAGCTCTAAATAAGGTTCTCTGGACCAATACCGAATACAAACAATTTGATAGGTTATTTGAACTCATCGACCAGTCAGATGAAGGGCGACGAAAGGACTTGGAACATCCTATGCGCACTCTATTGGGCTTTGAGCGTCTTTATTCGAGGCCAATCTCCGAAATTACACATGAAGCCGTTGAGGAACGTTTGAGAGCGATTTGGCCCAACGGCATGCAAGGCCTCTCATCCAAGGACGCGAGAGCATTCATAGACTGTTCAGGACGTATCGGACAGAGGCTTGGGTTAAATGGTTCAGATATTGTGGCCTACATATGCCTTGCGCTCTATTTTGGAGCTAATTTTGCACAAGATCCAATTTATCCGTGGGCACAAACCGTGCTGAAGATGTCGGATGAAACGAGAAGACGACATGCATTGGGAGATGCCGTAATGACGTATTTTAAAAATCTTATGGAGCAGGTAGCTTGAGTAAAGATTTTTGGCACAATGCCGTTCAGACGGTTCAAAACTGGTTGTCTCCTACGGTCTCCTCGCTTTCTGATGTTTCGACTACGACACCAAGTGATATCTCCGGCAATGTGGGGGATGTACAGGAAGGTAGCGCAACGAAGGAGGCTAACCTAACCGCAGAGCAACAAGGCTCGGAGCAGAATGCGGAGCAAGTAGAAGCGGCTTGCTGCCCTCCCCCCAGATGGATGCCGATTGCTTGGAATGAATTGGGGGTATCAGAAATAGCGGGTCCGGAAACCAATCCTAGAGTGATGGAATACCATGAAGCATCCGGATTTACTTGGGCAAGGGCCCAAAATGGTGAAACTCCCAGACTTGATGATAGTCGTAGCATTGATGCTTGGTGCTCATCCTTTGTAACATGGGTTCTGAAGCAAGCAGGCTACGCGAAAAACAAGTTAGCCGATGATCCATTTAGAGCCCGTATGTGGCACGATTCCTGGCCGCATGGGGTAAATACCGGTAGGCCTATATATGGTTGTTTGGGCGTGCAAAAATCTCACGTCGGTTTTATTGTCGGACACAAGGAAGGCGATCCGAATACGCTGGCCATGCTTGGGGGAAATCAAAGTAATACAGTGAAGGTATCTTATTATCACAAATCCAAATTCAAGGGTTTCTGGGTTCCCGATGATTATCCCCACGCGTGCTGCGAATTGAATGTGTACACGGGGCGGGCTGCAAATGGCGACGGAGAGTCAACACGATGAATTTGCTTGGAAGAATACTGCTGCTCATATTTGTCATTCCCGCGAGGATTTGCGCTGACCCGTACTATCTTGAAGGGATCAATTATACCGCAAACGGACCAATCATGATGCAACCCTCCCCGGATCAAGAAGGCTATGCTCTTGTATGCGGGTTGAGTGACTCAGAAAGCTATCTCTCTTTGAGATCTGGGCCGAGTACATCTTCCCCCGAAATTATAAAGCTGAATAATTTCATGCTTGTTCATATGACCGGGGAATTTTCCGAAGACAATAAATGGTCAGCTATAGATTATTTTCTAGTTGCTGCAGATTCTGATGGACGAGAATGGCGCGAATTCAGTCAAATGCCTATAGAACTGTACGGTTTCGTGAGCACAAAGTACCTTTGTGATTTTTACGATCATCCCGAGAATTGAACAGCTTGCGCTCCCGACGAATGGGGTACTTCTAGCTTCCTAAGCGGCTTGGTATCGGCGTGGAAACGGCTTGATCTGGGATTTTGATCGTAAAAATCGCTGTGAAACCAATCTGTTTACGCGGCAAAAAAGGGCAGCCATTGGCTGCCCCATTTCGTTTCTTGCATTCAGTTCCTCGGCTCTTGAAAGACCAAGTTACAATAGGAAACATTTACTGACACAAGAGGAAGTTTTCTTGACGCGAACAACTTTTCTCTCTTTGTTTTCAGTGCCATAGAATCCCGAAAAGGCAGAATTCTATGACACGCTACAAACTTGTAGAGTTCACTGAACTCTGCCTTTATGGCACTGAATATTTCCTTTCTTTACAAGTATTCGCCTCCCGCACGTCTCTATGACGTCTAAGGGTGGACAGAAAGCGGCGCGCAAACGCGCCTGCTGTGAACAGCTCAGTGTACGTGGTGAAAGCGAACTGTCGATTGCCACTCGATTTTTCGGGACAATAGTTCGGAATGCGCCGATCTCATGCATTTCGCTAGTTGGATATTATCGCTAGGATTGCGAAAGCCGCCAGGGTTGTGGCGGCAGGCAAGAGGCGGCTGAGGCGATGTCTGAGCATGCGAAGTTCCCTTGTTTTACTGAAGATCGATGAGGACGGGCACGCGGGTCGCGACGCGGATGTCCGGCGCGGAAACGGGCGTGCCCGACAGCCGGGACCGGATCCGATGGATGCGCGCGATGTAGTCGCGGGTCTCGGAGAAAGGTGGCACACCGGAATACTCGACCACCCTGTGCTTCCCGGCATTATAGGCCGCGAGCGCCAGGTTGATGTCCTTGAACGTTCCGAGTTGTGCGAGCAGGTAGCGCGCTGCGCCGTCGAGGTTCTGGGACGGATCGCGCGGATCGACGCCGAGCGCGCGCGGTGTCAGGCATCAACTGCCCCAAGCCATAGGCGCCCTTGGGGCTGGCGGCGGTCGGATTGTAGTTGCTCTCGGCCTCTACAAGCGCGCGGAGCAGGACCTGCCAGTCACGGGCCGCAAGGCTGACTTGCCTGAGGGCGTGATTGTTCTGGTGGCGTTCCGCAGTGGCCCGGATCAAATCGAGGATCTCTGTGCGCTCCGAAGTCGGCGTGGCCTCCTGAGATGGTAAGGAAACCACGGGTTCAGCGCCGTTGTTCAGTCCTGCCCAAGCGGGTTTGTCGCCGTGGAAGGTCCAGCCAGAGGTCCGGGCTGTCCCGTCGTGGCTGAAGGCGATGACGTCAGCCGCGCTCCTCGAGGGTGAGCTTATAGTCAGGACCAAAGCGCAGATCGCGCCCGTCACCGAACTCGAGATGATGTTTGAAGAGCCCCGGCCATATGTTGAAGTACCGTGGCTCTGGCCCGTGCGGGGTAATCCGGGTCGAGACCAGAATGGCTTCCGGTTCGCCCTCGCGCAGGTAGATGCACTGGTAGCGCGGCTTGCCATCGTCCGTGAACCCCACGAGTTCATACCGGCAGCGGAACGCGATGCCTTTCTCAGACAAGTCTTTGACACCATCGATGGTGATCAGGATCTGGTTGCGCGCTATCGGCATGTTCGGACTCTCCCACTGAGAGCCCTTCTACTTCACGACACTAAGGCCATAAAGTCATATGGAGTCAATACGACATATTGCATATAAATACATATTGCGCGATAGTCTGCTCAGCTATTGCGCGAAACAAGGCTGGTGAGTGACATGAAGCGACAGGCAATGGCAGCGGCGATGGGGGCGATGGCGGTGTTTGGAACCCCAAAGAAGGCGCAGGCCTATGACATCGACTGCGCCATCATGCTCTGCATGGCGGGAGGTTTCCCCCCGAGTGCCGTCTGTGCACGTGCTTACAGTACCATGATCCGCCGCATCACGCCTTGGCCAAGCCTGCCCCCGTTCGGGGTCTGCACCTTTGCCGATGTGCCGATCGAACTGGGTGGACCCGGCGGAGAGGGCGAGCTCGACACAAACCTGCCGGAATATGAATGGCTGAACCGCACCCATGTGATCTGGTTCACCGTCCGCTCCTACAAGAAAGATGATGATGGTCGTGTATGGGGGTGGTCAATCAAATCATGTGATCGAGAAAACCGAATCTGCACGTATCTTCAAAGAGTGAATGGAGCGGATAGGCCTTGGTTTGACACGTTTGTTTCCCAAAGCGGTCAAGAGATCGACCTTCCAACAAGGCAAAGGTCCGGCGAATATTCTCTGCGCAGCATTATGATTGAATATGGCGACTATGAGGGCAACATGGACCACTCGGAGTGGTTTTCTTATTGATCGCTCTCATCAGGAGGTTGCGGTGATAGTGGGCGCAGGATTGCACGGCTGGCATCAAATTTGTCAGGAGCGATGTGCCAGAGGCGGCTCACGGATCCGTCGTCCCATCGGTAATCTGTAAAGACGAGGGATTCGATTTGCCCCGAGATGAAATAGCCCTCCTGAAAGGGTCTTACGATCTTCTTTTTACTCATAAAAATACTGCTTGTTAAGAAAATGTGCGCATGGAAGCGCGGGGGCACGATAAAAGGCCTGCACGGCGCTCTGTGAACAAGAGGGTCGGGTCGTCCTCCATGAATTTTGTGATACGTTCCAATAAATTGATGGATGAAGCGAACTTTGTGTTCTCCTCCTTGCCATGTGAATTCGACTCATGTTGGCCAGATTAGTAAGTTCGTCATGACTAAGAAAACGCGCGTCTCAGCTCCTGCATGTTCAATACAAACACAGTTGCTCAAGTTGACGACTATGGAATGGACATTGTGCGCGAAATGCAGTCACGCTAAATAAATGTTACAATCACAGATTATTCTCTTTGTTGTCCACGCGGCTAAGACGCACGAGTCCGGGTGTGGTTCACGGGCGTCGCGCGTCTTATTAAGATGGGGTAGACCCGCGCTGGCGGGCATCCATAGAGCCACTTCTTAGTAGTTACTATGAACCAAATGTCGTCTCGTTCCGCTTTGTCTAACTGTCCCGTTGTCGTTGGCATCAAACATGCATGTAGGGGTCATTCTCTTAGTGCGACATGAACACTGGAACTTTGGCGGTGCGGATCACATGGTGGGTGACACCGCCGAACAGATCCTGCGAAAATTTGCTGTGCTCGTATGCGCCCATCACTATCAACTGTGCGCCGATTTCAGAAGCTGTCGTTTCGATGATCTCCGCGATTTTTCGTCCCGCTTTGGGACGCAGGATATGTTCCGCCTGAATGCCGTGGCGTTCGAGGTGGGTCACGATATCGGTGCCTGTGGGCATCTCGTGAAGTACATCGCCGACGGTCAGGATCGAGACCTTCTTCGGTGCGTCTTCGAGCACGGTCATGGCGTCGCTCAGCGCGCGAGCCGAGGCTCGTTTGCCGTCCCATGCGACCAGCACATGATTGGCCAGCCCTTCTGAGATATAGTCATCGGGCACCACAAGCACGGGGCGACCGCTTTGCAGCGCCATCACATCCGGGCTGACGGCCCGGTATTCATCCGTGGGAAGTTTCGGAGGGTAGCCGGTTACGATGAAGTCGAAATTCCGGGCGATCTCTGCCAGAGAAAGCTTGCCGATGACCTCGGGCATGAGAAAACGGGCGCGATTTTCGATCCCGGCGGCTTCCACTTCCTGCTGAAACAACTCCCGCGAGCCCTCGATTTTTGCGGCTCTCACCGTCTTGAGCTTGTCGTGGAGGTCTTCGGTCAGACCCAGCACCTGATCGAAATAGGACGACGGTCCGCCATAAATGCCGGTCAGCCATGCTTCATGGCGTTTTGCAACTTTCACGGCGTGACGAAGGCTATGGGGAAATCCCGCGCTTCCAGTGTGGGCGAGAAGGATGTTTTTAATGGTCACGATGTCCTCACAGTCCGAAAATGATTTTCGAAACCTTAGACGACACAATCTTAGAGGTCTATGTTTTTGTGGTTTCCCGTCCGAAATTCGCAAACGTAGTGCGGATTTCCGAGATCAGTTCGATTTGCGGCGCGGAGAAGACCATTTTCTTGTCATGTATCAGGAACAGGGGAATGGCGATGTCGATTTCCGGTGTCTGTACGATGCGAAGCCCGTCTTTTTCCGGGTTGGCGGGTACGGCGCTCTGAAACACAAAGCCGACACCGATATCTGCGCGAATGGCGCTCAGGATCGGTTCGGGATGCCCGAATTCCAGGACGCTGTTTGTGCGGACAACGCCCGCGGTGCGCAGCGCCTCGTCAATGAGTTCGCGGGCGATCTGTCCCTTGCGGGGGGTGACGAACGGCAGGGAGGCGAGGTCCGACAGGCTCGCGACATTTCCGACGAAGCTGCTGTTCAGGGCCGCAACAAGGAAGAGGGGTTCTTTCCAGAGCAATTCGATTTCAAGCCGCGATGTGTCCTGGTTAGGGTCAATCAGGGCGACGCCAAAATCGCAGTCGCCGGAGAGAACGGCCTCGGTGGCGAGGCGGGGGCTGGACATCGACATGCAGACCTTGCTGGTCGGATACTCCTTGTGAAACCGGACAATGATATCTGGAAGTTTATATGTTCCGACGACCATTGTGGCTGCGATCTTGGTTTCTCCGAGGATGCCCTGACGGATATCCTCCAGATCAAGAAACATCTCCGAGCTGCGTTGCATGACCTCGGTTGCCCAGGAATAGACCCGTTCGCCGGCTTGGGTCAGTTCGATATTGCGCCCGGCCTTGCGCACAAGTTGCGTTCCGAGACTTTCTTCGAGGCTGCGCAGGTGCGCCGTAACAGCCGGCTGGGCAATGTTCAGATGTTCGGCGGTCCGTGTCACGCTGGAATATTTGGCAACGATGCAAAATACATTGAGTTTATGCAACGTCAGGTTTCTGGAATGCAGAAACTCCTGTGGCAGAGGGACATGCTTCGGCTGTTGTGTCATGGCTTCGGTCCGGTTTCAGGTTTCAGTCGGTATTGGCAGGCCGGGATGTCCCGGCAGGGGAACGAGTTTGCGAAGGTTATTCGCGAACACGCATCGGGCGCGTGTTCACGGGCGGTGTCGGTGATGGCATGGCGGGCAGTTGATGTTTCCAAGGGAATATCCGTTCTCCCGTATGGGTGGGGGTGTCATGGATGTCGTACTATGAGAACTCTAATTCATAATCTATCTCATATGTATTTTTGTGAAGTTGATATTAGACAAAATATCGCCCGATCCCAAAGATACGGGCAGCAAAACAAACAAGACGACAAAATGACGCGTCCGGTTGGCGCCGCACAACGATCTTGCCAAAGGCTTGCGACAGGGAGGATGGCAAGGAGGGCATCGCCTTTGTCAGGTGACACGGACGACACATGACGCCTGTCGGGATGAATGCAGACATTCGCCCGGGATTGTCAGGCATGACATTATTTTGGGTCCCGCTCTGAAACGATCGCACATGAAGATGCGACGAGGGCAGGGGCATGGCTTGGGGAGGAAGCCGCCATGACTGCACAGCAAAACATGACTGCACATCAAAAAACGAGGTTCTCGTTGAACCAGGAACAAATGGTGCTTGCCATTTCCGGGGCGCTTTTCGTGATTTTCTCGGTGACACTCGACAGCTTCTTTCAGGTGTCGAATCTGGTGTCGCTTTTACAGAATGTTTCGATGCTGGGTATTCTGGCCATTGGCATGGCCGGGGTCGTCATCGGACGCGGGATAGACCTGACGATGGTCGCGGTCATGGTGTTTTCCACCGGATGGTCCTTTGTCCTTTTTTCCGGCGGCATGCAGATCGAACTGGCGTTGCTGTTGGGGCTGTTGCTGGCGCTGGCCATTGGGACGGTCACCGGCATCCTCGTGGCCTATGTCGAAATCCCGGACATCTTCGCCACGCTTGCCATGGCCACCGTCATTACCGGGCTGGGGCGTTTCGCGCTGGTGCCGAGCGACAATATTTTCATCAGCGGCGATGTTGGCTGGCTGGCCTCGCTTGGGACGGGGAGCGTCGCGGCGCTGCCGATGCCCGTCGTGCTGTTCCTGGTCGTCGCCTGTGCCGCCTTCGTCGGGCTGCGCCTGACGCGCTACGGGGCGTTCGTCTATGCGATCGGCGACAACCCGATGGCGTCGCGCAACAGCGGTATCCCGATCCGCCCCATCAAGGTCCTGATGTACAGCAGTTCGGCGTTCATCGCCTTCTGTGCCGGTCTGATCATGGCGATGACGGTGTCCTCCGTGAACACCAAACTGGCCAGCTCGACGATGATCTACGACATCATTCTGGTGGTCGTGATCGGGGGGATCGGTCTGGCCGGGGGCAAGGGCAGCGTGCGCAATGTTCTTTCGGGCACGCTTTTGATCGGATTGCTGCTGAACGGCATGACGATCATGAACATCAGCTATTCCGCGCAGAACATCATCAAGAGCCTCATTCTGTTGCTGGCGATCATCGTCGACTCGGTGCTCAACCCCAGAGATGAACAGACCTCTCAACAGGGGGATATCTGAGGCGCTCACAGGCCAAAACAACACGCAATAATAATCGAAAAAAAGCACAACAAGTCTCATGGGAGGAGAAACATGAAACTGTCCAGATTGACAAAGGCGCTCGGTGTCACAGCCGTTCTGTGCGCGACCCTCGGGGTTTCCATGCCAGCGATGGCGGAGCGCCCGAACGACGGCCTGATCTTTGACTATCACAAGGCATTGGAAGGCAAAAAGGTCGCTTTCGTTCCGATCACGATGGGGTTCGACCTGACACAGGGCTGGATGGCGGCCGTTGAGCGGGATGCAGAGCGGCTCGGGTATGAGCTGACGATCCGCGATCCCAACTGGAATGTCGATGCCGGGGCCCAGGCCATCGAACAGCTCATCAACGAAAAGCCCGATGTGCTGATCGTCCACAACAATGACATGCAGGCCTATGCCAAGCTCATTCGCCGGGCGATGGATGCGGGCATCAATGTGATCCAGATGAACCTGAAGACCCCGGTCAACTCCGATGCTTTCGTTGGCGGGGACTGGTACGATGTCGGGGTGAAAACGGCGCAGGAGGCCGCCCGGATGTGCGGCAAGGGAACCTCGGGCAAGGTCGCCGTGGTGCAGGGGCCGGTCACGGCGCCGCCGAACCAGTTGGGCGTTGCAGGCGTCGAGGATGCCCTGTCGGAGTACCCGGATATCGAGATCGTTTCCAATCAGGCCGCCGACTGGGACGCGTCCAAGGCGCGCTCGATCGCCTCGACCATTCTCAAACAACATGGCGATCTCTGCGCCTTCATCGGTTTGTGGGACAATATGGATGTCGGCATCGCGGCGGCCATTCGCGAAGCCGGGCTGACGGAGCAGGTCAAACTGATTTCAACAGGCGGCGGCAATCAGCAATTCGGCTGTACGAACCTCGAGAGCGGCGCGTTTGCGTCCTATGTCAAGGTGGACACCCGCGATCAGGCCAATCAACTGGCTGAAACCATCCAGATCCTGTTGCAGACCCGGCCCGAACCGGGATCGCAGCCCTTCGGTCTTTATACGGAAAACAAGATCCTGACACCGGACACGGTGGGCCCCGCATCCTGCTGGACGCTGGACGGGATCAAGGCGGGCGACTGAGCCCCCGGACGCGGTCGTATGCCTGTGTGCTGCGGCCGCGCATATTTTCGGAGTAAGTTGAATGAGCGTAAACGAAACGTATCAGCGCTGGCGGTATCGCTATGTCCCGGATCATCTGCTTGGCGAGATTCTCGCCAAGAACTGGGTCGATAACGCGATCCCGGTGCTTTTCCTGGTCCTCGCCATCGCCGTATTTTCCACGATCATACCGGGGTTCTTCACCATCGGGAGCCTGTCGACGATTGCCCGTGTTCTGGGGGAATACATGTTCATCTGCATCGGCATGACGCTGGTGCTCAAGGCCGGGGGCATCGACCTGAGTGTCGGGTCCAATTTCGCCCTGTGCAATTTCGCCGCGCTCTATCTGGTGAATGCGCTCGGCATGCCGCTGATCGTCGTCATCCCCGCGGTCCTGCTGCTCGGCGGGCTCGTCGGGATGTTGAACGGGCTGCTCATCGGCTACATGCGCCTGCGCGCGTTTCTGACCACATTGGTGACGCTCATCCTGCTGCGCGCCATCGTGGAACTTCTGTCGCTGAACTACGGGGTGCAGGCCTCCTATTCCGATACGGCGGTGCCGGCATGGGATTATCTGGGGCTGGCCAGTGTCATGGGGGTGCCGGTCTCGCTCGTGTTTGCCGCCATTGTCGCGGTGATGATCCATATCCTGATGACGCGCATGCGCTTCGGCTGGCATCTCAGTGCGGTCGGCGGTTCGCGCCGCTCGGCCTATAATGTGGGTCTGCCGGTCAAGCGGATCGTGGCGCAGACCTATGTGATGTCCGGCGTTCTGACGGCGGCGGGGGCGCTGTTCTATGCCTCGCGCCTCGGCAGCATCGGCGGCTCTGTCGGTGTCGGGCTCGAAATTGTGATCCTGACGGCGGCGGTGCTCGGCGGCAACAGCCTTGGCGGTGGCCGGGGATCTGTTGCCAAGGCTATTATCGGCACGGTGATCGTCGTGCTGGTGACCAACGCGCTGGTCCGGCTCGGACTGCGCACCGGGACAAGCGAACTCGTTTTGGGGCTGATCCTTCTGGCCGCCGTGGCGATTGACGTCAAATGGGTCAAGAACCGGCTCAAGATCCTGAACCGGGCCTATGTGTCCCCGACCTATTTCGCGCTTCCGCCCTGTCCCGAAACGGTGGAAGGCTCGTCGTCGGTTTACGAGGTCAACGACAGGTTGTCGTCGGCGGAGGCAATCGGTCTGGGCGAGCTCGACGGGCCGGAAGACATCATTCTCGATGAAGACGACAACCTCTATTGCGGCAGCCGTCATGGTGATGTGATCCGGTTCTTTGCCCCGGATTACAAACGGCACGAGGTCTATGTCCATATCGGGGGGCATCCGCTTGGCATGGCGTTCAACCGGGATCAGGAGCTTGTGGTCTGTGTCGGGGGAATGGGGCTTTACAAAGTCACCAAGGATCGCAAGCCGGTCAAACTTTCGGACGAAACCAACCGTTCGCTGTTCTCGGTGATCGACGATTCCCGTATGCGGCTCGCCGACGATCTCGACATCGCGCCGGACGGTCGGATTTTCTTTTCCGAAGCCACCATCCGCTACGAGATTCACGACTGGATTCTCGATGCGCTGGAATCGCGCGGCAATGGTCGGATCATCTGCTACGACCCGCACGACGGCTCGTCCCGGACGGTTCTGTCGAACCTCCAGTTCCCGAATGGCATCACGATGGTCGGCGACGATGAATCCTTCCTCTTTGCCGAAACCTGGGGCTGTCGGATCAGTCGCTATTGGTACGCGGGCCCGCGCAAGGGGCAGACCGAAGTCGTGATCCCGGATCTGCCGGGCTACCCGGACAATATCAACCGTGCCTCGGACGGGTCCTTCTGGTGTGCTGTCATCGGCATGCGGTCGCCGACATTCGATCTCGCTCAGCGGATGCCGCAGTTCCGGCGGCGCATGGTCTACCGCGTGGCGGCGGACGAATGGATGTATCCGAACATGAATGCGGGCTGTCTGTTCAAGTTCAGCCTGGAGGGCGAAATCCTTGATGTGCTGTGGGATCGCGACGGGGTCAAGCACCCCTCGATCACCTCGATGCGCGAGCACAAGGGCAGGCTCTATCTAGGGGGGCTCTTCAACGACCGGATCGGGGTCTACGACCTTCCCGGTGCGGACCCCGAGTGGACGGGCATCAAACATTACTGGGGAGACAAGGAAGACAAAACCGATGAGTAACATTTTCTCCCGGACACTGGACCGGTTTCGGGGCAGCGGCAGCGCGGCCACCACATTGCCCCCGATGGACGGGGCGCTGCGACCGAACACGCGGATCGACGAGGCAGAGGCGCTTGCCTCTCTGGAGGCCCCGGACAACATCCTCTCCACCCCTGATGGCATCTTGCTGTCGAGCCGTGAGCGGTTGCTGCGTCTGACGCCGGAGGGCGGAACCGATGTGATCTGGAGCGCGTCCAGCGACATCACATGCCTTGCAAGCGACGGCAGCGGCGCTTTGGCGGTGGGGCTCGACGAGGGCCGAGTGCTCATTCGCGGTGGTCGTCATGACGGCTGGGAGGGGACGCAATTGAACGGAATGCCGATCGTCGCCCCGTCCGCCGCCGTTTTCACCGACCCGGACACACTCCTTTTGTGTCTGGCAAGTCAGGACAACCGGATGGGCGACTGGAAGCTTGACCTGATGACGAAACGGGCCAGCGGCTCCGTCTGGAAACTCGATCTCGCGGCTGGCACAGCAACCTGCCTGTGCCGGGGTCTGGCGTTCCCCTACGGGATCGTGGCGGCCGAGGAGAACAGTGTCATCGTGTCGGAAAGCTGGTGCCATCAGGTGTTGCGGATCGGCGCGGACGGGCGGACCGAGGTCATGCTCGCGGAGCTTCCCGGATATCCGGGGCGTCTGGTGCGGGACGTGGAGGGAGAGGACCTGTGGCTCACTCTCTTTGCACCGCGGACGCAGTTGATCGAATTCGTTCTGCGCGAGGACGAATACCGACAGCGCATGATCGCGACCATCGAGCCGGAATACTGGATCGCGCCGTCACTGCATGCTCCGACTTCTTATCTGGAACCGTTGCAAGGCGGCAGTCTCAAGCAGCTCGGAGAACTCAAACCATGGGCGCCGTCACGCTCGCTCGGCATCGTGCTGCGTCTGGACCCGGCGGGCCATGCAAAAGAGAGCCTGCATTCCCGCGCAAACGGGGTGCGCCACGGCGTGACCAGTTGTCTGCCGTCTCGCGATGGCTTGCTCATGACGTCCAAGGGCGGCGATGTCGTCGTCCGTGCGAAACTATAGGTGACCACCATGCAGATATCACCACTTATCGAAATGCGATCCGTGACCAAGGAATATCGAGGTATTCCCGCGATCCGGAACGTGGATTTCAAGCTTCTTCCCGGAGAAGTGCATGCGCTGCTGGGCGAGAATGGCGCCGGCAAATCGACGCTGACCAAAATCATGGCGGGCGTCACCCAGGCGACGGCGGGCGAAATGCGGCTCGACGACAAGGCGGTGTCCTTTGCGACACCGGGTGAGGCGCTGGCCGAAGGCGTGGCGATGGTGTTTCAGGAAACCAGCCTCGTCCCCAGCATGACGGTTGCGCAAAATCTTTTTCTCGGGGAGGAAAAGCTCTTCAACCGGCTGCGCGGGATTTACATCGCGGCGCAGCAATTCATGCAGTCGCTGAACTTTCAGGTCGATCCCTGGGCCGATGTGGCGACGCTGGGTGCCGCCAAGAAACAGATGGTGGAGATTGCCCGCGCCGTCAGGCAAAAGGCCCGCGTCATCATTTTCGACGAACCCACCGCGACGCTGACGCCCGAGGAAAAGCGGCATTTCTTTGCGCTGGTCCGCGATCTCAAGGCGCGCGGGGTGGCGGTGATCTTCATCACCCATGCGCTCGAAGAGGCGCTGAGCATTGCCGACCGGATCTCGGTCTTGCGCGATGGCGAACTGGTGATCAGCGACGATGCGGACCGGTTCGACCGCGATATGATCGTTCAGGCGATGGTGGGGCGCAGCCTGTCCGACGAGCTTTACCACAGCCATGGCGAGGACAAAATCCGCCCCCCCGGCCACAAGGTCCTGTCCGTTCAGAACCTGTCGATGTCGAAGATCGTCAAGAACAATTCGTTCTCGGTCTATGGCGGGCAGGTCACCGGCATCTTCGGCCTGATCGGCTCGGGGCGCAGCGAAACCGCAAAGGTCGTCTGCGGCATCTATAAACGCGATTTCTTTCACGGCGGCGAGGTGAGGCTTGAGAACAAGCCGGTTCGCTACCGCACGCCCCGGCCCGCGGTGATGGACGGGATCGTTTATGTCACCGAGGACCGCAAGATAGAAGGATTTTATGAAAGCATGTCGATAGCAGAGAATATCCATCGGGCGGCCCAGGCGGCCAATGTCAGCCCGGGCCTCTTCGTGAGCTATACCGAGATGAAGGCAATGGCGGCGGACTGGAGCGACAAGCTCAACATCAGGGCCATCGATTCCGATGCGAGCGTCATCGAACTGTCCGGTGGTAATCAGCAGAAAGTGGTGATCGCACGGGCGCTTGTCCAAAAGCCGAAAGTCGTGTTTTTCGATGAGCCGACGCGGGGCGTCGATGTCGGGGCGATTTCGGAGATTCACCAGCTGATCAACGATCTGGCCGAACAGGGCATCGCGATTGTGGTGATCTCGTCTTACCTGCCTGAAATCCTGAACCTGTCGGACCGTATTCTGGTGTCGCGGGGCGGGCGCATCGTCGAGGAGTTCACCCCGGAAGAAGCCACAGAGGAACGCATCATGTATGCGGCGGTGCACTGATGGCGTTCGGGTTCGGGACACATCCCCCCGCAGGCGGGCGCATCTGTGTTGTCGGGGCCGGGTTCATGGGCTGCGTGATCGCGACGCTTTATGCGCGACACGGCTACGAGGTCGTGCTCTGCGACAGCCAGACCGTCATGCTCGACAGCTATGCCGAGCGCGCGCGGCCCATTGCCGCGACACTGGCCGACGACACTTTGACGGTCGAGGCCATCTTGGACCGTGTGAGCACCGAGGCGTCTCTCAAGACGGCGGTGGCCGGTGTTTTCATGGTGCATGAGGCCGTTCAGGAGGTGTTGGAGACCAAGCAGGCGGTGTTCGAAGAGTTGGATCGCCTGTGCCCGCCGGATGTGGTTCTGGCAACAAACACCTCGTCGTTCCTGATCTCGGATATCGCGACAGGGATGTCGCGGCGGGAGCGGATGGTGGGAATTCATTACATCACGCCAGCGCATATCATTCCGGTGATCGAGATTATCCACAGCGCGTTCACGCCGCCGGAACTGGTCGCATGGGGCCGTGCTTTCGTCCAGAGCATCGACCATGTCGGCGTGGCCTGCCCGGAGCGGCCCGGTTTTCTCATCAACAAGATCCAGTTTGCCATGCTGACGGAAATTTACCGCCTGATGGACGAAGGCCTGGCCAGCCGGGACGATATCGACGCGGCGGTGCGCTTGAGCCTGGGACCGCGCCTCGCCCTTTGGGGGCCGCTTCTGACCGAGGATCTGATCGTCTCGAAAAAGACCGCGCTGGCCGTGACGGAGTCGCTGTTTCACCAGACGGGAGACGAAAACTACGCGGGACGCAAGGTGCTCCGCGATCTTGTGGATCAGGGCCATCTGGGCGCCGCGACGGGGCAGGGCTGGTACAGGTTCGAAGACGATGTGGACCAAGTCACCGAAGAGCGGGACCGGCAATTGCGCGCGCTCCTCGACTGGTTGCGCGAGGCCGATCCTGTGGAGCGGCTGAATGTGCGTTGAAACGTGTGCTCCGACATTTCGGAATGGCGCGCCGCTTGATGGAAAACATGTCCTGAAACCGAGAGTTCAGGATAGAGCATATGGGAGAATGTTATGCGTGGAGTGACCTTTCCGGGGGATCGCAAAGTGGCGATCATGGAATTCGACGATCCGACGCCGGGGCCGGGAGAAGTGGTCATCGAAGTCAAGGCATCGGGGCTGTGCGGAAGCGATCTGCATGGCTACCGGGCCCCTTCGGACGACCGGGCCTTTCGGGAGCTGGCGAAGGGAAAGCCCTATGAGACCATGCGCGACACCGGGCCGAAAATCGCCGGGCACGAGCCCTGTGGTATCGTCGTCGCGATCGGTCCCGGCGTCAGCGATCGTGTCGCCCGTATCGGCCAGAGGGTCATGATCCACCATTATTCCGGCTGTCATGTCTGCGATCAATGCCGGACGGGATGGCCGCAGATGTGCGAGGGCATGGTGCCCGATATCTACGGCTGGACTGCCCACGGGGCGCATGCGCAATACATGAAATGTGCGGCGCATACGCTGGTTACCCTGCCGGACGAGCTGTCCTTCGAGGCGGGGGCGGCGATTGCCTGCGGTTCGGGCACATCCTATGCGGCGCTGCGAAAAATTCAGCCCAATGCCAGTCATACGGTTGCGATCTTCGGTCAAGGACCGGTCGGCTTGTCGGGCACGCAATTCGCCGCCGCGCTGGGCGCGCGGGTTATTGCGCTGGATGTCAACAAGGAGCGTCTGGAAATGGCTCGACGGTTCGGGGCCGCCGAGACAATCAACCCGGCGGAGGTGGATGCAGTCGAGGCGATCAGGGAACTGACCCATGGACGGGGTGCGCATTTCTCGCTTGAAACCTCGGGCGCGCCGCAGGCCATCGAAGGGGCGACCAAGTGTCTGCGTCTTTGGGGCACGGCGGTTTTCGTCGGTCTTGGCAAGCCGCCCGTGGTCGATTTCGCTTCGGATGTCATCTTTCGGCAGATTTCCTTGCAGGGATCGTTCACCTTTTCGACGAATATCATGGAGGAATGTGCGATATTCTCGGTTGATCGCGGCGTCGAGGTGGACGCAATCTTTTCGGATCGCTGGACGCTCGATCAGGCCGGAGAAGCCTATGAATTGCTGGACAGGCAGGCCTCGGGAAAAGGTGTGATCGTCTTTTGACGGGGGATCGCGCAAACGCAGTGGGCGTTCAATTTCGGGAAGGGCGTAACGCCGCTGATCCGGGTCCGAAACGACCGGATACGGCGTCGTCCGTCATTAAAACAGGGAGGAAAAACATGAAAACCATTCTGAAAGGCCTTTGCATTTCGGCGGCGTTGATGCCGGTTGCGATGGGGGCCATGGCGCAGGATTTGAAAGTCCTGTCGAGCTGGGATCAGAGCTATGCCGCTGTCGGTGAGGTGCTGATGCCGTTCATGGAATATCTTGAGGAGGAAACCACGGCTGACGTGAAACTGAGCCGCTTCGGGCCGGAAACCATCCCGCCTTTCGAACAGTTCAACCCTGTGTCGCAAGGCTTGTTCGACCTGCTGTATACCAATGGCGGCTATCACTATAACGACATCGCGGTCGGCATGTCGCTGGATGCGCTCAGCGGGTCCGCGGAGGAACTTCACGCCTCCGGCATCTGGGATTTCGCGGATCGTCAGTATCAGGAAATGGGCCTGAAACTGATCGCCGTCTTTTATGACAGAAACGGGTTTCACATGGTTCTCAAAGAGCCGCTCGGCGATGACGCTCTGGCCGGTCGTCGTATTCGCGGCACCCCGCTTTATCATCCGGTGATCGAGGAACTCGGCGGCTCTCCTGCGGTGTTGCCGGCACAGGAAATCTATCCTGCGCTGGAACGCGGTGTGGTGGACGGTGCGGGGTGGCCCGCCGTCGGCGCCGTGAACTACCGCTGGTTCGAAGTGGCCGGGTACTTCGTGCGCCCGACCTTCGGGCAGGTGAGCCATATGCTGCTGATGAATCTCGAAACATGGAACGGGCTCGACGAAACGACACAATCCGAAATCGAGACGGCCGCGCGGCATTACGAAACGGTCAGCTCCGGGATTTTCGACGAGCTCGCAGCCAAGGAAGAGGCCACGCTTGTGGCCGAAGGCATGGAAGCCACGTATTTCCAGGAGGACATCGCCGCCAATCTCAAAAGCGCCTGGTTCGAGGGCGTTCTGGATTTGTCGGCGACCATCAACCCGGAGGCCATCGCCGAAATCCGGGACATGGCGGCGCAGGCGAATATCGGTGGCTGAACGCACAAACGATAAGGATCGTTCCCCTGCGGGGACGATCCAAAACCAGAAACAAGGGGTGGTTTCGGAGCTCACTATGAAGAATTTTTTGCGACGCGTTTTCAGGGCGCTTCTGTCCGGTCACGATGCCCTGGTCAGTGCCGGGTTCTGGCTGGGCTCTCTGGCGCTCATGTCCATCGTGGTGATTTTCGCCTATGAGGTCGTGATGCGGTATTTTTTCGACGCCCCGACGAAGTGGGCGAGCGATTTCGTGTCTTTCCTGCTTCTGATTTCCGTTTTCCTCGTCATCCCGCATGTGACACGCCTCGAAGGCAATGTCTCGGTTTCGATCCTGCTCGATCTTCTGGGGGAGCGCAGCTCCGAGGTTCTGCGGCGTCTGGGCTTTGCGGTCGGGGCGGCTGTCTGCCTCTGGGTCGGATATATCTTTTGGCAGGAAACACATCGCCTGTTCCTGCGGGGTACGGTCACGCTGACGACGGTTCCGGTGCCGAAATGGACGCTCTATGCCTTCATCCTGTTCGGGATGCTGAATTCCGGGGTGTATTTTTTGCGACAGGCGCTGGGTGACAGGTTTCATGGCGTGAAAGGGGCGGGCAAATGATCGAGGGAATTCCTGCCGTTCTCGCCGGTGTCGGCCTGTTGTTGCTTGCCATGTTCAGTGGCATGCCGGTGTTCGTGGCCTTTCTTGTGGTCAATCTCGGGGCGACCGTTCTTTTGCTGGGCCCCGCAGGGTTCGGGATGTTCTCGGGCAGTTTCTTTGAAACCGCAACGAGCTCCTCTCTGGTGACCATTCCGCTCTTTATCCTGATGGGGGAACTGCTCTTTCGCAGTAGGGCGGTCGAGGTTCTGTTCCAATCCATCGACACGCTGGTCGGGCGTGTCCGGGGGAGGCAATATATCCTGTCGATTGTGCTCGCCACCGTGTTTAGCACGCTGTCGGGCGCGGCCATGGGGGTTGCTGCGATGCTCGGACGGTCGCTGTTGCCCGGCATGATTTCACGGGGCTACGATGCGCGCCTGTCGATCGGGACCATCCTTGCCGGGGCCAGCCTCGCGCCGCTGATCCCGCCCAGTGTTCTTGTGATCATCATCGGCACCCTGTCCGGGGTTTCCATCGCAGGTCTTCTGATTGCGGGGATCGTTCCGGGTCTGATGTTTGCCTCGCTGTTTGCCGCCTATGTGTTCTTTCGGATCTGGCGCAACCCCGAACTGGCGCCGATGACGGAAGATGCGACCCGTCGGTCGAGTGCCAGAGAGGTTGTGTTGGCGCTGCTCAAACTTCTGCCGTTCAGCATCATCATCCTTCTGGTGATGGGGCTTATCCTTATGGGTGTCGCCACGCCCACCGAAGCGGGTGCCATGGGAGTTCTGGGGGCTTTGATCACGGCTGCGATTTACCGGAACCTGAGTGTGAGAATGGTGGCGGAATCCTTGGGGGCCTCCGCGCAGGTCTCCGCGATGATCCTCATCGTCATGGCAAGCTCCAAGCTGTTCAGTCAGCTTCTGGCCTTCTCGGGTGGGGCGACGGCTTTGACGGAATGGATCGTCGCTCTGGAAGTGTCGTCTTGGACCATGCTGATCCTGCTGATGGTGCTGCCCT
Source organism: Celeribacter ethanolicus (assembly GCF_002407265.1). Taxonomy (NCBI): domain Bacteria; kingdom Pseudomonadati; phylum Pseudomonadota; class Alphaproteobacteria; order Rhodobacterales; family Roseobacteraceae; genus Celeribacter; species Celeribacter ethanolicus. The sequence continues at coordinate 2,817,874 of NZ_CP022196.1, forward strand.
TCGTTCTGTGCATGTTCGTCGATCAGATCGCGCTGATGCTCATCGTCATCCCGATCTACCTGCCGATCATCGAGACCTTCCACTACGACCCGATCTGGTTCTGGCTTCTGTTCCTCGTGAACATCACGGTCGGCGGTATGACCCCGCCCTTCGGATATACGCTGTTCGCCCTGAAAAGCGCGTGGTCGGAGGGCTCTCTCTCGACAGTCTTTCGCGCCGCCTGGCCGTTTGTTGCGCTGTTCGTCTTGGGCATGGTCCTACTGGCGTTGATGCCGGGCCTGACGACCTTTCTTCCCTCCCTGATTTGAGGGGCGGACATCCAACCACGACAACCGGGCCGACGAAGTGAAACGGGCCAGAAAAGACAAACGGGATGGAGTATGACAATGGAAAACAGCATGAAGAAATATCAGGTGTTCATCGGAAACGCATGGAAGGACAGCGCCTCGGGCGAGAGCTTTCAGAGCTATAATCCCTTTACCGGAGACCCCTGGGCCGAGATTCCGAAATGCGACGCGCGCGATGTCGATGAGGCTGTGGAGGCGGCGCATGACGCGCTCTATCATGGTGCCTGGGGAAAACTTTCGGCCACGGAACGGGGCGCCTTGTTGCGCAAACTCGGCGATCTCGTGGCACGGGACGCCGACAGTCTCACGGCTGTCGAGGTGCGCGACAACGGAAAGCTGCGGGCCGAGATTGAGGGGCAGGTGCGGGGAATCTCGCAATGGCTCTATTTCTATGGCGGCCTTGCGGACAAGATCAACGGCTCTGTCATTCCGATCAACAAGCCGAACACCTTTACCTACACCCTGCGCGAACCCGTGGGGGTCGTCGCGGCAATCGTGCCGTGGAATTCCCCGCTCATGCTGATGGTCTGGAAACTGGCACCGGCGCTGGCCGCCGGATGCACGATGGTGATCAAACCGTCGGAACACACCTCGGCCTCGGCCCTCGAATTCGCGGCACTGGTACGTGAGGCGGGCTTCCCCGAAGGTGTGGTCAATGTGGTGACGGGGTTCGGTCAGGATGTCGGTGACCGGCTGACGACCCATCCGAAAGTTGCCAAGGTTGCTTTCACCGGCGGGGAGACCGCCGGGCAGAAGATCATGGAAAATGCCGCCGCCACCTTCAAGCGGCTGACGCTGGAACTCGGGGGGAAATCCGCGCAGATCGTGTTCCCCGATGCCGATCTCGATGCCGCTGTTTCCGGTGGGATCGCCGGGATTTTCGCCGCGACGGGACAGACCTGTATCGCGGGCTCGCGTCTTCTGGTGCATGAGAGCATTTATGAGGCCTATCTCGACAAATTCGTCGCCTCTGCAAAAACGGCGCGAATGGGTGATCCCATGGAAATGGCGACGCAGGTCGGTCCCGTGACCACGCAGCCACAGCTCGACCGGATCGTGTCCTATATCGAGATCGCGAAATCCGAGGGCGCGCGCTGCGTTCTGGGCGGGGCGCCTGCCCAGAGGCCGGAATGCGGAAACGGCTGGTTCGTCGAGCCGACGGTCTTTGCGGATGTCCGCAACGATATGCGGATCGCGCAGGAGGAAGTCTTCGGGCCGGTGGTTTCTCTCATCTCCTTCAGGGACGACGAAGAGGCCTATGAGATCGCCAATGACACGGATTACGGGCTCGCGGCCGGTGTCTGGACCTCCAGCATCAAACGCGCGACCGTGGCTCCGAAACGGCTGCGGGCCGGCACGGTCTGGGTCAACACCTACCGGGCTGCCAGTTTCCTCATGCCGTTCGGCGGTGTGAAGGCGTCGGGGTTCGGGCGGGAAAACGGGATCGAGGCCATCGACCAGTATCTCGAAACCAAATCCGTCTGGCTGTCCTATGAGGCAGAGACGAAAAACCCCTTTGTGATGCAATAACATCGGTCCGATGAGAGGCCCGCGCAGGCCTTCGAAGACGAAGCCATAAAGCGTTGGCCGTCTTCGCAAAACGCACAAAAGAGAGCTTTGGCCGGGTGTTTTCGACAGGCCCGGTCGCTTGACAATTATTAGACATCTAAGTTAATTGTCGGAAAAATACGGGAGGAATAATCTTGTCGCACAGTTTGAACCCAGAGATCGCACAGGAGATCGCACAGGCGCTGCCGAAACATGCCGATCTGTATTTCGGCGGAGGCTGGCATGCGCCTGTCAACGGCACTTATGACGATACGATGAATCCGGCCAACGGGCAGTCGCTCGGGGCTGTGGCCACGGCGGGCAAGGCCGATGTCGATGCGGCAGTCGCCGCCGCACATCAGGGGTTTCTCGAATGGCGCGATGTGCTGCCGCTGGAGCGTAGCCGCATTCTCAAGGAAATTGCCGCGCTTCTGCGCAAACACGGCGACGAGCTGGCGATGATCGACGCGGCCAATTGTGGCAATCCCTATACGGAGATGCGTGGCGATGCGGCGATTGCGGCGGCGCAGATGGACTTCTTTGCCGGTCTCGTGACCGAGATGAAGGGCGACACCATCCCAATGGGGCCGGATCGGGTGAACATGACCCTGCGCCAACCCCTGGGGGTCGTGGCCCGCATCCTGGCCTTCAACCATCCGTTCATGTTTTGTGGGGGCAAAATGGCGGCCCCATTGGCGGCGGGCAATGCCGTCATCATCAAACCGCCGGTTCAGGCCCCTTTGTCGGCGCTGCGCCTGGCCGAGATCGTCGATGGGCTGATGCCGAAAGGTGTGTTCAGCGTGCTGCCCGGCGGCACCGAGGCCGGGGCCGCGCTGGCCGAGCATCCCGATGTCGCCAAGGTGACGCTGATCGGATCGGTGCCCGCAGGCCGCGCGGTGATGCGCAGCGCCAGTGCTACAGTCAAACCGGTTCTTCTTGAACTCGGGGGCAAGAACGCGCTCATCGCCTATGCCGACAGCCATCCCGAAAAGATCGCCGATGCGATTGTGGCGGGGATGAATTTCGGGTGGTGCGGACAGTCCTGCGGCTCGACCAGCCGGGCCTTCCTGCATGAGGATATTCACGATGAGGTGCTGTCCTTCCTGTCCGAGAAAATCGCGCGGTATCAGCCGGGGATTCCGACCGACCCGGACACCACGATGGGGGCCATCGTCAGCCGGGATCAGTTCGACCGGGTGATGGGCTATATTGAGTCCGCCAAAAGCGAAGGGGCACGGGCCGTCACAGGCGGATATGCCGTCACCGATGGTGCCTTGGCCAAGGGTTGTTTCGTCGCGCCGACGATTTTCGCGGATGTGACGCCGGAGATGCGTATCGCCCGCGAAGAGATTTTCGGGCCGGTTCTGGCAGTTCGGAAATGGAGCGACGAGGACGAGATGCTGCATGAGGTCAACGGGCTCGAACTGGGTCTGACCTGTGCCATCTGGACGCGCGATCTCGTCACGGCACACCGTGCGGCGGCGCGGGTCGAGGCGGGATTTGTCTGGATCAATGAGGTCGGTCGCCATTTTCTCGGCGCGCCCTTCGGAGGGGTCAAGCAATCCGGGATCGGCCGGGAAGAGGGGATCGGGGAGTTGATTTCCTTCACCCATGAAAAGAACGTCCATATCAACCTGTCCGGGCAATGAATCAGGGCAGTGAAATGAGATGCGACAAGACCCGCGCCTGTCTGGCCCGGGTCTGAGGCCATTCCATCCGCGCAGGCCTGAAAGAGGGCCTGACAGACTGCCGCATCGCGGGGTTATGTCTGATGGATCGAAAAAGCAATGGCGGGCAAACCGCACTGCGCGCCAGTTTTGCAAACGAAATGAAAGAAACGGAACGCACAATGAAAGACCGGAACACGACAGATGTCGAAATGCCTGTGACCTCTGAGGACACCGGGGTCTGGGGCAGCGATATCTTTGCCGAGATGCTGCGCGGACTTGGTGTCAAATATGTTGCACTGAACCCCGGATCGAGCTTTCGCGGGCTGCACGACAGTCTGGTGAACAAGCTCGGCAATCGCGATCCGCAGATGTTGTTGTGCCTGCACGAAGAACATGCGGTGGCGATCGCGCATGGCTATGCCAAGGTGACGGGAGAGCCGCTGGCCGTGATCTTGCACAGCAACGTGGGCCTGATGCACGGGAGCATGTCGATTTTCAACGCCTGGTGCGACCGCGTTCCGATGCTGGTCTATGGCGCGACGGGGCCGGTGGATGCAGCGCTGCGCCGGCCATGGATCGACTGGTTGCACACCTGCCGCGATCAGGGCGCGCTGATCCGCAATTATGTGAAATGGGACGATCAGCCCGGCTCGATGGAGGCGGCGCTCGAATCCATGCTGCGCGCCGATGTGATCGCACGGACGGAGCCGACCGGACCGACCTATGTCAGTTTCGATGTGTCGATTCAGGAAAAGAAACATGCCGAGGCCCCCGCCTTGCCTGATTTTTCCCGCTTTCGTCCGCCGCTCCCGGCGGCGCCTTCCGCCGAAGGGGTGGCGCAGGCGGCCGCGCTTTTGACACAGGCGAAAAGGCCGGTTGTTCTGGCCGGACGCGTCTCTCGCGATCCCGTGGACTGGGCGCGGCGCGTGGCGCTGGTCGAGGCGTTGGGGGCCGAGGTGCTGACCGATATTCGCATCGGTGCGTCCTTCCCGACCGATCACCCGCAGCATCGCGGCAAGCCGTCCTTTTTCATCGACGATGTTTCGGGCGAGGTTCTGCGTCAGGCGGATGTTATTCTGAGCCTCGATTGGCTCGATCTCGCCGGAACGCTGAAACTGGCTGGCAAGCTGGAGGCCAGGGTGATTCAGGCATCGCTCGATCACCAACTGCACAATGGCTGGGGTATGGAACATCAGGCGCTTCCGGCGCTGGACCTGCATCTCGCCTGTGCGCCGGATGTTGCCACCCATGCCCTCGCCGATGCGCTGGGGGTTGGGGGTGGGGACGCGCCAGCGGACCTGCCGGTCAAGCCTGCGTTCGATGCACCTGCGGAGGAAACGCCGCTCGACATCATGACGCTGGCGGGCGCGCTCGGTCAGGGGCTCGACGGCATCTGTGCCAGCATGGTGCGCTTGCCGCTCGGCTGGGCCGGAGAAAGCTGGCATTTCCGTCATCCGCTCGATTTTCTGGGCTATGACGGCGGCGGTGGCATCGGTTCGGGGCCGGGGATGCTGATCGGTGCGGCGCTGGCGCTCAAGGACAGCGACCGCCTGCCGGTTGCGGTGCTGGGCGATGGCGATTTCATGATGGCGGCCTCGGCCTTCTGGACGGCGGCGCATTACGGCACGCCCTTCCTGGCGGTGGTGTCCAACAACCAGTCGTTCTACAATGACGAGGTGCATCAGGAACGTGTCGCCGTGGAACGCAACCGTCCGGTCGAGAACAAGTGGATCGGCCAGCGGATCGGCGATCCCGATATCGACATCGCGGCCGTTGCGCGGGCGCAGGGCTGTGAGGGCATCGGGCCGGTGTCGACCGCGGGCGAGCTTGTAGAAGCGGTGCGCAAGGGCATCGAGATGGTCAAGGCGGGCAAAAGCGTCGTGATCGACGCTCATGTGCAGCCGGGCTACAACCCGAATATGGTCGCTGGCCTGACCCGGAGCGAGTGAGCGGTTCTCAAGACTGGCTTGCGGTCGGACGGTCGCAAGGGAGGTCTGGTTCGGATCCGGGCCAGCCTCCGCCAAATAAACCATCGGAAATATCGAGACGGAAAATCAGGGTGAGATCATTCCCGGATTAACGCCTTGATCCGTATGGCGCAGAAGCGATTGTACCTGTTTCCCCAGGGATACGGGTTCTGAAGCTGTGCCGATCTGCTGTGGCATTTGATACACTTGGCAAAGCCTGATAATTTTGCTTTGTATAGCGTATGACAGATCAATCCACATGCACCGAAGACTTGAACGACCTGCCGGAGGCGGATGAGCGTCTCGCCCGATTGGTGCGACTGGCGGCCCGCGGCTTTAACCGTTCTCTGCAAATGCGACTTGCGACGCAGAATGTAACATTCGGGCAGTGGATTTTCTTTCGTATCCTCTGGCAGGAGGACGGTCTGTCGCAGCGTGAGTTGAGTGATCGCGCACATCTGACAGAGCCGACAGCGCATAGCGCCCTGACGAAAATGGAAGAGTTGGGGTATATCGTTCGGCGCAACATCGAGGGAAACCGGCGTCGACAGCATGCGTTTTTGACGGAACGGGGCTGGCAGTTGCGGGGGCTGCTTGAACCGCTTGCAATCGAGGCAAACGAGGTTGCAGTGGAAGGGTTGACCAAGGATGAGCAGATTATCCTGAAACGTGGGCTCGCGAAAATGATCAGGAACCTCGAACAGGATGAGAAAGACGCTGTGCGTCGGGGGATTCGCGTTCCGCCGACCAAGGGAATGAGCGTCTGAACCGGGATCGACAAGCCTTCAGAGATCAACCTGCGACACGGTTTGATTTTCAGGCGCGCAACATTGCCATGTTGGGTGAAAGCTTCCGATCTTTCGGAATTTGTGACGCAGATTCTTGCGATATTTTCGACAATGGCCGAGGCCGAGTGCGTGTAGCGGTAATCACGATTTTTTTGATGTTACCTTTGGCGGGGGGCATGCACACGGGGGGAGAGGACTGTATCTTCTGGTATCGCTTCCCCTGCTTTTTACCTGAATGCCCTAAACTCTATGATCTTTCATCATTTTGATTTCATTAATTTAATATAGACGCGAATGATGGGGTCATGATTTTTCGGGCGCGAGCAAGAAAGCATTTTTCTGGCGGTCTGAAGCTATTTCCCGATTTCCTTGTGTAACTATTGACGGGCCATGTGGGCGTATCTATATCTAAGAAAATAGATATCTAAGACTGTGGAGGTGGCTTGGATATCGCGACTGCTAAAAATGAAAGGGAGGAAAAATGAAACGCAAATTGACCACTTTTTTCGCTGCGATCGGCATCTGTGCGATCGGGAGTTCTGCGGTTGCCGACAGCGTCAATGTGACGCTTTCGGGGGGCAATCCGTCCGGACTTTGGTCCTTGCTTGGGGCCGGTGTGGACCGTGCCGTCAAGGCCAGCGATCCTGATGGTGTTGTGACCTATCAGGCGACCGGCGGCGGCTTTGCCAATATCGGCCTGCTTGCTGCCGACAGAACGGATCTCGGTCTTGCGCACGATGCTGAGATCAAGCTGGCGTTGTCTGGTGAAGAGCCGTTCCGTGAACCGATCACCAATCTTCAGGCTATCGGTTACATGTACAACTGGGCGCCGATGCATTTCTTCCTGGAGAAATCCATCGCCGATGAATACGATATCGACAGCCTCGACGATCTTGCGAAAGCCGATGTGGGCATTCGTGTGGCCATGAACAACTCCGGCAATGTGACGGCCAACATGACCTCTTTCATGCTGGACGCTGCTGGCTTTGATGAAGAGACCATCAAAGGGAATGGCGGCACAGTCGTGCGCGGAGGATCTGCGCAACAGGTCGACCTGCTTGCCGATGGTCGTACGGATATGGTGATCAACGGGATTTTCGTTGGCCATTCGTCTTTTCTCAGCGTCGACAAGAACAACGAAGTCGTTCTGTTGACCGTTCCCCAGGATGTCATTGAAAAGACAAACGAAAAATTCGGCACCGGACCCTATACGATCCCTGCCGGAAGCTATACCCATCAGGCGGATGATGTACAGACCGTCGCACTCGGGGCCTTGCTGGTCACGTCTGACGCTTTGGACGAAGAGACGGGCTATGCGATTGCTCATAGCATTGTCGATAACATGGACCAGATCCGCTCCGTGCACAGCGCGATGCAGATGCTGACCCCGGAACTGCTGGTTTCGCAAGAGACTCTTCCGTTCCATCCGGGGGCGGAGCGCGCCTACAAGGAACTTGGGCTGATCGAATAAGATCAGCGTATAAACAGAGGTCGGCGCGCAGAGCATTGTGCGTCGACTTTTCCTGCTGAGGTTCAGGGATATCTGTGACTTTGATTGGGTCGATGTGAAACGAGTGTCGGCAATCGGGTTGCGTTTCTGGCGTTCTCTGTGAATGCGCCCTGCCGTTGACGAGCACGGTTGCGTCATTAAAGATAGATATCTAAGAATATTGTAACGTTCACGCTGCAAAAGAGTGCCATGCGGGAGATGCACATATCCCGCTCTGTGCGCGTCATCATGAAGAAAAAGGGAGGAAAAGATGGAAGTATCTAAGACGGCCTTCAAGTCTGACATGAATTTATTTGGCTGTCCGGGTCAGATGGTCGTGTCCGAGTGCGAAGTGTCGGGGCAGGGAGGCACGGCGAAAGACAGGCTTCCTCGCGACACTGCCGGGCAAAAGCCGCTCAATGTCCGGCACATGGTGGCGGGCTTTGGCGCGGATCGACAGATGCACGATACACATTTGACACGCGGGGTGGTGGCACTATGAACATTCCCTCGCTTACCGAAACCGGCCGTCGCCGGAAGCTTGCTTCCACCATGCGAACGGTTGTCATCGTTCTTGCGGCCGCTTTCGCGCTATGGGTGATCTATGCGAACCTTTTCGTTATTTCCGATCCGCTGATCCTCGGTATCCTGTTTATTTCAGGCATCTTCACGATTCTCTTTCTGGCTATCGGAGCGACGGCCAGAGCCCCGGATGAGATTCCGATTTACGATTGGATCTTCTCCGCACTGAGTCTCGCCTGTGGTGTTTATTTCTACGTCAATGCCGGGGTCATCGCCGACCGCATCAGCCTGCTCGACCAGTTTACGCCCGATCAGCTCTTCTTTGGCTCTTCCCTGTTGTTCCTGACGCTTGAGGCGACCCGGCGCACGACGGGCCTCGGTCTGACCGGCGTGGTTTTGCTGTTCCTGATCTACAACCTGTTCGGATATCTGTTGCCGCCGCCCTTCGGGCACCGGGTCAGCGAGTTCAGCTATCTCCTCGACGTTCTCGTGTTCACGACCGATGGTCTGTTCGGTGTGCCGATCCAGGTTGTGGCCAGCTATGTGTTCCTGTTCGTGATGTTCGGAACCTTCCTGTCCAAGGCCGGTGGGGGGGATTTCTTCTTCAACCTCGCTTCTCTGGTCACCGGGCGTGCTCGGGGCGGCCCGGCCAAGATCGCTATCATTTCCTCGGGTCTCTACGGCACCATGTCGGGCAGCCCGACCTCGGATGTCGTCGCGACCGGTTCGATCACCATCCCGGTGATGAAGCGCCTGGGCTACAGCGCGCGTTTTGCCGGTGCGGTGGAAGTTGCTGCGTCTACCGGCGGCAGTGCCATGCCTCCGATCATGGGCTCGGCGGCCTTCATCATGGCCGAGTATTCCGGGATTTCCTACAATGAGATCGTTTTCGCGGCCCTGTTGCCCGCTCTGATCTACTATGGTGGGGTGTTCTCTCAGGTGCACCTGCGTGCCGTGCGGCTCGATCTGCGTCCTTCCGAGGATGAGGTTCCGTCCGTTGCGGACACTTTCAGAACCGGCTGGGTTTTCCTTTTGCCGATCATCGGCATCGTGGTCGCGCTGATGTTGGGATATTCCCCGACGTTCACGGCGGGCGTCGGTGTGGTGGCGACCATTCTGGCCTCGCTGATCCTGAAAGAGACCCGCATGACGCCCTGGCAAATTCTGGAAGGGCTCGGAACGACGACGCTGCAGATCCTGCCCGTGGCAGGGGCCTGTGCGGCGGCCGGTCTTGTGATCGGCGGACTCTCGATGACGGGGCTCGGTATGAAATCCGCCAATGTCATCCTGGAGCTCAGCAACGGTCAGCCGATTCTGACGCTGGTGATCGCGGCTGCCGTGACCATCGTTCTCGGTCTGGGTATGCCCACTCCGAGCGCCTACATCCTTGCTGCGGTTCTCGTTGGGCCTGCTCTGGCCAAGCTCGGGTTTCCCGTGCTGCCCAGCCAGATGTTCCTGCTCTACTACGCGATCCTGTCGGCTCTGACGCCGCCGATTGCCGTGGCCGCGATTGCTGCCTCCGCGATTGCCGATGAAGACCCGTTCAAGATTGCCTTCTCCGCCGTCCGGCTGGCTGTAATCGGATTCCTTCTGCCGTTCGCCTTCGTGTGGAACCCGGCGATCCTGTTGATGTCCGATCCTTTGATCAACACACTTGCCATCGTCGGTGCGGTCTCCGCGACGCTTGCAATCGCCTGTTCCTTGGAAGGTATGGTTAAAACGGACCTGAGCACTCTGGAACGTTTGCTGCTGACAATCGGAGCCGTTGGCGCCGTGAGTCCTTTCCCGCTTTTGGCTGTGGCAAGCATTGCCTTGATCATTGCTGTACTCGGGCGACAGTTCTTCTTTTCAGCTCCGGTCGCGCCCGGTGGGAAGGAAGAGGCCTGAGACAGGCACGCTCTCAGAAGAAAGTGGCCACCCTGTCAGGGTGGCCACAACATTTTAAGGCGTTTCGGAATGCAGGCATGGCGCATGCCCATGACGAAACGTCGTGTAAAAGTCGTATGATGCAATGATTATGAGACTTTCCGTGCATGATACGCCGTCTGCAGGGGGTAAAATGTCCGCAAATACCAAGAGCGTAAACAAGCGTGAGGCCGGGAGTGTCTCGGGCTTCACTCTGTCTTTCGGTGTCGCGCCGGATCGCGCGGCTCCTGTCGCACAAATTTGTCGTGATGTTGTCGCTGCGGATGTTTCCCGCCACCCCTTGGTGTCCTTTCTGCAATTTGCCGAGCAACGGGGCGCCGAGCAGCATGGTTTTTCCATCAGTGCCCGTGGATGCCGTCTTGTTGCCGAGATGCCGGAGTTGCCTGAACATCTGGCGCAGGCCATCAGGAGCCGGGTGGCGTCGATGTCGGAAACTCCGCCGCTCGATATAGAGATCGCGTATCTGAGCGCAGACAAAGACAGACCGCCGCGTCTGGCACCGGTCTGGAAGCGTTGGACGCTCAGCATGATCGGCGTTTATCCCTTGCTGGTGGCTTTGTTCTATTTGCTGCAACCGATCACGGCGCAACTGCCGGTGCCGGGTGCGCTGTTCGTGGTCGCGCTGGTGCTGACAGGATTGAACACAGGTTACGTCCTGCCGTTCCTGAATCGGCGTCTGGGGGGCTGGCTTTCGCGGTAAACCTGATGCCGCTGGCGTCGAAAAGGGCTGTCGCCCCGCACATGTTTTATGCTGCGCAGGTTGTTGACAGAATAAACTTAGATAACTAAGATTGATGCGAGTTCTAAAAATTGATTCATCGTCGTATGGAGGAGGTCATATGCTAACACCCGAAGAGAATGAACTGCTGACCCGCGTGACGGGAGATGCACCGATGGCGCAACTCATGCGTCAGCACTGGACACCTGTCTGCCTGATCGAAGAGGTGGCAGAGCCCGATGGCAAGCCGCTTCGGGTCGAGGTGCTGGGTGAAAGCTATGTCGCTTTCCGTGACACCGATGGTCGGCTCGGTATGCTCGATGAGCTGTGCCCGCACCGCAAGGCCTCGCTGGTTTATGGCCGCAACGAGGAATGTGGGCTGCGATGCCTTTACCACGGCTGGAAAATGGATGTGGACGGCAACGTGGTGGCGATGTCCTCCGAGCCCGAGGGCAGCCCGCTCATGAACAAGGTCAAACAGCGCTCCTATCCGGTGCGTGAATGGGGCGGCTTCGTCTGGGCCTGGCTCGGCGACAAGGACGAGATGCCCGAATTCCAGGCGCCGGCCTTTGCGCCGACGGAGGACACGCCGGTCGCGATCCTGAAAATCCGCGTGCCCGCCAACTGGGCACAGATTCACGAAGGCCAGATCGACAGTGCGCATTCGTCTTCGCTGCACTCGTCCAACATGGTTCCTGCCCGGGTCGAAGGGGCCGCAGCCGATGACAAATCCTGGTACCGGCCCTCGACCGACAAGGCGCCGCGGATGCAGACCGAAACCACCAGCTACGGGTTTCACTATGCGGCGATCCGCAAGCCGATCAAGAATGCGGGAACGCATAATTACCTGCGCATCACCGAATTCGTCGCGCCCTATTACTCGCTGATCCCGCCGAACAACAACTACAAGGTGGCCAGCGTGATCGTGCCGATCAACGACGACGAAACGGCCTTCCACTTCCTCGCCTTCGGTGGCCCGAATGTACCTTCGACAGAGGAATGGCGCAAATTCGCCCATGCCGTTCCCGGCGTGGATGTGGATCACAAATGGCGGACGCTTCGGACACTTGAGAACGACTTCCTGCAAGATCGCGAGCGGATGAAAGAGGGTCACTTCACAGGTGTCGACGGCATCCCGAACGAGGATATTGTGATGTGGGTGTCGATGGGCAGCCGTGTGCAGCGCCACACCGACGTGTTGGGCGCCTCGGATCTTGCTATCGTCGAGTTTCGCCGTCTGATGGCGGATGCGGCCAAGAAGGTTGCCGAGGGCGGAGAAGCCATCGGCACCGCTTCCGAGGTTCCGCAAGCCAAGATCGCCTCTCATGAGGGGGTTTACCCGAAAGAGGTCGACTGGCGCACACTCGTCGATACGTCCGGGGCCACAGAGGCCGCCGAGTAATCATTGATCATATTTCTCCCCAATCCGCCCGGCTTTCTTGTCGGGCGGATTTTTATGTGTATCCGAACCGCGCGGTACGCCCGGCGGCGGAATTGTAATCCCGAGATATGAGATACGCCGGAATCCAGGCCATGAAGGCCATAAATATCGACGATTTGCGCCGCCGCGCGCAGGCCCGACTGCCAACTGTCGTGTTCGATTATCTGGATGGGGGTGCCGAAGACGAGATCACGCTTCGGGCCAACCGACAGGCTTTCGAGCGCCTTCATCTGCAGCCCCGTATTCTTTCGGGTGGGGATGTCGACCTGACGACGAAGATTTTCGGCCAGAGCTATTCCACCCCCTTCCTGATCGGCCCCACCGGGTTGAACGGGCTTTACTGGCCGCAAGGGGATGTGCATCTGGCGCGTGCGGCGGATGAGGCCGGGATTGGTTTCGCGCTGTCCACGGCGTCGAACACCTCCATGGAAGAGATCGCCAGACAGGGCTCCGCACCGCAGTGGTTTCAGCTTTACCCATGGGGCAAGCCCGATTTTTCAAAAGCACTGATCGACCGTGCTGCCGCCGCCGGATATTCCGCACTGATGATCACGGTGGATTCGCTGGTCGGTGGAAAGCGTGAGCGTGACCTGAGACATGGGTTCTCACATGAAATCAAAATGAGTGCCCCGATCCTGCTCGACGGGCTGATGCACCCGAGATGGCTGACGTCCGTCTGGCTGGGCAAACACCGGCCCCGGTTCGAAAACCTGACGGCGTTTCTGGGGGAGGGTGCCAGCGACAAGGCGTTGGCGGACTTCACACGCTCGCAGCGCAATCCGAATTTCTCATGGGACGATGTGCGACGTATCCGCAAACAGTGGAGCGGACCGCTTCTGATCAAAGGAGTGATGTGTGCCGCCGACGCCTTGCGGGCGCGCGATGAGGGGGTGGACGGTGTGGTGGTCTCGAACCACGGGGGGCGCCAGCTTGACGGAGCGCCTGCGACGCTGTCGGCTCTCGAAGAGATCGCGGATCGGTTGGGCAATGGCGCGACCGTGTTGCTCGATGGCGGGATACGGCGGGGCAGCGATGTCGTGAAGGCGCTTGCGCTGGGGGCTCAGGGCGTTCTTCTGGGACGTGCTCCGCTTTACGGTTTGGCGGCTGGCGGGCATGTCGGGGTTGCGCGGGCGCTGTCGATTCTTGAGGATGAAATGCGCCGAACCATGATTTTTACCGGCTGTCGCAGGCCGCAGGAGCTGGATCGTCGGGTGCTTGTGGGCCCTGAGATGCCGTGATGTCTCTTCTGGTGGCCAGAGGAAATGGCCGGGGTGGATTTATCTGAGCCAAAACACTGGACGAACAAGGGGTTCGAATGTTGACTTCATCAACTTAGCTATCTAAGTTGATGGGGTGCTGCGAACAGATCGGGAGGATTTTATGGAGCAAATAAAAATGCGCGTCGAAAAACGACGCGATTTAACGCCAAGCATCTCTGAATTCACTCTGGTGCCGGTCGAGGCCGTTGATTTGCCGGATTTTGCACCGGGCGCCCATATCACTCTGGAAACGCCTTCGGGAGCAATGCGCCGGTATTCCCTTGTCAACGATGGGGAAAACCCCAAGGAATATGTGATCGCAGTCAAACGTGAGCCGCAGTCGCGCGGCGGGTCGGCGTCCATGCACGAGGACGCACAGGCGGGAACCGAGCTCAATATCGAAGCGCCCGAGAACGATTTTCCGCTGACCGACGTGCAGAAATACCTGCTGATCGCGGGTGGGATCGGCATTACGCCGATCTATGCCATGGCGCGCTACCTCGACAAAAAGGGCAAGGCGCTCAGGATCATTTATGTCAGCCGGAGCGCGGAAGAGTCCGCCTATCTGGACGAGTTGAACGCTGCTTTCGAAGGCCGGATCATCGTTCACCATGACAATGGCGATCTCGATCAGGTCTATGATTTCTGGGACGATCTGGTGACGCCCCGGGCCACGCATGTCTTCTGCTGCGGACCCAAACCCTTGATGGAAGAGATCAAGGCCGTGTCGGGTCACTGGCCCGAGGGGCGTATCCATTTCGAAGATTTCAAACCCGTCGATGTCGTGCGCGACGACGATGTGCCTTTTGAAGTCGAATTGAAGAAAAGCGGTGAAGTCGTGACGGTTCCCGAGGACCGCTCGATTCTCGAAGCGCTGCGCGATGCCGGCTTTGCAACCTCCAGCTCCTGTGAGAGCGGCACCTGCGGCACCTGCAAGACCCGTCTTCTGAGTGGTGAGGCCGATCATCGGGACATGGTTCTGATGGATGAGGAAAAAGACGATTACGTGATGATCTGCGTGTCGCGCGCCAAGTCGGGGAGGCTGGTTCTTGACCTCTGATCCCGTCCGTCTCGGCGTTGCGGGACTGGGGCGTGCTTTCATGCTCATGGTGCCGACCTTCGATGCCGATCCGCGTGTCAAACTCGTGGCCGCCGCTGCCCCTCGCGAAGAAAGCCGTGCGGCTTTCGTCCGGGACTATGGCGGCGCGGCCTATGAAACGGTCGAAGAGCTCTGTGCCGACCCTTCGGTCGAGGCGATCTACATCGCCACACCGCATCAGATGCATGTGGATCATGTGCTGGCTGCGGCGCAGGCGGGCAAACATATTCTGGTGGAAAAGCCTCTGGCCATCTCCATGGAGGATGCCGAGCGGATGGTGCGCGCCGCCGACGAGGCCGGAGTGCATCTGATCGTCGGTCCGAGCCATAGCTTCGATCCCCCCGTGGATCTGGCCGCGCGCTTGATCGAAAGCGGGGAGTTTGGTCAGTTGCGGATGATTCAGGCGCTGAATTATACCGATTTTCTCTATCGCCCGCGCCGTCCCGAAGAGTTGCGCACCGAAGAAGGGGGCGGGGTCCTGTTCAGCCAGGCCATTCACCAGATCGACGTGGTGCGACGGCTGGCCGGTGGCATGGCCAAAAACATCTACGCCATGACCGGCGCCTGGGACCCGAAACGTCCGACAGAGGGCGCATTTACCGCCCTCATGAGTTTCGAGACGGGCTGTATCGCCAATCTGACCTATTCCGGCTATGCGCATTTCGACAGCGACATCTGGATGAACGATGTCGGAGAGCTGGGTCAGCCGAAAAAGGCGGGGGCCTATGGCGGAGCCCGCCGTGCCCTCATGAACCTCAACCCCGATGACGAAGCCCGGCTCAAAACCACACGGACCTTCGGCAGCGGGACAACGATCGAGGCATCGCATAACGAACATTTCGGTCCGGTCATCGCCCTGTGTGACCGTGCCGATCTCAAACTGACGCCGGACGGGATCGAAGTTTTCGGCGACACCGAGCGGCACTTCATAGAAGCCCCCTTTGGTCCGGCGCCCCGCCGAACCGTGCTCGACGCTGTGGTCGATGCGGTGCGCAATGACACCGCGCCGGATCAAACCGGTGCATGGGGGCTCGCAAGCCTTGAGGTTTGCCACGCAATCCTGACATCCGCCGCTGCCGGCCAACCGGTCGACTTGCAGCATCAGTGCAGAACGAAACACGAGGAACCGACAGAATGACCAATCTCAAGCTATCTCTGGCCATGGGCAATTACGACCGGACGCGGGCCATCGTGGATGGTCGGGTGCAGATCGACGGCGTCGATCCCATTCCGATGTTGCTGTCGCCGGAGGAAATGTTCTTTCGCGCCTTCCGGCACGAGGCCTTCGATATCAGTGAAATTTCGCTGTCGTCCTATTCCATCTCGGTCACGCGGGGGAACCCGCATTATGTGGCGATCCCGGTCTTTCTGAGCCGGGCGTTCCGGCATACCTCGGTCTATATCCGCACGGACAAGGGCATCGAGAAACCCGAGGATCTGAAGGGCAAGCGCATCGGGATCGCCGAATATCAGCTTTCCGCCAACGTCTGGGTGCGTGGCATCCTGGAAGAGGATTACGGCGTCAAACCCTCCGATATCACCTGGGTGCGCGGCGGCATGGACACGCCCGGACGACCTGAAAAGATCAAGGTGCAACTGCCCGACGATATCACCATGGTCGATGCCCCCGAAGGGGCCACGCTCAACAGCATGCTGGAAGCGGGCGAGATCGACGGGTTTATCGGTCCGCGTTGGCCGCGCTGTTTCTCCGAAGGTCATCCGCATGTCGGGCGGCTGTTCGCGGACAGCATCACGACGGCCGAAGACTATTTCAAGCGGACGAAGATTTTCCCGATCATGCATGTGTTGGGGGTGCGTCGCAGTCTCGCCGAAGAATATCCGTTCCTGCCCGCGGCCTTGCTCAAGGCCTTTACCCAATCGAAACGATTGGCCGAAGAGGCCCTGTCGGACACCTCGGCGACCAAGGTCACCATGCCGTTTGTCGAGGACAACCTGAACCGGGTTCATGCGCTGATGGGCAAAGATCCCTGGAGCTATGGGGTTGCTGACAACGCTCATGTACTCGACCGTTTCCTCGACTATCATGCGAGCCAGGGCCTGTCGCCGCGTCGCGTCAAGATCGAGGAACTGTTCCATCCGTCCACGTTGGAAGCCTACAGCCTTTGAGGGGATAGTCGAAATGGAAGAATATACACCCGGCGATATCGTCGAAATCGAGACGGGCGATGGGCTGGCCTATGTGCAGGTCACCCATGCGCACCCAAGCTATCCGCCTGTCGTGAAATTCCTGAACGGGCCGTATCAAAAGCGGCCCGATAATGTCGCGAGCCTTTTTTCCGGCAAAGACGAAGAGTCCATTGCAATGGTGCCGCTTGCCGGCGTGCTGAAAAAGCTCAATCTGCCGCATAGCAAGATCGGGGAGGCCGAGATTCCTTATGGCGAACGCAAATTCCCGATGTTCCGCATGCCCGTGCGCGGCAAGCAGGGCGAGATCATCTACTGGTGGTTCTGGGACGGGCAGGGGCTGAGTTATTCTTCCGAGCTCGATGAAGCGCAAAAGAAGATGCCGCTGCGTGAGGTGATGGCTTCGGATCGTTTCCTGCAAAAAATATGCGAAGGGGCCCGCTGATCGACAGCGGCATGTCGGAGGCATTCCCATGATAGCGGTTTTCGGGGGGCTTCTGGCCGTATTCGGAGCTTTTTGTTATGCGTTGAGTTCTGTTGCCATCGTCAAGAGTGCTCAATCCGCCCGGGGGCGCGGGAACGATGTGTTCCTGTCCATTGTCACGACCGCCACGGTCTCCGGGGGGCTCTGGCTTTTGATCGGCCCGCCGCTGCCCGAATATGGGGCGGCGGTCTTTCTCGGCGTGGGCTATTTTGTCCTCGCCGGGCTTTTGGGAAATGTTCTGGGGCGGCTGACGCTTTTTCGGTCGGTGGAACTGGCGGGAGCGATCGAAACCGGGCTGATCCGCAGACTCATTCCGGTTTTCGCCGCCGTTTTGGCCTTTTTCTTTCTTGGAGAGGTGATGACCCCGGCGATCATGGTCGCCTTTCTTCTGGTCACCACGGGCGTGGTCGTGATGATGACAAGCCCGTCGCGCCGTTCGGGTCTTCCCGGCGTCATTTCAGAGCGTCCCGCTGCGGAGCGGCAAAAGGGGCGTTTGCTGGCTCTTGGATCGGCCGGGGGCTACGGCAGTTCTCTGGTCGCGCGCAAGATGGCGATGCAATACTTGCCCGATCCGCTCGCCGGAGTGTTCGTCGGCGCCTTGACCGGATTGTTCTGGTTCGGTGCGTCTGCGATCTTGCGTTACAGCCCTCAGACACAGCTTCGCGCCCTGCTGCAGAAACCGAGCGGCTGGCAGCTTTTGGCGGCCGTGGCGATGAGCACGGGGCAGATCACGTTGTTTTTTGCCTTGATGCTGGCCGATGTGACCGTGGTTGCGCTTATTTCGTCTGTCGAGATGTTCTTTGCCGTCTGGCTTGCGGCTTATGTCTTCAAAACCGAAAACCGCCCCGGACGTAGGTTCTACCTGTCCTCTGCGATGGCCGGGACAGGGGTGATCCTGCTGGCCCTCGCTCCGGTTCTGTCATGATCCCGGTTTGCCGAGCGCCGCTCAGGAGGCGGTTGAAAGAGTTTTGATGATTTTGTCCAGCGAAGCGAAAAGCTGGAGCAATTCGCCCTCGTCGAAATTTTCTGAGGCGAGTCTGGCGGCGACTTTGGCTGAGGCCATGGCCAGGTCGATTTTCTTATGCCCCTCTTCCGACAGGCTGACGATAATCATGCGCTTGTCCTGTTGATGACGTTCGCGGCGGATGAGGCTTCTCTGAGCTAGTTCGTCGAGGAGGCGCGTCGATGAGGCTTTTTCGATGCCAAGCTGTGCGGAGAGTTCCGATTGGCTGATCCGACCTTCTTCTTTCAATGTTCTGAGGTGGATGTATTGCGCCATGCTCAGATCAAAATCTATCAGACGCTTTTGTAACAGCTTGCCATAGAGATGGTTGGCGAGGCGAAGGGACGCGCCCAGCCCGCGTTTTTGCGAGGGGGATTCACCTATAGCGTTGTTATTCATCATTATTTTAGGCCTCTAAATTCTTGACGAATCCTAACGCATTCTAATATAGTAAGGCAATCTTACTATTATTAATGGTGAGATTATCTTACTATAATGGAGGAGAGTGTATGCCTGAAAAACTGTTGTGTGCCTCATCGGATGTCAGCGAGACGACTGCGAAAATCTGTGAGCTCGAGGGTGTGGAGATCGGTGTGATCCGTCACAAAGGAACGGTCGTGGCCTATCGCAACGTCTGCCCTCATCAGGGTGGACCGGTGTGCGAAGGGCTCAAGATGCCCAAAGTCTGTGTCGAATTCGACGAAGAGCGTCGCCCGCTCAAGCAGAGCTTCGATACGGACGAAATGCATTTCGTGTGCCCCTGGCACGGGTGGGAATTCAAGATCGAAACCGGAGAAGCTCTGGGCGATCCGAAAATTCGCCTCAATCGCTACAAGGTGATTGAGCGGGATGAGAACATCTATGTCGAAGTTTGAAAAAATGACCCCGCAAACCAATACACTGGACGCCTCTGTCGATGATGTGCTTCGTGCTTTGCGCGCCCCCGATGGCGATGGGCTGAGCCTTGCGCAGATACAAAGCCTACTTGCCGGGCTGGTCCGCGCCTACGCCAGCCTGCGCGAAAACGACAAGGATCTGGCAGCTTTCCCGAACGACAGCGATGTCTCGGCGACCGAAGTGGCCATTGCCGCCACCGGCCTGCTCGAAGCAGCCGATATGGCGGCGTTCGAACTGGGCATGTGGCAAACGCTGAAAAATTAAGGACAGGGAGCGATATCCAAATGTCATTGACACCTAACGCACTGAACTACAGCTCTGACAGCGATCCTGCGATCAAGGAATTCAACACGACGAAGCTGTTGAAAAACGCCCGCAAACAGGCGGAAGAGCGCAATTACAAAGACTTCTTCATCTGCGATGTGGACAGCCACCATTACGAAACCGAGGCACTGCCCGAAATCCTCCAGTACATGGACGATCCGGTCATGCGGCATCTCGGTCTGTCGGCGGGCAATGTCGGACGTGCCAGCCTTATTCCTCAGGCCATCGGGTCGCAGGATATGGCCGGGCGTGTGACGCGCTATGCCGGGCGCAACAAGGAAAAAGTGCCCGAAAGCCCGCATCGCGACATCACCCTGACCCGTCGCTGGATGGATGCCATGGGGGTGGATGTGGCTTGCCTTTTCCCGACGCCGATGCTGTTGCTGGCGACCCATCCGCAGCCGGAGGTCGAGGTCAACATGGCCCGCGCCTACAACAGATGGCTTTGCGAACGCATTCTGGAAGAAGACAAACGCATCTGCTCGATGGTCTACCTTCCGATGAACGAGCCGCATGAAGCCGAGAAGATGATCGACGAATTCGCCGAGCGAAAGGGCGTCGTCGGCTTCCTGTCTACCGGCTATCTGAAACGGCCTGTGCATGACAATGCCAACATGCGCATCTTTGCTAAGCTGGAAGAGCACGGCAAACCTCTCGGGTTCCATGCAGCCTATCACTGGGCGGATTCGTCGCTGGCGCAGTTGAACAAATTCATCTCGGTGCACGCGCTCGGGTTCAGCTTCTGCAACATGATCCATATGACGAACTGGGTGCTGAACGGGATGCCGGAACGCTTCCCGAAACTGAAAACCCTCTGGATCGAAAGCGGTCTGGCCTGGGTGCCGTTCCTGATGCAGCGTTTGGACAACGAATACATGATGCGCACCTCTGACGCGCCGCTTTTGAAGAAGAAGCCCAGCGACTACATGCGCGAGATGTTCTATTCGTCGCAGCCGATGGAGCTTGTCGACAACCGGGAGGCGCTGGAAGTGACGTTCAAGATGATGAACGCCGAGTCGCAACTGCTCTATTCGTCGGACTATCCGCATTGGGACATGGATCTTCCGAGCACGATCTACGATCTCCCGTTCCTGAAGGAACAGGCCAAGCGGGATATTCTGGGCGGTAACGCTCTGAAGCTCTTCAATATCGAGCCGACGATGTCGGACTGGAAACTCGAAGCGCGCAAAAAAGGCTGACACCAGGCGATGCGACCGGTTTTGTGCCGGTCGCAATCGATGAGCGCTACATGAAGCGCGGCCCCTATTGCCTCCGAGGGTAGGGGGCGTCAGATTTCGGCCAGTATCCTCTTCTGGAAGACTTCTAAAGGAGTTTTCTAACCAAGGCAGTTTCGGGGTGTATTGTTGAGTTGTTTCAGCTCATGGTCTGGCATCCGTGTGATGTCTCGCGTGGGGGTTGCATGCCTATAGCTCACTCAGTCGATCAATAACAACAATTGGTGAAGCAGAACCGAAAATGTAATATACATAACGGGTCTGTTCCTACGCGCGTCACACCTTTGTCTACTCGGATGAAGAGCGTGCAGCCTAGCATAGACTTTTCGGTCCATGCGAAGCTGGTTACCGACCTTGGATCGATCGCGCTCAAAGCCCCAACAGTTTCGGTAGGTCAGCCATATCGGTTAGCCGTCGCGCGCCGAAGAGGTCGTCTGGTTTCAATGCCGTCTTCGGCACATAGGCAAAACAAGTCATCGCAGCATTGAAAGCCGCTTCAAATCCGCTCACGCTGTCCTCGACTACCACGCAGTTTTCCGGCGCAACGCCATTCATTTCGGCCGCATGTAAAAACACATCGGGCGCGGGTTTGCTGGCGCCGACATCATAAGCCGAATACATTTTTCCTTCAAACCAGGAAAGCAGCCCTGTCTGTGCCAGCGTGACATGCATCTTTGCCAGGAGCCCATTGGAGGCTACACAGAGCGGTATGCCTGCCGACGAAATCAACGCCACCGCCTCACGAGCACCCGGGATCGGCGTGACGTCTGTCCTAAGAGCGTCGAGAACTCTGTTGTAGAAATCCTGCGGCCATTTCTCTGGTAGGCGCAATCCCCTGTCACTCACGTAACGTTCGACATCATGTCTGCTCTTACCGACGAACAGATTGCAGCATTCGACGAGTGACAGGCGTGCGCCAGTCGAAAGCAAATAAGTATGCAGGACGCGATTGAAGGTCGGCTCAGAGTCGACGAGCACACCGTCACAGTCAAAGATCACGAGTTTGGGAGTAAGTTGAGAAATCGGCAATGTCGGGCCCCGTCCTCTTTGTTTGGGAGTAATCGTCCGAAACGGCTTGGAGGATTTCACGTCATGTATTGGCATTGCGCCCGGCATCAACCCTTCGAACGCTCAGACATGTGCTGTCGCGAAACCAGAATAGATGAACACGCCTCGTTTGTCCCGTGCAGTCATCCGAATTGGGTAGAACTTACAAGTGTCAAATATCGATGAGCGCCTTTTGGAAGAGGAGGTCGCGGGAATTCGGAGCAGCGTTTAAGGTGGGTCGTATGATGAAAGAGACGATCTACAATGGCAAAGAGAAAGAACCACTCGCCTGATTTCAAGGCGAAGGTCGCATTGGAAGCGATCCGCGAGAGGATGACGCTGGCGGAACTGTCGAAGAAGTACGGCGTTTACCCGAACATGATCAGCGGCACTTTTGCCTTCAGCATGTCTTCGATCGCGCGTCTTTCACGTAAACTCAGTTCTGTGTGGGCCATGTCCGTTCTCCTTTCTTTTCAGCAAGATAGGGGATTTGTCGCAACCCAGTTTAGAATGTGCCAGAGATAATCAATTTGGGGTATAAGATTTATTATGTAATAAGTACACGATGTTAAGCCAACGTTGGTCGGGATGACGCGGTAGCTGTCTCACCAAAAAGAGCAAGAGAAAGGGTAGCCCGGGTGCCGGGCTTGAAAGGATAAAGAGAGGCTCATCCGGGTCCGGCCTGACAAGGACCCTGACCATGGCCAAGACCAGGACCCATCCGAAACCCGCCACCGCGAAGAAGACCGAAGCCGCCGGATCGGCAGCGCCTGACGGCGCTGCCGACATCCAGATGATCCCGCTCGACCAGCTGGAACCCAGCCCGCTCAACGTCCGCAAGGTGGCCGCCAGTGCAAGCGATGACACCGAGCTCCTCGCCAGCATCCGCGAGACCGGCATCAAGCAGAACCTGGTGGTTCATGCGCTGTCAGAGAAACGTTTTTCGGTAGTTGCAGGCGGTCGCCGCCTCAAGGCACTGAAGCAGCTTGCTGAAGACGGTGTCATCCCCGCCGATCATCCTGTGCCCTGCCTCGTCGAAGATGAGCGCAACGCGATCCTCACCTCCGCCACAGAAAACCTCCAACGCGCGGCGAGGGGCGCTGAGCAGGCTGTCTTGGTTGTGATGGAAGAAAGCGACAAGGCACTGCATTACAGCGAGTTGGCAGAAGCAATGGCTGGGGTCGCGATGCGGACCTGCGAAATACTCGGCACGCTTTTGAGCTTCGGGTCAGAAACGCGGCTTTCAGCACTGGATCCAGCCGAAAAGCAGGCGGCGGGACAAGCAGGCTTCAACGTTCTGCGAGACGGGAAAGCCGCGCTTAAAGATGTGCTGCTCGGTATGGTGCCTCCTGAGAATGGAGCACGTCAGAATTACTCAAAAATCTATGGTCCCTTTTACGAATGGCTCACAGACCAAGACGGCGATGCAGGC
Source organism: Celeribacter ethanolicus (assembly GCF_002407265.1). Taxonomy (NCBI): domain Bacteria; kingdom Pseudomonadati; phylum Pseudomonadota; class Alphaproteobacteria; order Rhodobacterales; family Roseobacteraceae; genus Celeribacter; species Celeribacter ethanolicus. The sequence goes on from NZ_CP022196.1 coordinate 2,841,215, forward strand.
TTTTCTCCGATCATGGATATTATGCGCGATGTAATCACGGACAATTACGTTGTTCGCCCCGGCATGACTATTCTGGGAACGGTCATTGAAGAGCAGGCCAAATTTTCGTTCCATGGGATCAAGGGCAATTTTAAACTCGGGACGAAGCGCATGCGTGATGAGTTACTGGCACGCGGATTGGCGCGAGAAGACCCCAGATGGCCTGACAGCGTCATTCTGGACAGACCTCTTGATCGCGCACTCATAGACGAAATCAGTCGCAGCATCGAAGAGAATATCAATCTTCAAGAGGCTGCGCAGCGCCTCGGTCTCAGCGAAGAGCTGTTTCGCAAACTGGTTTACGACGGGCTGATCCCTCGCCGGGGCTACCGCCAACTCAGAAACCACCAGTATGATCCCATATTTTTAGACCGATTTTTGGCAACGGTCACGCAGGGCGCCGATATCATTGACAGCGTCCCGGAAGATCATGTTTTGGCCTTGCAAGCAGGCCAGATCGTCCGTGCGCGAAGTTCCGAAATCCTGCATCTTTTGGCGACACGGAAGGTGCCATGCGCAGGGTTGCTACGCGGCAAGACAGGATTGGCGGGGGCGATTGTTCACCTCGACACACTTAAAAATGCGGTGCAGACGATCTCATTCTCCGGGCTGACCTATCGAGAGATGTATCAAAAATTGCGGGTCTCAAGTCCGACGCTGCGCTATCTGCTCGATCAGGGATTTCTGACGACCTACAGAGGCAAAAATCCGGCGACACTCATGGAGACCGAGATCATCTCTCAGGTTTCGATAGATGCGTTTTTGCAGCAATATGTGACCCTCGGCATACTTGCGGAGGCATGCGGGCAAAACGCGAATTCCGTGCGGTTCCATCTGCTCGACGCTGGCGTTGAGAAAATCCCGATCAAACATGGGCTCGGCGCGATCTACCGACGCAAAGAAGCTGAGGCGGTGCTGATCGAGCTGGGGCTTTTGCGGTCTCTAAGCGAATGATCTGGGCGTTCGCAAAAAATGCAACACGGGGTGAAGGATTGCTGACAGTAGTCTTTCCCCGTGTTCTGAGATGTTCTTTATGTTACCCTAATACATATTCTTGGATATTTAAACATGACCAAATTTGAAGCATGGATTGGCGAATGCCATTTTACTACCTCTGGCGGCGAAGAAGCCCACTGTCATTGCGCCGTCTGGGCGGACGGGTATGCGACCTTTCGTGCCGGGGTTGAAGCCAGTGTTTTGTATCAAAACCTCTCTCTCATCCGGCTTCAAAACGTCCAGCCGGTCGTGACCCTGTCCGACGTTCCGGCGCACATCATGGAACTGGCGCAGGCGGTTCACTCAGGTCACCCTGCCGAGATGGGGGCGATGTCCGTCATCGCGAAACACGCCAATGGGCACACTGCGGAAAGCTATCTCACGATCACCGAGCATGAGATCGCGCCTTTGTCGGATCAAACCGACATTCCGTTTTGGGATCGGGCTTGGATCGCGCCAGAACTGAAAGAGCTTCTGTTCTGTCAGCCGCAAGATGGACCAAAGATGCGAACCTATCTCATCGTCGATGCCACGCTGCGCAAGAACGTCATCGGCGCCTTCGATCTCGACAATGTCGATGTGCCGGTCCAGTGCCTGTTCAAAGGCAGCGCCGCCGAGGAGCTTAAAGAAAGCGCGCCGTATCTCATCGACATGACCCTGCCTGATGGTGCTTGGGACGACGGCGGCCTCGTACCAGCCTTTCACAAGAGCTTTTTTGCGAAGCATTGGGACAAGGGGACGGGGGTATTTATCCAGTCTACCTACTCACAGGATGCGGTTAAACGACATTTCAGGAGAATGACGAAATACATTGGAATAAACGGGACAAGCTATTTTTTCCGTTTCTGGGAAAGTAATTGCATATTTGATTATTTTTCTGGAATTATGTGGAATCTCGAAAAGTGCAAACGCATCTATTTCTCTCACCATGCAAGGGTTGAAAGTATCATTTGCTACGGGCGATTGACCCACAGAATACACTCCATAGTTCCGAAATCAGATCTGCTCTCTTGCGACCATCCATCCACATCTGCCTTCAGGATAGATGCGCAGGATGAGCAGAGCCTAATGAAATCCATTCTGAGGCCACTATCAATCAGCGTGGCAAATGCGTGGGCATCCGAATATGGCTATCAATCCCAACTAAATTCACGCGATATAGAGGAGGCGGCTCTAGCTTGTATTGAGCGCATGCATGGATACGGCATCAGGAACTCGGGTTACTTGAGAAACATTGCCATACAAGAAATATTTCTGGGGTGTCATCTTGAGAACGATACCACCTCACTGAAACTCAAGAGATTTTTACAATCAGGCAACGACGAAAAGATGAAATATCAAGCTATTCGAGAATATCTAATGGAGGCACATAAGCATGACTGACGAGCCTCCAATAACACCAACATTCGTTGACCCGCCAATTAACAACAGAAGTGCGCCGGAAATGCCTGCCCCTGAGGCTGAAGGCGAAGAACTACCGTCACTCCCAGCTTCAGCCACAATGAAGTGTTGTCCCGAGGCGTCTCTATTCAATCAGCCTTTGGGGCACTCCAGCTATTATGCTTACGATGACAAAACAAATTTGGCCGATCCCTCCAGCAAAATCTACGAGTATTGGGACACCGATGGCAAAGGGACACTTCCAGACGCAGGCAGTCTGTCGGCCCCGGAAATTCCGAGTATTCCCACAACAACACCCCGAGATGGCTCTGCTTGGGTATCTGTTGCGGTTGGAAAAGAGGCGACACTTGATGCCAAGATGCTTGGGACAGGATGCATTCCCAATGTGACTTATGAATCAAAAGATTCTGAAATCGTTAAGGTCGTAACGGAAAAGCCAGCGGCTGAAACATCTCCCTGCAAGATTAAAGGTCTCGCTCCCGGCACAACGACCATTGTCGCGAAATGCAATGGAAATGAGATTGGATGGGTTCATGTCTGGTGCGAAACACAGGTTACCTTAAAGGTAAAGGTGGCAAGCATCGTTTCAGAGTATTCGCGCCCAGCAAATTATGTGCTGGCTGACTTGGAGGCCTATATCAACGATGTCTATCGTCAATTCCTTATTTCGGTCTCTCTGGACGATCTGGGAGCAATCGAAGTCAAGTCGCCAAGCTCCGCTTACAACAATGAAATTGGAAATCTGCTTGCTTTGGACAAGCTTGCGGTCAAGAGCACCCCGAGTGCGCGGAAACAATATCGGCTTTTTTATTACATTAACAATGACGGCAGCCCGCCAAAGGGTCTTGGGATTGTTCCCGGTGGCTTGGGGGCCGTTGGCCCCGGTTATGCTTTTTTCGACTCCGATGTGCGTGGGGCATATAATACGATGGCGCACGAGTTAGGGCACCTGCTCGACCTCTCACATCCTGCCCATGATTTTACGCAGGATAATTTCCCAGCATGGCAACAAGCGCGCTATTTGGATCGGAATACCGGTGCATTGAGCAGCTCGAAAAATTCAAATGTGCTATATGACGATGCCTGGAACCTGATGGGCTACAACGGCCCTGTTTCGGCACGGGGTTCTAGTCGAGTGGACCTGCGGTATATGCAGTGGAAGAAAGCGAACAGGAGTTAATCATGTTGGAGGCCTATTGGGACCTGATCAATCAGTATTGTGATCAAAACATTGTGGCAGAGGTCCAGACGTTGGAGTTTGGTCAAACAGAAGATGTTTGGAAACAAGATACGGCGGTCAATGATGTGTCGCGACAACTCAAAAATGATAGCCAATGTTTAGAGGCCTATGTCGGATATCTTGCCTATAGCGTGAATGCTTCTACCCCCGCAGAAGTTAACAACACGTTTTTAGATATCGCGCTGAGATTGCCGCTTGAGAAGAAGGCGCATTTTCAAAAGGCCATGGAATGGGCCTATGCGCATATGACATATGCGCCGCGTTACTCACGCCTCTATTTTGATGTGGCTGGGTTATACTCCATCGACTTACGTGAAAAATTTCATCCCAAATTCGAGAAGGCTTTCTTTACGGATCACACCGATGAAGCCTTTGGTTATTATCAATACCTTGTTTCGATTGACGACCCTCGCGGTTTGGCTCGGTTTGATGAAATCAGTCGACGCGTTGAAGGAGATGTGAATGCGCTTTTTAAGGTCTTGAATGGGCTGACGGAGCAGTTGCCTTCAGCCGAACATTCAAAGATGGATGTGAAAGCGGTCCTAAATATTCTGAAGCGGTACAAAAACGATCAAAGGCGTATTGCTGGCGTATACGGCCCTGGAACCGGGCCAAGCCTGCAAGAGTATCTTGCTCCCATTTTCCAAATATACGGACGATAATACACGGTCGCTGTTTAAAATGGATAGCAAATCGCACAAATACGTAGAGTAGTTTGGCGGCACAATACCCAAAGCTGAGCTACTCCCCGATCTTTGGACAGGTTATGGCGAAAGTTAAGCTACTCGTTGCACCTGCTGATCGGGTTGGTTGATATCATTTCTCTGGCAATATGCCAGCGCCGGAGGCTTGCCGCCCAAGGCTGAGTGCGGGCGTTGGTGGTTGTAGAAGGTCATCCATTTCCGGATGGCCGCTTTTGTCTCTGATCCGGTTTCCCAGGCATGCAGGTAGACGCACTCGTATTTCAGGGTGCGCCACAGCCTCTCAATAAAGATGTTGTCGAGGAACTGGTCCTTCCCATCCATTGAGATGCGAACGCCAGATCGGCGCAGCCTGTCTGTCCAGGCGAAGGACGTGAACTGGCTTCCCTGATCGGTATTCATGATCTCGGGCGGACCGAACTTATGGATTGCCTCGTTCAGGGCCTCGACACAGAAGTTGGCCTCCAGCGTGTTTGATATCCGCCAGGACAGCACCTTGCGGGTGTGCCAGTCCATGATCGCCACCAGATAAAGGAACCCGCGCCGCATGGGCAGATAGGTGATATCCGAGCACCAGACTTGGTTCGGACGATCCACCCGCAGACCTCTCAGCAAGTATGGATATGTCTTGTGCCCCTTCGCCGGCCTGCTCGTGTTGGGCTTCTGGTAGATCGGCATCAACCCCATGAGGCGCATTAGCCGCCGTATCCGTTTCTCGTTCACGAGATGCCCGTCATTGCGCAGGTGCCAAGTCATCTGCCGGACGCCGAAGAATGGGGTCTCGAGGAACTGCTCGTCGAACCTCACGCGGCTCAGGCTTCGAGGACCGAACGGCGCAAAGGACGAATTCCTTCTCGCCGCCATCGCCCAGAACCTCCGAAAACTCGCCAAGCTCCGCCCGCAGTGCGTTCAAAAGGAGGCCAGCGCATAACCTGAACGGTCAAAATGGCCGGTCTCCGGCAAACCCAACCGGCAAAAGCCGGAACCAAACGGCTGCTGTGTCTCCAACGGCGTGAAAATCCCAAAAAACACTCCGACTTTTTCAACAGTATCGGCCCTTAGCCGACATTCGCTGCGCGCGATACTAACGTCGGCTTTAGCGCTCAGCAAATCAGAGCGCCCGCCAACCAGAGGTCAGCGGGCGTTGTTTTTTACTTTCGAAACGGTTCCGATCAGAACGTAAAGGCGACCTCGAAGGACAGGCCGTAGCTAGACACATCCGTGTCGCCGCCCAGACCATCGACAAAGGCGGAGCCAGACGTTCTCAAGCCGCTTCCGTTATCGTAGCTCAGGCCGACATCCATACGGCCACGATGCCCTTCCTCTTCGGTGATATAGGCACTGGCGGCGCCGCTGCCTTTCGTGTGGCTGTAGATCCCGGAAATTCCGAAATCGAGCATCAAATCCCCTTCGGGTACAAGGATCGGCACTTCAAAGTCCAGACCGGCGGCGAGTTCGGTGAGAGTCACCTTTTGCTCCGGAACAACGATGCCGCCACTGACATAGGCATCCTGGGAATCGCTGACATGGCTCAACGTCAGGTTGGGAATGAGGGTCCAGCCCTTGTCCATCTCGACACGCCCCTGCGCCCCCAATGAGGCCAGCATCCGGTCGCCCGAGAAGCTGCCCGTTTGACCCGTGGACAGGGTGATGTCGTTGTCGGTCTCGCCGAACAACAGCCGCCCATCGACAAAGAACGGATGATCGCCGATCTGGGAGGCAAAATACGGGCCGACGAGCCAGCCGGTGCCTTCAACTTTGGTCCCTTGCGCGTCTTCTTGTTCCGCCATGTCATATTGCACCATCGCGCCGATGATCGCGCCCGAGGACAGCGCCGTGTGGTAACCGAGAGACGCGAGACCGTAGCTCATGTCCTCGGTGTCGCTGTCCGACCAAGACCCGGACACCGCCATCCAAAACGGACCGTTTCCGCGGGAACTGAGCGCGAACTCACCGCCACCGCGCGAGACACTGACGGAGGCATTGCCCGCATTCTGCCCGGTGACGAAACGGGACACATCAGGCTGGTTCTGGATCAGGCTGCGCGCACGCGCTTGCAAGAAATGTGCAATCGCTTCGCTTTGCTCCACCGATGTGTCGAGTTGCGCCAGAGCGGAGGCCGCCACGGAGGGCTCGCCCGTCATGTCACGCGCGGCGCCGTCTGCCACCGAGACGGTGACATCACCGCGATCGTCCGGCGTGATGGAGACCGAATAGACCGACCCGCTGCCGGTGAGCGTCCCCATCGTCGCGTTTGTGAGGGCAATATCCGACGCCTCGAAACCGACAACAGATTCTGTGAAGGTAAATGTCGCAACGAAACTTTCGCCACGCGTGATCGTCGTCGGAACGCCCGAAATCGTCAGGCCCGGCGCAACGCCGTCGGGTGCCACGGAAATGATGTTCGAGGCGCTGTTGCCATTGCCCGCAGCGTCGAGAACCGTGTCCGCGCGCAGTTGGATGGACTGCGCAAAGTCCGTCCCCGTGGCCTGAAGAGTGTAGCTGTCACCGTTGCCGGAGAGGGAAGAGAGATCGACATTCGTGGTGGTGAAATCGCTGATCTCCAGGCCGGTCACATCCTCATCGAAGGTGATCGTTACGGTGTAAGGCGTGCCCGGGAAGTCCGGCGTTGCCGTGAGCGTCGGTGCAGGGTAGGTCAGATCGGCGGTGTTGGTGACAGCCGTCGCCGCCTCGTTGCCGAGACCGACCGTATCCGTCACGAGGTTCTCTGGGAAATTGACCGTGATGACTCCGTCCGTGTCTGGGGTGATCGTTGCCGTATAGACAGTCGCACTGGGTTGCTGCAAATTCGAGGCCGAGCCGTTGCTGACCGAAATGTTTCCCAACGTCACTGCGCTCACCTCCTCGGAGAAGGTCATCGTCAGCGTGAAGGGCGCGTTGACCAACCCCGTGGGCATATCAAGCGACACGGTGGGACGGGTCACATCCGCCGTGGTGCTCACCGTGTTGGAGGCGGTGTTGCCGTTGCCTGCCACATCCGTGGCAGCGCTTGCAGGCACCGACACGGTGACCGTGCCGTCGGCATCGGGAGTCACGGTAGCCGTATAGACCTGTGCCGAAACGGTCTGAAGGTTCGACGCCGTGCCGTTCGCAACGGTGAAATCACCAAGCGCAAATCCGGTCATGTCCTCATCGAAGGTCACGGTCACATCGAAGGAACCGTTCACCTCAGGCGGGATCGCGGAAAGCGCAGCGCTCGGCGCCGTCACATCCCGCGTGCCGCTGAGTGTTGCCCCGGTTCCGGAATTGCTGGCGCGGTCAACGGCGGCGGCATCCGCGACGGAAACCTGAAAGGCACCTGTCGAACTCAGGTTCAGATCGGCGGTATAGGTATTGCCACTACCGCTGAAATTCGAAAACGACCCGGTGCCGGAACTGAGAGTCAGATCGCTCATGTCGAAACCGGTCACGATTTCGGAAAAGGTGAAGGTGAGCGGGATCACGGAACTGTTGGTTGGGAAGGAGGCTGAAGAGGTGATCGACAGCGTCGGGTCCACATTGTCGGGACGAAAAACCTCTTTCGCATCGATCGTAGTGGAAATAATCATGGCATTGCCCGCCAGGTCGGTGACGCTGGCATTGCTCTTGGCAAAAAGCTCCACAAGACCAGTGCCATTTGTCACCGGAACATTGAACTCTACCCGAATACGATAAACGCTGGGCGATATGTCAGTTCTAGAATTTGAGACAGGAAACAAACCGGGCACAGAGGAGCCGATTGAAAAATCCCCAGAATCTACTCCGGTGACATCTTCGGTGAAGGTCACTTCCCACTCCAATTCCGTCTCGTTGGTATATTCGCCCAGAGGATTATAGCGGGTGATCGACTGGATGCGCGGCGGCGTGGTGTCCGTCGCCTGCGCCTTGGCTGTCTCGGTGAAAGCTGTGATGCAACAGAGCGCGACCAAAGCCAGTGACATGTGTTTTAGAAAACGTCGTGCGGTCATTTTCTTCCCCATACAACAGGGGCATGAAGAACAAACAACATACCCCAATGGTGACGCAATCCTTCGATCGCGCCGCGTTCATTGGGCCAGTTGCTTGCGACGGAAAGACGCAAAACCGCGTCCTTGGATCTTCCCTAACGCCGACATCTTACCGGTGAGGCCAGTTGCACCGGAGGTTCTCAAGCAGCGGCAGCTTCCACCTTTGAAAGCAATCATGAAAGTGTCTATTGGTATGTATTGAAAAAACAATGGACTGTGCGGTGTTTTGGTCACTGTCCTCTGAGGCCGCGGAACTCCGTTGGCTGCGGCCCCTACATAATTTAGAGCAATTTTGCATTGCGCAACGAATGCCCGATTTGGGAGAGTGCAGTCATCCGCAGCATATTTCACGAATGTCGGCTAAGGGCCGATACTGTTGAAAAAGTCGGAGTGTTTTTTGGGATTTTCACGCCGTTGGAGACACAGCAGCCGTTTGGTTCCGGCTTTTGCCGGTTGGTTTGCCGGAGACCGGCCATTTTGACCGTTCAGGTTATGCGCTGACCTCCTTTTGGACGCACTGCGGGCGAAGCTTGGCGAGTTTTCGGAGGTTCTGGGCGATGGCGGCGAGAAGGAATTCGTCCTTTGCGCCGTTCGGTCCTCGAAGCCTGAGCCGCGTGAGGTTCAGGATGCGCTTCAGGTGAGCGAATAGCATCTCGACCTTTTTCCTTTTGTCCCGTGAGATCTTGTAGGCTTTGGTCTTGCGGCATGTGCGGGCGAACTCGCGTGCTTCCTCGTGCGGCTCTCGGGTTACGTATCGCGCTTCGGCTTTCGGACAACAGATGTCCTTGGAGGGACAAACCTGACAGGTGGCCTTCAGGGCGCGGTATTTCTTTCTGCCTCCGGTAGCCTGACCTCGGTTTGGATCGGAATAGTTGCGTCTGAACTGTTTCAGCGCCTGGCCCTCGGGACAGATATACTGGTCATTCTTTTCGTCCCATTCGAAGTCGGATCTGGAGAAGGTGCCATCGGTGCGCTCCGACTTATCGATGACAGGGATGAACGGAATGATGCTGCGCCTTTCGACCAGCCAGCCGAGGTTTTCGGCATTGCCGTAAGCTGTGTCAGCAGCCAACCACTCCGGCCGAATGCCGAACCGTTTCTCGGTCCGATCAAGCATGGTGCGCGATGCACCCACCTCGGCTTGCCGAATGGCACGCGTGGCTTCAACATCCATGATCACCGAGCTTTTGGTGTCGATCAGGTAGTTGGTGGCATAGGCGAAATAGGGACGGCTTTCATCTGCGCGGGTCCATTGCGCCGCAGGATCGGACTTGGCGACAAACTTCGGCTGGACTGGGGAGGCAGCTCCGAAGGCAGCGTTATCGAGGGTCTCGAGATATTCTTGCGCTGCCCTGTTGCCTGCCTTGCGCGCGACATCTGCGTTCCAATCGCTTGCGGCAATCGACCGGGTCTTATTAGCGTCCGCCGGGATCAGGCTGGCATCGACGGCAAAGCCCTCGCCTGACACGAGGTCCTCTTTCAGGCAGCGCTCAACGGTCGCTTCGAACACCTTCCGAAGCAGATCGCTGTCGCGGAATTTGCCGTGGCGATAGCGGGAGAAGGTCGAGTGATCCGGAACCTTGCCTTCGAGGCCGAGACGACAGAACCAGCGGTAGGCCAGGTTCAGATGGACCTCATCGCAAAGTCGGCGCTCGGAACGGATCCCCCTGACATAGCCGATGATCAGCATTCGGATGATCAGCTCCGGGTCGATCGAAGGATGAAGGCCTCATCGTCCTGCTTGGTTTTACCTGTGCTGTCCAAGACTTCCGTCTCGCCCGTCTTCTTTGTCTTGGCGGCGAAATAAGCCTTCTGCACATCGGCTGCCTTGACGCCTTTCCAATCGTCGTATCGCTGCTTGATCTCGTCAAACGCCTTGACGAACATCAGCTTCAACTTGCCAGCGTCGGGGGCGTAGTTGTCCACCTTGTCGATGAAAAACAGCGATAAGACCTTGATGCTGTGTTCCTTTAAGCGGCGTTGGCGGCGGAAGTGCTCTTCGGTGGTGAAGGCAATTTGGGCCTCGAAGATCGCATCACGGTCGGAGCCTTGTTCGCCACCAAGGGCCAGTTCCTGATTGTTGGCGAAACGGATGAAACCCGATCCGGGGTTGATCTCGTCAACGACAAAACCTTCGTATTCGGCCCGCCCCGTCTTCTCGACCAGACTATCGCCACTTCGAACCGTGATGGGTTTTTCTTGGATCTTCTCCCGGTCGCCATGAGCTTGTGAACGCTCAGTTTGGCGCTGACGGTTCGCTTGGTGGCGTTCAGCTCTTCGACACGCACGAAGGGTAGGTTCTCATTGTCCTGCTGAACAACCGATGCGACCTCGATGCGTTTCACAAGCCCTTGGCGGTAGGCATCGAACGGGGTCAACCGATAAACCACGTTGTAGGTGTTGCGATGGGTCGCGCTGTAGCGAAGGGCGCAGATCGGATTGAGCGAGGCAAGCGCGGAAACCGAAAGATCGCTTTCCATGTTCTGCGGTTCGTCCAAGATCAAGACAGGCCGTGTCTCTTGGAGCTGGTAGATCGGCGGGTCCAGTCCTTCCCGTGACTGGCGAATGACCGTCTCGGCGCGTTTGAAGGCGTCGATGGTCATCACCATAATTTCGATCCCGTCGGACAGTGCGAAGCCTGATACCTGGCTCTTGCGGGCGGAGTCGTAGACGGTGAAGTGATACGGTGGCTTGTCGAAGTGAGTCTTGGTCACCTCAAGCGTCTTCTTCACACCTTCGCGCACGGCGACCGAATGGAACGCGTTACAGAATGGGCGAACGATGCTGCCCATTTCGTTACCCATGCAAATCCAGGAGATGGACGGATCACGGGACCAACAGATTATCTGATGGAAATTGATAGAGGGATCATGGATTATATCAACCGTCAATTGGGCCTGCCATAACCGTTGCTTCTTTCTGCACACAGCAAAGAACGTCCAGAGAATTATTAAAAATCATGAGAACAGTCCAACTGCGTATACGCGACGACGACAATGCGACTTATAAGTATTCGGTCATTTATAAGTTTACGCCCATCATAATGTCCGCACTGACCATTTTGCCGTATCTGTTGTGCCTGTATTTTTTTGCTACAGAAACTAACGGAGGTGGAAAAGCGTTCCAGTGGGCCTTCACGACATTCAATGTCATTTTGGCCGTTTTCTTTGCAGCACTTTATGTGGCGTTTTACGTCTTCCTGGCCAATAAAAGATGCGAATCTCTCGTTTTCGGGATGTTGTCCATGTCTAGTATCCCTTTTCTTTTTAGCGCCTTAGGCATTGCAACTTTCCTGATCCAATCAGTTTTTTTTATCGTAATAACCCTTGCTGCGATTGCTTTTGTGGTGTCGAATTTCAAACGCGCCAATAATGCTGTCACAGAAGAAATGGTCGAAAACTACGCGCAAGATACCATTTCCGAAGACGATGGGCAGCTTATCTATACGCATGGCCAGAAAGTTGAAAAACCCGTTCATCTGGGACGTCTAGCAGGCAGGTTGCGTTATTTTATCGAGTTTGTCTGCGCCGTTCCTTTAATTGCGGTGATGGTGATTTTGTGGCCATTCGTTTTCACTGTCGACGCTTTGGACAAATATATTCCCATGGCGAGCATGATCTGGGGTCTTCAAATTATTATGGGTTTGATGACGAGAGGATTCTTTTTGAATCAGGGGTGGTTCTTGCTGCGGGTGCTGCGAACCAAAACAAGGATATAATGAGCAAATTCCAACAGAATAGGTGCCAGTTGTTTGAGAATTTGCGGCCAGGTGCCTGATCCTGACCATTCAAACGCAGCAGGTCGGTTGGCACGGTGGATATTGGGCGTAGACGACCGGAACCAATCCGCCCAGCGATGTCTGTTGTATCGATCCTCCGGCGCGCCTCGGCGAGATTTCCGAACATGACCTCATTCCAACACTCATCCCGCATGTGCACATTGAAGCTTTTTACAAAGGCGTCCTGCATCGCTTTGCCCGTCGCCCCTCTTCCCGATTGAGCCGGAACAGCTTCTAATGGTCCACTGCGAACCTCTCCAGGGCAAGAAGCCGCATCAGCCGAGCATTCTCATCCTCAAAACGCGCAGCTTCTTCTCGAACAGAACACTAACAACTCAGCAGCCCGATTTCAGGGGGCTGGGTCAGGGGGGTAGATAGCCACAACAGGGGATGTTGCTTAGCCGCAATGAAAGTTTCGGTGGATGAGCTATCGAAATCTTGACACTGGTGGGTGAGGTATAACTGAGCGCCGCGCATGCGACTATCCTGCACATGAGGTCGTCTTGGTGACTGACCGTTCGTATCGTCGTGTTGACGCACTTAATGCAGAGCGGCTGCATTTTTTTCGGCGCCATGCCGATGGCGAGGCTGATCGGATCGTGGCGCAGGTTGCGCAGGACCTTACTGTCCCGACGAGCATTGAGGCTCTCGTTGTGGCGGCAGAACTCGGAGAACGAGGATTCGCCGCTGCATTTCTCGCCATTTATACAGGTGTCCTTTGCAGGTTGGATGACGGCGAAATCACACCACAATCCCATGTTTGCGCAGCGCGTAGCGCAGAGGTGACGTCATGAGTTGGCGCATCCGTTTGCTCGAAACCGACATGGTCATGATTGGAGATTCAGAGCTTCGGCTGGCGGCCCAATCGGCCACCGAATTGTCTCTGCGAGACGTCTCTGAACGGTCTTTCGGGTCCAGAGGGGGTAAGCCCTCGGAATTGAGATTGGCATTCCACAATTCCCACCAGATCTGCTTGCGCTTGTCGGTGACTTCCAGCCGCTTGTCATAGATGGTGACCTGTCGTCCCGGCATTTTGCCAACGGTGACAGAGGTGAAGCGCCAGGATTTTCCATTACTGCGCGTGTGGTCTTCGGGCGTCAAATGATCCGCCCGGTTCGTGTGGCTGTGGATCACAAAGTTCTCCGGCGTCAGTTCAAACTCAGGGGCCAGAATATCGACGCAGAAGTCGGTGCGTCCGATGCTGACCTGTCGCGGGCCATAGCGCACGCCCACACCTTTTTGGCGAGCAATATGCTCCAGAAGAGATGTCTTGCCGCCGCCCGGTTCGGCTAAAACGACGACTACTTTGAAATCCGCAAAAAGAACCTCTTCCGAAATCGACTTATCCCCAACGAGCAGTGTGCGCGGAATATGAAAAAAGTGGTTCATTCCCATTTCCGGGTACAATTTGTTTTCCTGTTCGGTGGGTTCGTGATCAGCGAGTATGTCTGAAGATATACCTCTTCACCAACCTTCAACGAAAGAACAAAACGCGCCAGGGGTAGTCGTGGGGTGGGGCTCAGAACTCCAGCACAAAGGCAGGATCGAACTCGACCTCCTCGCCCGGATATCCCCGTTGGTTCGTGACAAAGCGGATCGGGCCGTGGTCGCCCTCAATCGTCCGGCTCTCCCCCTCATGGCTATGACCTCAGATCCATGTGTGGATGTCGAAGCCCCGTATTTCGTCCCAGAGATCGCAGGCAAACCCGTTATTCATCGCGTGCTTCTCGTGGCCGCCGATGATGCGCCACGGGGCGATCAGCTCGCGCAGCGGCATGTGGTGGGTCATGACCACGGTTGGGCCTTCATATGGCGTGCGCAGGGCGGCGAGGATCGCAGCCTTGTTCTGCGCATGACGTTCCAGCATGTCGTCGATGGTGATGCAGGTGTCAGGCGCGGTGCGAATGGCACGGTAGTCCTGCATGTCGGCCGAGACCATGATCCGCGCGAGGTCGTCGAACTCTGGATAGAGCCGCAGGTCCGTCCAGAGCGTTGCGCCAATGATGCGTACACCCGCGATCTCGGTGGTCGCGCCATGCAGAACGCGGATATCGAGGCTTTCGGCGCGCAAAACGGCAAGCTGGTGCTCTTCGTCCGCCAACAGTTCCGACCAGACCGAGCCATAGGGCTCATGATTGCCCCAGATCACGACGACCGGGCAGCCATATTTGCGCGCCGCCTGCGCCGGAAACTCCAAGTGCCGCCCCCGAGTGTGTGTATCGCCCGCGATCAGAACTCCGTCCACCGGCGCGGACAGGTCGGGCAGATCGAAGCCACCCCAGAATTCGTCATGCAGGTCGCTCCAGACCAGAAACCGCGCCATCGCACCCGTTCACGCCACATATTCTCTAGCGATACCGTAATCGGCCAGCGCGAAGAGCACCACATCGAGGTTCGTTACGCCCAGTTCCGTGGCCTTGCGCATAAGCATGGCCGGCCCGCATGAAATCCTGATTAGTCACACCATTATTGTGACTAATCAGGATTAGTTTCCTTTTTAGCATGGTTTGCTTCCTTTTTCGTCAAGATAGCCCCCCTCTGGGGGAACCCCGCCGAAAGAGCGGGGAAGACCGCGGGTCGCCAGATGCTGCCCTCTCCTGCCCGGCGGTGCGCTTTGCGCAAATCTGGTTGGGGAAACGCTATCCGAATCCAGAGCACCGGTTGTCGTCTGCAATGCGACAAGAGGTGCCGAAGCGGGCGTGCGCATTTCAATGGGCGGACGCAGGCGTTATCTCGGCAACATCTTCATCGAGCGTCTGTGACGGTCATTGAAGCAGGAAGCAGTCTATCTCGAAGAGATCAGTGATGGTTTCTAGGTCCGTCACGTAATCAAGGATTGGACGATGTTCTACAATACCAAGCGACCTCATTCCGCTCTTGATCGGCGAACTCTGGACGACGCATATTGGGCTGGCTTGGCAAAGCAAAAAGCAGCATGAAACCTAAACCCGATCCACCTTAGAAACGCTGCGAAACTGTCCGAAAAACCGGGACCACGTCACTGTGATGGCGCCAAGTTGTAATGGAGATTGTGTCATGTTGTTCAGAGAATCTGTTTTCCTTATTGCCGTACTGTCGGCTTCTCCGGCTTTTTCCGGCGACCTTCCTTTCGGTTTTTCGACACAGGTCGCATGCGAAACGGTCGCCGGGCGTGTCGGGTTCGCCGAGGGAGCGGCGGTTCTCGATCTGGGAGGGGAGGTTTCCCACCTGCATCAGTCGGTTTCGGCGTCGGGAGCGAAATATGAAACCGAAGCGGGCGATCTGGTGTTTTGGATCAAGGGCGATGAGGCCTCTCTGGTCGCTGATGGGGCGCAACAGACGTGTCAGTTGAGCCAGGAGGCTTTGGGTTGGACGTCCGGTGGCAATGAGCCAGGCTGGCGGATCGGTGTGACGGAGGGGCGACTTGAGGCGCTTCTCGATTATGGCGAAACCGGTTTTGACAAGGACCTGCCTGAGGCCCGGCTTTTCGACGGTGCATTGTGGTACGATTGGCCGGATTTGGCCCTGTTTCTGCGTCCGACCCTTTGCCATGACGACATGACGGGCATGCCCTATCCCGAAAGCGTGACACTGAAACGTGGTGAACAGGTGCTGCGCGGGTGCGGCGGTGCACCTCTCGCGCTTTTGAGCGGATCGGACTGGCGTATCGAGGATATTGCCGGACAGGGCGTAATTGACGCGAGCGATGTGACGTTGACTGTCTCTCCCGAAGGACAGGTGTCGGGGCAGGCCGGTTGCAATCGCTATACCGGCGGGGTGGAGTTGACCGGAGAGGGGCTGACATTCGGGCCGCTGGCATCGACCCGGATGATGTGTCCGGAGGCGCTGATGGTGCAGGAAGCCCGCTATTTCGAGCTGCTGTCCACCGTGGATCGGTTCGACATCGACGAGACCGGGGCGCTGGTGCTCTATGGCCTCGACGAGGCGGTGATCACCGCCCGCCGCTAAATGCAAACGCCGCCCCGGATGGAGCGGCGTTTCGTGTCTTTTGGGCTGGATCAGAGCCTTATTTTGCCTCGTCGGGCAGGATGCGCACCCCGCCTTTGTCCGCCGACGATGCGAACATCGCATAGGCCTTGAGCGCGGTCGAAACGGCACGCGGGCGCGGCGCAGCGGGTTTCCACGGCAGCGGGCCTTTGGCCTCGCGACGGGCCGCCAGAGTGGCGTCATCCACCTTGAGGTTGATCGAGCGGTTCGGGATGTCGATTTCGACGATATCGCCGGTTTCCACCAGACCGATCAGACCGCCCTCAGCCGCCTCGGGAGAGACGTGGCCGATCGACAGGCCAGAGGTGCCGCCGGAGAACCGCCCATCGGTCAGAAGCGCGCATTTCTTGCCCAGACCTTTGGATTTCAAATAAGATGTCGGGTAGAGCATTTCCTGCATCCCCGGACCACCCTGTGGGCCTTCATAGCGGATGATGACGACCTCACCGGCCTCGACTTTGCGCGTCAGAATGCCTTCAACGGCGTCGTCCTGAGACTCGAACACATGCGCCGGGCCGGAGAATTTCAGGATGCTGTCATCGACACCCGCCGTTTTCACGATACAGCCACGTTCCGCAATATTGCCGAACAGAACCGCGAGACCGCCGTCTTTCGAGAACGCATGTTCAACGGAACGGATCACGCCGTTTTCACGGTCGGTGTCGAGTTCCTTATAGCGGTTCTCGGTCGAAAACGCCTGTGTCGTGCGGACGCCACCGGGGGCCGCGCGGAAGAAGGTTTCGACCTCCGGGTCATTGGCGACTTTGACATCCCATTTGGAGATTGCCTGCGCCATCGTGTCGGAATGCACCGTGCGGACATCGCCGTGCAGCAACCCGCCACGATAGAGCTCGCCCAGAATGCCAAAGATACCCCCGGCGCGGTGGACATCTTCCATATGGACGTTGTGAATGTTCGGCGCGACCTTGCAGATGCCCGGCACTTTGCGCGACAGACGGTCGATGTCCTGCATGGTGAAATCCACCTCGCCCTCATGCGCAATGGCCAAAAGGTGCAGAACCGTGTTGGTCGACCCGCCCATCGCGATGTCGAGGGACATGGCGTTTTCAAAGGCTTCGAACGTCGCAATCTCGCGCGGCAGAAGCCCCTTTTCCTCATCGTCATAGTGACGCTTGGTGATCTCAACGATCTTGCGCCCGGCCTCAAGGAAGAGGTTCTTGCGATCCGCATGTGTTGCCAAGGTCGACCCGTTGCCCGGCAACGCCAGACCCAGCGCCTCGGCGAGACAGTTCATCGAGTTCGCGGTGAACATCCCGGAACAGGAGCCACAGGTCGGGCAAGCATTCTGTTCGAACGCATCCACCTGTTCGTCGGTGTATTGATCGTCGGCGGCGGCAACCATGGCGTCCACGAGGTCGACGGCGCGTTCCAGATCGCCGATCTGCACCTTGCCAGCTTCCATCGGGCCGCCGGAGACGAAGATCACCGGGATGTTGAGGCGCATCGCGGCCATCATCATGCCGGGGGTGATCTTGTCGCAGTTGGAGATACAGACCATGGCATCGGCGCAATGTGCGTTGACCATATACTCGACCGAATCCGCGATCACTTCGCGGGAGGGCAGGGAGTAGAGCATGCCGTCATGGCCCATGGCGATGCCGTCATCCACCGCGATGGTGTTGAACTCTTTTGCCACACCACCGGCTTTCTCGATCTCGCGCGCCACCATCTGCCCGAGGTCCTTGAGATGGACGTGACCGGGGACGAATTGCGTAAACGAGTTCACCACGGCGATGATCGGCTTGCCGAAATCGCTGTCGGTCATGCCGGTTGCGCGCCAAAGGCCGCGGGCGCCGGCCATGTTGCGACCATGGGTGGAGCGACGGGATCTGTAATGTGGCATCTTCTGTTCTTTCCGCTACGACTGATCGCCCGGCAAAACGGGCGTTGACGCTCCTTAAATCTTTCGGAGCGTCATTTCCAGTCACGATGGCCTGTGCGATCTTGAATAAAGTTGCTGAAAACCCTCCTGGAAGGGATCAGATCGGCTTTTTCTTGCGCTTAAGCGTGTCACCATAGGCAAGGGAGGGTTCGAGCGTGACCACCTCGCCGCCGGGCGCGTCAGGGGTTTCGACCCGTTTGGCAATGATTTCCGCAGCGGCGCGCCCGATCTCCAGACGGCAGGCGTCCATCGTGGCAAGTTTGCGCGGCAAGCCGTCGAGGAACTCAATGCCGTTGAACCCGGCCAACCCGATCTGCCCCGGCACGTCGATGCCGTTGTCTAGGCAATACATCAGCCCGCCCGCCCCGATCATGTCGTTGGAATAATAGAGGAAATCCAGAGGGTTCTCCTCGTTACGCTTGAGGATCGCCTCGGTCATCTCTCGCCCCTTCTTGAGCGCGGAGCCGCCCGAGTAGAATTCGCTGTCGGCGATCTCAAGTTTCGCTTTGGCCAGCACCTCGGTGAAACCTTCGAAGCGTTTCCGGGCACGGTGGTCGAGCGGCATCTTGGTGCCGAGGAAGCCGATGCGTTTGTATCCGGCATCAATGATGGCCTGCGCCATTTTGCGTCCGGCGCGACGATGTGAAATCCCCACGGCCGAGTCGATCGGTTCGCCGTCCGTGTCCATAATCTCGACAATCGGAATGCCCGCGGCGCCGAGCATCGCCTTGGCGGCTTCTGTATGCTCAAGCCCGGCAATGATCACGCCGGAGGGACGCCAGGACAGCATCTGATAGAGCACCGCCTCTTCGCGCTCCGGTTTGTAATTGGTGATGCCGACAACGGGTTGAAGCTCTGTTTCCTCAAGCACATCGTTGATCCCGGTCATCACCTCGGGGAAGACCATGTTCGACATGGAGGGAATGATCACCGCAACGAGGTTGACGCGTGAAGATGCCAGTGCGCCAGCGATCTTGTTCGGCACATAGC
Organism: Celeribacter ethanolicus; assembly: GCF_002407265.1. NCBI lineage: Bacteria > Pseudomonadati > Pseudomonadota > Alphaproteobacteria > Rhodobacterales > Roseobacteraceae > Celeribacter > Celeribacter ethanolicus. The sequence goes on from NZ_CP022196.1 coordinate 2,860,257, forward strand.
CAAGCTCTCGTGCGGCTTCGAGCACCTTGGCCCGGGTGCTTTCCGAAACATCGCCACGGTTACGCAGCACCCGGCTGACCGTCATTTCGGACACGCCGGAGGCCTCGGACACGTCGCGCAACGTCAATGGGCGCTTGGGGGGCGTATTTCCGGAACCCTGCGACATGACGTGACCCTCCTGAATGTTTTGAATTATTTCCTTAAGTTTACATCATAAAACGGCCTTGTCCACGCGTTGTGCACGCGGTATGTTATCGCTAACAAATTTGATTGTGCGCATTCTGGCTGAACGAGGCGGCGAATGGCTCTCAGTCGTGCAAAATATTTGCATGTCACCCACGCTTCGTCGCGGAGGGAATATGCGGATCGCAAAAGGGGGAGCGGTGGGCCAACTTGCTCCCCCTTTTCACATTTCGCGCTTCGCCTCTTGTCTCCAAACCCCGCGCCCGGCTAAGTAAGTCCCGTGTGGTCCCGTGGCTCAACTGGATAGAGCAGCCCCCTCCTAAGGGGCAGGTTGCAGGTTCGAATCCTGCCGGGATCACCATCATTCTGCTGTCTCTTCCAGGCGCATGTCCCGTGCATGTGATCCAGTGTGACCAAGTAATGGTTTGGCAGATGAGCTGTGACCCGCCTGACCACTTCCTGTGTGAGTTATGATGATCATGGGCATCTCGGAACACCTAAGCGTATCAGCTCTGCGCCGGAAAGTCGTGTGGCTGTGTAGGTTTTGTAGCGGGCTTTCGTCATATACCAGTCCCTGACCGCCGCCGGGTAATAAGAGGCAATGATGCGGGACCATTGATCGAACTCGGTCTGACTGAGTTTCTCGCCGAACCTGTAGGGGCCGTGAAAGCCGAAGCTGGTCTGTGGCGAGACACAGACGTTATCGGCGCCGAGAAACATCGTGCAGCTCGACATGCAGGTGCCTCGGCGGATTTCGACACGTTGCCCGAGCCTGTTGATCTCCTCGATCTCGTCGTGACGGGCGCGGACGCTTCCCACGGGATCGCCATTGATGACAATTGTCGCACCTGGCTGTTGCGATCTTGGCCGGGCGGCATTGGCCTCCGTACTCCAGATGGAGAGGCAAAGGGAGATGGCGAGAAAGGGCGCCATACACGCGTATAAGTCTTGGGCGCGCGCTGCGAGCGCACGACCGGTTCGATTGGAAAACATGAAAATCACCCCACGTGACAAGCCTGGGGTGTTCTCACCCCCGAACACCGATCCCCATCGGTTCAGGTGAGATTAGAGCAGAGAAAACCTAAAGAAGTATTGAGCCGCTGGTTGCAGGGGCCGCAAAGAAAAAGGCACCCCGGCTGGAGTGCCTTTTTCTATCTTCTCTGAAAGCGTCTCGAGTGACTTAGTTCGTCGAGGTGGTGCTGGTGGTGCTGGTCGACGAGCTGCCGCCACCGCTCGCCAGCGCCACCCCCAGAAGACCGATGGTTGGCGCAAGCAGGGGGAGGAAGTTCTGCACATCGCCTGCGGGCGGCAGAGCCACCTGCTCGTCGCCGGTCACCTCCTGAGCGAAGGCTGCGGGCGCGGTGACAGCGAGGGCGGACATCAGCAAAATTGCATATTTGGACATGGTGTACTCACTATATTGATGGAAGTCGCCCCGGAATGATCAGGGAAACAGTTCAACCTTAACGATAGCATACGCGACTCAGCGTCAGATTACATCGAAAAAACTTATGGTTCATTTATTTCGGTGCCGTTTTGCCGAGTGTGCGTAAAAACTAGCACAGGCCTGGCCGATGATGTTTCGCGATGCTTAGTCGATTGCGGCAATCCCTGTCGTGATCAGGGAGGGGGTGATTTGGCTGATCGTGCGGTTCCATTTGGTGACCGGCTGTTCAGCGACAAAGACGATGTCATTCGGGCGCAACTCGAACCGCGCGGCCAGGGCCAGCTCTGCCGCGTTCTTGACGTTCAACTGCCATGCGGTGAGCGCATCGAATTCCATCGGATCGTCCGAGGCGCGCAGCACGTAGATGTGCCGCGGATCCGCAGTTTGAATCGCAAGTCCCTTGCCGCCCTCATAAAGCGCGTCGGCGAGGCTGGCTTGTCGGCCGAGGGGCAGGATGAAACGCCCCTGTTGTTTGACCTCGCCCGTCAGGTAGACATAGTCCCGATCCGTGGCATCCAGCGCGACCTGTGCCTGATAATTGCTCCGGGCTTCCTCTAGCTGATCGCGGCGTAGGGCGACCTCGGTTTGCAATTGCGACAGGGCAGCGGTGCGGGCATTCTGGCGGTATTCGGCGAGTTGAATCTGCTGGGCGAAATAGGCGGAGGCCTGGTCCAGCTGATAGGCGTCATCGACAAAGACACTGTCGTCGGCCAGCAGCGGGATCTTCTGGATGCGACTGTTGGTGTAAAGCGATTCGAGCGGCACCTGATAGATCGTGCCGTCGCGGTAAATCCGCACGGAGGTGTAATCGAGATTTGCGGCCGTGGTGCCCCCGACCTGAGCCAGTGCCTCATCGAGATACAGCGGTGTCAGCGTGACCGGGATCACGCCGGGCGTGGAGACCGCGCCGCCGATCGAGACCTTCTTGGAGTTGAACTGTGAAATCTCAAGGCTGAACGTCGGTTCGATTTGTGCGGCGACCAGGCTTTGGAACAGGGTCGCTTCCGCCTCCTCGAGCGTCAGCCCGGCAATGGCGACCCGGCCCACATCGGGAATGGCGATGCTGCCGTCATCCTGCACCGTATACCCTTGGCGGCTGTTCTGGGCGGCCAGGAGGCCGGAGAGTTCAGCGACGGATGTGCCTGCGGGGGTCGCCAGCAGCACCACATCGCCAATGCCGATCTTGTAAGGCTGGGGCGTCACGGACGGGGGCAGACGCGTCTCAAGCGCATTGGGGCGGTTCTGCGCCGTATAGGCCGGTTCCGGGACGGTCCCCGTTCCGCGCAGACCGCCCCCCGTGCCTGCCGTCGCCTTGAAGGCGGCGGGAAGGTCATGGGGGGTGTAGGCGGAGCGGTTGGCGACCAACACGGATTGTGGCGTGACCTGCACCACCCGAACCTTGGCCTCATCTGTGGTGCCCGAAACCACGCGCTGACTGTGATATGCGGCACCACAGGAGGAGAGTGCCAGGGTCGTGATGAAAGCAACGGCGATACGCAACGGGTCAGTCCTTGTTCAAATGCACAGCTTAGAGCTGTCATAACGAAAAATAACGCGCGCAACCATTCGGTTTTCCTTTTGGCGATGGGGAAGCGCGTCAGGCGCCTCGAAACCGAGGCAGATCATGGGAGATGTCCTGAGATTCGGTCAGTTTGTGTAATACTTGGCGCCATAAGAGCCGTAGGCCCCATAGGAGTCCCCGTAGCCATAGTGTTTCATGCCTTTCGGGTCGATCTGGTTGAGCACCAGCCCGGTGACACTCACTCCGACAGTCTCGAACATCCGCAGCGCGTCCCGCACCTGGGTCTTCGTGGTCTTGTCCCAATGGACGGTGAAGAGCACCGTATCGGCATGTTGAGCGACAACCCGCGCATCGGGGACGACGAGGACCGGCGGCGTGTCGATAATGACCATGTCATAGGCTTTGCGCGCGGTTTCAAGGAAGTCTGCGAATCTCTCGGAGGACAGGATATCCGCGGCATTGACGTTCGAGGGTTCGCTGATGAGGATGTCGGCCTTCATCACCGGATCGTGCATGACGGCCTCCTCGAGGGAGATCTCCCCGGCGAGAACGGCCATGATCCCCTTGGCGTCCTTGACGTCGAGATACTGGCTGAACACACGGCGTCGGATATCGCCTTCGATCAGCAGGACCTTTTTCCCGAGCCCGACGAAATTCTGGGCCAGCGCGAAGGAAACCGTGGTTTTCCCTTCACCGGGCAGAGAGGAGCTCAGCATGATGATTTGCGGTGTCTTGTCCAGCCCGGACAACATCACGGAGGTTCGAAGGTTGCGGACCGCCTCGGCCGCCGCAGAGGCCGGTTTGTCCGCAAGATATTCCAACCCTTCGCGACGGTTGTTCGAGGGCAGAAGCGGGATTTGTCCCATCACGGACAGGCCGGTTTCCGCTTCAAGATCGGAGGCCTGCCGGTAGCCGTGTTGCCGCATTTCCCACAGCAAGGCCAAAGCCGCGCCGATCATGGCGCCAAGAATAATCGACATGGCCAGAATGAGCGATTTGCGTGGCTCTGAAGGTCCGTCGGGCAATACCGCGTTGGACAGAATACGGCTGTCCGCCTGTTGAATGCCTTCCTGTGCCGATGTCTCCTTGAGGCGGCTCAGGAAATATTCGTACAGCAACCGGCTGGCCTCGGCTTCGCGGGTCAACTGCTGAAGCTGGATCAGCTCGTCGCTTTGCCTGGCGATATCCGCCTCACGCATCGCGATGCTGGTTTCGAGGGATTGCACCTGTGCCTCTGTGCGCTGCACCTGCGTGGAGGCTTGCATCACAAGCTGGTTGAACCGGGCGTCGAAAGCGGCGCCCTCACCCGTTTCGTGATACAGCGTCGCCAGACGAGGATCGCCCGCAACTTCGGCTTTCTGTCCGGCGGAGGCCGTTTTCGCCGCGTTCAACGCGTCCAGCCGTGCGGTTTCGCTTTGCAGGGAGGTGCGCATGGTCTGAAGCCGCTCGCGCAACTCCTTGAGCTGACGTTCGAGCGCCTGGACGGTTTCGATGCTGACGACTTCCGAATTGGCCGAGAATTCCGAGACACGCGCTTCGGCCTGTTCCAGCTCCAGTTTGAGGTCCGCGACCCGTGTCGTGAGCCATTCTGAGGCATCGCGGGTCGCTTCGAATTTCACATCCATCTGATAGAGAATGTATTGTTCCGCGATCGTATCGGCGAGCAGGGCGGATTTCTCCGCAGCTTCGGTTTCGACCGTGACTTGCAGGACATAGGTATTGGGCACGTTGCGCACGGACATGCGTTCCAGCATGGCGTTGATCGCCAGAGTGGTCTGCTGGTCTTGCGTCGGCCTGTCGCGCTCCGAGCCGGTCAGAACATTCCTGAGCCTGGTTTTCAGGCCGGGTGGCACAAGGGTGGCGTTGAACTCGGGGTCTTCCGTCAGCTTCGCGGCAGTGACGACGCGCTCGAGCAGGCGGCGGCTTTTGAGCACCTCGACTTCGGTGTTGATGGCTTCGGAATCGGTTCCGAGGCTTGGCAAGACCGCGCCGAGATCCAGCAACTGTTCACCAGAGGAATCGAGCAGGATCACGGAGGTGGCCCGATATTTCGGGGTCGCAATTGCAAATGCGTAAACGGCACCAATCAGGGCGCAAGCCACGATGCTTGCGAGAATCCACAGTTTCTTGCGCCAGAGCACGCTGAGCAAGGCGCCAAGGTCGATCACGTCGTCGTCGGAGATGTTCGGAGAGGAGGGCAACGCTAACTTGTTCCTTTTACATGATACTTTTTGAGATCAATCCGAAAACCGAGAGGACGGCAACCGTGTTTCGGCCATACCCCTTCTTTTGTCACAGGACTGAGTTTCAAGGTTTGATGAGCCGGAGGGCCAATTCACCGGTCTCCGTACTGACCCACTGACGTGACTGTACGATGGTCCGGGTGCCGCGCTCCACCCAGAACAGATTGCGAAAAGCCATCTGGCCGTTCCGGCAGGTTTCATAAAACAGCTCTGTGTCCGCGGTGTAACTTTCGCTGAGCTGAACGGGTTCCCGTTTCTCGCGGGTGATCTGACAGCGGAAGGCAAAGGTCTCGGCGGTGCTTCCTTCGGTGAGCAGGGTGACGAAACGTTCGGTGACAGTTTCCCGCCCGGATGTGAGGGCCGCCCGCGTGGCTCGCGCATCCGCCGCGAGCTGATCGTCGCCGAAGCCGCGCGTGGCAATCAACATCCCGTCCTTCATCCCAAGAGACAGCCGGTCCGGAGAAATCCAGGTTTCCTCGCCCCTGGCATTGACCGTCTGGCGCAGGAAGATCGTGTAGGCGTTTTCGCCGTTCTGAAGCCCGGCCACATAGCCCGGGGCTCCTGAGCGTTGGGCCGCGAGAAAGTCGGCGCCGGGTTCGAACCCTTTGGAACGGTTGAAGAATTGCTGGGCGAGCGCGGACTGGTTCGGGTCCGACGAACAGCCGCTCAGCACCGCGACAAAGCCGAGCAGGAGTGCGATGCGGGTCTTCACGCTCATCTCCAGAACCTCCCCCAACGGTCTTCCAGCTCGTTTGTCTGGCTGGCCCTGACCACTTCGTAAAGCCGGTTGCGCACATCGAGCCGCGCACCTCCGTCGCGCTGGACCGGGCGGATGGTCGTGCCATAGCCGCCTTGCACCGGCGCGCCGCTCAGCCAGTCGATCGGGACGGTGAAGCGAATCCCCTTGTCGAAGGAGCCTTCGCCGAAATCGTCGAAGGAGACATCGGTGAGGGTGAAAAAGGCGCCGACCCGGAAGCCATTGTCGAATTCGCGGTCGAGAGAAAACGTCGCGCCATAATCCCCGGCGAGATAGCGCCCGACATCGACCTGGCCGAGATAGCCGCGACCGAAATCGTAATAGACCGAGGCATGGCCGGTCACGATGTCGTACTCCTGAAATCCGAAGAGCTGATCGAATTCCCTCTGTTTCGCGTAGTTCACTTCGGCACCAAGCGCGAGCGGACCGTTGACCGGTTTCCAGAGCAGTTCCGTGGACAGGCCCCCATACATGGTTTCCAGATAACCCGCGGTCACCCGGCCAAAGAGGTTCTTGCCGGGACGGAAGAAATATTCCGCCGTGAGATGCTTGATCTCCAGATCGGATTGCTTGGCATATTCGACGATATCGGTGCGCACATGGGGCAGGACCGAATTGGACGGACGGGTGCTTTCGTCGAGGTTGCCGATGACCGGCTGCCGGATTGCCCCGGAAAAGATCAGCCCGCGCATCGGCTTGAAGGCGGCTTCGGCCTGAAGACCCAGATCGGCGCGCAGGGGGCTGTCGGGGTCGAACAGCGCGGGGTCGAGATAGGGGCTCAGACGCCAGTCGAATTTGGGATAGGTGCCGGCGATCGTCGCAGCCTCCGTACGGGGTGCGTCCTCGAAACCGGCGCGGGCATAGCTGCGCCAACTGCCATCGAGATCGTATTCCAGTGCTTCGAGATCGTCGCGGCGCAGGGTGGTGCGCGCGGTGGTCATCCCGTTCGCGGTGCTTTCCACGCGAAAGGTCGTCACCGTCTCGGGCAGATGATTGGCCAGAACACGGGCTGTGCGGCCGAGCGCCTGGGCCTCGGCCGGATAACGCCCGTTGGCAATGCGCACCGTGGCGGTCGCGCCCTCGACCGTGATGCCTTCGAGCGTGATGCCCTGATCCCGGAGCGCGGCGGACAGGGGGCTGTTGCCGGTCTGAACACTGCCTTCATTCCAGGACAGCGCCGCGGCGCTCTGGCGCGGCATGAGGGCTGGCGGGGCTTCTTCGATGCCGCTGGCATAGGCGGGGGTCCGTGGGTTGATCGGCAGGCTGGCCATGAAGCCGATCTCGGAGCCGTGCAGCGCATAGACCGTCAGATCCGCCCCGTTGTCGAACCCGTAGGACAGCGCGGCATTGACGGGGGTCTTGTGCTCGAAACCGGCATTCGCGACCTCGGTTTCATAGGCATCGGAGGAATATTCCAGTTTGAAGGACAGGCGTGGATTGATCTGATAGGCCAGCCCGCCAAACAGCGCCGCATCGCCATGGAACCACTGGTCCACGTCGAGCTGCCCGGTGTCGCCACCTGCGCCTTGCACCTCAGAGCGGGTCTTGAAACTGTCGGAGAGCGCGCCCAGAGGGTTCGAAAAGCCGCCATAGCTGCCCAGACGCCCCCAACCGATCCCGCCGGTGACCGCCAGGCGGTCGTCCATGAAATGTTTGGTGGCCGCGATATATTCCGACCCGTATAGCCCGGTGCCCCCGAAGTCGCGGAGGCCGATCACCATCGAAGGGCGCAGCTCGGTTTCCACGGCGAAAAGATAGCCCAGATCGAAGCTCCGGTCGTATCGCGTGGTGCCCGCCCCATCGAAGGCGTCGACAATCGCATAACGGAAACTCCCGAAAACCCGAGGCGTGATCTGAAAACTGAGGTTGTACTTCTGCGTGCCGCTATGGAAAGCCGTCGACAGTTGCAGGGTGCCATCTTCGAAGACATCGCCGGAGGGCATGTCGATGAGACCGGGAGTACCGAACTCGGAGACCGGAAACCTGAGTTCCACATCCTGGCTCAGAGCGGGTGTGGCGGACATGGCTGCGAAGACCCAAAGCCCATGAAAATATTTATGAAACGTCACTCCGCACCTCAAGCTTTTGGAGTCGTATAGCTTGCCTGACCCGACATGAAAACTCTCCTCTATATTGTGCGGCAGAGGATGTGCCGTCAAACAGGTCATATTGTGTCATTTGCATCGGTCGGCGCTTTTTCGCTCTTAAATTCAGCGGAGAAATGTCGTTGGCGTCTGCGGCAGGGGGGGGACGTCCGGTGTCGAAACAGGGGAAAGGACCTCTGGAAACCCGTGCGCAGAGACCATAGCTTTTGCAGGCAGAAGGCGATGGGGGCTGCCCCGTCGAAGGCCGAGCTGAAAGGACCGCTCTAGTGCTCAGACATTTGTTCCGCCGCAGCAGGCCCCAGATGACGGAGGCGCCGCTCCCGCAGCGTTTCGATGGGGGCGCTCCGGCGCCCGAGGGGGCGCTGGCCATTGTCGGGGATCTTCATGGCCAGCTTGCCTGTCTGGACAGGATGATCGACCAACTGTCCGAGCGCGCCGGATCGTCGCGCTGGATTTTCGTCGGTGATTTCATTGATCGCGGGGACCACAGCGCCGAGGTCCTCGACCGTCTCAGGACGCTCGAATCGGACCGTCCCGACACGGTGTTCCTCCTCGGCAACCACGAAGAGATGATGCTGGCTTTCCTGAGGGACCCTGAACAGGCTGGGAACCGCTGGATGCGCCATGGCGGATTGCAGACCATGGCAAGTTTCGGGTCGTTCCAGCTTGGGGTGCAAAATGCGCCCGAGGCGTTGCGCGTCGCGCGGGACAGGCTTGTGGAGGTCATGCCCGAGGGGTTGCAGACCTGGCTCGCCGGGCGACCGCGGTGGTTCGAAAGCGGCAATGTGGCCGTGGTGCACGCCGGGGCCGATCCCGCGACGCCGATGGGATTGCAAAAGGATCAGTCCCTGACATGGGGGCACCGCGCTTTTGGGCAGCAGGTCCGCAAAGACGGTGTCTGGGTCGTGCATGGCCATACAATCGTCGATCTGCCACAGGAGAAGAACGGTGTCATTTCCATAGACACCGGGGCCTATGCGACGGGGCGTTTGACGGCAGCGTTGATCGCCGACGGTCAGGTCGAATTCGTGCAGGCCCGAGCGCAGTGATGCGTCGGAGCCTCTTGAGCGTTCATCTGCGCATGGATCTGCCGGCCTGGACCCCTTCTCCGAACGCCAGAGCGATACGTGCGAAGAGATCTTGTTGCGTTGGACCGGAGGGGGACGCGAGCGGTGTCGGTGGCGTCTGACGTTTCGTGGCGAGAGCCAGGGCCATGAGGCCGGCGCCGACGTAAAGCAGCCCGATCACGAGAGCGGCGAATTGTGCGCCGTGAAGGGCGGAAAGCACGAGCCAGGCTGCGACGGTCAGAAAACCGGTCCCGACCAAAAGCAGGAGCAGTCCGACCGAGGCCCAGGCCGCACGACGTGCGCCCCGGGCCACTTTTGTTTGAATGGCGTTCAGCATGAGAGGCCTCAGCGACGCGCGGTCAGAAGGCCGACGAGAAAGCCGACACCCGCCGCGATTCCGACCGAGGCCGCCGGATTGGCACGCACTGCCTGCTCCGCGCCGGCATAGGCGTCGCGGGCCTGTTTGCGGGCGTGCTGGGCGGTTTCCGCGCCTTTCTTCTTCGCGGCTTCATAGGTCTCTTCCGCGGTGGCGCCGATCTGCTCTTTCTGAGCGCGGCCATAGTCCGCCAGCGTGCTGGTCAGCGCCGCCACATCGGCTTTCAGGGTTTCGAGTTGAGCCGAAAGATCTGCAGACGTTTGTTCGACGGCATCATTGGTTTGAACGCGAGCCATGATCAGTCTCCTTTTCGTTTCCATGTTGCCGACCCAACGCGCAGACCGATCAGAATGTTCCGGGAAACCCGTTCGGAACCAATCCATGAAAGCCTGCGTTGACTCCCCAGACCGCGTCAGTTGACGCACCAAACAATCGCAACTTAGGAGGCTCCCATGCTTGGCTGGGCACTTACTTTTCTGATCGTCGCGATTATCGCCGGGGTTTTTGGCTTCGGTGGCATCGCAAGCGCATCCGCCGGGATCGCGCAAATCCTGTTCTTCATCTTCATCGCCCTGTTCCTTCTGGCGATGGTCGCGCGTGCGGTTCGGGGCAAGCCGCCGGTTTGATCCGGCGCACCCCTGTCCCCCTTCGCCAACATCACATTTGAAAGGAACGCATCATGGCAGATATTCTTGAAACAACTCCCGCAGCGACATCGGTCAAAACCGGGGTGAAATCCCCGAAACCCGTGGCAACGGGTCTCGCTCAGGTGCTGACGGATACCTACACGCTGCTCCTGAAGACTCATATCTATCACTGGAACGTCGAAGGCCCGTTGTTCTACAGCATTCACACGCTGACCGAGGAACAATACGGTGCACTGTTCGCGGCGACCGACGAGTTGGCCGAACGCATCCGCGCGCTTGGGCAACTGGCGCCGATGTCGGTGAGCGATGTTCTGGGGGGCGCGAAACTCAAGGACGCGCCCAAGTCGCCGAGCGCCCATGACATGGTGGCCGATTTGGCGTCCGACCACGAACATCTCGCGGCCCAGATGCACAAGCTGATCAAGCTCGCGGAAGAGCATGATGACGATGTGACGGCCGATCTGGCGACCGCGCGCGCGGCATTTCATGAGAAAGCGGCCTGGATGCTTCGGGCGATTGCGAAATCGTAACGTCCTGAACGCCTGTCATAACAAACGCCCCGCCGGGAGACCGACGGGGCGTTTTCATGTCGAACGGATCGGTGTCGCTCAGGACACCAGGGTTTCCGTGCTCGAAAAGAACATTGCCTGCGACACGGCGGAGCGCACCTGTTCCTCGCTGTAGGGTTTGGTGATGACGAAAGCCGGTTCCGGGCGTTCGCCGGTCAGAAGGCGTTCGGGGAAGGCGGTGATGAAGATCACCGGAATGTCGGCGGCGCTCTTGAGGATGTCGTTCACGGCGTCGATGCCCGACGAGCCATCGGCGAGCTGGATGTCGGAAAGGATCAGATCGGGGCGGGTTTCCGCGGCAAGTTTCACCGCTTCGCTGGCGATGCTGGCCACACCGGTGATCTGATGGCCCATGTCCGCCACGATGCCCTGAAGATCGAGCGCGATGATGGCTTCGTCCTCGATCACCATGACGCGGCCCTGAATGCTGTCGACCATTTCCGTTTCTGCGACACTCAACAGGTGTTCGACCTCATCGGCATCGGTGCCCATGATTTCGGCCACCTCGTCGAGGGTGAATTCCTCGATTGTGTGCAGCAAAAGCGCCTCGCGGGTGTTGGGCGTCAGGCGGCGCAGGTGGGCCTGGGCGCGTTTGGCGAGCCCTGTCTCGTCCTCGCCCGTCGGCGCACCGGCACTCGACCAGATCAGGTGAAATGCGTGGAACAAAGCCACTTTCGGGCTTTCGATCTGATCGAACACCGAACGATCGCTCAGCAACGCTTCGAGCGTGGTCGCCGCGTATTTGTCCCCGGTCTGCTGGTCTCCGGTCAGCGCACGCGCATAGCGGCGCAGATAGGGCAGAAGGCTGGCCACAATCAGGGACAGTTTCTTCTCTGTCGGAGCTGTCGACATAAATTTCGTCCTTTTTTCGATTTTCTCGGAACCGAACGCAAAGGAAACGCGTTTGGTTCCCAAAAGGGTGTTAATTTTTTTCGGGATGTCATCTCCCAAGGTGGCCCGAGACGGGAAAGACAATGGCGCAGCACAGATCAAAACACGAGCTCGACGAGCAAATCGAGGCAAACCTCAAAAGAGTTTATCAAAAGACGCTGGAAGAAGAGATTCCTGACCGGTTTCTTGACCTGCTTGAGAAACTCAAGAAACAGGATGCCCAGAATGACCAGTGAGGACAGTTCGACCCGGAGTGGCCTTGATAACGGCGCCGCACTCGATCCGCGCGAGGAGATCGTCACCCATCTGCCCGCAATGCGTGCCTTTGCCCTCAGCCTTACCCGGAATCCGTCGCAAGCGGACGATCTTGTGCAGGATGCGGTGATCAAGGCCTGGAAGAACCTGTCGTCCTTTCAGGTCGGCACCAACATGCGGGCCTGGCTTTTCACCATCCTGCGCAACACTTTCTATTCCGACCGGCGCAAGAGAAAGCGCGAGGTGCAGGACACGGATGGCGTCTTCGCGGCCACGCTTGCCAAGAAGCCGGATCATGACGGGCGCCTCGCAATGGCCGATTTCGAAGCCGCCTTCGTACAGCTCAAGGCCGAACAGCGTGAGGCACTGATGCTTGTGGGCGCGATGGGCTTTTCCTATGAGGAAGCCGCCGAGACCTGTGACGTGGCGGTGGGCACGATCAAGAGCCGGGTCAACCGCGCGCGGCAGCGGCTTACGGAACTGATGGAACTCGAAGAAGGTGAAACCCTCGAGTTGACCGATCAGGAGACCATGGCCGTGATGAGTTCCGCCGTGCCGAGCCGGGGGACTGCTGCGTGACGGCGAAAAACTGGCGTGGTTACGTCGACGGTTTGGGATTGCGCATCGCGGCGCTGCTGTCGATTGCGCTGTTCCCGATCGGTCTGATCGCCGTTTCGATCACGCATCAGTTTTCCGAGGCCGCAGACGAGCGGGCGCAAAGCAACCTGCTGGCGCTGACGGCGCAGGCCGCAGCGGGGGAGGAGGCCTTGATCCGCACCGGCTTCGGTTCCACGGATGCGCTCGCGGCGGTGATCCCGTCGATCGAGGCCGACACGTCGGCCTGCAATCGGATTTTCGTGGATTTCATTGCCGATAATCAGGCGTTTTCCTTTGCCGGCTATGTCGGGACGGATGGTATCCTGAAATGCGGATCGAGCGCGGTCGGTTACGATTTCAAGGGGCGCGAAGTCTATCAGGGCATGATGCAGCATCCCGGCCCGCGCAGCGATCTGATTTTCAATGCGCCGATCAGCAAGACATCGGTCATCGTCCTGTCCGCGCCGGTCTATCGCGACGGCGCCTTCGATGGCTATGTGACCGTTTCCCTGCCACATAACGAAACCCGAATGAAGCTGGAGAACCAGCCGGTCGACCGACCGGTGGATCTCATCACCTTCAACAATGAGGGCGAAATTTTGAGTGCGGCCGGAGGATTGCAGGGCGTGGTCGGGGAATTACCCGCCGGGCGTCCGCTCGTCGGTTTGGCCGGGCAGTATCGCTTTTCCTTCACAGGTCAGACCAACGATGGCGAGGAGCGGGTCTTTGCCGTGGTTCCGATCCTGCGCGATCAGGTTTACGCCATCGGCAGTTGGCCGCAGGAGCGGCTCTCGGTTGCGCCGGGTCTGTCCATTGCTTCGCCGATGTTCTTTCCGATCGCCATGTGGCTGACCAGTCTCGGTGTGGCCTATTTCGCGGTGCACCGGCTGGTGATCAAGCCGATCCGTCGCCTGAGCCGTGACATGCGCGATTTCGCCGTCACGCGGCGCCACGAACAGCGTTACCGGGACACCGGACTGCCGCGTGAGCTGCGCGAAATCGACCAGACCTGGCACAATCTGGCGGAAACCGTGATAAGGGACGAGGCGGAGCTCGAGGACACGATTCACGACAAATCCGTGTTGCTCAAGGAGGTCCATCACCGGGTCAAGAACAACCTGCAACTGATCGCCTCCATCGTGAACATGAAGGTGCGCAAGGCGAAAACCCCCGAGGCGCGCTTTGCCCTCAAGGAGGTGCAGGGCCGTGTGATGAGCATCGCGACGGTGCACCGTAGTCTGTATGAGACCACGACCGAAGGCCGGGTGCGCGCCGACGAGCTGATGCGCAGTACCATCGGCAAGCTGGTCAGCGCCAGCGTCGCCAATGAGGCGCATCTGAAAAGCACGGAGGAGTATGATCCGGTCGTGCTCTATCCCGATCAGGCGGTGCCTTTGTCCCTGTTGGCCACCGAGGCCACGACCAATGCGCTGAAATACATCGGTCGCCCTGAGGAGGGCATGCCCAGGATCGAGGTGCGGCTGAAGACGCTCGAACCGGGCACTGCGCGTTTGATCGTGTCCAATACCAAGGGGACGCCGCTTTTGCCGCCCGAACAGGTGAGCGGCACAGGGCTTGGCACCAATCTGATCAAGGCGTTCGCCCAGCAGCTTGGCGGCAAGCTGGAGGTCGAGGACGGTGATGTTTTCTTTAGCGTCGTCGTGGATTTCCCGATTGCTTCCTTTGACGAGGCGCAGAGGGACAGCGAGATCGTCGAAGTGGACTGAGCCACGGAGGCTGCGCGCTGAACCGGGCGCCTCAGGACGTGTACGGTGTTTCGGGTCCAAGCCCCCGGAACACCGCCAATCCCCAGACCAGAAGCGGAATGGCGATAAACCCGCCGACCGGCCCCCAGAGCCAGAGCCAGAAGCACAGCGACAGAAACACCAGGAGCGGATTGACCTGCATATGTCGTCCGACAAGTGTCGGCGTAACGAATTGCCCTTCGAGGGTGTTCAGCGCGACGAATGTCAGCGGCGGCAGCAATGATGCGGCTCCGTCAAAGGCCATGATGCCCGCGATCAGCAGCGATACGGCGACCATCGCCGGGCCGATATAGAGGATGAAATTCATCAGTGCTGCAACGACACCCCAGAGCAGTGCGCCCGGAAGGCCCATGGCCGCAAAGGCCCCGGCGACGATCGCTCCGAAACAGGTGTTGATCAGCGTGATGGTCAGGAAATAGCGCGACACCCGCGCGTCCGCATCGTGCAGACAATCGAGCGACGGTCCTTCGGGATGCAGTTTTGCAAGCCCCGCGTAAACCTCGTCCCGCGACAGAAGGATGAAGAACAGCGCACCGGCAAAGAGCAGGATTTGGGCGATCAGCGAGGGGGCGGCAAAGAGCGCATCACCGAGCGAGGGCAGGGCCACGGATTGTGCCCCGTCCGAGCCGGAGGTGTCGGGGGCTATCGTGTCCTGCACCTCCTTGGTCACGTCGCTGATCCCGCGAAACACCTGGCGCAGGTGGCTGAGGCCCTCTCTCAACTCGTATTTGATACTCGGGATTTGCGCATAGGCCTGTTCGACCACCGGTTCGGCCAGAAAGAACAGGGCCGCGATCAGTGCCAGCACGGAGGCAAAACTCATCAGCGCGCCCATCGCCGGCGGCACACCGAGACGTTTCCAGAAGGCGGAGACCGGCGAGAGCACCACGGCACAGACAAAAGCCAGGACGAAGGGCGCAAGCAGGGCCTGCGACAGATCGAGCGCCGCGATCACGGCAATGAGCGTCAAGATGATCAAGGCCCAATGCCCTCGCGCGCTTCGCGTCATATTATGGTCTCCATTTTGCATCACAACGCGCGGCACGGCGGCCGGGTTCCGAAGCACGGTCGATCGCAGCTTGATTGCGGCCTGCCGAGACCATAACTTCAACGCAGACCGTCAGGCTCCCATTGCGCTGGGCCGACGCTAGGATGGTGCTGTTTCATATGTCTTTTCTCGAACCCGAGATTTTCCCCTTTCTGATCGCTGCCGGGCTTGTCCTGTTTCTTCTGGTCCTCGAACTTCTGTTGCTGACAACCGGCCTGTCGAGCGGGGCGCCCGCGGCGGAATTGGGCGAGATGCCGGATCTCGATGTGGACCTTGTCGGGATGAGTGCGCCGGAGCTGGCGGCCGAACTGGAGGTGCCGGTCGATCTGGCCGCCGAGATCGAGATCGGACTGGCTGAGGCAGAGCTTCCCGAAGTGTCCGGTGAGGTCGCCTCGGTCCCGTCTTCCGGTGGGCTTCCCGATTTTCTCGGACTGCGCAAGCAACCCCTGACCATCTGGCTGGCGATTTTCCTCGCGCTCTTCGCGGGGACGGGGCTTGCGTTGCAATCCGGGATGATGGCCGTATTCGGTCAGATGTTGCCGCGCCTCGCCGCCGTGCCGCTGGCGCTCATCCCCGCGCTTGGGCTCACCCGGACCCTCTCCGGCGCACTGGCACGTCTGATCCCGCGCGATGAAACCGCCGCGATTTCCGAGCGCAGCCTCGGGCGCCGACGCGGCACCGTCATCGTCGGGACCGCCCGGCGCGGCAGTCCGGCGCAGGTGCGGATTACCGACGGTTACGGCAACACTCATTACGCCATGCTGGAGCCGCTCTCCGACAGGGACGAAATCCCGCAAGGGGCGGAAGTGCTCGTCCTGCGACCGCGCGGTGGAGAGTTGCGCCTCGTTCAGCTCGGGTGACACATCCTCAGACTTATGACCCACCACACTCTTGAAACAGGATATTCCAGATGAATCTCATTCTTGGCGTTGCCATGCCCTTCCTGCTCATCATCGTCGCGTTCCTCGTCGTGGCGCTGGCCTTCGCGCGCATGTACAAACGCTCCACCCGCGAGGTCAGCCTTGTGAAAACCGGTACGGGCGGGCGCAAGGTGATCATCGACGGCGGCACTCTGGTGGTGCCGGTGTTGCATGAGGTCACCCGTATCAACATGCGAACCACCCGACTCGAGGTGCGCCGCGACGGCAATTCCGCTCTGATCACCAAGGACCGTATGCGGGTCGATGTCGGCGTGGAATTCTACGTCACGGTGCAGGCGACCGAAGAGGGCATCGCGCGCGCCGCCCAGACGCTGGGCGACCGGACGTTCGACGAACGCGCGCTGCGCGAGATGGTCGAGGGCAAGCTGGTCGATGGTCTGCGTGCCGTGGCGGCCAAGATGGATCTCGACGATCTGCACGAGAATCGGGCGAATTTTGTCCAGCAGGTGCAGCAGACGGTCACCGAAGACCTGCGCAAGAACGGTCTCGAACTCGAATCCGTGTCGCTGACCGCGCTCGATCAGACTCCGCTCGATGGGCTTGATGAGAACAACGTGTTCAACGCCGAAGGTTTGAAGAACCAGGCGGAGCGTATCGCCGACAGCCGCAAACAGCGTGCGGCCATTGAGGCGGAGGCTGAGGTTGCCGTGGCACGCTCGCGTCAGGAAGCGGAGGTCAAACGCTACGAGGTCGAGCGTGAGCAGGAAGAGGCCCGCGTTGCCCAGCGTGTGAAAATGGAAGAACTCGGCGCGCGAGAAGCTGCCGAGAAAGCCCGCAAGCATGAAGAAGCCGCGACAGCCGCCGAACAGGCCCGGATTGCGCGCGAGAAATCCATCGAGATCGCCGAGCAGGAGCGCCGCAAGGCGATTGAGATCGCCGAACAGGAGCGTCAGATCGCGGTGGCCGAGAAATCCGAGGCCGAAAGCCAGGCCCGTGCGCGCGCCGATCTGGCGAAGGCCGATGCGATCAAGGCGACCGAATCCATCGAAACGGAGCGTCGCGTGGCGGAAGGGGAGCGTCAGAAACGCCTGACCATCCTTGCCGCAGAGGAAGAGGCCGAGAGAAACGCGACCTCGATCCGGGTGGCGGCGAAGGCCGAACGCGAAGCGGCGGACGACCGGGCGGCGGCGATGCGCGAACTGGCGCAGGCGGAAGCCGACAAGGTGACGATCCGCGCCGAGGCCGAAAAGGCCGAACAGCTTGCCCAGGCCGACGGGATGCGCGCCCAGAAACTCGCCGAGGCCGAAGGGACGCGGGCGCTGGCCGAGGCGGAAAACGGCTTGTCGGCGGCGATCATCGACTTCCGTCTCGCCAAGGCGCGGCTTGAAGCCATGCCGCAGATCGTCGCCGAAATGGTGAAACCGGCGGAGAAAATCGGCGGTATCACCATTCACAAGGTCGACGGCCTGACCGGTGGCGGGGTCTCGGGTGTCGAGGCGCCGAAATCCGGGGGCGACGGGCTGGTCAATCAGGCCTTCGACGAGATGCGCAAGATGGCGTTCCAGCTTCCGGCGCTCGATGCGATCGGCAAGCAGGTCGGCTTGAACATGGAAAAGGGCATGGGCCAGATGGTGGCGGATGTGCTCGACGTGCCAGCGCCTGTGACGCCCGCGCCGACAGCCGCCGAAAAACCGGCGGTTCCGGAGGCATAAGCCTCATTCCGCTGGTTTCACGGATATGATGGGCGGTCGCGACGGGAGAGATCCCTTCGCGACCGTTTGCTTTCCGCCAAGGCAATAGACAGGGCGGTCCGGCGCGCGTTAAGGACATCGCATGGCCTTCACACTCAAACAGCTTCGCTATTTCATCGCGGTCGCCGAGAGCGGCACCGTGTCGGGTGCGGCCCAGGCGCTCGCAATTTCGCAATCCGCCGTCACGGAGGCGATCCGGGAGCTGGAGGCGGATCTCGGTGTGCCGCTCTTCACTCGCCATCCGCGTGGTCTCGACATCACCCACAAGGGGCATCAGTTCCTGCGTCACGCGACTGGCATTCTTGCGGGCGTGTCGGATGCGCGCCACGCCCTGACGCAGGAGAGTGAAGACCTGACGGGGACGCTTCATGTCGGGGTAACCTCGCTCGTGGCGGGCTATGTCCTGTCGGATATTCTCGCGCGATTTCGCCGCGCCAACCCGCAGGTGGAGGTGACGGCGCTGGAGGATACGGGCGACTATCTTGAGCACCTTTTGGTCGGTGGCGAGTTGGATGTGGCGGTGATGGTGACCACCAATATGCGCGACCGCATGGCGCTTCAGACCGAGATCATCGACACCTCGCCCTATCAGCTCTGGCTGCCGAACGGGCATGAGTTGACGACGCGGCCTTCCGTTTCGATCGAGGACCTGACGGATGAGCCGATGATCATGCTCAGGATCGACGAGATCGAGGAGGCGACGCGCAAACTCCTGTCGGCTTTCGGGGCGCGTCCGCGCGTGGCGTTTCGCACCCGGTCGGTGGAGGCGGTGCGGTCGCTGGTCGCGACGGGGGCGGGAATCGCGCTTTTGCCGGAGATGGTGTATCGCCGCTGGTCTCTCGAAGGGGACCGCATTGTGTCCAGAGATGTCTCGGGAAGCCTACCTGTTGTGCAGGTTGGAATCGTCTGGCGCAAGGGGGCGCCCCTCACGCGGGTGACGCGCGAATTTATTCTGGCGGCACAAACCCATAAAAACACAAAGTAAAATTACGGTATCAAAATTTCCGATACCCAAAACCTGAGAATTGAATTTGTGAAACCGATAAGAGTTTCACAGGCTTGTGCGCAAGGGAGAGCAACCTCCCATCGCAACAGGGAAAGCCATGATGACACAGATTTTCAAGGCCTGCGTGTCGGGCCTCGCGCTCACCGCGGCCACTGCCGTTCCGCTCCACGCCGCCGATATGCTGACCGAGCTTGGAACGGGCGAAGGCACCGTCTCCATCGTCGCCTGGCCGGGCTATATCGAGCGCGGCGAAACCGATCCGGCCTTCGACTGGGTGACCAAATTCGAAGAGGCCACCAGCTGCAAGGTCGAGATCAAGACCGCCAATACCTCCGACGAGATGGTGGCGCTGATGAACGAAGGCGGGTTCGACCTTGTGACCGCCTCGGGTGATGCTTCGCTGCGCCTCATCGCGGGCGGGCGGGTTCAGCCGATCAACACTGATCTGATCCCGAGCTGGGCGCGGGTCGATGACCGCCTGAAAGATGCGCCCTGGCACACCGTCAAAGGCACGCATTACGGCACACCCTTCATGTGGGGGCCGAATGTGTTGATGTACAACACCGAAGCCTTCCCCGAAGCGCCGACCAGCTGGAATGTCGTTTTCGAAGAGATGACGCTTGCCGATGGCGAAAGCAACAAGGGCCGGGTGCAGGCCTATGACGGGCCGATCTATGTGGCCGACGCCGCGATGTACCTGATGGCGCATCAGCCGGAGCTGGGCATCACCAGCCCCTATGAACTCAATGAAGATCAATACGCTGCAGCACTCGATCTTCTGCGGACTCAGCGCACACTGGTGTCGCGCTACTGGCATGATGCTTTCATCCAGATCGACGACTTCAAGAACGAAGGTATGGTTGCCTCGTCGTCCTGGCCCTTCATGGTCAACCTGTTGAAGGCTGACGGTGTGCCGGTCGCCTCCGTCATTCCCGAAGAGGGGGCGACGGGCTGGGCCGATACGCTCATGCTGCATAGCGACGCGGCGCATCCGAACTGTGCCTATATGTTCATGGAGCACTCCCTGAACTCCAACCTGCAATCCGACCTTTCCGTCTGGTTCGGCGCCGTACCGTCCGTGCCGGAGGCCTGTGCCGACGGTTCGGGCATGCAGACCGCCGAGGGCTGTTCCGCGAACGGCCTCGACGATTTCGACAAGATCCGCTTCTGGCAAACTCCTGTGTCGAGCTGTGAAAGCCAGGGGAGCTGTGTGCCTTATTACCGCTGGGTCTCCGACTACATCGGTGTGATCGGCGGCCGCTGATCTTAAAACCGCCCGGACCCAGGAGCGGTCCGGGCGCCCTCCCTGAAAGACCAAAGATGACTGATGCAGTAACCTTCCGGGGCGTGTCGCGCCATTTCGGAATTGTGAAAGCCGTGGATGAGGTGGATCTCTCGATCCGCGATGGCGAGTTTTTTGCCATGCTCGGGCCGTCGGGCTCCGGCAAGACCACCTGCCTGCGCCTGATCGCTGGCTTCGAACAGCCGACCGCGGGCCATATCGAGATTTTCGGCGAACGCGCCGAGGGTGTGCCGCCTTACCTGCGCAATGTGAACACTGTGTTCCAGAACTACGCGCTCTTCCCGCATATGAATGTGCGCGACAACGTGGCCTTCGGGCTTCGGGTCAAGGGCGTCGGCCGCGCCGAACGTCACCGTGCCGCGGAAGAGGCTTTGGAGCTTGTCGAGCTGGGCGGCTATGGCAATCGTCGTGCAGGCGAGCTTTCGGGCGGGCAGCGTCAACGCGTGGCTCTGGCCCGTGCGCTGGTCAACAAACCGCGCGTCGTTTTGCTCGACGAACCTCTGGGCGCGCTCGATCTCAAGCTGCGCGAACAGATGCAGGAAGAGCTGCGGAAATTGCAGCGCGCTTTGGGGTTGACCTTCGTGTTCGTCACCCACGATCAGGACGAGGCCCTGTCGATGGCCGATCGTGTCGCGGTGTTTGCCGAGGGTAAAATCCAGCAGGTCGGCACCTCCGAGGACATCTATCGCCGTCCCAACACCCGCTTCGTGGCGGATTTCGTCGGCTCGTCGAATGTGCTTCCCGCCGATCTGGTGGGGGCGGGCGCGTCGGGGCAATGGGCCTCTCTGCGTCCTGAAGATGTTGTGCTTGATGCCTCCGGGCGTGAAGCCACGGTGACGGGGCGTTATTTCCACGGGCGTGTCACGAAGCTCTCGCTGGATCTGGCGGGCCAGAGCCTCACCGCGCTGATCCCGGCGCGCGAGAATGCGCCCGAGATCGGTGAGACGACAAAGATCTCCTGGGACCCGGCCCGCGTGCATGTGATGGGGCAGGGCGCATGAGCGATCTCTCCTCAAATGCGGCCATTTTTGCCCCGCGTTCCGGCCCGCTGGCACGCACGGTCGACTGGATCATCCGCCATCCGCAGATGTTCACCTTTCTCATGGTGCTGCCGATCACGCTTTGGTTGGGCATCGTCTATATCGGGGCTCTGATCGCGCTTCTGATCCAGAGTTTCTTCTCCATCGACGAGTTCTCCGGCATCATCGTGCATGAGGTCACGCTCAAGACCTATGGCGAGCTTTTGCGGCCCTATAACCTCGACATCATCCTGCGCACGGTTGGCATGGCCGCGGCCGTTACTGTAGCCGCCGCGATTGTCGCCTTTCCCATCGCCTATTTCGCGGCGCGTTACGCCAAGGGGAAATGGAAGGCGCTGTTCTATATCGGCGTGATGCTGCCCCTGTGGTCAAGCTATCTCGTGAAGGTCTACGCTTGGAAACTTGTGCTCGCGAAGGAGGGCATTCTGAACTGGGTCTTTGCCAAGCTGCATCTGACCTGGCTTTTGGACGGGGTCCTGTCGATCCCGGTGATTGGCGGCAATTCCCTGTCCGTGAGCTATATCGGCACCTTCCTCGTGTTTCTCTACATCTGGCTGCCCTATATGATCATCCCGGTGCAGGCCTCTCTGGAACGTGTGTCCAAAGACCTGACCGAAGCCGCCGCCGATCTGGGTGCGACGCCCAAGCAAAGCTTTCGTATGGTGCTGTTTCCGCTGGCTCTTCCCGGCGTTGTGGCAGGCTCGATCTTCACCTTTTCCCTGACGCTCGGCGATTACATCGTGCCGCAGATCGTCGGCAACTCGCGCCTCTTCATCGGGCAGGCGGTCTATACCCAACAGGGCACCGCCGGGAACATCCCGCTCGCCGCCGCTTTCACCGTGGTGCCGATCGTGATCATGGGGATTTATCTCTGGGGCGCGCGCAAAATGGGGGCTTTCGATGCACTCTGACACCCGTTCACCTCTGGGCCTGAAAATTGCCGCCTTCGGAGGCTTGTTCTTTCTCCTCGCTCCCATCGCGCTCATCTTCCTCTATGCGTTTTCGACCGAGGAAAAGAGCTTTCAATGGCCGCCGCCCGGTTTCACCACCAAATGGATCGGCGTCACCTTGGGGCGCGCGGATGTGTGGCAGGCCATGGGACTTTCCGTCAAAGTTGCCGCGATCTCGACCGTTCTGGCGCTTCTCCTCGGCACGCTGACTGCTGCCGCTGTGGCCCGGTCCAAATTCTTCGGACGCGAAACCATTTCGCTTCTGGTGATCCTCCCCATCGCTTTGCCGGGGATCATCACCGGGATTTCGCTGCGGTCCGCGTTTTCGCTTCTGGACATTCCGTTCAGCACTTGGACCATCGTTTTGGGGCACGCGACCTTTTGTATCGTGATCGTCTACAACAACGCGGTGGCCCGGTTCCGGCGGACCTCCGGCGCGCTGATCGACGCCTCTATGGATTTGGGGGCGGATGGCTTGCAGACCTTCCGCCTCGTGATCCTGCCCAATATCGCAACCGCTTTGCTGGCGGGGGGGATGCTGGCCTTTGCCCTCAGTTTCGATGAGGTCATCGTCACCACATTCACCGCCGGCAACCAGACCACCTTGCCGATCTGGATGCTCGAAGAGCTCGTCCGCCCGCGCCAACGCCCCGTGACCAATGTGGTCGCCATGGCGGTCGTGATCGTGACGGTCCTTCCGATCCTTGCGGCCTATTATCTGACCAAAGACGGCGAACACACCGCCGGTTCCGAGAAATAAGAACAGGGAGACACCCCCATGACGACCCTCATGAGCACGCAAATGCTGATCGGCGCGAAACTCGTTTCAGGCACCGAGACCGAGGAAAACATCCTCAATCCGCGTACGGGCGAGATCATCACAACCCTGCCCGAGGCCTCTCTGCCTCAGGTCGAAGAGGCGGTTTCGGCGGCCGAGAAGGCCTTTGAAGGCTGGTCCCGCACCACGCCTGCCGAGCGCTCCGGCTATCTGTTGAAGATCGCCGACAAGATCGAGGCGGAGGCCGAAAACCTCGCTGCCCTCGAAGCGCTCAACTGCGGCAAACCCGGTCCTATGGCGCTGGGCGACGAGTTGCCCGCGATCATCGACTGTTTCCGGTTTTTCGCAGGTGCTGTGCGCTGCATGACCGGGCCTGTGGCTGGCGAATATCTTGCGGGCCATACCTCGATGATCCGCCGCGACCCCATCGGGATCGTCGCCTCCATCGCGCCGTGGAACTATCCGCTGATGATGATGGCATGGAAAATCGCGCCCGCCATCGGGGCGGGCAACACGGTGGTGTTCAAACCCTCCGAGCAGACCCCGTTGACAGCCCTTGCCATGGCGAAAATCTTTGCCGAGGTCCTGCCGGAAGGTGTGGTGAATATCATTCTCGGACGTGGTGAGACGGTCGGTTCCGCTCTGATCAACCACCCGAAAGTGGCCATGATTTCGCTCACTGGCGACATCGCGACAGGGCGCAAGATTTTGGAAGCCGCGAACAAGACGATCAAACGCACCCATCTCGAACTGGGCGGCAAAGCGCCGGTCATCGTGTTCAACGATGCCGATCTTGAGGCTACGGTGGCGGGGCTTCGTGCGTTCAGCTTCTACAATGCGGGTCAGGACTGTACTGCCGCCTGCCGCATTTATGTTCAAGGCGAGGTTTACGACAAATTCGTCGCCGATCTGACCGACACGGTCGCCGACATTCCCTTTGGCAACGAGGACGACAGCCTCAACGAGATCGGCCCGCTGATTTCCTTGCGGCAACGCGACCGGGTGGCGAGTTTCGTGGCGCGGGCGCGCGAGGCCAATCATATCGAGATCACCACCGGCGGCGAGATTCCCGAGGGTCCGGGCTATTACTACAAACCGACCGTGGTCGCTGGTGCGCTCCAAACCGACGAGATTGTGCGGCGCGAGGTGTTTGGTCCAGTGGTGTCCGTCACCCGGTTTGACGAGCCGGAAGAGGCGATCAAATGGGCGAATGACAGCGATTACGGCCTCGCCTCCTCGGTCTGGACCAAGGATGTCTCCAAGGGCATGCAGGTCGCGGCCAAGCTTCAGTACGGTTGCACCTGGGTGAATACCCATTTCATGCTCGCCAACGAAATGCCGCACGGGGGCATGAAGCAATCGGGCTATGGCAAGGATATGTCGTCTTACGCGCTCGAAGACTATTCGGTCGTGCGTCATGTGATGGTCGCGCATTGACGGGACGCTGACGGGCGATGTCATGCACCGCCCGTCTGGTGTTTCTTTGGGGGGGGGCGTGCAGCACCAGCCCGATCCGGCCTTCATTGCACATGAAAAGGGCACCGGTTTCGGTGCCCTTTGTCGTGGTCAAAGCCGGTTTCAACTCCCGGTGTCTTCCGCCGCTTTCACATTGGCTTTCACCGACAGGAAGCTGTCCGGTGTGACGGAAATCGTGTCGATCCCCGCCTCGACCAAAAGCCGCGCAAAGCCCGGATCGTTGCTCGGCGCCTGACCGCAGAGACCGACCTTGCGCCCCTTGGCATGGGCTTTCTCGATCACCGTGCGGATCATCCAGAGCACCGCAGGATCGCGTTCGTCGAACTGATCTGCGAGCGCCTCCGAATCGCGGTCGATGCCGAGGGTGAGCTGCGTCAGGTCGTTCGATCCGATGGAGAAGCCGTCGAACCGGTCGGCAAAGGCATCGGCGCTGATGACGTTCGAGGGGATCTCGCACATCACATAGACCTGAAGCCCGTTTTCGCCGCGTTTCAGCCCGTTTTCCTCCATCACGGCAAGCACCTTGTCGGCCTCGTCGAGGGTGCGGCAGAACGGGATCATCACGATCACATTATCGAACCCCATGTCTTCGCGAAGTTTTTTGATCGCTTTGCATTCAAGCGCGAAACCGTCCTTGTAGGCGTCCGAATAATACCGCGATGCGCCCCGGAACCCGATCATCGGGTTGTGTTCCCTGGGCTCGAACGTCGCGCCGCCCAGAAGGTCGGCATATTCGTTGGTTTTGAAGTCACTCATGCGGATGATGGTCGGCGTCGGGTAATAGACGGCGGCGATCCGCGAGAGGCCCATGGCGAGCTTATCGACGAAATACTCCGTCCGGTCGGCATAGCCGCAGGTCAGCGCGTCGATCTGCGCCTTGACCTCTTTGGTCGGGAGCTGGTCGTAGCGGGTGAGCGCGAGCGGGTGGACCTTCACCTCGTTGTTGATGACGAATTCCATCCGTGCGAGACCCACGCCCTCCGCAGGCAGCCGCCACCACCGCATTGCGGCGGCCGGGTTGGCGAGGTTGAGCATGACGCGGGTTTTCGTTTCGGGCACGTCGTCGAGATGAATCTCACTGACGGAGACCTCGGCTTTGCCCTCGTAAATCACCCCGTCCTCGCCCTCGGCGCAGGAAACGGTGATGCTTTGACCGTTGTGCAGCACACGGGTCGCATCGCCCGTGCCGACAATGGCCGGAACCCCCAGTTCGCGGCTGATGATTGCGGCGTGCGACGTCCGCCCGCCGTGGTCCGTCACGATGGCAGAGGCGCGTTTCATGATCGGCACCCAGTCGGGGTCTGTGGTGGAGGTCACAAGCACCGATCCGTCGACGAAGCGGTCGATATGTTCGGCGCTCTTGATGATGCAGACCTCGCCGGTGGCAACCGCCTCCCCGACGCTGAGACCTTTGGCGAGTACCTTGCCATGATCGCCGACCTTGTAGGATTTCATCGCCCCGGCCTTGGCATGCGACTGTACGGTTTCGGGACGCGCCTGCACAATGTAGAGTGTGCCGTCCTCGCCGTCACGCGCCCATTCCATGTCCATCGGGCAGCCGTAATGTGCCTCGATGGTCGTCGCCATGCGCGCGAGTTCGAGGATTTCAGCGTCGTTCAGCACAAAGCTTTCCCGCTCCGCAAGCGAGGTCGGCACATTGCGCGTGGCGGCATTCTTGCCGCTGTCCTTTCCTGTGCCATAGATCATCTTGATCTCTTTCGCTCCGAGCGCCTTGTGGATGATCGGCGTGGTGCCTTTCTTGTCGAGGAAGGGTTTGTAGACCTGATATTCGTCCGGGCTCACGGCCCCTTGCACCACATTTTCGCCAAGCCCCCAAGCGGCGGTGATGAGCGCGACCTTGTCGAAGCCGCTTTCGGTGTCGAGCGAGAACATCACGCCCGAGCCGCCGATGTCAGAGCGCACCATGAGTTGCACGCCGACGGAGAGCGCGACATCGAGATGGTCGAACCCCTTGAGTTCGCGATAGGTGATCGCGCGGTCAGTGAACAGCGAAGCGTAACACCGTCGACAGGCCGACAGAAGCGCCTCTTCACCGACAACGTTCAGGAAAGTTTCCTGTTGCCCGGCGAAACTCGCGTCCGGCAGGTCCTCGGCGGTCGCAGAGGACCGCACCGCGACCGACGGGTTCTCGCGCCCGACACGACGCCCCAACTCACGATAGGCCTCGCGAATGTCAGTCTCGATCTGTTTCGGCCAAGACCCGGAGCGGATGATCGCCCGGATCGCACTCCCGGCTTCGGCCAGGGTCGACCGCCCATCGGCCAGTTTGCCAAGCTCTTGCTCAAGCTTGTCACCGAAATTATTGGCCCCGAGGAACATGCGATAGGCCTCTGCGGTGGTGGCAAACCCCGGTGGCACACGAATGTCCGCCGCGCTCAGGGAGTGCAGCATTTCGCCCAAAGATGAGTTTTTGCCCCCAACCTTGGCGACATCGCCGCGTTTGAGATGTTCAAGCCATATGAGCGTGTCGCTGGTCGATTTCACATCAGAATAGGTCATGATCTTCCTCCCGTCTTTTCGGGTGGGACCATAGCAGAGTTCCGGTTTTCGAGGTATGACGTGCGTCAATTCACGAGTATTTTACCTCAGTTGCTCCATTTTTGCGCAGGTCGGACGCGGAGGAAACAGTGTGAAATTCTGAAACCTCCCCATATAGTTACCAAAGACTCGGGCTTTGGAGGTCGCGCGATGACCGGTGAACTGGGCGAAACAGGCCAGACTGTGACAGGGACTGTGGTGGCTGTCCGCGGGGCGGTTGTGGATGTCGCTTTTCCGAAGGCGGCGCTGCCTGCCCTCAACGACGCCCTGCGTATCGACGATCCGGCCTTGATCCTCGAAGTTCAATCGCAGCTCGACGATGAAACCGTGCGCTGTATCGCGCTGCAATCGACCAACGGCTTGCGGCGGGGGGCGGACGCTCTGGCGCTCGGAGGGCCGATCGAGGTGCCTGTGGGGGAGGCCGTGCTTGGGCGTCTGCTCGATGTCACGGGCAAGGCCGGGGACAAGAAAGAGCCGCTGCCCGACAATGCGCCTCGCAAACCCATTCACAGAAATCCTCCGCCGTTTCGCGCCGAGGCCGGTGCGGCGGAGATTTTCCGGACGGGCATCAAGGTTATCGACCTTCTGACCCCTCTGGCGCAGGGCGGCAAGGCTGCGATGTTCGGGGGGGCGGGCGTCGGCAAGACCGTTTTGGTCATGGAACTGATCCGCGCCATGGTTGCGGGCTACAACGGGATTTCGGTGTTCTCCGGCATTGGCGAGCGGTCGCGCGAAGGCCATGAGATGTTGCTGGAAATGACCCAGACCGGAGTTCTGGATCGGACTGTCCTCGTCTATGGACAGATGAACGAACCGCCCGGCGCACGCTGGCGGGTGCCTTTGACGGCGCTGACCATTGCCGAGCATTTCCGGGATGAGGAGCAAAAGAATGTGCTCCTGTTGATGGACAATGTGTTCCGCTTTGTCCAGGCGGGTTCCGAGGTCTCGGGGCTTTTGGGGCGTCTGCCGTCGCGTGTGGGCTATCAACCGACGCTCGCGACCGAAGTGGCGCAGTTGCAGGAGCGGATCGCCTCCGTGGGGAGTGCCGCCGTGACCGCTGTCGAGGCCGTCTATGTGCCCGCCGACGATTTCACCGACCCAGCGGTGACGACCATCGCGGGGCATGTGGATTCCATGGTGGTGTTGTCGCGCGCGATGGCCGCCGATGGCATGTACCCGGCGGTCGATCCGATTGCGTCTTCGTCGGTGTTGCTCGATCCGCTTTTGTTGGGCGAGGACCATGTTGCTGTGGCCACGGAAGTGCGTCGCGCCATCGAACATTACCGCGAATTGCAGGATGTGATCTCGCTTTTGGGCATGGAGGAGCTGGGCCGCGAAGATCGCCGCATCGTCGAGCGTGCCAGACGGTTGCAACGTTTCCTGACCCAGCCGTTTTCCGTCACCGAGGCCTTCACCGGCATGAAGGGGCGTTCCGTCGATCTCAAGGACACCATCGCCGGATGTCGTGCCATTCTCGACGGCGAGGCGGACGAGTGGGACGAGGCGTCGCTTTACATGATCGGCACCATCGAAGAGGCGCGCGAAAAAGAGGAGGCTGCCCGCAAGGGGCAGAGTGCCGCATGACGCTCGAACTGACGATCACGACCCCGATGGAGGTGCTGGTCGATCATCTGCCGGTGCGTTCTCTGCGGGCCGAGGACGCAAGTGGCAGTTTCGGCATTCTGCCCGGTCACAGCGATGTCCTGACCGTTCTGACCGCCTCCGTGCTGCGCTGGAAAACCGCCGAAGGACAGGCGGGGTTCTGTGCCGTCGGCCCCGGTCTTTTGACCGTTTCCGGTGGAGACCGGGTCGATATTGCCTGCCGCAAGGCGATCCCAGGAGAGGCGCTGGAGGTGCTCGAGCAGGAGGTTCGGCATTTCAAGCAAGGAGAGACGGAGGCGGATCGTCAGGCCCGTGTCGAACAGATGCGGCTTCATGCCAATGCCGTGCGCCAGATGATGCGCTTCCTGCGCCCTGACCGGCCCGGCGTGCTCGACCATCCGCCTTCCGTGACACCGACAGAGGGCGAGACATGACCGTCCCTCGCCCCCCGCATGACGATGTCGAACAGGCCGCCCGCCGCGCCGTCGCACGCGAGAAAATGGGCCGCGCCGTGCCGGAACCCTCGCTCGGCGCCCGTTTGGGGCAGATCGGCATTCTCGGCTGGGCCATCGTGACGCCGATCCTGATCGGTATCGTTTTGGGACGCCTTGCGGATCGGCATTTCGAGACGGGGATTTTCTTTACCGCGCCCGCGATCTTTATCGGTGCAGGCATCGGGTTTTACAGCGCATGGAAATGGATGCACAGCCAATGACCGAGCAAACCTATATACTTCTCGGCCTGCTTCTCGGCTTTGCCGTTGGTCTTCTGCATTTCGCCTCGCTCAGACGCGTGACGGCGATGTATCTGTCGGGCACCTCCACGGCGCGCGCGATCATTCTGCAACTTGGGCGCCTCGTTCTGGTTGCCGCTCTGCTCGTGTTCCTTGCGCTGAAAGGCGCGCTGCCCTTGCTGGCCGGGGCGGGGGGGCTGCTCCTTGCCCGCATCGTCATCCTGCGCCGCAGCCGGAAGGAGGGATGATGGACAACCCGCTTTCCATTGAGCCGCTTTTCCACATCGGCCCGGTGCCCATCACCCAGCCGGTCGTGGTCACATGGGCGATCATGCTGGCGCTTGGGGTGTTTTCCTATGTCGCCACGCGGCATCTCAGGATCGTCCCCACGAAAACCCAGACCGTTCTGGAGCTTTTCGTCACCACCATCGAGGGGCAGGTGCGCGATGTGATGAATGGCGATCCGAAACCCTATCGCACGTTGATCGGGACGATATTCCTGTTCATTCTTGTGGCCAACTGGTCCTCGCTCATTCCGGGGATCGAGCCGCCCACGGCGCATATCGAAACCGACGCCGCACTGGCGCTCATCGTTTTCGTCGCCATTCTCAGGTTCGGCATCGGGTCGCGCGGGGTCAGGGGCTATCTCGCCACCTTCGCAGAGCCCACCTGGGTGATGATCCCGCTCAACATCGTCGAACAGATCACCCGCACCTTTTCCCTCATCGTCCGCCTTTTCGGCAATGTCATGAGTGGGGTCTTCGTGATCAGCATCGTGCTTTCTCTTGCCGGTCTGTTTGTGCCGATCCCGCTCATGGCGCTCGATCTGCTCACTGGCACGGTGCAGGCCTATATCTTCGCCATTCTCGCCACGGTCTTCATCGGCGCGGCCGTCGCCGAGACTCCATCCCCCAAACCTCAGGAGGACATACCCCAATGACCGAAAATCTCATCGAAGTCGCCTCGGTTCTGGCCGCGGCCATTGCCGTCGGTCTCGGCTCCATCGGTCCCGCTTTGGGCGAAGGCCGCGCGGTGGCCGCCGCGATGGACGCCATCGCCCGTCAGCCCGAAGCCGCAGGGACGCTCAGCCGGACACTGTTCGTCGGTCTCGCGATGATCGAGACCATGGCCATCTACGCGCTGGTGATCGCGCTTCTGGTGCTGTTCGCCAACCCCTTCGTCTGAGGGGCATTTTATGACCATCGACTGGTGGACCTTAGGTCTTCAGACCGTCAACGTCCTGATCCTTTTGTGGATTCTGGCGCGGTTCCTGTTCCGTCCCGTGGCGAAGATCATCGCGGAGCGTCAGGCTGCCGCGCATGCGGCGCTGGATGAGGCCGAGACGGCGAAACACGCCGCAGAAGCCGCCCGTGCCGAAGCGGAGGCCGCCAGGCAGGCGGTTCTGAGGGAGCGTGCGGAGAAAATCGCCGAGGTGCGCAAGGACGCCGAGGCCGAGAAACAGCGCCTCATGGCAGAGGTCCAGGCCGAACTGGACAAGGCGCGCTGGCAGGCGAAAGACGAGCTGGCGCGCCAAGGCAGGGCACAGCAAGAGGCGCTGTCGGAACAGGCCGGGGTGCTGGCCGGTGACATTGCCGACCGGCTTTTGGCGCGTCTGCCGAAAGAGGCGCGCGTGGCGGGGTTCATCGACGGGCTTGTGGAGGCCGTGGCGCAATTGCCGGAGAGCACGCGGGCAGGGATCGGGTTGCACGGTCCGGTGCCGCTTCGGGCGGCGCAGATGCCGACGGAGGCAGAGATCGCTCAACTGCGCGATGGGCTTGACACGACCCTTGGGCGCGCGGTCGAGATCGAAGTGACGGAGGCTCCCGAACTGATTGCCGGTCTCGAGCTCGACACGGCCACGGCCATCGTGCGCAACCATTTCCGCGCCGATCTGGATCGTATCACGGCGGAGGTGCGCAAGCATGACTGAGACCCCGGAGAACTGGCTCGACGAGAAACGTGTGAGACTGGCGCAGACCGCTCTGGCGCCGGAGGCCGAGCCGGTCGGCTGGGTCGCTCGTGTCGCCGACGGCATTGCGCAGGTCACCGGCTTGCCGGATGTCGCGTTGGGCGCTCTCTTGCGGTTCGAGAACGGCGGCTATGCCTTTGCGCATAGTCTCGATCGTGACGAAATCGCGGCTGTCCTGCTCGACGATACCGCCTCGGTGGCGGTGGGTGAGCGGGTGTCCGACACCGGCGATGTGCTGCGTGTGCCGGTGGGAGAGGCACTTTTGGGGCGCGTCATCGACCCGCTTGGGCGCCCGATGGACGGTCGCCCCGCGCCGCAGACCACGGAAACCCTGCCGGTCGAACGCCCTGCGCCGGAGATCATCGAGCGCGATCTGGTCTCCGAGCCGCTGGAAACCGGCGTTCTGGTGGTCGACAGCCTGTTTGCGCTGGGCCGGGGTCAACGTGAGCTGATCGTCGGCGATCACGCGACGGGCAAGACCGCGCTCGCCGTTGATGCTATCGTGAACCAGAAGAACACCGATGTAATCTGCATCTACGTCGCCGTCGGTCAGCGCGCCACGGCGGTCGAGCGGGTCGTCTCCGCAGTGCGCGAACATGGCGCGCCGGAGCGGTGTATCTTCATGGTCGGCACGTCCTCTGCCCCGGCGGGTCTGCAATGGATGGCGCCGTTTGCGGGCATGACCATGGCGGAATATTTCCGCGACAAGGGGGAGGACGTTTTGATCGTGATCGACGATCTGACGCTGCATGCCGCGACACACCGCGAACTGGCTTTGCTCACCCGCGAACCGCCGGGGCGGGAAGCCTATCCCGGGGACATCTTCTACCTCCACGCCCGGCTTCTGGAACGGGCGGCGAAACTGTCGCCCGAGCTTGGCGGCGGGTCGATCACGGCGCTTCCCATCGCCCAGACCGATGCGGGCAACTTGTCGGCCTATATTCCGACCAACCTGATCTCGATCACCGACGGTCAGATCGTTCTGAACACCCATCTGTTCTCCGCCAACCAACGTCCCGCCGTCGATGTCGGGTTGTCGGTCAGCCGGGTCGGCGGCAAGGCGCAGAAACCTGCACTTCGGGCGGTATCGGGCCGGGTTCGGCTCGATTATGCGCAGTTTCTGGAACTCGAAATGTTCACCCGGTTCGGCGGGATTTCCAATGCGCGGGTCAAGGCACAGATCGCGCGCGGGGAAAGTATCCG
This sequence comes from Celeribacter ethanolicus, assembly GCF_002407265.1. Classification (NCBI taxonomy): domain Bacteria; kingdom Pseudomonadati; phylum Pseudomonadota; class Alphaproteobacteria; order Rhodobacterales; family Roseobacteraceae; genus Celeribacter; species Celeribacter ethanolicus. The sequence goes on from NZ_CP022196.1 coordinate 2,892,981, forward strand.
CGGCCTTCTCACCCAACCGCGCTACAGCGGCTTGCGGTTGGTCGATCAGGTGGCTTTGCTGGCCGCTTTGGCTGATGGCGCCTTGGACGAGATTGCACCGGAGGCAATCCCGGTGCTCAAGTCGCAGCTTCCCGGTTGGCTCGACCGGACAGCGCCGGAACAGGTCACGGCGGTGATGCAAAGTGGCAAGCTCGACGAGGAGGTGCGTGGCCCTCTGGTGGCGGCGGTCAAGGCGTTGGTGCAGACACTCGAGGTCCCGTCATGAGTGAACGCTTCGCCGAGATTTCCGCGCGGATCGAGACGGTTCACAAGCTGACGTCGGTGATCACGGCGATGCGCGGGATTGCGGCCTCGCGGGTGCAGGACGCGCATCAGCATCTTGACAGCATCCGAACCTATGCCGCCACCATCGGCGCGGCGATCGGACAGGCGTTGACGCTTCTGCCGCCGCCCGATGCCGGGGGCAGTGCGGGCAGGACGGGCCGTAACGCGGTTCTGGTGTTCGCTGCCGAGCAGGGGTTTGCCGGGACCTATTCCGAGCGGGTGTTCGACGTGGCGAAAGGGGCGCTTTCGGAGGAGGCGGAGTTGTTCCTGATCGGGGATCGTGGCCTGTCGGTGGCGGAGGACCGGGGGCTGAGCGTCGCTTGGTCCGCGCCGATGATCCTGCATGCGGCCCAGACCGCGACGCTGGCCACGAAGATCACGGAGGCGATCTTTGCCGAACAGGGGCTCACGCGCGTCAGTCTGATCCATGCCTGTCCCGGGGGCACGGAAGAGATGAAGATTGCGATCAAAACCCTGGTGCCCTTCGATTACGGGCGCTTTCCAGAACCCAAGACACGGGTGGCACCGGAGATCACCCTGCCGCCGGGGAAACTCTTGCAAAGCCTTGTGGAAGAATACATTTTTTCCGAGTTAAGCGAGGCGGTGATGCTCTCCTTCGCGGCGGAGAACGAGGCCCGGATGCGGGCGATGATCGCGGCGCAGGAAAACACCGAGGAGACGCTGGACGAGATGGTCAAGACCGCGCGGCGGCTTCGGCAGGAAGAGATTACAGGCGAGATCGTGGAGCTTGCGACCGCAAGCCTCATGCAGGCCTGAGGAGGAGGGCCGATGGCCAAGACAGAGGACATCCGCGCGCGCAAACCCTTGCCCGTGCGGGAGGACATGCGGGAGATCGAACTGCCGGAGTGCCTGCCGAAATCGGAGCAGGAGGACGTGCAGGCGCCAGAGCTGATCCGCCGCATCATGGCTAGTCCGAACTATCGCCTGGCGGACGAGGACGTGGATTTCCTCAACGAAGACGAGATGCGCGGCGCGCGGCTGATGCTCGACTACCAGAAGGCGGAAATGCTGTTGCAGGAGCAGGGCATTGCCCATTCCATCGTGGTCTTTGGCGGGACGCGCATTCCGGAGCCCTACGTGGCGCGAGCGCGGGTGGATGAACTGCGACGCGAATGTGCGGCCTGTCCCGGGGATGAGGAGCTGAAACAGAAACTCGCGATTGCCGAGCGGGTGGCGGCGAAAAGCCGGTATTACGACGTGGCGCGCGACTTTGGGCGTCTCGTCGGTGCCGAGGAAGGACCGCACGGCAACCGTCTTGTCGTCGTCACGGGCGGCGGGCCGGGGATGATGGAGGCGGCGAACCGCGGCGCAAGCGAGGCCGGGTCGCGCACCGTGGGGCTCAATATCAACCTGCCGCGCGAACAATTCCCGAATCCCTATATCACGCCGGGCCTGTGTTTCCGGTTCCGCTATTTCGCCCTGCGCAAGCTGCATTTCCTGCTGCGGGCGCGGGCGCTTGTGGTGTTTCCTGGCGGCTATGGCACGCTCGATGAGCTGTTCGAGACGCTGACCCTGATCCAGACCCGGAAAATCCGCCCTGTGCCGGTGATCCTCGTTGGGCGAGACTATTGGAGCCGGGTGTTCGACGTCGATTTCCTCATGGAGGAAGGCGTGATCGACCCGGAAGACCGCGATCTGTTCTGGTTCGCGGAAGAAGCGCAGGAGATCTGGGACGACATCCTGCGCTGGTATGCGCGCACCGGGCGCGATCTCGTCGCCCCGCCTGAAAGGAGACCGGAATGAAAATTTCCTTCCACGGAGCCGCCCGCGAGGTGACGGGCTCGTGCCATCTGATCGAATGCGGGGGCAAGAAGATCCTTGTCGATTGCGGCATGTTTCAGGGTGGGCATGAGCTTCATGACGATAATGCCGCGGAGTTCGGATTCAATCCGAAAGACATCGACGTGGTGTTGCTGACCCATGCCCATCTCGACCACTGCGGGCGTTTGCCCTTGCTGGTGAAACGCGGCTTTGACGGCGAGATCATCGCCACATCGGCCACCCGCGATTTGGCGCGGCTTGTGATGATGGATTCCGCGCATCTCCACGAAGAAGAGGCGCGGCGGCACCATCGTCATGGCGAGCGGGGCGGTCACAACGAGCCGCTCTATGACACGATGGATGCGCTCGATGCGGTCGACCTGTTCGGGCGCAACGCGGCCTATCGCCAGCCGATTCATCTCTTTCCCGGCATCACGGCGACCTATTTCGACGCGGGCCATATCCTTGGCTCCGCCTCAATCCGATTGGAACTGTCGGAGAACGGGCGGCGCAAGGTTGTGCTGTTCTCGGGCGATCTCGGACCACAGGAGCGTCCGCTTCTGAACAACCCGGTGCCGCCGGACGATGTCGACGTGGTGATCATGGAGACCACTTACGGCGACCGCGATCACCGCAGTCTGGAGGCCTCGGTCGAAGAATTTTACGATGCGGTCAATGCCGCCGATGCCCGCGGTGGCAATGTCATCATCCCGACCTTTGCGCTGGAACGGGCGCAGGAATTGCTCTGGTTTCTGCGCGACGGCATGACCAAGGGGCGCATCCGGCGGTCGATGGCGGTGTTCCTCGACTCGCCCATGGCGATCTCGGCGACGCGGATTTTCAAACGCCATCAGGACGTCATGCGCCCGGAGCTGCGCGATCAGTTCCGGGAGGGCAAAGACCCGTTCGATCTGCCGGAGTTGCATTTCACCCGAGAGGCGCAAGACTCGATGGCGCTCAACCGCATCCGGTCCGGTGCGGTGATCATGGCCGGCTCGGGCATGTGTACCGGCGGGCGGGTGCGCCATCACCTGCGTCACAACCTGTCACAGGCGGATTGTTCCGTGATTTTCGTGGGCTACGCCGCCGAGGGCACTTTGGCGCGGATCATCATCGACGGCGCGAAAGAGGTTAAACTCTTTGGTGAGATGATCCCGGTGCGGGCGCAGATTCACACGATCAACGGATTTTCCGCCCATGCCGATGCCGACGATCTGCGGCACTGGCTGGGGCAGACCGGTACGCCGGAGCGCGTGTTCCTCGTCCATGGCGAGGCCCGCGCGATGAAGGCCTTTGCCGAGACGCTGGATGTGCCGGAGATCGAGATGCCCACCGTGGGGCAGAGTTTCGATCTCTGAGGTGAGACCGTCGACGAAAGTGGCGATGAAAAATTAGGCGCCCTGCCCGAATCTCCCGCGATTCCGGCAGGGCGTTGCGTTTTCGCCGTGAAGCCATCGGGACCGCCTTCTAATCTGGCTGCAAACCAGACTGCGAAAGGGCGAAGGCAGGACTATGGCGATCTACGCATCCATTCATCACGTCACCCATTACAAATACGATCGCAACGTCGAGCTTGGCCCCCAGATCATCCGCCTGCGCCCCGCGCCGCATTCGCGCACCCGGGTGATTTCGCATTCGCTCAAGGTGACGCCCGCCGGGCATTTCGTGAACCACCAGCAAGACCCTTACGGCAACTGGCAGTCCCGTTTCGTCTTCCCGGAGCCGGTGCGCGAATTCAAGATCGAGGTCGATCTGGTCGCCGATATGACGGTCTATAACCCGTTCGATTTCTTCGTCGAGGAAAGCGCGGAACATTGGCCGTTCGAATATCCTGCCGATCTCAAGGACGATCTGGTGATCTACCGCACGCCGGAGCCCGAAGGCCCGCTCTTGGCGCAATTTATGGGCGCGCTCGATTTCCCGAAAGACGGGGAAAAGGTCCGCACGGTCGATTTTCTCGTCGGGCTGAACGCCAGGATTTCCGATTTCGTGGATTACACCATCCGGATGGAACCGGGGGTGCAGACGCCGGATGAGACGCTGTCGTGCAAATCCGGGTCGTGCCGCGACAGTTCCTGGTTGCTGGTGCAGGTGCTGCGCCATCTGGGTTTTGCCGCGCGCTTCGTCTCCGGTTATCTCATTCAGCTCAAACCCGATCTTGAGGCGCTCGATGGGCCCTCCGGTACGGATCACGATTTCACAGACCTGCACGCCTGGTGCGAAGTCTTCCTTCCCGGTGCGGGCTGGATCGGGCTCGATCCGACTTCCGGGCTTTTGACCGGGGAAAGCCATATTCCTCTGGCTGCGACGCCGCATTATCGCAACGCAGCGCCCATCGCCGGGGGCTTTTCCTCGGTCGGCACGCCCGAGGTCACCTTCGATTTCGACATGCAGGTCAAACGCGTGGCCGAACATCCCCGGATCACCAAACCCTTCTCGGAGGAAAGCTGGGATCGGCTCAACGCGCTGGGACACAAGGTGGACGAGGCGCTGAAAGAGGGCGACGTGCGCCTGACCATGGGCGGCGAGCCGACCTTTGTGTCGATCGACGATTTCGAGAGCGATGAATGGAATACCGCCGCCGTCGGGCCGCAAAAACGCGGATTGGCCGACAAGCTGATCCGCCGTCTCAGGGATCGCTTTGCGCCCGGTGGCTTTCTGCATTACGGGCAGGGCAAATGGTATCCGGGCGAAAGCCTGCCGCGTTGGACCTTTTCGCTTTACTGGCGCCATGACGGCAAACCGGTTTGGAAGAACCCCGATCTGATCGCCAAGGAAGACACGCCGGCCCCCGCCGGGGCGAAAGAAGCCGGCGATTTCATGAAGAGCTTTGCGGCGAACCTTGGCGTCGATCCGGAGAACGCCCAGCCTGCCTATGAGGACCCCGGTGAGTGGATTTTGAAGGAATCTTTGCTGCCGGAAAACGTCACGCCGGAGAATTCCAAGCTCAAAAACCCCGAAGATCGCGCCCGCTATGCCCGCGTGTTCGGACGCGGCCTGACCGAGCCGTCGGGTTATGTTCTGCCGATCCAGCGGTGGCAATCGAAAGCGGGGTCGAGCTGGCTCTCCGAGCTTTGGAAAACCCGGCGCGGGCATCTGTTTCTGATCCCCGGTGACAGCCCGGTGGGCTTCCGCCTGCCGCTCAATGCCTTGCCCTATATCCCTCCCGCCTCCTATCCCTATTCCTACCCCGCCGATCCGATGATGGATCACGCGCCTTTGCCGGATTTCCATGCCGCGCTTGATGAACGCCGCAAAAAGGTGCGCGAAGAGATCGCCCAGATGGAACGGGAAGAGGCCGCGCGCATCGCATTGGAGGCCAAGGAGCGCGCCGAGATGCTGCCCGAAACCACGGGCGAGCGCAGTCAGCCGGTGTCCGAGGCGCAGAGCGACGGTGTGGAACGGCAAAGGATCATGGCGCAGGGCGTCGATCCGAGAGGCGGTCAGGTGCGGACCGCGATCACCATCGAGCCGCGCGACGGGCGTTTGTGCCTGTTCATGCCGCCCTGTGAGGCGCTGGAGGATTACCTCGAACTGCTCGCCACGGCGGAAACCACCGCCGAGGAACTTGGTCTGCCGATCCATATCGAGGGCTATTCCCCGCCGCACGATCCGCGTCTCAATGTCATTCGCGTCGCCCCCGATCCGGGCGTGATCGAGGTGAATATTCACCCGGCCCATAGCTGGGACGATTGTGTGGCGACGACCGAGGCGATCTATGAAGAGGCGCGCCAGTCGCGGCTTGGCGCCGACAAGTTCATGATCGACGGGCGGCACACCGGCACAGGCGGCGGCAACCACGTTGTGGTCGGTGGCGCGACGCCGTCGGACTCGCCTTTCCTGCGGCGTCCGGATTTGCTCAAGTCGCTGATCCTGATCTGGCAACGGCACCCGTCGCTGTCCTACCTGTTCTCGGGCCTGTTCATCGGGCCAACGTCACAAGCCCCGCGCATCGACGAGGCGCGGCACGATACGCTTTACGAGTTGGAGATCGCGCTCTCGCAGATCAAGCCGCCGTCCGAGGCCGCTGTTCCGCCTGCGTGGCTGGTGGACCGACTGCTCAGAAACATGCTCACCGATGTGACCGGCAACACCCACCGCGCCGAGATTTGTATCGACAAGCTGTTCTCCCCCGATGGGCCGACCGGGCGTCTGGGCCTCGTCGAATTCCGCGGCTTCGAGATGCCGCCGGACCCGCGCATGTCTTTGGCGCAGCAGCTTCTCCTGCGGGCCATCATCGCGCGCTGTTGGAATGCGCCCATTGAGGGCAAGCCGGTGCGCTGGGGCACGGTGCTGCACGACCGTTTCATGTTGCCGCATTACCTGTGGGAAGACCTGCTTTCGCTTCTCGCGGATCTCAAACATCATGGCTTCGACATGGACCCGGAGTGGTTCAAAGCGCAGGCGGAATTCCGGTTCCCGTTCTGCGGTCAGATCGAGGCGGAAGGCGTGCATCTTGAGGTGCGACAAGCGCTGGAGCCCTGGCATGTTCTGGGCGAAACCGGTGCCATCGGTGGCACGGTGCGCTACACCGACAGTTCGGTCGAGCGGCTACAGGTCAAGATGACGACACTGCATCAGGATCGCTACCGGATCATGTGCAACCAAAGGCCGACCCCCTTGGCGAAAACCCAAACCTCGGGCGTGTCCGTCGCCGGTGTCCGGTTCAAGGCCTGGCAACCGCCAGAGGCGCTGCACCCGGTTTTGCCGGTCAATGCGCCTTTGCATTTCGACATCTATGACGACTGGACAGGCCGGCCCATCGCCGGTTGCACCTATCATGTGGCGCATCCGGGCGGGCGGAATTATGACACTTTCCCGGTGAACGGCAACGAGGCCGAAGCCCGGCGTCTGGCGCGGTTCGAACCCTATGGTCATACCCCCGGAAGCTATACACCGGGAACCGAAGTGCCGCACCCGGAGTTCCCCTTGACGCTTGACCTCAGACGGCCCATTGGGCTCATCTGAGGTATCTGACGACGAGACCGGACTTTCGCAATGACGCAAAACCCGATACGGGTCTCCGCCCAGCCGGACCTGTTTGCCTCCTATGGGCAAACCTCCGGTGTGGCCGACGAGCTGTTCGACGCCACGGGCCAGATGCGGCCCGTGTGGCGCCGTTTTGTCGATCGGTTTTCCCGGCTGTCTCCTGAAGACATCCGCTCCCGCTTTGAGCGCGGGGATCAATACCTGCGCGATGCGGGCGTGTTTTTCCGGCAATATTCCAACGATCCCCTCGCCGAACGTGCCTGGCCGCTGTCGCATATTCCGGTGATCCTGCATGAGCTGGAATGGGAGCATATCTGCGCGGGTCTGACGCAACGCGCCGATCTGCTCGAACGAGTGATGGCCGATCTTTACGGCCCCGGCAGCCTTGTCAGTGACGGTCATCTGCCCGCCGAACTGGTGGCGCGCTCGCCGCAATGGTTGCGCCCGATGGTGGGGGTCGAGCCGCGCGGCGGGCATTACCTGCATTTCATCGCCTTCGAGATCGGGCGCTCGCCGGATGGCTCGTGGTTCGTTTTGGGCGACCGGACACAGGCGCCTTCGGGGGCGGGGTTCGCGCTTGAAAACCGGATGGCGACGGGTCGGATCTTCCCGGAACGCTTCCCGCGCGCGCACATTCACAAACTCGCCGGGTTCTTTAGCGCCTTCCGCGAAGCGACCGAGGAACTGGCCTCGCCGTCGTACAAACACCTGCGCATGAGTGGCATCCTGACGCCCGGCCCGTCGAACGACACCTATTATGAACATACCTATATTGCGCGCTATCTCGGCATGATGCTGCTCGAAGGCGAGGACATCGTGGTCGAGAATGGCGAGGCCATGGTGCGGACCATCGAGGGGTTGCAGCCGCTTGGCATGCTCTGGCGCCGGATCGACGCCCTGTTCGCCGATCCGCTGGAATTCAACCCCACCTCGCAGATCGGCACGCCCGGTCTGATGGAGGCCGTCCGCACCGGGCATCTGGCGATGGCCAATGCGTTTGGCTCGGGTGTCTTGGAAATGCGGGCGATGATGGCGTTTCTGCCCCGGATCAGCGAGGTGCTGATGGGGGAGGCTCTCAAACTGCCGAACATCGCGACGTGGTGGTGCGGTGGTGTGAACGAGCGCAACTATGTGCGAGACAATGCCCAAAACATGCTGATCAGCCCGGCGGATGCGGTGGACTTGCCCTTTGATCTTGGCGCGACTACGGCGCTGGGCGGCGAGTTCCGCGGCACGGCCATGGGGTCTATTGCTGACTGGCTCGATCGCGAAGGCGACCGGTTGGTGGGGCAGGAGGCGGTGACGCTGTCGACCACACCAGCCTGGGATGACGATGGTGAAAGCGGAAGCCTCGTGCCGCGTCCGATGACCGTGCGGGTCTTTGCGGCGCGGACTGCGCAGGGTGGCTGGCACTTCATGAAGGGCGGTTATGCAAGGATCGGCAGTTCCGGCGATGCCACGGCGCTTGCGATGCAGCGTGGCGGGTCCGTGGCCGACGTTTGGGTGGTCTCCGACCGGCCGCTGCCGAAGGAAGGCCCGAAGCGCCGCGTCGAGGGCAATTATCGCCGCGTTAGCCCCGGCGTGCTTCCGGCGCGCGCCGCCGACAATCTGTATTGGCTCGGGCGCTATATGGAGCGGACCGAGGATGCCGCGCGTCTGGTACGGGCCTATCATCTGCGGCTGGCAGCGACCGACAACCGCAACGATCCGCGTCTGAAGATGTTGCGCGACTATCTCGAAGGCTTCGGTATCGACCTTGCCCAGCCCATGCCCGAAGCTCTGATCACCCGGATCGCGGCGGCGCGCAATTGTGCCATGCGGGTGCGGGACCGGTTCTCGACCGATGGCATGTCGGCGCTTGGCGATCTGTTGAAAACCGCGACGCGGATGCTTGAAACGGTTCAGCCCGGCGATGACAGTGCGCGGGCTATGTCGGTTTTGGTGCGCAAGATCGCCGGGATCACCGGGCTCGTGCATGAAAACATGTATCGCTTTGCGGGCTGGCGGTTTCTGAGTTTCGGGCGTGCCCTTGAACGTGCCGATGCGATGGCCGCCCTTCTGGCGGCGTTTTCCGATCCGAAAGCGCCCGAAGGCTCGCTCGATCTTGCCGTCGAGGTGGGGGATTCGATCATCACCCACCAGCGTCGGTATCGGGTTGAGAGCAACCGCGACACGGTGGTCGATCTTCTGGCGCTTGATGCCGACAACCCGCGCGGGTTGTTGTTCCTCGTGCGGGAACTGCGCAAACATGCCGAGGCTTTTCCCAACGCACAGCTGCATGGCCGTCCGTCGGAATTGCTCCGCGTGATCCTGCCGCTTGAGACCGGGATCGCCTGTGCCCGGACCGAGGAAATGACGGTGGCGCGGTTCCATGCGATCCGGGGCGAGTTGGCGCGCATCTCCGATCTGCTGTCCTCAATCTATTTGAGGTAAGCCATGCTTTATGATGTCAGCCTGACCATCGACTATAGCTATGATGCCGCCTCCGACCGGACGCGTAACATCCTGCGGCTTTTGCCCTCCGATATCCCCGGCGTGCAGACCGTGTGGCAAAGACTGCTAACGGTCCATCCGCGCCCGCAGGAGCGCCGCGACGGGCGTGATTTTTTCCTCAACGAAACCAGTATGGTGGCGTGGCACCGGCCGATTGACGCGCTGAAACTACAACTGACCGCCCGGATCGAACGGTTTGAACCGGCACCGATTTTCGACTTCTCACCGCCGCTTGACGAGTTGCACCATGAGCTGTTGATGGTGCCGTCTCTTGCCCCGGAGGCGCCGCATCATTTCATCGCCGCCTCGCCGCGCGTCGCGCTTTCGGGGGCGATTACGGAGTATGCCTGGGAGTGCCTGAACGAAGGCGTGACCGCCTTGGGGGCGGTCGAGGCCGTTGGGCGGGCGCTCAATCGCGACATGGCTTTCGATCCGGAGGCGACCGATGTCGATACGCCGCCCGAGGAGGCCTTTGAGAAACGCCACGGCGTCTGTCAGGATTTCGCCCATGTGATGATTGCGGCCCTGCGCGGCATTGGCATTCCGGCGGGGTACGTTTCGGGTTTTCTGCGCACCTTCCCGCCGCCGGGTCAGCCGAGGCTCGAAGGCGCGGATGCGATGCATGCCTGGGTGCGCGCCTGGGTTGGCAACCAATTGGGTTGGATTGAATTCGACCCGACGAACAATCAGTTCGCCGGGACGGATTATATCACCATCGGCTATGGCCGCGACTATGAGGACGTGGCCCCCGTCCGGGGCGTGATGCGCACCTCCGGCGGGCATGAAACCTCACAGGCGGTCGATGTGTTGCCGATCGAAGAGGGCGCGGCTTAGGACGAGGCCAGAAGGGCCTCGATATGCGCCGGTCCGGTGGGGCGAATGCCCGTGGGATTGAGCGCCTTGATCGAATAATAGCCTCGCGTGATGTGATCCATATTCACCGTTGCCCGGATGCCCGGAAGGCGCAGAATGCGCTCCATATAGGCCGAGAGGCGAGGGTAATCCGCGATCTGTTTGCGATTACATTTGAAGATGCCGTGATAGGCGGCATCAAAGCGGATCAGGGTCACGAAGGTGCGAATATCCGTTTCGGTCAGATGTTCGCCGAACTGGTAGGTGCCGGTGAGCCGGTCTTCCAACGCTTCCAGCATCTCGAACACGCCCTCGACCGCCTCATCGTAAGCCTCCTGCGAAGAGGCAAACCCTGCCTTGTAGACCCCGTTGTTGAGCTTGTCGTAGATCTGCGGGTTCAGCGCGTCGATCTCGCCTGCGAGCTCCTCCGGGTAGAGCCGGACATCCGAGGGCACGAGATGTTCAAACGCGGTGTCGAGCATGCGGATGATGTCGGCGCTCTCGTTGTTGACGATGGTTTCCGTCTTGGTGTCCCACAGAACCGGCACCGTGGCCCGCCCTGACACATGCGGATCGGCGCGGGTGTAAAGCTCGTGAAGATAGGCGGCCCCATACAGCGGATCGGCCACGTCGGCGCCCGGATAGCCGCCGAATTGCCACCCCTGATCGGTCAGCGTCGGGTTCAGCACCGTCACGGGAATGATTTCTTCGAGCCCTTTGAGGGCCCGCGCCATCAGAGTGCGCGAGGCCCAGGGGCAGATATAGGCGACGAAAAGCCGGTAACGCCCGGCTTCCGCCTTGAAACCGCCCACACCCGTCGGCCCCGCAGAGCCGTCCGGCGTGATCCAGTTGCGAAAGCTCGACACTTGCCGCACGAAGCGGCCTTTCTTGTCGGCCTTCTGAACCGGGGTCCAGTTTTTCGTCCAAACGCCTTCAACAAGCATGATCGGCCCTCTCAGTAATAGACGAAGCTGCGCATCGAGACGGAGCCGATGTCGATCGAGTCGTTCATGAACAGCAGATGGTCGTCTTTGTCCGAAGCCCCCGCGATGGTGAGCGCAGGCAGGTAGTGATCAAGCGACGGGTGCGCCATTTTCAACAGATTGCCGAGCCCTTGCCGGTCGCTCAGCGTGGCGTGGTCGCGCATTTGCAGACGGTCGGCAAAGAGATCGTCGAATTCTTCGGCCCAGTCATAGGGCTTGCCGCCCCAACGCATGGTGCGCAGGTTGTGAACCACGTTGCCGGAACCCAGAATCAGCACGCCGCGATTGCGCAGCTCCTTGAGTGCCTGTCCGATCTCAAGATGATGCGGCAGGTCCTTGGTCATGTCGATCGACAGTTGGAACACCGGCACATCGGCGCCCGGATAGAGGAATTTCAACACCGACCACGCGCCGTGATCAAGCCCCCAAGTGTCGTCGCCTGCGGCATGGTGGCTGGCCAGCAGGCTCACCACTTCTTTCGCCACATCGGGCGCACCGGGGGCGGGGTATTGCTGGGTGAAAAGCTCGTCCGGGAAGCCATAGAAATCATGGATGGTTTTCGGCATGCGCGAAATATCCACCAGCGTCGACCCGCGGGTCATCCAATGCGCGGAAACCACGAGGATCGCCTGCGGATGCGGCAGGGCATTACCGAGCGCAGACCAGCTGCGGGAATATTCGTTGTCTTCGATGGCGTTCATCGGGCTGCCATGGCCGAGGAACACGACCGGCATGCGGTCGGAGGATTTCAGGCTGTCTTTGAGCTGACGAAGCTGTTGTACGATGCTCATGGTCGTCTCCTTTCATCGCTCTTCCGATCTGGGATCGGGGCGCGAGCGGTCTGATGTCTTGCATAGAAGATGGCACTTGCGCGGATCGAATAGAATGGCGAAGGTGTGGAATAACTTTCTCCATATTGTTCTTAATGAGGATGCCATGGATCTGATCGACGGATTGCGCGCCTTTGTCGCCACGGCGGAGACCGGGTCTTTTACCGGGGCGGCGGACCGGCTTGGGATCTCCAACCGGCTGACCTCGAAATATGTCGCGGAACTGGAAGAGCGCCTTGGCGTGCGCCTGTTGCAGCGAACCACGCGACGAGTGGGGCTGACCTCTTCGGGGGAAGATCTCCTGTCCCGTGCGCCGGCGCTTCTCGACGATCTCGACGCCATGCTGGGTGAGGTCACCGAAGACACGCGCGGATTTTCCGGTACGATCCGCATTTCGGCTCCCGTCACCTTTGGCGAGGTCTACGTCAAGGATCTGCTGGCGCGCTTTGCAGCGCCGCATCCGGAACTGATCATCGACCTGCGGCTGAGCGACGCCTATGTCGATCTCGCGTCCGGCGGCATTGATCTGGCTTTTCGGATCGGGGCCTCGGACGTGTCCTCGCTCAAGCGCCGCAAACTCGGCATGCTGCGCTCGGTGCTCGTGGCGTCCCCGGCCTATCTCGAAGCCCATGGCATTCCCGAAAAGCCCGAAGACCTGATGGATCACCAATGCATTCTCGACACCAACCGGCGCAATCCAATGCGCTGGCCTTTTGGCGTCGAAGGGCAGGAGGTGTTCGTGCAGGTGCCGGGGCGGTTTATGGTCAACAGTGCCCGCGCCGCCCGCGATCTGGCGGTTGCCGGGCATGGCGTCGCCTTTTGTCCGACCTTCGTTCTGGGCGACGATCTCGAGGCGGGGCGACTTGTGGCCTTGATGCCGGAGAGTGTCGGGCCTCAGCATCCGGTCAGCGTCGTCTATCTCGAAGGGCGCACCCTGCCGCGCAAGGTGCGGGCGCTGATCGACTTTGCTTTGGTGGATTTCCGACGCACCGGCGGGTTGGCGAACGGGACGGAAGAAAACCCGCAAACTTGACCTGAGCCAAGGTCAGGGCGCATCCTGACCTGTAGCTTCACTCCGACACGACCCATTGCGGGCCCATTCGGGGTCCGCGGGGCAGCTCGGGAGACATAGCCATGAAAACCGTCACCATTCTAGGACCGTCACAATCCGGCAAATCGGCATTGGCCGCGGCGCTTGCCGGGCTCGATACGGGCAAGCCCCGTTCTCTGAGCCTGTTCGGCGAGACCGCGGTGACCCTGTTTCGTTATCTCGATGAGGATTGGGCGCTTCTCGATTGCCCTGGCGGGGCCGAAGGGTTGGCGCAGGCCGGTGCGGCGCTTGCCGTGAGCGACGCTGCCGTGCTTTGCGTTCCGGCGGAAGCCGAGGCGGCGGTTCTGGCTGCGCCGTATTTGCGGCTGCTGGAGGCGTCCGGCCTGCCGACGCTTGTTTTCATCAACAAGGTGGATGCCGCCACCGACCGCACCGCCGAGATTGCAGCGGCGCTTCAGGCCTATTCTGCCCATGGCATCGTGTTGCGCGAAGTGCCGATCCGCGAAAATGGCGAGATCACCGGCATGGTCGATCTGATTTCCGAACGCGCCTGGGCCTTCAAGGAAGGCGAGCGTTCGGCTTTGGTCGAAATGCCGGATTCCGCCCGCGCGCGCGAAGCGGAGGCCCGCGCCGAGCTTTTGGAACATCTCGCCGATTTCGATGATCGACTGCTCGAAGAGCTGATCGAAGATCAGAAACCGATGTCCGATGAGCTTTACGACGTGGCGACGAAAGTGTTGCAGCATCATGACCTGATCCCCGCCTTTCTCGGCTCCGCGACGGGGGCCAACGGGCTGACGCGGCTGATGAAAAGCCTGCGTCACGAGGTGCCTGCGGTGGATACACTCACCGAACGCTTCGGTGCGACGCCGGTGGCCGTCGGGATTTTTGCCGATCAGATCAAACACCTTGGCAAGACCGTTCTGATCCGTGCCGTGGGTGAGACGTTGAAACCGGGCTCTGTGCTGATGGGGGAAACCATTGGGTCACTGGTCGACATCGACACGAAAACCGCGCTCTCCGAATTGGCTCCGGGAGCCATCGGGCTGACCGTGAAAACTGATCATCTCGGCTTGCGCGCGCCGATCTATGGCGCCTCGGAGGCCATCGACACGCCCGACTGGGCCGTGCCGCACAAACCGAAGAACCGGGTGCTTTTGGTGCCGCAGAACGAACGCGACGAGGCGCGACTTTCGGCGGCGCTCGGCAAGCTGGCGGACATCGACCCCGGTCTGGCCATTGAACAGGATGCGCAAAGCGGCAAGGCGGTTCTGGCCACCCAGGGGGCGTTGCATCAGCGGCGTGTGCTCGAAAAACTCACCGAGGTGTTCGGTGTTCCCGTCGACACCCAACCTATCCCGCCCGCGTTGCGGGAGACCATCTCGAAACCCGGCGGCACGCATTATCGCCACCGCAAACAATCCGGCGGGGCCGGGCAGTTCGCCGATGTGGTGGTCGAGGTCGCGCCTCTGGCCCGTGGCGAAGGCTTTGTCTTCGAGGAGGTCGTGAAGGGCGGCGCCGTGCCGCGCAACTACATGTCCGCCGTCGAGGCGGGGGTGCGCGATGCGCTGGCCGAAGGACCGAACGGTCTGCCGGTCGTCGATGTGAAAGTCACGCTCACCGATGGCAAGCATCATGCCGTGGACAGTTCAGACTTCGCCTTCCGGACGGCGGCGAAGGCGGCGGTGCGCGAGGCCTTGGCCGCGTGCAAACCGGTGGTGCTGCAACCGATCGACAAGATCGCGATTCACGTGCCGAGCGTCTATTCCGGCGGGTTGATGCCGATGGTGACCGGGCTCAAAGGGCAGGTGCTCGGCTTTGACGCCCATCCCGATGCCGCTGGCTGGGATGTGTTCAACGCGCTCTTGCCCGCCATGGCCGAGGGGGAGCTGTTCCAGTCCCTGGGCGGTGCGACCCGGGGTACGGCTTGGTTCGAGGCGGAGCTCGATCATTACGAGGAAACCTATGAACCTTTGGCACAGCTTGTTCCTGCGGGATGAAGTGACGCATGGGCATGAGACAAAACCGCCGGGACTTCGGGTTCCGGCGGTTTTTCGTGATGATTTTCCGGTGGACGCGACGGAGTGTGCGCCTATCTGCGTATCATGTCTTAAATGCGGGTTTCACGGCCCGTTTCTGTTTCGCTTGAAAGGTTTGTCATGAAAACCCCGTTGCGCCTGCTGATCGTCGCTCTTGTGGTTGTGGCCGGATATTTCGGTTGGACCTGGTACAGGGGGGATGCCGAAGTTGCGCCACCGCAGACGGCGGAGGTGGCCCGCGGCACGGTGCAGCAAACCGTCCTGGCCTCCGGTGTGATTGAGGCGAGCCAACTGGTCAGCGTCGGCGCGCGGACCTCGGGTCAGATCGAGGAACTGGCGGTTGCCTTGGGCGATACCGTGGCGGCAGGCGATCTGATCGCGCAGATCGACAGCGAAGATCAGCAGAACGACCTTTTGCAGGCGCAGGCGGATCTCGCCAATATCGAGGCACAGATCGCGGCGAAGCGCGCCAATATCAAACAGGCGGAACTGAGCCTGACCCGGGTCACCAGCCTTCATGCCCAGAATTACGCGTCGCAGGAAGATGTCGAGGCGGCCGAGGCGACGCTTGAGGTCTATCAGGCCGAACTCGATGCCTTGAACGCGCAAAGATCCAGTGCTGAGGTCAAGGTTTCGACAGCGCAGATCGCGCTGGACCGGACGAAAGTGACTGCGCCCATGACCGGAACGGTGGTTGCCGTTGTGGTGGACGCGGGCCAGACGGTGAACGCCAGCATGGATGCCCCGACCATTGTGAAGCTTGCCAATCTCGACAAGATGATCGTCAAGGCGGAGATTTCCGAGGCCGATGTCGTGCATGTCGCGCCGGGGCAGAGGGTTAGCTTCACCATCCTGGGCGAACCGGACAAGGCGTTCGAGGCCACCGTGCGTGACGTCGAGCCTGCGCCGTCCGAGATTGAGGACAGCGATACGATCAGCACGGATGAGGCGATCTATTACAACGGGCGGCTCGAGGTTGAGAACCCCGACCATCTGTTGCGCATCGGCATGACGACCGAAGTGTCCATCGTGCTGGACGAGGCGGTCGATGTGCTGACCGTGCCGTCTTCGGCGCTGAGCGGCGGGGCGGACGGGCGTTACACGGTCGAGATTTACGACGCAGCCGACAACACGCGCCAAGCCCGGCCGGTCGAGGTCGGCCTGAACAACAAGGTAATCGCGGAAATCACGTCGGGCCTGAACGAGGGCGATCTCGTGGTGACAGGTGCGGCGGTGAGCGCCGCGACCGGCAGCACCCGGATGGGGCCGGGAGGGATGTTCTGAGATGACCGAACCGCTTATTTCCGCGCGTGGCATCAGCCGCTCGTTTCAGGCCGGGGACGAAACCATCACCGTGCTGCGCGATGTCGATATCGACATTTATCCGGGCGAGATGGTCGCGATCATCGGCGCTTCGGGGTCGGGGAAGTCGACGCTGATGAATATCCTTGGCTGTCTCGACCGGGCCAGTTCCGGGACCTACAGTTTCAGTGGCAAGGATGTGAGCGATCTCGAACCCGACGAGTTGGCGCAGCTCCGGCGCGAACATTTTGGTTTTATCTTCCAGCGCTATCAACTGCTTCCCGATCTCGATGCCGTGGGCAACGTGGAAGTCCCCGCGATCTACGCCGGGGCCGGTCGGGCGGCGCGGCGCGAGCATGCGAAAGAGCTTCTGACCCAGTTGGGGCTCGACACCCGCCTCGATCACAGGCCTTCTGAATTGTCGGGTGGCCAGCAACAGCGGGTCTCTGTTGCGCGCGCTCTGATGAACGGCGGTGAGGTGATCCTCGCGGACGAGCCCACAGGTGCGCTCGACACCAAAAGCGGCGAAGACCTGATCAACCTGCTTCTGGAACTGAATGCCAAGGGCCACACCATCGTCATGGTGACACACGATCCGAAGGTGGCCGAACACGCCCATCGGATCGTCGAGATCAGCGACGGGCGGATCATTTCCGACACGCGCAAGGAAGATGGCGCATCGTCACGGGCCACAATCGAACGTCCCATGAAACAGGCCGCCGGGCTGGGCGCCTCTTTCCGGCGCCTGACCGAAGCCTTCAACATCTCGCTCAAAGCCATGCTGGCCCATCGCACGCGGTCTTTCCTGACCATGCTGGGCATTATCATCGGCATCGCCTCGGTGGTTCTGGTGGTGGCGCTCGGAAACGGGTCGCAGGAGAAGGTGCTGGAGAACATCTCCTCGCTCGGGACGAACACGATCACCGTGCGGGCAGGCTCCGGTTTCGGGGCGCGGGATCAGGGACGGATCGAGACGCTCGTGCCGTCGGATGCCGATGCGCTGGCGCTCATGGATCTTGCCGACAGCGTTTCGCCTGCCGTCTCGTCCTCCGCGACGGTGCGTTATCGCAATACCGAAGCCTCGGCGTCGATCAATGGCGTGTCCGGCGATTACTTTCAGGTGCATGCCTATGAGACGATCCTAGGCTCCGCGTTCGGCGATGAGGACATCGAGGGCTACACGCAGGTTGCCGTGATCGACGAGGACACAGAGGACACGTTTTTCGATGAAGGCACCGATCCGCTCGGCGAGGTGATTTTCCTCGGCAACGTGCCGGTTCGGGTGATCGGCATCGTGCGCTCCACCGGCGCAACCTTCGGCCCTTCGTCGCTCAATGTCTGGGTGCCCTATACCACGGCTATGGCGCGGGTCTCCGGCCAGGATAACCTGAGCAGCATCGGTGTCCGGGTTGCCGACGATTACGACATGGATCAGGCCGAAGTGGAAATCACCGCGCTTCTGACCGCACGTCACGGCACCAAGGATTTCTTCCTGTCGAACTCCGACACGATTCGCGAAACCATCACCTCGACGACTCAGACGCTGACTTATCTCGTGGCGATGATCGCGGTGATTTCCCTTGTTGTCGGCGGTATCGGCGTGATGAACATCATGCTCGTCTCCGTCACCGAACGGACCAAGGAAATCGGCGTGCGCATCGCCATTGGTGCCAGGCGTTCGGATATCGTCAGCCAGTTCCTGATCGAAGCGGTCATGGTCTGTCTCGTCGGCGGTGTGCTCGGTATTCTGGGCGCGCTGACTGGCGGCTATCTGATTGAGGAATTCGCCTCCAGCGTGCGGTTGAGTTTCTCGACCACCGCGATTGTCGTGGCCTTCCTGTCGTCGACCCTGATCGGCGTGACCTTCGGCTTCCTGCCAGCCCGCAATGCCGCACGGCTCGATCCGGTGGTGGCGCTGAGCCGGGAATGAGTGCACATATCTTGACTAAAAAACTAGGATAATCTATCCGAGGGCAAACGCCAGCTGAATGGATCAGCCAGCTACACGCATAGTATGGTGACTGACATGGATGATTCGGCTCTCTTTGCCTCTCTGTTCGACTTTCTTGCCAAGGGCGGTCCCTCGATCTGGGCGATCGCGGCGCTGTCGGTGATCACGCTGGCGCTGATCTTCTGGAAGCTCTGGGATCTGGCCTATCTCGGGGCCTGGCGCAGCACGTCCGCCGGAGAAGAGGCGATTGCTCTCTG
This sequence comes from Celeribacter ethanolicus, assembly GCF_002407265.1. Classification (NCBI taxonomy): domain Bacteria; kingdom Pseudomonadati; phylum Pseudomonadota; class Alphaproteobacteria; order Rhodobacterales; family Roseobacteraceae; genus Celeribacter; species Celeribacter ethanolicus. The sequence goes on from NZ_CP022196.1 coordinate 2,911,834, forward strand.
GGCCAGAGGTGACGTCGCCGGAGCCGAAGCCCGTCTGGCCGGGCGTAAGGGGCTGCGTTCGCGCTTCATCCGTGCCGCTTTCGAGGCCCATGGCAATTCCGCCTATGACGATACCGGGGCCGAGGCGGAAACAACGCGGATCGCAAAGGGCTTTCTCGCCCGTGCGCGGTCCGGTCTGCGTCCGCTCGAACTGATCGCAACCATTGCGCCTCTTCTGGGTCTTCTTGGCACCGTGCTCGGTATGATCTCCGCCTTCCAGACGCTTCAGGAAGCGGGGGCCAAGGCCGATCCGGCGCTGCTTGCGGGTGGCATCTGGGAGGCGCTTCTGACCACCGCCGCCGGGATGGCCGTGGCAATCCCGGCCTCCATCGCGTTTACCGGCTTCGAGGCGGTTGCCGACCGTCTGCGTCACGAGTTCGAGGATATGGCGACCCGCATCTATCTGCGCCCGCGCGACGTGGTACAGCAACCGGTCCCGATGGCGCAAGCGGCGGAGTGACCCATGGAGTTCGGCGCACCCCGGCGCAAGCACCGCATGTCGCTCACGCCGATGATCGACGTGGTCTTCTTGCTTCTGGTGTTCTTCATGCTGGCCTCGCGTTTTGGTTCTCCGGCGCAATTGTCCCTGACGCTCGGCGGCGGCGCGGCGCAGGGCTATTCCGGTCCGCCGCGTCTGGTGCGTGTCGGTGCGGAAGAGTTGAAACTCAACGGTGCGGTTGAGGACGAAGAGGCGCTGGTCGCCCGTTTGCAGGAGTTGGTGGATAGCCCGGAGGATATCGTGGTGCTGCGACCCGACGATGCCGAGGTTCCGCTGCAAAGGCTTGTGAGTGTGATGGAATGGTTGGGCGAGGCCGGGTTCACCAATCTGGTTCTGGTGGAGTGAGCGATGGATTTCTCTGAAACGCCCCGCCCGCAGGCCTCTGAGAGCGTCGTTCCGATGATCAACGTCGTCTTCCTGCTGCTGATCTTCTTCCTGATGACCGCGGAAATCGCGCCACCCGATCCGCTTGAACTCGATCTGCCGGACGCTGGCGTCGAGGCCGAAATCACCGCCCCCCTGCCGCTTTATTTGGGCAGGGACGGCACGCTCGCTTTCCGGGATGTGCAGGGCGAGGAGGCGGTGTTGCGGGCGCTCGAGTTGGAACGCATCGCGCTTTGTGCCGATGGCGGTTGTGAGGGCGCGAGCGGGCCGTCGATTGCCATGAGTGCGGATCGCGAGGTCTCGGCTGCGATACTGGCCGCGCTTCTGCCGAAACTGGCGGCACTCGGGTTTCCAAAGGTGGAACTGGTGACCCGGGCAGGAGGTGGGGCATGAACCGTGTTCTGACCGGCACGCTCTTTGTCTCGCTCGCGCTCGGTGCGCATCTTGCGATCGCCGCTGTGGCATTGATGGATCATTCCGCAGGCACGGCGGCCTCTGGCGAAGGCGGTGAGGATCTCCTGTCGCTTCAGGCCTCGAACGTGGCGCTGGCGGCCATGGTCGAGCGCTGGGAAGAGGTGCCGGAAATGGCCCCCGATCTGCCGAGGGCTCCGGAACCGCCCAAACCGGTCATGGAGGCTCTGGAGGATATTCCCGAACTCGATCTGGCTCCGAACGCCATGGCGCTTCCGGTGCCGATGCAGCCCGTGGAACAGGCGGATGCGTTTGATGCGCCGGAACCGCCGAAAGCCCCGGAACCGCCGAAGCCGGAACCGAAACCCACTCCGAAAGCACAACAGTCGCAGCAGGCGCAACGCGCTGTGCAGGGTAGCGATCGCTCCAGCGAGGAAGCCCGTGCCGCAGGTCGTGGCGGAGGACAGCAGGCTGGCGAGGCCCGTGCGTCGCAAGGTGCGGGGCTCAGTGCGGCCAAGCGCCAGTCGGCCCTGTCGAGCTGGGGGGCAAGCATCCGCTCACGCATTGAACGTCGCAAGCGGGCACCGCGTGGGGCCGGGGCGGGGATCGTAACCGTGAGTTTCCGGGTCAGCCGCGAGGGCGCTTTGCTGAGCGTCGGTGTGGCGAAAAGCTCGGGCAATCCGGCTCTCGACGCGGCGGCGGTCGAGGCGGTGAAACGGGCTGGCCGCTTCCCGGCGGCGCCAGCGGAGTTGACCGACGCCAGCTATCCGATGAGCCTGCCGATCAGATTCTCTGGCTGAGCCGAGGGCACTGGTCTGATGGGGGTTAAGCGTCTAGCATGAGGCGGACGCTTTCCACGGGAGCCGCCATGCCAGACCATCGTGCCGCTTATCTCGGGGCTTCCGGCCGGATCGGGGGGCTTCTTCGCGTGGCGGAACGGCTATTTCCGGAGGACGCCCCAGGATGTCTCTGGCAATACCGCGCTGCGGACTGGTGCACTGAGAACTCATTCCTTTGGCCGGATTTCCGCGACCCCGCGCCTTTGGTTGCTGTGCGGAGCCAGCATGGTTTCGATTGTATTTTGATATTTTCTGGTGCAAGCGGGGATAAAGACGATCCAGATTCGATGCGAGCACATGTCACCACTGTCGATCATGCGATCACGGCGGGGCTGCGTGCCGGGGTGTCGCGCTTTCTTGTGGCCTCGTCTTCCGCAGTCTATGGCCCGGACCGGGGCAAACCGTTTCGCGAAGAGGATCTCCTCGCGCCGATCAATGCCTATGGCCATGCCAAGGCCGAGATGGAAGAGCTCTGCACCCGTCGCGCCGCGATGGAGGGGATCGAGATTTGTGCTCTGCGGATCGGCAATGTCGCCGGGGCGGATATGCTTTTGGGCAATGCCCGGTCTCGTGCGGGAGCCAGCCTGCCGCTCGATATCTTCCCGGATGGGCACAGCCCTGAGCGGTCTTATATCGGCCCGGTGACGCTGCTGCGCGTGTTGCGTGCCTTGAGTACGCTCCAGAGCCTCCCGCCGGTGCTCAATCTTGCGGGCGCGCGCCCTGTGGCCATGTCCGATCTGCTTGATGCGGCGGGGGTGCCTTGGACTGCGCGCCCGAGGACCGATGCCGGACATCAGAAGATTTCCCTGGCGACATCCCGTCTGGCGCGGCTGTGCCCCGAGATTGAACTGAAAGCCTCGGCGCAAGAGATTGTTGCCGAATGGAATGCTGTGAGGGCCGGAACATGAGCTTTGGAAAACGCCTGTTCGATCTGTCGCTGGCTGTGTGTCTCGGGCTGCTGTCGCTGCCGGTGATCGGAGTTCTGGCCGCAGTGATCCTGCTGCGCGACGGGCGACCGGTGTTTTTCCTGTCCGAGCGGATGAAAACGCCGGAACAGGGCTTTCAGTTGGTCAAGTTTCGCACCATGACCCTTTCGGCGACCGACAGCGGTGTGTCCGGTGGCGACAAGACAGATCGCATCACCCGCACAGGCGGGTTTCTGCGTCGCACCCGGCTCGATGAACTGCCACAGCTCTGGAACATCCTCAGAGGTGACATGTCCTTTGTCGGGCCACGTCCTCCCCTGCGGCTCTATGTCGAGCGTCACCCGGAACTTTACCGGACCGTGTTGCAGAACAGGCCGGGGGTGACAGGGCTTGCAACCCTGACGTTTCATGCCCACGAGGCGCGTCTTTTGGTCGATTGCGTTACACCTGAGGCGACGGATGCGGTCTATTCCCGCAGATGCGTGCCCCGGAAAGCACGTCTGGATTTGCTCTATCAGAAAAACGCAAGCATTTGTTTTGACGTGAAGATTATTATAAAAACTTTGCTTGGCGTGCTGAGGTAGCGCCGTTTTGGCACGCCGCTGACGATGCCTCGATTTCCGTCAGACGTTTTCGGCGCTGTTATTGGCTTGTTAACTTTACTCTGACTAATTTGAGAAAAGTGGGATGGAAACACACTGTAAGGCGAGTTGGTCGTGTACAGGAAAGTACTTATCGTAGGCTTGACGTCTCTGCCGCGCAATGTGATCCGCGCGGTGATCCTGATGTCCGATTTTCTGGTACTGACGCTCTCGCTTCTCCTGAGCCTGCAGCTTTTGCCTGGAATGGAGGTGGCCGGAGACAACGTGACCCTGCTTTGGCTTTGCGGTGCGCTGATGACCGGGGGGCTGTTGCTGAATGTGATATTCCGATTGGATCGGATCAAACTGGTCATGCTGAACTCACGGGACCTGATGACCATCTTTCGGTTCAGCCTCGGCATCGCCCTGGTGCTCTGGGCTGCGAGCGTTGCGCTCGGCGTGCCGCATTCCGGGGCCGCGGTGTTGACTTTCGGCATCTTCGTCTTTGCGGGTCTGGTGGTCTCGCGTGCCATCGCGGTTTCGATCCTCAGCGGACTGCGCGAGCATTTGCACAGGCGCAAGAGCGTGGCGATTTTCGGGGCCGGTGCTGCGGGGGTGCAGCTTGCGTCGGCCATGGGGCAATCGCCGGATCGACGGGTGGTGGCCTTCTTCGATGACAATCCTGCAATGCAGGGCATGGACATCGGAGGGATACCGGTTCTGCCCTCCGGGAATCTGGTGCAGGATGTCTTTCGCAATGCGATTTCCGAGGTGATGATTGCCCTGCCGGACAGTGCCCGCAAGCGGCGTGATACGATTGTCGATCTGTGTGAGCGGGTCGATATCCCGGTCCAGATTCTGCCTTCTTTCATTGATATGCTGGTCGAGCGCGGGAATGCGCGATTGCGGACGGTGGACCCCGACGAGGTGCTGGGGCGTGGCAAGGTTGATCTGGATACGCCTGAGATGGTCAAGAGCTATGCCGGACGGGTGATCATGGTGACGGGGGCCGGGGGCTCCATCGGGTCGGAGCTTTGTCGCCAGTTGCTCAATTGCCAGCCGAACAAGATCGTCCTGTTCGAGCAGAACGAATACAATCTTTACGCGCTCGATCTCGAGTTGCGATCCCGCGCCCTGGCCCGCGACATCGAGATTCTGCCCTGCCTTGGCACGGTGACGGATGCCGGGCGCCTGCGCCATGTTATGCGCCAGCACGGGGTGGAGATCGTCTTGCACGCGGCCGCCTACAAACATGTTCCCCTGGTCGAAAACAACGAGATCGAAGGCACACGCAACAACGTCATGGGGACGAAAATCCTTGCTGATACGGCGGTGCAGGAAGGGGTCGAGCGCTTCATTCTCGTGTCGACCGACAAGGCTGTGCGGCCGAGCAGCGTCATGGGGGCGACGAAGCGGATTTCCGAACTGATCGTTCAGGACATCCAGAGCCGCGCGCCCCGCACCAAATTCTCGATGGTCCGGTTCGGCAATGTTCTGGGCTCGTCCGGATCGGTCTTGCCGCTGTTTCAGGCCCAGATCGAAAGCGGTGGACCCGTGACGGTCACTCATCCCGAGATGCGCCGGTACTTCATGACCATTGCAGAGGCATCGCGGCTTGTGCTTCTGGCCGGGGCCTATGCCGAAGGTGGCGATGTGTTCGTGCTCGACATGGGCAAACCGCAAAAGATCATGGACCTGGCGCGCAAGTTGATCCAGCTTTCCGGGCGCAGTGTCAAAGACCCTCTGACCGGGCAAGGCGACATCGAGATCAGGATCATCGGTCTGCGTCCGGGCGAAAAGCTTTATGAGGAGCTGTTTGTCGATCTGGACGATCTCCGCAAAACGCCACACCCGAAAATTCTGCGGGCGGAGGAACATTGTCTGAGCCAGATCGAGGTTGCCGGCCTGTTGCGGGAGATCCAGGCGGCGATCGAGGCCGCGAATTGCGATAAACTGCGCGGGATTGTGATGGGGTACGCACACCGGCATGACCCGACGCGGGAGGTTCGGACTGGAGCCGTCTAGCTCAACGCACCGGGCGGTTTCGATCTTTCAAGGCGATGAAGACAACCGGAACGGTTTTCGCGCAACGTGACCCATGCACGTTGCCGACGGTTTCCATGCGCAAAGCACCGCTGAAAGGGGCGTGTAAGGAGATCATCCACAGAGGGTTCGAGCCATGGCGCGATCCGGCCTGTGAGCCCAGCGGACGTCAGCCCGATCTTGTCGCCTTACCTCGGCTCGCATAGGTAAGAGTGGAGGACAGAGAAAGGCGGGGCGCGATGATCACCTATCTCAAGGGCTATGCGAAAAAGAAGGACAGTTTCATGTCTTCCGTGGCTGAGGCCGATGGTGGTGCTCAGGTGCTTTGGACGATCCCCATGTCGCTGCGTGATTTTCCGGAGACCCGCGCGCGTGTCGATGCGGCGCTGGCGGTCGCCAAACGTCAGCCGAGAGGGCCGATAGGGCGTGCTCTCAAACGTCTGCTTATCCGGCTGCAATATAATGGATCGCGGCGCTATTTCACGCGGCATCGCGAGACGGTGGCGCTGTGCTGGAACGGCATCACCGGATCGCGGCGGGTGTTCATGGAGGGGGCAAAGGACGCAGGCGTTCCGACGCTTTACGCCGAACTGGCGCCCTTTCCCGGGCGGATGCAGCTCGATCACAGCGGGGTCAATGCGCTTGGCTCCCTGCCGTGCGATCCCCGGTTCTATACCTCCTGGGCGGCGGGGCGTGCGGATCGGCAGGATGACGGGTGGCGGCACCTGGGGGCCAATCTGACGGCACGGGCGTCAAAGCGTGCCGATGTCGGGCAGGCGGCCGGGGTCGATCTTGCCGGGGAGAAATTTCTCTTCGTGCCGTTGCAGGTTCCGAACGACAGCCAGATCACCCTGTTTTCCGGCTGGGTCGGATCGGTGCCGAACATGCTGGCCGAGCTGGCGAAAGCGGCGTCTTCCCTGCCCGAAGGCTGGCATATCCGTGTCAAGGAACATCCCTCTGCCAAGACCTCGCTCGCCTGGCCATTGGCGCGTGCCGTCGAGGCGGCAAAGGGGCGGATCGTGGTCGACAACCAGACCGACACATTCGAACAGGTCCGGGCGAGCCGGGGCGTGATCACCATCAACTCTTCCGTCGGGTTGCAGGCGTTTTTCTATGACAAGCCGGTGATCGTTCTGGGGCAGGCGTTCTTTGCCCTGCCGGGACTCGTTCGCGTGGCCGGGAATGCAGAGGCCCTCAGTGGCGCGCTCTATCAGGCGGAATCACTGTCCTTCGATCCCGAACTCAGGGCGGCATTCATGAGCTATCTTGATCAGGCCCATTTTCCACATGTATCGGACGACCCTATTGCGGGTGTCGTGATCGACCAAAAGGCCGCACAAGCGCGAATTGAGGCCGCCAGAGCGGCCGCGCGGCGCTAAACCCCCTTTCTTCTCCTGCCCCTTTCGAGTAAGGCTCCGCGCCAGTCACCCTGGACGAATGAGGAGTGCCAAATGGGCTATAAGGTCGTCGTCGCGGGCGCCACGGGCAATGTGGGCCGCGAAATGCTGAACATCCTCGCCGAGCGCGAGTTTCCTGTCGATGAGATTGTGGCGCTGGCGTCGCGCAAATCTCTTGGCACCGAAGTGAGCTTTGGCGACAAGACCCTGACCACCAAGGACCTCGACACGTTCGATTTTTCCGGTTGGGACATCGCCCTGTTTGCGGTCGGTTCCGACGCCACCAAAACCTACGCGCCGAAAGCGGCGGCGGCGGGTTGCGTGGTGATCGACAACTCGTCCCTCTATCGCTACGATCCGGAAATTCCGCTGATCGTGCCGGAAGTGAACCCGGATGCGATCGAGATGTACAAGAACAAGAACATCATCGCGAACCCGAACTGTTCCACCGCACAGATGGTCGTGGCTCTGAAGCCGCTGCATGACCGTGCGAAGATCAAACGCGTTGTGGTCTCCACCTATCAATCCGTGTCCGGCGCCGGCAAAGAGGGGATCGACGAGCTTTGGGACCAGACCAAGGGCATGTATGTGCCGGGTCAGGAAGTCGCCCCGTCGAAATTCACCAAACAGATTGCCTTCAACGTGATCCCGCATATCGACGTTTTCATGGACTCGGGCGACACGAAAGAAGAGTGGAAGATGGTCGCCGAGACCAAGAAGATCGTCGATCCCGCGATCAAGGTTACCGCGACCTGCGTGCGCGTGCCGGTCTTCGTCGGTCACTCCGAGAGCATTAACATCGAGTTCGAGGACTTCCTCGACGAGGATGAAGCCCGTGAAATCCTGCGCACCGCGCCGGGGATTCTCGTGGTCGATAAACGCGAGAACGGCGGTTACGTGACCCCGGTCGAATGCGTCGGCGATTTCGCTACCTTCATTTCCCGTATCCGTCAGGATGTGACCGTCGAGAATGGTCTGAATCTGTGGTGCGTCTCCGACAACCTGCGCAAGGGCGCGGCGCTGAACGCGGTTCAGATTGCCGAACTGCTCGGTCGCCGGGTGCTCAAGAAGGGCTGAGACGTCCGGCCTGGGCGAAAGTGGGTAACTAAACTCTTAACGAAAGGGCGCTTGCGGGCGCCCTTTTTCATTGGGGTTCGTGGAGTCGATTCGCCGAATTGAGGGCATGTTCACGGCGTTTCCGGGAAACCGGAAAGGAGAGGCCTGTATTGGGGGCGGGTTCTGCCGTGAAAAGCAGCTATTTTTAAACATTCAACCCACTGAAATCGTATTGAAACCTCTGAGAGAGCCGCTGGGGGCATGTGTTAACTTTAAACTTTATTCATACACGCGGCGCATATGTGGCGCTGTTATGCTTAGTTCGGTCTGACGACATAGCCATGCAACGAAGGGGTAGGGTGATGTTTCGAGTGAAAATAGATCTTGGCGCCATGCGGCATCACGAGATCAAAAAAACTGGCGCGGGGGCATCGGACCGCCTGGAAGATCGTTTGGGCGACTGGACGGAGGAATTGGCCAAGCCCCATCCGCAGCTCACCAAGGAAGACCTGTGCAGGACCTTCCACGAGAAGTTTCACGATGGGTGCAACCGCGACACCAAGACGGTCGCCTGACCTGATGTCGGGGGATCGGCGAGCTTTCGCCATGCTGGGGATGTTGCCCTGCCTTGGGCTGAATTCCCCTTGCGCAGAGCGGCGTCGCATTGGACCTTTCCTCCGACCGGTAAGGAGGAAATCATGTTCCCGAAATTCAGCACCCGTTCCATTCTGACCCTTTCATGTCTGGCGGGGAGCGCTCTGATTGCGCTGCCAGCCTTTGCGGAGCGGTTCGAGGCGCGCAGCCTCGTCACCGAGGCGACACTCTACCCGCAAGGCGCGATGATCACCCGCAATGCGACCGTGACCCTGCCAGCGGGCCAGCACGAGATCGTTTTTTCTGACATTCCCCAAGGCTACGATCCGCTTGAGATTGAGCGGAGCTTGCAGATCCGGGTGGACGGCGGCGCTCTCGGGCCGGTGTCCTATGGTGTCGCGCCGATCACGGAGGCGCTTTTGTTCCGGTCCGAGGCGGAGAAAGCCGCCAAGGCGCGTGTCGATGCGCTTGAGGACGAGATCAGCGCGCGGCGCAGTGAGATCATGAAGATCGGTTTCGAAGACGATGCGGCGCAGGATGTTCTTGCCTATCTCGGGCGCCTGAATGCGGGTGAGGATGCGGAACAGACCGCCGCGACCGCCCGGATGATCCGTGAGGAATCGCTTGCTGCGCGTCTTGCAGGGCTCGACGCGTCACGTCGTGTCGATGCGGCGAATGAGGCGCTTGAAACGCTTGAGCATGAACTGACGGAGGCGAAAATCGCCCTCGATCTTTTGGTGCCGAGCACTGAGGATCGGATTTCGATCACGCTTCCGGTCCGTATGGAGCAGGCAGGCGAGGTGCAGGTCGGTTTCACCTATATGTCCGAAGACGCCTCCTGGCAGCCGCGTTACACCGCCCGGCTCGACACGGATGCGGGCACGATGGAACTGGTGCGTTCGGTCTTTGTCGAACAGAACACGCGGGAACCGTGGCTCGACGTGGCGCTGCGCTTTGCGACCGACAATCCGAACAGCAAACCGGCTCCGAACGAGGTCTACGAATATGTGCGGCGGGTCTATGAGCCGCGCCCCATTGAGCCGTTGATGCGCGCCACGGCAAGTGTTTCGGTTGAGATGGACGGCTATGCCGAACCGGTGATGGAGGCCGCGCCGATGGTCAAGATGCGGGCTAATCTGACGGGGCTGAGCCAGACCTATGAGGCCCCTGAACCCGCCAGTCTCTATTCCGGCACGGAAGGGCGCGAATTCATGCTGGCCTCTCTGGCGCTGTCGCCGGAGATCGTTGTGCGCGCCGTGCCGCTCTATGAGAACACCGGCTATCTCATGGCCAGCTTCACCAATGACACCGGCGAGATGCTGGTGCCCGGCGAGGTTCGGCTGATCCGGGACGGGGTAAGCCTTGGCACAGTGATGCTCGAGACCGTGGTGAACGGGGCGGAGACCGAGCTGGCCTTCGGGGCGGTGGATGGCATTGCCGTGGATCGCGTGCTCCTGACCCGCAACGAGGGCGACCGGGGCGTGATTTCCAAGTCCAACGAGACGGCGAGCGAATGGCGCATCAGCGTGGAGAACCACACGGGGCGGAGCTGGCCGGTGGAGGTCGTGGACCGTGTGTCCGTGTCCGAACAGGACGAGTTGAAGATCGACTGGACCGCCCGCCCCGCGCCGGATGTCGAGGGGCGCGACGATAAACGCGGGGTGCTGGCCTGGCATTTCGATCTTGATGCGGGGGCGCGACAGGAGATCGTTCTGGGCGAAAACCTGCGTTGGCCGGAGGGAAAGGAACTGCAATGAGGGATGTTTAGGCACAACCAAGAGGCGAATATTCTTCTCCTGGTCGGGCTGTGATTCGGGGTATTCGAGGGGAACGCGGGCGCCGTCACAAAGCTGCCCCAAAGTTGCCTCGACCCCGCCAGACCCTCGTCACGGGTCTCAATTGAAATTAACCATCCCATCGCTGATGGGATGAATTTTAACTTTTGGAAATCCTCGTGTGCGGGAGGATTAAATGTCTGTTTTTCATAAAAAATAAATTCCATGAGCGGCCGTCACGCCGCAGTTGTCTTAAATTGTTTCCATGCTTGAATTTCGCTGGTGGCGCGGCTGTGCTCCCATGGTCCTAAGGGTTCCGGGGGCACGGACCGAAAGGATGGAAACATGATCAAGCTGATGAAGACCGCAGGCCAGTCCGTCGAGGCCAAGGGTGCGATCATTTTCAACTGGGACGTGCATGTCCTTGAGGCGACCGGCCGTCCCGCCAATCACAACCTGACACGGGAGGCACGTCGTTCGAACGTGGTCCTGCTCGGGGGATATCGTAACGATCCGGACTATCGCCCGGATCTCGGCGCCCGCCTCGCGCTGGCCGCCTGATCGTCAGACATTCAGAAAGGACAGATCCATGACCGACTATTTCGCCAAAGCCCGCCAAGGCCGCATCATTGCGCTGAACCTGTGTCAGAGCGGTGCCGTGATGTTCTTTCCGGAAGAGCTCGATGAGATCGTTTCGACCGAGCGTCCGACGAGTCGTCATGTGGTGACGCAGATGAGTAAACCGATGTTCGTGCGCTCCGTTTCCGTGCACCCCAGTGCGCTGATCGAGGCGCCGCGCCCGGAAGAGGTCGCCAACGCGCCCTTCGTATTGACCGAAGAGCACGCTGTCGAAAACGTTCTGCGTCTGGTGGCCTGATCCGTTGGGATCAGAGCGGGGATCAGACTTGGATAAAGGATTTGGTCTCGGGATCGTATTGGAGAAGATCGCCGTCACCAATGTCCGTCCAGAGACCGTGCAGGGTCAGTTTGCCTGTTTCGACGGCCTCGCGGACGAAGGGGAAGCTCATCAGGTTCTCGAGCGAGATCAGGATGGATTCCTTTTCCAGAGCATCCTTGCGTTGCTCTTCCGGCACGTCGAGGACACGTTCGTAACCCGGGCGGAGGATGTCCATCCAGCGACCGACGAACGAGGACTTTTCTTCAAGTTCCGGTGCATGGCCCGAGCACATGTCATAGCATCCCTGAACGCCGCCGCAGTTGGAATGCCCGAGGATCACGATATGGGCCACTTTCAGCGCGGTGACGGCGTATTCCACCGCCGCCGATGTGCCGTGGTGGTCGCCGTCGTTGGTGAAGGGCGGCACGAGGTTCGCGATGTTGCGGTGAATGAAGAATTCGCCCTGATCCGCCCCGAAGATGGAGGTCACATGCACACGGGAATCGCAACACGCGATGATGAAGGCGCGGGGGCGCTGTCCCTCTTCCGCGAGCTTCTTGTACCAGGTGCGATTGTCGTTGAAGGTCGTGGCCTTCCAGCCGTGATAGCGTTGGACCATGTAGTTCGGGAGGGGGCGTGCGTATTTCATCGGGTGAAACGTTCCTTTTCAGACGTCTGCTGCCAAATTGCCGCGAATGTAATGAGAGTTTTCGGGGAATTCGAGTGAGAAACTGCTTTGCATTAAACCTTTTCTTGAGGGTCTTGTTGCAAAGTTTCTGCATAGCGCGTGGGGGCGCATGAGATTTGTGGGGTAGAGACATGGTGGTGTCAAAGTTACGGCCGGACGGGACGGTCGAGGTGGATCGTGATCGTTTGGATCAATTGTACAGTCAGTTGGGAACCTCCGGCGCGGACGGCGTTGTCTCGCGCGCGATGGAGGAGCTGGCGGTGCGACTGGCCAAGGTCGACAGCAGCTATCGCAAGGGCCAGTTCGCGGAGATGCAGCGGGCGGCGCGTTCGATGATCGCGATCTCGGAACAGATCGGCATGGTCACTTTCGCCCGGGTCGCGGGGGATGTGAACGCACTGGCCTTGACCGATGACAGCACGGCGCTGGCCGCCTGTGTCGAGCGACTGATGCGGATCGGTGAGAATTCGCTTCTGGCGGTCTGGGATTTGCAGGGGGCCTCTCTCTGAAGCGGGTCAGGGGCGAGACGGGTGCGGATGTCCCTTGCCGCACTCAAGGACGTCCCCGGACGCTTCGGCTTGCAGGTGGCATCGGATGAGCTAAGTTTGGCGTGATCGTCATGAAAGGCCCATCCGATGCCACTTTCCTTTGCCAAACCCGGCACATCCTCCCTACCGATTTATCTGATTGCGCCCGAAGAGCTTGAGGCGACGCTGGTGCGTCTCGACCCTGCTCAAGCGGAGTGGGCCCGGGCGCAGGGGTTCAATGCGGGCGTCGGGACCCTGTGCCTCCTGCCGGGGCCGGACGGGATTGCGGGTGCCCTGGCCGGTCTGGGCCGTTCGCAAGAGCGCGCGCGTCAGAGATTCATCCTCGGGGCAGTGCGGGCGAAGCTGCCGAAGGCGACCTATCGTTTGGAAACGGAGCTTGCGGACGACGCGCTCGACGAACAGCTTCTCGGTTGGCTGTTCTCCGGATATGTCTTTGATGTTTATGCACAGAAAAACGCACCGGAGGCGGAGCTTCTGGCCCCCGAAGGTGTCGATGCCGCGCGGCTTGAAACGATTGCCCTGGGTGAGGCGCTGACCCGCGATCTGATCAATACGCCCGCCAATGATATGGGGCCTGCGGAGCTTGAATTTGCCGCGCGTGCTTTGGCAAAAGAGCATGGCGCCGAGATTGCCGTGACCACGGGTACGGAATTGCTGGACGGGAATTTCCCGATGATTCACGCCGTCGGGCGCGCCTCTCCGCGCGATCCGCGTCTGGTCGACATGCGCTGGGGGAAAAGCGGCCCGAAGCTGACGCTTGTGGGCAAAGGTGTGTGTTTCGACACCGGGGGGCTCAATCTCAAACCGGGTGCGTCCATGGGATTGATGAAAAAGGACATGGGCGGTGCGGCCACGGTGATTGGCCTCGCGAAGATGATCATGGCGCTCGACCTGCCGCTGCAATTGCGGGTGCTGATCCCTGCGGTGGAGAATGCGGTGGACGGCTCCGCCTTCCGTCCGCAGGACATCCTGACTTCGCGCAAGGGGCTGACGGTCGAGATCAACAACACCGATGCGGAGGGGCGTCTGGTTCTGGCCGATGCTCTGGCACTGGCCGATGAAACGCCGCCCGATCTGATGATCTCCATGGCGACGCTTACCGGCGCTGCGCGCGTGGCACTCGGTCCCGACGTGCCGCCGTTCTTTGCCACCGATATGCGGGATGCCGCGATTCTGTCGCAGGCCTCCGCAAAGGTCGCCGATCCGCTCTGGCAATTGCCCTATTGGGAGCCCTATGAGACGATGATCGAGCCGGGCATCGCCGATCTCGACAATGCGCCTTCGGGTGGCATGGCTGGGGCGATCACCGCCGCATTGTTCCTGCGCCGGTTCGTGACGGAGACGCCGCGCTACATGCATTTCGACATTTATGGCTGGTGCCCATCGCCGCTTCCGGCCCGTCCGAAAGGCGGGGTGGGGCAGGGTGCACGGGCGATTCTCGCCGCACTTCCGGAGCTTCTGAAGCTATGAGCGATCATCGCCTGACCCCCGCCAATGCGCGGGTTGCCCTCTCCGGCCATGCCTTGAACGGGCAGGCCGAAGTCACCCCGATGCGTTACACCATTTCCTTGCCTGTGGCCGATCTGCGTGCGTCTCCCGGGGGGGCGCGAGACCGGCAACTCCTCTGGGGCGAGGGGTTCGATGTTTTGGAACTGCGTGATGGCTGGGCCTTTGGCATTGCCGCACGCGATGGCTATGTCGGTTATGTCGAGGAAGCCGATCTGGAACGGGAACGGACCCCGACGCACACGATTTCCGCTCGTGCCACGCATCTTTATCCGCGTGACGATTTCAAGACCGAGGCGGTGACCAGCCTGGCTTTCGGCTCGCGGATCAAGGTGGTCGACGAGCGGCGTAAATTTGTGGAGATCGAGGGCGGGCTGTTTGTGCCGAAAGCGCATGTACGCCCTATCGGGCGACCGTTTTCCGATCCCGTGACCATTGCGCAGATTTTTTTCGGCACGCCCTATCTCTGGGGCGGCAACTCCGCCTTTGGCATTGATTGTTCCGGCACGGTGCAGGCCGGTTTGCTGGCCTGTGGGGTCATGTGCCCCGGCGACAGCGACATGCAGATGAGCCTCGGCTCAGAGGCGACAGGCGGGTATCGGCGCGGCGATCTTTTGTTTTGGAAGGGCCATGTCGCGATGTGCGTCGACGCGGAGGTTTTGATCCACGCGAATGCGCATCATATGGCAGTGGCTTACGAGCCGATCGAACGCGCCATTACGCGGATCGAGGCGCAGGGCGACGGGCCGGTGGCGGCGCATCGCCGGGTGTGATTACTCAACCGGACGGATCAGTTTGCGATCGAAGACTCGCAGAACGGTGCGCAGATCGGCACCGCGTTTGAGGATTTGGCCATCCATGCCGATCACGGCATACATGCCCTGTCGACCGCGCAGTTTCGGGCGTTTTTCGATGCGATAGATCGGATGCTCGGCGGTGCGGCGAAACACCGAGAAGACCGCGACATCCTTGAGAAAGGACATGCCGTAATCGCGCCATTCGCCCGCCGCGACCATGCGCCCGTAAAGTCCGAGAATGGCCCCAAGCTCATGGCGGTCGAAAGCGACCTTGTCCGGTGGGCTGGGTGGCTGAGGGCCCGGGAAGGGCGTCGGCGTTTGTACATTCATGGGTCGAGAGTGGGCGCATTTCCGGCGCAAATCAAGCAAACTCGTGAGTGCCCTGTGGATTGCCGCATTTCGGGCATGAAATCGCCCGGAATATTCCTTGCTCGACCCCTCATTTGGCCTGCTTCTGAGGTCACAAATGGGGACAGAGCGAGAACGCTTTACCCCGGTGTCGCGGTTCAACAGCCCCCACCCAGTTCGCGGCACCGGGGATCTTGCTCACCCAACTTTCACGGCCGAGGCAGTTGATCTGTCTCGGCTTTTCCTTTGTGGGGCGGGGATCAGCCACACCAGACACGGCTGATGCGACCCGTGTCATCTACCTCGATATTGGTCCGCTCGGGACGGTGATCCATGGTCACCGTCATGCCGGGCAGGATGATGCGCAGAGGTTCAGGGACCATAAGAGCGTCAAGCGCGGATTGCGGTTCGCCGATCAGTGGGGTGATCAAAGCTGCGGCGCAGGTTTCCTCTGCGGGGGGCGTATTTTCGGTCACGTTCGGAGCGTTCTCCTTGCAGGCGCTCAAGGAAAGCAGGGACCAGCGTGAGGAGGCTGGAAAGGCGGGTCATTGCGTGGCTCCGTAGCGGGCAAGGAACATGGCGACGGCACTGTCGACGATGTCCTGTTTCTGGATGTCGTCAATTTCGAACGACATCTGGAACGTGCGCATCGGTACGAGGCGGACCTTGCACAGTTCGGCGAACTGTTCCGCCGCCAGTTCGATGTCGTCAATCTGCAATTCGCCGCGCGCGGTGGCGCTGGCGAGATATTGCGACAGGCGTTTTTTCACGAGACCCGGTCCGCTGTCGTAAAAACGCTGGCCGACCTCGGGAAACCGCAGGCTTTCGGCGACCGCAATGCGATAGACGGCTGTACCGAAATCCGAGAGCAGGAAATCGAGAATCTTGCGCCCGGCGGAGGGTAGCAAAGTATGTGGTGGCTGGTTTTCGTCCATGCGTTCGGTGAAGGCGTCGGCCTGACGCGCGGCTTCGAGAGCGGCCACCTCGAGAAACAGCACACGTTTGTCGGGCACATAACTGTAGAGCGTGGCCTTCGAGACTTTGGCTTCGCGGGCGATGTCATCGACCGAGGCGCCTTCGAACCCGTCCCTGAGAAACACGGTTCGCGCACCTTCGATCACCTGGGCGTATTTGCGGCCCTTCTTGATGATGGCCTCTGTCTGGTCCATGGTTTTCTCCCCGATGGGCCGAGCTTAAAGTGTTCGCAGTGACGCGCCAATGCCAGAAAAAAGGCAGGCCGTCGGCCTGCCCCAGTGCTCGACAGGGATGTCGATCGGCCGCACACGACACGCGGCTCGGGCCAATCTAAACCGAATGGTTCACTTCGGCAAGGCGTAAGCGCAATGACAGAGATGCTGCATCGCATATAATGGGTTGCAGAAAGCGAAGCGGTCGCTATTTTAGAACCGTTCTAAATTGAGGTCCAACATGCTCCCGGTACTCGCCAATCGCAGACGTTTTTCTGATCTGTCGGAACAGGAAATCATCGCGCTCGCCATTTCGTCCGAGGAAGACGATGCTCGAATCTATCGCCAGTATGCCGAAAAGCTGCGCAAGGATTTTCCCGACAGCGCAAAAATTTTCGACGGCATGGCCGTTGAGGAGGACGGACATCGCGAGGCGTTGATTTCCCTGCACAAACGCCGCTTTGGCGATGTCATCCCCTTGATCCGGCGCGAACATGTGTCGGGCTATTATGCCCGCAATCCGGTGTGGCTGATCGAGAATCTGGGCCTCGAACGCATGCGCGACGAGGCGCAGGCCATGGAGCAGAGTGCCGAAGCCTTTTACCGCAAGGCCGCCGAGCGCACGCAGGATGCCGACACGCGTGCGCTTCTGGGGCGCCTCGCGGCGGCGGAAGCCGGGCACGAGCGGCGGGCCGAGGAGTTGGAGAACCAGTTTCTCGACGACGACACCCGCTCGGAGGAAGACAAGCACGCGCATCGCCAGTTCGTTTTGACCTGGGTTCAGCCGGGTCTGGCCGGGTTGATGGATGGTTCGGTCTCGACGCTCGCGCCGATCTTCGCCACCGCTTTTGCCACGCAAAACACCCATACCACCTTCCTCGTCGGTCTCGCGGCCTCCGTCGGGGCCGGGATTTCCATGGGCTTCACCGAAGCGGCGCATGATGATGGTGTCATTTCCGGTCGTGGTTCGCCGATCAAGCGCGGATTGGCCTCGGGGATCATGACTGCCGTGGGCGGGCTGGGCCATGCGCTGCCCTATCTGATCCCGGATTTCTGGACGGCGACCTTCATCGCCTTTGCCGTGGTCTTTATCGAGCTCTGGGCGATTGCCTGGATTCAGAACCGTTTCATGGAAACGCCGTTCCTGAGAGCCGTTTTCCAGGTTGTGCTGGGTGGCGCATTGGTGTTCGCTGCGGGGGCGCTCATCGGCGGCGGCTGATCGAGTATTCTTGCCAAGAAGAAGACGGATGTCGTGACGAAAATCTATGTCGATGCAGATGCCTGCCCGGTGAAGGCCGAGGTGGAAAAGGTCGCGACGCGGCATCGTTTGCCCTGCCTTCTGGTCTGCAATGGGGGGCTGCGGCCTTCGCAGAACCCGTTCATGGAGCTTGTAATCGTCCCTGACGGGCCGGACGAGGCCGACAAATGGATCGCGGAGCGGGCGGGGCGGGGCGATGTGGTCGTGACGGGGGATATTCCCCTGGCCGCCAAGGCCGTGGAGGCCGGGGCGCGGGTTTTGAAACATGATGGCGAGGCATTTACCCCCGCCAATATCGGCAATGCGCTTGCGATGCGCGATCTGATGTACGATCTGCGTGCCGCCGATCCGTTTCGGCAAGGCGGCGGCAAGGCCTTTACAAAAGCCGACCGGTCGCGCTTTCTGGACGCCTTGGAGCGGGCGATTCAAGCCGCGAAACGGGAGAACGCATGACTGTAGACGCGGTGATTTTCGACATCGGCAACGTGTTGATCGAATGGCAGCCAGAACGGCATTACGATGCGACGGTCGGGGTCGAGCGGCGCAAGACCATGTTCGAGACGGTCGATCTGCACGCGATGAACGATCTGGTCGATCAGGGCTATGATTTTCGCGCGACGATCGAGGTCGCCGCAGCACAACATCCTGAATTCAAGAGTGAAATCATGATGTGGTATTATGACTGGATCAGGATGGCCCAGCCCGCGATTCCGCATTCCGTGAAATTGCTGCGGGCGCTGCGCAAGAAAGGCGTACCGGTCTTTGCGCTGACCAATTTCGGCATCGAGAGTTTCGAATTTGCCGAAACGCAATACCCGTTCCTGACCGAGTTCGACCGGCGCTATGTCTCCGGGCGGATGGGCTGTGTCAAACCGCATTCCATCATCTATGAGATGGTCGAGGCGGATTGCAAAATTCCGCCGCAGAACCTGTTGTTCACCGACGACCGGCAGGACAATATCGACACGGCGCAGGCACGCGGCTGGCAGACGCATCTGTTCGACGGGCCTCTGGGGTGGGCCGGGCGCCTTGTCGAGGAGGGGCTTTTGACCCCGCGTGAGGCCTCAGCTTAGGGCGCGTTGGCCTAGCGGCACTTCCTTCACCGGAAGATGGACGATGGCCGAAAACGCGCCGATGCCGACGCCGACCCACCAGACGGCGGTGTAGTCGCCGTAGAGGTCATAGAGCCGGCCGCCGAGCCAGACGCCCAGGAATGCACCGAGCTGGTGAGAGAAGAATACGATGCCGTAAAGCGTCCCCATGTAGCGCAGCCCGTAGATATGCGCGACGAGACCGGAGGTCAGCGGCACGGTGGCCAGCCACAGCGCGCCCATGACGACGGAGAAGATCAGCACCGAGGTCGGCGTGATCGGCAGGGCGATGAACAGGGCCGCGGCCAGTGTGCGCCCGAGGTAAATTCCGGCGAGCAGGTATTTCTTGGAAAACCGGTTGCCGAGCCAGCCCGCCAACAACGTGCCGCCGATGTTGGCAAGCCCGATGAGCGAGATCGAGATCGCTCCCAAAGCCGAGGTGGTCGACACCCCGAGAGAAGCGAGCGTTCCGGAGGGGTCGATGGCGCCACACATCTCCGTCACCATCGCCGGGAAATGTGCGGTGATGAAGGCAAGCTGATAACCGCAGGAGAAGAAGCCGAGGAAAATGAGCGTATAGGTCGGATCGCGGAAGGCTTTGCCGAGGATCGCGCCGAGGCTCTCTTCCAACTCCGCCTTGGAGGCCAGAGCAGGGCTGCGCATCATTGGCAGCGCCAGAAGGGTTGTGAGCACGGCGACGGCGAAGAGCAGGAAGACGTTTTGCCAGGACATAAAGCTCAGGAGCCATTCCGCCAGAGGAGCGCCAAACACCTGCCCGGCCGATCCCGCAGCCGTTGCGATGGCGAGCGACATGGAGCGGTTCTCATTCGAGGAGGCACGGCCCACGACGGCGAGGATGACGCCGAACCCGGTGCCGGCAATGCCGAAGCCCACCAGAGTTTCATAGAGTTGATGCGCCTGAGGAGAGACCGCGAAAGACGAAAGAACCAGCCCTGCCGCATAGGTCACGGCGCCAAGGATGATCGCCTTGCGATCGCCGATCCGTTCTGCGAGTGCGCCGAAGATCGGCTGACCGATGCCCCAGAACAGGTTCTGGATCGCAATCGCCAGGGAAAACTCCGCCCGTGGCCAGTTGAATTCCTCGGCAATCGGTATCTGGAACACGCCAAAGGAGGCGCGGATCGCGAAACTCACGACGATGACGATGCAACCGGCAAGCAGAACCGGGGTGAACAGGGGCGTGCGCGTGTCGGACATGTCTGTCTCCTTTGCGCCATCCTTCGGGATGGCCCTGCTGCGGTCAATCGAATGATTGCAATGACTCGCATCATCTTTCCTTATGCGATCCGGCGCAGTAAGGGAGAAGCATGGAAACGCTCATGGACATCTACGCGGCCCGGGTGGCCGCAGGCACGTTGCGCGAAGACCCGGCGCAGGTTGCGGTTTTGCCGCTTCTGGAGCGGGTGCGCGCCGATCTGGCACAACAACCGGTGAAAAAGGGGCTCCTGTCCCTGATCGGCGGACGGAAAAAGCCCGAAGCGGTGCAGGGACTCTATCTCTGGGGCGGGGTCGGGCGTGGCAAATCCATGCTGATGGACCTGTTCTACGACCATGCGCCCGTGCCCGCGCGTCGTGTGCATTTCCATGCCTTCATGCAGGAGGTGCAGGGCGGCATCGAGGCGGCGCGCAAGGCCGGAACCGCCGATGCCATCGCGCCCGTCGTGGAAAAGATCGCACAGGACATCCGGCTTCTGTGCTTCGACGAGATGCAGATCACGGATATTGCCGATGCGATGATCGTCGGACGCCTGTTCGAGGGGCTGTTCGCCAAGGGCGTGACCGTGGTCACGACCTCGAACCGGGTGCCGGACGACCTTTACAAGGACGGGCTGAACCGGCAACTGTTCCTGCCTTTCATCGAGATCATCAAACAGCGGCTCGAGGTGCATCACCTGCACTCGCCGGTGGACTATCGCCAAGGCCGTCTGACCGGGACGCCGGTCTACTTTCACCCTGTGACGCCCGATGTGCGCGCCACGATGGACGACATCTGGAACGATCTGACGGGCGGTGCGACCGAAAGCCTGACGCTGAAGGTCAAAGGCCGCGACGTGGTTTTGCCGAAGTTTCACAACGGCATCGCGCGGGCGACGTTCTGGGATCTCTGCGGTCAGATGTTCGGGCCGGGCGATTACCTTGTTATCGCGGATGCGGTCAAACTTCTGATCCTAGAAGACATTCCGCGCCTGACGCGCAACAATTTCAACGAGGCCAAACGTTTCGTCACGCTGATCGACGCGCTTTACGAGGCCAAGGTGCGCACGGTCTGTTCTGCCGTCGACGAACCGGAGCGGCTCTATATCGAAGGCGCGGGTGCGTTCGAGTTCGAGCGCACGGCATCGCGTCTGCGGGAAATGCAGGACAAGGATTGGGGTGAGGACGCAGAATAAGAAAGGTCCGGGGGACCTTTCGTGCGTGCTGCGGGCGTCAGCCCCGGAACTGAAGCGCCCGGACATCAGTCCGGGGGACTGATTTCAGCGACGAGCGGGTGGAGTCCCGGGGATGATACAGGCGAAAGACTGATCAGCCCTTCGCCAAAATCTCCCGAACGCGCGGCGCGACCTCTTCGCCGTACAGCCGTATGGTGTCCATCAGCGCCTCGTGCGGCACCGGGCCCGACGAGATTTTCAGATCGAATCGGTTGAGACCCAGAACCGCAACAGTTGCCGCAATCTTTTGTGCGACGGTCTCGGGCGACCCGACGAACAGGGCTCCGTGATCCACTTCGCGCTCAAACGCCTCGCGAGTCAGCGGTGGCCAGCCACGGCTCTGGCCGATGCGCTGATGCATGATCCGGTAGCCCTCGAAATAGCGCTCCCGTGCCTCTGCATCGGTGTCGGCGATATGGCCCGGCGAATGACAACCGATCGGCAATTGCGGCGCGCTCATCCTGTCGCGGATGTCGCGATAGAGGTCGGCAAAGGGTTTGAACCGTACGGGGCTGCCACCGATGATGGCGAGCGTCATTGAGACGTCGTTGGTGGCGGCGCGCACGACCGAGTCGGGGCTTCCGCCAACACCGACCCAGACCGGGATCGGACGTTCGGGGCGGGGATAGACGGTCTGTGCCTTGAGCGGCGGACGATGGCGCCCTGACCAGCTGACTTTCTCCTCGGTCGTAAGCCGTTTGAAGAGGTCGAATTTTTCTTCGAACAGCATCTCGTAATCCGCCAGATCATAGCCGAACAGCGGGAAGCTTTCGGTAAATGACCCACGCCCCAACGTGATCTCTGCGCGCCCGTTCGAGATCGCTTGGATCGTCGAGAACCGTTGAAACACCCGGATCGGATCGTCAGAGGACAGGACCGTCACCGCAGAGGTCAGTTTGATCTTTGAGGTCTGCGCCGCAATCGCCGCGAGCACCGGCTCAATCGCGGAAACAGCGAAATCGGGGCGGTGATGTTCGCCGATGCCGTAAACGTCGATCCCGACCCGATCGGCCAGAATGCCTTCCTTGATCACGTTGCGAATGACCTGACCCTGCGGCAGGTCATTGCCCGCCGCATCCCAGGTGACGTCGCCAAACGTGTCGATGCCAAATTCCAAAGCCATATCCGAGTCTCCTGTTTCGGGCCCGAAATATGCACGGGCCCGGGGCGGGAAAACCCGCGCAGGCGCACAGGGTCTGTTCGTCTAGCCGTTGGTCTGCAAGATGTGTCCCGCGAGATAAAGCGAGCCACAGATCAGGATGCGGGCCTGCGGATGCGCGGCGACGATCTGCGCAACGGCGTCGGGAACGCTGTCGGCTTCCATGGCATCGAACCCTTCGGCCCGGGCCACTGCCGCGGTCTCTGAGGCGGGCAGGGTGGCTTGCGCCTCCGGGATCGACACGGCGATGAGTTCCCTGGCGTGCCGTTGCAAGGGACGCAGATAGCCCGCGATGTCCTTGGTGTTGAGCATGCCGCAAACCATGTAGGTCGGACGTTCCGGCAAAGTGTCGAGCGCCAGCGCCAGCGCCTCCCCTGCCGCGGGATTGTGACCGCCATCGAGCCAGAGCTCTGCGTCAGGGGCGGCGTCCGTGAGCGGCCCGGTCTTGAGACGTTGCATGCGGGCGGGCCAGAAGGCCTCTGTCATGGCGGCCTCGAGCGCGGTGTCGTCATAGCCCATGTGCCGCAGCGCTGCGAGGGCGGCCCCGGCGTTGTGAACCTGATGCTGGCCGATCAGATGCGGCATCGGAAGGTCGCGGAGTCCGGTTTCATCCTGGAAAATCAGACGCCCGCGTTCTTCCCAGACATGCCATTCCTGTCCGTGGCGCAGGAGAGGCGCGCCGAGACGGGCGGCGGTGGCTTCGATCACGTCCAAAGCCTCGTCCGGTTGCGGTCCGACGACACAGGGCACACCGCGCTTGATGATCCCGGCCTTCTCCGTGGCAATCGCGGTGAGCGTTTCGCCGAGGAATTGCGTGTGGTCGATGGAAATCGGCGTGATGATCGACAGCGCAGGCGACTCAACGACATTGGTTGCGTCGAGGCGCCCGCCGAGGCCCACTTCCAACAGGGTGTAATCCGCAGGCACGCGCGACATGGCGAGGATGCCGGCCACGGTGGTGATCTCGAAATAGGTGATCGGTTCGCCGCCATTGGCGCGTTCGCACTCTTCGAGCACGGCCATCAGGTCAGGCTCGGAAATCAGCTCGCCCGCCAGGCGGATACGCTCATGAAACCGCGCCAGATGCGGCGAAGTGTAGGCATGAACCGTCTTGCCTGCGGCCTCTAATCCTGCACGGATCATCGCTTGGGTCGAGCCTTTGCCGTTGGTGCCCGCGATATGGATCACCGGCGGCAATTTGCGCTCCGGATGATCGAGGGCATCGAGCAGGCGCCAGACACGGTCGAGCACAAGGTCGATGACCTTGGGATGCAGGGACATCAGCCTCTCGAGGATGACGTCGGAATTCTGGGTGGTCACTTTTTCGCGTCCTTCGCGGAAACTTTGGCCTGAACTGCGGCCTCTGGGGCGATTTTCGGCGCAGCGCCTTTGTCTTCCGGCGCGGGAGCCGGAAGGTCTCCGGCCACGGCGGGCGGCAGGTTGCCCAGCATGCGCAGGATAGTCACCAGCTCGTCCTTCATCTTCATGCGATGCGTCACGCGGTCGAGCATGCCGTGATCGAGAAGATATTCGGCGCGCTGGAAGCCTTCTGGCAGTTTCTCGCGGATCGTCTGTTCGATCACGCGGGGACCGGCGAAACAGATCAGCGCGTTGGGTTCGGCGATCTGCACATCGCCCAGCATCGCATAGGAGGCCGTCACACCGCCCGTGGTCGGGTGGGTCAGGACGACGATATAGGGGAGACCCGCCTCTTTCAGCATTTCGATCGCCACTGTGGTGCGCGGCATTTGCATGAGCGAGAGAATCCCCTCCTGCATCCGGGCACCACCGGCGGCGGAGAACATGATGAACGGACGTTTCAGCTCAATCGCGCGCTCGACCCCCTTGATGAAGGCGTTGCCGACATACATGCCCATGGAGCCCCCCATGAATGAGAAATCCTGCGCCGCAGCGACGACCGGCGTGCGCCCGATCTCACCCTCGGCGACCAGCATGGCTTCTTTCTCGCCCGTCGACTTCTGCGCCGCTTTCATGCGGTCGGGGTATTTCTTTTGATCGCGGAATTTCAGAGGGTCTTCAATCGGTTCGGGAACCTTGACCTCGGAGAAAATGCCGCCATCGAACATCGCCTTGAACCGCGCACGCGGCGTGATGTGCATGTGATGGTCGCAATTGGTGCAGACGTTCTGGTTCTCGGCCAGCTCGCGGTGAAACAGCATGGTGCCGCATTCCGGGCATTTCGTCCAAAGATTGTCCGGCGTGTCGTGTTTCGAGAAGAGCGAGTTGATCTTCGGGCGGACGTAGTTCGAGATCCAGTTCATGGGTGCGCCTTTGGACGTTACGTTACTTGGGGCCTCAGATAAGCTCCTCTGTCACGAATTGCAATCAACGCCTGATCGCAAGCCGCGCCACGAGCCATGTGACGACCAGCAAGAGGCTTTGGAAGACCAGCGCTTTCGGGTCGGAATAGAGCACTTCCGGGCTGTCGGTCTGCATGAACAGTCCGAAACCCGACATCATGTCCTGTTGCGGGGCAAACAGCATGGCGGTGAAGTTGTTCATAAAATGCAGCGCAATGGCCGGGCCGAGCGTGCCCGAGCGCATGGTCAGATCGCCTGCGAGCACGCCAAAGCCAATGGCCCAGAGCACGGGGAACAGGGCTGCGATGCCTTCGTTCGTCCCGCTCAGATGCAACAGCCCGAAGAGCACGGCGGAGGCGGTGAGACCGAGCGCGTAGGAGTTCGTGGCCCCGGCGATCTGGCTTTGCAGATAACCGCGAAAGAACACCTCCTCGGCGGTGACCTGAACCATCAGCCCCAGCACCGCGAAGGGCATCCAGAACAGCCACATCCCGCCCGGCAGGTTTGCGACCGGCTCGGTGGGGCCGTCCCAGGGCAAAAGCAGGGTGAGAAAGGTGAAGCCCGCGATCCATTTGAGCGTCACGAAGAACTGCGCGCGCAAGACGGGGGCGGGGCCGGTCAGATCGCGCAGGTGCCGACTGTGCAGCCGTTCGGCCAGTTTGATCGCGCCCACGAGTAAAAGGGCAAACCCCGCAAGGATGGTGAACAAGCCGCCCGGGGTGGTGCCGACCATGGGGCCGTTGGCGCCGAACTGAAAGGGCATGAGAGAGGGCGCAAGGCGTCCGACGACGAGATAGAACAGCGGTGTGACCACCACGCTGATCACCAGTCCGGCCAGAAGCGTGATCCCCACCCGCCAAAGTTCGGGACGGCGCATCGCGGAGGCGATGATCGGGGCGTAGGGGTGTGTCGGTTGCGGCATGCTGTCTCTCGTCGCGGTCATGTCAGGGCAGAGGTAGCATGCGCGGCCCCGGTGTGAAAGCGACGGAAACGCGCAGGAACTCGCCGATCCGTGAACCCGCCTGACTTGGAAGCGCCGGAAGCGCGCGCTATAGGCGACGCCAGACTGCGAGGAGAGTGACATGGTATCGGTGATGCGCCCGGCGAGAACGGTTGCGAAGGTGGCGATTGCGGCGGGGGTGATGCTCGGCCTTGCGGGCTGCGAGATGGACATGGGGGCGACTGGCACCTCCGTGGATCCGGCGCGCCGTCCGGTGCGTGCCGTCACCTTGCCGCTCAGCGGGGTGAGCGTCGCAGGGCCCTCGGGCTATTGCGTCGATCCGGTTTCGGTGCGCGACAGCGCCAGGGGCAGCTTCGCGCTTCTGGGCAATTGCACCGGTCTGAGCGGGCGCAACAATCCCGCCCTGAAGGGTAAGACGGCCGTCCTGACCCTCTCGGTTGCTCCGCCGATGACGGAGACGGAAGAGTTCGATCCGCCGAGCTATGAGGCCTATTTCGCCTCCGAGACCGGACGCCGCGCTTTGTCGCGCAGCGGATCGGCCAAGACCGTGCAGTTCATCGAAAGCGAGGCACGGGGCGATATGGTGCTCCTGCATGTGCGCGACAGCGCCCCGATGACCCTGCGCGGGCAGGGTCGGGAATATTGGCGCGCGCTTTTCCTTCTGGACGGTAGGCTTGTCACCGCAACCGCCACGCCCTTTGCCGAGGCACCGATGTCCGGGGGGCAGTTGCGTGCCCTGCTGGATCGTTTCGTCATCGAACTGAAACGCCGCAACCCGTCTTGAGCTCTGAAACTGTTGCTGAAATGGAACCAAACTGCGGAATTTTTCCGCGTTTGTTGAGTGGAAACCTTTGTCGGTCATAGTAAGGCCCGGAAGAGCAGGAAAAGGTTGCGCGATGCGGCGGCGACTCAAGCAGATGATCGAAACGCGGATCAACGCGCTGGCCACGCGGCGCTGGGCGCGACGCGCGACGATGGCCGAGGGTCTGTCGCTTCCGACGCTGCGCCGGTTGCGCGGACAGGCGCGTGGGCTCAGATGGGAGATCGACCGGTTTCTCTTCGTGGCCGACGGGCGCTTGGCACTGCCGCTGATCGGGTCGAATGCGATGCAATTGCCGCTCTACACCGACTGGTCGCACCGCCCGGAGCTTTGGCGCGGGCCGATCCCGCTCAAGGGGGCCTCCGCGGTGCCAAGCAAGACGCTGATCGGGTCCGAGGCGACGCTTTATCACGACTGCCAGATCTCCGAACTGACCTATCGTCAGGTGCGCAACACCTCCGAAGAGGACCTTGCTCCCTTCGGTCTGCGCCTCGATGTGTTCCGGTTCGATGGCTCCTTCCTGTCGCTTTCGGTGGAATTGCCGGACGAGGCCTGTCACGGCCTCAGTAAACGTCATCTCGTGCGGATGGACTATTCCATCGACCTTGAAAAAGGCATCGAGATCTTTGCCCGGCTGAACGTGAAACACGGGCCGAACATGGAGCAGGTGGTGCGCGAACTGCCGCTGCATACCGACGAGGGCTATGTCGAATTCGATCTGGCTTATACGAAACTCAACGAGAAACGGGTGGAAAAGCTCTGGATCGACCTCATTTTCGAAGGCCCGGAGATGAATCAGATCGTCCTGCGGGACCTGACCTGTTCGCGCCGTCCGCGCGCGGAACTTTGACGCCGATTTTGACGGAGAACGGACATGGATGAGGTGACACTGGTCAAAACCCGGCTCCAGGCAGGGATTTGGGAAGGCGAATTGCATGTGCCGGAGGCGGTCGGCGCGCTGCCCGAGATCGAGGTGACCTATCTCGACCAGCCGGTGCAGGGCCATACGCTGAGCGAGGATGCGGAGCGCGAAGGTGTGTGGTTCTTTCGTTTCGCCGTGCCCACCGAATTGTTGAACGACGGTGTCCAGACCTTCGTCTTCTCGGATCGCGAGAGCGGTCGGGTGCTCAATTCCCTGACCCTGATGGCGGGGGATGTGCTGGCCGAGGACATCCGTGCCGAGATGGATCTGTTGCGTCAGGAACTCGACATGCTCAAACGCGCCTTCCGCCGCCATTGCATCGAGACCGGCTCGAACTGATCTGACGCGGCGTCTTGCGTGACATGCGTCCCCCCCTTGCGCATTTTGGCGCGCAAAGGGAGGCCCGTCACATGACCCACTATCCGCATCTTCTTGCGCCGCTCGATCTCGGCTTTACCACTCTGCGCAACCGGACCTTGATGGGGTCGATGCACACCGGGCTCGAGGAGCGGGGCGACTGGGAGGCGGTGGCCGAATTCTACGCCACCCGCGCCCGTGGTGGGGCGGGGATCATTGTGACCGGAGGTATGGCCCCCAGTGTCGAAGGCGGTGTGTTTCCCGGTGCGGCGGGGCTGTTTACGGATCGGGACATCGCAAACCACCGCAAGGTGACGGAGCGTGTTCATGCCGAGGGCGGCAAGATCGCGATGCAGATTCTCAACGCCGGGCGCTATGCCTATGGCCCCAACTGTGTTGCCCCCTCCGCGATCAAATCGCCGATCTCGCCGTTCAAACCCACGGAACTCGACGAAGCGGGGATCGAGAAACAGATTTCCGACTACGCCACCGCCGCCGCCCGCGCCAAAGAGGCGGGGTATGATGGCGTCGAGGTGATGGGGTCAGAAGGCTACCTGATCAACCAGTTCCTCGTCACTCATACCAACCGGCGCGAAGATCGCTGGGGCGGGTCTTATGAAAACCGGATGCGCTTTCCCATCGAAGTGGTGAAGCGCGTGCGGGAGGCGGTCGGGCCGGAGTTCATCGTGATCTACCGGATTTCCATGATCGATCTGGTGCCCAATGGCTCGACCTGGGAGGAGGTCGTACAACTCGCCAAAGAAATCGAGAAAGCTGGAGCGACGATCCTCAACACCGGGATCGGCTGGCACGAGGCCCGCGTTCCGACGATCGCGACTTCCGTGCCGCGCGCGGCTTTCGCCGATGTGACCCGGCGCATGATGGGGGAGGTCTCGATCCCCGTCATCACCTCGAACCGCATCAACCATCCGCAGGTTGCCGAAGATGTGTTGGCCGAGGGCTGTGCCGACATGGTTTCCATGGCGCGGCCGTTCCTTGCCGATCCCGACTTTGTCGTCAAAGCGGCGGCCGGGAAGGCAGATCAGATCGCGCCCTGCATTGCGTGCAATCAGGCCTGTCTGGACCATACTTTCTCCGGCAAGCTGACCTCCTGTCTTGTCAATCCGCGCGCCTGCCATGAAACCGATCTGACCTACGCTCCGGCGGAGGTGGTCAAAACCGTTGCGGTGGTCGGGGCCGGTCCCGCCGGTGTCATGACGGCCATCATCGCCACTGAACGCGGCCACAAGGTCACGCTGTTCGACAAGGCGAGCGAGATTGGCGGTCAACTCAACATGGCGAAACAGGTGCCCGGCAAGGAAGAGTTCTTCGGCCTCGTCGACTGGTTCAAAACCATGGTGACGACCTCCGGCATCGAATTGAAACTCGGGACAGAGGCCAGGCCCGACATGCTCGCGTCGTTCGACGAGGTGGTGATCGCCACCGGTGTCGCCCCGCGCGATCCGGAAATCCCCGGTCAGAATGAGCATGGCAACACCGTGAGCTATATCGACATCCTGACGGGCCGCGTTACCGCGGGGCCGCGCGTTGTCGTCATCGGGGCCGGGGGCATCGGATTCGATGTGGCCGAGTACCTGACCACCTCCGAAAGCCCGACGCTGACCCTTGCCGACTGGAAGGCCGAATGGGGCATCACCGATCCGGTGCAAGATCGCGGCGGGCTGTCGCCCGACGGACCGAAACCGGAGGCGCCTGCGCGCGCGGTCACGCTGTTGCAGCGCAAGGCGGAAAAGCCGGGCAAGCGTCTGGGCAAGACCACCGGTTGGATTCACCGTGCCACGCTTCAGATGAAGGGCGTGAAAATGATGGGCGGCGTCAGCTACGACAGGATTACGCCGGAAGGGCTCTGGATCACCAAGGACGACACGCCGCAGCTGATCGAGGCCGATACCATCGTGCTCTGCGCCGGGCAGCTTTCGGAGCGCAGCCTTGCCGAAGCGTTGGAGGCTCAGGGCAAACCCTGCCATGTCATCGGAGGCGCGGATGTCGCCGCCGAGCTTGACGCCAAACGTGCCATCGACCAGGGCGCACGCCTCGCAGCCAGCCTTTAACCCGTTTCCTTTGTTGCAGAAATACTCCCGCCGGAGGCCTCGTTCGGCGGGACATGCACTGCCTCTCGTGATTGTTTCCGCGTTTCCGGACCCAAAACGATCACCGAGAGACCATGCTATTGTCCCCCATCTTCCCCAATCTTGCCCGATTTCGAAGGGATAACATCCCCCTGAGGGGCCAAGATTTGTAGGTAAGATTAAATGGACCGACTGACGGAAATGGAAGCCTTTGCCACGGTCGTGGATCAGGGCGGTTTCACGGATGCAGCCAAGAAGATGGGGATTTCCAAGTCCGCCGTTTCCAAACATGTCTCTGCGCTTGAAGCCCGGCTGGGGGCCCGTCTCCTGAATCGTACCACGCGACGGGTCTCGCCGACCGAGATCGGTCTGGCCTATTACGACCGCGCGCGCCGGGTCCTGAACGATGCCGGAGAGGCCGATGCGCTCGTGACCTCGATGCAATCCGCGCCTTCGGGCCTGTTGCGTATTTCGGTCGCCACCGATTTCGGCGTCAACCATCTTTCCCCTGTGCTGGGCGAATTCCTGTCCGAATTCCCCGACATTCAGGTCAACATGGTGCTGAACAACCGCTATGTCGAACTGATTTCCGAAGGCTTCGATATGGCCGTGCGCATCGGCGAACTGGAAGACAGCACGCTGCGCGCCCGCAAGCTCACCGAGACTACCAAGCGCATGGTCGGTGCCCCCGCCTATTTCGAGAAATACGGTCGCCCGCAGAAGATCGACGATCTGAACGAGCACAAGCTTTTGCATTATTCCAATCAGGCCAATGGTGCCGTGTGGAAACTCACCGCCCCCTCGGGTGAAAAGCGTCAGATCCGTACCGCAGGCTGGCTCACGGTGAATGACGGGCAGTCCCTGCTCAATGCCTGCATCTCCGGCCTCGGCATCGCCTACCTGCCCTCCTTCCTCTACGCCGATGCGATGGAAAAGGGTCTGATCGAGGAGGCGATTCCCGATCTGCCGCCGGAAACACAGGGGATCTACGCCGTCTACCCGCCGGGCCGGTTCACCCAGCCGAAGGTGCGCGCCTTCATTGACTTCCTCGTCCATGCCTTTGCCGATAAAGGCCCGGACAAGTGGTAGACTGACTTCTCGTGGAAGAGAGGGCGAAAGCCTTTACTGGGTCGAGGCGATCACCGCTTCGACCCTTCTGTTTTTTTCGCGACCTTCCTCGGTGGCGTTCGACGTGCGCGGGGCGAGATAGCCGATGCCCTCGGCGCTGAGCTGGCCGGGGGCGATGTCATAGGACTGGATCAATCTCTGTCGCACCGCCTCGGCACGCTTGCGCGACAGCGCGGTGTTGCCCTCCAACCCGCCGACAGTGTCGGTATGCCCGACAAGGGCGATGCGCACTTCGGGGTGGGTTTTCAGATACTCGGACAGGCGCCGCAGCGAGGCGAAGGGGCCTTCGCCGAGGTTCGAGGCCCCGGTCTCGAACGTCAGGTCTTCCAGCACCACGCGCCCACGGGTTTCCAGCCGGGCAATCAGGTCCTCGCTTGTCGATGACATCACGCCCGCATCCGGCGCGGAGGGGGCGTGCAACTCGACCTCGGGCGCGTCAGACGGGATCACCGTACTGATCTGGAGGTAGCCCGCATCCCGTGCCTTGCTGCTCAGGACGGAGACGAACCGCCCGTCCGCATGGGTGCTGAGGAGATACTGAAAATCGCCGAGGTCCACATGCATCGCGGGCTCCGGCAGAAGGTCGAGAAGATAGCGGAAGTCGAACCCGCCACATTCTGTGTCGGCGCAGGCATAGAGCGTCGTGAACCCGTCCTGCTCAAGCTGGGTGCGCAGCGGTTCGATCATCTGGTAGCTGGTCAGCGAGGTGCCGTTGAGCTTGTAGGCCACCTGTTCGATATCGCCCTCAGCCATGATCCGGGGCGTTTCCGTGCCCTGAAACGCGCCGCTCGGGAAGGGCTGGGCGGAGGAGAACTCCTCGCGCCGATCCGTCTCGCTTGCCGCACCGGGCAGGTCGAGCGCCGAGGCCGCGCCAGCAAGGATGAGGAAACAGGCGAATGAAATCGGGCGGATCATTGGAACTCGGAAAGGGGTTTCGTGCGGTAGTGGTACTGTCCCGCCTGCTGCATTCCAAGAGAAGAATACAGAGCCAGAGCGCCGGTGTTGGCCCGGGTAACTTGCAGAGCGAGGCTGTTTGCCCCCTGTGCGCGGGCCCAATCGGCCGCGAGCGCCATCATCGCCCGGGCCAGGCCCTGGCGACGGTGTGCAGCAGAGGTTTCAAGCGCATGGAGGGCTGCGATACCCTGATGGATCGCAACGAATCCGGTGCCCGCAGGCGTATCGCCCAAGCGCCCGAGCAGGGTGCATTTGGGGCTTGGGACACGTTCCATGATCGCAAGCCGCGCAGGCCCAATCCCACCTTCGGCCCAGATTTCTTGCTGAATCGCCACTGGCGGCCAGCAGGCATAGCCGGTTTTCGGGTCCGACGCGGGAAAGGCGTCAAGCGGCGCGATCAGGCAGGCGACCGGATCGAACATGCGATAACCGCGTCTCTCCAGCTCTGCGTCGAACGCCTCTTCGCTGTCGCGAATCTGGAACAGGGCATCCCGACCATCCGCGACAAACCGCGTTTCGACAGCCTCCAATGCCGCCGGCGAGAACGTCCCATCAAGCGTGGCCGCCGACACCCGGCTGCCGCCTCCCGCCCCGTCGCGATAGGTTAAAGGGCCAAGCGCCTCGCGCGTTAAAGGCGGCCAGGTGGTCTCGAAAGCGGCAAAGAGGGCGGCGGGATCGGCCATCAGGCGTCGACGGGAAACAGCGCGGCAAGTTCAAGCAGCGCGGCTTCGATCTCTGCGCCGTCCTGACCGCGGATCACGATATTGGTGCCAAAGGCGCCGTTGCGGTTGAACGGGTAGGAGCCCATCGACAGCTCCGGATATTTCTTCGCCAGCATGCCAAGCGGTTCGGCCACGGCGCTTTCGGGGCGGTCGATGCGATAGCTCTGCGACAGCAGGGGCTTGCCGCCTGTGAGCGTCGGCAAAAGCCCCGCCACCATCGCCTCGAAAATATTCGGCACCCCGGCCATGACATGCACGTTTTCGACCGAAAAACCGGGCGCAATCGACACCGGGTTCTCAATCAGCGTCGCACCGTCGGGGATGCGGGCCATGCGCATGCGAGCCTCGTTGAACTCGACGCCGCGCCCTTCGTAATGCGCGGTCAAAAGCGCGCGGGCGTCGTCGCGGATGTCGATATGGAGACCAAAGGCCTCGGCGATGCAATCGGCTGTGATGTCGTCATGGGTCGGCCCGATGCCGCCGGAAGTGAACACATGGGTGTATTTTCCCGCAAGCTCGCGCACCGTGGCGACGATCATCGGCGCATCGTCTGGCACGACCCGCGCTTCTTTGAGGTCGATCCCCACCCGCGTCAGCTCGCCCGAGAGGTGATACATGTTGGCATCCCGGGTGCGACCGGAAAGGATCTCGTCCCCGATGATCAAAATGGCGGCGGTGGGGTTGTCGGTGCGGGTCATCTCGGTCTCCTTGAGACTGTTTCCCAAACGGTATAGGCCTCTGACCATGCGCTTTCAATCGGACCTGATCCCCGCCACCCTTTTGCGTCGGTACAAACGCTTCCTCGCGGACATCCGTCTGCCGGACGGGCGCGAGGTCACGGCGCATTGCCCGAACCCCGGGTCGATGATGGGGCTGGCGGAGGACGGCATGCGCGTTTGGGTCGAACCGAATGACGATCCGAAGAAGAAACTCAAATATGGGCTGCGCCTGGTGGAGTTGCCGGATGCGATGGTGGTGGTCGATACAGGCATCGCCAACCGTGTGGTGAAGGAAGCTTTGATGGCAGGGCAGGTGCCCGGGCTCGAAGGCGAGGTGCGGGCCGAGGTGAAATACGGCGAAAACTCGCGGGCCGATTTCCTCGTGGCCCAAGGCGGGCGGAACATCTGGGTCGAGGTGAAATCCGTGACGCTCTCACGCCAGCCCGGCCTTGCCGAATTTCCCGATGCCAGAACCGCACGCGGGGCGAAACATCTGGGCGAGCTTGCCGCGCGGGTGGCCGAGGGCGACCGCGCCGTGATGCTCTATCTGGTGTCCCGCGACGACTGCACCCGCTTTGCCCCTGCCGCCGACATTGATCCGACCTATGCCGAGGCCGAGCGCATGGCAAAGGCGGCGGGGGTCGAGGTCATGATCTTTCCGATCCGGGCGACACCCGAGGCGGTGACTTTCGACGCAACCCCTGTGCACGCGCTTTAACCTTCCGGCACTGGCCCTTTCGCCTTCAAGGGCTTATATGAGCCGGATCAGACAAAGGAGTTGGACTCTTGGACGAGACGCATCGCGGCCGCATCACCAAAGACGGAATTCGCATCTACGAGGACGCGGATTTTCCGGGTATTCGTGCGGCCTGTCAGGTTACGGCGCAGATTCTCGACGAAGTTGCGCCACTGGTGAAGCCGGGTGTGACCACGGGGGAGCTGGACGATTTCATCAATCGTCGTGTGGTCGAGCTGGGTACGACCTCTGCGACGATCGGTTATAACGGATACAAACACGCCTCCTGCATCTCTGTGAACCATGTGGTGTGCCATGGCATCCCTGGCGCGCCGATCCCGAAAAGCAGCGATGAAACCATCTCGAAAGACCCGGAAAAGCGGCGTCAGGACGATGTTCTCAAAGACGGGGATATCCTCAATATCGACGTCACCGTGGTCAAGGACGGTTGGTTCGGGGACAGCTCGCGCATGTATGTCGCGGGCAAGCCGAGCCGTCAGGCGGAGCGTTTGATCCAGGTGACCTATGACAGTCTCATGCTGGGCATCGAGGCGGTCAAGCCGGGCAATACCTTTGGCGACATCGGTTATGCGATCCAGAATCATGTCGAGCATCAGGGCATGTCCGTGGTGCGCGATTTCTGTGGTCATGGCGTGGGGCGGGTGTTCCACGCGCCGCCGAATGTTCTGCATTACGGTCGTCCGGGCATGGGCGCGGTTCTTGAAGAGGGCATGATCTTTACCATCGAGCCGATGGTCAATCTCGGGCGCCCTGAAACCAAGGTGCTTTCTGACGACTGGACCGCCGTGACGCGCGACAAGAAACTGTCGGCGCAATATGAACATTGCGTGGGGGTGACCGCAACCGGGTGCGAGGTTTTCACCGTGTCGCCGGGCGGTCTGTTCCATCCGACCTACAAGGTCTGAGGCGAAAAACGCCGGTTCCCTGAGCTATTTCCGGATGGGCGGGGTCTTCCCCGCCTTTTCCTTTTTCACTTGCATTTCAATTGGCTGACCGGATGGTCAGATAAAAGATGGGCTCTGCCTGTTGCGAACGAATTTCAGCTATCATAGCAAATCGCCACGTCATCAAGGCTGCGGCCCGACCGGGCCGCATTCACTGCCCGAGGAGGCTTGCCCATGAACTCCCTTTTGAAAACCGTAGCCCTTGCAGCTCTTGTGTCTGTCACGGGGACGCTTTCGGCGGCCGCACAGGAGGTCACCCTCCGGTTCCAGCATTTCGTCTCTCCGAAAGCCGGCTCCGCCACCTATTTCATGGAGCCTTGGGCCCGCAAGGTCGAGAAGGACAGCGGTGGTCGCATCAAGGTCGAGATCTACCCGCTGATGCAACTTGGTGGCAAGGCCCCGGACCAGTACGATCTGATCCGTGATGGCGCCATCGACGGTGGCTGGATCATTCCGGGCTATCAGCCGGGGCGTTTCCCGGAAACCGAAGCCATCGAACTGCCGTTTGTCTCGCTCAAATCCGCTGAGCTGTCTTCCATGGCGGCGTGGGAATTCACCCAGGAGCACCTTCTGGACGATTTCTCCGACATCCACATTCTGGCGGCCCATACCCATGGTGAGGGTCTTGTGCACAAGAAAGGCGAGCCGATCCGCAAGGTCGAGGATTTCGAAGGCCTGAAACTCCGCGCCCCGACCCGTACTTCGACGCTTCTGCTCGAAAAAATGGGGGCCACACCCGTTGGCTTGCCGGTCCCGGCCTTCCCCGAGGCGCTGTCGAAAGGCGTGCTCGACGGGGGTATCATCACCTTCGCCATGTCGCCGTCCTTGAAACTCGACGAGCTGACCGATGCGGAAACCGATGTGGCCGGCGACCGGTCGTTCTACAACCTCTATTTCCTCTGGGCGATGAACAAGGCGAAATACGACAGCCTGCCGGATGATCTGAAAGAGGTGATCGACCGCAACTCCGGCCTGATGGCCTCGCGCTGGTCCGGCATCGCCTATGACATGGGCGACGACGACGGTGTGAAAGTCATCGAAGCGAGCGACAATGCGGTGAACGTGTTGAGCGAAGAAGAAACCGCCAAGATCACCGCCTTGGGCGACGAGGTCGTGGCCGACTGGATCGCCGAGATGGATGAGAAGGGCTTCGATGGTGAAAAGCTTGTGGCGGATGTGAAAGCGGCCATGGAGCGTGCGCAGGATGCAGCCCCCTGGGTCGACGCGCGGGGCGCGGCTTATACGATCGCCACGGAGTGATGTCTGTGATCATTTGAGAAAAGGCCGCCTTTGGGCGGCCTTTTTGTTTGAGTATTTGACTGCAATGAAGACTTAGAGGCCGAGACGGGCGGGCAGATCATGCATGTCGGAGAGGTGCTCGGCACCCTCTTCGATCAGCCGCGCGCCGTCGCCATGCGGGTCAAAACCAAAGCAGCGCATCCCGGCACGACGTGCGGCGATACAGCCGGAGGGGCTGTCGTCAATCACCACGCAGTCTTCGGGGGAGACGCCAAGCTGTTCGGCGGCGATCAGGAAGAGCCCCGGTTCGGGTTTCGCGGTCCCATAAGTATGCGCAGAGTGAATGCGACCTTTGAGGCGGGCGAAGACCTTGGGGTGCGCGCCCAGCGTCACGTCCATCTTCTCCATCGGTCCGTTGGAGCCGACCGCATAGGGAATGCCCGCGGCGTCCAGCGCG
Source organism: Celeribacter ethanolicus (assembly GCF_002407265.1). Classification (NCBI taxonomy): domain Bacteria; kingdom Pseudomonadati; phylum Pseudomonadota; class Alphaproteobacteria; order Rhodobacterales; family Roseobacteraceae; genus Celeribacter; species Celeribacter ethanolicus. The sequence goes on from NZ_CP022196.1 coordinate 2,948,699, forward strand.
TCGAAAGCGGCCTCAACGCCGGGGATCAGCGGCACGCCCGCGCGCAGCATGTCGAAGACGCGGGGGTAAACCTCGACCTGCCAATCGTCGGGCAGGGCGGCCCCTGCGGCGCGTGCACGCTCGCCGACAAGCGCCATGGTGCCGCCGACATATTTCGTCTCCAAGTCATGCAGCGTGATGTCGAGGCCAAAGCGCGCGAAGTCCTTTTGCAGGAACTCCAAAAGCGGCGGCTCACTATCGACGATCACCCCGTCACAATCGAAAATCACGGCTTTCGGTGTCATTTCGGCTCCAGAAAGTTGATTTTGGTGTCACCGTATTTGCGCGTGTCCAGAAGAGTAAGCGCATCAGGTGGTGTGATTTCCGCACTGTCTTCCCAGACCACAAGCGCACGTTTTGTCAGCCAGTTCCCGGCAATTGCGGCGGCAATCGCCACCTCGCCCAAGCCTTTGGTATAGGGCGGATCGAGGAAGATCAGATCGTAGGGTTCAGACGGGTTCATGGGCAGACGCGTGGCATCCATCCGCATCAGATCGCAGCGGGCTTCAGCACGGCATTTCCCGATGTTCTCGGTGATCAGGCTCTGCGCCTTGCGCCCGTCATCGACAAAGGTGACACACTCCGCCCCGCGCGACAGGGCCTCCAGCCCCAGCGCTCCAGTGCCGGCAAACAAGTCGAGCACCCGTGCATCTTCGACCGCATCGCCGTATTTCCCGGCGGTCAAAACGGAAAACAGGCTCTCGCGCACGCGGTCCGTGGTCGGGCGCAGATGCGCGCCCGCGTCGCCTTTTCCGACAGAGGCCAGTGCCAGCCCGCGAAATTCTCCGGCAATGATCCGCATCAGCCGCGCATCAGCTCTTTGAGATCGGTGGCGGGATCGGCCACCTTGTCGGGATCGGCGGTTTTTCCGCTCTCGATCAGGCGCTTGGCGACCATATAACCGCGCGGATCGTTCATCGCGTCGATGGCGATCAACTGGCCGTCCTTGTAATACCAATGCGAATGCGTGTCCTCAGTCTCGCGGATCACGACCCGGTCATGGCCATTAAAGAGCCCGGCGATCTGCAGTTTGACGTCATATTGATCGGACCAGAACCACGGCTTCGGCATATAGGTGACGGCTTGGCCGAGCATGTTTTTCGCCACGACTGCGCCTTGATCAATCGCGTTCCCGACGGATTCGAGCCGCATCTGCGCGCCGTCATGCGGGAAGGAGGCACAATCCCCCGCCGCGAAAATATCTGGGTTCGAAGTGGCACCATAGAGGTCGGTTTTGATGCCGTTCTCAAGTGTCAGTCCGGCGAGTTCGGCCAATTCCGTGCCGGGGGTGATGCCGACGCCGACAATGACGAAATCCACGTCGAGGGTGGTGCCATCGGTGAGTTCGGCGGCTTTTACGCGCGTGTCGCCGGTGAGCCGCACAAGCCCCACGCCCTCGCGCAGATCGACGCCATGGGCCTGATGCAGCGCACGGAAATAGTCGGAGGTCTCGACGGAGGCGACGCGTTGCAAAATCCGGTCGGCCATCTCAACAAGTGTGACCTTGAGGCCTTTCTTGGCGGCGACCGCTGCGGCCTCAAGCCCGATGTACCCTCCGCCGACGATCAGCACAGAGGCACCCTCGCGAAACTCCGGTTCGATCGCATCTGCGTCCGCAAGCGTGCGCATTGTGTAGACCCCGCCGAGAGCGCCGCCGATGGAGGCGGGCAACAGGCGCGGGGCGGAGCCGGTGGTCAGAGCGAGCTTGTCGTAGGACAGAACCTCGTCGCCGAGGGACACTGTCTTGGCCACAGGATCAATGCCGGTCACTTTGGTGCCCATCCGCAGCGTGATGTTCTCATCCGCGTAATAGCTCTCGGGCCGGAGGAACAGCCGATCCAATTCCATCTCGCCTAAGAGATAGGCCTTCGACAGCGGAGGACGCTGATAGGGCGGCACGGGCTCTTCGCCGATCAGGATGATCTCGCCTTCGAAACCTTGCCCGCGCAGGGTGGTGACGATGCTCTGGCCTGCCTGCCCGGCTCCGATAACGATGAAGTGGCTCATGATCTTTCCTCTGGTCGCGAAACGCCCCGACCCTATATCGTCGAAAGACAGAATGACAACGCACAGAGGATCACAAAGATGACGATTTCGGTTGGAGACAGCCTGCCCGGCGGCAGCGTGCTCGAAATGACGGCGGAGGGACCCGCGGCCGTGGAGCTTGCGGACAAGTTCAAGGGGCGCAAGGTTGTGCTCTTCGGTCTGCCGGGGGCCTATACGGGCGTGTGCACCACGGCGCATGTGCCGAGCTTCATTCGCACCATGCCGCAGTTCAAAGATAAGGGTGTGGATGAAGTGATTTGTGTCTCCGTCAACGATCCGTTCGTGATGGGCGCCTGGGCCAAGGACACCGGCGCGGATGTGGCCGGGATCACCATGCTGGGCGATGCGGAGGCCGGGTTCATCAAGGCGCTGGGCCTCGATTTCACCGCGCCGCCTGCCGGGCTGATCAACCGCTCGAAACGCTTTGCGCTTTATGCCGAAGACGGGGTTGTGAAAGTTCTGGAGGTCGAGGCCAGCCCGGGTGAATGCACGATTTCCGCAGGCGAGTCGCTTCTGGAAAAACTCTGACAGATGAACGCCCGGGGGGATACCCCGGGCGTTTTCGTCATTCGGCGGCCGCAGCGGTGTTGATCAGCGTTCGCGTCGGGAAGGGAATGTCCACCCCGGCCTCGTCCAGCGCTTCTTTGACCTTGCGCTTCATGTCGGCCTGATACGGGAAGAAATCGGCGGATTTGACCCAGACCCGGACGAGGAAATCGACCGAGAAATCGCCGAGATTGTTGACCTGGATAAAGGGCTCCGGATCGCTGAGGGAGCGGGGGTCGGACATGATGGTCTTGCGGATCACCTCTTCGGCGGTCTTGAGATTGGCGCCATAGCCCACGCCAAAGGTCCATTCCGCGCGCCGGGTCTGGTTGGTGGAGTAATTGGTGATGATATTGCCCCAGACCTGCGAATTCGGCACGATCACCTGCACGTTGGAGAGATCGGCAAGCTCGGTGTAGTTCAGTGAAATGTCCTTTACGGTCCCGGACTTGCCCGCAACCTCGACGAAATCGCCGATCTTGAAGGGTCGGAACAGGATGATCATCACCCCGGCGGCAATATTCGACAGCGTGCCCTGAAGTGCCAGACCGATGGCGAGGCCGGCGGCACCGATGACGGCGACGATGGAAGTGGTTTGGATGCCGAAGGTGTTGAGGATGATCAGGACGGTGAAGGCCAGAACCGCATAGCGTGCGATATTGGCGAGGAAATTGAACAGCGTGTCGTCGAGGCTTTGATATCTGAGCCCGATGGCGCGAATCCGCCGTCCGATCCAGCCGGAAATCATCATCCCGGCGACCAGAAGCAGCAAGGCGCCGAGGATGGAACCGGCGATCCCCGCGAGGAATTCGAGCGACAGGTAGTCGCCCACGGTGTGCCCGTTGTAAATCTCGTGGTTCAGGATCTGTTCAAACATATGCGGCTGCCTCGTTCATTTTCTGTGCCAATTCGATGTCTTTCACGGTCAATCCGCCCGCGTCATGGGTCGAAAGCGTCACCTCGACCGTGCGGTACACATTGCGCCAATCCGGGTGGTGATCGCGTTTCTCGGCGAGCAGCGCAACCCGTGTCATGAACGCGAAGGCCTCGACGAAGTTCCGGAATACAAAACGCTTTTCAATCGCGGTTCCGTGGGAATTCTCTGTCCAACCCTGTGCAACGAGCGGCGCAAGGGCCTTGTCGCGGGCGGTGCCTTTTAAAAGCTCAGTCATGGTCGTCCTCCTCGGCGGTGGATTTGAACGGGCCGTAGGCGGTCAAAACCTCGACCTCCTCGGCCACGGCGGTGCGTTCGGCTTCGAGATATTCGCCCACGGCGCGAGCAAACCCGGGATCGCGCATCCAGTGCAGCGAATGCGTCGTGTTGGGCAGATAGCCGCGCGCCAGTTTGTGTTCGCCCTGCGCGCCTGCTTCGACGCGGCTCAAGCCTTGGGCGATGGCATAGTCGATGGCCTGATAATAGCAGAGTTCGAAATGCAGGCTTGGGTGATATTCGGTACAGCCCCAATAGCGCCCGAAGAGCCGGTCGCGCCCGATGAAATTCAAAGCGCCCGCAACAGGGTGCCCGTCGCGGAGCGCCAGAACCAGCAAAACGTCGTCGCTCATGGTCTCATGCAGCTCATAGAAAAAGGCGCGCGTCAGGTAGGGTGTGCCCCATTTGCGCCCGCCTGTGTCTTGGTAAAATGTCCAGAACGCATCCCAATGTTCGGGTTTGATGTCGTCGCCGGTGAGCTGAATGATCTCGCCGCCAAATCCCTGCGCCTGCGCGCGTTCCTTGCGGATGTTCTTGCGCTTGCGCGACGAAAGCGCGGCGAGAAAATCGTCGAACGTGGTATAGTCGGCGTTGTCCCAATGAAACTGCTGCCCGGTGCGATGTAGCAAACCCATGGCCTTGCCCGCGGCGACCTCCTCTCCGGTGCAAAACGTCAGATGCAGGGAGCTGAGCCGGTTCTGATCCGCCACCTCGACCGCGCCCTGAACCAGTGCCGCTTGACCGATGTCCTCGAACCCCGGGCGGGTCAACAGCCGACGTCCTGTGACCGGCGTGAAAGGCACGGCGATCTGGAGTTTCGGGTAATACCGCCCGCCAGCGCGCTCGTAGGCATGGGCCCAGTTGTGATCGAACACATATTCGCCCTGGCTGTGGCTTTTGGCATACATCGGTGCGACGGCGATCACCCGTTCCTCGGCCCGCGCCACAAGGTAGCTCGGTTGCCAGCCGGTGCCGGGACCGACCGAGGCGGAGCGTTCAAGCGCCATCAGGAACCGATACGTGACAAACGGGTCCTCGGGCCGTCCGTCGCCGGGGGCGGCACAGGCATCCCAGTCCTTCGACGCAATCGCGTCGAGGCTGCTCATCAGGCTGATTTCGATCTGATCCGTCATGGAAGTCCCGCGCGCCACATTCGTTTAAAAACTGGCACGCAGGCTCCGGGCGTCAAGTCGGGAGGTATCCCTCGAAGGTGATATTTTCCGCAATCTGGCGTGCCTGTACTTCGGCCTCCGGGCTTTTGATCGTCCAGCACAGAATATGCGCACCCGTCGATTTCAACTCGGCCACGCGCGGCGAAGACAGGTCGTCCCATTGGTGCGAAATGAAGCAGGCATCCACCCGGTGGTAATCCGGAATCTCCCGGAGTTCCGCACGGCGGCTTTCCGGAACCATCTTGTCTCCGTTCCCGGACCAGGCGCTGGTGGTCAGGCCTCGCGGGATCTCCGGGCAGAGCTCGGCCAGTTTGGCCACCGAATACGGGTTGAAGGACATCAGCGCCACCGGCCCCTGATAGCCCGCAAGTGCCCGCGCGGCAGCCTCCTCAAGAAGGCCCACTTTGGGCCCCATGGCGCCGTCCTGGTCCTTTATCTCGATCAAAAGCGGGACTTGCCCGGCCACGGCATCGAGCACCTGTTCCAGCGTCGGAACTCCGACCTCGCCGGTTTTGAACCGCAGCTCCGTAAGTTCGGTGACATTGCGTTGCGCGAAGGGTCCGGAGCCCTCGGTCAGCCGGTGCAGGCTGTAATCGTGAAACACCATCGCCTCCCCGTCAGAGGAAAGCTGCAAGTCAATCTCGATGCCGAATCCGCCGGCGATGGCGGATTCGATGGCTTTCATGTTGTTCTCGGCACGGGTTCGATTGCCATCGTGCAGAGCGCGGTGGGCAATCGGGGCCTTGAAAAAGGCAGGATCGAGAGTGGGCATCAGACCAGCTCGAAAATCGCTTCGATCTCGACCGCGACACCCAGCGGCAGGCTGGCGGCGGAGACGGCGGAGCGGGCATGACGCCCGGCCTTACCCATGACGGCGACCATGAGATCGGAAGCGCCGTTGATCACTTTCGGCTGTTCGGTGAACTCGGGCGTCGAATTGACGAAGCCCACCAGCTTCACCAGCCGCTTCACCTTGGAGAAATCCCCGCCGACGGCGGCATTGGCCTGCGCCAGAAGCGCCAGAGCACAGCGCTCGGCGGCCTTGGCCCCGGCTTCGGTGTCGAGATCCGCACCGAGCTTGCCGCAGATCAGCCCGGCGGGGCCGGAGGAAATCTGACCGGAGATGAAAAGCTGCTGGCCGTTCTGCACGAAGGGCACGTAATTGGCGGCGGGCGCCGGGGCATCGGGCAGGGTGAGGCCGAGGTCGGAAAGCTTGGCGGAGAGGTCCATGGTCAGTCCTTGTTCTGAGTCGTCTGAAGTGGTCTTAATACACCCTCAGTCTTCGCGGAAGGCGCGGGTGAAATAATCGGTGAGCGGTTTCGTCAGATAGGCGATGGGCGAGCGTTCTCCGGTCGCCATATAGGCCTCGACCGGCATGCCGGGAATGAGCACGGAGCCTGCGGGCAAGCGGGCGCGCTGGTCCTCGGGGATATGGATGTCGGCACGGTAATACCGCGCGCCCGTGGCCTCGTCGGTGAAGGCGTCCGGCGAGATGCGCATGACCTGACCTTCGAGCTCGGGCGTCGCGCGGCGGTCGAAGGAGGTAAAGCGCAGCCGCACCGGTTGTCCGGGGTAGACCTGATCGACATGGGTCGGGCTGATGCTGGCGGTGATGATCAGTGGACGATCCTGTGGCACGATGAACAGCACGGGCTGTGCGGGTTGTACCACGGCGCCGGGGCCGAAGACCGTCAGGCCATAGACCACGCCCGCCACCGGGGCGCGGATGTCGAGCCGGGCGAGCCGCACTTCAAGCGCGCTGCGTTGCTCGCGCAGGCTGCCGATCTCGGCCTGAATGTCGCGCAGCTCGGTGATGGCGCTTTCGCGCCGGTCGCTGGCCGCCTTGAGGATTTGCAACTCGATTTCGGTGATCTGCACCTGTGCCTGTGCCTCGGACGTGTCGATGCGGCCGATTTCGGCGGCGAGGCTCACCGCATCCCGGCGCAACCCGATCACCCGGCTTTGCTGGGTCAGCCCGCGGTCGAGCAGGGCATTTTGCGCGGCAAGGTCTTCTTCGAGCAAGTCAAGCTGTTCGGAGAGGGCGGCTTTCTGGCGGCCAAGCCCGCCGATCTGCACTTCGATCTGGCTGCGTTGTTTGCCGAGCTGGTCGATTTCCGCGCGGGCGGTCTCGCGCCGTGCGGTGAACAGATCGCGCTGACCGGTCACCGAACGGGCCACCTGCGGGTCCTCCGCCATACGTGCCACGAGTTCCGGTGCGAGGGTCAGCGTATCCGCCCCGTCTCGTTCGGCCTCAAGCCTCGCGGCGCGGGCGATATATTCGAAAAGCTGGGTTTCGATCAGGGCTAGGTCGCTGAGATATTCGTCCGGTGACAGCGAGATCAGAAGCGCTCCCATGGTCACAGGGTCCCCTTCGGAGACATGTACGGCGGCCACCTCCCCGCCGTCGCGATGCGCCACGGCTTGTCGATTCTGTTCGACCTGCACCTGACCCGAAGCGACGACGGCCCCGTCGATCCGGGCGAAAACCGTCCAGCCGCCAAAGCCGCCGAGCAAGAGCGTGACACAGAACAGGCCGAAGAGCACGATGCGGCGAGCGGGCCAGGCCGTGGACGGGGTCATTGCACGCCCCCCATGCCGGAGGTCGGGCCGCTTCGGGGCCCGGCCTCTGTGCGGGCTTTCTGAATCTCGGTGGAATTCTTCACCATGTCGGACAGCACCTGATCGCGCGGGCCGAAGGCACGGCGCATGCCGCCATCCAGCACGAGGAGCTTTTCGCATTCCTGAATTGCCGAAGGCCGGTGCGCCATGATCAGAAGGGCACCGCCCTGCTGTTTGTGGCGACGGATCGCGGCATTCAGAGCCAGCGAGCCATTGTTGTCGAGATTGGCGTTCGGCTCATCGAGAATGACGATCACCGGATCGCCGTAAAACGCGCGGGCCAGGCCGATGCGCTGCATCTGTCCGCCGGACAAAAGCCCACCCGCCGAAGCGACCAGCGTGTCGTACCCCTCGGGCAGCGACAGGATCAAATCATGCGCATCGGCTTTTTTCGCGGCAGCGACGACGGCCTCGGCATTGGGGCTCAACGACAGTTTGGCGATGTTCTCGGCGATGGTGCCGTCGAAAAGCTGCACCTGTTGCGGCAGGTAGCCGATGTAATTGCCGAGCGCTTCGGGGGCATAATGCGACAGCGTCGCGCCATCGAGCCGGATCGAGCCGCTGGCCGGTTGCCAGACCCCGGTCAGGGCGCGCGCCAATGTCGACTTGCCGGCACCCGAGGGGCCGATGACGCCAAGCGCTTCGCCGGGGGCGAGATCGAAACCGATCATCCGGAGCGCGGCTTGGTGCTGGCCCGGGGGCATGACGAAGAGCTGATGCACCGTTAGCTGTGCATGAGGTCGCGGTAGTTCGGTGCGCGGCTTCGCTTGGGGCGTTTTGCCCAGAAGCTCGGCGAGATCGGACCAGCCCCGCTGTGCCTGTTGCACGATGGCCCATTGCCCGATCAGCAGATCGACGGGTTGCAGCGCCCGGCCCAGCAGAATGGAGCTGGCGATCATTGCGCCCGGTGTGACCTGACGTTCGAGCACCAGCCAGGCCCCCATGGCCAGTATGGCGGATTGCAGGAACAGGCGCAGCGTGCGGGAGGCGGCGGCGAAACCGTGGGTCGTGTCCTCGCTGATGACCGTCTTTTCAAGGGCCGTGTCGCGCATCCTGAGCCAGCGCCGATAGGCGGCCTCGCGCATGCCAAGGGCGGTGAGCGCCTCGGCGGATGCCCCCATGCTTCTGGCGGTCTGGCTGGCTTCGGCTTCGGCGCGGATCATCGCGTCCTGTGCGGGTCTGGCGAGGCTGCGATGCCAGAGGGCAACGGCGACCAGAACCGCACCTCCTCCCGTGGCCAGAAGTCCGAGATAGGGATGAAACAGAGAAATCCCCAGAAGAAAGATCGGGGTGAACGGCAGATCGTAAAGCGCGGCAAAGGCCGTGGAACCAAAGAACCGGCGCAGGGCGGAGAGCTGATCCATGGCGCGGCTCTTGCCTGCCTCGCGCGGGGTCAGCGCGGCATGACCCAGAGCGGCGTGGAACACCCGATCTTCGAGCGCGCTCTGAAACCGTGCCCCGATCCGTGACAGAAGCCGCGCACGGGTGCCGTCGAGCAGGCCCATCATCAGGTAGAGAAAACCGACGATCGAGAACAGCGCGAGCAGGGTGGCCTCGGATCCGGAGCCGAGCACCCGGTCGTAGACCTGCAACATGAAAAGCGGACCGGTGAGCATCAGAAGGTTGATGCAGACGGAAAACAGCCCCGCCGCCCAGAACAGGCCACGCGATTCTCCGCGGGCGTCGATCAACTCCCCTCGTCCGATGCGGTTTTGTTCACTCATGTGGCTGTCTTATCCGGTTTTCGCGATATGTGCGGGGTTTGACAGGAGGGCTGCGCAACCGTGCACGCTTTGTTGAAACTATGTCACAGACTCATAACACCCGGAGGGTTAATATTGGGCTTTCATTCGTGTCATACTATCTGGGCATATACCCACGACGCGAATGTCTTGTTACGTTCTGAACCGAAAGTCTGCCATGATGCGAGTTTTCCAAACCCGGTTCCTGCCGCTGATCGCGGTCCTTTCCCTCGGAGTGCTGGTGGGATGTACCGCCGCGCCGCAAGGGGGCGGGATCAACGATCCCTACGAGGAGGTGAACCGCAGTTGGCACGAGACCAACGTGGCGCTCGACCGCAGCGTGATCAAACCTGTGTCGACCGCCTATGGTACGGTGGTGCCCGATCCGCTGCGCAAGGGGCTGTCGAATGTCTCCGACACGCTGGGCATTCCGGGCACCGTGGTGAACGACGTGCTGCAATTGCGACTGGGGGATGCGCTGCACAACACCGCGCGCTTCGCGGTCAACGCGACCGTGGGGATCGGCGGGCTGTTCGATCCGGCGACGGGGATGGGGCTTGAGGAACGCGATTCCGATTTCGGCGAGACGCTTTACACTTGGGGTGTGGGCGAAGGGGCCTATGTCGTGCTGCCGGTCTACGGGCCGTCGACGGAGCGCGATGCGTTCGGCCTGATCGTCGATATCGCGCTGGATCCGGTGGGCAACCTTCTGGGCAACCCGGAGGCGAGCTACAAGACGGGGCTGAAAGTCGCCGATCTGGCCGACACACGTTATCGTTACTCGGACCTGTATGAATCGCTGATGTATGACAGCGCCGACAGCTATACGCAGATGCGCCTGACCTATCTCGACAATCGCCGCTATGAGCTCGGCACACCGATCGTCGCGGGCGAAGAGGGGGCGGATCAGGCCGCGACCTATGATATTTATGAGGACTTCTATGAGTGACTTCGGGTTCACCCGCCGCATGACTCTCGGCGCTCTCGGCGCAGCTCTGGTGCTGCCCCGCGCGGCGCTGGCCTTTTCCACGTCTCAGGCGGAGGCGCTGATCGGCAAGGCGGTGGCGGACATCAATACCATCATCAATTCGGGCAGGTCCGAAGCGGCGATGTATGTCGAGTTCGAGAAGGTGCTGGTGCGTTATGCCGACATGCCCAACATCGCCCGCTCGGTGCTCGGCCCGCCCGCCCGCTCTGCCTCGGGGGCGCAGATGAGCGCCTTCACCAAGGCGTTCCAGACCTATATTGCGCGCAAATACGGTTCGCGTTTCCGCGAATTCATCGGTGGCAAGATCCAGGTCAACAGCAGCCAGAAGATCAACTCGATCTACGATGTGCGCTGCACCGCGATCCTGCAGGGCGAAGCCCCCTTCGACATCTCGTTCATCGTGCATGACAAGGCGGGCAAGTTCATCGACCTTCAGATCGAGGGGATTTCGCTTCTGAAATCCGAACGCGCCGAGATCGGGGCGATGCTCGACAAGGCCGGTGGGTCGATCGACAAGCTGACGGCATCGCTGGCCTGATCGCCCCCGAAAGAGTGAATGGAAAAACGCGCCCCGGAAGGCGCGTTTTTTTGTCAGTTGCCGTTGCCGAAAATCGCCCCCAGAAGATCGAGCAGCACATTGTCGGCCTTGTCGTTGCCACGCTGGCCGTTGCCCGAGGGTTGCGCACGCTGCACCGTGGGAGGGGCGGCGGGGCGGATCATCGGCAGAGGTTTGGGCTCAAGGCCGCTTTGCACCTGCGCCATAGTCCGCTGCCAGATTTCGGCGGGGAGCCCGCCACCGGTTACCCCGGTCAAGGGCGAGTTGTCGTCGTATCCCATCCAGACGCCCGCGACGTAATCGGCGGTAAAGCCCATGAACCAGGCATCGCGCGCGGCCTGCGTCGTGCCGGTTTTGCCCGCGACCTCATAGCCCGGAATTTGTGCCCGCGCACCGGTGCCGGATTGAACCCCGTTATACATCATGTAGATGAGTTGCTGGGCACTGTCCGGGGTGATGACCCGCTCGCCAAGCCCGCCTTCCTGCCCCATCAGCGGCGTGTTGTCGCCCTTGAGACGCAGGGATTTGAGACCGTAGGGCGCCACGGAAGAACCGCCGTTCAGGATCCCGGCATAGGCCCCGGTCATCTCCAGCAGTGTGGTTTCCGACACGCCGAGCGCCAGAGCCGGGCCTTGCGCCAGATCGCTTTCGATCCCGAAGCTCGACGCCACGGTCCGCACGTTCTCAAGCCCCGCATCCATCGCCAGTTCCACTGCCGGGATGTTGTAGCTGTGCTTGAGCGCGTCGGTCAGGGTGACGGCGCCGTGGAACTTGCGGTCGTAGTTCTGCGGCGACCAGGGGCCGGAGCCGGGGATGTTGAGCGTGATCGGTTCGTCCACCACCACATCGTCATAGGACCAGCCCATGTCGAGCGCCGTGGCGTAGACGAAGGGTTTGAACGAGGAGCCGGGCTGGCGTTTCGCCTGTGTCGCCCGGTTGAAGGCGCCCGAAACCTTGAGCTTGCGCCCGCCCACCATGGCGCGGACCGCGCCGTCGGCGGACATCACCACGATGGCGGCCTGTGCCTCCGATCCTTCGCGGACCTTGTTCTCGAAAATCCAGATCAGCGCCTCTTCGGCCGCGGCCTGAATGCGTTGGTCGAAGGTGGTTTCAATCACCACGTCCTCGGTCGTGTCGCGGGTGAGAAAATCCGGCCCCGCGCCCATCACCCAATCGGCGAAATAGCCGCCCGCGCGTTTTTCCGCCGTTTCAGACAGTTCGGCGGGATGGGCCTTGGCATAGGCACGTTCCTCGTCCGTGATGTAGCCCTGCTGGTTCATCAGCAGGAGCACGATCCCCGCCCGTTCCTGCGAGCGTTGCAGGTTGTTCGTCGGGGCATAACGCGTGGGGGCCTGCAACAGACCCGCGAGCATGGCGGCCTCGGAGATGTTCACCTCGGCGGCGGATTTGCCGAAATAGCGCTGGGCGGCGGCTTCGAAGCCGTTCGCGCCGGCGCCGAGATAGGCGCGGTTCATGTAGATCGACAGGATCTCGTTCTTGGAATAGCGCGCCTCCATCGCCATGGCGAAGACCATTTCCTTGAGCTTGCGCGCAATCGTGGTTTCCCGGCAGTCGTCCTCGTATTCGGTTTGGGTCTTCCACTTCTTCGGATCGTAGGGCACGCCGAGACAGAGAAGCTTCGCGGTCTGCTGGGTCAGGGTCGATCCCCCGTGCCCGGACAGTGGCCCGCGCCCCTCAGAGAGGTTGATGCGGATGGCGGAGGCGATGCCGCGCGGGCTGACGCCGAAATGGCGATAGAAGCGTTTGTCTTCCGTGGCGACGATCGCCTCTTTCAGATAGGGCGACACGGTGTCGGCGGTGATTTGCCCGCCGAATTGTTCGCCACGCCAGGCAAAGACCGATCCGTCGCGATCCAGGAGGGTGACCGAGCCGCGCGCCCGCCCGTCCAGAAGCGAGTCATAGGGGGGCAGGCTCGAGTAAAGGTAGAACACCGCGATGCCGATGATCACGGCAAGCGCGATTCCGGCCCGCGTGAGGGTGATCCAGATCAGCCGCCAGAGGCCGCCGATAAGGCGCAGGAAGATATTGGACGACCGCTTGCGCGTGCGGTTGGCGCGCGGTTTTTTCGGTGCCCTGGGCTTTTGCGGTCCCTTGGGCTTTGTCTGTTTTTTCTGGGCCTTCTGGGTCGCGGGATAGCGTCTATCCGCCACCAGCCTGGGCTTTCCCCGGTTTGGTCCGGTCATGTCTCTTGCTCGATCTCGATCCGTTCTTGGTTGCGGTGAGTGTAAAGACTTGGCCTCTGGATGTTGAGGGGAAAGTTAAGACGAAATGAGTCGCCTTTGCCTCTTTATTTTGCGCCCATTTTTTAATCTGCGCGCACAAAATGTATAATCTTTGAGCAGGAGCTCCTGAAAATGACACAGGATTCCTGCGCGGATTCCTTGTGAAGCAACTCTGAACACCGTTTTGCTGACCCCGTGGCTGTCTTTCGGACGCCGCCCGCTCAAACGGAAGGGGAAAAACGTGAAACTCATTATTGCTGCAATCAAGCCGTTCAAGCTTGAAGAAGTCCGCGAAGCACTCACCGGTATCGGTGTGCGCGGCATGATGGTGACGGAGATCAAGGGCTTTGGCTCGCAGTCCGGTCACACCGAGATTTATCGCGGCGCAGAATATGCCGTGAACTTCGTGCCGAAGGTGAAGCTCGAAATCGTCGTGGCCGACGCCATGGCCGATCAGGTGGTGGAGACCATCGCAACCACCGCCAAGACCGACAAGATCGGCGACGGCAAGATTTTTGTCCTCGACGTGGAAGGCGCGACCCGCGTCCGTACCGGCGAGACCAACGACGACGCGATCTAATCGCGCTTACCCGAAACGAAAGGGACTTGAGACAGATGAAACTCACCAAATATCTTCCCCTTGCCGCCGCGCTCGTCGCGCTGCCGGCCATGGGGTTTGCGCAAGAGGCCGAAATGGCGGCCGACATGACGCCGCCGAACGAAGAAATCGGCTATATCTTCACCACTTTCATGTTCCTCGTCACCGGTTTCCTGGTGATGTGGATGGGCGCGGGCTTCTCCATGCTCGAAGCCGGGCTCGTGCGTTCCAAGAACGTGGCGATGCAGCTGACCAAGAACATCGCGCTCTTCGCGATCGCTGCCGTGATGTACTACATCATCGGTTACAACCTGATGTACCCTGGCGATGCCTGGTCCATAACCAACGTGCTCGGCGCCTTCTCGATGACCGTGCTTGAGCCGGTGGGCGGTTCCCCCGACACCGACCTGACCTATGCCTCCGTCGGTTCCGACTTCTTCTTCCAGCTGATGTTCTGTGCCACCACCGCGTCCATCGTGTCCGGTACCCTGGCCGAGCGCATCAAACTGTGGCCGTTCCTGGTCTTCACCGTGGTTCTCACCGGCTTCATCTACCCGATCCAGGCCTCCTGGAAATGGGGCGGCGGTTTCCTCGATGCGAACTACGGCTTCCTCGATTTCGCTGGCTCCACCGTCGTGCACTCCGTGGGTGGCTGGGCCGCTCTGGCCGGTGCCCTCATCCTCGGTCCGCGTATCGGCAAGTACAAAGACGGCAAAGTCACCGCTTTCCCGGGTTCCAACCTGCCGCTCGCAACGCTCGGTACGTTCATCCTGTGGCTCGGCTGGTTCGGTTTCAACGGCGGTTCCCAACTCTACATGGACACTGCTGGCAACGTGGCTGACATCTCCCGCATCTTCGCGAACACCAACACCGCGGCTGCCGGTGGTGCGATTGCCGCTCTGATCGTGACCCAGCTTGTCTACGGCAAGGTCGACCTCACCATGGTGCTCAACGGCTCGCTGGCCGGTCTCGTGTCCATCACCGCCGAACCGCTGACCCCGACCCTGGGTGCAGCTACCCTGATCGGTGCCGTGGGCGGTATCATCGTGGTCTTCGCCGTGCCGCTGCTCGACAAGCTGAAAATCGACGATGTCGTCGGCGCCATTCCGGTCCACCTCTTCTGCGGTATCTACGGCACCATCGCCGTGGTCTTCACCAACCCCGATGCCACCCTTGGCGGTCAGTTGATCTCCATCGCGATCGTCGGTGTCTTCACCTTCGTGGTGTCCGCCATCGTCTGGTTCATCCTGAAAATGGTCATGGGCATCCGCGTCTCCGAAGAAGAAGAGATCATGGGTCTCGACAAAGGCGAGCTTGGCATGGAAGCCTATCCGGAGTTCTACAAAGGCTGATCCCTTCCTCAGTCTGAAAAACAGGCCCGGGCGTCACAAGCGCCCGGGCTTTTTCATGTCTCCTCTTTCAGGCCCGGAGTTTGGTCCTAACGATTTCTCAACCAAGCTGACCTAGACCGGTCGTCGACCCTTTCAAAACGTCGAGGACCCGATGTCGCGCAAAACGTGCGTTCTGCTGGTGATCATTCTGCTCTGGCCGCATACGTTGCTGGCCGAGCCGGTGTCCCTGTTGCGGCCCAGCGGGCAGGCCTGGGATCTCGAGCGCCAGCCTCTTGTCGCCAGCCTGCCGCAGCCGCTGTCCACGCCTTTGAACGGCGCGGAGAGTTTTGGGCCGAGTCTGTTTGCCGGACGGGCGGAGGGCAGTTTCTTCGAGCCTCTGCCGCCGCGCCCGGATGACCGTGCGCGCATTCGCGGTGTCATGCATGCGTCTGCGGATATTCTGCGCATCCGTGCCTTGATCGGACGGGCGGAAAGTCCACGTGACGGCTACGATGCGGTGCAGCACGGGGCGACGCGCAGGCCTGCGAAGAAACCGACGCAAATGACGCTGGGTGAGATTTTCGCCTGGATCGACGCCACGCCCGGCCAGCCTCATGCCATCGGTTACTACCAGTTCATTCCTTCGACACTGGCGTCACTGGTCACCGAACTGGATCTCGGGCCGGAGGTGATCTTTACCTCTGCCGTGCAGGACCGTCTGGCGGACATCCTGCTGGCCGATGCCGGGATTTACGAACTGCGCGCGGGCGAGATCACCCGGCAGCGCTTCATGAACAATCTGGCGCGGATCTGGGCCGGGTTGCCGACCACGTCGGGCAAGTCGCATTACCATGGCTACGCAGGCAACAAGGCGACGATTTCCTGGGCAGAGTTCGACCGGGCCATGGCGGAGGTTTTTCCCGGTTAAACGAAAACGAGCGCCCCGGAGAGCGCTCGTCTGAATGACAGGGGGGAGGTTCTTACTGGGCCTGGACCTTTTTCGGCGCGCCGGTTGCCATGTCGGTGCCGGTGTAGGCCTTGCCCGCCGCTTTCCAGGCGCCGAAGCCGCCTTCCATGTGGCCGACCGGGCTGATGCCAGCGGCTGCACAGGCCATGGCGACCTTGCCGGAGCGGACGCCGGAGCCGCAATGGAAGATGATGCGTTTGCCTTCCTGTGACGGCAATTTCTCGGCGGAGAAGAAGGACAGCGGCATCAGCAGCGCGCCTTCGATATGTTCGAAGGCATATTCCTGCGGCGTGCGCACGTCGATCACGGCAATCTCGTTGGCGTCGAAAGCCTTGGCGACCTCGTCCACGGTCCAGGTCTCGAAGGTCAGCCCATCTACGGTTTCGGTTTTCATAGCGTTTCCTTTTGGTGGTTCTGTCCGGTATCCAGACATATGCGAATAAGTTGCATTTAAAAGTCATCTTATCGTGACGCGATGCGACACATTCAATTTAGCATGGAAGATATGAAAAAAGCGCGCCGAAGCGCGCTTTTGACCGTAAATTTTTGCATGTGCTTATGCTTATTTGCAGGTCTTGGCGATCGCAGCGGCCAGAAGCGGCACGGTCTCGGCATTGAGGCCCGCGATGTTCATCCGCGAATCGCCGACCATGTAGATGCCGAAGTCTTCGCGCATTTTGAGAACCTCTTCCGGGGAAGCGCCGATGCGGGAGAACATGCCGCGGTGACGGGCGATGAAATCGAACCGGTCGCTGTTGGTCAGGCGTTTCAGCTCGTCGGCGAGCTGTTGGCGCAGCCCCAGCATCCCGAGGCGGACTTCTTCGAGTTCTGCCATCCAGTCGGCCTTGAGCGCTTCGTCGGTGAGGATCATCGACACCAGACGCGCGCCGTGATCCGGCGGGAAGGAATAGTTCTGACGGTTCAGGTAGTTGAGCGTCCCTTGGGTCACCGGGGTCTGCTCGGCTGTCTCGGAGATCGCCATCAGGCAGCCGGTGCGCTCGCGGTAGATGCCGAAGTTTTTCGAACAGGAAGACGCCACCAGAAGTTCCGGCAGTTTGGAGGCCAGAAGACGGGTCGCCGCCGCGTCCTCCTCAAGCCCGTCGCCAAAGCCCTGATAGGCGATGTCCACAAGCGCGGTTGCGCCTTTCTCGGCGATCAGATCGGCCACCAGACCGTATTGTTCGAGCGTCAGGTTCGCGCCCGTCGGGTTGTGACAGCAGCCATGCAGCAACACCACATCGCCCGCTTTCAGCGCCTTGAGGCTGTCCATCATCGCATCGAAATCGACGGTGCAGGAGGCCTCGTCGAAATAGGCGTATTCGGCGTGGTTCAGCTTCATGAACTTGATGATCGACACATGGTTCGGCCAGGTCGGGTTCGAGGTCCAGACGGTGGTCTCCGGATCGACGAGCTTGGCGAGCTCAAGCGCCTGACGCACCGCACCGGTGCCGCCGGGGGTCGCGATTGCGCCAACGCGGGCGTGATCCACGCTGTCGCCAAGAACCATGGCTTTCATCGCCGCGCCAAAGGCCGGATCGCCGGAGAGCGCGGTGTAGCTCTTAGTGGTTTCCTCGTCCCAGAGCTGTTTCTCAGCCGCCTTGATCGCGCGCATGATGGGCGTGTGGCCGGTCGCGTCCTTGTAGACGCCGACGCCAAGGTCGATCTTGGTCTCGCGCGGATCTTCGCGGTAGAACTGCATCAGTTGAAGGATTTTATCCGCCGGTTGCGGCTTCAGGTTGCTCAGCATTACGCGTCTCCAGTTGCGACTTTCAGGTCGCCATACATGCCCCATTCCGCCCAGGATCCGTCATAGAGCGAGAAAGGCACGCCGAGACGGGTGAGCGCGAGGCCCAAAATAGCGGCGCTCGCCCCCGACCCGCAGGTGGTGATCGCCGGTTTGTTCAGATCGACGCCCGCGTTTTCGAAAATACGGCGCAGCGCCTCATTGGATTTCAATGTGCCATCGGGGTTCAGAACCTCCGGAAACGGCACGTTGCGGGAATTCGGGATATGGCCGGAGGCAAGGCCGGGGCGCGGTTCTGGCTCTTCGCCCTTGAACCGGCGGGACGAACGCGCGTCGATAATGACGTAATCGCCGAGTTTGGAAGAGGCGGCCACCTGGGTCACATCGCGCACAAGCTCGGGGCGTTCCTCGACCACCATGTGGCGGTCGCGGATCACGGGCGGGATGTCGGTGACCGGACGGCCTTCGGATTTCCATTTCGGCAGACCGCCGTCCAGAACGGCAACATTGTCCTGGCCGAAATATTTGAACATCCACCAGACGCGTGGCGCTGAAAAGATGCCGGAGGTGTCATAGACCACAACCTGATGCCCGTCGCCGATGCCGAGCGCGCGCATGCGGGACATGAATTTCTCCACCGGCGGCAACATATGCGGCAGGCTCGACCGCAGATCGGCCACCTCGTCGATGTCGACAAACCGCGCACCGGGAATGTGTTCGCGCTCGTATTCGGCGCGGCAATCGCGGTTGTCTGCGGGCATGTACCAACTGGCGTCGATGAGCCGCAACTCCGGCGCCTTGAGGTTTTCGGCAAGCCAGGCGGTGGACACCAGTGTTTTCGGATCGCTCTCGGGCATGTGACCTCTTTCGGTCCTGAAGACAGTCGTTCCTGCCTTAGCGTTACCGGCTTACGGGTGCAAGCGATGCAATGAGCACAGGCGGTTTGCCGGGACACAAAATGCCGTGCGGGCGTAAAAACCGCTCAGTCGCCGTGGCGCAAAAGCCGTTGCTTCTGACGGCCCCAGTCGCGTTTCGCTTCGGTTTCGCGCTTGTCGACGTTCTTCTTGCCCTTGGCGATGCCGAGTTTGATCTTCACCTTGCCGCGATGATTGAAATACATCACCAGCGGCACAAGGGTCATGCCCTGACGCCCGGTGGCCTGCCAAAGCCGGGCCAACTCGCGCCGGGACACCAGCAACTTGCGCTTGCGGCGCTCTTCATGCGGGAACATCGCCTGCTCATAGGGGGCGATATAGGCGTTGGTCAGCCAAAGCTCGCCATCGTCGACCGAGGCATAGCTTTCGGCGATGTTGGATTGCCCGGTGCGCAGCGATTTGACCTCGGACCCGGTGAGCACGATGCCGCATTCTATGTCATCCTCGATGGCATAGTCGTAGCGCGCGCGCCGGTTCTCGGCGATCACCTTGTAGTTCTTTTCTTCCGGGGTCTGTTTTTTCTTGGCCATAGTGGAACGTCAGATAGGCGTTCGGCGGCGATCTGTCCACTGGTCCGGCAGGGGGAAATCTGGCAAAACACGACGAAATATGACCGGAGCCCCCATGTTTCTCCAAATACTTGTCGGAAGCGGCCTTATTCTCCTGTCGGTCTTCGTGGCCGCCTTGGGGTTTCTGATGCTCGAACTGGTACTGCAAAAGGCGCACACTTGGCTGATCCGCGAACCGCATCGTCCGAAATTGGCGCTCGTGCTGTTCGGCGCTGTGCTGGCCGTGCTTTGGATGATCACGGCGGGGGTGTGGATCTGGGCCATCGCCTTTCGTTCCCTCGGGCTGTTCGTGCATTTCGAGGAGGCGCTGTATTTCTCTCTCGAATCCTTCACGACGCTGGGGTTCGGCGATTTGCTCTTGCCGGAAAAATGGCGCCTTCTCAGTGGTTTTGCCGCAACCAACGGGCTTTTGAACATCGGCATGATGACCGCGCTTCTGATGGAAGTGCTGCGCCATGTGCGACGCACCCAGATCGAAAGCCGACATATGTAACGAAAAGGGGCCGCAAAGGGCCCCTTTCCGATTCGAATGTGTCGAGGCTCAGAGCAGCCCGGCGTGTTCCATCGCCGCCTTAATCGCGGCTTTGGTCTCATCCGACAGCGGCGTGAGCGGCAGGCGTACCTCGTCGGAGCACAGTCCCAGAAGCGACATCGCGTATTTCGCGCCGCATACACCGGGTTCAAGGAAGATCGCCAGGTGCAGCGGCATCAGCTTGTCGGTGATCTCGAGCGCGGTTGCGTAATCGCCCGCCTGTGTCGCGGCCTGCATCTCGGCACAAAGCTTCGGCGCGACGTTGGCGGTCACGGAGATACAGCCGACACCGCCATGGGCGTTGAACCCAAGCGCCGTGGCATCCTCGCCGGAGAGCTGACAGAACTCCGGCCCGCAGGCGATACGGGTTTTCGCCACGCGCGAGAGATCGCCGGTGGCATCCTTGACGCCGACGATGCGCGGCAGTTTCGCAAGCTCCGCCATGGTCGCTGTGGTCATGTCGATCACGGAACGGCCCGGAATGTTGTAGATCACGATCGGCAGGTCGGCGGAGGCATGCATTGCGGTGAAATGCGCGATCAGGCCTTTCTGCGTCGGTTTGTTGTAATAGGGCGTCACCACGAGGGCGGCGTCCGCACCGACTTTTGCGGCATGCCGGATCAGGTTCAGACCCTCGGCGGTGTTGTTCGACCCGGCACCCGCGATCACCGGAATACGACCGGCGACGGTGTCGACGACGATCTCGATCACCTTCTGGTGCTCGGCATGGCTGAGCGTGGGGGATTCACCCGTGGTGCCGACGGGGACGAGGCCCGATGAGCCCTCGGCGATATGCCATTCGACCAGACGTTTGAGCGTATCGACATCCAGCTCGCCGTTCTTGAACGGCGTCACCAGTGCAGGAATGGATCCTTTGAACATCGTACGCTCCTTTTCGCAGTAAGGGCCCCAAGGCATTTTGCCCTGAGTCGCCCGTGAAAGTTCCGGCGGAAACTAGCCGCCTTCGGCGCGGTTCACAAGAATCTGTGTTGCTGTCCCCCGCGCGCGCGTTCATCCTTGGGAAAAACCGAGCAGTCCCCACAAGATATCCCGAAGGTCCAGACCCGATCATGTTTCAGAAGTCCGCCATGAAGACGGCTTACGTATTTGTATTTGCAGCTTTTTCCGCCATGTCCGCCGCGGCGTCGCCCGAATCGGATGCGCTGTCGCGGGCCAATGCGGCACGGGCGGAGGGCAATTGGTCCCTTGCACGCGAAGAGGCGCGCGGCATCGGGCGGGACATCATCGACTGGCAGTATCTGCGTGCGGGTCGGGGGACGTTTGCGGAATATCGCGATTTCCTGAAACGTCATGCCGATTGGCCCGGCCTGCCGCTTCTGGCGGAAAAGGGCGAGGCGGCGATCCCCGCCGATGCCGATCCGCGCGCGGTGATCGACTATCTCACCGCCTATCCGCCGCAAACCGGCGCGGGGGCGTTGCGTCTGATCGCGGCCTATGAGGCGCTTGGCCAGTCCGCGGATGCCCAGGCCGAAGCGGCGCTGGTCTGGAACACGCTGGCCTTGAAGGCGGAGGAGGAGCAGGCCCTTCTGGCGCGCTATGGCTCGATCCTGAAATCTTCCCATGTGGCGCGCACCGAGATGCTGCTTTGGCGGGACCGGTTCCGGGACGCAGAGCGCATGGTGCCAAACCTGCCCGCGGGCTGGGACAAACTCATCGCCGCCACCGCCGTTCTGGTGCGCGACGGGGCGGGCGTGGACGAGGCGATTTCCGCCGTCCCCGCAAGTCTCGCCGATCACCCGGTTCTGGCCCATGCGCGGTTCGAATGGCGGGTGCGCAGAGGGCGCAACGAGGATGCGGTGACGCTTTTGCTGCAACAATCGACGCCCGAGGGCTTGGGCAAGCCCGAGGTCTGGAGCGACCGGCGCCGCATGCTTGCGCGTCAGATGATGCGCGACGGCAAGGAGCAGATTGCCTATACGGTCGCCGCCCGTCACGGGCTGACCCCGGATCAAAGCGACTATGCCGATCTCGAATGGCTCGCGGGCTATGTCGCGCTGCGCTATCTCAAGGAGCCGGGCAAGGCGCTCGATCATTTCAATCGGTTCCGCATGGCGGTGAGCACGCCGATTTCCCTTGGCCGTGCGGGCTATTGGGAGGGGCGCGCGCTCGAGGTCATGGGGGCCAAGGACGATGCCGCCGCCGCCTATGCCTTTGGCGCGCAGTTTCAGACGTCGTTCTACGGGCTTCTGTCCGCCGAGAAAATCGGTCGTTCTCTCGATCCGGCCCTGACCGGTGAGATGCGCTTTGCCGATTACAAACAGGCGTCCTTCATGGGATCCTCCGTGCTCAAGGCCGCATTGTTGCTTGAAGAGGCCGGGGATTTGCCGCAATCCGCGCGTTTCATGCGTCATCTGGGCGAAAGCCTCTCGCCGCAGGAGTTGGGGCAATTGGGCGATCTGGCGCTCGATCACGATCCCTACCTTGCGGTTCTGGTGGCGAAATTCGCCGCCGATCAGGGCATCGTGCTCAATCGCGCCTATTATCCGCTGCATGCGCTTGCGAAGGCCGATCTTCCGGTCGAGCCGGAGCTTGCCATGGCCATTGCCCGGCGCGAAAGCGAGTTCTATCCCATGGCGCAGAGCCACGTCGGGGCGCGCGGGCTGATGCAGCTCATGCCACGCACCGGGGCCGCGATGGCGGAAAAGCTGGGGATCGCGGGGTACACGGACGGTCAGCTTTTCGATCCGATCATCAACGCACGCCTCGGCTCCGCCTATCTGGCGCAGCTCGAAGAGGAATTCGGCAACAACGTCATGCTGATCGCAGTGGGCTACAACGCCGGTCCGTCGCGCGCCCGCGACTGGATCACCCGTTATGGCGATCCCCGCACGGGCAAGGTCGATCCGGTTGACTGGATCGAACATCTGCCCTTCCGCGAGACCCGCAATTACGTGATGCGTGTGGCCGAAAGTCTGCCGGTTTACCGCGCGCGCCTGCATGGGGAGACCGGGCCGATCCATCTGTCGAAGGAACTGGCGGCCCGTTAAGCCTCAAGGGGTTAAGCGCCCCGCACCTGACGGGCACGCAGAAAGGTGAATACACCGGCGGCCACGACGACCGCCGCGCCGATCACCACATTGTTGCGGATCACATCGCCAAAGACGAACAGCCCGAGAATGGCGGAAAACGGCAGTTGCAGATAGGCAAAGGGCTGGATCGCGGAAGCTTCGGACAGCTCATAGGCCTTGATCAGCAGGTAATGCGAAGAGATCGAGGTTACGCACAGGAGACCCATCCAGAGCCAGTCCGTGGGAAGCATCGCCTGCCAGTACCAGACGCCGATCAGTGTCGTGACCACGGCCCCCGCGATGCCGGTGTAGACAAAGGTGACATCGGCGCTGTCGAAGCGCGCGACATAGCGGTTGAGAAGCCCGTAGAGCGCAAAACAGAAGGCGGCTGCGATGGGGAAGGCCGCGTTGAGGGAAAACACGCCGCTGCCCGGCTGGATGATGATCATCACGCCGATGAACCCGACCGCGACCGAGGCCCACCGCCGCCAGCCGATATGTTCACCCAGCACCGGCCCGGACAGCGCGGTGATCAAAAGCGGGTAGGCGGCAAAGATCGCGGGCGCATCCACCAGCCCCATGCGGACGAAAGCGGTGACCATGATCAGTATTTCAAAGGCCAGAAGCGCACCACGAAAGAACTGAAGGCGCGGACGCGCCGAGCGCAGCACAGAGGTGAGCCGACCCTTGCGGGCCGCGAGCATCAGGACAAACCCTGCGAAGACCCAATAGCGGATCATCACGATCATGAAGACGTTATACGTCCCTGCGAGATGGCGGGAGATACCGTCCTGCATCGCAAAGATGAAGGTCGCGGCGACCATCAGCCAGATGCCGAGCGCCGGGGTCTGGTTCGTCATGCTTTCATACCGCGGCTCATGTGGCGTTTGCGCCCGAAGCCTGCCGTGCGTTCGACGGTGAACCCCGCGTCGCTGAGTTTCTGGCGCACATGGCCGGCCGCCGTATAGGTCGCGAAGGTGCCGCCCTGTGCTGTGTGACGCCCGACCTCACGCATCAGTTCCTCACCCCAAAGTTCGGGGTTTTTCGCGGGAGAAAACCCATCAAGGAACCAGGCATCCGCCTGACCGTCCCACCCGGCAAGCGTCTCGCGCGCATCGCCGATTTTGACCTCGACTTCAATCTGCCCCAACCGAAAGGCACGTTTGCCCTCCGCCCATGCGGTGAGAAATGGCTCTGCAATCGCCTCGGCCTCAGGGAAGGCCGCAAGTGCCTTGGCAATATCGGGGGCGGTCATCGGGAAGGCCTCGAAAGAGGTAAACCGTACCAGGCTCGGCCCATGCCAGATCAGCGCCAGTGCCAGCATGTTGAGCCCGGTGCCAAAACCCAGTTCGGCCACCTGAAACCCGTCCCGAAGCCGCGCGGGAAGGTTATTGCCCGAAAGGAAAACATGTCGCGTTTCCTCAAGCCCGTTGCCGAGCGAGAAATAGGGATCGTCGAACCGGGTCGAAACGGGGATTTGCCCGTCGCGCCATTCGATGTTGGCTGTCTGGCCGCCAATCTGGTGGCCGGTCTGGTTGTTGGTCATGGGATGGCTTATGAGAGGGCGGGTTTGGCAGACCATGCTTTGAGCGGTGGTCACTTGCAACGGGTAAAAACGCAGATGGGCAGAGCGGAAATCACGATTTATGGCGCGGGCGCCTTTGGTCTGTCCTGCGGCTTTGAGGCGGCGAAACGCGGCGCGAAGGTGCGGGTGATCGACCCTTACGGTGTCGGTCATGGCTCCTCGGGTGGCATCGTCGGGGCGCTTGCGCCGCACACGCCGGAGCGCTGGAATGCCAAGAAGGAATTTCAGTTCCAAAGCCTGATCCTGGCGCGCAGCCATTGGCCGGAGGTCGAAGCCACGGGGGGCGTGTCTTCGGGCTATGGCAATCTGGGCCGCGTGCAAGCCATCAAGGACGAGCGCCAATTGCAACTCGCCCGCGAGCGCGAAGATCAGGCAAAAGAGCTGTGGCAGGGCAAGGCCGAGTGGCGCGTGGTGACGCAGGGAGAGACCGGCTATTGGGCGCCGATCAGCCCCACGGGGTATCTCATTCACGACACGCTGTCGGCGCGGCTCAACCCGTGGCGGGCCTGTGCCGCACTGGCCGCCGCGATCACTGCATTGGGGGGCGAGGTGGTGACCGAAGGCCCGGAAGAGGGCGCGGTGATCCATGCCTCCGGCTGGTGGGGGCTCCGCGCGCTCAATGAGGCGTTCGGCAAAGAGGTCGGTAATGGCGTCAAAGGGCAGGCCATTCTGCTCGATCTCTCCCTTCCCGAAGCGCCGCAGCTTTACGGCGAAAGCCTGCATGTCATCCCGCACGCGGATGGCACGACGGCGATCGGGTCTACGTCCGAGCGCGACTTCGAAAGTCCAGACGCCACGGACGCGCAAGCCGACGCCCTTCTGGCCCGTGCCCGCGACGCCGTGCCTGCGCTCCGGGATGCGCCCGAGATTCGCCGCTGGGCCGGGGTACGCCCGCGTGCCAAATCCCGCGCGCCGATGCTGGGGGGATGGCCCGAACGCGCGGGACATTTCATCGCCAACGGGGGGTTCAAGATCGGCTATGGCATGGCGCCGCTTGCCGCTCAGGTTTTGATTGACCTCGTGCTGGAGGGGCGCGACGCTGTTCCGGAAGAGTTCCGCGTGGAGGCGAGCCTATGAAAGTGACCTCTCTCGATCACCTCGTGCTGACCGTGGCCGACATCCCGGCGACGGTAGCGTTTTACACCGAGGCACTCGGCATGGTGGCCGAGGCATTTCACCCTTCCGATGGCACCACCCGCCATGCGCTGCGTTTCGGGGCACAAAAGATCAATCTGCATCTGGCTGGGCAGGAATTCGAACCGAAGGCGGCCCATGTGCAGGCGGGGTCGGGCGATCTCTGTTTCCTGACAGACATGCCGGTGGCCGACTGGATGCGGCATCTGGCGGACAAAGGCATCGGCGTCATCGAAGGGCCGGTCAGTCGCACGGGGGCGACCGGGCCGCTTTTGTCGATCTATCTGCGCGACCCGGACGGCAATCTGATTGAGCTGTCAAACCGGCTTTGACGCGGCCTCACGCAGGGCGGTCATGAGCTTTTCAAGCCCGGCCATGGTGCGCTCATTGATCAACCGCCCCTGAGGGTCGAAGGCATGCGAGCTGTCGGCCACCAGAACCTCCGGCGCTTGCAACAGATGTGCGTTGAACGGGGTCAACGCCCAGCGAAGACTATATTGCGAGCGCTCCCCGCCCGCGCGTCCCGCCGCCGCCGACATGATCGCGACGGGTTTGCCCTCCCAGGGTTTCACCCCGGTGCGGCTCACCCAGTCGAGGGCATTCTTGAGAAGACCGGGGATCATCTTGTTATACTCCGGCGTCGACATCACCACCGCATCGGCATCGCGGATCTGCTCAGCCAGCACCATGACCTCGGACGGAATACCCTCCGCCTCAAGATCGGCGTCATAAAGCGGCAGGCGCAGGTTGGCCTCGGTGAACTCGCAGGGCCCAAAGAGCCGCACCGCCTCATGCATGAGTTTCGTATTGGTCGAGGCGGCCCGCAGCGCGCCCGAGATGCCGAGAAGTTTGAGCATCAGAACTCCACCCCCTGTTGCGCTTTCACGCCGGAGCGGAACGGGTGTTTCACCAGTTCCATCTCGGTCACCAGATCGGCGATCTCGATGATCTCCTCCTTGGCGTTGCGCCCGGTCAGGACGACATGGGTCAGGGGCGGTTTCTCCGTGGTGAGGAAATCCACCACCTCCTGCACATCGAGATAGTCATAGCGCAGCGCGATGTTGATCTCGTCGAGCAACACCATGCGGTTCTCGGGATCGCGGATCAACTCCTTGGCCTTCTCCCACGCCGCCTTCGCCATTTCGATGTCGCGGGCCTTGTCCTGCGTCTCCCAGGTAAAGCCCTCACCCATCGTGTAAAACTGGCAGATGTCAGAGAAATGTTCTGTGATCAGATCGCGCTCACCACAGTCCATGCCGCCCTTGATGAATTGCACCACGGCAGAAGGCATCCGATGCGCGATACAGCGGAAAATCATCCCGAAGGCGGCGGAGCTTTTGCCCTTGCCCTTGCCGGTATGGACGATGATCAGCCCCTTCTGATCGGTCTTGGTGGCCATGATCTTGTCGCGGGCGGCCTTTTTCTTGGCCATCTTGGCGGCGTGGCGGTCAAGGTCGTTCTGGTCTGACATGTGTCCTCCCGGTCAGAAAAACAGTTGTACGAAGATCGGTGCGATCAACGAGGTGAAAATCGCGTTGAGCACCATGCCGATCCCGGCAAAGGCGCCCGCCGTGCCATCGACCTGAAACGCGCGCGCCGTGCCGATGCCGTGCGCGGCCACGCCGGTGGCAAAGCCGCGGGCGCGATAGTCGCGCACACCGATGGCGTTGAGAAGGGGTGTCGTGACGACAGCGCCGATCACTCCGGTGATCAGGACCAAAGCGACGGTCAGGGTCGACAACCCGCCGATGGTCTCGGACACACCGATGGCGACTGGCGAGGTCACCGCCTTGGGCACGAGCGACAGCAAGACCTCACCTCTGAGCCCGCAGGCATAGCCGATGGCGGTGGCCGAGACCATGGCAACGAGTCCGCCGACCACGAGGGCAGCCAACATCGGCAGGGCGCTTTTCTTGATCCGCTGCCAGTTCTTCCAAAGCGGCACGGCGAGCGCCACCGTGGCCGGCCCGAGCAGGAAGTGGACGAATTGCGCGCCTTCGAAATAGGTCGTGTAGCTGGTCTTGGTGGTCACCAACAGTGTCGACAGCAGGATCATCGAGATCAGCACCGGGTTCACGAAAGGGCGGTTCCCCGAAAGGTTGAACGCGCCGAGTCCGATCAGATAAGCCAGAAGCGTCAGCGTCAGCCACAAAAGCGGACTGGTGGAGAGATAGCTCCAGATGTCGAGGATCTCAGTCATTTTGCCGCTCATCCTTGTAGCCACGCGCCTGATTGACGAATTTGAACGTCAACGCTCCCGCAGCGATGGAGAGCACCGTCGATCCGACGAGGGCGGCGGCCAGAGGCAGGCCGATGGTGGACATCTGGTCGAGATATTGCACGATGCCGACCCCCGCAGGCACGAACAGAAGCGAGAGATGCGACAGCAGCCCGCTTGCGGTCTTCTCGATCGCCGGGCCGACACGGGGGCGGGTCAGAAGCAGGATGGCCAGAAGAACCATGCCGATCACCGGGCCGGGCAGGGGCAGGGAAAAAGAGCGGGCGAGGATTTCACCGACAAGCTGAAACCCGAGGAGAATGCCGAAATGCAGGATCATGTGCGTGCCTCGTTGCTGCGCCGGATGACGCGGAGGCAGTTTTACGCGCTTGCGGGCGCGCTGCAAGCGCACAAGCCGTTTTACGGGCGGGCGACATGGCGGTCATGAAAAAGGCGCACCGCTTCGGATGCGCCTTTCCCGTGAGATCGTGCGGACTTATTCGGCCGGAACCGGTGTCGCTCGCGTGCGGCTGAAATGCTGGGCGTTCAGCCGGAATACCAGCGCGATCATCGCGATCTGGAACCCGATGGCGATGGCGGTGATCCCCCAGTAGATCACGCTGAACTTGGTGATCACCCCGGCCTGCACCAGACCGGCGTTCACGAAGAACTGGATCAGCACGGAAAGTGCCACCCCCGGACAGACCAAAGCATAAGAGCCGGGAGAGGTTTTCGACCCGAAGACGAAATCCTTGAAATAGCCCTGACGTTTCAAAACGACGAGGCCGAGGCCTAGAAAGACAACCTGAAGCGACAGCATGCGGGCGAGGAACATCATCGTGCTGGCCGGATCGGAATGGCCCTCGAACGTGTGTAGCCCGTGTGCCTGACGCATGAACAGGATCGACAGGATGGTGACGATCGGAATCACGATCAGAAGCGTCGGGCCGGATTCCTCATGCGTGCCGTAGTGCAGCATCGAGTTGAACGCCGTGGTCAGTGCGACCAGCGCATAGATCAGGGCCGCGACCGCGAAGAAGGTCGAGAGCACAAGCCCGGTCGCCACGATCCACGGCACGGTGGACATGGCGGCAGGGGCGGCAAAGCCCACGCCGACCATGGAAAGTGCGAAGGCCGGCAGCATCTGGGCGAAGGAGTTATGCGATGTCACATCGAACACACCACCCTTGGCGAGTACCCGCCCGAGAAAATCGCCGATGATCGACAGCGCGATCCAGCCGATGATACCGAAGGCGATCATCGCGAAGGGAAAGAGATATTCCACCACGGGCCACAGCCCCGGCACATAGACCATGCCCGCCACGAAGAGCGCGTTGACCGACATGGCGAGTGCCAGCGGCATCGCCAGCATGGTCGATTCCGCATTCGAATTGCGCAGCGCCTGAAACCGTTCGGTTTTCTTGAGCGCCGCATATTGGCCGAGGTTCCAGATCAGGTATTTGAGGTTGAGAAAGACGAAGACGGCAATGCCGAGCCAGGCCACCAGAATGGCGATTTTCATCGGCAGGGCACCGGTGGAAAAGGCGGCGAGAATGTCTTCGAACACCGGCACCGGGCGGCCCGGATGGGGCACCCAGAACATGAGATACATGAAGAAGGTGACAGAGAGGCCACCGGCGCCGAGCGAGGCGAGGAAGTACGTCGGGACGTAATGGTCCGCTGCACGTGTCGGTTTCATGAGGGTCTCCTGAGATATATTCCGTTTGTCGAATGTATTTTCGGGAAAAGATATATTCTGGA
The DNA here is from genome assembly GCF_002407265.1 of Celeribacter ethanolicus. NCBI lineage: Bacteria > Pseudomonadati > Pseudomonadota > Alphaproteobacteria > Rhodobacterales > Roseobacteraceae > Celeribacter > Celeribacter ethanolicus. The sequence continues at coordinate 2,978,263 of NZ_CP022196.1, forward strand.
CACATGTCAAAACGCCGCGCGACGAAATGGATCGGCGAGAATGCGCCGAATGCAAGGGCGCCATTGATGAAATCCCGCCTGTCTTTTGAGGCAACTGGCCCTTCCGCAAACAAAGCGTTAGGTGTTGACCGCATGGCAACCTGTTGATCGGGGGGACAATGAAGCTGGCGCGTATCACAACCTATCCGGTCAAGAGTCTGACCGGGTCGGATCATGCCGCCGTCAAGGTTCAGCCGATCGGCATCGAAGGCGATCGGCGCTGGGCGGTTGTCTATCCGAACGGGATCGTTGCGACGCGTCGGGAATTGCCGCGCATGGCAAATCTGAGTGCGGTTTGCACCTCCTATGGCATTTCGATTTCCTTTGAAGGCGCTCGTCTCGATGTGCCTTTCCCCTCCGGTGCGCCGAGTTCGGTCAAGGTGTTTTCCTGCCTGATCGAGGGTGTCGAGGATGCGGGCAATTACGCCTCGCATTTCCTGTCCTCCGCGCTCGAACGCGAGGTGCGACTCGTATGGTTTCCCGAGACGGCCCGCCGTCCGGTGTCCCGCGCCTATGCTGGCGAGGGGTATTTCACAGCCTTCTCCGATGGCTATCCGCTGCTCCTGACCACGATGGCCTCTCTGGCGGAGCTGAACGCGGAACTGGCCGCACCGGTGGAGATGCAGCGGTTTCGCCCCAATGTCGTGATCGCCGGCGACATCGAGCCCTGGTCCGAGGACACCTGGCGGGTGATCCGCATCGGCTCTGCGGTGTTTCGTGTGGTCAAGCCCTGCGAGCGCTGTGTCATGATCACCCAGGATCCGCAGACCGGCGAGCAGACCCATCCGCGTGAACCGCTTGCGACGCTGGGGCGCATTCACCGCGCGGTCACGGGTAAGATCATCTTCGGCCAGAATCTGGTCGTCGAGGAAGAAGGCAGCATCGTTCTCGGCGATGAGGTCGAGGTGCTGGAACGCGGTCCGTCCAATATGCTCGACCCAAAGCGCGGTGGCGAGCAGTCGTTTTAGCTGAACCCATGGCATAAGCAGCGGGTCGCGTGAGGCTCCGGTTGTCGCGCCCCTCGAACCGGCGTTAATCCTTCGTTAACCATGTCGGGCGAAGCTGTCGGCATGAAACCGATCTTTGTGCTCCTGACCCTGTTCCTTCTCACCGGCTGTGTCGCGGACAGTCCCGCTCTGGGGTATTCCCGCGCGGGGTTTTATCCGGTGGAGATCGGCGGCAACAGCTATCGCGTCTATACCGAAGAAACCCGCAATTGTGTCGAGGTGCATCGCGTCAACATGGTCTTCCCGCCGCCCTCGCGCAGGCTGATCCTGACGCAGATGGAAACTGCGGCGATGCAGACGACGGGGTGCAGGATCAAGAAGGGCACGTTCATCGGCGATCAGGCGATGTCGAAAGGCCAGCTCGACTGCTCCGACGGTCCCGGCGCCAAGGACTGGGTGCCCGGCACCTGCGATACGCGTCCCTGGCGATGAGCGTCACACTGGTTTCTGAAAGGTGATCGAGGTCGGCCGATCATAGCCCGCATGTGCATTGCGCCCGGTTTCGACAAATCCGAGCCGGGTGAACACTGCATGGTTCTCCGTCAACTCCACGCGCGTCTCCAACTCCAACCGATCCAGCCCCAATTCGCGCGCGCGCTCCTCCGCCACGCCGATCAACGCCCGCGCCAATCCCTTGCCCTGCATCGCCTCCGCCACGGCGAGCTTGCCGATGTAAAGCCGTCCGGGCTTTTCCGTCAGGATCACGCAGGCAATGAGCGGCGCGCCAATGCCCCAAAGCTCCTTCGTCCGGGCGTCGTCCGTCAGGCTCGCAAGCGTCATCCGGTGCATCGAGGACGGTGGGTCGACGCGCCCCTCCATTCCGGCAAAGGCCGTCCTGATCAAATCCAGCGCCTCGGTCACACGCGCCTCCTCCGGCGCAATCCGTTCCGGTGTCATAGAAGCCTCTCCAAGAGCCCCCGCGCCGAATTCGACCGGGGCCGCCACAAGCCGCGCTCCATCGCCTCGATCAGCCGCTCCGCGATCTCGCGCAACGCGGGCGCATTGTGCTCGGCGATGAAGTCGCGCGTGTCATCGTCCTCGATAAAGGCCGCATGCACCAGATCGAAATGATGGTCCTTAACTGCATGGGTCGTGGCGGCGAAGGCGAACATGTAATCCACCGTCGCGGCAATTTCGAACGCGCCCTTGTAGCCGTGGCGTTTGACGCCATTGATCCATTTCGGATTGACCACGCGGGACCGGACCACCCGACCGATTTCCTCGTCGAGCGTGCGGATCACCGGGCGTTCCGGTCGCGAATGGTCGTTGTGGTAGATCGGGCGATCACGGCCCTGAAGTGTCGCAACTGCCGCCGCCGCCCCGCCTTCGAACTGATAATAATCGTCGCTGTCCAACAGGTCGTGTTCGCGGTTGTCCTGATTCTGCACGATGGCCTCGACCTCCGAGAGCCGCGCCTCGAACCCTTCGCGGTCCCTGACACCCTCCTGAGCAGCACCGTAAGCATAGCCGCCCCATTCGAGATAGGCCGCCGCCAGATCGGCCTTGTCCGTCCAGATCCGCTCGTCGATCATCGCCTGAAGCCCGGCCCCGTAAGCCCCCGGTTTCGACCCGAACACACGGGATTTGCCCTCTCCCCGCCGCGCCCGTGCTGCCGCCGGGTTGTCCTCCTCGGGCTCATCAAGGGCCTGAACGGCCCGCGCCGCACTGTCGACCAGAGCAATGAGTTGCGGGAAGGCATCGCGGAAAAATCCCGATACCCGAAGTGTCACATCCACCCGCGGGCGGCCCAGCACGGAGGCAGGCAAAATCTCGAACCCGGTGACGCGCCGCGACATCGTATCCCATGTCGGTTTGACCCCCATCAGCGCCAGAGCCTGCGCAATGTCATCGCCGCCGGTGCGCATGTTCGCCGTGCCCCATGCGGTGATCAGCAGGCTGCGCGGCCAGTCGCCATGCTCTTGCAAATGCCGCTCGATCAGCAGATTGGCGGATTTCCATCCCAACTGCCACGCGGTCTGTGTCGGCACGGCGCGGGCATCGACCGAATAGAAATTCTTCCCCGTCGGCAGAACATCGAGCCGCCCGCGCGTCGGCGCACCGGAGGGGCCGGGCGGGACGAAGCGCCCGTCAAGACCGGTCAGCAGCGCCTCCATCTCGGCGGGGCCACAGGCGGCGACCATGGGCAGAACTTCCGCCCGCAAGTTCTCAAGCACGGCCTGTGATGCGGGGCCGGGGGCGTCCAATCCTTCGTCCAGAAGCTGTGCGGAATAAAGCTCGATCCGCTCGACTGTATCGCCATGCGTCCGCCAGATGTCGGCGCTGGTTTGGATCAGGCATTCAGGCCGTTCATCCCCGAAGGCTTGTGCCATATCGCAGTCGAGCGGATCGAAATTCAGACCCAAATCCAGCGCAATCGCCCGGATCAGAGACGCATTGCGCCCCTTGCCATCGCCGCGCGGCACCCGCACCAGCGCAAGCGCCAGATCGCGCGCCAGACGTCCTTCGGGGGCGGTGCCAAAGATGTGCAGCCCGTCGCGGATCTGTGCCTCCTTGAGTTCGCACAGATAGGCGTCGAGCTTGGCCAGATCGCCGTCCTCATCCGTCCCGGTCATGCCGACGTCGCGGTCCAGACCGGTCACGGAACTCAGGCTCAAAATCTCCCGGCGCAGGGTCGATATGCGGCGCGGATCGACGCCTGCGGCTTCGAAATATTCGTCAACCAAAGCCTCCAGATCGCGCAACGGACCATAGGTTTCCGCGCGGGTGAGAGGGGGCGTCAGGTGGTCGATGATCACGGCCTGCGCCCGGCGTTTGGCCTGCGTCCCTTCGCCGGGATCGTTGACGATGAACGGATAAAGATGCGGCATCGGGCCGAACACCGCTTCCGGCAGGCAGGTGTCCGAGAGCGCCACAGCCTTGCCCGGCAGCCATTCCATATTGCCATGCTTGCCCATATGGACCACCGCCTGCGCCCCGAAACTGTGCCGCAGGTAGAGGTAGAAGGCGAGGTAATTGTGCGGCGGCACGAGGTCCGGGGAATGGTAGGTCTCGGTCGGGTCGATGTTATAGCCGCGCGCGGGTTGCACGCCCACCACGACATTGCCGAAGGTCAGGATCGAGAGGGCAAAACCCTCCTCGGTCACGAAAGGATCGTCCTCCGGCTGGCCCCATCTCTCCTCGATCTGTTGCCGCACCGGCTCGGGCAGGGTCTCATAGCGCGCGCGATAGTCGGCAAGCGCCATCCGCACGCCGCCCTGCCGTGCCGCGCGATCCGTCAGCCAGTTGGTCGGGCCGCGCATAATCTGTTGCATCAGATCGTCGCTGTCGGGGGGCGGGGCGTCGACGACATAGCCCTCCGCCGCCAACCGGTGCAGTGTGTTCACCGTCGCGGCGGGGGTGTCGAGGCCGACACCATTCGCCAGCCGCCCGTCCTTGTTCGGATAGTTCGCCAAAACCAGCGCGACTTTGCGTTCGGCGCGCGGCATGTGGCGCAGGCGTGCCCAGTTGGCGGCAAGCTCCGCGACAAAGCCAATCCGGCTCTCCTCCGCGCGATAGGTGGCGATGGTGCATTCGGTGGCGTCGTCGCGGTAGGCCTCGCCCTTGAACGACACCGCGCGGGTCATCACCCGGCCATCCACCTCGGGCAGCGCGACGTTCATCGCGATGTCCCGGGCCGACAGCCCGCTCGTCCCCGTCTCCCATGCCTCATGCGACGATCCGGCCAGCACGACCTGAAACACCGGCGCGCCATTGGTCGCGGGGTTGCTCAGGGGCGTGTCCGTGCCGCCTCCTTCCGGCGTGCCGACGGCAAAGGCGGTGCAATTGAGGATGACCTCCGGCGGTGCCTCCTGAAACAGGCTCTCCAATGTGGCGGCCGACACCGGGTCTTTCAGCGAAGCGACAAAGACCGGCAGAGGGTTAAGCCCCTGTGCCATCAGCGCTTCGATCAGACCATTGATCGGGCCAAGCCCCGCGCCCTGCACCAGTGCGCGGTAGAACACCAGCGGTACGACAGGCGCGCCCTCGGTCCACAGATTCTCAAGCTGACCGAGATCTGCAACACCCTTGCCCGGCCAATAGAGACCTGCCCGCAACAGCGGCTTGGCCGGGGCGGGTTTCTCGCCACCGTCGAGCATGGCGCGGGCATAGGACAGGAACGCGACCGCATTCTCCGCTCCGCCTTCGGTCAGATAGGACCAGAGCCGGTGATAATCCTCGGTCGAAACGGTCGAAAGCGCGGCAAGCTCCGCATCGGGTTTGTCATCGCCGGGAAGGGCCACGAAGGCCACGCCTGCCTCATGCAATCGCGCAGCATATTGGGCGAGCCCATAGGTCCAGTACCCGGCCCCGCCCAGCACGCGCGCGATCACCATCCGGGATTTGGTGGCGCATGTGTCGAGATGCAGATCGACCGACATCGGGTGACGCAGATGCAGGAGCGAGGCAAGCCGCAGCGTCGGCGCCTCCGTCATCGCGGCACGGGCCTCAGACAAAAGCGCAAGCTCGGTGTCCGCCGCCGAGATCACCACCAGATCGGCGGGGCTTTGTCCAAGGTCCACGGCCTCGCTGCCGTCGTCGATCGAACCGGGGGTGGCGGCGAGCAGATGCATCGCTTCTCCTTGTCACGCCCCGCGTTTCGGGGCATTGCTCGGAAAACTCCAAAGAGGTCTCCGATGGATTATTCGAAAATGGGCGGGCCGAAAAAGCTCTCCGGCGCGCCGAAACATGGCGAGCACAAACGCCAGCAGCCGAAAGGCAAACAAACGCCGAAAGCCGAACTTCTGGCGCGGATGAAAGCGGCTGCGGATAAGAAGAAGGCCGACTGACGGCCTTCCCTTTACGCTTTCAACGCGGCTTCGATCGCGGCGCGGTCGAGCCCCGCCTCGCCGATGACGACAAGCTGCGACAGCCGTGGTGCGGTGCCGAAGGGCTGATCGAAATAGCTGTCGACGCGCGGGCCGACGGCCTGAAGCGTCAGGCGCATCGGCTTGTCCTTGACCGCGACAAACCCCTTGAGCCGCAGGATGTCATGGTCCCGGATCACCTTGGCGACCTGTTCGGCAAAGGTTTTCGGGTCCTCGATCTCGGGCCGGATCACCACGAAGCTCTCGAACTCGTCATGGCCGTGCTCATGGGGATGATCGTCGTGGTGGTCGTCATCATCATGATTGTCGTGATGGTGGTGATGCACCTCGTGGCGGGCCTCAAGATCGCCCTCGGCGCCGATCCCTTGTCCCAAAAGCACATCCACCGGCAAAGCCCCCATGGTCGCGCGCAGCACATGCACGCCCGGTCGAGCCTCATCCTTGAGCTTGCGCACCAGTGCTTCCGCCTGATCCTCGCCCAAAAGATCCGCCTTGTTTACCACGATCATGTCGGCGCAGGCGATCTGATCCTCGAACAATTCGGACAGTGGTGTCTCATGGTCGAGGTTCTCGTCCAGCTTGCGCTGCGCATCCACGGCGGCGACGTTATGGGCGAACTGCCCCTCGTCCACCGCCTTGCCGTCGACCACGGTCACGACGCCATCGACGGTGACCTGTGTCGAAATCTCCGGCCAGTTGAAGGCGCGCACCAAAGGCTGGGGCAACGCAAGACCGGACGTCTCAATCACGATGTGATCCGGCTTGTCTTCGCGCGCCAGAAGTTTCTGCATCGTCGGGATAAATTCATCCGCCACGGTGCAACAGATGCAGCCGTTCGACAGCTCCATCACATCCTCATCCGTACAGGTCGCGTCGCCGCACCCCTTGAGAATGTCGCCATCAATGCCGAGATCGCCGAATTCGTTGATGATCAGGGCAATGCGCTTGCCCTCGGCATTCGCCAACATGTGCCGGATCAGGGTCGTTTTGCCCGCGCCGAGAAAGCCCGTCACGACGGTTGCAGGAATTTTCGCTGCCATATCAGTATCCTTTGAAAAACGCCGGGGCCAAAGCCCCGGCACCGGCTTACGCCGACAGCGTGCGCGAGGACACGAGACCGGTCTTGCCCAGCCCCTTGATGGCTTTCGCACCCGCCAGAACGGCAAGATCCACCAGCGGCTCAAGGATGATGACGGTCATATAGGCGCCGCCGAACATGCCGACCGCGGCAAGGCTTTCGGCCGAGAAACCCTGACCGTAAAACGCCCAGAACCCGACCCAGATCACGATCCCCGCCTGATAGGTGGTCGAAAGCGCCAGCGCCTGTTTGTAGGACACATCAGCATAGGCCGTATCCGGCGCGATGATGCGCTGTGCCACGGCCTTGATGCCGAACAAAGGCACCAGAAGCGTGGTGACGTTCATGCCATATTGCGGCAGATCGAAGGGGGCGAAAAACACGCCCTGCGCCAAAAGCCCGAGCGCCAGACCCAGCGCGGCGGGTGCCGCCCCGAACAACAGAAACAGTGTCGAGCCGAGGATCAGGTGTACCTCGGAGACGCCCACCGGGTAATGCGGCAGGACCTGAAAGAACACGAAAACGGCGGCGGTCGAAATCACGGTCCGGGCAAGAAACGACCCCACGCCCTGATCGCGCAGCGCGCCGATGCTTTCCTTGAGAGTGTAAAGGCCAGCGCCCGCAGCGGTGGCATAAGACAGTGCGATCTTCGCACCGGTGACAATACCGGGTTCGATATGCATCGAATGATCCTCCATGGCCGTCATCCCCGACGGCGGGTTGAGTTATGTGGTCAGGGCTGGTCTCCTGGCTCGCGGGTCGAAGCGCTCTCGTCACCTTCCCAAGGTTTCCCTCAGTGGTATGCCGACGGGCACTCACCGCTTACAGTCGCGGGGGCGGCTGTGGCCTTGTGCTCCGGGATGGATCACACGCACCACATTCCCATTTCTCCCCGAACGCTTTTGCGCCTGTCTCGGGGAACCATGACGCGCCTATTTGGCGCGTGCAGCATGGCAGGGTCAAGCGTTTTGCGGGGCCTTGCCGGAAGGTCAGGTCCCCCTAGCCCCGTGAATGCGCGATATTTTGTGGATAACTTCGCCGTTTTCCCCATATCTCGGGGTAGACCCGTTGACTCGCGCGCGTGCCTCCCGAACAGTTTTCTTCCAGAAAGAATCAGGAAGAGGTCCCTTTGCGTTTCACCCGTCTGCGTCTCAACGGTTTCAAAAGCTTTGTGGACCCCACCGATCTCGTGATCGCGGATGGGCTGACGGGGGTTGTCGGGCCGAACGGTTGTGGCAAGTCGAACCTCCTGGAGGCGCTGCGCTGGGTGATGGGCGAGAACCGCCCTAAGGCGATGCGCGGTGCTGGCATGGAAGACGTGATCTTCGCTGGCGCCTCGACCCGTCCGGCGCGCAATTTCGCCGAAGTCTGCCTGATGATCGACAACTCGGAACGCCTCGCACCCGCGGGGTTTAACGACAGCGACTCGGTCGAGATCATCCGCCGCATCACCCGCGACGCCGGCTCCGCCTATAAGGTAAACACGAAAGACGTGCGGGCGCGAGACGTCTCCATGCTCTTTGCCGACGCCTCTACCGGTGCGCATTCGCCGGCGCTTGTGCGTCAGGGGCAAATCTCCGAGCTGATCAACGCCAAACCTAAAGCGCGTCGTCGCATCTTGGAGGAAGCCGCCGGGATTTCGGGCCTCTATCAGCGCCGTCACGAGGCGGAGCTGAAACTCAAAGGCGCGGAAACCAACCTCGCCCGCGTCGATGACGTGATCGAACAGCTCGCGAGCCAATTGGCTTCGCTTGCCCGTCAGGCCCGCCAAGCCGCGCGCTATCGCGAGATCGGCGTTGAACTGCGCCATGCCGAGGGGCTTTTGCATTACCGTCGCTGGCGCGATGCGGATCATGCCCGCGCAGAAGCCGAAGACATCCTGCGCACCCGGTTGCGGCAGGCGTCGGAGGCCGAACGACTCGCCCGCGATGCTGCCAAGCAACGGGAAAGCTTCGAGGAGGCCCTGCCGCCCCTGCGCGAGGAGGAGGCGATTGCCGCCGCTGTGTTGCAGCGCCTCACCGTGTCCCGGGATCAGCTTTCCGATGAGGAGCGGCGTGCGCGCGAGATGATCGAAACCCTGTCGCGCCGGATCGACCAACTGGTCGCCGATATGGCGCGGGAGGAACAGCTCAACAAGGACGCGGGCGAAACCATCGCCCGGCTCGAATGGGAGCAGCGCGAGCTGATCAAAGCCGCAGACGGCCATGAGCCGCGCCTGCTCGAAGCGGCGGCGGAGGCCTCCGAAGCCAGCCAGATTCTGGCGGATCGCGAAACCGCGCTGACCCAGATGACCGAAGACGTCGCCCGTCTCGCGGCGCGGCACCAGTCTGCGAATCGCTTGGTCGAGGACAATCGCAAAACGCTGGACCGCGCGCGCGGCGAGGCGGATCGCGCCCGTGGGGCCGTGGACGAGGCGCGGTCGACGCTTGTGCGTTCCGCTGAAGCACTGGAAGAGGCCGAAGCCGGGCAGGAAGAAGCCGTCGCCCGTGCCGAAGAGGCCGAGGCGATGCTGATCGAGGCCGACGAGGCCCGGACCGAGGCGCAATCGCGCGAGGCTCTGGCCCGTGCGGCGCGCTCTGAGGCCGAAGGCGAGGTGGGGGCCCTCAAAGCCGAAGTGGCCGCCTTGGCGAAAATGCTCGACCGTGATCAGATCGGCGGCAAGCAATTGCTCGATTTGGTCAAGGTCAAATCAGGATATGAAAAAGCGCTCGGTGCCGCGCTTTCCGATGATTTGCGACAGCCTGCGATTGAGGCCTATCAGGCCTCCGGTTGGGTCACCCTGCCGGATTACCCGGACGATCAGGACTTGCCCAACGGTGTCGAGCCGCTGGAAGACTATGTCACCGCCCCGCCGGTTCTCGGGCGTCGTCTGTCGCAGATCGGATTGGTGCGGGCGGAAGACGGCGCGCGGTTGCAGGCCGATCTCGAACCCGGCCAGCGTTTGGTGTCCATGGAAGGCGACATGTGGCGCTGGGACGGCTATCGCGCGGGGGCAGAGGATGCGCCGTCGGCGGCCGCGCTGCGGTTGCAACAGCTCAACCGGCTGGAAGATCTGAAACAGGAACTCGTTGCGGCCGAGGCCAAGGCGGAGGGGGCCTCGCAGGCGCATGAGCATCTCAAGGCCGAACTGACCCGTCTGACCGAAGCAGACCGTATGGCCCGCGAGGCCCGCCGCGATGCGGATCGCGCGATGTCGGAAGCGGCGCGGACCCTGTCGAAGGTTGAGAACGAAAAGACCCTGGCCGAAGGTAAAGTCGAAAACCTGGGCCTCGCCGTGGCGCGTCATGAGGAAGAGGCCCGTGGCGCGGAGCAACGCCTGCGCGAAGCGGAAAAGGCGGTGAAAGATCTGCCCGATCTCGACGCAGCGCGTTCCGACATCGAAGAGGTGAAACTCGCCGTCGAGGCGGCGCGGATCACCATGATGACCAAGCGCTCATCGCATGACGAAATTCGCCGCGAAGGTGAGGCCCGCACAAGGCGGTCGCAGGAAGTGACCAAGGAGCTGTCCGGCTGGCGGCACCGTCTCGATACGGCGGGCAAACGGATTGCAGAGCTTCAGGATCGCAAGGAAGCGACCGAGGAAGAGCTTTACGAAGCCGCCGCCCAGCCCGAGGAAATCGCCGAAAAACGCGAGGCCCTGATGGCGCAGATTGAGGAGGCGGAGCACCGTCGCAAACGCGCGTCCGAGGCGCTCACAGTGGCCGAGGAGAGCCTGCGGGAGGCCGTCCATGCAGAGCGCGAGGCGGAGCGTCTGGCCTCCGAGGCGCGCGAAACCCGTGCCGCCGCCGAGGCTCGCCGGGATGCCGCGAAAGAGACGGTCGAGGCCGCGATCGAGCGCATCCGCGAGGAGTTGGAAACCACGCCCGCGAAGCTTTTGGAAGAGCTTGCCGTCGACCCAGAAAAAATCCCGCCGCATGCCGAGATCGAGGTGGATGTGAACCGCCTGAAACGCCTGCGCGACAGTCTTGGCGCGGTGAACCTTCGGGCCGAAGAAGATGCGAAAGAGGTGCGTGAGGAACACGATACCCTCTTGAAAGAAAAGCAGGATCTGGAAGAGGCAATCAAGACGCTGCGCTCGGGGATTGCCTCTTTGAACCGCGAGGGGCGGGAGCGCTTGCTCACGGCTTTCGAGCAGGTGAACAGCAATTTCTCCATGCTTTTCACCCACCTTTTCGGCGGTGGTGAGGCGCGGCTCATGATGGTCGAAAGCGACGATCCTCTCGAGGCCGGGCTTGAGATCATGTGTCAGCCGCCGGGCAAGAAGCTCTCGACCCTGTCGCTGCTCTCGGGCGGTGAACAAACGCTCACAGCACTCGCGCTGATCTTTGCCGTGTTCATGGCGAACCCGGCGCCGATCTGTGTGCTGGACGAGGTCGACGCGCCCTTGGACGACGCCAACGTCACGCGGTTCTGCGACATGCTCGACGAGATGACCCAGCGCACCGATACGCGGTTTTTGGTCATTACCCACCACGCCGTGACCATGGCCCGCATGGACCGCCTGTTCGGCGTCACCATGCAGGAACAGGGCGTGTCACAACTTGTGTCTGTGGACCTGAAAAAGGCCGAGGCGCTTGTTGCGTAACTTCGGTGTTGCGCGGTCTTTGGTGGTGCGGACTCTTAAGACTTTTCCAACAATTCGTCTCTAATCCTAACGATGCCGTAATCCATTACGGTGACAGGAGGTGATGACACTGGAAGAACACTCGTTTCGCAAATGGATGGTGATCATTGCGGCGGCAACGCTGGCCGTGACAATCGTCCGCCTCTGGATCGGGCTGTAACCCGAAAAAGAGAGACCCGGCGGAGCTGCAACTCTGCCGGGTCATTTGGATGATGACACAGAATGTCTCATTTCGCTGTTTCAGACTCTAACAGATTCCTTACCAAACCGTAAAGCGCGCTCGGGAATATGCAATAAACATGGTTAACCGCGGCCCATGCCTTTGCCCATACCGCCTTGCCCCTCCGCTGGCGCATCGAGATCCTTGATCGACGCTTCCGCCTCGCCATTGATCCAATAGCCCGCCGCCTTCAGCCAAGGCAAAGGATGGCCCATCGCCAAAACCGCTTCGCGCAATTGCTTGGCAATTCCGGCCTCCGTCGCGATCCAGACAAACGTGCCGGGCGTCAACTCAATCCGGGGCAGGGCATCGAGAAACGGCTTGGCTTCCGTGGCCTGATCCAGAGGGCGGTGCAGCCAGTGGATCGTCGCATCCGCCGCACTCTCGATCTCCTGCTCGTCCTCCGGCCCGGGCACGGCGGCGAGCATCGTCACCTTCACGCCTGCGGGCAGTTCCTCGAGCTTGCGTCCCATCGCCGGAAGCGCGGTTTCATCGCCGATCAGGACCCAATGGGCAATCTCACCTTCGATCACCCGCGAGCCACGCGGGCCGCCGATCTGAACAGCGCTGCCGGGATGTGCCGACCGCGCCCAGCTCGCCGCCGGGCCTTCGCCATGATCGGCAAAGTCGATCACCAGTTCCTGCGCCTCGGTGTCGAACCGGCGCGGCGTGTAATCGCGTTTCGCCATGCCGTCCGCACCGGGTACGAAAACCTTGAGGTGATCGTCAAACGATCCGCTGGCGAAATCCGCAAGATCCGCACCGCTGAGCGTCACGCGGATCATATGCGGGGTCAGCCGTTCGGCCTTGGCCACGGTCAATTCGCGAAATTTCAGCTCGTGCCGCATGCGGCGGATGGTGGGGGCAGTCATGACGAGTCGCTTTCACTGGTTATTCAGATGTTTGCGCAAAACAAACTATTTTACTCAGAAAAAGCAAGCCCCGCGAAAAACACAGGGCCTGTGCATCTCGGATGTTTGCCCCAAAGCCTCTGATTTATAGGCGCGACAAAAGCGCGGCGGTCGGCCAGGCGTCGGCGGGCAGGCCGAGTTTCTCCTGAACGCTCTGCACTGCCTCGCGGGTTTTCTCGCCCAGAATGCCGTCGATCCCGCCAACATCGTAGCCCATTTTGGTCAGCTTTTGTTGCAGTTGCTGCATCTGCGCGCCCGAAAGCCCCGCATCAGGATTGCCCGCGTTATAGACCGGCGCGCCTTCGAGACGAGTGGCGAAATAGGCCGCCGTGGTCACATAGACGAAGCTTTTGTTCCACTCGAAATAGACCTCGAAATTCGGATAGGCGAGGAAGGCCGGCCCGTTGCGCCCCATCGGCAGCAACACAGAGGCCTGCAAATTGCCGTTGCCGAGCGCGCCGGAACGCGGCTGGACGCCGAGCTTGGCCCATTGGTTGACGGTCATTTTATGGTTCAGCCCGGTTTTCGACCAATCGAGGTTCGACGGCACCACGATCTCCTGAAGCCAAGGCTCATTCGCCCGCCACCCAAGATGGCGCAGCATTTTCGCCCCGGACATCAGCGCATCGGGCGCAGAGGTTTTGAGCCGCACATGGCCGTCGCCGTCGCCGTCGACACCGTTCTGCAAAATGTCTTTCGGCAGCATCTGCACCATGCCGATTTCCCCGGCCCATGCGCCTTGCGTGGCCGCCGGATCGAAATCGCCATGTTCGAACAGGGTCAGCGCGGCAAAGACCTGCGGCTGGAACAACTCGGGGCGACGACAGTCGTGCGACAGTGTCATCAGCGCGTTCAGCGTGTTGAAATTGCCCTGCACCTGGCCGAAATCCGTCTCCAGCGCCCAGAAGGCTAAAAGCACCCCGCGCGAGACGCCGTAATCGCGCTCGATCCGGTCGAAGACGCTTTTGTATTTCGTCGCATTGGCCGCGCCGTTCTGCATCCGGTTCTGGCTGATCAGCGCGCGGGAGAAGTCGATGAAATTCTTCTGGAACACGCCCTGTGCGCGGTCGGCTTTGATTACGGCCGGGTCTTGACGCGCGGCGGCAAAGAACTGATCGACGGCGGATTTGGAATGGCCTTGCTGTAGGGCGGATTGCTTCATCTGATTGACGAAGCTTGAGAAATTTCCGCCGCAGGGCACATCCGCAAAGGCGGGAGAGGCAAGGGAGAGGGCGAGCACGAGGCCGAGAGAACGCATGGATTTACCTTTTAAAGTCATGTTGAGGGCACGATAGCGGGGCGCGCGGCGTCACGCAAATGACAGAACGGCGACGCAGATCAGGACAAAGGCCCAAGCGGCCCAGAGCCGCGCACAGGCGGCGTCGATGTCGCGGGGCGTGGCCTCGCGACCGTTCGGATTGACCCATGGATAGTCGCGCATTTCGCCGTGATAGGCGCGGGGACCGGAGAGCGCGACGCCAAGACTGCGCGACAAAGCGGCCTCGGGCCACCCGGCATTGGGCGACCGGTGCCGACGCGCCTCGGTGACGATCTCCCGCCAGAGCGACAGGGGCTTGCCCCATGGAAACAGCAAAAGCGCGGTCAGCCGCGCGGGGATCAGATTGAGCACATCGTCGAGCCTTGCCGCAGCCCAGCCGAACTCCCGATGCCGTTCTGTGCGATAGCCGATCATGCTGTCACCGGTGTTCACCACTTTATAAACGAGAATCCCCGGCAAACCCGCGACGAGGAACCAAAACGCAGGGGCGATCACCCCGTCGGAAAAATTCTCCGCCGCCGACTCGATGGCCCCGCGCGCCACGGCGGCTTCGTCCAGCTCTGAGGTGTCCCGACCGACGATCATCGACACGGCATAACGCCCCTCCGCCAGAGAGCGCTCCAAGCCGCGCGCCACGGCGTTCACATGCTCGACCAGCGATTTCTGCGCCAAAAGCACCGCACCGAGCAGGATTTCAACCAAGGGAATTTGCCGCAGCACAAGCCCCAGCGCCGCCGCCCCGATCACCAGCACGATCACCAAAAGAATGCCCTTGGCCTTGCGTGCCGCGCCGCAATTGAACCGCCGATCCGCCCCACCGATCAACCGCCCCATCAGCACCGCCGGATGCGGCACCCGGTCCCAAAGCCATTTCGGTTCCCCGAACACAGCGTCCAGCACCATGGCCAGACAAAGCGCCAGCGCGGTGCTCACAGCGCGTGCTCCAGAGCCGTTTCCAATTGCCCCCACCGATCCGACGGCGGAAAGCCAAGCCGCAACCAACGCCGGGAATAGGGAAAAAGCCGCGACCAGACATGATGCTCGGCCAGACGGGTTTGCACCATATGGGCATCGCCCACATCGTAAAGCCGGAACAGTGTCGTGCCACCCACAAGTTTCGCGCCTTTGCCTTCCATCATCTCGTCGAGACGCGCCGCATCCTGCGTCAGTCGGATTCGCGTGCGGATCGCCCACACCGGATCGTTCAACGCCGCCGTGCCGATGGCCAGCGCCGGTCCCGACACCGCCCATGGCCCGATCAGAGCGGCCAGACGGTCGATCAGATCCGGTGCGCCGATGGCAAAGCCGAGCCGCATCCCCGCCAGCCCCCAGAACTTGCCAAAGCTCTTGAGCACGATGGTGCGCCCGTCCCGGACCCGCGCGATATGGCTTTCTTCTGGTATGACGTCGCAGAAACTCTCGTCGATGATCGTCACGGGGGCGGTGAATTCCTCCTCCCGCCAGAGACGCCCGTCCGGGTTGTTCGGATGCACCGCGACCGCCACACTGGCTTTGCGCGTCGGGTCCGAGGTCATCACCTCCCAGCCCTGCGCCCCAAACGCCCCGGCATGTTCGTTATAGGTCGGCGGCTGGATCTCCACTCTGCCTTTCGGCCAGAGCGCAGGCAGGCGTGCAATCAGGCTCGACGCGCCCGGTGCGGCCAGCACGGCGGCGCCATGATGCACCTGCCAGAACCCGCGCGCCGCCTGCACCAGCGCATCCTGCGCTGCGGCATCCGGCAGTGCGGTCCAGGCGTTTGGCGGAATGTCGCCGATCGGATAAGGCGCCGGATTGATGCCTGTCGAGAGGTCGATCCAGCCGGATTTTTCTCCGCCCCAACGGGCCACCGCGGCATCCAGTCCGCCACCATGATCGCGCCGGTGACTCATGTCTCGTCATCCTTTTCGGTCGGCAAAGGCAGTTGGCGCGAGACGAAATGTCCCTTCACGCCCTGTGGCCAGTCGCGGAACGGCACCTGACCTGTGGCGGAGCCCGCATGCATCCGGGCATAGGCCACGATGGCTTCGGCATCCGCTTCGGTTCCGCCAAATATTCCAAGGGAATAGCCGATTTTGCCTTCGCCTTGCACGATCACGTTGCAGGCCCGCTCGCAGCCCATGGTGCAACTCACTCGTCGGGTTTTGATCCCGGCCGGGGCGGCACGGCGTTCGATGGCATCGGCCAGACGTGCGCCATCGGTCTGCGACTCACCGCGTTCCGCCCAGTCGGGGCGCTTGCAGCCTTCGCAAATCGTGATCCAGGTCGGTGCGGAAATGGGGGTGCTCTCTGTCATGCTTCGTGTTTTGCCGCAGCCTGTGCAGAGTGCAAGATAAAATCTTAGCTTTTTCCGCTGTGCTGCGGCGACGGACCCGATTGACCCTGTCGTTCATGCTTCGTTAGGGTGTTGTCGCGGATTCACACACATGCACATAGCGTTGAGCGGAGCAGCTTGCGGCAGGGGCCGAGGGCAATAAGAAACATGCAGGTATTGATCGTCGAAAGCAGCCCGGAGATCGGGCGTCTCTGGCAACGCCATCTGGAACGCCAGGGCATGTCCGTGTCCTTGGTTGCGGGGCAGGACGAGGCGCTTCAAAAACTGCAAACCACCGCGCCGGATCTGATCGTGCTCGATCTTGTTTTGGGCGATGGGTCGGCCTTCGCCATCGCCGATTATGCCAATTATCGCCACCCGGACACGCGCGTGATCTTCACCACCAATTCGAGTTTCTTCTCCGATGGCTCGATCTTCCAGCATGTTGCCAATGCCTGTGCTTTTCTGCCCAAGGAAGTCGACCCGGAGGACCTGACCGCCATGGTGGAGCATTACGGCAAGGCCGCGTCCTGAGTGATCGGGCGATCAGCCGCGCCCGTGCGGGGCGTCAAAGTCCAGATCGGGCGTGACCGGCACGATGCGGTTCGGGTTGATCGTGTCGTGGCTATAGTAGTAGTGCCGCACGATATGGTCGAAATGCGTCGTCTCACGCACGCCGGGCATCTGATAGAGCTCCCGCGTGTAGCCCCAGAGGTTCGGGTAATCCTTCAGCATCCGCCGATTGCATTTGAAATGCGAGTGATAGACCTTGTCGAACCGGATCAAGGTGGTGAACAGCCGCCAGTCGGCTTCGGTCACGCGGTCCCCGGTGAGGTAACGGTTTTCCGCAAGACGACCTTCGAGCCAGTCGAGACTGTCGAACAGCGGGCCGATGGCCTCGTCATAGGCTTCCTGCGTGGTGGCGAACCCGGCCTTGTAGACGCCGTTGTTGACCGTGTCGTAAATGCGGCTGTTCAGGGTGTCGATTTCCGTATGCAGGTCTTCGGGCCGGAAATCGAGCGTATTGCCGGTGATCCCGTCAAAGGCGGAATTGAACATGCGGATGATCTCGGCGGATTCGTTGGAAACGATGGTGTTCCGCGTCTTGTCCCAGAGCACAGGCACGGTCACGCGACCGGACATCTGCGGCTCCGCCTCGATGTAGATCTGGCGCAGGAAGCTCTTGCCCAAAAGCGTGTCGCCGGTCGCCCCGTCGAAATCCGTGTCAAAGGTCCAGCCGTCCTTGAGCATGTCCGGATGCACGACGGAGACGGAAATATGATCCTCAAGCCCTTTGAGCGCACGAAAGATCAGTGTCCGGTGCGCCCAGGGGCAGGCGTAGGAGACATAGAGGTGATAGCGCCCGCTCTCGGCCGCGAAGCCGCCTGTGCCCGAAGGCCCCGGCGCACCGTCCGGGGTGATCCAGTTGCGAAACTTTGTGGTGGTCCGCTGGAACCGGCCACCGGAGGATTTGGTGTCGTACCACTGGTCATGCCAGGTGCCGTCTTGCAGATAGCCCATCGCTGTCTCCTTTGTGTCTGTCTCCGACCTAATCGCTTCGGGCTTTTGTGCAAACAGGCCTGCGAGCGCATTGATGGTGCGCCAGCGCACATGTTCGCGCTGCGGTTGCGAAAGCATTTGCGTGTGCCGCTGCCCCTGCCTATACAGGTTTCATGACGACGTCCCGATACGGGACCAGAGAGGTTGGCAGTGGCGGATCGACCCATACCGGGGATCACGCGCAGCATCGTCAGACGTCCCAGCCTCCTTGAATTCACGACGGCCCATGATTTCGGGTCACAGACAAGGAAATGCCATGACCCGCAGTCTAGCACTCATCTTCACCCCGCTCGCCACCCCGGCGCTCGCGCATCCGGGGCATCTCGGCGAAATGGCCGGCCACAATCACTGGCTCGCCGGTGCGGCCATCGGGGCCGCCATCGCCATCGCGATCTGGGGCGCGATCAAGGGCAAGAAAGAAGACGAGGCCGAGGCGGCGGACGCCGAGGTCGAGGCCGAGCCGCAAGAGGCCTGATGCCATGAAAACCGGTGTGATGATTTGTGGCCATGGCTCCCGCAGCCAGGCCGCGGTGGACGAGTTTGCCGTTCTGGCAGAGAAACTCCCCGACTTGCTGCCCTCCGACTGGCTCGTGGACTACGGCTATCTCGAATTCGCCAACCCCGTGCTGCGCGACGGTCTCGACCGTCTGCGCGAGGCCGGGTGCGATCGTATCCTCGCCGTGCCGGGCATGCTCTTCGCCGCCATGCATGCGAAAAACGACATCCCGACGGTGCTCAACACCTATGCCGCCAAACACGGGATCGAAGTCTCCTATGGCCGTGAACTGGGTGTCGATCCCAAAATGATCGCCGCCGCCGCAGGTCGTGTGCAGGAGGCCGTGGATCGGGCCAATGCCGCTCTCGGCGAGATGCCCCTTCACGACACCTGTCTCGTGGTCATCGGGCGCGGTGCCTCCGACCCGGATGCCAATGCCAATGTCGCCAAGATCGCGCGTCTGCTCTGGGAGGGCATGGGGTTCGGCTGGTGCGAGATCGGCTATTCCGGCGTCACCTTCCCGCTGGTCGAACCCTGCCTGCAACATGTCGCCAGACTGGGCTACAAACGCGTCATCGTCTTCCCCTATTTCCTCTTCACCGGCATCCTGATCGACCGCATCTACGGCTTCACCGATCAGGTGGCGGCGGAATATCCCGACATTCAATTCGTCAAGGCGGGCTATCTCAACGACCATCCGAAGGTGCTTGAGACCTTTGCCGAACGGGTACTCGAACAGGATGGTGACATCCCCGTGCCGAATTGCGGCATTTGCCCCTATCGCACGCAGGTTCTTTCGGTCGAGGGCGAGGCCCCGCGCCGGATCACTCCCACCGAGCGCAGCGCCGATCTGTCGCGCTATGGCAAGGGCCATCCGGCGCTGAGCGAGGTGCCGCCGCCGACCTGTGTTCTCTGCAAATACCGCACCGAGGTGCTGGGTTTTGAGGCCGAGCTGGGCGCGGTGCAGGAAAGCCATCATCACCACGTCGAAGGGCAGGGCGCCTCCGCCCCGGGCTCCAACGTGGCCGATTGCGCGCTCTGCGACACGTTCTGCACGGGTCTGTGTCGGCTTGAGGTGGCGGATCGTCATCATGATCACCACGATCACCATCACGATCACCATCACCACCATGGCGATCACGGCCATCACCATCATCATGACCATCCGCATGATCACGGTCACCACCACCACGATCATGCCCATGATCACCACCACCCGGTCTATCCGCACGCCAATCACCCGCTCGGCCCCGAATCCGCGCGCAAACCCAAAGGCTGAGCCATGCGCCCTTATGAAAAGGACCCGCAGGCGATCTATGCCCAGAGTTTCGCGACCGTGCGGCGCGAGGCCCGGCTGGACCGGTTCGATCCCGGCATGGAGCGCCTCGCGATCCGCCTGATCCATGCCTGTGGCATGGTCGAGGTGGCGGACCGTCTCGCCTTCTCTCCGGGTGCCTATGCCGCCGGGCACGATGCGCTGACATCCGGCGCGCCGATCCTCTGCGATTGCGAAATGGCCGGGGCCGGGATCATCCGGCGCTATCTCCCGGCAGAGAACGAGGTGATCGTCACGCTCAACGCTCCCTCCGTGCCGGAACGCGCCAAAGAGATCGGCACCACCCGCTCCGCCGCCGCCGTCGATCTCTGGGAACCGCATCTCGAAGGCGCGGTGGTCGCCATCGGCAATGCCCCCACCGCGCTGTTCCACCTTCTGGAGCGGATCGAACAGGGTTTTCCGAAACCTGCCGTGATCCTTGGCTTCCCCGTCGGTTTCGTCGGTGCCGCCGAATCCAAGGCCGAGCTTGCCGCCAATTCGCGCGGTTGCGAGTTCATCGCGCTCCGCGGGCGGCGCGGCGGATCGGCCATCGCCTCCGCCGCCGTCAACGCGCTTGCCGTCGGTCTGCCGGAGATCGGCGAATGAGCGCGCCCTGGCTCCATGTCATCGGTATCGGCGACAACGGTCTCGACAGCCTCACCCCCGCCACCCGCGCCGTGCTTGAGGATGCCGAAGTGATCTTCGGCGCGGAGCGTCATCACGAGTTGACCGCGCCGCTCACTGCCGAACGCCGGGTATGGCCCTCGCCCTTCGATGCGCTGATCTCCGATCTGAAATCCCTGCGTGGGCGTCGCGTCGCCGTGCTCGCCACGGGCGATCCGCTTTGGTACTCGGTCGGTGCCCGGATCGGTCGCGAACTCGACCCTTCCGAAATCCTCTATCACCCACAGCTCTCCGCCTTCCAACTCGCCGCCTGCCGTATGGGCTGGTCGCTTGCCGATTGCGAAACCCTGACCATTCACGGGCGCCCGGCGGAGCAGGTTATTCCCTTCATTGCCGCGTCGCAGCAATTGCTGGTTTTGACAAAAGGATCAGAAAGCCCGTCAAAAATTGCGCAAATTTTGCGAGATCGGGGCTTTGCTCGCTCCCGCATGACGGTACTCGCGCATATGGGCGGAACAGAGGAGGCGCGCTTTGACGGCCTTGCCTCCGACTGGTCGCATGAGGTGCCGGAGTTCCACACGCTCGCCGTCGATCTGATTGCGGAAGAGGGCGCAACGCTGCTTCCTCGTTTCGGCCTCCCGGACCATGCCTTTGTCTCAGACGGCAACATGACCAAGCAAGAGGTCCGCGCCGTGACCCTCGCCAAACTCGGCCCGGTGCGCGGCGGTCTCCTCTGGGACATCGGTTGCGGCTCCGGCTCCGTCGCCATTGAATGGATGCGCGCCGCCCGCGATGCCCGTGCCATCGGTATTGAACACCGTGCCGACCGTCGCGCTTTGGCGGCACAGAACGCCTTGGCGCTTGGTGCCCCCGCGCTCAAACTCATCGACGCCAAAGCACCCGACGGCCTCGCCGATTTGCCCGCTCCCGATGCGGTGTTCATCGGCGGCGGCCTCACGCGTGAGGTGGCCGAGATTGCCCTCGCCGCGCTCAAGCCGCACGGGCGTCTCGTCGCCAATGCGGTGACGCTGGAGGGTGAGGCCATGCTCCTTGCGCTGCGCAGCGAACTTGGCGGCGAGCTTTCTCGCCTCTCGGTGTCCCGCGCCAAACCCGTCGGCAGCCTCTCGGGCTGGAAACCCTTCATGCCCGTCACGCAATGGAGCCTCACGAAATGACCGGAACACTCTACGGCGTCGGTCTCGGCCCCGGCGATCCCGAGTTGATGACCCTCAAGGCGGCGCGCCTCATTGGAGGCGCGAAAGTTATCGCCTATCCGACGCTCGCGGGAGGCAGCTCTTTCGCCCGCTCCATCGCGGCGGGTCACATCGTACCCGGTGTGCGCGAGATCGTCATGGACATTCCCATGACCGTCGACCGCGCTCCGGCGCAGGCCGCCTACGATCTCGGGGCCGTCGCCATCCGGGCCGAATTGGACGCCGGTCATGACGTGGTCGTGTTGTGTGAAGGCGATCCGTTTTTCTACGGCTCCTTCATGTATCTTTACGCGCGTCTGCGCGCCGATTATCCGGTCGAGGTGGTCCCGGGCGTCAGCTCCGTCATGAGTTGCGCCGCCGTCGCGGGCCTGCCGCTGGCCGCGCGCAACGAGGTGGTGACCATCATGCCCGCCCCGGAACTTGCCCGACGTTTGTCCGACACAAATCCGACGCAAATCCTACCGCCCTGTGACACGCTTGTGGTGATGAAACTCGGACGTCATCTCAAGGCCGTGCGGGCCGCGATAGAGGGGGCGGGTCTGATCGACAAGGCGATCTATATCGAACGCGCTTCGACGCCCGATGAATGCGTCATGCCGCTCTCTCAAGCGCCTGAAAAGGCACCGTATTTTTCCATGATCCTCATCGTGAAAGGGGCCGATCCATGGCTGTGACCCCTGTTGTCGTGGCGCTGAGCGCGTCTGGCGAGACAACCGCCGCAAAAATCGCCGCCGCTCTCGGCGCCGAGCTGCATGGACGGGAAGGCCGGACCAGCGCAAAGATAAGCTTTCCCAATGCCTTAGACCATGTGCGCGACCTCTTCGCAGCGGGTATTCCGGTGATCGGCGTTTGCGCCTCCGGCATCCTGATCCGCGCCGTCGCGCCGCTTTTGAACGACAAGACAACCGAGCCTCCAGTGATCTCCGTCTCCGATGACGGCTCCGTCGTTGTGCCGCTTTTGGGCGGCCATCGCGGTGCCAATCGTCTGGCGCAACAGATCGCGCAACTCCTTGATGCGAAAGCCGCAATCACCACCGCCGGAGACGTAGCACTTGGCATCGCACTGGACGAACCGCCCTTGGGCTATCGCCTTTCGAACCCCGAGAACGCCAAATCTGCCATGGCGGCGCTGCTGGCCGGGGAGGGGGTTTCCCTTGAGGGGGAGAACATTTTCGAGCTGACAGATCAGGGCGGGGAGGTGGTGTTGTCGGTGACCGAAACGCCTGACGCGCCGGGACCGAAACGCCTCGTCTATCATCCGCAACGCTACGCCCTCGGCGTCGGCTGCGCGCGCAATGCCGACCCGGAAGAGCTTTGGCAAAACGTCTCGGATATGCTTTCGGATCAAGAGGTTGCGCTTGGGGCGATTGCCTCGGTCAACACCATTGATCTGAAGGCGGACGAACCGGCGATGAATGTTTTGGCGACGCGGCTTGGCGTGCCTTTGCGGCTTTTCACGGCGGCGGAGCTGGAGATGCAAGCCGACCGTCTGGCCAATCCGTCGGAGGTCGTTTTCGCCGAAGTCGGCTGTCACGGCGTCGCGGAAGGCGCGGCGCTGGCGGCGGGTGGAACGCTGTTTGCGGAAAAGCGCAAGACGGCGAACACGACTTGTGCGCTGACCCGGTCGGAGGTGCCTCTCACCACGCTGAAAGGCCGCGCCAGAGGTCGGCTTTCGGTCGTCGGCATCGGGCCGGGACAGGCGAGCTGGCGCACGCCGGAAGTGTCGAAATTGATCTCGGAAGCCGAAGAACTGGTCGGTTATGGCCTTTATATTGATCTTCTGGGTTCGCTCGCCGCCGGCAAAATCCGCAGCGATTTTCCGCTGGGCGGCGAAGAGGATCGCTGCCGTTACGCGCTTGAGCAAGCGGCGCAAGGCAAGAATGTCGCGCTGGTCTGCTCCGGCGATGCGGGGATTTACGCCATGGGCGCGCTGGTCTTCGAGTTGCTCGCTCGCAAGCCGGAAGAGCATGGTGTCTCCGATGCCGCACGGCGGGTCGAGGTCATCTGTTCGCCGGGCGTGTCGGCGCTGCAAGGCGCTGCGGCGCGGGCCGGGGCGCCCTTGGGCCATGATTTCTGCGCGATCTCTCTGTCGGACTTGCTGACCCCGCGCGACGACATCCTGCGCCGCCTCAAAGCCGCCGCCGAGGGCGATTTCGTCATCGCCTTCTACAATCCCGTCTCGAAAAAGCGCCGCACGATCCTGGCCGAAGCGCGAGAGATCTTGTTGAAACACCGCCCGGCGGACACGCCCGTCATGCTGGCTTCGAACCTCGGGCGCTCGACGGAACATGTCCGCTACCGGCGTCTCGATGCGCTTGAGGTCGATGAGGTGGACATGCTGACCGTCGTGCTGGTCGGGTCGTCCAACACACGTTTGGCGCATCTTGGCGAAGGCCCAAGGATGTTCACGCCGCGCGGTTATGCCCGCCGCATCGACGGCGATTTGCAAGGCGTCGGCAACCGCCATCTGGAGGACATGCAATGACGGTCTATTTCATCGGAGCAGGCCCCGGCGATCCGGAGCTTTTGACGAAAAAGGCGGAGCGGATCATCGGTCAATGTCCGGTCTGTCTTTACGCCGGGTCTCTGGTGCCGCTGGAGGTCGTGGCTTGTGCGCCGGAGGGCGCGCGGGTGCTTGATACGGCCCCTATGACGCTCGATGAAACCCACGCTGAAATCAAAATGGCACAGGAAAACGGATTTGATGTTGCGCGTGTGCACAGTGGAGATCCTTCCCTGTACGGGGCCATTGCTGAACAGATCCGCCGTTTGCGCGCCGATGGCATTCCCTATGAGATCATTCCCGGTGTCCCCGCCTATGCCGCGGCGGCGGCGGCGCTGGGGCAGGAACTAACCATCCCGGAGATCGCGCAGAGCATCGTTCTGACGCGGGTCTCGATGAAGTCGACGTCGATGCCAAAAGGTGAAACGCTTGAAAATTTTGCGCGCACCGGCGCAACGCTGGCCATTCATCTCGGCATTCGCAACCTGCGCGAGATCGAGCGTCAGCTTGCACCCTACTATGGTGCGGACTGTCCGGTGGCGGTGGCGTACCGGGTCGGCTGGCCGGATCAGGTGTTGATCCGGGGCTCGCTTTCGGACATCCACGAAAAGGTTCGCGCTGCAAAGATCACGCGCACGGCGCTGATTCTCGTCGGGCCTGCGCTTGGCGAAGTGGCGGAGTTCAAAGACTCTGCGCTTTACGATCCGGCCATGCCGCATGTCTTGCGGCCCCGGGTGAAAGGGTGATCTGCGGCAATCGGGTGACGTTTGGCCCTCAGGCACGAAACTGCCGTTAATGTTAACTTGACGCAAACCAATCCAGTGCCATCCTTATCGCAGAACGACCGTCACGGAGGATGACATGACCGATGTTTTGCCGAAAGAGGTGCTTGAGGGGCTTGAACTTGCCCGCAAACGTGACCTGAAGAAGCGGTCGCGGCTCCGGGTGAAGGTCGGGGATGCGACCTATCCGATCCTGCGAACATGGGACAATGGCTTTGCTCTGGACCGGGACAATGCCGATCATTTGCGTGGCTTGGTCGATGTGTTCGACGGGTCGAAACATCTCTATCAGGCGCTGATCGTGGCCTCCAAGGAAGAGGATCACGAGATGAGTTTCGAGTTCAAGCGCGCCACATGTGCCACGGACAAGCCGCCTCTGGATTACGACCGGCCCGATGACGCGCCGGTCGCGCTTTTGCCCCGCTGATCACTGAAGATCGCTGAACGCCTCCTTGAGGCGGGAACAGGCGGTCTCGACAAGGCTGCGTGGGGTGGCGAGGTTGAACCGCAGGTAGAGCTCGCCACCCTTGCCGAAAGTCGGCCCATGGTTCGGCGCGATATGTGCGGTTTTCTCGACCCGCGCGGTGAATTCTTCGCGCGACATGCCGGTGCCGGAAAAATCCACCCAAGCCAGATAGGTGGCTTCCAGAGGCATGGAGGTCAGGCCGGGGATGTCCGCGATGGCAGCATCGAAAATCTGGCGGTTGCCATCGAGATAGGCGACCAGCTCGTCGACCCAGGCGGCCCCTTCCGGGCTATAGGCGGCGGTGGCCATTTCAAGGCCGAAAGAGTTCGCGGAAATGCCGAGGGCCGCCATGCGGGAGCCGAATTTTGCCCGCAATGTCTCGTCGGCGATGATCACATTGCCCGAATGCGTCCCGGCGATGTTGAAGGTCTTCGTCGTCGCCGACATCATGATCAGCCGGTCTGCGATGCCCTCGATCAGGGCCATCGGCGTGTGGGTGTGACCGGGCATCACCAGATCGTGGTGAATTTCGTCGGAGACCAGAATGAGGTCATGGCGTTTGCAGAACGCGGCCACGCCCTCCAGCTCTACACGGGTCCAGACGCGCCCGCCGGGATTGTGCGGCGAGCAGAGGATCAGCATCTTTTCCGTGCCGGTCATCTGCGCATCCCAGGCGTCGAAATCCATGACGTATTTGCCGTCTTCGAGCGCCAGAGGACATTCGACGACCTCGCGCCCGGCGGCTTTGATCACCCGGCTGAACGCATGATAAACGGGTGTCATAAGGACAACCCCGTCGCCGGTCTTGGTAAACGCATCGACGCATAGCGCCGTGCCGTTCACCAAGCCATGGGTGGTGAAAATCCATTCGGGCACGATCTCCCAACCATGGCGATTTTTCATCCACCATTGAATGGCGGCGTGATACTCGCGCTCATCGCCGAAATAGCCATAGACCCCATGCGCAGTCATGTTCTCCAGTGCTTTCTGCACCACGGCAGGCGGGTGGAAATCCATATCCGCGACCCACATGGCGATGCCGTCCTCGGCGGGGACGCCATAGATCTTTTCCATCATATCCCATTTGGCGCAATGGGTGCCGAAGCGGTTGATGATCGGGTCGAACAGCGGATTGGTCATGGAAGGCTCCCTGAAATCATTGTCCGCGAGCCTAATCGCCCCCTTGGCCGAAGGAAAACCGAAAATCCTGCAGATGGGGCTGCGCGTTTTCGGCGCTGCACAGTTGCGCGGCATCGGCACAGGGATTACATGCAGGGCATGACACTGAAACCGATCCTCATTCACCCCGACCCGCGTCTGAAAAAGCATTGCGATCCCGTCACCGAGTTCGACAAAGATCTCGCACGGTTTGCCGACGATATGCTCGAGACCATGTACGATGCGCCCGGTATCGGTCTGGCCGCGCCGCAGGTCGGGCTGATCAAACGTATGCTCGTGATGGATTGCGCCAAGGACACCAAGGCCGGGCCGGAGCCGATGGTTCTCGTGAACCCCGAGGTGACGTGGAAAAGCGACGAGCTCAATGTCTATGAGGAGGGCTGTCTCTCCATCCCCGGCCAATATGCCGAGGTGGAGCGCCCGAAAATGGTCCGTGTCAAATGGCAGGATGTCGAAGGCAAAGCGCATGAACAGGAATTCGACGAGCTTTGGGCGACCTGTGTGCAGCATGAGATCGACCATTTGGACGGGGTTCTGTTTATCGACTATCTCAAGCCTTTGAAGCGTCAGATGATCACCCGCAAGATGCAGAAGCTCAAACGCGAGAAGGCCCGTCTCTGATGGCGCTGCGCGAGATCCTGCTTTGGCCGGATGCGCGGCTGAGCACGTCCTGCGCGCCGGTTGTCGAGATCACTGCGGACATCCGCGCCTTGGTGGCCGACATGTTCGACACGATGTATAACGCCCCCGGCCGGGGCCTCGCAGGGCCGCAGGTTGGCGCGATGCTGCGGCTTTTCGTGATGGATGCGACGTGGAAGGAAGGGGAGAAATCCCCTCTCGCCGCAATCAATCCCGAGATCACCGACCTGTCTGAGGACACTTGCGAAATGGACGAGGGCTGTCTTTCGATCCCCGGTATCACCGCGACCGTCACCCGCCCCGCGCGCATCACGCTCTCATGGACCGATCTCGACGGTTTGCGCCACACGCGCGAGATGAGCGGGGCCGAGGCGCGTATCATTCAGCACGAATACGACCATCTTGACGGGTTGGTGCATTTCGACCGGCTCGACGCCAAGACCCGCGCCCGTCTCGAGGAGATTTACGCATGACCATCCGCCCCTTCGTGCCCTATCCCGACAAGCGCCTGAAAACCAAGGTGCCGCCGGTCGAGGCGATCACCGACGAGATCCGCGCGATCTGGGCCGATATGGTCGAGACCATGGACGCGATGCCGGGCTACGGTCTTGCCGGACCGCAGATCGGCGTGATGCAACAATTGGCCGTGGTCGATTGTTCGGAGGAGCGCGGCAAGGCGATCAAGCTTGCCAATCCCGAAGTGCTCCATGCCTCCGTGCAGCCGCGCGAACACGAGGAAGCCTCGCCGAACCTGCCCGGCATGTCCGCCGTGATCTCCCGCCCGCGCGCTGTCACCGTGCGGTTTCTCAACGAGGAGGGCGAGGTGGAAGAGCGCGATTTCGTCGGCCTCTGGGCGACTTCGGTGCAGCACCAGATCGACCACCTGAACGGCAAGATGTATTTCGACAATCTCAAGCCGGTGAAGCGTCAGATGTTCCTGAAAAAGGCCAAGAAAACCGGAGCGATGAAATGAAGATCGTTTTCATGGGCAGCCCCGAGTTTTCGGTTCCGGTGCTCGACGCGCTGGTCGAGGCGGGCCATGAGATCGCCTGCGTCTATTGCCAGCCGCCGCGTCCGGCGGGGCGCGGCAAGAAAGATCGCCCGACCCCGGTGCAGGCCCGCGCCGAGGAGCTTGGCCTGCCGGTGCGCCATCCGGTGAATTTCAAAGACCCCGCCGATGTCGCCGACTTCGCGGCGCTGAATGTCGAGATTGCCGTGGTCGTGGCCTATGGTCTGCTGCTGCCGCAGAGCATTCTCGATGCGCCCAAACGGGGCTGCCTCAACATCCACGCTTCCCTCCTGCCGCGTTGGCGTGGGGCCGCACCTATCCATCGTGCGATCCTCGAAGGCGACGACAAAACCGGCGTTTGCATCATGCAGATGGAAGCGGGGCTCGACACCGGCCCGGTGCTGTTGAGGCAAGAAACCGAGATCACAGCGGAGGACTCCACCGCGCTTTTGCACGACCGCCTGTCCGAGATGGGCGCCGATGCGATCACGGTTGCGTTGGACGCTTTGGGGCAACTTACGCCGGAACCTCAGTCCGACGAGGGCGTGACTTACGCCAAGAAAATCGACAAATCCGAGGCGCATATCGACTGGACCCGTCCGGCGGTTGAAATCGACCGGCAAATCCGTGGCCTCTCGCCCTTTCCGGGCGCATGGGCCACGCTGAACGGCGAGCGGATAAAATTCCATATGTCGCGTGTTGTCGACGGCAAGGGTACCCCCGGCGAGGTGATTGGCACCTTCACGATCGCTTGCGGTGACGCCGCCGTCGAGATTCTCACCGCGCAGCGCGAGGGCAAACGTGCTATGCCGGTGGCGGAGATTTTGAAAGGGCTGGATCTGCCGGAGGGTAGCCGGTTCGAGTGAGGGCAAAGCCATGTTTCCAGTGATGATCGGCACCATCGTGATCGCGGGCATCGTCGGCTATGCCAGCGAGCGGACCGGCTTCACCCGCAACGGCATCCTGCCCTCAATCATCATCTGCGTTGGTGGCGCGTTTCTGGCCTATTTCATCCGGCTGATGTTCGGCATCGGATTCGGCTCTCCGGGGCTGAATGCCATCGCCTCCTCAATCGGCGCACTGCTCATCGTGCCGACCCATTGGCGGAGGCGTTGATCTCATGCCGGTTCTCTTTCTGATCATCGTCGGGGCCGCTGCGGGCTTTATCGCGACCCGCATCATGGAGATGAAAACCGACCTGGTCACCACCGTGGTCATCGGTATGTTCGGTGCCTTGATCGGCGGGCTGGTGCTGCGTTTCCTTCTGATGCTCTCCGGCGTGGCTGCCGGTTTCGTCGGCGCGATCCTGGGGGCGATGCTGCTGATCTGGGCGTGGAAAGCGCTGAGTGCCCGGAAATGATCTGGCTTCTCTCCATCCCCGGCATGATTGCGCGCATCCTGTTCAGCCTTGCGCTCTGGCTGATGTTCCGCCCCGGAGGCTGGCTTGTCGCGTGTTGCCTCGCAGTGGCGGCAACCTGGTACATCAAGGTGTGACGCCTCAGTTCTTCGGCGGTCGCGATTTGTAGACGGGCAGGGACCAGCCCCAGGCGAGGCTGCCCGCGCGCAGAATGAATGTCACAATCGCGCAGATTGCAAAGCCCAAAAAGCGCGATAACTCAAAATGAGATGCAAGAAGCAGCGCCAGCGGACCGGCCAGCGCCGCCGAGGCATAAAGTTCACCGTGCTTGAGGATCAACGGCACTTCATTGCACACCACGTCCCGCATCATGCCGCCAAAGCATCCGGTCGCAACCCCCATCAGGGCGACGATCACCGGTGGTTGACCGAGCTTGAGCGCGACCCCCGCACCCGCCACCACGGCGACGGAAAGCGCCACCGCATCGGCCCAGAGCAGCGCTTTCTGTCGGCTCTCAAAGAGGTGCGCGGTAAAAAACACAACGGCCGCGACAAGGCAGGCGATGACGATATAGGTCGGATCGGCGATCCAGAACACCGCATCTCGGTTGAGCAGCACATCGCGCAATGTGCCCCCGCCCACGGCGGTCAGACAGGCGACGAAAGCGAAGCCGACAAGGTCGAGCTGGGCGCGGGAGGCAGCCAAGGCGCCGGAGATCGCAAACACGATGACCGAGGCGTAATCGAGGGCTGCCAGGGGTGTCATGTGGTGCTCTTTTTGAACGGCGCCATGCCAGCGCGGGCCAACTCATCGGCGCGCTCGTTTTCCGGGTGCCCGGCGTGGCCCTTGACCCATTCCCAAGTCACATCGTGGCGCTTTTGCGCCTCGTCGATGCGCTGCCACAGATCGACATTCTTCACGGGTTTTTTCGCGGCGGTCTTCCAACCGTTGCGTTTCCAGCCGTGAATCCAGCCGGTGACACCGTTTTTCACATAGGCGCTGTCGGTGACGATGGTGATAGACGTCGGGCGTCCAAGCGTTTCAAGCGCAGAGATCGCCGCGAGCAACTCCATCCGGTTGTTCGTGGTCTCTGCCTCGCCGCCCTTAAGCTCGCGTTCCTTGACGACCGTGTCGCCATCCTTTGCCTGCAACAAAGCGCCCCAGCCCCCCGGGCCGGGATTTCCGGAGCAGGCTCCGTCGGTATATGCGTAGAATTCAGCCATGACAAAGCAGGGTGATATAGTGCCCGGCTGTGCCGTCAAGCCCCACACCGTCAAACAGGTGTTTCTCCATGATCTTGAAGCCCGCTGCACTGAGCAGGTCCTCAAGTTCGGCCTCACCATAATAGGTGTAATAGCGCCCGATCTTGTCCGGTCCCGCGCCCGTGCCGAGCTTCATTGCAATGTGAAACACACCGCTGGGCGTCAAGGCATGGTGAATGCGGGTGAGCAGATCGGACAGGTCGGTGCGTTTGGCATGGAGCAGGCTGAAATTGGCCCAGATGCCATCGAAGGCGGCGGCGTCGGACAGGTCTTCGAACCGGGCGAGCCGCGTGGCGACACCATCATGCTGCTCAGCGAGAGCAAGCATTTCAGAAGACCCGTCCCACGCCTCGACCCGAAATCCTTGCGCCGCGAACCATCCAGCATATTGCCCAGGTCCGCATCCCAGATCGAGGATGAGGGCCTGTGTCGGCAGCGAGGCCGCAAAGGCTTGCGCCTGCGGCAATTCAAAAAGCTCGGCATTGCGAGCAGCATAGGCCCCGGCCTGCGCATCGTAGATCGCAATGGTCGGATCGCCCCCGCTCATGCAGGCTCCCGCAGCACACGCGGCACTTTGAACTCGACGTTTTCCTGCGCGGTTTCCACCAGGTCGACGGTCACATCGTACCGGTCGCGAAAGGCGTCGATCACCTCGTTGACCAGCACCTCGGGGGCTGAAGCGCCCGCGGTGATGCCGACAGAAGTAATGCCTTCGAGCGCGCGCCAGTCGATGTCGGGGGCGCGTTGCACAAGTTGGGAATAGGCGCAGCCATTGGCCTTGCCCACTTCGACCAGACGTTTGCTGTTCGAACTGTTGGGTGCCCCGATCACCAGAAGGGCGTCGATATGTGAGGCAATCGCTTTGACCGCCGCTTGCCGGTTGGTTGTGGCATAACAGATGTCTTCCTTGTGTGGGCCGACAATATTCGGGAAGCGCGCGCGTAGCGCTGCGATCACATCGACCGTATCATCCACCGACAATGTCGTCTGGGTGATAAAGGCCATCCGCTCCGGATCACGCACCTCAAGCCCCGGCACATCGTCGGGCGTTTCGACCAGAAGAACCTCGCCCTCGGGCAATTGCCCCATGGTGCCGATGGTCTCCGGGTGGCCGGCATGACCGATCATGATCATCTGAAGCCCGTCGGCGTGATGGCGCTCCGCCTCGATGTGGACCTTGGACACCAGCGGACAGGTGGCGTCGACATAGACCATCTCGCGCTTGGCGGCCTCTGCCGGTATGGCTTTCGGCACGCCATGGGCGGAAAAGATCACCGGGCGGTCATCGGGACAGTCGCTCAGTTCCTCGACGAAGATCGCGCCCTTGGCCTTGAGACCGTCGACAACGAATTTGTTGTGGACGATCTCATGACGGACATAGACCGGCGGGCCCCATTTCTCGATCGCCATTTCGACGATCTTGATCGCACGGTCGACACCGGCGCAGAACCCGCGCGGGGCGGCGAGGTAGAGGGTCAACGGGGGCTTGGGGGTGGTTTCGGTCATGGGGGTCGTATCGGTCATGGCGCGCTCCTGATCTTTTTCAGAGGTAGCGGCGAACGTGTCCGAGTGCAACGACCGGGAAAGCAAAAGCCCCCTCGGGGGAGGGGGCTTTCGGGATCAGTTCTCGTAGCTGTCGTCGTCGCGCGGCTCGCGCGGCGGGCGCCCGATCACATCCTTGAGATCGTTCAGCTCGATGAAATTGTCGGCCTGACGGCGCAGTTCGTCGGCGATCATCGGCGGCTGCGTCTTGATCGTGGACACTACGGAGACGCGCACGCCCTGGCGTTGCAGGCTTTCGACCAGTGGGCGGAAATCGCCGTCGCCGGAGAAGATCACGATGTGATCGACGTGGGGCGCAAGCTCCATCGCATTCACGGCCAGCTCGATGTCCATGTTGCCCTTGATCTTGCGACGGCCCATCGAGTCGGTGAACTCCTTGGCCGGTTTGGTGACCATGGTGAACCCGTTGTAGTTCAGCCAGTCGACCAGCGGACGGATCGGCGAATAGTCGTCGTTCTCCAGAAGGGCGGTGTAGTAGAATGCGCGCAGAAGTTTGCCACGACGCATGAATTCCTGTCGGAGAAGTTTGTAATCGATATCGAATCCAAGCGATTTCGCGGCCGCATAAAGATTCGAACCATCGATGAACAAGGCAAGCCGTTCATCTTTGTAAAACATCTAAAGGTCCTTTTATCTTGTCTTTTTTGGACGGCCGCTGGACGCGGCACGTCAGTTGTTCTTGGCTTTCTGCACAGTGAAATAGTATGAAACCGGCCAAATCAACACTTGTCTAAATATATAGGACGGACGGGTCAGGTGGGTAAACAGACCGACAAATGGGCAAAAAGGCGCGCATGGGTTGCGTTCGGGGCGAATCTGCCGTCGACCGCCGGTGAGCCGATCGAGACATTGCGCGCGGCGGTGCGTGATTTGGCGGGGTCAGATGTCGCGGTCACGGCGATCAGCCGGATTTACGAGACGCCTTGTTTTCCGCAGGGGGCGGGGCCGGATTACATCAATTTCGCCGCGGAGATCGAAACGTGCCTCGCTCCGGAGGCGCTTCTGGCGCGTCTCCACGAAATCGAGCATCGCTTCGGTCGCGTGCGCAAGGTCCGCTGGGCCGGGCGTCCTGTGGACCTCGACCTGATGGCGATGGCGGATGAGATTCTGCCAGACATGGCGTCGGTGCAGAACTGGATCGCCTTGCCCCCGGCAGAGCAGAGTGTGCGTGCCCCGGATCGGCTGATCCTGCCGCATCCGCGCATTCAGGACCGGGCCTTCATGCTGATTCCCTTCGCCGATCTCGCCCCCGACTGGCGGCACCCGATCCTCGGGCGAACCGTGGCGGAGATGCTCGCGGCCCGCCCCGAGGCGGAAAAATCCGAGGTGAAACCCCTCGCAGACCTCGAAATCCTGCCCGAATAGGGGCAGAATGAGGAGAAAGGGCGCTTGTCAAGGGCGGGGTGAGCGCCTAAATAGAGCCTTTGAATTGCACCCCCGTCTGAACGATTGGAGATCCCATGGCCCGCGTGACCGTTGAAGATTGCGTCGACAAGGTTCCGAACCGCTTCGAGCTCGTGATGCTCGCCGCCCACCGTGCCCGCGAGATCGCCGCAGGCTCCGCGCTGACCGTGGACCGCGACAATGACAAGAACCCTGTCGTTGCGCTGCGCGAGATTGCCGAGGAAACCCAATCCGCCGACGCGCTGCGCGAGCGGATGATCGAAAGCCATCAGACCCAGATCGAGGTCGATGAGCCGGAAGACGATCAGATGGCGCTTCTCATGGGCCAAGAGGCCGACAAGCCTGCCGAGGACGACATGTCCGAAGAGAAACTGCTGCGCGCGCTGATGGAAGCGCAGGGGCAAAACTAAGATGCGGGGCCGCATGAGTTTCATGATGGCCCCAATCCACGGAGTGCGCGGACCAAAATGATCGACGTCGAAGACCTGATCGCACTGGTCCGCAACTACAATCCCAAGACAAATGCCGATCTGATCCGCGAGGCCTATGCCTACGGGCGCGAGATGCATGAGGGGCAGTTCCGCCGCTCCGGCGAACCCTATTTCACCCATCCCGTTGCCGTCGCCGCCATTTTGACCGAACAGTCTCTGGACGATGCGACGATCATCACGGCTTTGCTCCACGACACGATCGAGGACACCCGCGCCTCTTACCAAGAGGTCGCGCGCAAGTTTGGCGAAGAGATCGCCGAACTGGTCGACGGGGTGACGAAGCTTACCAACCTGCAACTCTCCTCGACAGAGACCAAACAGGCGGAAAACTTCCGCAAACTGTTCATGGCGATGTCGAAGGACCTGCGGGTGATCCTCGTCAAACTTGCCGACCGTCTGCACAACATGCGGACGATCAAGTCGATGCGCCCGGAGAAACAGCTCCAGAAGGCGCGCGAGACCATGGACATCTATGCGCCGCTTGCGGGCCGCATGGGGATGCAATGGATGCGCGAGGAGTTGGAGGATCTGTCTTTCCGCGTCATCAACCCGGAGGCGCGCAACTCGATCATCCGCCGCTTCATCACGCTGCAACGCGAAACCGGCGATGTGATTCACAAGATCACCAATGACATCCGTGCCGAGTTGGAGCGCGAGGACATCGACGCCGACGTGTTCGGACGGGCCAAGAAACCCTATTCGATCTGGCGCAAGATGGAGGAGAAGCAACAGAGTTTCTCCCGTCTCTCCGACATTTACGGTTTCCGTGTCATCACCCGATCCGAGATGGATTGCTACCGTGTCCTCGGTGTGATCCACCAGCGCTGGCGCGCCGTGCCGACGCGGTTCAAAGATTACATCTCCCAGCCGAAATCCAACGGTTACCGGTCGATCCACACCACCGTGTCGGGACGCGACGGCAAACGTGTCGAGGTGCAGATCCGCACCCGGCAGATGCACGAAGTTGCCGAAAGTGGCGTGGCCGCGCACTGGTCCTATCGCGACGGTGTGCGGGCGCAGAACCCCTTTGCCGTCGATCCGGCGAAATGGCTGGCCAGCCTCACAGAGCGCTTCGAGAATGCGGAGGATCACTCCGAATTCCTCGAGCACGTCAAGCTGGAGATGTATTCCGACAAGGTCTTCACCTTCACGCCGAAGGGCGAGGTGGTGTCCCTGCCGAAAGGTGCAACGCCGCTGGATTACGCCTATTCGATCCACACCCGCATCGGCGACAGTTGCGTGGGCGCCAAGGTGGACGGCATCCGTGTACCGCTCTGGACCCGGCTGAAAAACGGCCAGTCGGTGGAAATTCTCACGGCCGAGGGCCAGCGTCCGCAGGGCACCTGGCTTGACATCGTCGTGACCGGTCGCGCCAAGGCGGCGATCCGCAAGTCCCTGCGCGAAGAGGACCGCGAACGCTTCGTCAAACTGGGCCGCGAACTGGCCCGCGTGGCGTTTGAGCATGTTGGCAAGAAAGCGTCCGAGAAGGCTCTGGCGACGGCTGCGAAACAGATGTCTCTGGGCTCTGCCGAAGAGCTTCTGGCCCGGCTCGGGTCTGCCGAGCTTGCCGCCTCCGACGTGGTGCGCACGGTCTATCCGGAGCTGGTGCGCGAAAGCTCGGCCATCGATTCGAAACGTGCGGTTCTGGGCCTCTCCGAGGGCGAAAGCTACAACCGTGCGCAATGTTGCCAACCGGTTCCGGGCGAACGCATCGTCGGTATCACCTATCGCGGCAAGGGCGTGGTGATCCACGCCATCGACTGCCCCTCGCTCGAGGAGCTTGAGACCGAGACCAACCGCTGGATCGACCTGCAATGGCATTCCGGGCCGCATGCGCCGGAGTATACCGTTTCGCTCGACATCACGATCTCGAACGACACCGGGGTGCTCGGGCGGATCTGTACGCTGATCGGCGAGCAGAAGGCGAATATCTCGGATCTGCGCTTCGAGGATCGCAAGCCCGATTTCTACCGGCTGATTGTCGATGTGGACCTGCGGGACGTCGAGCATCTCCATGCGGTGATGCTGGCGCTCGAGGCGGAAAGTGATGTGGCACGGGTGCGCCGGTACAGGAACTTGGACAGGCGGCCCTGAGCGGCCACGGGAGAGACGTTGGTTTTCAAACGCCGGGATAAGCTGACGCCGCAGCAATGGCTGGCGCAAGCCCTCTGGCCGAAGCGCGGCTGGGGGCGGGCCGTGCAATACATGAAACACCGGCTGCACCGTCTTCCCGACACGCCGCACAAGATCGCCCGGGGCGTTTTTGCTGGCGTCTTCACCGTCTTCACCCCGTTCTTCGGTCTGCATTTCATCATCGCGGCGCTTCTGGCCAAGCTGATGCGCGGCAATGTGATCGCCGCCTTGCTCGCGACCTTCGTCGGCAACCCGCTGACCTATGTGCCGATCGGGGTGATCTCGCTCAAGATGGGGCATTTCCTCTTGGGCACCCGGTTCGATCCGCATCACGAGCGCAGTTTCATCGGCAAGTTTTTTGATGCCGCCGACGATTTCTGGCGCAATTTCCTCGCGCTTTTCACCGATCGGGACAGCAACTGGGACGCGCTGATCCGTTTCCTGCACGAGATCTTCTTTCCCTATCTCGTGGGCGGCATCATTCCGGGTCTCATTGCGGGGCTTGCGGCCTATTATGTCACCCTGCCGATGATCACCGCCTATCAGGCGCGCCGTCGCGGCAAGCTCAAGGCCAAGCTCGAAGAGCTGCGCCGCAAGAAGCAGGCCAGGAAAACCGCGCACAAGCCTTGATCGAAGCCATTCGCATTTGTCGGTTTTCTTTCCCGGCCCGCGCGCTATGGTCCGGCCACACGCAAACCGTCTGGGAATAGGATCATGAGTGGGAAACTCCGTCTTGGCATGAACATCGACCACGTCGCCACCGTGCGCAATGCGCGCGGCTCGGCCTACCCGGACCCGGTGCGTGCCGCGAAACTTGCCGAAGAGGCGGGGGCCGATGGCATCACCGCGCATTTGCGCGAAGACCGCCGTCACATCACCGATACCGACATCGAGGCGCTGGTGTCGAACCTGTCAGTGCCCTTGAACTTGGAGATGGCTGCCACCGACGAGATGCAGAAAATTGCCCTGCGCCACAAACCGCATGCGATCTGTCTCGTGCCCGAGAAGCGCGAGGAGCGCACCACCGAAGGTGGGCTTGAAGTGGCGCGCGAGGAAAACCGGCTGGCGCATTTCATTGCGCCTCTGCGCGATGCGGGCTCTCGCGTGTCGATCTTCATCGCCGCTGACCAGCCACAGATCGAAGCCGCGCATCGCATCGGCGCCGCCGTCGTCGAACTGCACACCGGCGCCTATTGCGATCTTCATGCGGAGGGCAAATTTGCCGAGCGAGACGACGAACTCAAGCGCCTGACGGACATGGCGGCCTTTGCGCATTCGCTGGGGCTTGAGGTCCATGCCGGTCACGGTCTGACCTATGACACCGTGCAACCCATTGCTGCCCTGCCGGAAATCGCCGAACTGAACATCGGCCATTTCCTCATTGGCGAGGCGATTTTCCGCGGTATCATCCCGGCGATTCAGGAAATGCGGCGCCTGATGGACGAGGTGCGCGCGGGTTAAGTCGAAGGGGTAAAGAGATGAAAGTGTTGCGTTATACGGGGATTCTGATTGGCCTCTCCATCCTGGTCGGAATTGTTCTTGCGCTTCTGGAGAACCTGCTGGGGCTCAATGGCGGCACCGCCGCCGGGATTGCCGCCGTCATCGGGGCAGCCTCTTTCGAGGGGAATTTCTTCGCCAGGAAAGAGGGGCATGTGCCTGAGAAAGCAGAGAAACGTGCCTTTGCCCGGATGGCGACGCTGGTCAATCTGGCGTTTGGTGCGCTTGTCTTTCTGGGCTTGTTATTCACGATTCCGGAGTTGCGCAATCCGATGGCGATTGTGCCTCTGGTCGTTCTGTCGGTCCTGCTTCTTCTTGTGGTCTATTATGCCAGCGGTTGGTTCTTTGCCCAAAGCGCTAAGAACTGGCTCAAGGCGGACGCAAAGAAACGCGCAAAGTCGCAGGGTTGAGTTTGCCGTTTGTCTGGCGTTTCCATCAGGATAGGTTGACTGGTATGAAATGGCTCGCTCTGCTCCTTCCCCTTGTCGCCTCTCCCGCCTTTGCCGCGGAGATCACGCCTTGCGACTGGCGCGCCTCAACTGCGGCTCTTGTCGAGCCCTGGGAAGACAACAGCCGCAGTTTCGCCAATGGCGTGATCCGCGTTGCCCTGCTCGACACGGTCGAACCGGCAGCCGCCGCGTTTCATCTCCTGGTCCTGAGCCCGCCTTACACGGCGCTGGGCGAACGTCAGTGCCATGTGATCTCTGCGGCGCAAGACATGGGCTATCTCTCGCTCGATTTCGCGGGGCTGAATGCGCATTACGATCCCGCGACGGGCCTGACGCTGGACCTGCCGGGGGAACGCTATGAAGGGGAGGAGGCCCTGCCCGTGACCCTCACCGTGCGGATTGATCAAAGCGCGCCCGATCTTCTCGTCTCCGAAGAGGTTCGCGTCGAATGATCCTCGGCATCGGCTCCGATCTCGCCAATATCGACCGCATTTCCGCGACGCTCGACCGCTTTGGCGAGCGCTTCAAGAACCGTGTGTTCACCGAGATCGAACAGGCCAAGGCCGAACGCCGCCGCGATGTCGCGGGCACCTATGCCAAGCGCTGGGCCGCCAAGGAAGCCTGTTCCAAGGCGCTGGGCACCGGACTGGCCATGGGCATCTCGTGGAAGGACATGGCGGTCAAGAACCTGCGTACCGGGCAGCCGGTGATGGAGGTCACGGGCTGGGCGAAAGAGCGTCTCGACGAGATGACGCCGCCGGGGCACGAGGCGATCATCCATGTCACGCTCACCGACGATCACCCCTGGGCGCAGGCGTTTGTGGTGATCGAGGCCCGTCCGATCACGGAATAACCCCGAAAACCCCGCCTTCACGGGCGTTTGCCTTGACTCCCCTCCGTGCGCCTTTCATATCCCGCAGAAGGTAAAACCGTTCCCCAAAGGAAGAGCAGATGAGCAGCGCCAAGGACAGCCTGACCGAAACCGTCAAAACAGTGGTCTATGCGCTGTTGATCGCGGGGATTTTCCGCACCTTCTTCTTTCAGCCCTTCTTTATTCCCTCGTCTTCGATGAAGGACACGCTGTTGATCGGGGATTTCCTCTTCGTCAACAAGATGAGCTACGGCTATTCGCAATGGTCCTGTCCGAAGATCGTGAATTTCCTCTGCCCGATTTCCGGCCGCATCCTCGGCTCCGAGCCTGAGCGCGGCGACATCGTCGTCTTCGAACATCCGACCGAGCACCGCACCTTCGTCAAACGCCTGATCGGCCTGCCGGGCGATCAGGTGCAGCTCCGTGACGGGGTGATCTTCCTCAATGGCGAGGAAGTGCCGCAGACGCCCGATGGTGTGTTCGTCGAGACCTATGAAAGACAGGGGGCCGCGGGTCATTTCCCGGCCTGTGCAAACACGCCCGGCGAAGGCGGCGATTGCATCAAGGAAAAATACATCGAAACACTGCCCGGCGGGCGTCAGCATTCGGTCCTGAACATCCGCGACATCTCGCTCGACAACACGGCGGTCTACACCGTGCCCGCAGGCAATTACTTCTTCATGGGCGACAACCGTGACAACTCCGCCGACAGCCGTCTGGCCCCATCGGCGCGCGGTGTCGGTTTCGTCCCCGAAGAATACCTCCTGGGCAAGGTCAACCGCGTGATGTTCTCCGCAGCCGGTAAACGTCTGGTCTATTTCTGGACCTGGCGCAAAGACCGTTTCTTCAAGGCGCTGCAGTGAAGATCTCCGCCGATATCCAGGCGTTCCAGGCGCGGCTCGGGCATGAGTTCTCTCAACCCGAACTGCTTCTGCGCGCACTCACGCACAGCTCGATCTCCTCGCCGACCCGTCCCGACAACCAGCGTCTCGAATTCCTGGGCGACCGTGTTCTGGGCCTGACCATGGCGGAGGCTTTGTTCGAGGCCGACAAATCCGCCTCCGAAGGTCAGCTCGCGCCCCGGTTCAACGCGCTGGTGCGCAAGGAAACCTGTGCCGACGTGGCCCGCCAGATCGACCTTGGCGCCGTGTTGAAGCTGGGCCGGTCCGAGATGATGTCGGGCGGGCGCCGCAAAGAGGCGTTGCTCGCCGACGCCATGGAGGCGGTGATCGCCGCAGTCTACCGCGATGCCGGATTCGATGTGGCGAAGGCTCTGGTGCGCAGGCTTTGGGGCAAACGCATCGACCGGGTCGAGGACGACGCCCGCGATCCGAAAACCGCGCTTCAGGAATGGGCGCAGGCTCGGGGGCAGAAGCCGCCGCAATACACCGAGGTCTCCCGCAAGGGCCCGGATCATGCGCCGGTGTTCACCATCGAGGTGACGTTGGAAAGCGGCGAGGCGGAGCGCTCCGAGGCGAATTCCAAACGACAGGCCGAACAAGCCGCCGCCAAGGCGCTTTTGCAAAAACTGGAGGCCGCACATGGCTGAGACCACCCGCGCGGGCTTTGTTGCCCTGATCGGCGAACCCAATGCCGGGAAATCCACGCTTCTGAACCGTATGGTCGGGGCCAAGGTGTCGATTGTCACCCATAAGGTGCAGACCACACGCGCCCGCATTCGCGGCGTTGCGATGGAAGGCGACAGCCAGATCGTCTTCGTCGACACGCCGGGGATTTTCAAACCCAAACGTCGGCTGGACCGCGCCATGGTCTCTGCCGCCTGGGGCGGCGCTGCGGATGCCGATGTCGTCGTGTTGCTGATCGAGGCGCACAAAGGCATCACCGAAGGCGTCGAGGCCATTCTGGCCGCGCTCGACGAGCATTCGAACCCGAAACAGAAAATCGCCCTTGCGATCAACAAGATCGACATGGTGGACGTGGAGAAACTCCTCGCCCTGGCCAAGGACATGAACGAACGCCGCAGCTTCGTGGAGACTTTCATGATCTCCGCCGAGAAGGGCAAAGGTGTCGACGATCTGCGCAAATGGCTCGCCCGCGAGTTGCCGGAGGGGCCGTGGCTCTATCCCGAGGATCAGATCGCCGATCTTCCGATGCGGATGATCGCCGCCGAGATCACGCGCGAGAAGCTGACCCTCAACCTGCATCAGGAACTGCCCTATCAGCTCACCGTCGAGACCGAGCAATGGGAGGAGCGCAAGGACGGTTCCGCCCGCGTCGATCAGGTGATCTACGTGTCGCGTGACGGTCACAAGGGCATCATCCTCGGTAAGCGTGGCGAAACGATCAAACGCATTTCGCGCGCCGCGCGTGAGGAATTGTCGGAGTTTCTGGGTCGCAAGGTGCATTTGTTTTTGCAAGTCAAAGTGCGCCCGAACTGGCTGGAAGAGGCCGAGCGCTACGGCGAAATGGGTCTCGATTTCAAAGACGGCAACTGATGGCGCGGCTGACGGCAGATGTCTGGGTCTCGGCCTATCTGACGCGTCTGCGGCTTGCCGATATTCCGGCTTTTGTGGTGAAAAAAGGCGACGCCACGGCGGGCGCCGTGATGGTCAAGCTCAACACGCTGGACGGGCAGGCCAAGGCGTTTCAGCGCGAGTTCAACCTGATGGAAGACCGCCGCGAATGGGGCCTTCTGGCCGAGGGCGAAGAACGCGCGGTAGACGCTTCGCTCGCCAAACAACGATCTTTCGATCCCGATCTGTGGATTATCGAGGTGGAGGACCGTTTGGGTCGTACGCTTTTGGATGAGCCGGGCCTCGGTGATTGACCCCGCGCCCTTCGCAGGTCAGTGTTTTATGAGTATTTTTGCCAACGAAAAGCCGGAAGACGCATGATCGAGTGGCGCGATGAAGGGGTGGTTCTATCCGTCCGCAAACATGGCGAGACCTCGGTGATTGTCGAGGTGTTTACGCCGGAGCACGGCCGTCACGCGGGGGTAGTACGGGGGGGCATCTCGCGTAAGATGACGCCGCATTTGCAGCCGGGCGGGCAGGTCGCCGTGACGTGGAAGGCGCGGATCGAGGATCACCTCGGAAGCTTTATTTTCGAGCCGGTGAAAAGCCGCGCGCATGTGCTGAATGATCCCATGGCGCTTGCCGGGATGACGGCGATGACCGCGATGCTCTCACAGCTTTTGCCAGAGCGCGAACCCCATGGCTATCTCTATGTCGACAGCCTCGCGCTGTTCGACCGCATCGGCACCGACCCGATGTGGCCTTTGGCCTATCTGCATTGGGAGGTCTCGTTGTTGGAGGAGCTCGGCTTCGGTCTCGACCTCTCGTCCTGTGCCGTGACCGGCTCGCCGGACGATCTGATTTACGTCTCGCCCAAGACGGGTCGTGCCGTCTCGCGGCAGGGGGCGGGCGACTGGGCGGACCGGCTTTTACCGCTGCCGCAGTGTCTTCTCGGCCAGTCCTCTTTGGATTTCACAGAGATCGGGCAGGGATTACAGACCACCGGTCACTTCCTTGCCAAGATCGTCGCCGAGCTGTCGGACAAGGCCCTGCCTGCCGCGCGCAACCGGTTTCTCGACCGGATCGCGAAAAAGGCGGCGCAGGAGGCACCGCCTTTTTGAAGTTCTTTAAGACTTCGGTTCAGCCCAGCAAACGCCGCGCAATCACCTGCGCCTGAATCTCGCCTGCGCCTTCGAAGATGTTCAAAATCCGCGCGTCGCAGAGAATGCGGGAAATCTGATACTCCAGTGCAAAGCCGTTGCCGCCATGGATTTGCAGCGCATTGTCCGCGGCGGCCCAAGCGACCCGTGCGCCCAAAAGCTTCGCCATCCCGGCCTCAAGGTCGCACCGGTGCCCGTGATCTTTCTCCCAAGCGGAGAAATAGGTGAGCTGACGCGCCACCATGATCTCGACCGCCATCATCGCCAGCTTGCCCGACACACGCGGGAACTCGATCAGCGATTTGCCGAACTGTTTGCGGTCCTCGGCATATTGCATGCCGACTTCGAGCGCGTTCTGCGCCACCCCGATGGCCCGCGCGGCGGTCTGGATACGGGCGCTCTCGAAGGTCTCCATGAGCTGTTTGAAGCCCTTACCTTCCTCGCCGCCCAGAAGGTTTTCGGCCTTCACCTTGAACCCGTCAAAGCCCAGCTCGTATTCCTTCATACCGCGATAGCCCAAGACCTCGATCTCACCGCCGGTCATGCCGGGGGTGGGGAAGGGGTTCTCGTCATCGCCGGGCGTTTTTTCGGCGAGGAACATCGACAGGCCTTTGTAATCCGAGGTGTTCGGATCGGTGCGGGCCAGAAGCGTCATGACATGGGTGCGCGCGGCATGGGTGATCCAGGTTTTGTTGCCGGTGATCGTGTAGGTTTCGCCCTCTTTCACCGCGCGGGTGCGGAGGCTGCCCAAATCAGAGCCGGTGTTCGGTTCGGTGAACACGGCGGTCGGCAGGATTTCGGCGGCGGAGAGTTTCGGCAGCCATTGCTGTTTCTGCTCTTCCGTGCCGCCGCCAAGGATCAGCTCGGCGGCAATCTCGGAGCGCGTGCCCAGAGAGCCAACACCGATATAGCCGCGCGACAGCTCTTCGGAGACCACGACCATCGCCGCTTTCGGGAAACCGAACCCGCCGTATTCCTCCGGAATGGTGAGGCCGAAGACGCCCAACTCGGCCAGTTCCTCGATGATCTCCATCGGGATGAATTCATCCTTCAGGTGCCACTCATGAGCAAAGG
This sequence comes from Celeribacter ethanolicus, assembly GCF_002407265.1. Lineage (NCBI taxonomy): Bacteria > Pseudomonadati > Pseudomonadota > Alphaproteobacteria > Rhodobacterales > Roseobacteraceae > Celeribacter > Celeribacter ethanolicus. Next base: position 3,022,080 of record NZ_CP022196.1, read on the forward strand.
GCACGACCTTTTCGTCGGCAAAGCGACGGAACTGATCGCGGATCATTTCCAGATCGTCATCGAGACCGGAGGCGCCAAAGGTCGCGTGGCCCGCATTGTCCCGCATCAGTTCGACAAGACGGTTGCGCGCGGCGATGGAATTGCCGTCGAGCATCAGCTTGACCACCTCGTTATGGCTCGGCTGCACGAGGCCGAGGCCAAGGTGGGCGGGGCGGCAAATCTCGCCCTGGTTCATCGGGATGCCACCGTAAATCTGGCTGAGGTATTCCCCGAAAGCGATCTGATGGATCAACTGTTCCATCTCGCCGAACTTACCGTCTTCCGACAGGCGTTCGGCCCATTTCTGCATCTGCCGCAGGCTCTCGACATAGGTCGCAAGCCAGGCAAGCCCGTGCGCCGCCGTCTGATTGGCCTCAAGCTTGCGCCCGGAAATCCGGTCACCGTCGAGAAACTCCGTGCGCAAGGCAGCGCGCGCGCGGTCGAGAAGCGCCTCCGCGGGGCCGACGGAGGCCGCTGTCAGGGCCAGAAGATTGGGCAAAATCGGGTTCGACATGGTCAGCTCCTGTTGATCAAGGGCCATGGGACTCTCTCCTCCTCGGGGTCTTGTGACTGTCTAATCATTTCGCAGTTGCAGCGCAATAATATTTTCTCATTCTGCTTTATTTTGACGTAATGTGTCGTGGTGGGGTACTCCTGCCCGCTGGACTAATAAAACCGGACCGCTGGCCGCATGAGCGCACAGGCTTGGCCCTGTACAGGGGCAGGGGCGGGGGCCTATCAGGGGGCATGATCGACAGCCTTCTGACACTTCTCTCCTTCCCGCAGGTCCTCGCGGCCCTTGCCATCGCGCTCCTGGCCGGCTTTGTCAAAGGCGCCACGGGCTTTGCCATGCCGATGATCATCCTGTCGGGGCTCGGCTCCTTCCTGTCGCCGGAGCTGGCGCTGGCGGGGCTGATTTTTCCCACCGTCGTTTCCAATGTCTGGCAGGCGTTGCGCGGCGGTGTCGGCGAGGCGGTGGAGGCGGCTGTGCGCTACAAGCTCTACATCGCCGCTCTGCTGGTGATGATCCTGCTGTCGGCGCAGCTCGTGGTGATCCTGCCGCAATCCGTGGTCTTCCTGTCGCTCGGCGTGATCGTCGTCCTGTTGGCGAGTTACCTGTTGATCGGGCGGGCGCTGACCATTCCCGAGCATCACCGCAGTTTCTACGATTTGGGTCTCGGTGCGATTTCCGGTGTGATCGGTGGCATCGCCGGGGTCTGGGGGCCGCTGACCGTCGCCTATCTCACTGCCGTGGACACGCCGAAAAAGCTCCAGATCAAGATCACCGGGGTGATCTTTGGCGCCGGGGCGATCACGCTTCTTCTGGCGCATCTGCGCTCCGGTGTGCTCAACGCCCAGACCATTCCGCTCTCCGCCATGCTACTGCTCCCGGCGATTCTGGGCATGGCCGTGGGGCAATGGGTGCAGGACCGGCTGGATCAGAAGAAATTCAAACGCGCGACGCTGTTCGTCCTTTTGATCGCGGGCGCGAATCTGATCCGGCGCGGGCTGTTTTAGCGGCGCGGCTGTTTCAATCCTGCTTTGCCGCCTCAAGCCGTAGCTTGATTTCGGCGACCTTCGGGTTCAGCGACATGAGAAAGGCGGCAATGGCCTCCGGCTTGCCGTCTTCCAGCCAGATCTCGGGCATCTGGTCGATGCCCTTCACCGCCTCTGTCACGTCCTTCAGGATCGAGCCCTGAATGTCCGGCCCGTTTTCCCCAAGCGCCTCTTCGCCGTGACAGGCGGAGCAATAGTCGAGAAAGGCCTGTTGCCCCGTCGCGATCAGCGTGGGGTCGGTGAGGGCCGTGTCCTGGGCAAATCCGGGCAGGGGGAAAAGGCAAAGGGCGAACAGGTATTTCATGCCGCCTGTCTGCCAGATCGCGGTGACACCCTTGTGACGGACAAAAGAAAACGCCCCGGCCGAAACCGGGGCGCTGAATGTCGCAGTGCGGCAAGGCTTACTTGATCGCGGCGGCTTTCACGTCGTCGTCGATATAGGGCAGGTACTGCTCGAAGTTCTCTTTGAACATTTTCACGAGTTTCTCAGCCTGCGCATCGTATTCCTCGTTCACGCTCCAGGTCTTGCGCGGGTCGAGCAGAACGTCGGCCACATCCGGCACGGAGACCGGCACTTCGAAGCCGAAGTTCGGGTCGATGCGGAATTCGACGTCATGCAGCGAACCGTCGAGGGCGGCGTGCAGCAGGTTGCGGGTTGCCTTGATCGGCATCCGCGAGCCGGAGCCGAAGGCACCGCCGGTCCAGCCGGTGTTCACCAGCCAGCAGGTCGCACCGTGCTTTGCGATCTTCTCGCGCAGCAGGTTGCCATAGGCTTCCGGGCGACGCGGCATGAACGGTGCGCCGAAGCAGGTGGAGAAGGTCGGGATCGGTTCCACGACACCCACTTCCGTGCCCGGAGTCTTCGAGGTGAAGCCGGAGAGGAAGTGATACATCGCCTGCGCCGGCGTCAGACGGGCGATCGGAGGCAGAACGCCAAAGGCGTCACAGGTCAGAAGAATGATGTTCTTCGGATGGCCGCCCATCGCGGTGTCGGACGCGTTGGAGATATACTCCAGCGGGTAGGCGCAGCGCATGTTCTCGGTCAGCGAGCTGTCCTTGAAGTCGAGCACTTTGGTGTGCTCGTCGTAGACCATGTTCTCGATCACGGTGCCGAATTTGAAGGTCGTGGCGTAGATCTCCGGCTCGGCTTCGGCCGAGAGGTTGATCGTCTTCGCGTAGCAGCCGCCTTCGAAGTTGAACGTGCCCTTGTCGGACCAGCCGTGCTCGTCGTCACCGATCAGCACGCGGGCAGGGTCGGCGGAGAGCGTCGTCTTGCCGGTGCCGGACAGACCGAAGAAGATCGCGGTGTCGACCGGGTTGTTCGGCGCGTGGTTGGCGGAGCAGTGCATCGCCATGATGCCTTTGCCCGGCAGGATGTAGTTGAGAAGCGTGAACACGCCCTTCTTGTTCTCGCCCGCATATTCGGTGTTGCCGATCAGGATCAGCTTTTTCTCGAAGTTCAGCGCGACGACGGTCTCGGAGCGGCAGCCGTGACGTTCCGGATCGGCCTTGAAGGACGGGCAGTTGATCACGGTGAAATCGGCGGTGAAATCGTCCAGTTCGGACAGTTCCGGACGGCGCAGCATGGTGCGGCAGAACAGACCGTGCCACGCGAGCTCGGTGATCATGCGGACATCGAGACGATTTTCCGGGTCGGCGCCGCCATACAGATCCTCGACGAAGAACTCGCGGCCCTTCATGTGCTCAAGCATATCGGCATAGAGCACGTCGAATTTCGCCGGATCCATCGGCTTGTTGTTTTCCCACCAGATCGTGTCTTCCACGTCCGGCGTGCGCACAACGAATTTGTCCTTGGGGGAACGGCCGGTGTGCTCACCGGTGCTCACGAGGAAAGACCCCCCCTGGCCAAGCTCGCCTTCGCCACGTTTGATCGCTTCCTGGATCAGCGCGGGCTCAAGCAAGTTGTAATAGACAGTGCCAAGCCCGGTAATGCCTTGGTCCTCAAGAGTGAAAGCCGGGTTCACGCGTCCGGTCGTCATATGCAAAGCTCCCTCGCCGTGTCCTTGACGGCGTCTGTGGATAACATTCTACGGCGCGAAAGGGCCATTCGCGCCCGGGGCGGCCATGCGCCCGACGGTTGTGCTATATCACGGTTGTCGCTGTCGTAAACAGGACACAGGTCAAGGTTAGCGCAACCATGAAAGCGGTAGCGCAAACAGATCAAACGCCTTCTTTTGCGGGCATAAAATCCATGCAGCCGGAATGGCCGGATGAGACATATTAGTCATTCCTTGTCTTTTTTGCCTTTCCATGGCTTTCAGTGCTGCAACTGATTCGCGGTTTCGCTTGATTTGACCTCGGGAAACGCGGAGTATGGCACAAAAAATGAACCAGTTGAGCAGTTGAAGGGAACCGACCATGTCTCGTATCGCCTTGGTTGACGACGACCGGAATATCCTGACCTCCGTGTCCATGACGCTCGAGGCCGAAGGCTTCGAGGTCGAAACCTACAATGACGGGCAGTCGGCCCTGGATGCGTTCAACAAGCGCCTGCCGGACATGGCCGTGTTCGACATCAAGATGCCGCGCATGGACGGGATGGACCTGCTGCAGCGCGTGCGTCAGAAAACCAACATGCCGGTGATCTTCCTGACCTCGAAGGACGATGAGATCGACGAGGTTCTGGGGCTGCGCATGGGCGCCGACGATTACGTCAAGAAACCGTTTTCCCAGCGTCTGCTGGTCGAACGTATCCGTGCGCTTCTGCGCCGTCAGGAGGCGATCTCGGGCATCGACGTGGTCGAGACCGAAGACACCAAGGTCATGGTGCGCGGCGAGTTGGAAATGGACCCGCTGCGTCATGCGGTGACCTGGAAGGGCAAGGATGTGACGCTCACCGTCACCGAATTCCTGTTGCTTCAGGCACTTGCGCAACGTCCCGGTTTCGTCAAATCCCGCGATCAGTTGATGGATGTCGCCTATGACGATCAGGTCTATGTCGACGACCGCACCATCGACAGCCATATCAAGCGCCTGCGCAAGAAAATGCGTTCCGCCGATCCCGACTTCTCCGCCATCGAAACGCTCTACGGCATCGGTTACAGGTATAACGAGGAATAATGTCGTTTTCTTCCGGCATGGATCGCGCAGGTAAGCGCGGCACCGAGGACACCGATGTCGTGCTCGGCGACGACTGGGTTGCGCCGCGCACGCTCGATGCGGATTTGCGCGCCAAGCGGGAGCGCCGTCGTTTCATCGCCGTGAACCGCTCGCCTCTCGCGCAGAAGATCATCACCTTCAATCTCGTCGCGATCATCCTGATGGTGGCTGGCATCCTCTATCTCAACCCGTTCCGCGACAGCCTGGTGGTGCAGCGCGAGATGGCGATGGTCACCGAGGCCGCTCTGGTGGCCGATATGATGGAGCTGACGGCAGGGAAAGACGGGGCGCTCACCGCGGATGGCGGCGCAGAGGACATCGCCTCCGTGCTGGAAGTGCTGGAACTGCCGCTGCGTGAACATGTCTTCGTCTACGACGCGACCGGGGGGCTGATCGCCTCGACCGAGGGCATGACCCGTGCCGAGATGGCACAGGTCGCGGGGGTCGAGCGCAATGACCGCTCCACCGTTATTTCCGATTTTCTCAATGGGATCTGGTCCGCCGTGACCCTTGCCAAAGGCCCGCAAGGCGAACAGGTTTCCGACGCCGGGGAGCATATCGCCGGGCTCGCCAGCCAGGCGCTCAACAACGAAATTCACGTCAACACCAGTGTCAGTGCCGATGGCTTTACGGTTTTCACCGTCGCCGCGCCGGTCACCGTCGTAACGGAGGCGGGTGAACAGACCATCGGTGCAATCGTGCTCACCTCCGGCGAGGGCGAGATTGACGAACTGGTGCGGGTCGAACGCGAACAGATTCTTCAGGTCTTCGTCATCGCCATTCTGGTCTCCATCGGTCTGAGCCTCGTTCTGGCCTCGACCATCGCCAACCCGCTTGCGGATCTGGCCGCCGCCGCCGAAATCGGGCGCGACAGGAACAGCCGCAAGGTGGCGCCGGGTCGCGTGCGCATTCCCGACCTGTCGGGCCGTCCCGACGAGATCGGTCGCCTGTCCTCGGCACTGCGTGGCATGGTTTCGGCGCTTTACGACCGGATCGACGCCAACGAACAATTCGCCGCCGATGTGGCCCATGAGATCAAGAACCCTCTGGCCTCGCTGCGCTCCGCCGTCGGCTCGCTTCGCATGATCAAGAAAGAGGAGCACCGCGCGAAACTGCTCGATGTGATCGAACATGACGTGCGCCGCCTCGACCGTCTGGTCTCCGACATTTCCAACGCTTCGCGGCTCGACAGCGAGTTGGTGAAGGAGGAAGAGGAAGAGTTCAACCTGATCCAGATGCTGACCAACCTGATCGACTATCTGTCGCAGGAGGCGCAGGAGAAAGGCGTCGAGTTCATCTCCGACATGCCCGACAAGCCGATCGTGATTTCCGGCCTTGAGGCGCGTCTGGCGCAGGTCTTCGTCAACCTGATCACCAATGCGGTCTCGTTCTGCGAGGATGGCGATGCGATCCGTGTCTGGGTCCGTAAACGCGATCACCGGGTGCTGATTGTGGTCGAGGACACCGGACCGGGCATCCCCGAAGAAGCACTGACCAAGATTTTCAAACGCTTCTATTCGGAGCGCCCCGAAGGTCAGTTCGGCAACAACTCGGGTCTCGGTCTTGCGATCTCGAAACAGATCGTCGAGGCGCATGGTGGCGTGATCTGGGCCGAGAACATCCGCCCGACCGATGCCGACATCACCTCCGATCCGCTTGGGGCGCGTTTCGTCGTCGGTCTGCCGGTCTGAGCGATGGAGAGCGAGGACGCGCCGCTCAACCTGCATGCTTCCTGTGTCGCGCTGGATGAGACCTCCGGCCTGCTGATCACCGGCCCCTCCGGCTGCGGCAAATCCACGCTGGCACTCACGCTCATGGGGTTCGGCGCGCATCTGGTCGCAGATGACCGCACGGAGTTGCGGCGGGACGGCGATGCCCTCATCGCCTGCGCTCCCAAAACGATTTCCGGTATGGTCGAGGCGCGCGGGGTCGGGCTTCTCTCTGCCACGCCGCTGTCACATGCGCGCATCAGAGCGGTGGTCGATCTGTCTCAATCTGAACCCAACCGCTTGCCTCCGGCGCGGGAAACGGCTCTCATCGGTGTCTCGATTCCCATGCTTTTCAAGGTCGAGGGCCCCGGTTTCGCCCCCGCCCTGATCCAATGGCTCAAAGGAGGCCGGTGCGTGTGAGCACTCCCGAGGGTGGCCAGATCGCCCAGACCCAGATCACCCAGACCAAGACACCGCAGCGCGTCGTGCTGATCACCGGCCCGTCGGGCGCGGGACGGTCGACCGCGATCAACGCGCTGGAGGATCTCGGCTATGAGGTGATCGACAACCTGCCGATGTCGATCCTGCCGCGGCTTCTCGAAGGCGAGGGGCTGAGCCGTCCGCTGGCACTCGGTCTCGATGTGCGCAACCGCGATTTCTCCGTCAACGGGCTGATCGAGGTGATCGACGACCTGAGCCGCGATCCGGGCTGCGAGGCCGAGGTGCTCTATCTCGATTGCGCACCCGAGGTGCTGATCCGCCGCTATTCCGAAACCCGCCGTCGTCACCCTCTGGCCCCTGCCGAAACCGTCACAGACGGCGTGGCGCGCGAGGTCGATCTGCTGGTGCCGATCCGAACGCGGGCCGACATCCTCATCGACACTTCGGAGATGACGCCACATCAGCTTCGCGACGAGATCGAGCGTTGGTTCGCCGAGGGGCGGGAGGCGGAGATGGCCCTCTCCGTCCACAGTTTTTCTTACAAACGCGGCATGCCGCGCGGCGTCGATATGGTCTTCGACGTGCGGTTTCTGGCGAATCCCTATTGGGACGCGGCCCTGCGCGGGTTGAACGGTACGGATGCCCGCGTGCAGGACTATGTGCAAAACGACCCGCGCTTCGCGGCGTTCTTCGACAAGGTGCTGGAACTGACGTTGCTTCTGCTGCCGGCCTACAAGGAAGAGGGCAAAAAGCACCTCTCCATCGCGTTTGGCTGTACTGGTGGGCAACACAGATCGGTCACGCTGGCCGAAATTCTCTCCAAAGCCCTTGCGGAACATAATTGGCCGGTGTCAATAAGACACAGGGAACTTGAACGCCGCCAGGGCGGCAACTGATCGGGGTATGGGCGTGATCGGAATCGTCATCGTCGCGCATGGGGGGTTGGCTCGGGAATATCTGGCCGCCGTGGAACATGTCGTGGGCAAACAGACGGGGATCGAGGCAATTTCCATCGAACCCGATCACGACCGCTCCATGAAACAGCGCGAGATTTGCGATGCGGCCGACGAGGTCGACACCGGTGACGGTGTGGTTGTCGTTACGGACATGTTCGGCGGCAGCCCGTCGAACCTGTCCCTGATGGCCTGTCATCACGACGACAGGAAAATCATTTACGGCGCGAACCTGCCGATGCTGATCAAGCTCGCCAAATCGCGCCACAAATCGGTTGCGGAAGCGGTCGGCAATGCATTGGATGCAGGCCGTAAATACATCGACAGTTTCGATGTGCAGGGCCGCTAGTGGGCCGCTGAGCCGAGAACGTCTTGAGGAGGGCACATGGCGTCTGTGACACGCACACATGAGATCGTGAACGTGAAGGGGCTGCATGCCCGGGCGTCGGCGAAATTCGTGGAAACCGTCGAGGAGTTCGACGCCGAGGCCCAGGTCTCAAAAGACGGGCTGAGCACCGGCGGCGACAGCATCATGGGGCTTTTGATGTTGGCAGCCTCGAAGGGAACGACTATTGACGTCACCACGACGGGTGCCGATGCGGCGGCTTTGGCCGATGCGATCGAGGCCCTGATCAAGGACAGATTTGGCGAGGATATGTAAAGTGTCTCACCCCGAAGACCAAGGGACGGAGATCCACGCCCCGAAACCAGGTGACCCGGATTTCGTGCGCTATGACGGGCGCAAGCTGTCCTATGCCGGGACGTTTTCCGACCCGTCCAAGGTCGCGGTGATCCGCACCATCGAATGGGTGACCGGAAAACTGCCCCTGCTGCGCCGCATTCGACGGTTTGAGCGGATGGGCACGCCGATGGGTCAGCCGTTCTTTACCCAGGCCCTCAAGGTCATGGGGATCGAGGTGAAGACCCCCGCTGAGCAGATCGCCAAGATCCCCGCCACCGGCCCGCTCGTCGTGGTGGCCAACCACCCGCACGGTCTGGTCGACGGTCTGGTGATGGCTGAGCTGATCGGCCAGGTGCGCACCGATTACAAGATCCTGACCCGCTCGCTTCTGACCGGCATTCAGGAAATCGACCCGTTCATGTTGCCGGTGCCGTTTCCGCACGAACCCGACAGCCACCGCGAGTCGATCAAGATGCGCAACGAGGCGATGGCGACCCTCAAGGCGGGTGGCGTGATCATCCTTTTCCCGGCCGGCGCCGTGGCCTCGTCAGAGACCTGGTGGGGGCCGGTGAAGGAAAAACCGTGGAACCCGTTCACCGCCAAGATGGTGCTGAAATCCGGTGCGACCGTGTTGCCGATCTATTTCCCGGGGCGCAACACGCGGCTCTATCAGATCGCCGACAAGATTGCGGCGAGCTTCCGTCAGGGGCTCTTGCTGCATGAGATCGCTCATGCGCTCGACAAGCCGCAGTCGCCGGTCATCGGCGATCCGCTGACGCCCGTCGATCTCGAACCGTGGCAATCGAAGACCCGCGAGTTCATGGACTGGATGCGCTCGCACACGCTGGCTTTGGGCGGGCGCACGGACTGAGGCGGGGCAAAAACTGCCCGACAAAAGTCCGACAGAAGTCCGACGCAAATCCGACAGGAAAAAGGGGCCCTTGAGGCCCCTTTGTTTTGCGCCAAGTTTAGCGCGTCGGCACCGGCGTTTCGCCCCGGTAATCGTAGAAGCCCCGCTGGGTTTTCCGCCCGAGCCACCCGGCCTCGACATATTTCGTCAAAAGCGGACAGGGCCGGTATTTCGTATCCGCCAACCCGTCGTGCAACACGTTCATGATCGCCAGACAGGTGTCGAGCCCGATGAAATCGGCAAGCTCCAGCGGCCCCATTGGATGGTTTGCCCCGAGTTTCATCGACTCGTCGATGGATTTGACCGAACCGACTCCCTCATAAAGCGTATAAACCGCCTCGTTGATCATCGGCATCAGGATGCGGTTCACGATGAAGGCCGGGAAATCCTCGGCGCTGGCGGCGGTTTTGCCGAGCGATTCGACCACGGCCAGAAGCGTCTTGTAGGTCTCTTCATCGGTGGCGATGCCGCGAATGAGTTCGACGAGCTTCATCACCGGCACCGGATTCATGAAGTGGAACCCCATGAATTTTTCCGGTCGGTCCGTGCGCGAGGCAAGGCGGGTGATCGAGATCGACGAGGTGTTCGAAGTCAGGATCGTCTCGGGTTTCAGATGTGGCAGAAGGCGTCCGAAAATCGCGTTCTTGACGTCCTCGCGCTCGGTCGCGGCTTCGATCACCAGATCGGACTGCCCAAGCTCCTCGAGTTTGAGTGTCGTGGTGATCCGTGCAAGTGCGGCATCCCGTTCGCCCTGCGTGATTTTCTCGCGCGAGACCTGCCGGTCGAGATTCCGCGTGACGGTTGCGACGGCCTTGTCCAGAGCGTCCTGAGAGATGTCATTGAGGAGCACCTCATATCCCCCGAGCGCGAAGACATGCGCGATCCCGTTGCCCATCTGACCGGCGCCGACGACGCCCACTTTGCTGATGCCCATACCGCTTCTCCCAGACACTTCTCGCTGTAACGATTTGGCCAGAGCTTACGCGCCCGGTGAGGCTTGGTTCAAGGGGTAAGGCAGCGAAGCTGACCTGTAAAATTCACGATGAATTGTCAGTTTAGCGATTTCGAAACTTGTCTCTGCGACTCTGCGCTTCGGGTGAAAATACGAACCAGTGGGTGGACACATGGCTTACCAGAATATGGGCGAAGGCGCCCTCAACTATACGCCTTGCCGCTATGGCAAATCGAAACTTCTCTTTCGGGGACCGCAAAAGGATCTCGATGAACCCTATGTCGCCTTTTTGGGTGGGACCGAGACCTATGGAAAATATGTCGAGGTGCCCTTTGCCGATCTGGTCGAGGCCGGTGCGGGGGTCGAGACCGTGAACCTCGGCTGCGTCAACGCCGGTGTCGATGTGTTTCTGAGCGACGAAACCGTGCTCGACATCTGCAAGCACTCGAAAATGACCGTATTGCAAATCTCCGGCGCGCAGAACATGTCAAACCGCTTCTATGCGGTGCATCAGCGGCGCAACGACCGTTTTCTGCGCGCCTCGACCCTTCTACGGACGATCTATCGTGAGGTCGATTTCACGGATTTCAACTTCACGCGGCATCTGTTGCAGACGCTGGCTCACGTTTCCGACGAGAAATTCTTCATGGTGCGTCAGGAATTGCGTGACGCCTGGGTAGCGCGAATGCGCACCATGGCCATGAAGCTGCACGGGGATGTGATGCTGCTCTGGATTTCCGACCATTCTCCGGATGACGGAGCGGCCTGCGATGCGATCGGCGTCGACCCGTTGTTCGTCAATCGCGAGATGATCGAGGAGATCCGCCCTCTGGTCAAAGATGTGGTGGAAGTGGTCGCCACGCACGATGAGATCGCACAGGGCTACGACCTCATGGTGTATTCCGACCTGGACGCCCCGGCGGCGCGCGAGATGCTTGGCCCCGTTGTTCATTCCAGAGCTGCAGAAGCTCTTCAGGATGCGCTTGCTCCGTATGTGTGAAACACGAAAGAGCGAGCCGGACAGCAAAAAGCCCGCCGTTTTGGCGGGCTTTTTGTTGTCATGGTGCTGCTTTGCTTAAAGCTTCTCGGTCAATTCTGGCACGGCGTCGAAGAGATCCGCGACGAGGCCGAAGTCTGCGACCTGGAAGATCGGGGCTTCTTCGTCCTTGTTGATCGCGACGATCACCTTGGAATCCTTCATCCCCGCGAGGTGCTGGATCGCACCCGAGATGCCGCAGGCGATGTAAAGCTCGGGCGCTACCACCTTGCCGGTCTGGCCGACCTGCCAGTCGTTCGGCGCAAACCCGCTGTCGACCGCTGCACGCGACGCGCCCACGGCCGCGCCGAGCTTGTCGGCGAGCGCCTCGATGATCGCAAAGCTCTCCTCCGAGCCGACACCGCGCCCGCCCGAGACGACGATCTTCGCGCTGGTCAGTTCCGGGCGGTCGCTTTCCGCCACCTTGTCCTCGACAAAGGCCGACAGGCCGGTGTCCCCCGCGCCCGAGGCCGCCTCGATCGCCGCGGAACCGCCGCTGCCCGCCGCCTCGAAGGTCGAAGTGCGGAAGGTGATAACCTTCTTTTCATCTTTCGAGCGTACCGTCTGAATCGCGTTGCCGGCATAGACCGGGCGCTGGAACGTATCCGCATCCACCACGGAGGTCACATCGGTCAGAACCATCACATCCAGAAGCGCCGCAACCCGCGGCAGGACGTTCTTGCCCGTCGTCGTCGCGGCGGCGGTGATGTGGCTGTAGCCACCCGCCAGAGACACGATCAGATCGGCAAGGTTTTCCGCCAGCCCGTGGGCATAGGCCGCGTCATCGGCGACCAGAACCCTGGCCACGCCGTCGATCTTCGCGGCCTCTTCGCCCCGTGCACCGCACACGAGAAGCGTCACATCGCCCAGTTTCGCCGAAGCCGAGACGGCTTTCGCGGTGGCGTCGAGCGCGACCGCGCCGCCCGCCACATCCGCAAGACAGAGAACAGCCATCAGACGAGACCTCCCTCTTTGAGTTTCGCAATGAGTTCATCGACCGAGCCGACCTTGATCCCGGCTTCGCGCGCCGCGGGTTCTTCGGTTTTCACGACCGTCAGGCGCGGCGTGGTGTCGACGCCGTAATCGGCGGCGGTCTTCTCGTCGAGCGGCTTCTTCTTCGCCTTCATGATGTTCGGCAAAGAAGCATAGCGCGGCTCGTTGAGACGCAGGTCCGTCGTCACGATGGCCGGAAGAGTGACGGAAATCGTCTGAAGCCCGCCGTCCACCTCGCGGGTCACCACCGCCTTGCCCTCGGAGATCAGCACCTCGGAGGCAAAGGTCGCCTGACCCCAGCCGAGAAGGGCTGCCAGCATCTGACCGGTGGCGTTCATGTCGTTGTCGATCGCCTGCTTGCCGAGGATCACCAGTTCGGGCGCCTCCTCCGCGACGATCTTGGCGAGGATCTTTGCCACCGCCAGCGGCTCGATCTCGACGCCCTGATCCTCTTCGACCAGAATGCCGCGATCCGCGCCCATGGCGAGCGCGTTGCGGATCGTATCCACGGATTTCTTCTCGCCGATCGACACCACGACCACCTCGGAAGCCACGCCGGCCTCCTTGAGACGAATGGCCTCTTCGACCGCGATCTCGTCGAACGGGTTCATCGACATCTTCACGTTCGCAAGATCGACACCCGTGCCGTCGGTCTTAACCTTGACCTTCACGTTGTAGTCGATCACGCGTTTAACAGGTACCAATACCTTCATGCGTAAACTCCCTATAGCTGTCTGCCCCTCAGGGCGCCCAAAAGCTCTCCGGCCCTGTTGTTAGCCGTTTGCTTGCGCAGAAAATAGCCCCCAACGGCAAAAAGACGCATCCCGAACGTCACGTTCGGGACATTTTGTGTCGCAGCGTCATTTGGGTGAAATGGCTTACCGGTTTGCCCCCGGCACCCAAAGCACATCCGCCCGGCCATCGTCATTCGCCATCCGTGCGGCACAGAACAGCCAGTCGGAGAGCCTGTTGAGATATTTGATCGCCGCCGGATTCACGTCGCCGTTTTCCTCCGCAGCCAGTTCGGTTGCGATCCGCTCGGCGCGCCGCGCCACGGTGCGGGCATGGTGCAGATACGCCGACAGCGGGGAGCCGCCCGGCAGGATAAAGCTCTTGAGCGGTTCGAGCACGGCGGTCATGGCGTCAATCTCGGTTTCCAGCCGGTCGACCTGTGCGTCGATGATCCGCAGGACCGGGTAGCCGGCCTCGGAATCGGCGGCCATGTTCGGGCGTGCCAGATCGGCCCCCAGATCGAACAGGTCGTTTTGAATGCGGGACAGGGCCGCGTCGGTCTCGCCTTCTGCATGGAGCCGGGCAAGGCCGAGGATCGAATTGGTTTCGTCGACCGTGCCGTAAGAGGACACGCGGGTCGCATGTTTCGGTGCGCGGGACATATCGCCCAGAGAGGTGTCGCCCTTGTCGCCGGTGCGGGTGTAAATCTTGTTCAGAACAACCATGTCAGTTTCCAGATTTGCGCAGGGCCACGTAGATCACGACGAGGATCACCGCGCCCAATTGCGCGAGGATACGGGCCTGCATGAGTTTGTTGGAGCGTTTCGCCCCCTCGACTCCGCCGCGTCCGAACTGGGCGATACCAAAGGCGAGAATCAGCACGACGACGAGACAGGCCGCGAAGATGACGGTAAGAAAAGTGTCGGACATGAGCGGCTCCTCCTCGCTGAGTTCCGTGTCGTTTGCCGTACCGAATTGCGGGACGTCTGTATCAGAGATAGCGCGTTTGCCGGCCGGAGCCTAGCCTTTCGCCATGATCCATTCGCTGAGCCGGGCGGGCAGGACGCGCAGGGCGAGCGCGGTGAACACGGTGACTTTGGTCACCGGGTAGCGGGCCTTCGGATTGCGATCTTCAAGTGCGCGCAGGAGCTTCGCCGTGACCGCTTCGGGACCGAGTTCGAAGGCGTCGGGTTTCGTCGTTTCAGCATAGAGACGCGTCGTGAGTTTGGTGTAACGGGCAGATTGCGGGCTGTTGCGCCAGTCGATCCAGCGGTCGAACTGCTTGCGCGAATTGAGCCGGAAATCGGTGCGGATCGGACCGGGCTGGATGAGCGAGACATGCACATCGGTGCCGCGCATCTCAAGTCGCAGCGCGGTGGTCAGCGCCTCGAGCGCATGTTTCGTTGCCGAATAGGAGCCACGGAATTTCGTCGTCATGAAGCCCAGCACGGAGGAACATTGCACGATTCGCCCGTGTCCCTGTTCGCGCATCACGCGCACGGCGCGCTGCGTGAGGTCGTGCCAGCCAAAGAGATTGGCCTCGAAATGCTGGCGCAGCGCCGCGACGGGCAGGTCCTCAATCAGCGCGGGGATTGCATAGGCGCCGTTGTTGAAGAGCGCATCGAGCGTGCCACCGGTGCGCGTCATGATCTCCGTCCAGGCCGCCTCAATTGAAGCCGGGTCTTCGTAATCGAGCCGCAGGCTCTCAAGCCCCTCGGCGCTCAGGCGGGTCACATCTTCTTCGGATCGGCAGGTGGCGAACACCCGCCAGCCCAGGGATTTCAGGTGATGGGCCGCATGATGGCCGATGCCGCTGGAGCAGCCGGTGATCAGAATGGTGCGCATGAAAAAGCCTTTCCCGGGAGATCCGGGAAAGGCTTATCTTATGAAAGACGTTGAGGGAAACGTCTTTCGCCTGATATTTCAGTGAGGCAGGTCGGCGAGGAATTTCGCGGACATGTACCCTTCGACCCCGTCGCCCTCGACAGAGATTTTGACCCAGCCGTTTTCGACCGGAGAAATCACGCGCACGATGTCCGCACGCACCACCTGGCCCAGAACCTCATTCATGGTCGAGGGGCCGGAGCGCACGTTGACGCGGCTCGCGGTGACCTGTTGGAGCAGCATGTCCGGTTCGGTGGAGGCGGTCAGCACGGCGGCCATCTTTTCCGGGTGGGTGACCGTGGTGGTGGCGATTTGCGGCATGTAAGTGGCGGGCTGTGCCGTCAGGCCGGAAATCTCATCGCCCGTCAGGCGGGCCTGATGGACAAGCGGCTGAGTGGCGTTCGGCTCTGGCGTCGCGGCTTTGAGTTCGGCCAGGGTCGGGACATACTCGCCCTGACGCGCGGGCGAACTGCCGAAGGCTGCGGTGAATGTGTCGGAGATCTGCGCCATGAGCGGCTCTTTCGCCGCCTGATGTGCGTCATAAGCGGCCTGTTCCGACGGGGACAAATCTCGACCGAAAACCATGAGGGCGGCCCACAGACCGCACAATGTGATCAAACTCAAACGCAGCATATCCAAGCCCCCCAGCTTGTTCCTCTTACTGTATCTCAGGTGTTAACGCCTGACATGGGGAAAAGTTCCGCGTTCTTCCACCTAACTTGGGTGCGGCGGTCGGGAGGGGATCAGATGCGCTTGCCCGGTCCGGGGCGGGCGGCTATTCATCGTTCCCATGAGCAGTGATTTGACCCAAGACCCCGAACACGAAGACGCGCCGCAGGGCGAGAGCTTCGAACCTTTGCGCCGTGCGATCGGCGAGCGCTATTTGCAATATGCGCTCTCGACGATCATGCACCGGGCGCTGCCCGATGCGCGCGACGGTTTGAAGCCCGTGCATCGGCGTATCCTTTACGCGATGCGCGAGTTGCGGCTGTCCGCCACCGGGGGATTCCGCAAATCCGCGAAAATCTCCGGCGACGTGATGGGCAACTATCACCCGCATGGCGACGCCGCGATTTACGATGCGATGGCGCGTCTGGCGCAGGATTTCAACGTCCGCTATCCGCTGGTCGACGGTCAGGGGAACTTTGGCAACATCGACGGCGATAACCCGGCGGCGTCCCGCTACACCGAGGCGCGGATGACCATTGCCGCCGAGGCGTTGCTCGAAGGCTTGAACGAAGATGCCGTCGATTATCGCGACAACTACGACGGCACGCTGCGCGAGCCTGAGGTGTTGCCCGCCGCCTTCCCGAATCTTCTGGCCAATGGCTCGTCGGGCATCGCGGTCGGCATGGCGACGAACATTCCGCCGCACAATATTGCCGAGCTGATCGACGCCTCGCTGCATATGATCAAGACGCCGGATGTGCGCGACGAGACCCTTTTGAACTACGTCAAAGGCCCGGATTTCCCGACGGGCGGCATCATCGTCGAGCCACGTGAAAGCATGGCGAAGACCTATGCCACGGGGCGGGGTTCCTTCCGCCTGCGGGCGAAATGGGAGGTCGAGGATCTGGGGCGCGGTGTCTGGCAGATTGTCGTGACCGAAATTCCCTATCAGGTTCAAAAGTCGAAGCTGATCGAGAAACTCGCCGAGCTGATCCAGACCAAGAAAGTGCCGATTCTGGCCGACGTGCGCGATGAGAGCGCCGAGGACATTCGCGTGGTCCTTGAGCCGAAGTCGAAAAACGTCGATCCGGATGTGTTGATGAACACGCTGTTCCGCAACTCGGACCTTGAGACGCGGTTCTCGCTCAACATGAACGTGCTGATCGACGGGCGGACGCCGAAAGTTTGCTCGCTCAAGGAGGTGCTGCGCGCCTGGCTCGATCACCGGCGTGTCGTGTTGCAACGCCGCTCGCAGCACCGTCTGGAAAAGATCGACCACCGTCTTGAGGTGCTCGAAGGCTTTATCATCGCGTTTCTGAATCTCGACCGCGTGATCGACATCATCCGCTACGACGACGACCCGAAAGCCGCCTTGATGGCTGAGATTTGGGGCCGCGACGTGCCGCGCGCGATGACGGAAAAAGACTACGTCAGCCCGCTGCCCGCCCCTGAAGGCCAGGGCGAGCTGACCGAGGTGCAGGCCGAGGCGATCCTCAACATGCGCCTGCGGTCCTTGCGTCGTCTCGAAGAGATCGAGCTGATCCGCGAACGCGATGCGCTTTTGGAAGAGAAGGCTGGGCTGGTCGAGTTGCTGGGATCGGAAGAGCTGCAATGGGTGCGCATTTCTGACGAGCTGAAAGAGACCAGGAAACGATTCGGCAAGGATTACGGCCCGCGCGGCGCGCGTCTGACGCAATTTGCCGAGGCTGCCGAGGTCGAGGACGTGCCGCTGGAAGCGATGATCGAGCGCGAGCCGGTCACTGTCGTGCTGTCGCAAATGGGCTGGATCCGGGCCATGTCGGGTCACATCGACCTGACCCGCGAGCTGAAATTCAAAGATGGCGACGGGCCGAGGTTCATTTTCCACGCCGAGACCACGGACAAGCTGATCCTGATGGGCTCGACCGGGCGGTTCTATACGCTGTCGGCCGCCAACCTCCCCGGCGGGCGCGGCATGGGCGAGCCTGTGCGGTTGATGATCGACCTGCCCAACGAGGTGGAGATCGTCGACATCTTCAAGCACGATCCGGAAAGCAAATTGCTTGTCGCTTCCAACGCAGGCAATGGCTTCCAGATCGCGGAAAAAGATGTTGTGGCCCAGACCCGCACCGGCAAACAGGTGCTGAACGTCAAGGACGACGAGAAAGCTACGGTGGTGCACCGGATCAAGGGCGATCACGTCGCCGTCTGTTCGCAGAACCGTCGCTTCCTTGTCTTCCCGCTCGATGAGGTGCCCGAACTTGGGCGCGGCAAGGGCGTGCGGTTGCAGAAATACAATCAGGCACGCGGCGCGCAGGGCATGCTGGAACTCGATGGCGGCTTGAGCGATCTGACGACCTTCGACTGGGAACAGGGGCTGAGCTGGACCATGGGCGGGGGCAATACCCGCAATGAGAAAGACATGACCCAATGGCTCGGCAAACGTGCCGGTGTCGGCAAGGCACCGCCGCATGGTTTCCCGCGGGACAACAAGTTTAGCTGAGATCCCGGCCAGTGATTTCAGGCCAGTGATTCCAGACAGGTGATTTGAATGGCGCAGTTGTTGAACACAGAATTCGAGGGGCGCATGGGGCCGGTCTTAAGGCTCTCGCTCTGGACCGCGATTCTCACCGTGTTCACGCTGGGCTTTTATCGCTTCTGGATGAAGACCCGGCTCAGGCGGCATTTCTGGGCCGCTGTGCGCCCGGACGGCACGCCGTTGGAATATGTCGGCAAGGGGATCGAGAAATTCACCGGTTTTCTCATCGCGCTTGTGGTTCTTGCGCTGTTGATCGGGGTGCTGGCGCTTCTGCTGGTCTATGCCTCCTACGTGCTCTTCAACGAGGATTTCGAGGCCTACCTGGTGGCGGCGGTGATTGCCCTGCCGCTTGTCTATTTCGCCTCCTACCGGGCCAAGCGTTATGTCTATGCCCGAACCCGCTGGCGGGGCATCCGCTTTGCGCTTGAGCCAGCGGCGGGAAGATATGCGCTGGTGGCCATGGGGCATCTTCTTCTGGCGCTCGTGAGCCTCGGCCTGATGTGGCCACGGATGACCTTCAAGCTGGAGAAATTCCGCACGGATCGCACGTTCTTCGGCGACCAGCGCCTGCACCAGGGCGGCAAATGGACCGAACTGCTGCGTCCCTTCCTGCCGGTTCTGATCAGTGTCTGGGGCTCTGCTGTGGCGGGCGGAATCATTGCGTGGCGGTTTGCCGAGAGTGCGAATGCCGAAAGCATCGTGATCGCCTTGCTGCCGCTGTTCATCTTTATCGGCATGCTCGGCGCCGCGTTTTTCTATACTCGCTACCGGGTCGTCGCCCTGCGCTACCTTGCCAATCACAAGACGGCGGGGGGCATCGGACTGATCTCGAACCTGTCCTTTCCGAGCATCCTCGGTATCAACATCGGCGGCTATATTCTCACCAACCTCGCGACTGCGGCGGCGACCTTTGCCGTGGGGGCGCTTGCCTCGCTCCTTCTCGTCGCGTTCTATCCGGGGCTTTCGGATCTCGGCATCTTCGCCTCGGGTGCGGTGTCCGATGGGACTTCCATCGGTGAGGAGGGCATGCCCTCCGCCGAGATTACCGTCTTTTTCGCATTGTTTCTCTATATGGTGACTTTCTTGTTCTTTTCCGTCTTTCGCCAATGTTTCGTCGTCTTTCCCACCTGGCGCCATTACGCCAGCACCCTGTCGCTCACCGGGGGCGAACACCTTGCCCAAATTCGTCAGCGCGACCGCGATGAGGCGGGGCAGGCGGAGGGCATCGCCGAAGCCTTCGATCTGGGGGCGGCGATATGAGTGCCGCGGGGCCCTGGGCGCCGATCCCGGACGGGGTGCGATGCGAGCTGGTCGATGGCAAGACGGCGGCGCGTCATGTGGTCTATGCGCTTCTGCGCGATGGCGCGCTCGATCTCTCCTACACGGATGAGGCGGGCATAGAGCTGCGCTGGAACTGGCCCTTGTCGCATCTGCGCCATGTCGAGGGGCAGGGCGATCTGACATGGGGCAAGGCGCCCTTGGGGGTGTACAGCAATGTGATGACCCCGACCGCGCGGCTCTATGTGCGCGACGGGCATCTGCGGGCGGCGCTTGAGGCGGAGGCACCAAATCTCAAACGCAAGACCCCGGTTACGGGGAGGGGGCGACTCATCGGGCTGATCGTGGGGGCGATGGCCTCCGTCGCCTTCATCGTCTTCGCGCTCATTCCGCTGATCGCCGATCAACTGGCCGCCGGTCTGCCGGTCGAAGGCGAGCGCGCGCTGGGCGACAAGACCTATCAGCAGGTGCGCGACAGTTTCGGGACGGTCTTTCCGCTGAACGAATGCACCGGGGCAGAGGGCGTTCTGGCGCTTGAGGAGATGGAGGCCAGGTTGCTTGAGGTTTCCGATCTCGACCGCGAGGCGGTGCAGCTCACTGTGCTCGATCACGACATGATCAACGCTTTCGCCCTGCCCGGTGGGCGGATCGTCGTCATGCGCGGGTTGATCGAGGCGGCGGACACCCCCGAAGAGGTCGCCGCCGTGATCGCGCATGAGATGGGCCATGTCGCGCATCGTGACCCGACCCGCCACGCGCTGCGTTCGGTCGGGACATTCGGCGTGCTGTCTCTGGTGTTCGGTGATTTCGCGGGGGGCACGGTGGTGCTTCTGGGCGTCAATCAGCTTGTGAATGCGCAATATTCCCAAGGCGCGGAAAGCGCCGCCGACGCCTATGCCCATGCGCTTTTGCCCAAGGCCGGGGTGTCGCCGGGCGCACTTGCGCCGCTGTTCGAACGGCTGAAGGCGAAATACGGCGATAGCGAAGGCCTTGCTGCCCATCTCGCCTCTCACCCGGCACTTGGCGACCGCGTCACGCGGGCCGAGGCGGCGGCGGCCGAGTTCGAAGGCGAGGAGCAGCCGTTGCTGTCTCCCCTCGCCTGGCGTGATTTGCAGGCGATCTGCGGCGATGATAAGGGCGAGAAAAAGCGTAAAAGCAACAGCGTTGCGCCCTGAGCTCTTTGCCGTTACCAATTCCCCCCGACCATCAGGAGGATCTGTCCCGTGTTTTACATTGCCCGTCGCGTATTTCTCGGCCTCACGCTTCTTGCCCTGACCGCTTGCAGCGATGCCAAGGAGGTGACGGAAGAGACACCCCTGGTAAACCTCGGCGACTTTGCGTTTGGACATAACGTGGTGATCGCCAAGGATGCGACGAAGGCGCCGTTTTCGCGCACGGCCAGTGAAGATGAGATCGAAACCGAATTGAAATCCGCGATGCAGGCCCGTTTCGGCCGGTATGACGGCGACAAACTCTATCACATCGGCATCAAGGTGGACGCCTATGGGCTCGCGGCCCCCGGTATTCCGGTCTTGTTCACGCCGAAATCCGTGCTCGTGCTGTCCGTCAACATCTGGGACGATTCGAAAGGGGTGAAGCTGACGGAGAAACCCAAGCTTCTGACTGTGTTTGAAGGCGCCTCCGGGGCGACGCTGGTTGGGTCGGGCATCACGCGCACGAAAGAGGAGCAACTTGAGATCCTGAGCCGCAACGCAGCGCTGAAAGTCGAGCGTTGGTTGCAGGAAAACGGCCAATGGTTTGGGGTGGAACCGATCGCGCCGGAGAGCTCGGATGCGGAGGAAGCCAAGGCCGCGCTCGAAGTTCTCGCACCCGAAGCGGCAACCGAAGCCGCAAATGGCAACTGACGCTTGATTTTCCTGTTCGAAGCCACTACCTAGCCCGCGATGTTAATTTCGGGCCAGATTTCCGGCCCTTCAAACCAAGAGGCGCCTCGATATGGCTAAAGGTAAGTTTGAGCGTAACAAACCGCACGTCAACATCGGCACGATCGGCCACGTTGACCACGGCAAGACCACTCTGACGGCAGCGATCACCAAGTACTTCGGTGACTTCAAAGCCTATGACGAAATCGACGGTGCGCCGGAAGAGAAAGCCCGCGGGATCACGATCTCCACGGCCCACGTGGAATACGAGACCCCGAACCGCCACTACGCGCACGTCGACTGCCCCGGCCACGCCGACTACGTGAAGAACATGATCACCGGTGCGGCCCAGATGGACGGCGGTATCCTGGTTGTGAACGCGGCTGACGGTCCGATGCCGCAGACCCGTGAGCACATCCTGCTGGCCCGTCAGGTCGGCGTGCCGGCTCTGGTTGTGTTCCTGAACAAAGTGGACCAGGTCGACGACGAAGAGCTTCTGGAGCTGGTCGAAATGGAAGTTCGCGAACTTCTGTCCGAATACGACTTCCCGGGCGACGATATTCCGATCATCGCGGGCTCCGCTCTGGCCGCTCTCGAAGGTCGTGACCCGGAAATCGGCGAGAACAAGATCCGCGAACTGATGGAAGCCGTCGACGCCTATATCCCGGAACCCGAGCGTGCGATCGACCAGCCGTTCCTGATGCCGATCGAAGACGTGTTCTCGATCTCCGGCCGTGGGACTGTTGTGACCGGCCGTGTGGAACGCGGTGTGATCAACGTGGGCGACGAGATCGAAATCGTCGGCATCCGCGACACCAAGAAAACCACCTGTACCGGTGTTGAAATGTTCCGCAAACTGCTCGACCGCGGTGAAGCCGGCGACAACATCGGCGCCCTGCTGCGCGGTGTGGACCGTGAAGGCGTCGAGCGTGGTCAGGTTCTGTGTAAACCGGGCTCCGTGAACCCGCACACCAAATTCGAATCCGAGGTCTACATTCTGACCAAGGAAGAAGGTGGCCGTCACACCCCGTTCTTCGCGAACTACCGTCCGCAGTTCTACTTCCGTACGACGGACGTGACCGGGACCGTTGTTCTGCCGGAAGGCACGGAGATGGTGATGCCGGGCGACAACCTGAAATTCACGGTTGAGCTGATCGCCCCGATCGCGATGGAAGAAGGTCTTCGCTTCGCCATCCGCGAAGGCGGCCGCACCGTGGGTTCGGGCGTGGTGTCCAAAATCATCGCCTGATCAGCTTTGCTGATTAAGAAATAGAAAGGGCCTCCATCGGGAGGCCCTTTTTGTTTCGGGGCGATGACAGCGACGGTGTTACCCGCAGAGCGACGGTGCAAGCCGCGGGTGGCAGTTGGCTTTGCAAGGCAAAGGCTATGAGAGCCCGAGGCTGGAGAGAAAGAAACTCTGACCGGTGGGAGGCAGTGTCTTTTGCTTGCAAAAGATCATGAGACCCCACCCCGGTTGAGAAAAGAGAAGGGCGTCCCATACCGGGCGCCCTTTTGTGTCGGTTCGAGGGGGGGGGGCGACGGCGGCCGCGACGATGACGGTCTAGGTGTCGGGTGGTTGCGGTGCAGGTTGACGTTGGCGAGAGAGCTCAGGTAGCCTGATCGCGAACATTCTGGACGGCAGGTTATTTTGCGCATTCCATTTCGGCCAATCGTCACGCTCCCCGGTGCACTGGGGCTTTGCCTGTTGCTGTCGGCAGGACCGGCTGCGGCCTCTCCGCTGATCACCGGTTCAGAGGAGAATCATGCGCGGCTCTGTCTCGATTATAGTGATACGCTGGAGCGGATCGCGGCGAATTGTCAGGCCGCGCTCGATATGCCGGGGATCAGCGAGGCAACGCAATTCGACGTTCTGCTGACGCTGGCCTGGGCGCAATACGAGATGGACGAGATGAGTGCCGCGCGCGACGCGCTAAACCAGGCGCGGGGCATCCGGCCTGAGACGGCAGGGGGCTACAATCTCGACGGCTGGTTGCGCGAAGCGGAGGGGGATCTGGCGGGGGCGGAGGACAGTTTCCGCAAGGCCCTTGCCCTGTCGCCCGACGAAGAAGCCTATGCCGGGCTTGCGACCGTGATTTTCACCCAGGATATGGCGCGCGCGGAAGAAGCCATGGGGTATCTCGATCTCGCGCTGCTTTTGGCGCCGGAATATGGCTACGCGCTGCGGGAAAAAGGCTGGCAACTGTTCCAGACCGACGATTATGCGGGGGCGTTGCTGGCCTATGATCGGGCGCTGGGACTCGATCCCGACGACCTCAACGCGCTCTATGTGAAAGCGCGTGTGCTCTTGTCGCTCAATCAGCCCTTCGAGGCGATACAGCTGATTTCCCGCGCGCTCGAGCAGGCACCAGAGAGCGCCTTTCTCTACATGTACCGCGCCATGGCCTTCCGGATGCAGGATTTCAACATGGTGGCTCTGGCCAGTGCGGAAAAGGCAATCTCCCTGAACCCGGAGCTCACGGACGCCCATGTGGAAAAGGCGCGCGCGCTCATGGGGCTCTATCGCTATGGCGATGCGGTGGCGGCGCTGCAAGCGTTGATGGGGACGGAGATGGACAACGGCTATAGTCGCTACTGGTATGCGCTCGCCCTGGCCGATGACGAACAATACGAGGCGGCGGGGGAGGCGATCGAGGTGCTGACCGCCTCCGAGGGCGCCGTGGGGGCGGATTTCGAGCTGAAAGCCTTTGTCGCCATGGCGCTCGATCAGGACGACGTGGCGCAGGAGGCGGTGGAACGCGCCCTGAGTCTCAATCCCGAGCTGTCGCATGCCACCTATTACAAGGCGGTGCTTGCGGTGCGGGCTCATGAGGTGCAGGCGGGTGTGGCGGCCTATCGTGCGGCCATGGAACTCGAACAGATCGGCTGGGCGAAAAAGGATTTCATCCGTGAGTTGATCGCGGCGGGCTATGAGGCGGAAGCGCTCGCGCTGGGGCAAGGCGAGAGCGCGGCACGGGAAGACGCGGCACAGTGATCTGTGCGCGAAAACCGCGACGGAAGGGTGTGAAACCCTCTTGCAAACCTTTTCGCCTTCGCGTAGGTCGTGGCTCGGCCTTAGGGGTATAGCTCAGCTGGTAGAGCGACGGTCTCCAAAACCGTAGGTCGCGGGTTCGAACCCTGCTGCCCCTGCCATTTCACCGGACATTCTCTTCAATATGGACGTGCGATGGGCATGCGGGCTTGAAATTGCCGTTCCGCTCGCGTATCTGCGCCGGGTAATCAGAGGTTCAGGACGAAAAGATGGCCACGAAAACCAACCCGATTCAGTTCATCCAGCAGGTGCGCGCAGAGGCGGCGAAGATCGTCTGGCCGACGCGTCGTGAGGTGATGCTGACCACGTTGATGGTGTTCATCATGGCCGCGCTGACCGCGACCTTCTTCTTCCTCGTGGATCTGATCATCCGCACCGGGCTCACCGGGTTCCTGAACCTGTTCGGCTAAGTGGATTTCGGCTATAGGTAAACTCTGGAGGAGTTTCCCATGGCCAAGTTTTTCAAGAGCATCACCGATCCTCTGCGCCGCGTTGTCGAGCGTCAGAGGATTTTCTTTGTGGCGACCGCCGCCGTAGGCGCGCGGGTGAACGTCTCGCCACGCCCGACCGCCGATACGCTCAGGATCACCGGGCCGAACGAGGCGATGTATCTCGACATGACGGGGTCGGGCGCGGAAACCGCGGCGCATCTGCGGGCGGACGGGCGGATGACGATGATGTTCTGTTCCTTCGACGAACAGCCGATGATCGTCCGCTTCTTCGGCACAGGGCGTTCGGTTTTGAAGGGTACGGAAGAGTTCGATACGCTTCTGGCGAATTATTTCGACGGCAAGGATCTTCCGGGCAGCCGCCAGATCGTCGTGATGGCGATCGAGGCAACGCAAAGCTCCTGCGGGTACGGTGTGCCCTTCTTCGACTATATCGGCGAGCGCCCGACCCTGCGCGACTGGAGTGCGCGCAAGGGCGATGCCGGAATTGCCGACTATCTCGCCGAGAAGAACCTCGTGTCCCAGGACGGCCTGCCCACCGGGTTCGAGAGCGTGGTCGACGCCCTAAAGGGTTGAACTTGCGTCCGCGAGCGTATAGAGCGGGCGCACTCTCACGAGACGGGCGTGCAGCGATTCGAGTTGCGCGCCGCTTTATTGTTTCGGGGAGCCGTGCCGCAAGGCGCGATGGGAATTAACGAGACCCGGTGCAAACCGGGAAAAGCGAAAAGGCAAAGGCACCATGGCGAAGCGTTGGTATTCGGTGAGCGTTCTCTCGAACTTCGAGAAAAAAGTCGCCGAAGCGATCAAAACGGCCGTGGAAGAAAAAGGCCTTCAGGATCAGATCGAAGAAGTTCTGGTGCCGACCGAAGAGGTCATCGAGGTGCGCCGGGGCAAAAAAGTGACGACTGAGCGTCGTTTCATGCCGGGCTATGTGCTTGTCCGCATGGAGATGACCGACCAGGGCTATCACCTGATCAACTCGATCAACCGGGTGACCGGCTTCTTGGGCTCTTTCGGCAAGCCGATGCCGATGCGCGATTCTGAGGTTCAGGCGATCCTGGGCCGTGTCGAGGAAAACGCGGAAACTCCGCGCACCACGATCACCTTCGAGGTCGGCGAGCAGGTCTCCGTCGCCGAGGGTGCTTTCGAGGGCTTCGACGGGATGGTCGAGGAGGTGGACGACGCCAACCAGCGTCTGAAGGTCTCCGTGTCGATCTTTGGCCGGGCCACCCCGGTCGAACTGGAATTCACTCAGGTCAACAAACGGGCCTGAATGAGCGCGGACCTTGTGGTCCGCATTGAGCCGTGGGAGGCGAGGGCGACGCGTCGTCCGGACCAGACCACACAACGAAAGACACTGTGAAACGCGTTTCACAGGAGTTGGAAAGGAAAAGGCCAATGGCTAAGAAACTCGCAGGCAAGATGAAGCTGCAAGTGCCCGCCGGTCAAGCGAACCCGTCCCCGCCCGTGGGTCCGGCGCTCGGTCAGCGCGGTATCAACATCATGGAATTCTGCAAGGCGTTCAACGCCAAGACGCAGGATATGGAAGCCGGTGCGCCGTGCCCGACCGTGATCACCTACTACTCCGACAAATCCTTCTCGATGGACATCAAGACGCCGCCGGCGTCCTACTACCTCAAGAAGGCTGCCGGTCTCAAACCCGTCGGCAAACGCAACCGTCCCAAAGGCGCTGCGCTTCCGGGTCGTGAAACCATCGCTTCCGTGACCGTCGCGCAGGTGCGCGAAATCGCCGAAGCGAAGATGAAAGATCTCAACGCCACCGACATCGAAGGTGCAATGCAGATCATCGTCGGCTCCGCGAAATCCATGGGCATCGAGGTGAAGTGATGGCGAAACTTGGCAAACGTACCGTCGCTGCCCGCGCAGCTTTCGCTGGCAAAGAGAACGTCACCGTCGAGGAAGCCGTTGAGCTGATCAAAGCCAACGCGACCGCCAAATTCGACGAGACCGTTGAGATTGCGCTGAACCTCGGCGTCGACCCGCGCCATGCCGACCAGATGGTCCGCGGCGTTGTGACCCTGCCGAACGGCACCGGTAAATCCGTGCGCGTGGCCGTGTTCGCCCGTGGCCCGAAAGCCGACGAAGCGACCGCCGCCGGTGCGGACATCGTGGGCGCCGAAGACCTGATGGAAACCATCCAGGGTGGCGCCATCGAGTTCGATCGCTGCATTGCGACCCCGGACATGATGCCGATCGTTGGCCGTCTGGGTAAGATCCTCGGCCCGCGCAACCTGATGCCGAACCCGAAAGTCGGCACCGTGACCATGGACGTCAAAGCGGCTGTCGAAGCTGCCAAAGGCGGCGAAGTGCAGTTCAAGGCTGAAAAAGCCGGTGTCGTGCACTGTGGCGTTGGCAAAGCATCCTTTGATGCCGCCAAACTGGCCGAAAACATCCGCGCTTTCGTGGATGCGGTTCAGAAAGCCCGTCCGACCGGCGCGAAAGGCACCTACATGAAGAAAGTCTCCCTTTCTTCGACGATGGGCCCGGGCGTTTCGGTTTCTGTGGACTCCGCGACCGGCAACTAAGTCAGCGTCTCGCGAATGCGATACGCGACGGGCGAAAAGTGTATTTTGTAGAAATGCATGATCGCCTTTCCACTTAGGACAAGATTTGAAAGGCGCTCCGTTTGGGGCGCCTTTTGCTTTCTTGTGCTTTTCTTCGGGGAGAGGCATATCGGGGCCATTATGGCGAACAAAACTTCCCAGCGGCGCAGGCGCAAGCCTTATGAACCCTCGCGTTTCTTGACTTGGGCCATGACGCTTTCCACCCTGATTGGCGTGTTGTTCGCGGTCATCGGGGTCCGACTCTTGGGCGATCCTGCGCGCTTTAAAGCCCATGCGAGAGAGGTTCCGGTTGAAATCGTTGCCTTCATACCGCGCCCGACAACGGGGGCGAAAAATGCTTTCTCTCTTAAGCTGGCTGCCACAGGCCGAGATGGTGAACGTGTTGAGGTCTACGACAATTACGCTCGCATGCGTTGGCCTTATCGTGTGGGGCAGGTTGTCGATGGCTATATGGATGACGCAGACGGTCGGATTGAGACGCCTTTGACATTGTCTGGAGCAAGTCGTTTGGGCGGCGGGCTGTTCTTCTTTCTGGGGACGGGAGGCGCGCTGGTCTGTGGTTTTGTGTTGATCTATGATCTCCGCAACCGTCGGGCTTGGCGGCGAATGCGTCATTAAGCACCAGGCTCTCTCGGAAGGCTTGCACTCTCGATTAATCCCCTCTAAACACCCTCTTGCAGCCCAGCGTGCGATTCGTCGTGCGCTGTTTTGCATTTCGTCCAAGACGGTGGGTGGTCGGGATATGCCGGTCATAATTCCTGCCTGAGACGGGAAGACGACAAGTTTCTCCGCAGGCTTGGCCTCGGGCGACTTTGGCGCAGCCCCGTAACGGACTTCGTGCCGGTTCTGGCCGGTAGAATTGAGCCGGGAGGGGAAACTCTCCCATACTTGGAGTAAAACTGTGGATAGAGCACAAAAAGAAAAAATGGTCGAAGAGCTCGGCCAGATCTTTGACAGCTCTGGCGTCGTTGTGGTTGCCCACTACGAAGGTCTCACGGTTGCTGAAATGCAG
Organism: Celeribacter ethanolicus; assembly: GCF_002407265.1. NCBI lineage: Bacteria > Pseudomonadati > Pseudomonadota > Alphaproteobacteria > Rhodobacterales > Roseobacteraceae > Celeribacter > Celeribacter ethanolicus. The sequence continues at coordinate 3,050,531 of NZ_CP022196.1, forward strand.
GACCTGCGCGCGCGTATGCGTGAAGCTGGCGGGTCCGTCCGCGTTGCCAAGAACAAGCTCGCCAAAATCGCCCTCGATGGAAAGCCCTGCGCAAGCGTTGCTGAATTCCTGACGGGCATGACCGTTCTCACCTATTCGGAAGATCCTGTGGCTGCGGCCAAGGTCGCCGATGCTTACGCCAAAGATAACGAGAAATTCGTGATCCTCGGCGGTGCAATGGGTGAAAACGCTCTCGACGTCGCCGGTGTGAAAGCCGTGGCACAGATGCCGTCCCGCGAGGAGCTTATTGCCTCCATCGTTGGCTGCATTGGTGCACCTGCTTCCAACATCGCTGGTGCGATTGGCGCTCCTGCTTCGAACATCGCTGGTATCCTGTCTACGATCGAAGACAAGGCTGCTGCATAAGCAATTAGAGACCGACGTGGTTGTAAACACACGCGTTGGAACACATCTTAAACGAACGGAAACAGTACAATGGCTGATCTGAAGAAACTTGCAGAAGAGATCGTGGGTCTCACCCTTCTCGAAGCACAAGAACTGAAAACCATCCTCAAAGACGAGTATGGCATCGAGCCCGCCGCTGGCGGCGCCGTGATGATGGCTGGCCCGGCAGGCGACGCTGGTGCCGCTGCTGAAGAGAAGACCGAATTCGACGTCGTTCTCAAAGACGCTGGCGCTTCCAAAATCAACGTCATCAAAGAAGTCCGCGGCATCACCGGCCTGGGCCTCAAAGAAGCCAAAGAGCTCGTTGAAGCCGGCGGCAAAATCAAAGAAGGCATCGACAAAGCCGAAGCCGAAGACATCAAAGGCAAACTCGAAGCCGCTGGCGCGACCGTCGAGCTGGCCTAAGTGCCTCGGCCTCAGGGCCAATGAAATCATGGGCTGGACCGGGACTTTCCCGGTCCAGCTTAACCTGTCTTAGAAAGGGCCTTTGCGCATCCGGCGCGAGAGAAGGTCTTTTCTCAGGAGAGGTTCAAAGGTCGGGAGCCCCCTTTGGGTCGGGGGCAGGAATAGACCGAACCCCTCTGTTTCGTCAGGGCACAGTCTCCGGCACCCAACGGTGATTGTCGCTCGCGAAAATTCGAAAGGTTTAGACGCTTATGGCATCGTCCTTCCTTGGCCAGAAACGGCTCCGCCGCTCTTACGGCAAAATCCGCGAAGTCCTCGAAATGCCGAACCTCATCGAGGTTCAGAAATCTTCCTACGAACTGTTCCTGAAATCCGGTGACGCCGCCGAACCGCTTGACGGCGAAGGCATCAAGGGCGTGTTCCAGTCGGTTTTCCCGATCAAGGATTTCAACGAAACGGCTGTGCTCGAATTCGTGCGCTACGAACTCGAATCCCCGAAATACGACGTCGAAGAGTGCATGCAGCGCGACATGACCTACAGCGCCCCGCTGAAGGTCACGCTGCGTCTCATCGTGTTCGATGTGGACGAGGATACCGGCGCGAAATCCGTCAAGGACATCAAGGAACAGGACGTGTTCATGGGCGATATGCCCCTGATGACGCCGAACGGCACGTTCATCGTGAACGGCACCGAGCGCGTGATCGTGTCCCAGATGCACCGGTCCCCGGGCGTGTTCTTCGACCACGATAAGGGCAAGACCCATTCCTCGGGCAAACTGCTGTTCGCCTGCCGGATCATTCCGTACCGCGGCTCCTGGCTCGATTTCGAATTCGACGCCAAGGACATCGTCTTCGCCCGCATCGACCGTCGCCGCAAACTGCCGGTGACGACCCTGCTCTATGCGCTGGGTCTCGATCAGGAAGCGATCTGCGATGCCTATTACAACACCGTCGACTTCAAGTTGGAGAAGAACAAAGGTTGGGTGACCAAGTTCTTCCCCGAGCGTGTGCGCGGCACCCGTCCGACCTATGATCTCGTGGACGCCGCCACCGGTGAAGTGATCTGCAAAGCGGGCGACAAGATGACCCCGCGCGCGGTGAAGAAGATCATCGACGAAGCTCAGATCACCGAGCTTCTGGTGCCCTTCGAACACATCGTCGGCAAGTTCGTCGCGAAAGACATCATCAACGAAGAAAACGGCGCGATCTATGTCGAAGCCGGTGATGAGCTGACGCTCGAGATGGACAAGGACGGCGACGTGATCGGCGGCTCCCTCAAGGAGCTTCTGGATGCGGGCATCACCGACATTCCGGTTCTCGACATCGACGGCGTGAACGTCGGCCCGTACATCCGCAACACGATGGAAGCCGACAAGAACATGAACCGCGAAACCGCGCTCATGGACATCTACCGCGTCATGCGTCCGGGTGAACCGCCGACCGTTGAGGCCGCTTCGACTCTGTTCGACAGCCTGTTCTTCGACAGCGAGCGCTACGACCTCTCCGCCGTGGGCCGGGTGAAAATGAACATGCGTCTCGATCTGGATGCGCCGGACACCCAGCGCACCCTGCGTCGCGACGACATCATCGCCTGTATCAAGGGCCTCGTCGAACTGCGTGACGGCCATGGCGACGTGGACGACATCGACCACCTCGGCAACCGTCGTGTGCGCTCCGTGGGCGAGTTGATGGAAAACCAGTACCGCGTGGGTCTTCTGCGTATGGAACGTGCGATCAAGGAACGGATGTCCTCCGTCGAGATCGACACGGTCATGCCGCAGGACTTGATCAACGCGAAACCGGCCGCCGCCGCCGTGCGCGAATTCTTCGGCTCCTCGCAGCTGTCGCAGTTCATGGACCAAACCAACCCGCTCTCCGAAGTGACGCACAAGCGTCGTCTTTCGGCTCTCGGGCCGGGCGGTCTGACCCGCGAACGTGCGGGCTTTGAGGTCCGCGACGTGCACGTGACCCACTACGGTCGTATGTGTCCGATCGAGACGCCGGAAGGGCCGAACATCGGTCTGATCAACTCGCTGGCTACCTTTGCCCGCGTGAACAAATACGGCTTCATCGAGACCCCGTATCGCAAGGTCATCGACGGTCATGTGACCGACGACGTGCAATACATGTCCGCGACCGAGGAAATGCGTCACACCGTGGCGCAGGCCAACGCTGCGCTCGACGCCGCCGGTAAATTCACCGACGATCTTGTGTCCACTCGTCAGTCGGGCGAACACGCGCTGAACCCGCCGTCTTCCGTCGACCTCATCGACGTGTCGCCGAAACAGCTGGTCTCCGTCGGTGCGGCGCTCATTCCGTTCCTTGAAAACGACGACGCCAACCGTGCTCTCATGGGCGCGAACATGCAACGTCAGGCCGTGCCGCTTCTACGCGCGGAAGCGCCGCTCGTCGGCACCGGGATGGAAGCCAAGGTCGCCATCGACTCCGGCGCCGCCATTCAGGCGAAACGTGCGGGTATCATCGACCAGGTCGACGCGACCCGGATCGTGATCCGCGCCACGTCTGACCTGGAGTTGGGTGATGCGGGCGTGGACATCTACCGTCTGCGCAAGTTCCAGCGCTCGAACCAGAACACCTGTATCAACCAGCGTCCGCTGGTGAATGTGGGGCAACGGGTCGAGAAGGGCGAAGTGATCGCTGACGGCCCGTCCACCGATATGGGGGAACTGGCGCTCGGCAAGAACATCATCGTCGCCTTCATGCCGTGGAACGGCTACAACTACGAAGACTCCATCCTGATCTCCGAACGCATCGCGCGTGACGACGTTTTCACCTCGGTTCACATCGAAGAATTCGAAGTCGCTGCTCGTGACACGAAGCTCGGGCCGGAAGAGATCACCCGCGACATTCCGAACGTCGGTGAGGAAGCTCTTCGCAACCTCGACGAGGCGGGCATCGTCTACATTGGTGCTCACGTCGAGCCGGGTGACATCCTTGTCGGGAAAATCACGCCGAAGGGCGAAAGCCCGATGACGCCGGAAGAAAAACTCCTGCGCGCCATCTTCGGTGAGAAAGCCTCCGACGTGCGGGACACCTCGCTGCGTGTGAAACCGGGTGACTACGGCACCGTGGTGGAAGTGCGCGTGTTCAACCGTCATGGCGTCGAGAAAGACGAGCGTTCGCTGCAAATCGAACGTGAGGAAGTCGAACGTCTGGCGCGTGACCGCGACGACGAAATGGCCATTCTGGACCGCAACATCTACGCGCGTCTGAAAGACCTGATCATGGGCAAAGTCATTGCCAAGGGTCCGAAAGGTGTCAAATCCGGTGTGACCGTGGATGACGAACTGCTCGGTCAGTTGTCCCGTGGCCAGTGGTGGCAGCTCGCCCTCGAAGACGAGGACGATGCCCAGATCGTCGAGGCCCTGAACGCTCAGTACGAGGCCCAGAAACGGGCGCTCGAGCACCGGTTCGAGGACAAGGTCGAGAAAGTCCGTCGTGGCGACGACCTGCCGCCGGGCGTGATGAAAATGGTCAAGGTCTTCATCGCCGTGAAGCGCAAGCTTCAGCCTGGCGACAAGATGGCCGGTCGTCACGGCAACAAAGGTGTGGTCTCGCGCGTCGTTCCGATGGAAGACATGCCGTTCCTCGCCGATGGGACCCCGGTCGACTTCTGTCTCAACCCGCTGGGTGTGCCGTCGCGGATGAACGTCGGTCAGATCCTCGAAATTCACATGGGCTGGGCCGCACGCGGTCTGGGTATCCAGGTGGATGACGCTCTGGCGGAATACCGTCGGTCTGGCGACATGACCCCGGTGCGCGATGCGATGAAATTCGTCTATGGCGAAGAAGTCTACGAAGAAGGCATCGCCGGCATGGACGACGATCTTCTCATCGAGGCCGCGTCCAACATCGTCAACGGTGTACCGATCGCGACCCCGGTCTTCGACGGTGCGAAAGAAGCCGACATCAACGACGCTCTGCGCCGTGCCGGGTTCGACACCTCCGGTCAGTCCGTCCTGTTCGACGGTCGTACCGGCGAGCAATTCGCTCGGAAGGTGACGGTTGGTAAGAAGTACATGCTGAAACTTCACCACCTCGTCGACGACAAAATCCACGCCCGTTCGACCGGGCCGTACTCCCTCGTCACCCAGCAGCCGCTCGGTGGTAAGGCGCAGTTCGGTGGTCAGCGGTTCGGGGAGATGGAAGTCTGGGCTCTCGAAGCGTATGGCGCCGCCTACACGCTGCAAGAGATGCTCACCGTCAAGTCGGATGACGTGGCCGGTCGTGCCAAGGTCTACGAGTCGATCGTCAAGGGCGAAGACAACTTTGAAGCCGGCGTGCCGGAATCCTTCAACGTGCTTGTCAAAGAAGTCCGCGGCCTCGGCCTCAACATGGAACTCCTGGACTCGGAGGGTGAGGAGTAAGGGCCTCAAACCCTTACCCTCCCTCCCTTTCCGAGACACTCTGAGGAACTCAATAGATGAACCAGGAACTCACAACCAACCCGTTCAACCCGCTGGCGCAGCCCTCGACGTTTGACGAGATCAAGGTCTCTCTGGCGTCCCCGGAACGCATCCTGTCGTGGTCCTACGGGGAGATCAAAAAGCCCGAGACCATCAACTACCGGACCTTCAAGCCGGAGCGTGACGGTCTGTTCTGTGCGCGTATTTTTGGCCCGATCAAAGACTACGAATGTCTCTGCGGCAAATATAAGCGCATGAAATATCGCGGCGTTGTCTGCGAAAAATGCGGTGTTGAAGTCACCCTCCAGAAAGTGCGTCGCGAGCGCATGGGCCACATCGAACTGGCCGCCCCTGTCGCGCATATCTGGTTCTTGAAATCGCTGCCGAGCCGGATCGGCCTCATGCTCGACATGACGCTGCGCGATCTGGAACGCGTGCTGTATTTCGAAAACTACGTGGTGATCGAGCCGGGTCTGACGGACCTCTCCTATGGTCAGATGATGACCGAAGAAGAGTACATGGACGCGCAGGATCTCTATGGCATGGACGCGTTCGAAGCCGACATCGGCGCCGAAGCGATCCGCAAGATGCTCGCCAACATCGACCTCGAGTCCACCGCAGAACAACTGCGCGAAGACCTCAAGGAGGCGACCGGTGAGCTCAAGCCCAAGAAGATCATCAAACGTCTGAAAATCGTCGAGTCTTTCCTCGAATCCGGCAATCGCCCGGAGTGGATGATCCTGACCGTGATCCCCGTGATCCCGCCGGAGCTCCGCCCGCTGGTGCCGCTCGATGGTGGCCGTTTCGCGACCTCCGATCTCAACGACCTTTACCGTCGTGTGATCAACCGGAACAACCGTCTGAAACGCCTGATCGAGCTGCGTGCGCCGGACATCATCGTCCGCAACGAAAAGCGGATGCTGCAAGAGTCGGTTGACGCTCTGTTCGACAACGGCCGTCGTGGCCGCGTCATCACCGGCGCGAACAAACGCCCGCTGAAGTCGCTCTCCGACATGCTGAAAGGTAAACAGGGTCGCTTCCGTCAGAACCTTTTGGGCAAACGCGTCGACTTCTCCGGTCGTTCGGTCATCGTGACCGGTCCGGAGCTGAAACTGCACCAATGTGGTCTGCCGAAGAAGATGGCGCTCGAACTGTTCAAGCCGTTCATCTACTCGCGGCTTGAGGCCAAAGGTCTGTCTTCGACCGTAAAACAGGCGAAGAAGCTGGTTGAAAAAGAACGTCCGGAAGTTTGGGACATCCTCGACGAGGTGATCCGCGAACACCCGGTGTTCCTCAACCGCGCTCCGACGCTGCACCGTCTCGGCATTCAGGCGTTCGAACCCACGCTGATCGAAGGTAAAGCCATTCAGCTGCACCCGCTCGTCTGTTCGGCGTTCAACGCCGACTTCGACGGGGACCAGATGGCCGTTCACGTGCCGCTGTCGCTCGAAGCCCAGCTTGAAGCCCGCGTCCTGATGATGTCGACGAACAACGTGCTGTCGCCCGCCAACGGCGCGCCGATCATCGTTCCGTCGCAGGATATGATCTTGGGCCTTTATTACATCACCATGCAGCGTGATGGGATGAAGGGCGAAGGCATGGTCTTCTCCGACATCGAGGAAGTCGAATACGCCCTGACCGCCGGCGAAGTGCACCTGCACGCCAAGATCACCGCGCGGATCAAGCAGATCGACGAGCACGGTCAGGAAGTTTGGGAGCGTCACGAGACGACCCCGGGCCGTCTGCGTCTCGGCACCCTGCTGCCTCTGAACGCAAAAGCGCCGTTCTCTCTCGTGAACCAGCTTCTGCGGAAGAAAGACGTGCAGCGCGTCATCGACACCGTCTACCGTTACTGCGGTCAGAAAGAGTCGGTGATCTTTTGTGACCAGATCATGTCGCTCGGGTTCAAAGAGGCGTTCAAGGCCGGGATTTCCTTCGGCAAGGACGACATGGTGATCCCGGACACCAAGTGGACCATCGTCGATGGCACCCGCGATCAGGTGAAAGACTTTGAACAACAGTACATGGACGGCCTGATCACTCAGGGCGAAAAGTACAACAAAGTCGTCGATGCCTGGGCCAAGTGTAACGACAAGGTCACCGAGGCGATGATGAACACCATCTCGGCGCCCAAGTACGACGAGACCGGTGCCGAACAGGAACCGAACTCGGTTTACATGATGGCCCACTCCGGGGCCCGTGGTTCCGTGACCCAGATGAAACAGCTGGGCGGGATGCGCGGCCTGATGGCGAAACCTTCGGGTGAGATTATCGAAACGCCGATCATCTCGAACTTTAAAGAAGGTCTGACCGTGCTCGAGTATTTCAACTCGACCCACGGTGCGCGGAAAGGTCTGTCGGATACGGCGTTGAAAACGGCGAACTCCGGTTACCTGACCCGTCGTCTCGTCGACGTGGCGCAGGACTGTATCGTGCGCGAAGTCGATTGTGGCACGGATCGTGCCGTGACCGCCGAAGCCGCCGTCAACGACGGTGAGGTCGTGGCAACTCTGGCCGAGCGTATCCTCGGTCGTGTGTCTGCCGATGACGTTCTGCGTCCGGGCACCGATGAGGTGCTTGTGTCCAAGAACGAGCTGATCGACGAACGCAAAGCCGACGCCATCGAGGCGGCCGGTGTTGCCTCCATGCGCATCCGCAGCCCGCTGACCTGCGAGGCCGAAGAGGGCGTCTGTGCGGCCTGTTACGGTCGTGACCTGGCCCGCGGCACCATGGTGAACCAGGGTGAAGCGGTCGGCATCATCGCGGCTCAGTCCATCGGTGAACCGGGTACGCAGCTGACGATGCGGACCTTCCACATCGGCGGCGTGGCCCAGGGTGGTCAGCAGTCCTTCCAGGAAGCCAACCAGGAAGGCAAGATCGAGTTCCGTGAAGCGAACCTGCTTGAGAACAAGCACGGCGAGCAGATCGTCATGGGCCGCAACATGAAACTTGCGATCATGGACGAAAACGGGGTCGAGCGCGCCTCCTACAAACTCGGCTACGGCACGAAAGTGTTCGTCACCGAGGGCCAGACCATCGGCCGTGGCGTGAAGCTGTTCGAATGGGACCCGTACACCCTGCCGATCATCGCGGAGAAAACCGGTAAAGCGAAATTCGTCGACCTCATCACGGGCCTGTCCGTGCGTGACGAGACCGATGACGCAACCGGGATGACCCAGAAAATCGTGTCCGACTGGCGCTCTGTGCCGCGCGGTGGCGATCTGAAGCCGGAGATCCTGATCCTCGACGAAGATGGCGAAGTGCTGCGCAACGAAGCCGGGAACCCGGTCACCTATCTGATGTCCGTAGACGCCATCCTCTCCATCGAGGACGGTCAGGACATTCAGGCCGGTGACGTGGTTGCGCGTATTCCGCGTGAGGGTGCGAAGACCAAGGACATCACCGGGGGTCTGCCGCGTGTGGCCGAACTGTTCGAAGCCCGTCGTCCGAAAGATCACGCGATCATCGCCGAGATTGATGGTTACGTGCGTTTTGGTAAGGACTACAAGAACAAGCGTCGCATCTCGATCGAACCGTCGGACGACACCAAGGAACCCGTCGAATACATGGTGCCGAAAGGCAAGCACATCCCGGTGGCCGAAGGCGACTTCGTGCACAAGGGCGACTACATCATGGACGGCAACCCGGCACCGCACGACATTCTTGCGATCATGGGCGTGGAAGCGCTCGCTAACTACATGATCGACGAGGTGCAGGATGTGTATCGACTGCAAGGTGTGAAGATCAACGATAAGCACATCGAAGTCATCGTGCGTCAAATGCTGCAGAAATGGGAGATCTCGGAATCGGGTGACACCACGCTGCTCAAAGGCGAAGCGGTCGATAAGGTCGAGTTCGACGAGGCCAACGCCAAAGCCGAAGCCAAGGGCGGTCGCCCGGCGAAAGGTCAGCCGATCCTTCTCGGGATCACCAAGGCCTCGCTGCAAACCCGCTCCTTCATCTCGGCGGCCTCCTTCCAGGAGACCACCCGTGTTCTCACCGAGGCGTCCGTGCAGGGCAAACGCGACAAGCTCGTGGGTCTCAAAGAGAACATCATTGTGGGTCGTCTGATCCCGGCCGGCACCGGTGGCGCCACCCAGCGCGTCCGCCGCATTGCCGCCGAGCGCGACAACGTGGTGATCGAGGAAGCCCGTGCAGAGGCCGAAGCCGCCGCACAACTGGCGGCCCCGGTCATGGATGTGATGGGCGACGACGCGGAAGACACGCTCTTCGTCGACACCCCGGAAGGCTCCTCCGACGAGTAATCCGACCGGATCGAAAAACGAAAGGCCCTGCGGAAACGCGGGGCCTTTTGGTTTTCAGGCGTGGGTTCGTTGGCGGCAGTGCGTTGATGTCAACTCAACCGCGCCCCCTCGCTTTGATGAAACAGCCACCGGGGATCGTCCTGCGCCTCGAACCCATGCACCGCCGCAAGCCGTTCGACGTAATCCATGCAGCACAGGTGATGCAGCCGCATCAGCTCCGGCTCACGGGTGAACTCGCCATAGACCGCATCGAAGCGTTCCGCATATTTCAGCGCGCTTTCGTCCAGTTTCTCGTTGCGGTTCTTGCCGCGAAAGAACGTCTCCGTGTAGCGATCCTTGCCCGCAACGGTGGATTTCGTCCCCATCTTGAGCGCGAAGCTTTCCCATGTGCGCGAGGCGTAATGGTTGAGCTGGGCGTATTCATGGGTGATCCAGCGGGACTGGGTCATCATCACCGGGCTGTCTTTTGGATGATAGCGCCGCATTGTCGCCCCGTCGCAGCGTTTGAGCTGGTTGGGCGGTATGCCCCAGGCCCCCTTGCCTCGCCAGCCTTTCGGGGAATGCACCCCAAGTCGCCAGAAATCCGTCGGCCAGCGCACCAGCGTTTTGAAAAACACATTGCCCTTGTGACGGCGCTCGGAAGTTCTGAGGAAACGGCGGTGGGTCGGAACGTCTTCCCATCGCAGATAGCCATTGTCGCCAAAGCAACGCCAGTGCACGGCGATGGCATGGGTCTCCGTCATATCGAATTGCGCCAGAAGATCGTCGAGCAGCCCGTCGCCGACATGCACCACGAGAAACTCGTCCACGTCGATGTTGAACACCCAGTCCGCTGCCCGGATCCGGGGGTGTGTCGACATGAGTTTCAGCGTGGTCTGTTTCACCGGGCGCTCGGGGTCGGGCACATAGGGCACGGCGGTCAGCACGCCTGCGGCATCGAGCGCCTGCAACAGCTCCGGCGAGTGATCGGTGCAGTCGTTGTAGAACACAACCAGATGGTCGAATCCCAACATGAGATACCACGCCACCCACTCAAGGATGAACGGCCCCTCGTTGCGCATGGTCGTGACGACGAGACGTTCTCCCATTTCCGATTACCCTTTACCCGAACTTTCGGTTCACTATGCATGGCGCCGTCGTCAGGGCAAGACCGGCACATGTCCTCTTCCCAGAGGCCGCGCACGATGATAGCGGGGAACGGAAAGGACGCCTCATGATCACCATGCTCTCACGCCTGCCCGACAACACCCGTGGTGCGGTGCTCATGTCGCTGTCCATGGCGGCCTTCACCACCAACGACAGTTTCATGAAGGGCGTACTCACCGAGGTGCCGATCTTTCAGGCGCTGTTTTTGCGGGCGGTGCTGAATCTCGTGATGCTCTATCTCGTGCTCGCGCCGGTCATCGGGCCGGTGCGCTTCGATCTTGCGCGGCGGGACTGGGTGTTCGTCATCCTGCGCTCGCTGGCCGAGGTGGGCGCGTCGCTGTGTTTCCTCACGGCGCTCAAACATGTGCCGCTCGCCAATGCGACGGCGATCATGCAGACCATGCCGTTGTCGATCACCATCGCGGGCTGGCTGCTGTTTCGCGATGCCCTGGGCTGGCGGCGCATGGTGGCGATCTTCATCGGCTTCTTCGGCGTGCTGATGATCGTCCAGCCGGGCACGGACGGGTTCAGCGCCTATGGGCTCTGGGCCGTGGCGGCGATGCTCTGTGTCACGGTGCGCGACATCATCGTGCGCAAGATGCATGAGAGCGTGCCCAATTCGACCGTGACCTTCGGCGCCATCGTGGCGGTGGGCATCGTGACGGGGATTCTGTCGCTTGGCATCGACTGGGTGCCGATGACGGTGAAAACCTCCGCGCAGCTCTTCGGCTCGGCCGCCTGCGTGCTGGCGGGCTATGTGCTTTCGGTTGCGGTGATGCGGGTGGGTGAGATGTCCTTCATCTCTCCGTTTCGCTACACCGCACTGATCTGGGCGCTGGTGATCGGCTTTTTCGCCTTCGGGGAATGGCCGAACCTTCTGGCGCTTTGCGGGGCCGGGACCATCGCAGCGACGGGGATCTATACCGTGTTGCGCGAGGCGCGGATGAAACGCCGGGCGGGGTAGAGGCGGCGGCTGTTGACAAGCGGGTCGACTCTACCTATACCGCGCCCCATCCGGCTCAGGGTCTGACTCTGTTTGCCGACTCTCAAATCGTAGTGATCAAGATGCGGGCCACTTTGAGGTCCACATCCTCTGGGAACTCACCGCGTCGTTCGCCTCGGAATGGGAACGATTGCGGGTTTTCGTGTTATGCGCATGTCGCCTGACACAACCATCGTAATCGCCCCGGCAAAAGCCGAGGTTCACAGAAGTCTAGGAAACGGGAAAGAGCCCTATGCCGACGATTCAGCAGCTGATCCGCAAACCGCGTCAGCCCAAACGTAAGGTTTCCAAGTCGCAGCACTTGGAACAATGCCCTCAGAAGCGCGGCGTCTGCACGCGCGTCTACACCACCACCCCGAAGAAACCGAACTCCGCTATGCGGAAAGTTGCGAAGGTCCGCCTGACCAACGGTTTCGAGGTCATCTCCTACATCCCGGGTGAAAGCCACAACCTTCAGGAACACTCCGTGGTTCTGATCCGCGGCGGCCGGGTAAAAGACCTTCCGGGTGTGCGTTACCACATCCTCCGCGGTGTTCTCGACACCCAAGGCGTCAAAGACCGTAAACAGCGTCGTTCGAAATACGGCGCGAAGCGTCCGAAGTAAGGAGATCTCAGAATGTCTCGTCGTCACGCCGCTGAGAAGCGCGAAGTCCTGCCCGACGCCAAATATGGCGATCGCGTGCTGACCAAATTCATGAACAACCTGATGATCGACGGCAAAAAGTCGGTCGCAGAGAAAATCGTCTACAACGCGCTTGATCGCGTTGAGTCGAAACTCAAAAAAGCTCCGGTGGAAGTCTTCCACGAAGCCCTCGACAACGTGAAACCGTCCGTCGAAGTGCGTTCCCGCCGTGTGGGCGGTGCCACCTACCAGGTGCCCGTCGAAGTGCGTACCGAGCGTCGCGAAGCTCTGGCCATCCGCTGGCTGATCAACGCGTCCCGTGCCCGCAACGAGAACACGATGGAAGAACGTCTTGCCGGTGAGCTGCTCGACGCGGTAAATGGCCGTGGCGCTGCTGTCAAAAAGCGCGAAGACACCCATAAGATGGCCGACGCCAACAAAGCGTTCAGCCATTACCGCTGGTAACAAAACCGAAGGACACGAGCCCAATGGCACGCGATTATCCCCTCGACCGGTACCGCAACTTCGGTATCATGGCGCATATCGACGCTGGTAAAACCACCACGTCGGAACGCATCCTCTACTACACCGGGAAGTCCCACAACATCGGTGAGGTGCACGACGGTGCAGCCACCATGGACTGGATGGAGCAGGAGCAGGAACGCGGCATCACCATCACTTCCGCTGCGACGACCACCTTCTGGGAACGCACCGAAGACGGTGAAAACGCCCAAACCCCGAAGCACCGCTTCAACATCATCGACACTCCCGGTCACGTGGACTTCACCATCGAGGTGGAACGTTCGCTCGCCGTGCTCGACGGTGCGGTTGCCGTGCTCGACGCCAACGCCGGCGTTGAGCCGCAAACCGAAACCGTGTGGCGTCAGGCCGACCGCTACAAGGTTCCGCGTATCGTGTTCGTCAACAAGATGGACAAGATCGGCGCTGACTTCTTCAACTGCGTGCGCATGATCGAAGACCGTACCGGCGCCCGTCCGGTTCCGGTTGCGATTCCGATCGGTGCCGAAACCGAGCTCGAAGGTCTTCTCGACCTCGTGCTGATGAAGGAATGGCTCTGGAAAGGCGACGACCTCGGCGCATCCTGGGTTCTCGAAGACATCCGTCCGGAGCTTCAGGACCAGGCCGACGAATGGCGTGGCAAAATGATCGAAGCCGCCGTCGAAATGGACGACGACGCGATGATGGCCTACCTCGAAGGCGAAGAGCCGGACGTTCCGACGCTCCGCGCGCTGCTCCGCAAGGGCTGTCTGTCGATGTCCTTCGTGCCGATGCTCGGCGGTTCCGCGTTCAAGAACAAAGGCGTGCAGCCGCTTCTGAACGCCGTGATCGACTACCTCCCGTCCCCGCTGGATGTCCCGGATTACATGGGCTTCAAACCGGGCGACGAGGAAGAGGTGCGTAACATCCCCCGCCGTGCGGACGACGATATGCCCTTCGCCGGTCTTGCGTTCAAGATCATGAACGACCCGTTCGTGGGCTCGCTGACCTTCACCCGGATCTACTCCGGCGTGATGAACAAAGGCGACAGCATCCTGAACTCCACCAAAGGTAAGAAAGAGCGCATCGGTCGTATGATGATGATGCACTCCAACAACCGTGAGGAGATCGAAGAAGCTTTCGCTGGCGACATCATCGCTCTGGCCGGTCTGAAAGACACGACCACCGGTGACACGCTCTGCGATGCCAAAGATCCGGTCGTGCTCGAAACCATGACCTTCCCGGATCCGGTGATCGAGATCGCGGTCGAGCCCAAAACCAAGGGTGACCAGGAGAAAATGTCCGCAGGTCTGGCGCGTCTTGCCGCCGAAGACCCGTCCTTCCGCGTCGAAACCGACCTCGAGTCCGGTCAGACCATCATGAAGGGCATGGGCGAACTTCACCTCGACATCCTCGTCGATCGTCTGAAGCGCGAGTTCAAAGTGGAAGCCAACATCGGTGCGCCGCAGGTGGCTTACCGTGAGACCATCTCCCACAAGATCGAGCACTCCTACACCCACAAGAAACAGTCCGGTGGTTCCGGTCAGTTCGCTGAGGTGAAACTGGAGATCGTTCCGACCGAGCCGGGCGAAGGTTACTCCTTCGAATCCCGTATCGTCGGCGGTGCCGTGCCGAAGGAATACATCCCGGGTGTCGAAAAAGGCATCAAATCCGTGATGGACTCCGGTCCGCTCGCGGGCTTCCCGGTGATCGACTTCAAAGTGGCGCTCCTCGACGGTAAGTTCCACGACGTCGACTCCTCGGTTCTGGCGTTCGAAATCGCGTCTCGTATGTGCATGCGTGAAGGTCTCAAAAAGGCCGGCGCGAAACTGCTCGAGCCGATGATGAAAGTCGAAGTCGTGACCCCGGAAGAATACACCGGCGGCATCATCGGCGACCTCACCTCCCGTCGTGGGCAGGTGACCGGCCAGGAACCGCGCGGCAACGCGGTGGCGATCAACGCCTTCGTGCCGCTCGCCAACATGTTCGGCTACATCAACACCCTGCGCTCCATGTCCTCGGGCCGTGCGCAGTTCACGATGCAGTTCGACCATTACGAACCGGTGCCGAGCAACATCTCGGAAGAAATCCAGGCGAAATACGCGTAAGCGTCGCCTCAGCCCAACGCGGGGGTCGGATGCTCCGATCCCCACACTGAATTAGACAGGAGGCCTCTATGGCTAAAGGTAAGTTTGAGCGTAACAAACCGCACGTCAACATCGGCACGATCGGCCACGTTGACCACGGCAAGACCACTCTGACGGCAGCGATCACCAAGTACTTCGGTGACTTCAAAGCCTATGACGAAATCGACGGTGCGCCGGAAGAGAAAGCCCGCGGGATCACGATCTCCACGGCCCACGTGGAATACGAGACCCCGAACCGCCACTACGCGCACGTCGACTGCCCCGGCCACGCCGACTACGTGAAGAACATGATCACCGGTGCGGCCCAGATGGACGGCGGTATCCTGGTTGTGAACGCGGCTGACGGTCCGATGCCGCAGACCCGTGAGCACATCCTGCTGGCCCGTCAGGTCGGCGTGCCGGCTCTGGTTGTGTTCCTGAACAAAGTGGACCAGGTCGACGACGAAGAGCTTCTGGAGCTGGTCGAAATGGAAGTTCGCGAACTTCTGTCCGAATACGACTTCCCGGGCGACGATATTCCGATCATCGCGGGCTCCGCTCTGGCCGCTCTCGAAGGTCGTGACCCGGAAATCGGCGAGAACAAGATCCGCGAACTGATGGAAGCCGTCGACGCCTATATCCCGGAACCCGAGCGTGCGATCGACCAGCCGTTCCTGATGCCGATCGAAGACGTGTTCTCGATCTCCGGCCGTGGGACTGTTGTGACCGGCCGTGTGGAACGCGGTGTGATCAACGTGGGCGACGAGATCGAAATCGTCGGCATCCGCGACACCAAGAAAACCACCTGTACCGGTGTTGAAATGTTCCGCAAACTGCTCGACCGCGGTGAAGCCGGCGACAACATCGGCGCCCTGCTGCGCGGTGTGGACCGTGAAGGCGTCGAGCGTGGTCAGGTTCTGTGTAAACCGGGCTCCGTGAACCCGCACACCAAATTCGAATCCGAGGTCTACATTCTGACCAAGGAAGAAGGTGGCCGTCACACCCCGTTCTTCGCGAACTACCGTCCGCAGTTCTACTTCCGTACGACGGACGTGACCGGGACCGTTGTTCTGCCGGAAGGCACGGAGATGGTGATGCCGGGCGACAACCTGAAATTCACGGTTGAGCTGATCGCCCCGATCGCGATGGAAGAAGGTCTTCGCTTCGCCATCCGCGAAGGCGGCCGCACCGTGGGTTCGGGCGTGGTGTCCAAAATCATCGCCTGATCAGCTTTGCTGATTAAGAAATAGAAAGGGCCTCCATCGGGAGGCCCTTTTTGTTTCGGGGCGATGACAGCGACGGTGTTACCCGCAGAGCGACGGTGCAAGCCGCGGGTGGCAGTTGGCTTTGCAAGGCAAAGGCTATGAGAGCCCGAGGCTGGAGGGCTCTAGCCATCATGCCAGTTAAGAGTGAATTTTCGATAGTTTCTTATGTAGTACTTTAGCTTCACTATATATAATCAAATCTATTTCTTGTTGATGGTCCATAAGCGTTTTGGCACGCTCACCAGCCGATAAAGTGGCTCTAAAAATTTCGCGGATCGGGAAAACTTCGCCTAAACCGATAAATTGGGAAAAATCCTCATTGAAGCCGATGTTTAGCTCATGCGGTTTGGAATAGCGGGCGTCATACAGACAGATTTGTGAACTGGAGCGGCTGGCATGTGATGGCGCGTTCACGACAGATTTTTCAAATCTTTCGTCAAAATGAACGAAGAAATTTCTTAGTGCTCTATCTTTCAACTTGCATATGCTCTCGGGGCCATACAGAAAATCATCTGGCAAACTAGGTGTTGAGGAGGAGTTCTGAACTTTCTGATATGTGTCTTGATCGTCGATGTTCAAAAACATGCAAACCTCATTGACAAATAGATGCTGCATACATCTTCCACGAGTTATGCTGAAAAGTTTTTCAGGGCGAACATTTTGTTTTCGGTTTCTCGGAGTTTCTGTATGTGTAGGCCAAATTGAGAAAGAAATATGAGCGGCATGAGTGAAAAATTCCTCTGCTGCTGCAAACAACGCAAAGTTGTTGTCCTGCTTTTGTCCGTTACGGTGTTCGTAAATTTCTTTATTTAAGCGATCTCTTGCGAACCGCGCCATTTCAGAAGAACGATAAATTTCATAAATTAATCCGTTAACAATATTCTTTAAGCTTAATATAACGCTTCCAAAATTGATCTGATTTGCCATTTAAACCCCCCTTAGTTGTCGGATAACAACAAACCCCTTGCCACAAAGCCGATCCCCCTCTATATCGCGCGAGTTCTCTTTCGGGAGAACGCATGAAGAGGGATTCGCTCAGGCCCTGAGCACTCGCTTCATAAGGTTCGACGAGGGTGTCCGATGAGCGGGCATCTTCCTCTCAACCTCAATAAGCCTACGAAAGGCAATGCTATGCAAGGCCAGAACATCCGTATTCGGCTGAAGGCATTTGATTTCCGCGTGCTCGACGCGTCGACCCAGGAAATCGTCAACACGGCGAAGCGCACCGGCGCTCAGGTCCGTGGCCCGATCCCTCTGCCGAACAAGATTGAGAAGTTCACGGTTCTCCGTGGTCCTCACATCGACAAGAAATCCCGCGACCAGTTCGAGATCCGCACGCACAAGCGTCTTCTCGACATCGTTGATCCGACCCCCCAGACCGTGGACGCGCTGATGAAGCTCGACCTCGCCGCTGGCGTGGACGTCGAGATCAAAGTTTAAGGAGGGCAATAGAGATGTTGCGCTCTGGTGTTATCGCGAAAAAGGTCGGCATGACCCGCCTTTTCATGGAAGACGGCAAACAGATCCCTGTGACCGTTCTTCTGCTCGACAATCTGCAAGTGGTTGCTCAGCGCACCACCGAGAAAGACGGCTACACCGCCGTTCAGCTCGGCGCTGGCTCCGCAAAAGCAAAACGGACCTCCCAAGCCATGCGTGGTCACTTCGCTGCGGCGAACGTGGCTCCGAAGCGCAAAGTGGCTGAGTTCCGCGTGGACGAAGACAAGCTGATCGAAGTGGGTGCGGAAATCTCCGCCGACCACTACCTCGAAGGTCAGTTCGTTGACGTTTCCGGCACGTCCATCGGTAAAGGTTTTGCCGGTGCCATGAAACGCCACAACTTCGGCGGTCTGCGCGCCTCCCACGGTGTGTCCATCTCCCACCGTTCCCACGGTTCCACCGGTCAGTGTCAAGAACCGGGCCGTGTGTTCAAAGGGAAAAAGATGGCCGGTCACATGGGTGCTGCCCGTGTCACCACCCAAAACCTCCAGGTTGTCCGCACCGACGCCGACCGTGGCCTGATCATGGTCAAAGGCGCTGTTCCGGGCTCCAAAGGCGGCTGGGTCACCATCAAAGACGCCGTGAAGAAAGCAGCTCCGGCTGATCTTCCGCTTCCGGCTGCTCTGAAATCCGCTGCCTCTGAAGCGACCGCCGCTCCGGCTGTCGAAGCTCCGGCAGAAGGGGGTGAAGCATGAAACATGACGTGATCAAACTCGACGGCGCCAAGGCTGGCACGCTGGATCTGGACGAAGCTCTCTTCGGCCTCGAACCGCGCGCTGACATTCTGCACCGTGTGGTCCGCTGGCAGCGTAACAACGCGCAGCAGGGCACCCACAAGGTGAAGACGAAGTCTGAAGTGTCCTACTCCACCAAGAAGATCTATCGCCAAAAAGGCACCGGTGGCGCTCGCCACGGCTCCCGCAAGGCCCCGATCTTCCGCAAAGGTGGTATCTACAAAGGCCCGACCCCGCGGTCTCACGGCCATGAGCTGACGAAGAAATTCCGCAAGCTCGGCCTGAAACACGCGCTCTCCGCGAAAGCCGCAACCGGCAATCTCGTGGTTCTGGACGAAGCGAAACTCGCCGAAGCCAAAACCGCTCTGCTGGCCAAAGCTGTCAAGGAACAGGGCTGGAAACGCGTGCTGATCATCGACGGCGCCGACATCGACGCGAACTTCAAAGCTGCGGCTGCGAACATCGCCGGTGTGGACGTGCTGCCGACCATTGGCGCCAACGTCTACGACATCCTGAAACGTGACACGCTCGTGATCACCAAAGCAGGTGTCGAAGCTCTGGAGGCTCGCCTGAAATGACCAACAAAGCTGAACTCTACGACGTGATCCGCAAGCCGATCATCACCGAGAAAGCCACCATGGCTTCCGAAAACGGTGCCGTGGTTTTTGAAGTCGCCATCGACTCCAACAAACCGCAGATCAAAGAAGCTGTGGAAACGCTCTTCGGTGTGAAGGTGAAAGCGGTGAACACCGTTGTCACCAAAGGCAAAACCAAACGCTTCCGCGGCATGCCGGGCAAGCGTAAGGACGTGAAAAAAGCCTATGTCACCCTCGAAGACGGCAACGCGATCGACGTGTCCACCGGTCTCTAACTTTTAGAGATAGGTTAGAAATGAAGAAGCCCCTCGGTGAGAGCCGGGGGGCTTTTTTGTAATATAAAAGAATGTAAAGAAGTATAGAGTTTTTCTCTATACTTTGCTATTTATTGTTAGTCTTTAAGTGTTGAGAGGTAGAATTTTGGATCCATATAGAAATCCATTCGCACCCGGAGCTGGTAGCCGCCCGCCAGAGCTTGCGGGGCGAGATGCTATTCTGGAAGCGGCTCGAATTTCGTGCGGACGCGCTATAAGGGGGCGAAGCGCGCGCTCTATGATGTTGCTTGGGTTGCGCGGAACAGGGAAAACAGTGCTGTTAAATGAGGTGGCAAGGGTTGCCGAATCCGAAGGCTATCTTGTGTCTAAAGTGGAGGCGCCGGAAGGAGAAAGTTTAGCACGTCTACTCTATCCGGAAATGCGAAAGGTTATGCGTTCTCTTTCGACAGTTGCCGCTGCGCGGCAAATTGCAGAGAGAGGTCTCAAAGGATTAAGAGGTTTTGCATCCATTTTCAAAATTGACGTTGGCGGGGTTGAGCTCAGCGTCGAAGCTGAGCCGGGCTTAGCTGATAGTGGGGATATTCAATACGACCTCCCCGACCTGTTCGGCGTGATTGGTCGTGCCGCTCAGGTGGCGGGAAAAGGCTGGATACTGCTTATCGATGAGGTCCAATATCTTTCCTCGGAAGATCTGTCAGCTCTTATAGTGTCAATTCACAGGATGTCGCAGGATAGCTTGCCTGTTGTTCTGGTCGGTGCAGGATTGCCACAAGTAGCAAAGTTGGCAGGAGAGGCGAAGTCCTATGCTGAAAGACTCTTTCAATATCCAGAGGTTGGGGCGCTTGATGACACAGCAGCTCGTCGAGCGGTTCAATTGCCAATTGAGGAGGAGGAAGCCTCCATTTCCACTGGGGCGTTGACTGAAGTGGTTACCCGAACTCAAGGCTACCCATTTTTCCTTCAAGAATGGGCTTCCGTGGCGTGGAACAACGCGGAAGGACCTGAAATATCGACCATTGAGGTCCAACAAGCCTATGTGGAAACACTAGCTCATTTAGATTCTGGCTTCTTCAAGGTGAGAATGGATCGCCTTACGAAAGCAGAAGTGGCATTCGTAAACGCAATGGCGCAGTTAGGTGATGGCCCCTATGCAATGGCGGACATAGCAACGGCAATGGACAGAAAGTTATCATCCCTTGGACCAGCTCGGGCTAGTATTATTTCTAAAGGGATGATCTATAGTACCGATCATGGGTATCTCGACTTCACAGTGCCGCTTTTTGCTGATTTTATGCGGCGGCAGGCACCCAACTACTAGACTCCCTCCCCAACACCCACTATACCCCGCCCATCTCACGGCCCCGGATTCGTTCTTGGGGCCCGTGATTTGTGTGGGACGAGGGCCAGACGACAGTCACGAGAGCCCCCGGCCTTAGACGAAAACGGGTCGTAGCAAACGAAGCTACATCACATGACCCAAAGCAAACGGAAGACAGAAACTATGGCACTCAAGTCGTATAAACCGACGACGCCTGGCCAGCGTGGGCTGGTTCTGATCGACCGTTCGGAGCTTTGGAAAGGGCGTCCGGTCAAATCTCTCACCGAGGGTTTGACCAAGAACGGCGGCCGGAACAACACCGGACGGATCACGATGCGCCGCAAAGGCGGCGGGGCAAAGCGTCTCTATCGCATCGTCGACTTCAAACGGAACAAGTTTGACGTCGCAGCAACCGTGGAACGGATCGAATACGACCCGAACCGCACCGCGTTCATCGCGCTCATCAAATACGAAGACGGCGAACAGGCTTACATCCTGGCTCCGCAGCGTCTGGCCGTCGGCGACAAAGTCATCGCCTCCGCCAAAGCTGACGTGAAGCCCGGCAACGCCATGCCGTTCTCCGGTCTGCCGATCGGTACGATCGTCCACAACGTCGAGATGAAACCGGGCAAAGGCGGCCAGATCGCCCGTGCTGCCGGCACCTACGCTCAGTTCGTTGGTCGTGACGGTGGTTACGCCCAGATCCGTCTTTCCTCCGGCGAGCTGCGTCTCGTGCGTCAGGAATGCATGGCTACGGTCGGCGCCGTGTCCAACCCCGACAACTCCAACCAGAACATCGGTAAAGCCGGTCGTAACCGCCACAAAGGCATTCGTCCGTCCGTCCGCGGTGTTGTCATGAACCCGATCGACCACCCGCACGGCGGTGGTGAAGGCCGCACCTCTGGTGGCCGTCACCCGGTGACTCCGTGGGGCAAGCCGACGAAAGGCGCGAAAACGCGCAAGAACAAAGCGACGGACAAATTCATCGTTCGCTCGCGTCACGCTCGGAAGAAGGGTCGCTAAGATATGGCACGTTCTGTCTGGAAAGGCCCGTTTGTGGACGCTTACGTCCTCAAGAAAGCCGAAAAAACCCGCGAGAGCGGCCGCAACGAGGTCATCAAGATCTGGTCGCGTCGTTCCACCATCCTGCCTCAGTTCGTTGGTCTCACCTTTGGTGTGTACAACGGTCAGAAGCACATCCCCGTCAACGTCACGGAAGACATGATCGGTCAGAAGTTCGGTGAATACGCGCCGACCCGCACCTATTACGGTCACGCCGCCGACAAAAAAGCGAAACGGAAATAAGTCATGGGTAAGGTTGCAAATCCCCGTCGCGTGGCTGACAACGAAGCAATGGCGAAAACCCGTATGCTTCGCGTTTCCCCGCAAAAACTGAACCTCGTGGCTCAGATGATCCGCGGCAAGAAAGTCGACAAGGCCCTCACGGACCTGACTTTCTCCAACAAGCGTATCGCTCAGGACGTGAAGAAATGTCTTCAGTCCGCGATCGCAAACGCCGAGAACAACCACAACCTCGACGTCGATGAGCTCATCGTCGCCGAAGCATGGGTTGGCAAAAACCTCACCATGAAACGCGGTCGCCCGCGTGCCCGTGGTCGTTTTGGCAAGATCATGAAGCCGTTCGCGGAAATCACCATCAAGGTGCGTCAAGTTGAGGAGCAAAACTAATGGGTCATAAGGTTAACCCGATTGGCATGCGTCTCCAGGTCAACCGCACCTGGGACAGCCGCTGGTACGCTGACACGAAAGATTACGGCGATCTTCTTCTCGAAGACCTGAAAATCCGTGATTTCATCAAGGAAGAATGCAAGCAGGCCGGTGTGTCGCGCGTCATCATCGAGCGCCCGCACAAAAAATGCCGCGTGACCATTCACACCGCCCGTCCGGGCGTCATCATCGGCAAGAAAGGTGCGGACATCGAAGGTCTGCGCAAGAAAGTCGCCGCGATGACCGACTCCGAGCTGCACCTCAACATCGTTGAAGTGCGCAAGCCGGAACTCGACGCTGCTCTGGTGGCCGAGTCCATCGCCCAGCAGCTCGAGCGCCGTGTGTCCTTCCGTCGTGCCATGAAACGCGCCGTGCAGAACGCCATGCGCATGGGTGCCCTCGGCATCCGCGTGAACGTTGCCGGTCGTCTCGGTGGTGCTGAAATCGCGCGTACCGAATGGTATCGCGAAGGCCGCGTGCCGCTTCACACCCTGCGTGCGGACATCGACTACGCCCACGCCGAAGCGTCGACTGCCTATGGCATCATCGGCATCAAAACCTGGATCTTCAAAGGCGAGATCATGGAACACGACCCGCAGGCTCGTGACCGTCGCGCCGAAGAAGCCCAAGCCGGTCCGGCACCTCGCGGTGACCGCGGCGGCCGTCGCTAAGGAGGTCTGAGACATGCTTCAGCCAAAGCGTACAAAATTCCGCAAAATGCACAAAGGCCGTATCCACGGCGAAGCAAAAGGCGGTTCGGATCTGACCTTCGGCACCTTCGGCCTCAAAGCCGTTGAGCCCGAGCGTATCACTGCGCGTCAGATCGAAGCAGCTCGTCGTGCCATGACGCGTCACATGAAGCGTCAGGGTCGTGTTTGGATCCGCATCTTCCCGGACACCCCGGTGACCGCAAAGCCCGTCGAAGTTCGTATGGGTAAAGGTAAAGGCTCCGTGGACCGTTGGGTCTGCAAAGTCAAACCGGGCCGCGTGATGTTCGAACTGGACGGCGTGTCGGAAGACGTCGCTCGTGAGGCTCTGCGCCTTGCTGCGATGAAACTCCCGATCAAAACCCGCACGGTCGTGAAAGAAGACTGGTAAGACGTGCGCTCCGCGTCAGCGGAGTGTCACGCGCATGTGGCAGTCGTTTCAAAGAAACGATGAGAACATGCCCGGTTGAAAATTAAGAAACCCCCGCTGAGAAATCGGCGGGGGTTTTTGTTATCGCGGATTTAACACTACATTAAACGTATTTGCCATTTGGCGCGAGTACAGCTGGGCCTGAAACATAACTGCCATCGGGTGCCAAAGTAGGCCGACCGTACCCACCGACATAAGTCCCATCGGGGGCGAGCTGTGGGCTCCCTGCGACATATTTTCCATTTGGCGCTAAGGAAATCGGTCCACCATCTCCCACATAAGTTCCGTCGGGGCAAAGGCGCGCTTGTCCGGCTACGTAGCTACCGTCGGGCGCTAAGTTAACACTCTTCATTATATTTTCTCCTCTATTGGCGATAAGTCGTACTGCAGGTGCCTCGACAAAATGGCTTATGAATTTGCTTATTCACCTCACCTCACCTCACCTCACCTCACCTCACCTCACCCCACCTCAATCTCCAACCCAAAGCTCAACTCCGACGACACCCCATCGCCCCAGAATCCGCCTTCGATTGGCATCGTCCCCATCTGATCCGGGGCGGCTGAGAGGGCGACGTGGCCGTCCGTGACTGCCACCCCGTGGGTCGGATCATACCCCTGCCAGCCCACTCCCGACAGCCAGACTTCGGGCCAGGCATGCAGGTGGCGCTTGCCGTCCGGCGTTTCTGCCTTGGCCTGATAGCCCGACACGAAGCGCGCGGGGATGCCAAGGCTGCGACAGACGGCGATGAACAGCACGGCGAGATCGCGGCAGGCGCCCGCACCTGTGCGAAGCGTCTCTTCCGCGGTCTGGGCATAGCCCGTCGGGCGGATGTGCCGATGCGTGCGGCGGTAGAGGGTCTCGGTCAGGCTCAGGAGAAACTCCGGCACAGTTCCCGCCTCTGCTCGCAGGTCGCGGGCAAACTGCGCAACGGTCTCGTCGATGTTACCGTTCAGATAGGGAGGCAGGTCTGGCAGCTTTGACGCAGAGGGCTGCACACCTGTCTCGCAAGTGAACTGACTGACAATGCGCAACACATCGGTCTCTCCGGCAAAGCCCACGCGTGTCTCCGACGTGCCGAAAGGCGACAGGCGATCCTCTCGCCAAGAGGGCGTGGGTGTAATGTCATAGCGATGATTGAGGGCGGTCATGCCATAGGGTTTGAGGCGCAAAATCTGGTCGCCCAAACGCACGGGCGCGGAATAGCGGTAGAGCGTTTCGTGTCGGACGGTGAAGCGCATGGTGGCCTCCTTGTGAAAGAAGGCCATGCTGCGGCTGCGAAATCAAGGGCCAAGCCTCTTGTCTCGCCGATCGAGGTCTCCATATCAGAAGGCCAAAGCCCCGAATGCTTCCCTGGCACGAGACCCCATGCGCACCCAGATTTCCCTCCTCCTCGACCGCTCCGTCACCCGCCATTTCATCATGGGGGTAATCCTGTTCAACGCCGTGATCCTGGGGCTTGAGACCTCGGGCGCAGTCATGGCGCGGATGGGCGGGCTGATCGTCGCGCTCGACATGATCTGTCTGAGCATCTTCGTGGTCGAACTCTTGGCGAAAATCTATGCGCAGGGGCTGCGGTTCTTTCGCGATGGCTGGAACCTCTTCGACTTTGTGATTGTCGGCATCTCGCTCTCGCCGGTGGGGGAGGGGCTTTCGGTGCTCCGGGCTCTGCGCATCCTGCGACTTTTGCGCGTCGTCTCTGTCGTGCCAAGCCTGCGCCGGGTGGTCGAGGCCTTTATCCTCGCGCTGCCGGGGATGGCTTCGGTGTTCCTGCTGACGGGCATCATCTTCTACATCGGCTCGGTGATTGCGACCAAGCTCTACGGGCCAACATTCCCCGAATGGTTCGGCACGCTGGGCGCTTCGCTCTACACACTGTTCCAAGTCATGACGCTGGAAAGCTGGTCTATGGGCATCGTCCGCCCGGTGATGGAGGTGCATCCGGAAAGCTGGCTGTTCTTTGTGCCCTTCATCCTGATCACGGCCTTTGCCGTGATGAACCTCGTCGTCGGTCTGATCGTGTCGACGATGCAGGATGCCCATGTCGAAGAAGAACACGCCGCCACGGATGTTTACCGCGACGACGTGGTCAAGCGTTTGGAACGGATCGAGAAGGCGCTGGAGCGGCGCTGAGTTATTCGTCCGCCCACTTGTAATTAAAGCTCACCGACACCCGGTCGAATTCCGACTGGTTCATCATCACCTCATGGCGCAGCCAGCTTTCCCAGAGCATGATGTCGCCCGCTTCCGGGGACATGTAAATGAAATTCTGCATCTCGCGGCGGGCGTCTTTCTTGCGGGCGGGGGCGCCCATCATCATCACATGGCGCGGATCTTCGAGCCGCAGCGATGAGGCGCCTTCCGGCATGGCGACATAGGTCGTGCCGGAGATCACCGAATGCGGGTGGATATGGGCGGAATGATAGCCGCCCTCCGGCAGGATGTTGATCCAGAGGTCTTCGAGCACAAGTTTGCGCTCGCCCAGATCGAATTCGAGGTCTTCGGCAAATTTCGCGACATGCTGATCGAGGCTCTCGACGATGTCCTTGAAGATCGGGAAGCGCCAGGGCAGGTCGGTGAGAGAGGCATAGGAGGTATAGCCCGGATAGCCCTTGTCATCGCACCATTGCTGCCCGGCTTCGTCATCTTCGGCGATGGCATAGCAACTATCAAAGAGTTCGTCCTGATCGACCTCGGGGGAGAACTCGTTCAGTTTCGCTTTGTAGAGACGGGTGACGAAAAGGGATTCGATGTCGGCCATGGGAGGCTCCTTTGGCAGGTTTGGCCTGTCATAGCGCGCGGTGGAGGGCTTGGCGAGGCTTAGTGACGTTTCGAGCGTTGCGCGATTGCTCTCCAGATTTAACCTTTCTTAAGGTTCATTTGTTATTAACCACGTTGACGCCGTGGGGGCGTTGCGTTTACGATATGTTCCATCATTAGCCTGCGGAGTTTTTCCTGCATGAATTCCGTGGGCGGCGCTTCGTAGTGATGCGCCGAACATTGGGGAGATGCTGAGATATCCCAGCTTTCTTTTGGGAAGCCATAGGAAATGGTTGAAGCGCAAGGAAGCGCGCCCATGCAGGAAAAGAGAACTGAGGATCGTAACCGACTGTAGTCGGGGTCGTTCCTTATGTTCTCGTGACATTGAGCGACCCATATCAATTGTGGGGAAGTTTCGATGCAGATTATCGAACTTATTTCAGAAGCAAAGTTGAGCTTTGGTTTTGCAAATGGCTCAGGGCTTGGGGCTGTGCTACTGGCTCTTGTTCTTATTGCCATTGCGTGGCGCGTTCCAAGGGGGATGTTGGTGAGAGTGATCGGGGCGGTTCGAAAAGGTCAGAAGTGACTAACTTTCCCTTGCCACCACACCCCCAACCCCTTATAGAGCGGCATCTCACAGATTCCCTTCAGGGGAGTCGTGTGTATTGACATAACCCACCGGACCGAATGTCACCCCGAATAAGGGCGCATTCCGGTGCTACCAGGAACCAAGGAGAGGCGCCAAATGAACGCCCAGGAATTGCGTGCGAAAACGCCGGACGAGCTCAAGACCGAGCTTGCCAATCTGAAAAAAGAATCCTTCAACCTGCGTTTCCAGCAGGCCACGGGTCAGCTCGAAAACACCGCTCAGATCCGCAAGGCGCGCCGCACGGCCGCTCTTGTGAAAACCATTCTGAACGAAAAAGCCAAGTCGGCTGAGTAAGGAGAGCGACCTATGCCCAAGCGTATTCTTTCCGGGGTCGTGACCTCGAACCAGAACGAACAGACCGTGACCGTGCTCGTCGAGCGCCGTTTCAAACACCCGGTTCTGAAAAAGACCATCCGTAAGTCCAAAAAATACCGGGCTCACGATGAGAACAACCAATTCAACGTCGGCGACACCGTCCGTATCCAGGAATGTGCACCGAAGTCGAAAACCAAGCGTTGGGAAGTGCTCGCCTGATCTCGATCAGACAAGCCTCCTCCCAGCTTAATCGAAACCCTGGGGGCACCGATCACTGCAGATCGCCCCAAAGGTCGGGAGAAACCAAATGATCCAGATGCAGACCAATCTGGATGTCGCTGACAACTCCGGCGCTCGCCGAGTTCAGTGCATCAAGGTCCTCGGCGGTTCCCACCGTCGTTACGCCTCCGTGGGCGACATCATCGTGGTGTCGGTCAAGGAAGCGATTCCGCGTGGCCGTGTGAAAAAAGGGGACGTCCGTAAGGCCGTCGTCGTGCGCACCGCCAAGGAAGTCCGTCGTGAAGACGGCACCGCGATCCGTTTTGATCGCAACGCCGCCGTCATCCTCAACAACAACAACGAGCCCGTTGGTACCCGTATCTTCGGCCCGGTTGTTCGCGAACTTCGTGCGAAAAACTTCATGAAGATCATCTCGCTCGCTCCGGAGGTGCTCTAATGGCTGCTAAGCTGAAAAAAGGCGACAAGGTCGTCGTCCTCGCCGGCAAGGACAAAGGCAAACAGGGTGAAATCACCTCTGTGATGCCGTCCAAAGGCAAGGCCATCGTGGAAGGCATCAACATCGCCATCCGTCACGCACGCGCCACGCAGGGCGAGCAAGGCGGCCGCAAGCCGATCGCCATGCCGATCGACCTGTCGAACCTCGCGCTGCTCGATGCCAACGGCAAAGCCACCCGCGTCGGTTTCCGCATGGAAGGCGATCAGAAAGTGCGCTTCGCCAAAACCACGGGAGACGTGATCTGATGCTCGACACCACCGATTACACCCCGCGTCTTAAAGCCGCTTACAAAGACAGCATCCGTGCTGCTCTGAAAGAAGAGTTCGGCTACAAGAACGACATGCAGATCCCGCGTCTGGACAAAATCGTCCTGAACATCGGCTGCGGTGCGGAAGCTGTGAAAGACTCCAAAAAAGCGAAATCCGCTCAGGAAGATCTTTCCGCGATCGCCGGTCAGAAAGCGCTCGTCACGAAAGCCAAGAAATCCATCGCTGGTTTCCGCGTTCGTGAAGACATGCCGCTCGGTGCGAAAGTCACCCTGCGCGGCGACCGCATGTATGAATTCCTCGATCGTCTGATCACGATTGCAATGCCCCGCATCCGCGACTTCCGCGGCGTGTCCGGCACCTCCTTCGACGGCCGTGGCAACTACGCCATGGGCCTGAAAGAGCACATCGTGTTCCCCGAGATCAACTTCGACCAGGTGGACGAAGTCTGGGGGATGGACATCGTCATCGCGACAACCGCGAAGACGGACGCAGAAGCCAAGAGCCTGTTGAAAGCTTTCAACATGCCCTTCAACAGCTAATCGCGCGAGGAGTTTGAGAACATGGCAAAGAAATCCATGATCGCACGCGAGCGCAAGCGCGAGAAGCTGGTGGCGAAATACGCCGCCAAGCGCGCTGCTCTCAAAGAGGTCGTCTACGACCAGGACAAGCCGATGGAAGAGCGTTTCCGCGCGTCCCTGAAGCTTGCTGAACTGCCGCGCAACAGCTCGGCTACCCGTCTGCACAACCGTTGTCAGCTGACCGGCCGTCCCCACGCTTACTACCGTAAGCTGAAGGTGTCCCGGATCATGCTGCGGGAACTCGGCTCCTTCGGCCAGATCCCCGGTCTGGTGAAATCGAGCTGGTAAGGGAGAGAGAATATGAACGATCCTATCGGCGATATGCTCACCCGTATCCGTAACGCTCAAATGCGTGGCAAATCCACCGTCTCCACCCCGGCTTCCAAGCTGCGCGGCTGGGTCCTGGATGTGCTGCTCGACGAGGGTTACATCCGCGGCTATGAGAAAGGCACCGACGTCAACGGTCACCCGACCCTTGAAATCAGCCTGAAATACTTCGAAGGCACCCCGGTTATCCGCGAACTGAAACGGGTCTCCAAACCCGGTCGTCGCGTGTACCTCGGTGTCAAGGACATCCCGTCGGTCCGTCAGGGCCTTGGTGTGTCGATTGTCTCCACCCCGAAGGGTGTGATGTCGGACGCAAACGCTCGTGCCAACAATGTTGGTGGCGAAGTGCTTTGCACCGTCTTCTAAGGAGGTCTCTCGATGTCTCGTATTGGTAAGAAACCGGTCGAGCTGCCCAGCGGCGTTTCCGCCTCTGTGTCCGGCCAGACCATCGAAGTGAAAGGCCCGAAAGGCACTCACTCCTTCACCGCCACGGACGATGTGACCCTCGCTGTCGAAGACAACACCGTCACCGTCACCCCCCGTGGTAAATCGAAGCGCGCTCGCCAGCAGTGGGGCATGTCCCGCACCATGGTCGCCAATATGGTGACCGGTGTGACCGACGGCTTCAAGAAGGAGCTCGAAATCAACGGTGTTGGTTATCGTGCTGCGATGCAGGGCAACGTGCTCAAACTCAACCTGGGTTACTCCCACGAAGTGAACTTCGAGGTCCCCGCCGGCGTCACCGTGACGGCTGCGAAACCGACCGAGATCACTGTGGAAGGTTCCGACCCGCAACTCGTCGGCCAGGTCGCGGCCAACATCCGCGAATGGCGTAAGCCCGAGCCCTACAAAGGCAAAGGTATCAAGTACAAAGACGAGTTCATCTTCCGTAAGGAAGGGAAGAAGAAGTAAGGACGCTCATCATGGCAAACAGCAAACGGACCCTGTTTCTGAAACGCCGCCTGCGCGTTCGGAACAAACTTCGCAAGAACAATGTCGGCAAGCTCCGCCTGTCGATCCATCGTTCGAACAAGAACATCAGCGCTCAGCTGATCGACGACGTGCAGGGCACAACCCTGGCGGCCGCTTCCTCGCTCGAGAAAGATCTCGGCGTGGTCGGCAAGAACAACGTCGAAGCCGCCGCCAAAGTTGGCGCGGCGATTGCAGAGCGCGCGAAGAAAGCCGGTGTCGAAGAGTGCTACTTCGACCGTGGTGGCTTCCTCTTCCACGGCAAGGTGAAGGCTCTCGCCGACGCTGCTCGTGAAGGTGGTCTGAAGTTCTAAGACTTGAGGGAGGGGGGCAATGCTCCCCTTCCCGATGATCCGGGTCGGGCGCCTTTCGGGCGCCCTTCACTAAGGATCGAGTTCAACGGCGTTTTTCGAAGCGCCACCTCCAAAAGGAAAGTTCTATGGCAGAACGTGAAAACCGCCGGGATCGTCGCGAGCGCGAGGAAGCCCCGGAATTCGCAGATCGTCTTGTCGCGATCAACCGTGTGTCCAAAACCGTCAAAGGTGGTAAGCGCTTCGGCTTCGCCGCTCTCGTGGTTGTAGGCGACCAGAAAGGCCGCGTCGGCTTCGGCAAAGGCAAAGCGAAAGAGGTCCCCGAGGCCATCCGCAAAGCCACCGAGCAAGCCAAGCGCCAAATGATCCGCGTGCCGCTCAAAGAAGGCCGCACCCTGCACCACGACATCGAAGGTCGTCACGGTGCCGGTCGCGTCGTGATGCGCACCGCCCCGCAAGGTACCGGGATCATCGCCGGTGGTCCGATGCGCGCCGTGTTCGAAATGCTCGGCATTCAGGACGTGGTTGCCAAATCCATCGGCTCCCAGAACCCGTACAACATGATCCGCGCCACGCTGGACGGCCTCAAACTCGAAGCCTCCCCGCGCTCCGTGGCTCAGCGTCGCGGCAAGAAAGTCGCCGACATCCTGAAAAAGGATGAACCGGCTGCTGAAGCTGCTGAAGCGTAAGGAGACTGACTCATGGCTAAAACCATCGTTGTGAAACAGATCGGCTCCCCGATCCGTCGTCCCGCGAAACAGCGTCAGACCCTGATCGGTCTCGGCCTGAACAAGATGCACAAAACCCGCGAGCTGGAGGACACCCCCTCCGTGCGTGGCATGGTCAACTCCATCCCGCACCTCGTCGAAATCGTCGAAGAGCGTGGGTAAGCCCCGACCGCAAGATTTCAAACGCCCTGCCTTCTCGGTGGGGCGTTTTTCTTTTAAAAATTCATATCGGTCGGGAATAAACCCGCCTTGCGCGCTGTATCTCTCATGTCTGCACCCGAGCAGACGATGTTTTTTGGAGATCAGACATGCTCAAGACCCTTCCCCTTGCGGCGGCCCTCGCCGCTTTCGCCACCACCGCCATCGCCGCCGACGCCCCCGTCGTGACCGGCAAGCTGGGCGAGGCCACCTATCTGATGGATGCCAGCACCCACATGACGCTCTACACCTTCGACAAGGACGAAAAGGGCGTGTCGAACTGCTATGACATGTGCGCCGCCAATTGGCCGCCGGTCGTGGGCGATGCCGACATGGAGCTGCCCTCCGGCTATTCCCTGATCACCCGCAAGGAAGGTTATGAGCAGGTGGCCTACAAGGGCATGCCGCTCTATGGTTGGGTCAAGGACGAAAAACCCGGTGACATGACCGGTGAGGGCGTGAACGGCGTCTGGCACGTCGCCCGCCCGTAACAGCGCATATCAGGCCGGGGAGGGGCGACCCTCCCCATTGATCCTTCCGGGAGGCGTCATGCCGCGGTTCAGACAGGAATTGAAAGAGGCCCTGCCGTCGCTCTGGCGTTACGCCTATGTCTTGACGCGAGATCGCAGCCGGGCCGACGATCTCGTGCAGGACTGTGCCGAGCGCGCCCTGCGCAAACGGCATCTCTGGCAGGAGGATCGTCCGATCCGGCCCTGGCTCGCGAAAATGGCGCTGAACATTCATCGCAACGGGTTGCGGACATCTGCCGCGCGCCACATCCATGTTGCCTATGACGAGGCCGATCTCTCGCCTCACGCTTTGCCCTCGGCGGAGCAGGGGCTTGAGGCGATGGAGATGCTGCGTCGCGTTGACGCTTTGCCGCCCGAACAGCGCGAAGTGCTTTTGCTCGTGGTCATCGATGGTTTGAGCTATGCAGAGGCGGCGGGCGTTCTCGACATCCCGATCGGCACGGTGATGTCGCGGATCTCGCGCGCTCGTGCGAGTTTGAAGCAGGAGCCGACACCGGGACCGCCCGTGCGGCTGAGGAGTGTGACATGACGGATGCGCAGGATTTCGACATTCATCGGTATCTCGACGGGGAAATGACCCGTGACGAGGCCCTCGCGTTCGAGCGCCGGATGGAGCATGACGAGGCGCTCGCCACAGAGGTTGCGGAGATGATGCAAGATATGGACAGGTTGCGCGCCGCCGTTCCGACCCCGTCCGAGGCGCATCTGGACAACCTCCTGTCCCGCGCCGAACCCGTCGCCCGCCCGATCTGGGGGCAACTGGCCGCGGCGGTCGTGCTTTTGGCCGTGGGCTTTGGTGGCGGTCTTCTGACGCGCGGGCCGGGAGCTGCGCCGGATATGGCCGGCGATGTGCTCGCCCAGGCTTCCGCCGCCCACGCGCTTTATTCCGTCGAGGTGGTGCATCCGGTCGAGGTGCCCGCCTCCGAGCGCGATCACCTCAAGGGCTGGCTCAGCAATCGTCTGGGTGCCGAGGTGCGCATTCCCGACCTGACCGGCGCGGGGCTGTCCCTCGTCGGCGGGCGGCTTCTGCCCTTCGAACAGGGGGCCGCCGCGCAGTTCATGTATGAGGATGCGGAGGGCGCCCGCGTGACCCTTTACCTGACGCCTGCGCAGACCCGTGGCACCTCGGCGCTGCGTTACGGCCAGAAAGATACACTTTCCGCCGCCTATTGGCAGGACGGTCTCTGGCATTATGCCCTCGTCGGTCCGATGGGGCGCGACGGTCTCGCCAGAATTGCCCAGTCGGTGCAAGGCGCGCTGTTCTGATCCTCAACATTTCAGAAACAAGTTGAGAGAAAAGTCGCGTTCCCGCCGCATTGCTTTCGGCGGGCGTTAACACTTACGCGCGACACTTTTCCTGTACCAACCCGCCACGCCCACAGGGGCAGGCGATCTCGTGACAGTGAAAGGAACAGACCGATGACCGCATTTACCAAAGCCCTGCAAGACTGGATGGCCAATTTCATAACCAGCATCCCGGCTTTTGACCTCTCCGTGTTTGACATGTCGGAACCGGGCGAGCGCTGGGTCAAGTCGCATTACGGGCGACACGGCTGACCGATGAATAATTTTTGGGCCTATATGGACAAAATTTAACCAGTTTTAAAACTGCTTGCATTATGTGCATAGCGGCCTCTCGAAAACTGGGGGATGTCATTCGTCCGGACTCCCCCTACATCGGCGGCACATTGAAAGAGACCCCATTTCCGGGGCATTCCGGCCCCGTTCAATAAAGGACAAGAACAATGGCTCACTTCACCGACACCACCCGCACTTCGGGTTTCGGCTTCTCTCTGCGCAACATGGTTGCCCGCCTGCGCGAGGCCCACGCCCGCCAGCGCGCCTATGCCGACACCTACAACCAGCTCAACGCACTCTCCGACCATGAACTGCACGACATCGGTCTGGGGCGCTCCGACATCATGGACATCGCCCGGCAAACCGCCGCGCGTATCTGACACGCTTTATCCGAGAGGACCCGACATGCAACGCGCCGCCTCCTTCCTGAAACCGAACCGCCTGATGGCCGCCCTGCGCGACCGCTGGCATGCCGGTCCGATCCCGTGCTGGAAAGACTACCTGCGCGCCACCGCCGAGTGAGGCACCGGGCAGGCCGCTGTCGAGACATCGCTGGACAAGACAGACACCCCGCAGGAGACTGTGGGGTGTTTTGGTTGGGTGATTTAAATTGAAAATTAATGTATTATGACTATATTATAGGTGAGTTAGTTTAGGCAGTGTTTGTAAAGTCGTATGGGAGAGTTGTCATGAGTGTGAAGACATACCGGTATATGCACTATGTAGGTACGATGCTGGCCATCGGTGCCGCCCTCGTTGTGCTCATTTCCGTTACTATTTCTGCGCTCTGAGATTTATTTCGGTTGTGCTGCAAAAAACGCGGTTCCGACAATCATGCCCAAATGAAGATTGCCAAGAATCGACTGAAGCGCGGCAAACATTCGGGCGTCCGTTGCTGGTCTGAAGTCGCCAAAGCCTAATGTTGAGAACGTTACGGTCGAGAAATAAATGTAATCTCTGACTGAAGGCGCGATATTTTGGTCCGGCCCTATAATTTCATATATTCTATAGATGAGCGAGAAACTCATTATCGATAGGCTTATTGATATAAGTGTATCAACAGCAAGGCGAGCTGGGTTGGGCCAAAAATTCTGAGATGTCAAAAACGGAATGGCAGCAATTACCAGTAAGAAATATGCGAACGACCAGATAAGCGCTACAAACGCGACAAAACGCTGACCTGAAATGTCAAGACGGGGAATGGCTGCTTCGGCTATAAGAGCCAATACGATAACAAGTGATAGCAGGCTCCAAACTTTCCGGCCATTGCTTCCAAATGTACTGGTGCGTTTCGGGAATAAGAATTTCAAGATATAAAGCCCTAATTGGATAGTGTCGGAGAATGTAATAGCCATTCTTGCATTCTTAAACAGCTCAGTCTATACGCCCCCGGTGGACAGCCCTGTCCATCAGAATCAACACATGTAAGCCGTGTTTGCCCACTCCGTCGCTGGAGGGCACATCCGGCAAGGAGAAGCGACATGAAACTGCACGAACTGCGCGACAATCCCGGCGCAACCAAAGCCCGCACCCGCGTTGGCCGTGGCCCCGGCTCCGGCAAAGGTAAAATGGGTGGCCGTGGTATCAAAGGTCAGAAATCCCGTTCCGGCGTGGCCATCAACGGCTACGAAGGCGGCCAGATGCCGCTCTACCAGCGTCTTCCGAAACGCGGCTTCACCAAGCCGAACGCGAAGAAATACGCTGTCGTGAACCTCGGCCTGATCGAGAAATTCATCGAAGCCGGCAAGCTCGACGCCGCCAACGTGACCGAAGAGACCCTCGTGACCTCCGGTCTGGTGCGCCGCAAACTCGACGGCATCCGCGTTCTGGCCAAAGGCGATGTGAAATCCAAACTCACCATCACCGTGACCGGCGCGTCGAAATCCGCTGTCGAGGCTGTTGAAAAAGCCGGCGGTTCGCTGACCGTTGCCGTGAAGGCCGACGCGGCAGCCGAATAAGGCTTGTGGCAAGGGCCTTCGCCCCTTACATCAAGACCTGAGTTTTCCAAGCGCCGCCCCCCGGAAAGCCGGACGGGCGGCGCTGACGTGAATAGAGAGACCATATGGCATCCGCAGCAGAACAAATGGCGGCGAACCTCGACTGGGGCACCCTCGGGAAGGCCAAGGAGCTTCGCCAGCGTATCTTTTTCACCATCGGTCTGTTGATCGTCTACCGTCTCGGGACCTTCATCCCGGTGCCGGGCATCGACGGCAACGCGCTCAAAGACTTCATGGATCAGGCGGCCTCGGGCCTCGGCGGCATTCTGTCGATGTTCACCGGTGGCGCGCTCGGCCGGATGGGGATTTTTGCCCTCGGCATCATGCCCTACATCTCCGCCTCCATCATCGTGCAGCTTCTGACCTCGATGGTTCCCTCGCTCGAGAACCTCAAGAAAGAGGGCGAAGCGGGGCGCAAGAAGATCAACCAGTACACCCGTTTCGGCACGGTCGCTCTGGCGCTGTTCCAGGCCTACGGTCTCGCCGCCTCGCTTGAGGCCGGGAACCTGGCCCACGATCCGGGTTGGTATTTCCGCGCGGGCGTCGTGATCACGCTGGTCGGCGGCACCATGTTCCTGATGTGGCTCGGTGAACAGATCACCAACCGCGGCATCGGCAACGGCATCTCGCTGATCATCTTCGTCGGCATCGTCGCCGAGATCCCGGGCGCTCTGGCTCAGTTCTTTGCCTCCGGTCGTTCTGGTGCGATCTCTCCGATCGTGACGCTGATCGTGATTGCCATGGTCGTGGCCGTGATCGCCTTTGTGGTCTTCATGGAACGCGCGCTGCGCAAGGTGCATATCCAGTACCCGCGCCGCCAGCAGGGTATGAAGATCTATGATGCGCAGTCCTCGCACCTGCCGATCAAGGTGAACCCGGCGGGCGTGATCCCGGCGATCTTCGCCTCGTCCCTGCTGCTGCTGCCGACCACCATCGCGACCTTCTCGGGTCAGCAAGACGTGGGGCCGGTGATGTCCACGATCCTCGCCTATTTCGGGCCGGGTCAGCCGCTTTACCTTCTGTTCTTCACGGCGATGATCGTCTTCTTCGCCTATTTCTACACCGCCAACGTCGCCTTCAAATCGGAAGACGTGGCCAAGAACCTGAAGAACCAGAACGGCTTCATTCCCGGCATCCGTCCGGGGAAGAAAACCGAGGAACACCTCGATTACATCGTGGCCCGTATCCTCGTGATCGGCTCCGCCTATTTGGCCGCAGTCTGTCTGCTGCCGGAAATTCTGCGCAGCCAGTTCGCCATTCCCTTTTATTTTGGCGGCACTTCGGTGTTGATTGTGGTATCGGTGACGATGGACACGATTCAACAAATTCAGTCCCACCTGCTGGCGCACCAGTATGAGGGGCTCATCGAGAAATCTCAGCTGCGCGGGAGGAAGCGCAGCAAAAGAGGGACAGCAAGACGATGAATATTATTCTGCTTGGACCGCCGGGCGCGGGCAAGGGAACGCAAGCACAACGTCTCGTGGAGGAGCGGGGCATGGTGCAGCTTTCGACCGGGGATATGCTGCGCGAAGCACGCACCTCCGGCACCGAAATGGGCAAGAAAGTCGCGGCGATCATGGATGCGGGTCAACTTGTGACCGACGAAATCGTGATCGGCCTGATCGAAGAGAAGATCCAGCACGGCTCCGCCGGCGGCTTCATCTTCGACGGTTTCCCGCGCACTCTGGGTCAGGCGGACGCGCTCAACGAGTTGCTGTCCCGCAACGGCGCCCAGCTCGAAGCCGTGATCCTGCTCGAGGTCGATGACGAAACGCTGGTGAAGCGCATCGTCAATCGCGCCGCCGAAGCGGTCGCTGCGGGCAAGGAAGCGCGCGCCGACGACAACGAGGAAAGCGTTAAGATCCGCCTGATGGAATATTACAAGAAGACCTCTCCGCTGATCGGCTACTACTACGCCAAGGGCGATCTGAAGACGGTCGACGGGCTTCAGAGCATGGACCAGGTCTCCGCGGATATCGCAAAGGCGCTGGCCTGAGGAATTCAATCGCCGGAAGGTCTTGACCCTCCGGCGATTCGACTCTATGGCAACCCATCCCCTCTGGGGTAAAGGATTCGCAAACGGGTCGTTTCAGCTCATGTTCGCCCGGACGCAATCATCACCTGAATTCAGCTGTCGCTCGCGAGGGACCCCCCGCGAGCTTCCGTTGTGAAAAAAGGTTCCGGGGTTACGGAACCGCAACGAAAGGAAAGTCAACGTGGCACGTATCGCCGGCGTCAACATCCCGACCGCCAAGCGCGTTCCGATCGCGCTCACCTATATCACCGGCATTGGCAACACCTCTGCCGTCGCCATCTGCGAAGCCGTCGGCATCGACCTTACCCGTCGTGTCAACGAGCTGTCCGACGCCGAAGTTCTCGCCATTCGCGAGCACATCGACGCCAACTACACCGTCGAAGGTGATCTTCGTCGTGAAACGCAGATGAACATCAAGCGTCTCATGGACCTCGGCTGCTACCGCGGCCTGCGTCACCGCCGGAACCTCCCGGTTCGCGGTCAGCGCACCCACACCAACGCCCGCACCCGCAAGGGCCCGGCGAAGCCGATCGCCGGCAAGAAGAAGTAAGGGGAGTATTCAGACATGGCACGTGATACCCGTCGCACGAAGCGTAAGGTTTCCAAGAACATCGCCGCTGGCGTTGCTCATGTGAACTCCACCTTCAACAACACCAAAATCCTGATCTCCGACGTGCAAGGCAACGCGATCTCCTGGTCGTCCGCTGGCACGATGGGCTTCAAAGGCTCCCGCAAATCCACTCCGTATGCCGCTCAGATGGCTGCCGAGGATGCGGGCCGCAAAGCTCAGGATCACGGTGTGAAAACCCTCGAAGTCGAAGTGCAGGGCCCGGGTTCGGGTCGTGAGTCCGCGCTGCGCGCACTCGCTGCCATCGGCTTCAACATCACGTCGATTCGCGACGTGACCCCGATTGCGCACAACGGCTGCCGCCCGCCGAAACGTCGTCGCGTGTAATCGAAATAACGATTTCAGGATCGCGGGCCATGTTTGCCCGCGGTCCGTTTTTGCGTTTTGAGACCCCTCGGGCGTCCCCCCGTTTAAGGACATGGGCGGGAGGACAAGAATGGAGGCACCAGCATGATCCACAAGAATTGGGCCGAGCTCATTAAACCGCAACAGCTTGAAGTGAAACCGGGCAACGAACCGGCACGTCAGGCTACCATCGTTGCCGAACCGCTTGAGCGCGGCTTCGGTCTGACGCTGGGCAACGCGCTGCGTCGCGTGCTGATGTCGTCGCTGCAAGGCGCGGCCATCACCTCCGTTCAGATCGACAACGTCCTGCACGAGTTCTCCTCGGTCGCGGGCGTGCGTGAAGACGTCACCGACGTCATCCTGAACCTCAAAGGCGTGTCGCTGCGCATGGAAGTCGAAGGGCCGAAGCGTCTCTCGATCTCCGCCAAAGGTCCGATGGTCGTGACCGCCGGTGACATTTCCGAATCGGCTGGCATCGAGGTCCTGAACAAGGATCACGTCATCTGCCACCTCGACGATGGCGCCGATCTGTTCATGGAGCTGACCGTCAACACCGGCAAAGGCTATGTCTCTGCCGACAAGAACAAACCGGAAGATGCGCCGATCGGCCTGATCCCGGTCGATGCGATCTATTCGCCGGTCAAGAAAGTGTCCTACGACGTGCAGCCGACCCGTGAAGGTCAGGTGCTCGACTATGACAAGCTGACGATGAAAATCGAAACCGACGGTTCCGTGACCCCGGAAGACGCCGTGGCCTTCGCTGCGCGCATCCTTCAGGACCAACTGGGCATCTTCGTGAACTTCGACGAGCCGGAATCGGCTGGTCGTCAGGAAGAAGACGACGGTCTCGAGTTCAATCCGCTTCTTCTCAAGAAAGTGGACGAGCTGGAACTGTCTGTCCGTTCGGCGAACTGCCTCAAGAACGACAACATCGTCTACATCGGCGATCTCATCCAGAAAACCGAAGCCGAGATGCTCCGCACCCCGAACTTCGGCCGCAAGTCGCTCAACGAGATCAAAGAGGTTCTGTCCGGCATGGGCCTGCACCTCGGCATGGATGTCGAAGAGTGGCCGCCTGAGAACATCGAAGAGCTGGCGAAGAAATTCGAAGACCAGTTCTGAGTGAAATGTTGAGGGTCGGCAAAAAGGTCCGACGCTTGTCCGACAAAAGTCCGACGCTTTGCCGACCCTCAAATCCGGGCATTTTGCCCACCGAAGACACGGGCATTCCGCCCCAAGGAGAACCGGTGACACGCATCGCCGGTCAGACAAAGCAAAACACGCTAAAGGAGATAGAAAATGCGTCACGCTAAAGGTTACCGCCGCCTCAACCGGACCCACGAACACCGCAAAGCGATGTTCTCCAACATGGCAGGCTCGCTCATTGAGCACGAACAGATCAAAACCACGCTGCCGAAAGCCAAAGAGCTCAAGCGCATCATGGACAAGCTGATCACCCTCGGCAAACGCGGCGATCTTCACGCCCGTCGTCAGGCTGCTGCTCAGCTCAAACAAGACAAAGACGTCGCCAAACTCTTCGAAGTTCTGGGTCCGCGCTATGCTGAGCGTGCCGGGGGGTACACCCGCGTTCTGAAAGCCGGTTTCCGTTACGGCGACATGGCTCCGATGGCGATCATCGAGCTCGTGGACCGTGATCCGGCCGCCAAAGGCGCCGCCGACAAAGCCCGCCTCGAAGCCGAAGAAGCTGCGATGGCTGACGAAGACTGATCCCGGTTTTCTGTGCGATTTCGAAAGCTCCGCTTCGGCGGAGCTTTTTCATTTTGCAGGAATGGGCGCGAAATTGAGCAGCCTGTGCGCCGCCTCTTTCACTATTCACCATGTAACGTGATTTTGGCTTTCAAAATCTGACTCTTTGGTTTACTCATCTTAAGGGTGATCGCCTTATGGTTGTCACGCCTTTCGTAACCCAAAATGAATTTTACCCATGCGTGACACGACAGAACTCAATCGACTGTTTGCCCAGCTTCGCTCCGCATCTCCCGTCGGATATTCCGCCGGGTTGCACATCCGTTTCGCCTCGCCTCTGGTCGCGGAATCGACCTACGACCCGAAATGGCTCGAGCATTATGCGGCAAATGCTTACGCGTTGAGGGATCCGATGATCGCCTGGGGTTTGAGCTGCGAAGGGTCTACAAGGTGGAGCGAAATAGAACTCCCCGATCCATTCCAAATTTGGAGGCAGGCCGCCGAATTCGGCCTGAACTACGGTGTTGCCGTGTCCTGTGGACCGGTTCAGTCACGAAGCATTGTAGGTTGCGCCCGGGCCGATCGCGAATTCACGGATCAGGAGATCTCGAAAATCGTGACGATCGTGCGCACGCTGCATGAAATCTCTGAGCCGCAAACGGATCTGACACAGGCCCAAATTCAGGCCCTCCGGTGCATCGCGGGCGGTGATCGTCACGCAGCAGCCGCGGCCAAACTCGGGATCTCGGAGAGCGCGCTGAAGGCGCGTCTCGTCTCTGCCCGGGAACGTCTCATGGCCCGGACGACCTCGGAAGCCATCCAAAAAGCCAAGGAGATCAAGCTGTTGTGACGGTGCTTGCTCCCGCGTTGCGTTGAAGAAATCAACCAACACCGGAGACGTACCATGCAAACGACCACGCTTTCTTTTGCCAACCTGCACAACCATGGCGATCTTTTTGCCAATATGCTTCGCGCGCGACACGAAACGTTCATCCAGCACGCGAAATGGGATCTGCCCCAGGCGGATGGCATGGAATACGATCAATACGACACGCCCGCGTCCCGTTGGATCGCGGTTCACGAGTTTGGCGATGTGTTGGCCGGTATCCGCTTGACCCCCACGACCACGCGCTGTGGCATTTATTCCTACATGATCCGCGATGCCCAACGCGGTCTGCTCGACAGTATCCCGTCGGATCTTCTGTTCGACGAGGCCCCGGTGGCGGAGCATGTCTGGGAATCGAGCCGGATTTTCGTATCGCCACGGGTGCCTGCGAAATCCCGTCTCAAAGTCCAGATGAGCCTGATCGGGGAGATGACGAATTCCGCGCGTGAGCTGGGCGCGACCTCGGTCGTCTGCCTGATCCCGGAGAACGGCAACCGCTGGGGGCGCCGTGTCGGGCTCGACATCGACGTGATCGGTCCGGTGATGGACATCGGCGGTGCTCGCAACGCCTGCATGCGCATCAATTTGATCAACAAACTGCACTGATCCGATGTGCTTGAGAAAGGGGCCAGAACGCTGCCTTTTGGCCCCGATCCCTCTTTCGCGCGCCGCTCAGGCGGCGTAACCTCGGGCTATGGCCGATCTGTTCTCTTCCGATGATACGCCCCCGAAGCACAGTGCCGCGCCGCGGCC
Organism: Celeribacter ethanolicus; assembly: GCF_002407265.1. Taxonomy (NCBI): domain Bacteria; kingdom Pseudomonadati; phylum Pseudomonadota; class Alphaproteobacteria; order Rhodobacterales; family Roseobacteraceae; genus Celeribacter; species Celeribacter ethanolicus. The sequence goes on from NZ_CP022196.1 coordinate 3,092,314, forward strand.
GCTGGCTGACCGGTTGCGCCCGCAACATCTGTCCGAGGTGATCGGTCAGCAACAGGTGCTGGGGCCCGAAGCTCCGCTGGGGGTCATGCTTGCCTCGGGGGCTTTGTCGTCGATTATTTTCTGGGGCCCGCCGGGGGTGGGCAAAACCACCATCGCGCGGCTTCTGGCGGATGAAACGGATCTGCATTTCGTACAGATCTCCGCGATTTTTTCCGGGGTGCCGGAGCTGCGCAAAGTGTTCGAGGCGGCCAAACTCAGACGCGCGAACGGGCAGGGAACGCTTTTGTTCGTCGACGAAATCCACCGTTTCAACAAGGCGCAACAGGACAGTTTCCTGCCGCATATGGAGGATGGCACGATCCTCCTTGTGGGCGCGACGACGGAGAACCCGTCCTTCGAACTGAACGCCGCTGTGCTGTCGCGATCACAGGTCATGGTGCTGACGCGGTTGACGCATGAAGACCTTGCGCAACTGACCGAACGGGCGGAGCGAGAGCTGGACAAGACCCTCCCCCTGACCGAGATGGCCCGCTTTGCGCTCTATGAGATGGCCGATGGCGACGGGCGCACGCTTTTGAACCTGATCGAACAGATCGCCGCGTGGAAAGTGGACGCCCCGCTCGATCCGGAGCAGCTTGGCAAGCGCCTCATGCGTCGGGCCTCGAAATACGACAAGAGCGGTGACGAGCATTACAACCTGATCTCTGCCCTGCACAAATCGGTACGCGGGTCCGACCCGGATGCAGCGCTGTATTGGTTCGGGCGGATGCTGGAAGGGGGCGAAGATCCGCGCTATCTGGCGCGTCGGATGTTGCGCATGGCGATCGAGGACATCCAGCTCGCCGATCCGCAGGCCCATGCGGTTGCGTTGCATGCCTGGGAAACCTATGAACGGCTCGGCTCGCCGGAGGGGGAGCTGGCGCTGGCGCAATGTGTGGTGTACCTCGCGCTCGCGCCGAAATCGAATGCGGTCTACACGGCGTTCAAGGCGGCCCGCGCGGCGGCGCGCAAGACCGGCTCTGAACCGCCGCCGAAACATATCCTGAACGCGCCGACGAAACTGATGTCGGAGCAGGGCTATGGCGAAGGTTATGCTTACGATCACGACGCAGAAGACGGGTTTTCGGGCCAGAACTATTTCCCCGACACGCTGCCGCGCACGCAGTTCTACCAACCGGTTGAGCGCGGTTTCGAGCGCGATCTGGCCAAGCGGGTGGCCTATTTCGACAAGCTGCGCAAACAACGGGGCGGTTGACATTCGGAGCCGTCCCCCACAGGAACACGGGCAACTGAAGAGGATGACATGGCACCATTGATCCAGGTTGCATTGGGCGGCGCAGTCGGTGCTTCGGCGCGCTATCTGTCCGGTCTCGCGATGACCCATCTCATGGGCAAGAGTTTTCCGTGGAACACGATGTTCGTGAACTTCCTCGGTTCTTTTCTCATGGGGGTCGTGGTGGTGACGCTGGCGCATGAAAACGGCAACCGCTTTGCGCCGCTACTTATGACGGGCATGCTGGGTGGGTTCACCACCTATTCGGCCTTCTCTCTGGATGCGATGACCATCATAGAGCGGGGCGATTACGGGATCGGGGCATTCTATGTCCTTGGCACGCTGGTGCTGGCTCTGGGCGGGATTGCCCTTGGCCTCTTCGCCGCAAGGAGTTTCTACGCATGAGCGCAGTTCAGACGATTACGATTGGCGACGACCAGCCGGAGCAGCGGCTCGACCGCTGGTTCCGCAAGATGTTCCCGCAGGTGACCCAGGGCAATATCGAGAAGATGTGCCGCAAGGGCGAGATCCGCGTCGATGGCGCGCGGGCGAAATCGAATACGCGCGTCGGTCCGGGTATGGCGATCCGTGTGCCGCCGTTGCCGGATGAAAACGCGCCGAAACCCGAGCGCAGCGATGTGAAGGTCTCGAAATCCGATGCGCAGATGATGCGCGATGCGGTGATCTATCAGGACGAATATCTCATCGTGATCAACAAACCGGCGGGGCTGCCGACACAGGGCGGTTCGAAGCAGACCCGCCATGTCGACGGGTTGTCGGTGGCGCTTCAGGGCGATTTTCCCGAAAAGCCGCGGCTTGTCCACCGGCTCGACAAAGACACGTCCGGCGTCCTGGCTTTGGCGCGCACGCCTGCGATTGCCTCGAAACTGACCGAAGCCTTCCGCCACAAGAATACGCGCAAGATTTACTGGGCGCTCGTGGCCGGCGTGCCGACGCCCTATCTGGGCGAGATCAAATACGGTTTGGTCAAGGCGCCGGGGCGCGGCAAGTCGGGCGAAGGTGAGAAAATGATTGCCGTACATCCGCGCGATGTCGATGCAACGCCGGGCGCGAAACGGGCGCAGACGCTGTACGCCACGCTCTACCGCGTCGGGTCGCGGGCATCTTGGGTGGCGATGGAGCCGATCACCGGCCGCACCCACCAGCTCCGCGCGCATATGGCGGAGATCGGGCATCCGATCATCGGCGATGGCAAATATGGTGGCTCCGGTCAGGAAAACCTCGGCGATGGCTGGGGGGCACAGCTTGGCGGAATCATCTCGAAGAAACTGCATTTGCATGCCCGGATGTTGCGGTTCGAGCATCCTGTGACGAAAAAGATCATCTCCGTGACGGCGCCGCTGCCGGATCATATGAAACACAGCTGGGACACGTTCGGCTGGACCGAAGACCTCGCCGCAGAAGACCCGTTCGAGGATCTGCGGGGATGAAGCTCGTCATTTTCGACGTGGACGGCACGCTGGTCGACAGTCAGGCACATATCGTGCTGTCCATGGCGGCGGCGTTTGAGGCGGTGGGCCTGCCGGTGCCGGATCGGGATGCGATCCTGTCCATCGTCGGATTGTCCCTGCCGCTGGCGGTGCGTGAGCTGGCCCGCAATGCCGATGACGCTACGCTGGGCCACATGGTTGACGCCTATAAAGACGCGTTCCACACCCATCGTCTGGCACAGGGCGCCGCGGCCTCGCCGCTTTATCCCGGCGCCGAAGAGGCGGTGCGCCGACTGGGGACGCGTGACGATCTGTATCTGGCGATTGCGACAGGCAAGAGCCGACGCGGATTGACGGCCTTGCTCGAAAGTTGGGATTTCGCGGATCTCTTCGTGACGACGCAAAGCGCCGACGATCACCCGTCGAAACCGCATCCGTCCATGGTGATGAGCTGTCTCGTGGACACGGGGGTAGATGCCTCCGAGGCGGTGGTGATAGGCGATACGACTTACGATATGGAGATGGCCCGCGCGGCGCGGTGCAAGAGCATCGGTGTCAGCTGGGGTTATCATGGGCGCGAGGCACTGATCGAGGCAGGGGCCGCGACCGTGCTGGATGATTTCGGACAGCTCGAAGGCGCGCTTGAGACGATTTGGAAGGACTGAACATGGCGGAATGGGCGGCGAAGCGGTTTTGGAAAGACACCACCGTGGCGGAAACGGAGGGCGGGTTCACCGTACATCTCGACGGGCGCCCAGTTCGGACGCCCGCGAAGGCCCCGCTCATTCTGCCGACCAGGGCCTTGGCCGAGCTGATCGCCGCCGAATGGGACGCGCAGGAAGGCGCGATTGACCCGAACACAATGCCTGCAACCCGTGGTGCCAATGCAGCCATCGACAAAGTGGCGGTGCAGCATGCCGAGGTCGCCGATATGCTGTCGGATTACGGCGACAGCGATCTTCTGTGCTACCGAGCCGAACATCCGCGCGAGTTGGTAGAGCGTCAGGCGGAGGGCTGGGACCCGCTGCTGGATTGGGCGTCGGAGGTTCTTGAGGTACGTTTGGAGCCACGCGCGGGGGTGATGCATGCCCCGCAGGCGACGGACGCGCTTGAGGCATTGCGCCGTAGAACCCATGCGCTGAACGCGTTCGAACTCGCGGCCTTCCACGATCTCGTGGCGCTTTCGGGGTCACTGATTCTGGGCTTTGCGGTGACCGAAGGGCGGCTTACGCCCGAGGAAGCCTGGGCGCTGTCGCGGCTCGATGAGGCGTTCCAGATCGAGCAATGGGGCGAGGATGAAGAGGCGTCCGAGGCATCCGAGATCAAGCGCCAGAGCTTTCTTCAGGCGGCGCTGTTTTACCGCGTGGTCAATTAAGCGGCGCTGGGGCGGCTGGAAAGCCCAATCGTCGCGCAGAACTGCCATGGATTTGATCAAATGTGCAGAGGCCATGCATAATTGTGATCGTGGCCTTGACGTTCTGGAATGAATCCTCCCAAACTAAGCTCATTGAAAGAGCATTTGCTCATTTCGATATCGCCCCCGGTCCACAGGGAAGACCGGTAGAAGCGCCTGGCAGAGGCGCAACATCAGGAAGAGGTAAATATGAAAAAATCCGTATTTCTTGGCGCGCTGACGCTGGCAGGTCTGGCTGCCGGGACGGCGATGGCCCAGGATTCCTCCACGCTCGCCGCCGTGAAAGAGCGCGGTGTGCTGAAATGTGGCGTGAACCCGGGCACCCCGGGCTTCGCTGCGCCGGATGCAAGCGGCAAGTTCGTGGGTTTCGACGTGGATGTGTGCCGTGCTGTTGCCGCCGCGATCTTTGGTGATTCCGAAGCCGTCGAATACACCCCGCTGACGTCGGCCGTGCGTTTCACCGCGCTGGCCTCCGGCGAAGTCGACATGCTGGCCCGCAACACCACCTGGACCTTCTCGCGTGACGTCGACCTGAAAAACACCTTCGTCGGCGTGAACTACTACGACGGCCAGGGCTTCATGGTGCCGAAAGATCTTGGCGTGTCCTCTGCGAAAGAGCTGGGTGGTGCAACCGTGTGTATCGAAACCGGCACCACGACCGAGTTGAACCTCGCCGACTACTTCCGTGTGAACAACATGGAATACGAACCGGTTCCGGTCGAAAGCTTCACCGAGGCCCAGACCCAGTTCCTCGCCGGTGCTTGCGACGTCTACACCACCGACGCCTCCGCTCTGGCCGCCTCGCGCGCCTCCTTCGAGAACCCGGAAGGCTACGTGGTTCTGCCGGAAATCATCTCCAAAGAGCCGCTCGGCCCACTCGTGCGTCATGGCGATGACAACTGGGGCGACATCGTGCGCTGGTCGCTCAATGCGATGATCGCGGCCGAAGAATACGGCGTGACCTCCGCCAATGCCACCGAACTGGCGAAAGGCACCGAAAACCCGGAGATCAACCGTCTCCTGGGTGTCGAAGGTGAGCTGGGCGCGATGCTCGGCCTCGACAACGCTTGGGCTCTGAACATCATCACCCAGGTTGGCAACTATGGCGAAAGCTTCGAGAAGAACATCGGTGAAAACACTCCGGTGGGTCTGGCTCGTGGCCTCAACGCACAGTGGACCGAAGGCGGCCTGATCTACTCGCCGCCCTTCCGCTAAGACTGACAAAAGGGAAGGGCGCGGGATACACTCCGCGCCCTTTGCCTTTCTGGCTCTGCTCACTTCAAGACCATCGAATATGCGAACGGGAAAATCCGGGCGGCAGTGGGGCTATATCTAAACAGGGGACCGTCACTCATGACGACAGCGACAAACACGCCGGAAGATCAGGGCTTTCGGCTGAGCCAGCTGATCTATGACACGCGCTATCGCTCGATCACCATTCAGGTGATCGCGATGCTCGCGTTCATGTTGATCGCGGCCTTTCTCATTCGCAACACGATCATCAACCTTTCGGCTCTGGGCAAGGACATCGACTTCGGGTTCCTGTTCAACCGGGCGGCTTATGACATCAACCAGCAGATCATTCCCTACACCTCCGATGACCCGCACTGGCGGGCCGCGCTTGTCGGGCTTTTGAACACGCTTCTGATTGCCATTCTGGGCTGTACGCTGGCCACGGTGATCGGGGTTGTGGCGGGCGTTTTGCGCCTGTCGAAGAACTGGCTGACGGCCAAGATCATGACGGTCTATGTCGAAAGCTTCCGCAACATCCCGGTGCTTTTGTGGATTCTCGCTTTCATGGCGGTGCTCTCCGAAGGCCTGCCGGCGCCGCGCGCCTTTCGGGGCGAAGACCCGGCGGCCTCCATGTGGTTCTGGGACAGTGTGGCGGTGACCAATCGCGGTACTTATGTTCCGGCGCCGGTCTGGGGCAGCGGGTCGAGTGTTGTGGTCATCGCTTTCCTTTTGTCGCTTCTCGGCATTTGGGCCTTTGGTAAATGGTCGAACCGCCATTTCGAGGAAACCGGCCAGCACCTGCCGAATTTCTGGATCAAGCTGGGCATTCTGATCGTGCCCTCCGTGCTGGTCTATTTCGTCATGGGCCGCCCGGTCTCGCTGTCCTATCCGGAGCTCAAGGGCTTCAACTTCGATGGCGGTCTGCACATGCGCAACTCGATGCTGGCGCTGTGGCTGGCGCTGAGTTTCTACACCGGCTCCTTCATTGCAGAGATCGTTCGTTCGGGAATTCTCGCGATCTCGAAAGGCCAGACCGAAGCCGCCTTCGCGCTGGGGCTGCGCCCGTCCTGGACGATGAACCTCGTGATCCTGCCGCAGGCTCTGCGGGTGATCATTCCGCCGCTGATCTCGCAATACCTGAACCTGACGAAGAACTCCTCGCTCGCGCTGGCCGTGGGCTATATGGACCTTCGCTCGACGCTGGGTGGCACCACGCTCAACACCACGGGGCGAGAGCTGGAATGCATGCTGTTGATGATGCTGATCTATCTGATCGTCAGCCTGATCATTTCCTCGGGCATGAACATCTACAACAAATCCGTGAAGCTGAAGGAGCGTTGAGATGAGCCAAACGACAAAATCCCTCGCTTATGTGCGCAAGGAGATGCTGGATCAGCAACCCGCGCCGCGGTCTCAGGTCGGGTTCACCCGCTGGGCCCGTGACAACCTGTTCTCCGGCTGGTTTAACACTGTGCTGACGCTGGTCTCCCTGTTCGTGATCTACAAGGTGCTCGCGGCCACCCTGCCGTGGATTTTTGGCGGGGTCTGGAACGCGGACTCTCTGGCGCAGTGCCGTGTCATCATGAACGAGACCTACGGCAACACCCATCACGCCTGCTGGGCGGTGATCCATGAGCGCTGGAACCAGTTGCTCTACGGGTTCTACCCGGAGACACAATACTGGCGTGCCAATTTGGCCTTCGTCCTGATGCTGGCCTCGCTTGCTCCGGTGCTGTTCGACAAGGTGCCGCGCAAGATGCTCTACCTCACGATGGCTTTCCCCTTCCTGCTCGTCTGGCTGGTCTGGGGCGGCACGATTTGGGGGGTGACTTCTGTCGCCTTCGGTTTTGCCCTAGGCGGGATCGCTTTCAAACTCGTGGATCGTTTCGGCTCCATGGCGCTCTCGGCCATTGCCGCAGTTGCGGTGGCTGCCGTCTGGTGGCTGTTCATCGGTCCGTCGGTGGTCGAGGGCCTCAATTCCGTCGCGCCCTTGGGGCATCTCGAAGAGGTCCAAAGCCGCGACTTGGGCGGCTTCATGATCTGTGTGATCATCGGCATCTCCGGCATCGCGCTCTCACTGCCCATCGGCATCGTCCTGGCGCTGGGTCGTCAGTCGGACCTGTTCATTGTGAAAACCATCTGTGTGGGTTTCATTGAGTTCATCCGAGGCGTGCCGCTCATCACGCTCCTGTTCACCGCCTCGCTTTTGCTCAACTACTTCCTGCCGCCGGGCACGACGTTTGATCTGACCTTGCGGGTTATCATCATGGTAACGCTGTTCTCGTCGGCTTACATGGCGGAGGTGATCCGGGGCGGCCTCGCGGCCCTGCCGAAAGGCCAGTATGAGGCGGCCGACGCTTTGGGTCTCGATTACTGGAAAGCTCAGCGCCTCATCATCATGCCGCAGGCGTTGAAAATCTCCATCCCGGGCATCGTGAACACCTTCATCGGTCTGTTCAAAGACACCACCCTTGTGATGTTCATCGGCATCTACGATATGCTGGGCCTTTCCAACGCCATTCGCGCCAACGCAGCGTGGAACGGCATCTATTGGGAGCTGTTCATCTTCATCGGCGGGGTCTTCTGGATCTGCTGTTTCGCCATGTCCCGTTATTCTCAGTGGCTGGAGCGCAAGCTCCGCACCGATCATCGTTAAGAAAGGAGACGACCATGTCTCAAGCTGTCGAACGTCAAATTGACCGTTCCAACATGACCGTCTCCGACGAGGTGGCCATCCAGATCACGAACATGAACAAATGGTACGGTGAATTCCATGTTCTCCGTGACATCAACCTGACGGTGAACCGGGGCGAACGGATCGTCATCGCGGGGCCGTCCGGCTCAGGGAAATCCACGATGATCCGCTGCATCAACCGTCTCGAAGAACACCAGCAGGGCAAGATCATCGTTGACGGGACCGAGCTGACCTCGGATCTCAAGAACATCGACAAGATCCGCTCGGAAGTCGGCATGTGCTTTCAGCACTTCAACCTCTTCCCGCATTTGACCATTCTGGAAAACTGCACGCTGGCACCGATGTGGGTCCGCAAGACCCCCAAGCGCGAAGCCGAAGAGATCGCGATGCATTTCCTTGAAAAGGTGAAAATCCCGGATCAGGCTCACAAATACCCCGGCATGTTGTCGGGAGGTCAGCAACAGCGTGTGGCGATTGCCCGCTCGCTTTGCATGAAGCCGCGCATCATGCTCTTCGACGAACCGACCTCGGCGCTCGACCCGGAGATGATCAAGGAGGTGCTCGACACCATGATCGAACTGGCGGAAGAAGGCATGACCATGCTTTGTGTGACCCACGAGATGGGTTTCGCGCGTCAGGTGGCAAACCGCGTGATCTTTATGGATCAGGGCCAGATCGTGGAGCAGAACGAACCGGAAGAGTTCTTCAACAATCCGAAATCGGAACGGACGAAGCTCTTCCTGTCGCAGATCCTCGGTCACTGAGGTTTTTGGACATCGCAAAAGAAGGCGCCTCCCGGGGCGCCTTTTTCATATGTCGATCTCTCGTGGGATTGCGAAGTCAAGAACCGGGTTGGCACCATATCGCACCTCGGACCAGTTCTCTGCACCAAGCTCGAACACGGTCGTGGCACAGGTTGGATACCGCAGGAAATCACCGTGCGCGGGCGGGTTTTTGGCGAAGCGTGCGGCGAATTCACCGATTCCGGGATTGTGTGCGATGAGCAGGACCGTCTGGCCGGTCGCTTTCTTCAATTCCTGCAAGATCCGCAGCTCGGAGGCGAGATACAGCCTGTCGATCACGCGCAGCTCGGGCTGCATGCCAAGCCCTTGTGCGACCCGTTCAAAAGTCTGTTGCGTGCGGGTGGCGACCGAGACCAGTGCCTGATCCGGGAAATACCCCTGCGCCTTGAGCCACGCGCCCATCGTCTTGGCATTGCTCTGACCGCGGGCATTGAGTGAGCGGTCAATGTCATCGAGCCGGGGATCGTCCCAGCTCGATTTCGCGTGACGCATCAGGATCAGGCGGCGTGTCATGCCTCGTGCGGCTTGATCCGGGGTTCGGTGTCGCGAATGAGCGAGCCAGCCCCGTGTTCGGTATAAAGCTCAAGCAGGCAGGCATTGGGCGCACGCCCGTCGAGGATGACCACGGCCCGCACGCCGTCTTTCAAGGCATCGAGCGCGGTTTCGGTTTTCGGGATCATGCCACCGGCGATGATGCCCTCCTCCGTGAGCTGCTTGATCTGGGCGGAATTGAGCGAGGTCAGCACCGCGCCATCCGCACCTTTCACACCCGACACATCGGTCAAAAGCAGTAGTCGGTCCGCTTTCAGCGCACCCGCGATAGCGCCTGCGGCCGTGTCGCCATTGACGTTGAAGGTCTCGCCATTCCGGCCCGCGCCCACCGGGGCGATCACCGGGATCAGGTTTTCGTCGCCCAGTTCCTTGATGATCGACGGGTCCATGTCCACCGGCGTGCCGACAAAGCCCAGATCGGGATGGGTCTGTTCGCAGATCATCAGATTGGCGTCCTTGCCGGAAATCCCGACGGCCCGCCCGCCCTGACCGTTGATCGCCTGAACGATGCGTTTGTTCACGAGACCCGAGAGCACCATCTCGACCACCTCGACGGTGGCCTTGTCGGTGACGCGTTTGCCGTTCACGAATTCGGACTGGATATTGAGATCGGCCAGAAGCTTGTTGATCATGGGGCCGCCGCCATGGACGACAACGGGTTTCACGCCGACCTGCTGCATCAACACGACATCACGGGCAAAGCTTTCCATCGCCTCGTCCGAGCCCATGGCATGACCGCCCAGCTTGATCACAACGGTCGCGCCCTCATATCGCTGCAAATAGGGCAGCGCTTGGGAAAGGGTGCGGGCGGTGGCGATCCAGTCTCTGTTCATGTCTTGCTTCTTCATGTTCGGGAATCCAGATGAGGGTTTGCCCCTCAATACAGGCTTCCCGATCCGAGGCCAAGCGGATCAGACGAGGGTCGCAATCACCGCGCGCAGGACATCGACGCCCCAGCCCTTTTCCGAGGAGGTGACGATGAGTTCGGGGTAGGCGGCCGGGTGTTTGGAAATCTTCGCGCGCACCTGTTCGATGACTTGCAGACGTTCGACTTCCTTGACCTTGTCGGCCTTGGTCAGCACAACCTGAAAGGTCACGGCGGATTTGTCGAGAAGCGTCATGATCTCCTCGTCCACCTCTTTCACCCCATGGCGGCTGTCGATCAGAACAAAAGCGCGGCGCAAAGTGGCGCGACCGGACAGGTAGGCCTTGAGCAGGCGCTGCCATTTCTCGACGGTTTTCACCGGGGCCTTGGCAAAGCCATAGCCGGGAAGATCGACGAGGTAATGGCTGTCGGCACAGGTGAAAAAGTTGATCTCCTGCGTCCGGCCCGGGGTGTTCGAGGCGCGGGCAAGCGCCTTGCGCCCGGTCAACGCGTTGATCAGAGACGATTTTCCGACGTTGGAACGGCCCGCGAAACAGACTTCGAGCCGGTCGTCCGGGGGCATGCCGTCCATCGCGACGACGCCTTTGAGAAATTCTGTCTCGCCTGCAAACAGCAAGCGGCCCTTTTCGAGGGCCGCCGCATCTGGTTCAGCGATGGGAAACTGTAGATCCATCGTTATTCACGCCCTCAGGCGCCCTTTTTCTTGAGCCTCAGCGAGCGCAGCACATTGCCGAACACGTCTGGACGGTGACCGTGGCTCCACATGATCAGATATTGCTGCGTGAAGGTGATCGTGTTGTTGCAAATCCAGTAGAGCACCAGACCCGAGGCGAAATTGCCGAGCATGAACATGAACACCCAGGGCATCCAGGCCATGATCATTGCCTGCGACGCATCGGTCGGCGCCGGGTTGAGTTTCTGTTGCAGCCACATCGAGATCCCCAGGAGGATCGGCAACACGCCGAGCGACAGGAAGGCCAGGGCCGAACCGGCCTCCGGCGCCGCGAAGGGCAGCAGGCCGAAGAGGTTGAGGATCGAGGTCGGATCCGGTGCGGAGAGGTCGCGAATCCAGCCGATCCACGGCGCGTGGTAGAGTTCGATGGTGACGAAGATCACCTTGTAGAGCGAGAAGAACACCGGGATCTGCAAGAGGATCGGCAAACAGCCGGAGGCCGGGTTCACCTTGTTCTTCTTGTAAAGCTCCATCATGCCGCGCTGGAGTTTTTCCTTGTCCTCACCGGCCTGTTCCTTGAGCTTCTCCATATCCGGCTGAAGCTCTTTCATCCGCGCCATGGAGACGTAGGATTTATAGGCCAGCGGGAACATGATGCCCTTGATGATCAGGGTCAGAATGAGGATGGACCAGCCCATGTTGCCGATCAGCCCATGCAGCGCGTGCAGAATGCGGAAAATCGGTTTGGTGAAATACCAGAACCAGCCCCAGTCAATCGAATCGACGAAACGGTAGAAGCCGTTGTCATCCTGATAATGTTTGATCGTTTCCCATTCCTTCGCACCGGCGAAGAGGAAGGAGGTGGTCGTCACGCTGGCGCCGGGAGCGACGTCGACCGTCGGCATGCGGGTCTCGACCTGATAGATATTGCCGGCCTCGACGTATTTCGCCACGGAGGTGAAGCTCTGCCCGGGTTGCGGCACAAGAGAGGTCATCCAGTACTTGTCGGTGAAACCGGTCCAGCCGTTGGCCTCAACGGACACGACCGAAACCTTGCCACCTTCGCGTGGGTCGTAATCGAAATCGACGATGTTCTTGTATTTCTCTTCGTCCAGTTCCTTGTCGGAAAGGCGCACCAGACCTTCGTGCAGGACGGGCGAGCGCACGGTGCGCTCCGGCGTGCCGTGACGGGCCACGACGCCATAGGCAAAGAGCCGGGCGGCGGCATCGCCCGCGTTCTCCACGGATTGGGTGATGGTGAAGAGATAATTGTCGTCGATCGAGATTTCACGATGAAAAACAAGGCCCTTGCCATTGTCCCAGATCAGGGAGACGGGGCTGTCCGGGGTGAGTTCCGAACCGCTTTCCACGCTCCAGAGCGTGTTGGCGCCCGGGACGTCCTCAACGGTCAATGCGCCACCGGGGGCCCAGCCATAGGTGGCGTAATAGGGGGTGGCATCGCCGACGGGCTCGAGCAGAGTCACGATCTCGTCGCCGTCGATTTCCGTCTTGTAATCCTTGAGGGACAGATCGTCGATGCGACCGCCGACGAGGGAGAGCGAGCCGATGACACGCGGGGTCTCGATGGCAATGCGCGGCGCCTCGGCAGAGGCAGAAGCCGTTTCCGCAACGGATGGAGCCTCCGCAGTGCCGGTTGCCGCCGGCGGTGCGACGGCGGTCGTCTGCCCGGCGTCAGTATTGGCAACCTCCGTCACCGTCGCATTCGGATCCGTCACGGTCTCCGGCGCGGGGAACAGGATCGTCCACCCAAGCATTACGATGCCGCTCAGCACCACGGCAAGAATCAGGTTCTTGTTTTGATCGTCCATCTAGGCCGCCCGATTTTGGAATTCAGTCTCGGGTGGTTCAACCTCCCAGAAGCCCTGAGGTCAAGCGGTTTCGGCTATTTCCTCAGGAAAATGCCGGAAAGTGATCAACTCGCGCGCCGTCCGATCTGCGGCGCCTGCGCCAGTTTGCGATTGTGGGTTTCCATCCACGCGAGCGTCTGCTCGAAGGCCATCGGGCGGGAGATCGAAAAGCCTTGTACATGATTGCACCCCAACTGGGAGAGCATGGCATGTTCTCCAACGGTTTCCACACCTTCGGCAAGGGTCGCGAGGTCGAGCCGCTCCGCCATGGTGAGAATGGCCGCCAGCATGCTTTGCTGATCCCGATCGAGATCGCAGCGCGATACGTAGGAACGGTCGATCTTGATACGTTTCACGGCGAAACGGCGAATGTTGGCGATGGAGGCATGACCTGTGCCGTAATCGTCGAGATCAATGCCGCAGCCCATTTCCTTGAGCGCCCAGATGTTGCGGGTGATCGTGTCGTTGTCCGAGGAGGAAATGACGCTTTCGAGGATTTCCACGCTCAAACGAGAAGGCAGCAGCTCGAAGCGATCCAGTTCCCATCGAATCTTGTCCACGATTTTCGGATTGGCGAGGTCGGTCGGTGAAAAGTTGACGGCGACGGAAGGGATATGAAAACCGGCGCGATCCCAGGTCTTGAGCGCTTTCAGAGCGTGATAGAGCATCACTTCGCTCAGACGTTCCAGGAGGCCGAGTTCTTCGATATCCGACATGAACTGACCGGGGGTGAGAATGCCCTGTTCGGGATGAGCCCAGCGCGCGAGCGCCTCCATGCCGGAGACCTCACCGGTATCGGTAGAAATCTGTGGCTGGAACCAGGGCAGGATTTGCCCGTTCTCAAGCGCTTCGCCGACATCGGTGTTCAGACTGATGCGGTCGAGTGTGCGTGGCGAAATGGCCGGGGAATAGGCGCGGATCGAACCGGGGCCATTGTGATGCGCATCGCTCAGGGCGATTTCTGCGGCGTCGAGAAAGGCCTGACCCGAGGCGGCGGGGGCGCGATTGGGCATGCAGAACCCGATGGAGGCCGTGGCGAAGATTTTGCTCGCGTTGATCGAGAAGGGTTCGGACAGAGCCGCCTGTAGGCGGGAGGCCAGTTGAATGAGGGATTCGAGATCGGCGCGCCGGACCGGCGCAAGTGCAATGGCGAAACGTGCGCCTTCGAGCCGGGCGATGGTGTCGTGATCGCGCAGAGCATCCTGAAGGCGACGGGTCGCGGCGATCAGGATGTCATCGCTTGCGGAGGCGCCGAATCCCGAGCCGAGCGCACGGAAATCGTCGATCTCAACGACGAGGCAGGCGGTGGTGCGGCCCGTCGTGTCCCGGGCATCAAGAAACTGGTCCAACGTGTCGGTGATCGCCCGTCGCAGGGGCAGTCCGGTGAGGCCATCGCGCGCAACAGGGCCATGGCGACATACACCATTCGTCACGCTCAGAAAGGCCGCGAGCGCTGGCAACAGGAGTGCGCAGGCAATGAGAAGGCTTTCGCCGCCGAACCAATAGGCGCCGAGGCACAGCGCAGGGAGGAAAGCGAGTGTCTGTGGCCCCGTCAGGGCATCGCGCAGGCGGTAAAGCTTGGCTGCGATGTCGTTCGGCATGGTTCTTGTCCCGGTCTGTTCCGTGGCGTCTGTTCTGTGGCCGGACTGGCCTGTGACACCCTGGAACATGCCCCAAGAAAGTGGCCGGTCGGTTAACGCAACCTTGGGATTTCCATAGAATTTTCATCATTCGAATCCGAGGCCGTGCGCTCCGTGCGCGTAAGGCCAAGGAAGTCGAAGAGTTTCGGGTCCATCATATGCGACGGCCGGATGTTGGTCAGGGCCTTGAACATCACCTGACGGCGACCGGGGCTGTTTTTCTCCCAGTCGTCGAGAATCTGTTTGACCTGCTGGCGTTGCAGCCCGTCCTGCGAGCCGCACAGATCGCAGGGGATGATGGGATAATTCATCGCCCGGGCGAATTTCTCGCAATCTTCTTCGGCGACATGGGCGAGTGGACGGTAAACGAACAGATCGCCTTCCTCGTTCACAAGCTTCGGCGGCATGGTGGCAAGCCGCCCGCCGTGGAAGAGATTCATGAAAAAGGTTTCGAGAATATCGTCGCGATGGTGTCCAAGGACGATTGCGGTACAGCCCTCCTCGCGCGCGATCCGGTAAAGGTTGCCGCGACGCAGGCGCGAGCAGAGTGCGCAATAGGTCCGCCCTTGCGGCACCTTGTCCATAACGATGGAATAGGTATCCTGATACTCAATGCGGTGCGGCACCTGCATTTTCTCAAGGAATTCCGGCAGCACGGTCGCGGGGAAGCCCGGCTGACCCTGATCGAGATTGCAGGCCACAAGCTCGACCGGCAACATGCCGCGCCATTTCAGCTCGTAGAGGGCGGCGAGCATCGTATAGCTGTCCTTGCCGCCGGAGAGGCACACGAGCCATTTCGCGCCGCGTTCGACCATGCCGTATTGCTCGACCGCCTCGCGCACATTGCGGATGATCCGCTTGCGCAGTTTCTTGAACTCCGTGGTGGAGGGCGCGCCGTGGAACAGCGGATGGATATCGTCGAGATCATCAAGCATGGCGCGGGAATAGGGCCTTTCCCTCAGTCTCGCAAGAGGGTCAGTGCGCCGGATCAAGGACGAAGATCGTTGAGTGTGAGAGAATGAGCCTGTTTGAAAGAGGGGGTGCATTATGCCTGAACGAGATGTTTCCAATCGTATGAATATTGTTCACATGAAGGTTGTAGCGGGGAAGGAGATGGCGAAGCTCAGAATTGCCATCCCGGATTTGCCCGAGGAGAAGATTGAGGAAACCTGGTTCTGTTCCGTGCCGCATGTCTTCGGGGCGGCCAGAGGCGCTGTGGCCTGGCAGGGAGGGCACAAGCTGGGTCTGTTCGCCATGGCAGATGTGATCTGGGACAAGAAGCTCGGCTATCGGCGCATTCAGGACGGCGTCACGGCCTATGGCGTGCTCGATATTCCCGCAGAGGGGCTTCTGTCGGTGGGTGCCGGGGAGGGGGACCGGCTGAGCAGTCGCACCTGTGGCGTCGGGCACTGGGTGCTTGAGCGCAAGGAAACGAAAGACCGTTAGGCTTTGCGGTCCGGGGCGGCAGATTTGGATTTCGGCTCGGGCACGGGATCGTACCCCATGCCGCCCAGTGGGTGACAGCGCCCGATGCGGCGGACGGCCAGCCATGTGCCCTTGATTGCGCCGTGTTTTTCCAGCGCTTCCATTGCATAGGCCGAGCAGGTCGGCTGATAGCGGCAATTGTGCCCGACGAAAGGCGAGAACGCCTTGCGATAGGCGCGCACGGGCAGGGAGATGACAAAGGCGAGCGGGGTCATTCAGTGTCTCCATGGACTTTCTTCAGGGCATATCTGAGGTCTTTCAGCAGGAGATCAAAGGGCCGCGCGCTTGTGTCGCTCTTCTTGCCGATCAGCACGTAATCCCACCCGTCGCGACCAAGCTCGGGAATCACCAGACGGGCCGCTTCGCGCAGGCGTCGCTTGGCATGGTTGCGGGCGACGGCGTTACCGACCTTTTTGGAGCAGGTATAGCCGACCCGGATGCCCGTGGCGGGCTCCGTGGCGTCGCGTTTGCGGCCCTGCAAGAGAAAGCTCGACGTTCCCTGGCGCCGCGCGCGGGCGGCTTTCAGGAAATCGTTGCGTTTCGACAATGTCACGAGGGGGGATGCATCATGCAGGCATGACAAAACCGCCGACTGCAACCCTTCGGCGTCGGCAAGTGCCTTGTCCTCGGGTGCGTTCGGCGGTGTCATCAGCTTTGCCTGTTCAGGCGGTCCCGGAAGCGCGAATTACGCGGAGAGGGACTTGCGGCCACGAGCGCGGCGCGCGTTCAGAACCTTGCGGCCGGCTTTGGTGGCCATACGGGCACGGAAGCCGTGACGGCGCTTGCGGACGAGGTTGCTCGGTTGATAGGTGCGTTTCATCGCGCCATCTCCATCGGTTGCGTTGGGGCCCAAACCCGATCGTCACTGCCGATCTGGCGCATGACAAGGGATTCGAAGGCGAGTAATCGTTCGAAGCCCTGCCAATAGGAGGCTCGCGGGCGGTTGTCAATTCTCATGCGCCGGAAATCTGTAACAAAATGGCCGACACGATGGTTGATAAGGGGCAAAGCCCTGACAGATGATCACCGGCGCGTGAGACCTGCGGCGAAAGACTGGCGCAGTCCTGCCGGATTGCGCATGCTGGCACAACCCTTGTGATGGACCCTGCGACAGAAAGGCGGGCTTGTGCAAAGCGACACGGATCGACGCGGCAAACGGCATCTCTGGGCGCTGGTGCTTTTTGCGCTTTGTGCGGTGATGCTGGCTGTGCTGTTGCGCGGGCATCTGAGCTTCGAGGCTCTGTCGGCGAATCGCGCCGGGCTCGTTGCCTTCACCGAAAGCCATCGAGCGCTTTCGGTGCTGGTCTTCGTTGCGATCTATACCGGCATCGTTGCGCTGTCGCTGCCCGGGGCGACGGTGTCCACGCTTACGGGCGGTTTCCTGTTCGGGCTGTTCCCGGGGGTGCTGTTCAACATGACGGGGGCGGTGCTCGGAGCGTCTCTTCTGTTCCTTGCGGCGCGCTGGGGGCTTGGCGATTGGCTTGCGTCCCGAATCGACGCCTCGGAGGGGCGCATTCATCGCATCAAGCGGGGCATCGACGAAAACCAATGGTCCATGCTGTTCCTGTTGCGGTTCCTGCCCGTGGTGCCGTTTTTCGTCGCCAACCTTCTGCCCGCCCTGTTCGGCGTACCCTTTCATCGCTTCGTGATTTCCACCGCGCTGGGCATCGTGCCGGGGGCTCTGGTCTATACCTCTGTCGGCGCCGGGCTGGGCGAGGTGTTCGAGCGAGGTGAGGCGCCCGATCTCGGAGTGATTTTCGAGCCCTTCATTCTTCTGCCCCTGTTGGGCCTCTGCCTGCTCGCGCTTCTGCCGGTTTTGTGGAAGGCTTGGCGCAAGGGGGCCATGGTGGAGCGCGCATGAAGACGATCAGGACCGACATTTGCGTCATCGGGGCCGGGTCCGGCGGGCTCTCCGTTGCGGCGGGTGCAGCCCAGATGGGCGCGCGGGTCGTGCTCATCGAGAAGGGCGAGATGGGCGGTGATTGTCTCAACACGGGCTGTGTGCCCTCGAAGGCGCTGCTGCATGGCGCCGCATCCGGGATGAGCTTTTCCGAAGCCATGGTCCATGTGCAACAGACCATCGCCACCATCGCGCCGCATGACAGTCAGGACCGGTTCGAATCCCTTGGCTGCACCGTGATCCGGGAAGAGGCGCGGTTCACCTCGCCGAAACGCGTGGAGGCTGGAGATACGCGGATCAAGGCGCGCCGCTTCGTCATTGCCACGGGATCGCGGCCCTTCATTCCGCCCATCCCCGGGTTGTCGGACGTGCCTTATCTGACGAATGAGACGCTCTGGACCCTGTCCGAATGCCCCGAGCATCTCATGATTCTCGGCGGCGGTCCGATCGGCATGGAAATGGCCCAGGCCTTCGTCCGGTTCGGGGCCAAGGTGACGGTGATCGAGGTGGGCCGGGTTTTGGCGCGGGGGGATGTCGAGGCGGCTGGTCTGGTGAAACAAGCCCTGATCGCGGAGGGCGTCCGCATTCTTGAAGAGATAGAGGTCAGCGAAGTTGCGGGGCAGGGCGGGGCGATCTCTCTCTCCCTCTCGGATGGGTCGCGCCTTTCCGGTTCGCATCTTCTGCTGGCCGCCGGACGGCGCGCCAATTCAGAAGAGCTTGGGCTTGAGCACGCCGATGTGGATCGCAGCAAAGACGGTATCCAGGTGGGCGCGACTCTTCGGACGTCGAACCGCCGCATCTATGCGCTGGGCGATGTGCTGTCCGATCATCCGCGCTTTACCCATGTCGCGGGCTATCAGGCCGGGGTGGCGATCCGGGGGCTGCTGTTCGGTCTTCCTGCCAAGCTGCGCGCGGGTCATATTCCGCATGCGACCTATACCGACCCTGAGCTTGCCCAGATCGGGGTGATCGAAGAGGCGGCGCGGGCGCTTTATGGTGACGGGCTCGAGGTGGTGCGGGCGGAGCTTCTGGGCAATGACCGGGCCATCGCGACGGGCCGGGCCGGGCCGGGGTTCATCAAGCTCATGGTGGTCAAATCGCGGCCCGTCGGCGTGACCATCGTCGGGCCTGAGGCGGGTGAATTGATCGCGCTTTGGTCGCTTGCGATCTCGGCAAAGCTCAAGATGAGCCAGATCGCAGGCATGATCGCGCCCTATCCGACATTGGCTGAGCTTAACAAACGTGTGACAAGTGCCTATTTTATCCCGAGACTTTTCGATAATCGAAAGCTCAAACGGGTCGTGCAAGTGATTCAGAGGCTTTTGCCATAAGGGACAGGATGAAACTGCCGCGGTTTCTCAATACGCTGACGGGACGGTTCCTGATGTTGACGGTCATCTTCGTGATGGCCGCCGAGATCATGATCTTTGTCCCTTCCGTCGCGCGGTTCCGTGAGGATTTCCTGTTGTCGCGGCTGGAACGCGCCCAGATCGCCTCTCTTGCGCTTCTTGCCAACGACAGTCTCGATATGGACCTCGAAGACGAGCTTCTCGCCAATGCCGGTGTCTATAACGTCGTGCTGCGCCGCAACGAGATTCGCCAACTGGTGCTCTCGTCTCCGATCCCTGAGCAGATCCACGCCACTTACGACCTGCGCGACGCGAGTGCATTGGAGTTGATCCGCGATGCCATGGTGACGCTGTTCGATCCCGAAGAGCGTGTGATCCGTGTGATCGGCGACCCGGTGAAACAGGCGGGGCTTCTGATTGAGGTGACGCTGCCGACCGCGCCTTTGCGCATTGCGATGATCGACTACGGGTTGCGCATTCTGCTCCTGTCTGCCGTGATCTCTTTCCTCACCGCCGGGCTGCTTTTCCTCGCGGTGCGTGCCCTCCTTGTGCGCCCGATCAAGCGGGTGGTCCATGCGATGACCTCCTATGCCCAAGCGCCCGAGGACACCCGGCGGATCATCGAACCCTCCGCCAAGGTTGCCGAGCTACGCGAAGCCGAAGCGGCGCTCAAGGCGATGGAGACGGAACTGACCGCCTCTCTGCGGCAAAAGGAACGGCTGGCGCAATTGGGCGGGGCGGTGGCGAAGGTGTCGCACGACCTGCGCAACATTCTCACCACGGCTCAGCTTTTCACCGACCGGCTCGAAATGTCGGAAGACCCGGCGGTGACCCGCTCCGCCCCAAAGCTGGTGAATTCGATCCAGCGCGCGGTGAACCTCTGTGAGACCACGCTGGCCTTCGGCAAGGCGGAGGAACCCGCACCGACCCTCACCGGCGTGCGCCTGGCCGAGCTCGTGGCCGAGGTGATCGAAGGTGAGCGTCTCGCCATCGGCGATTTCGACCTGTCCTTTGCCGAGGACATCCCTGCCACCATGGTGGTGCGCGCGGATCGCGAGCAGATGCATCGGGTGCTTTCGAACCTCGTGCGCAATGCCCGACAGGCGATCATGGCGACCGGCGAATGCGGTGAGATTTCCGTTGCCGGGCGCGAGGACGAGGGGGAATGGGTGCTCTCGGTCACGGACACCGGACCGGGGCTGCCGCCAAAAGCACGCGAATACCTGTTTCAACCCTTTCAGGGCGGCACGCGCAAGGGCGGTTTCGGTCTTGGGTTGGCAATCTCTGCCGAACTCGTCCGGGGGCATGGCGGGCGGTTGCTGCTCAAGCGCAGTGACGAGACGGGCACAGCCTTCGAGCTTCATCTGCCGAAAGGCTTTTCGATCTCGGTGCCGGGACAGGCGGGAATGTCCGTCTCAACCGAGGCCGCCGAATGACAATCGCACGCGCGATGATAAGTTTTTCAAAAAAATGACAAAGGCCTCTTGCGCCCCCCCGCGACTCTCTGTACATCGCCCCTACCCCGCGCGCTGGTAGCTCAGTTGGATAGAGTACTTGACTACGAATCAAGGGGTCGGGGGTTCGAATCCTCCCCAGCGCGCCATTTCACATTTTTCCACCTGAAACACCTCTAAAGCCTTGAATGGTAAGGTAGTTTTTGGAGTTCGAATACCTTTCTCTCGGGAATAGATAATTGGCTCCAAAAAGACCAATCTTAAGACGATCCGCTTCCACGCAAAATTCCCCTCCTGCCAAATCCTTTGTGGGCTTGATAAAAATGCGAGGGCGAGTTCGTAATACGTCCCTTTGCGTGTTTTTTCTTCCTGCGGTTTGTATCCGCTCTTTCATCACCAGCTTTTCCTGTTCCAAGGCGCTGATTTTCTTTTCATAGGCGGCAATCACCGCAGGCTGGTTGCTGTCCATGATCCGTTCCACGAGATTGGCAATCTGTCCGTTGAGCTTGACGAGCTGGCGCTTGGCGTCTTCCCGCGACATGTTCTCCAAAGCCGAGCGTGCCGCCCATGCATCCGAGACCATGCGTTGAAGCAAGTCGAAGAACCCTTTGGTCGGTTGCAGCGTGCCAAGAAATGCTTCGAAGTCTTCCTCGACCTTGGCGCGACGAATGCTTTTGCGGTGACTTGGACAGCCTTTTGTCTTGCACCAGTAATACGGGTGCTTCGCGCCGGTCTGGCTGGTCGAGAAACAAGCCGTCATGGGCTTGCCGCAGTCTTCGCAGAGCAGAAACCGACGCAACGGAAAGGTCTCGTCAATATCCACGCGCATTGGGGCTGTTGGTTTGCCGTTCAGGCGGTCCTGAATTTGGCAATAGGTCTCATAGCTGATCAGGGGCTCATGGAAGCCCTGACACAAGGAAATACCCCATGAAGGGGTGTCGACCATGTCCGCATAAACGGGACGGGCAGTATGTCGTGAATACGTTGAGGGTGGATGGTGTTTTTTGGATGCTGCGGGTGCTTCTGCAAAAAGCGGCGCACCTCTGTCGGGGTCTGAAAACGCCCCGAGGCATAGCCTTCCAATGCTGCCTGACCGGAAGACGCCGCAGGTTCATTGTGCATCAGAAGTTTGCCATGCTCACGACTGCGCTGATCGCGATCGCCGCACTGAACACCCAATAGCCCTTTTCGATGCGAGCGCGCATCTTTTGCAATGTCTGATGGCGGTTATGTTCCCGTTCCAATTCGCCTTGGGCTGCGAAGATGGTTTCGGCAAAGCGCCCCTCGGGCGTATTTCGAGGGTGACGTTCAGGCATTTCACCTTGGCCCCACGGGCGGAAAGTTCAGAAGCGCGACCATGCCGGGGCGTTTCACGACTGTCCCTCTGACGCATCATCGGGAAAGACCACCGCAACGTCATAGCCTTTGGCCTCGGCATATTGCCGACACCGCTGCTCCTGAGATTCCAATCCACCGCCAGAGAGCTTCTGTTTGGTCGAAGAGGCGCGGCAGTAAATAAGGGCTTGTGTTGGGGTGGTATCAAACATCGGGACTCCCTTCTCCTGCCTGTGGTGTGCTGTCCAAAGGCATGGTGTCGTTTTGATCTGTTGGTGTTACCTCACAGTCTACCACATCGCTGTACGGTGGGGCAGGCAAAGAGATGTCTTGTCCACAGACATGCTGGACGGGATGGACGCCAAATCCGAGATCGACAAAGCTCACGACAATCGCCCAGAGGGCTTCGATCAGCTCTTGTTTGTCCTGATCGGAAATCTCTTCATTCTCGAAGAACGGCAGATAGGCGTCCCAGTCGATGGTGAGACGCGGCGGTGCGGTCTCTGGGTTAAAATCTGGGGGTGTGTCGGTCATGTTCCGTGTCCTTTCTGCCTGTTTGTGCGTTACTTTGGTCTCCTCTGTTGAGTTCCTGCATTGCATGCACGCAAGAACAAAATAAGAACATAATAGGATAGTAGTCCTATTTTCCAAAGCGTTATTTGCACTTAATGATAGTGACTGACCTGAAAATAAGCTGGTCAGAATGGCAAATCATGAGGCAGACTGCGGGTAAGAACGGGTATTCGGCAGCAGGAATTTTTTGTGGATATTGATTGGCTGAAGGCGTCTGAAGAGGAGCGCATGCAGCTCTATAAATTGACTTTTAATGTGGGGAAGCTTCTCAATCTGACGGTGTATCAGATCATGGATGCCGCTCTCGGGCGGAAGATCGCGATGGGAAAGGATTATGTTGCGAACTTTCGCAAAGGTAAAATCCGACGGGCCTATGCGAAGCTAATTTATAAATGGCTGACGGAGCATCATTTCGATCTTCTCCTTCAAATCGCTCCTGAGAAATTCCCAGAAACGCCAGAGCAACGCTGGCAGGCTATTCTTGAAGAGCGAGTGCGATCGGATCGGTTTCGGCTGGTGCTGATTCCAAAATCCATGGGTATCGTTGAACGTGAAAGCCAGTTGAAACCCGCAGACATGATTATGAGACTGGGGGAGCGGTTTTGCTTTGAGTTGGACAGTGAGGTATTCGCGAAAAACAGGACTGATGTGCAAGGGAACAGGCCGCATGAACGACCGCCCGTCACAGATCATCAACCCATGCTCGCTGTTCCATGCAGGTCCGGCCCAAGCCACCTGCGCCCATCAGGTATCAGCACGGCACCAGGCCGCAAAGCAACGAAACCCGGCGGGTGCAACATGGCGACAGAGCTGGAAAACCTGCTTGGACAGCTCCGCGCAAAACGTAAAACGGCCCACCGACATCAACGTCGAAACAACCGCCAGCGCTCTTTCCCCATAGTATCACCAAGACCCTCGCGGCTTCCTCCTTGGGAGCTTTTCCAACGCGGGTCGTTCGCCCGCCAAAACGCCACCCTTACCCCGCGACCCGCATCAGAAAACCTTCACCTTAGCAGTCGTTCGTGAAACCCGCAGCGAACGACGGCAACAAGCCGCCCCAAGCTGAAGGGAGCACCGTCGGGCGCTCTGTGGACCCCTTCGGGCGTTGGATAGCTCTACAGCAATGGCAGGTTCCCGCCGCTTGGGCGACGATGATCCGGGCTGCGCGGCTGGCGCTCCCAGAGTTACCGGCACTTGTCGCGGACTACGCGTCGACCACAAGCCCGGACCCGAGAACATCGGTCGGCAACCTGAGCGATGCTTCGAAACCGGAAGATCCACCAGGTCGCGGCGATTTCAATACGAGCGAGCTTCCGATCCGGTCTGCGATGGCCGCAACGATGGCAAGGCCAAGCCCGCTGCCATCGGTGCTTGCATTCGCCCGTTCGAAGCGCGTCGTGAGGCGGTCTAGAGTGTCGCGCGGGAGGACCGGGCCATCATTCGCGACGGAAAGCATCCCGTCCGCGGTCAACGTGACGTCGATCGTCGTGTTCTCGGCTCCGTGACGGAGCGCGTTTTCCATGAGGTTGCGGCACAGGATGGCGAAGGCGTCCGGGTCGATATCGGACATGACGGCTGTTCCTGGCAGCCTAAGCGCGATGCGCTCCTTCGCAATGGCGCGTCCGAGATCGTCTACCACCACACGGGCGACCGCCCTCAGGTCAGCGCTTCGGTCCACCCGCAGCCTCCCGCCTTCCGCCCGCGCGAGCTGCATGAGGCGTTCAGAGAGTCGGGTCAGACGTTTGAGTGTCGCCTCGATCTCAGAGGCACGAGCTTCGGTCGCCGGCTCGTGCGTCTCCGTTTTCAGCCGCTGTGCCTGGGCGATTGCGCCGGCCAGCGGCGTGCGCAACTCATGCGCGGCATTGGCCGCGAAGCTGCGTTCGGCCTCGAACGCCTCGCGCAAGCGGGCCAGCAGGCTGTTCAGGGTTTCGGTCAGCGGACCAATCTCCGTCGGCAGATCACCCGCAGGCACCTCCGACAGGTCTCGGGCGCCACGCGCCTCGAGCCGCGCACGGAACCGGCGCAGGGGATCCAGGCTGAAGCGGACCGCCAGGATGATGGCCGCAAGCGCGACCGGCAGGACGATCAGCAGCGGCAGGCCGAGCCCCATCCGGATCTCACGCGCGACCGACGCGCGATGGGCCAGCGGCTCGGCCACGGTGATCCGGATCGTGTCCTGAAGCGCCGCGTCGCTGTAGAGCCGGTGGGTGGTGGTCTGCCGAAACCCCTGACCGTCCCAAGGTGGGAACACGGCAGGGTCGGCCGCGTGCGATTGCAGCAGGATGCGCCCCTCGGCATCGCGCACGAGGTAGGTGAAGAATTCGTCGTGCTCCCGGATGGGCGCGAGCCGCTGCGTCACGCCCTGATCTTCCCGCCCGACGATATCGGTCACCGCAAGCGGCAGGATCCGTTCCGCAGTCTCCCGCAGGGCACTGTCGAAGACCTCGTCCAGCTCGCCCCGGACGATCACGGCCGTTACCGTCGCTGCGAGCAGCCACAGCACCGTAAGCGCCAGGCCGAGCGACAGGCCGAGCCGGCCCTGAAGGCTCGCAGGCCATTTCATGATTTGCCGAGCCTGTAGCCCATGCCGCGCTCGGTCTCGATGACCGGAGCCCCGAGCTTCTTGCGCAGGCGGCTGACATGGACCTCGATGGTGTTGCTCTCCACCTCGGCATCGAAGGCGTAGAGCTTCTCCTCCAGCTGTGCCTTGGACAGCAGTTGACCGGGGCGTGCGAGGAAGGCGTCGAACAGCGCCCATTCCCGTGCCGTCAGTTGCACTGGTTTGCCATCCCGGTGAACGCTGCGCGCGGCGAGGTCGATTTCAAGCGGCCCGTGGCTGACGATGGGGTTCGGGTTGCCGCTGTAGCGCCGGGCGACTGATCCGATCCGGGCGGAGAGCTCGGCCAGATCGAAGGGCTTCACAAGATAGTCGTCGGCGCCCGCGTTCAGCCCCTCGATCCGATCCGAAACCTGGTCGAGCGCGGTCAGGATGATGACCGGGGTCACGTCTCCGCGCGCGCGCAGGCTCTTCAGGAAGCCGATCCCGCGACCGTCCGGCAGCATCAGGTCGAGCAGGATCAGGTCATAGGACGCGGATTTCAAAGCGTCGCCGGCCGCATCGAGGCGCATCACCCAATCGACCGACTGACCATCGGCCGCGATCTGGTCGCGCACCGCCGCGCCAAGCACCGTGTCGTCCTCGATCAGCAGGATGCGCATGCTCGTTCCCGTCCTCTTCCGATGACCCTCCATGATCCGTCTGGCTGACACGAAGCTGAAGCGGGTGGTCGCGTCCCTTCAGGCTGCCGTCAGCTTCGCCGCGCATGAATTTCGTCAAGATGGCCGCATCGAGGAGTGTACCCCATGAAGAAGACATTGACAATTCTCGGCTTTCTCGCGGTCTTCCCGGCCGGAGTCGCGCTGGCGGACGACGACTGCTTCGTGCCGATGGCCGGCTGGCAGCCGCGCGACGCCGTCGCTCGATTGGCCGAGGAAAACGGCTGGACGGTGCGCCGCATCAAGATCGACGACGGCTGCTACGAGATCAACGGCCGCGACGCCGAGGGGCGCCGGATCGAGGTGACCGTTCATCCGGCGACGCTCCAGGTGATCGAGTTCGAATACGAGGACGAGGACGACGACGATCGCCCCCGCCGGGATCGCGAAGGAGGCAACGATGACTGACGCAATCTCACACCAAGGGCCAGAGATGAGCACGGGGCCAAGCAGCAAGGTCCGTGTCTGGGATCCGCTGGTCCGCGTGTTCCATTGGGGCCTGGTCGCAGCCTTCGCGACCGCATGGCTGACTGCGGACGAGCTGCAACCTGTCCATGAGTTCGCAGGCTACGCCGTCGCCGCACTTGTGGCCTTCCGGCTGGTCTGGGGCCTCGTCGGCAGTCGCTACGCGCGCTTCGCCCAGTTCCTGAAAGGCCCTGGCGAGACGCTGGCCTATCTCGGGGACATGACCCGCGGACGCGAGCGGCGCTACCTCGGCCACAACCCGGCGGGCGCGGCGATGGTCGTGGCGCTGCTGGTTACGCTGTCGGGGACGGCTTTCACCGGCTGGCTTATGGAGGACGAAGCCCGTCTGGCGATGCTTCCGTCCGTGCCCGCCATCGTGGCGCCCGCCTGGGCCGACGACGACGGTGAAGAGCGGGAATACGGCGGGCGGGGCGAGGTCGAGGGACCGCTGAAGGAGGTCCATGAGACGCTTGCCAACCTGATGCTGCTGCTCGCCGCGCTGCATGTGGGCGGCGTCGTGCTGGCATCCTTCCGTCACCACGAGAACCTGGCGCGCGCCATGGTGACGGGCGACAAGCGCGGACCCGGTCCCGGCGACATCGCCTGACGGCACCCATACTCAAGGCCGACGGTCCCTTCGGCCCCGCCTGGCCTCGCCCTCACGGGCGGGGCCTTTTTTCGTCCGAAGCCGCTCTCTTCCTGACGGCAAGCTGAAGCGGGAATCGCTGCCGCGTCAGGAAGCCCTCAGGTCGCGTCTCCAGATTGTGCTCAGCAGACGAAAGGAGACTCTGCCATGAAAAAGACCCTGACACTTCTGGTCGCGTCCACGGCGCTGACCACCGCGATCGGCGTCCCCGCCTGGAGCGCGATGCAAGCCCCATCCGACGTCCTTCGGCCCGTCGCCGCTCTCTTCGATGACGCCCCGCAAGCGATGCCGCTCGTTCTCGCAAGCGACGATGACGACGACGACCGCTGGCGGGACGGTTCGCGTCGCGGCCACGACGACGATGACGATGACTGCGACGACGATGATGACGACGACGATTGCCGGGGCGGCGCCCGCAGTCCCGCGCCCGCAGGCTCCGTCGCCCCACCGCAGAACGGCCTCTTCGGGACCGGCGCACCTCCGCAGGTTCAGGTCAACTGAACCGCTCCGAAGCCCCCTCCGAACAAGGATCAACCCGATGAAATCGCTTCTCGCAACGCTCGCGCTCACCACGGCGCTGACGCTTCCCGGCCTCGCCATGGCGCGGCCGGTGACGCTCACCACGACCCTCAATAATTATGGGGGCGACGGGGCCTACCTCGCACTCTACGTCACCGACGCGTCCGGCGCCTATGTCGGCAGCCTGTGGATGGCCGGCGGCAAATCCAAGTATTACGAGCACCTGAGCGACTGGTACCGTGCCACCGGCGGCGACACCGCGCAGGTCAACGGCATCACCGGCGCCAGCGTCGGCGCGGGCCGCACGCTCGAGATCACGCTCGACCTGGCCGACGCGCTGTTCGATGCGGGCTACACGTTCCACATCGACGCGGCGGTCGAAGACATGCGCGACAGCCCGAACGAGGTGGCGGTTCCGCTCACGACCAATGGCGCTGGCACGCCGGTGACCGGCCGCCGCTACATCGCCAGCTTCGCCTACGACATGTGAGGAGCCGGGGCCATGATCCGTGCACTCCATCGCTGGCCGGGTCTTCTGGCCCTCGCGCTCGTCACCATCCTGAGCCTGAGCGGCGCGGCGCTGTCGGTCTTTCCCGCGGCCGAGTGCATCGCCGCGCCGCAGGCAGAAGCCGGACTGACCGTTGCCTCTCTCGCGGACCGCATCCACGCGGTCTATCCGGGCGTCGAGCAGATCCGCCGATCACCCTCGGGCCGGATCACCGCCTACTGGTTCGATCAGGGTGCGCCGGGCGCCGCCGTGATCGACCCGGCGACGGGCGGGGGCGTGGCCTCGGCCGACCCGAACCAGGCCGAACGCTGGCTGACCAACCTGCACCGGTCGCTGTTCCTCGGGGATGGCGGCCGCATCGCAATGGCTGCAGGGGCTGCCGCCATGCTGGTCCTCTCGCTCTCCGGTGCCGCGCTTGTCGTGCGGCGGGCGGGCGGATGGCGGCACTGGTTCGCGCGCCTGCGTGGTCTGCTCGTGGGCAGGCTGCACGTCGAGATCGCCCGGATCGCCGTCGTCGGCCTCGTTCTGTCCTCCACGACCGCCCTCTGGATGACGGCGTCTACCTTCGATCTCCTGCCGGATGGAGGCGCCATAGCGGCCGCCCCGACCGAAGTCAGTGGAGAGACGGGGTTCACGCTGGACCGGATACCCACGCTGCAGCAGACGCCCGTCGCCGAACTGCGCGAGCTGAGCTTTCCTTATCCCGGCGATGCGACGGACGTGTTCACGCTCAAGACGGACCGGGGAACCGGATACCTCGATCAGGGCGACGGGGCGTTGCTGGCCTGGGCCGACCTCACGGGGTGGGAACGCGTTTCCGAAACCATCTACATGCTGCACACCGGACAGGGCGCGGCGACGCTCGGCCTCGTGCTCGGGCTCATGGCGCTCAGCGTACCCGCAATGGGCGCGACCGGCGTCCGGGTCTGGCTCGCCGGGCGACGCGGTCGGCCGCGCGTCCGGGGCAATCAGCCCGTGGGACGCGCCGAGACGATCCTGCTTGTCGGGAGCGAGGGCGGCAGCACCTGGGGCTTCGCCGCGACCTTGCAGGCCGTACTGACAGAAGCCGGGCAGAGCGTCCATGTCGGCCCGATGTCGGCCTTCACGCCGGAGCGCTACACCAGCGCCCAGCGGATCATCCTGCTCGCCGCGACCTATGGCGACGGGGCGGCGCCCGCGTCGGCGAAAGGCTTTCTCGACCGGCTGAACGCGTCTGACCGCGCGCCGAACATCCCTCTGGCAGTGCTCGGCTTCGGCGACCGGAGCTTTCCGGCCTATTGCGCCTTCGCCAAGGACGTCGCGGCAGCGGCGCAAGCGAAGGGCTGGCCCGAACTGCTGGCTCTCGACACCATCGACCGGCAATCGCCGCAGGATTTCGCGCGCTGGGGCCGCGCGCTCGGAGACGCGCTCGGGATCGACCTCGACCTGTCGCACCAGCCCGTCCTGCCCACCACCGAGACGCTGACCCTCGTCTCGCGGCGCGACTACGGCGCCGAGGTGCAGGCGCCGACGGCGATCCTGCGGTTTGCCCTTCCCCGCGTCTTGCTCTGGCAACGGCTGATCGGGGGCGGCTTCGCTCGGTTCCAGGCGGGCGACCTGATCGGCATTCTGCCCAAAGGTGGCACCGTCCCGCGGCTCTATTCACTCGCCTCTGGGCGCCGCGACGGCTTCATCGAAATCGTGGTCAAGAAGCACCCCGGCGGGCTCTGCTCGGGTCAGCTCACGGCGCTGGAGCCCGGCGACACGGTGAGCGGTTTCCTGCGCCCCAACCCCGGCTTCCGTCCGGGGCGGAGCCGGGCGCCGCTGATCCTGATCGGCGCGGGGACCGGCATCGGGCCGCTTGCGGGCTTCATACGCGGCAACGCGCGTCGCAGGCCCGTTCACCTCTTCTTCGGCATGCGGCATCCCGACAGCGATTTCTTCTACGGCGAGGACATCGCCGGCTGGCAGGACGAGGGTCGTTTGACCGGGCTGGTCACGGCCGTCTCACGCGGGGCGCGTCCGCACTACGTGCAAGACGCGCTGCGCAGCGAGGCCGCCCAGGTCGCGGACCTCATCCGCAACGGCGCCCGCGTGATGGTCTGCGGCGGGCGCGACATGGCAGCCGGCGTGGCCGACGCGCTGGCCGAGATCCTCGCGACCTCCGGGCTGACGCCGGCGGTCCTGAAGGCGGAGGGGCGGTATGTCGAAGATGTCTACTGAACGGGTGAAGGTTGCCCTGAACGGACCGACGATGGGCACGCGCTGGTCCGCGTTGTTCTTCACGGAGCCCGAATTTGACAAGGCCCCGGTCCGCGCGGCGCTGCAGGGGGCCGTGGACGAGGTGGACAGGCAGATGTCGACCTGGAACGCGGGCAGCGACCTGATGCGGGTCAACGCGGCGCCGGTGGGCGAATGGGTGGCGGTGCCTGCGCAACTGTCCGCAGTCCTGCGCCTTGGCCTCGAGATCGGGCGCGCCTCGGGCGGGGCGTTCGACATCGGCATGGGCGACGCGGTGACGGCCTGGGGCTTCGGGCCCGGGGATGCAACATCGGCTGGCATCTGCGCCGCGATGCAGACCGCGCGCCGCCCGGCACATAAGGTGCTGGAGAGCGATGGCGACAGGTTCCGCAAGGCCGCGCCCATCGCGCTCGACCTCAACGGTATCGCCAAAGGCTACGGCGTCGACCGGCTCGCCGAGACCCTGCGCGATCATGGGATCGCCGATGCCCTTGTCGGGATCGATGGCGAGATGCGTGCAATGGGCCTCCGGCCGGACGGCGAGGCCTGGACGATCGCGGTCGAGGCGCCGGACGCCAAGCGCCGGACGCCGCATTCGATCCTCGCGCTGCAGCATGCCGCCGTCGCCACCTCGGGCGACTACCGTCACTGGGTCGAGGTGCAGGGGCGCCGCCTGTCGCACACGATGGACCCGAGGCGCGGTGCGCCGCTGATCGCGTCACCGGCCTCCGTCACCGTCGTGGCTCGAACCTGTGCCGAGGCCGATGCGTGGGCAACCGCGCTCATGGTGCTCGGGCCGGACAAAGGAGCCGAACTCACAAGAAAACAACGGCTCGACGCCCTGTTTCTTGTGCGTAATGATATAGGAAACGTAAGGAGCGTAGGAGTCGGACGACTGTTTTCCGAAAAGCCAGCGGCAATCGCCTCAGCCGAGGGGAAATGAGCCGTATGGAACAGAACCGCACCGATCGCATCAAGACCGCCATTCTGCTCATTGCCGCGACCGGCCTGATTGCGGGACTTGCCTTCTACTTTTCCGGCCGACCCAACGCTGCGAACCTGATCTGGATCGCCGGCGTCGTTCCCGCGCTCGCTGCGCTCTTGGTCGAGATCCTGCGCAGCCTGCGCTCCGGCGAGGTGGGCCTCGATATCGTCGCCGCGCTGTCGATGTCGGCGGCGCTCGTCTTCGGCGAGACCCTCGCCGCGGCAGTCGTCGCGGTCATGTACTCAGGCGGCACCTTCCTCGAAGCCTTCGCCGAAGGCCGTGCCCGGCGCGAGATGCATGACCTTCTCTCCCGCGTGCCCCGGACGGCGACCCGGCACCGCAACGGCGGGCTGGAGGAGATCCCGCTCGACGACATTGCGCCCGGCGACCGTCTCCTGATCCGGCAGGGCGACATGGTGCCGGTGGATGGCATGGTGGCCTCGGAGACGGCCTTCGTCGACACCTCCGCGCTGACCGGCGAATCCCTACCGGTGCGCCTCGCCCACGGCGCCGACGCTATGAGTGGCTCGACCAATGCGGGCGAAGCGTTCGACCTGACGGCGACGAGAGAAGCCAAGGACAGCACCTATGCCGGGATCGTCCGGCTGGTCGGGGAGGCGCAGGCGTCCAAGGCGCCGATGTCGCGGCTGGCCGACCGTTGGTCCCTAGGGTTTCTGGCGGTCACGGTCAGCATCGCCTTCGCTGCGTGGTGGTTCACTGGCGATCCGATCCGGGCCGTCGCCGTGCTCGTCGTCGCCACGCCCTGTCCGCTGATCCTTGCTGTGCCGGTCGCGCTCGTCGCTGGTCTGTCACGGGCCGCGCATTTCGGAGTGCTGATCAAGGGCGCGGGACCGCTCGAGACGATGGCACGCATCCGAACGCTGATCCTAGACAAGACTGGCACGCTGACCGACGGCCGCCCGCAGATCGTCTCGATCGACAGCCACGACGGCATGGCGGAGGACGACATCCTGCGCCTCGCGGCATCGCTCGACCAGGCCTCGAAGCATCCGGTGGAGCAAGCCATTGTCGCCGCCGCGAAGGAGCGGGGCTTCGCCTTGCCCGTGCCGTCGGACGTGGCCGAGATCCCGGGCGAAGGCGTCGTGGGCCATGTCGAGGGCCGGAAGGTCATCGTCGGTGGCGACAGCTTCGTGGCCTCGCGCGTGGGGCGCCAGCCGGGCGATCATTCCACCATTGCCGCCGGTTCGGTCCTGGTCGCTGTGGCGGTCGACGGTCACATGGCGGGGCACCTTGTCATGTTCGATCCGCTGCGCGATGGCGAGGGCGTGATGCTCGACGGGCTGCGGCGGGAGGGGATCATTCGCATCCTGCTCGCCACCGGCGACCGCGCGGACGTGGCTGAGCGCGTGACCGAGGGGCTTGGCCTCGACGGGTTGCGCGCCGGGCTCACGCCCGACCAGAAGGTGCGGCTGGTTCTCTCCGAGCGCAAGCACGGACCGGTCATGATGGTGGGCGACGGCGTCAACGACGCGCCGGCTCTCGCGGCGGCCGATGTGGGTGTAGCGATGGGCGCACGCGGGGCTGCAGCATCGGCGGAGGCGGCGGACGTCGTGCTGCTTGTCGACCGTATCGACCGGCTCGGGCCAGGGATCGAGATCGCGCGCGGCGCGCGCCGCATCGCTGTCGAAAGCGTTGTCGCCGGGATCGGCCTGTCAGTCATGGGCATGATCGCGGCGGCTTTCGGCTATCTTACTCCGGTGCAGGGGGCGCTCCTGCAGGAGGTCATCGACGTTGCAGTGATCCTGAACGCCCTCCGCGCGCTGCGCATCGCGCCCCATAAACCCACCACTCCGGAACCAAAGGCTGTCTCCTCCGCGCAGGATGACATCGCGCAAGGAGCCACGCCATGAGCCGCCTCTCGCATTCCGAAATCCACATGGTGCATCGCATCGGCTGGCTGCGGGCCGCCGTTCTCGGCGCCAACGATGGGCTCGTCTCGACCGCGAGCCTCGTGGTCGGTGTCGCCGCGGCAGGATCCGGAAAGCCTGAGGTCCTGATCGCGGGGTTGGCTGGCCTCGTGGCCGGTGCGATGTCCATGGCGGCAGGAGAATACGTCTCGGTCAGTTCCCAAACTGATGCGGAACAAGCCGATCTTGCCCGCGAGACCCGCGAGCTGGCGGAAGCGCCCGAGGCGGAGCTCGAGGAGCTCACCCAGATCTACGTGGACCGGGGGCTCGATCGCGACCTCGCAGAAAAGGTGGCCCACCAGCTGACCGAACGCGACGCGCTCGGATCGCATGCCCGCGACGAACTCGGCATCTCCGAGACAGTGACGGCCAGCCCGATCCAGGCGGCGCTGGTCTCAGCCCTCACATTCGCCGTGGGTGCGGTCGTTTCGCTAATCGTCGTTCTATTGGCGCCCGAAACGTGGATCGCGCTATTCGTGGCGGCACTGACAATCGTCGGCCTCGCGGTTCTTGGCGGTCTGGGCGCCTCCGCCGGCGGCGCTGGTGTCGTTCGGGGCGCTGCGAGGGTCACGCTCTGGGGGGCTCTCGCAATGGCAGCGACAGCTGCGGTCGGAGCGCTTTTTGGCGTATCGGTGGGGTAGCAATTATTGCGCTGTTGGTTGGGCGCCATTACGTCTTCAGGTAGATGATTTGAACCGTTCTGAGTTGCAGTGGCTGGTCAGTTCTATCGTGCAAAATACCGTCTCGAGTGGTTCGAACGAAGTGGGAGGCCTTGCTGTTTTCGCGACAAATGTGGCCTGCTCCGAACGTGGTCAGGTGATCGCCGCTCTGCGCGAACTGATTTATGAGGGGCGTTTTTATGTAAAATCTATCTCATCTTGGGACGGGCGCTTTGCAATTATCTTCAAGGGGCGCACTGGGGGCGCTCTTTCATCACTGCGGCAGCTTATGGGCTTCGCAATGGAAAAATGAGTTATATCAGCAGCTACGCCGACGTAATGTCTGCGCGTGCGGGCGGGGGAACTGGTGCGGCAAGTGCCGCTCGATCTGCCGCGAAAGGCAACTTCATTGGCTTTATCATCGCCGCAAGCTTTGACGTTTCGGATTTCGTTCAGAGTGAAGACCCTGAAAAGAATTGGGGCGATTTGTTGGGTGCGCTCGGTGTAACCTTCGCCAAAGTATGGGCCGCTGGCTTCGCAGGCGTCATGATTGCTGGGGCTATTGCTGCCTCTGCCGCCGCAGCGCCGGTTATTCTGGTGGTGGGGATCGGATTCGGTGTGTCGATCGTCGTCGGCGTCCTGCTCGATAAGATTGATCAGTGGCTGGCGGTTAAGGAACGCGCGAGCCGTATCGGACGTGTCTTTGCCGGAGCGGTGTCGCGTGGACTACGTGCTATCACAGCATTTATCGAAGAGATCGCCACAAATGTGGATTCTCTTCTTGACCAGTGGTATGCCGATTTTGAGCAACATTTGCGTGAAAATGACCCTTTGGGGCATTGTGCGCTTTTCTGTTCTGACCCGCTCGACCAACTGGATGCATGGATGCGAGGCATGGGTGGTAGGGGAGTGTATTGACGTGAATGCCTCGATCCAGTCACGCGAAGAGCTCGAGCGTCGCAAGGTGCGCATCAATATCCATACGCTGATGGTGCTTCCGGCATTGATAGCAGGGCTAAATGCCTTTTCTCCGCAATCACAGGGACTTTGGATTGCGGGTGCTTTTGTGCTGTTGGCTGTATTGGCACCTTTGGCAACCTGGCCGCTCAGGAGGCACGGAAGCTATCGCCCCTCTTATGCCACGGGCAGTTTGTTACTTTTGAATGTTTTCTCTATCGCGGCTTTCCTGGCGCTGCCTTTGGCTTGGCTGTCGCATAATGACCGTTTATGTTGGTCTTTGTTTCTCGCGATGGTGCTGGCGGTCTTGCTCGGGGGGCTTGTTGGAGTGTTGCGGTATAATTCTGTCGCTCATGCTCAGAATCTCAAATCTCGCTATCAGACGGTGGCGGGTCAGATGATTATTCGTTCACGTCCGACCCCACACTGGGGTATGAAGCGGGAGACAAAGAGCGTAACTGATATTTTCCTAAAAATCGCATTTGGATTTTACGCTCTGGTTATCGGCCTCGGCGTGCTGATGGGGGGAGGATCAGGGATCATTATTTTACGGATCATGCAATATATCCTGCCCGCTGGAGGCGAGATTGATCAGCATGCCACGGTGATGGCGGGGGTCGCCTTCGTGGCATTGCCTGTAATGGGGTTTTTCTTAGTTCCGTTGTGGGGTGGGTGGCGATCCTTGCGCAAAATTGAAGGCCAAGCGCAAACTGAAAGTGGGAAGCTCGACATTTTTTGGCAAAACTGAATAACTTGTCCCGCTCCTGTTTCGGCTTGTCGTGTGGGAGCAAGGCGGTTTTGGAAGCAGGGTCAAAAATGCGTGACGTTTGGGTCGGATTTGAATGACGTGGTGGGGCAATTTCTCTAGGTTTTATCCATCGGTTGAGTCAAAGGTTCGCGACGTTTCACATCTCTTGTTGAACGTCACACGAAAACGACCTGATCCTCAGGTTTGTGACCCAATTTGACGGTTTGGCGAAATAGCGTCAGTCAGAGGCAGCCTTTGGCGAGGCGTTGCCGGGATGAAAGACCACGGCCGTGCGCGAATTGATCCGCAAGTACAGCGCCGAAATCCAAACCGATCCCAAACACGAGATTTGCAAGTACATTGGGCTGCAGGTGCCATTCGTCGGCGACCATGAAGTTCGTCTGGGCGGCGACCTTGCGAGCTCTCGGCTCGAGACAGGAGAATTAGATGCAGGTAATAAACCAACCTTTTTCAGGTCAACTTGGGGATTGTTTTATGGAGTTGCTTGCCCCAACCTCACCGGTGGTGGCTTGTGGGCGAATTGCGAAAGTTCGGTGCATACGCGAACCGCTACCAAGGCCAAAGGCCGATGGAAATTCAACGGATATTCAGGGCGCAGCGTCTGCAAGGCTCCCCAGCCGGTGCGCTGCTGGATTTTGCTGTCGTCACTCTCATCGGTGAGCATGGGCAAGCGCCGGGACGTTTCGACGGGCAGGGGCAGGCTTGGTTTCTTGAGTCGCGCGGCTTGAACCTTGGGGCGCATTCAGGTCTACAGCCCGGGATAGATCAGGGCCTTTGGAATCAAAACCATGACCTCACACGACGGCCAAGCGGCCTCCATCATATTCGACACGGTCGGAAAATCCTTTGCCAAACCGGGCGGGGGAACCGTTTCCGCGATCAGCGATGTCTCCCTGACCGTCGGGGCCGGGACCATCACCGGCATCATCGGCCGTTCGGGCGCGGGCAAGTCCACGATGTTGCGCATGGTCAACGGGCTGGAGCGTCCGACCTCTGGCAAGGTGCTGGTCGGCGATCAGGACGTGGGTACCGCGCGCGGCGCCAAGCTGCGGGCCATCCGGCGCGACGTCGGGATGATTTTTCAGCATTTCAACCTCCTGTCCTCGCGCACCGTCTCCGAGAACATCGCTTTGCCGCTGGAAATTGCGGGCATTGGAGGCGCGGAAATCAAGACCCGCGTGGCCGATCTCGTTGACCGTGTCGGGCTGACGGCGCAGGCGGATCGCTACCCGTCCGAATTGTCCGGCGGCCAGAAACAGCGCGTGGGCATCGCCCGTGCTCTGGCGACCGAGCCGAAAATCCTGCTCTCCGACGAGGCCACCTCGGCGCTCGACCCGGAGACCACGCAAACCGTGTTGTCGCTGTTGAAAGACATCAATCGCGATCTCGGGCTGACCATCCTTTTGATCACCCATGAAATGGCCGTGGTGCGTGACATCGCCAGCCATGTCGCTGTGATCGAGGGCGGCCAGATCGTTGAGGCCGGCACGACCTATGACGTCTTCACCGCGCCGCAACATCCGACGACGCGTTCTTTCTTGTCGGGCGTGACGGGTGTCACCTTGCCCGCCTTTATCAAAGATAAAATCATCGCTGAACGTCCGACGTCGGGCGGCGAGGAAGTGGTGCGCGTGACCTTCTCCGGCAAACATGCGACCGATCCGATGTTGGCGCTTTTGACCCGCGATCTAGGGATCGAGGTCAATATTCTCGCCGGTGCGGTCGAAGAGATCGGCACCCAGCCCTTCGGTAATCTTCTGGTCTCGCTCGACGCCGCCAAAGGCGATGAGGCGCGGGCCTATCTGGAACGTCACGGGCTTTTGACGGAGGTGCTTGGCTATGTCGGCTAATCTCATCAACCTTTTGATCGAAGCGACCGGTCAGACACTTTACATGGTGGCGATCTCGACCCTTCTGGGGACGGTGTTCGGCCTGCCTCTGGGTGTGTTTCTGGCAACCTCCCAGCGTGGGGAGCTTTTGTCCTCGCCTTGGGTGAACAAGGTTCTGGGCCTCGTGGTCAACGCCACGCGGTCCGTGCCGTTCATCATTCTCGTTGTGGCGATCATCCCCTTCACCCGCGCCATTGCGGGCACCTCGATCGGCACCACCGCCGCGATCGTGCCGCTGACCATCGCCGCTGTGCCCTTCATCGCGCGGCTGGTGGAAAATGCCATTCGCGAGGTCGATGGCGGGCTCATAGAGGCGGCGCGCGCCATGGGGGCGACCCCGTTTCAGATCATCCGCAAGGTGCTGATCCCCGAAGCCTTGCCTGCGATCACGCTAGGCCTCACGCTCGCCGTGGTAAGCCTCATCGGCTATTCGGCCATGGTCGGCGCCGTCGGTGGCGAAGGGCTTGGCGATCTCGGCATTCGCTACGGTTACCAACGCTTCATGCCCGATGTCATGGCCGTGGTGGTCGTCATTCTCATTGTTCTCGTCCAGCTTGTGCAGTCCATCGGTGAATGGATTGCCGCCCGCGTGGACAAACGTGCGCCCAAGGGGCGTGGTCAATAACCCTATCCGAACCGCATCATAAGGAGTTTACACATGCTGCGCGTTGCAACCTTTTCCTCCGTGCTGGCTCTGATGGCCTCCGTGGCCATGGCCGAAGAGATCAAAGTCGGCGTGTCTCCCGGCGAACATGCTGAAATCATGGAAGAAGTCGCCAAAGTCGCCGCCCCGATGGGCCTCGACATCGACGTGGTGGAATTCTCCGACTACGTGATCCCGAACACCGCGCTGGCCGATGGCGACATCGAAGCCAACTCCTTCCAGCACGTGCCCTATCTGGACAACCAGATGAAGGATCGCGGCTTTGAGCTTGTTGTCGTGGGCAACACGATCACCACGCCGATGGGCATCTATTCCGACAAGATCGAAGATCTCGCCACCCTCGAAGACGGTGCAAAAGTCGCGATCCCGAACGACCCGACCAACGGCGGCCGTGCTTTGTTGCTGTTGCAAGACCTCGGTCTCGTGACGCTCGCCGAAGGCACCGGCCTCGTGCCGAGCCCGCTCGATGTGCAGGACAACCCCAAGGGCCTCAAGTTCCTCGAACTGGACGCCGCCCAACTGCCGCGCACCCTGTCGGATGCCGACATCGCGATCATCAACACCAATTACGCCATCGCTTCGGGTCTGAGCCCGAAAGACGACGCCATCGCAATGGAAAAGGCCGACAGCCCCTATGTGAACGTGATCGTCGTCCGCAAGGGTGACGAGGACCTGCCCTGGGTGAAAACCCTTGTGGAGGCCTATCACTCCGATGAGGTCAAAGCCTTTATCGAAGAGAGCTATGACGGCGCGGTGATCACCTCTTGGTAAGAGGCCTCTGTGGCATGGCTCAGGCGACGTCTTGACCGTTTCACCTGCCTGAATACCGAAACGCCGCCCTGCATCGGGCGGCGTTTTTCATTTGCGACGAGACATATCCAAGGTCCGTTTTTTGGCATTCCACATCAGCAAGCGAAGAGAGGTCTGCCTGCCCGGGGTGTTTGCTGCGGACGCGGCAAAACCATTCTGAAACACCGAGAGGGGATCAAACGAAAGACCATCGAAATGTGGCGCCTGATCTCCCTGAAGATGCCGTCGTCCATGCGTCCGCCAGATGGACACATCTTCCTTCCGCGTATCTTTTGACTGAACACGTTCCTTATTTTCGGCCAAAAGCGTTTGGGAGGAACGCAATGAAAACGCATCACACCTGCATGATTGCGGGCATCCTGCCATCCCGGAGACACGAGGGAAAAGAATGGCACGCATGACCCGGCTTACTTTCAAGAAAATCATCTCGAACGGCTTCCTGGCAGGCGCCGGGGTTTGTTTCCTCTTTGGGACAGGCGTGACTGTGGGGGATGTCGCCCTGCGTGCGCTTGCGGACAAGAACATTCCCGGCGCGATCGAGATGACGTCTCTCTCCATCGGCCTCGGCGCGCTTCTGTCTATGCCGGTTTGCTATGCCAAACGCACCCATGTGACGGCCAAGTTGCTCTCCGAGCTGTCGCCGAACCGGTTCACCTATCCGCTTGGAGTGGTGGGGGCGATCGCTTCGACCGTGTTTGCGGCGTTGCTGGTCTGGATCGTTGCCGAAAATGCCATCGGCAAGATCGGCTCTCCTGAAACGACAGCCGATCTTGGTTTGCCGATCCCGGTTCTGATCACGCTTGCCGCACTGTCGCTCGCGGCCTGTCTGGTTGCCGCATTGGCCGGACTGCGCTTTGCGCTGCGCAATGAGAGGGATTGGTGATGAGCGGACTTCTTTTGGGCGGCCTCGGCTTTGCCGCGGCCATTTTGATGATCTTTCTCGAAGTCCCTGTCGCCGTGGCTCTGGGTCTCGTCGGTATCCTCGGTTCGGCCATGATCATCGGCGTCGACGGGGCCATGGCCATCGGTGCGACGACAACATGGGACAGTCTGACGAACTACACGCTGACCATGCTGCCGCTGTTCGTGCTCATGGGCAACATCGCCGCGCGTTCCGGTCTCTCGGCAAAGCTCTACCAGTCGATGTCGGTTCTGATCGGCCATCGTCGCGGGGGGCTGGCTCTGGCGACCATCGGGGCGTCGGCCGGTTTCGGGATGATCTCAGGCTCCTCGCTTGCCACCACCGCGACCATGGGCCGGATCGCCATGCCGGAAATGCAGGACGCGGGCTATTCGCGCTCGCTTTCCGCAGGTTCCGTTGCCGCAGGCGGCACTCTGGGCATTCTGATCCCGCCCTCCACCGTGCTGGTGATCTATGCTTTCATCGCGGAGCAGTCCATTCGGGATCTTCTGCTTGCCACTGCCGGGCCGATCTTCCTTGCCGTGCTGCTCTATTGCATGGCGATCTGGGTGCCGATCTGGTTTGGCTGGTCCACCGCGCCGCAACGCGCCCGT
This sequence comes from Celeribacter ethanolicus, assembly GCF_002407265.1. Taxonomy (NCBI): domain Bacteria; kingdom Pseudomonadati; phylum Pseudomonadota; class Alphaproteobacteria; order Rhodobacterales; family Roseobacteraceae; genus Celeribacter; species Celeribacter ethanolicus. The sequence goes on from NZ_CP022196.1 coordinate 3,132,708, forward strand.
GCCAATGCCCATGAGCGCACCCTCGCCCTCAAGGAACTTTTGCCTCCCGTCGGCATTTTCGGCCTGATCATGGGCGGTCTCTATTCCGGCGTCTTCACCGCCAACGAAACCGCAGCCATCGGCGCCTTTGTCGTGCTGCTCTACGGCCTGCTGTCTCGCCGACTGACCCTTGAAGGCATGTTCTCCGCCCTGATGGATACGGCGATGACCTGTGGTGCGCTTTATCTCGTGCTGATCGGGGCGAACCTGTTCAATTTCTTTCTGGCGCTTTCCGGTCTGCCGTTCTCTTTGACGGGCATGTTCTCCGGCATTCTCGATCAGCCGCTTCTGGTGATCCTGCTGATGCTGGTGATCTATCTGGCGCTCGGCACGCTGATGGACAGCCTTGCCATGCTGCTGCTCACCGTGCCGCTTTTCGTCCCCATCGCACAGGCCGCCGGAATCGACCTCGTCTGGTTCGGTATCTTCGCGGTGATGGTCGTCGAGATGGGGCTGATCACGCCGCCTGTGGGGATGAACCTCTTCGTGCTCAAGACCGTCCAGCCGGACGTGAAACTGACCGAGCTTTGGAAAGGTGCCGCGCCTTTCGTGATCGCCGATTTCATCCGCGTCGCCATCATCATCGCACTTCCGGCCATCGTGATTTGGCTGCCCTACAACGCCTTTTAAGAACATAAGGGAGGAAACCATGTTCAACCGACTGCACATCAAGACGCTTCTCAGCGCAAGCGCTGTCGCTCTTGCCCTCACCGCCACCGCGACGCAGGCCCGCGAGCTGCGCGTCTCCGTGCATGAACCGGCGCAGGGGTTCTATTCTTCGAAAGTTCTGCAACCCTGGATCGACGAGGTAAACGCGAGACTGTCCAGTAAAACCAGTCTCAAGCTTTATCCCGGCGCAATTCTCGGTGCGCCGCCCGCGCAGGCGGAACTGGTTAAGGCCGGGGTGGCCGATATCGCGCTTGTGGTGCCGAACTACACGCCGGGCCTCTTCCCGCTTACGGGCGTGGTCGAACTGCCGGGTCTTGTGGACAAAAGCGCGACCGGGGCCAATATTCTCAATACGCTGGCCGAAGACGGCGCGCTCGATGCGGAATATGCCGATTACAAGGTGATCGCGCTGTTCTCAACGCCCGCCTACCGTTTTTTCATGACCGACAAACCGGCGGAAACCCCGACAGATCTCGGCGGGCTGAAACTGCGCTCGCCGTCGAAATTCGGCTCGGAACTCTTCGATATGGTCGGCGCCTCCGGCGTCGGGATTCCGGCCCCGCAGGTCTACGAAAATCTGGAGCGCGGCGTCGTGTCCGGCGCGGTTTGGGTGATGGATGCCTATCGCACTTTCCGTCTCAATGAGGTTGCACCCTATGTTTCGACAACGGGCTTCATGTCCTCGCCCATGTCCATCCTGATGAACAAGCGGACCTATGACAGCCTGTCGGATGCGGACAAGGCGGTGATCGACGAGATGTCCGGTCGCGCGACTGCGGAATGGATCGCCTCTGTCGTCGATCAGACCGATGCAGAGATCGAAGCGGCCTTCCGCGAAGACGACAAGGTGACCTTCATCGACCCGGACGCCGCGGGCATGGCCGCCTGGGCCGAAGCTTTTGCCGCAGCGCCCGCACTTTGGGTGTCCGAGCAACCGGACCCGGCGGCGGCGCAGGCGGCGCTGGACCGCGCCCATGAGGTTGCCGGGCACTGAACATCACAGGCCCTGTCCGCTCTTCGGACGGACAGGGATCCCGCCTCGGGGTCAGGGAGCAGATCCCCTAAACTGAGGCATTCCGATTTCAACCAATGGAGACAACCATGGCGATCATTGCTCTGGGCTATCTCGGTGTGCGCTCCGACAAGCTCGACGACTGGTCCGATTTTGCCGGCAAGCTGCTGGGCATGCAGAAGATCGACCGCGGCGGCAAGGCTGTTGCCTTCCGCATGGACGACAAGATGCAGCGACTTCTGGTGTCCGATGAACCCGGCGAAACGCTGGCGTTTCTGGGCTTTGAAGTGGCGGCCAAAGACGATCTGCAACTCTACGCCGGGCGCTTGGACGCCGCTGGCGTCAAGGTCACGCTGGGTTCGAAAGAGCTGTGTGACCGGCGTTTTGTCGAGGGGCTGATCTGGTTCGAGGACCCGGGCGGAAACCGGGTTGAGCTGTTCTACAATCCGATGATCGCTTCCGATCCCTTCGTGCCGGGCCGTCCGATTGATGGGTTCAACACAGGCCCCTTGGGCATGGGGCATGCGGTTTTGCACGTCAAAGACATCGACGTGATGATGCCGTTTTACCGCGATCTCTTGGACTTTCATGTGTCTGATTACGGTCTCGAACCCTATGGCCTCTACTTCTTCCACCTGAACGACCGGCACCATTCCTTTGCCATGGTCGGCTCCGGTCAGTTGGGCTTTCACCACTTCATGGTCGAATTCCAGAACCTCGACGATCTGGGGCAGGGCTATGACCTCGCCCAGATGGATGAGGGCCGCGTCGCCTATACGCTCGGGCGGCACACCAACGATTACATGACGTCCTATTACGCCCATTCGCCGTCGGGTTTCTTTGTTGAAAACGGCTGGGGCGGACGGCTGATCGACCCGGAAACATGGGAACCGCATCAAACCCATGACGGGCCGAGCTTCTGGGGGCATGAGCGACTTTATCTCACCGAAGAAGGCGGGCGCAAACGTCTGCGCGATATGCGCCTCGACGCCGCTGAACGCGGCCGTCGCAGCCCGCCGATCGCGGAATGTCCGTGGCTCTACGGTGAACTTGCCAAAAAGAACGCAGCAGGGAGAACATAAATGGAGCATTTTGACGTCGCTATCGTGGGCTACGGGCCTGCGGGCGCCACGCTGGCACATCTGTTGGGGGCCTGCGGGGTGAAAACCCTCGTGCTGGAACGCGAGAGCGCCCATTATCACCTGCCACGCGCGGTGCATTTCGACGCCGAAGTCATGCGGGCTTTCCAATGGATCGGCATCGCTGACGAGATGGCGCCGAAGACCCATCGCCACCCCGGCATGCAATTCGTCGACCGGGACGGCAAGATGCTCCTCGACTGGCCGCGTCCGCAAGGCGAAGGGCCGCAGGCGTGGAATGCGAACTACCGCTTCCACCAACCTGACCTCGAAGAGCTTTTGCGGGACCGTATGGCGGATCGCCCGGAGGTGACCGTGCGGTCGCGCTGCGAGGTGTTCAACATCGACGACCAAGGCGACAAGGTCGAGTTGCGCTACGAGGACATGACCAAGGGCAAGGTGCATCACGTCACCGCCAAATATGTCGTCGGTTGCGATGGCGCGCGCTCCTTGGTGCGGCGGTATATCGAAAGCGATATGGAGGATTACGGATTTCACGAACGCTGGCTCGTGGTCGATGTGATCCTCAATGAGGACAAGCCGGAACTGGGCGATCACTCGATCCAGTATTGCGTGCCGGAACGTCCCGCGACCTACGTGCGCACGCCCGGGATGCGGCGGCGGTGGGAGATCACCGTGCTGCCGGAAGAGGCAAGCCATGAGATCGCCAAGCCGGAACGCGTTTGGGAATTGCTCTCGGACTGGCTCAAACCCGACGAGGCCGAGCTGGAGCGCACCGCCGTCTACACCTTCCATTCGCTCGTCGCCAAGGATTGGCGCGAAGGGCGGCTGTTTCTGGCGGGCGATGCCTGTCACCAGACCCCGCCCTTCATGGGCCAGGGCATGTGCGCGGGCACCCGCGATGTGGTGAATCTTTATTGGAAACTCGCGCTGATCTGCAAAGGTCTGGTCACGGGCGCGGCGGCAGAGAAACTGCTCGACACCTATGAGAGCGAGCGCAAACCCAATGCCGCCGAATACATCAAGACCGCCGTGCGGCTCGGCGGGCTGATCAACACGGTCGGCACCGAAGAGGCGTTGCGCGCCGCTCTGCCCTCCGCCGATGGTTCGGCTCGCATGGAAAGCATCGCGCCGCCGATCGGGCCGGGGCTTGGCGATGGCAGCAACAAGGCCGGGCGTCTTTTCGGTCAGCCGCGGATGAGCGATGGCGCACGGATGGACGATGTCTTCCCGCACGCTTTCGTCGTCGTGGCCGAAGCCGATCTGGCCGAGGGGCTGACGCTCCCGGATGGCGTGGGGCTTGTGACCTCCGACAACTCGAACGCCGCCGATCACCTCGCCCGTCTTGGGGCAAGGGCCACCGTTCTGCGTCCCGACCGCCACACTCTGGGCGGGGCCGATACAAAAGCGGAGCTTGAGGCGCTGATCGCTCGCATCCTCCCCAATCCGCTTCAACCTTCTTCTGAAACGCAACAACCGGAAATGGCTTAATCATGAAACTTTGCTCTTTCACCAAAGACGGTGTGTCCTCCTACGGCCTCGTCAACGACTCTGGAATCGTCGATCTCGGCAAACGCTTCGACGCGCCGACGCTTCGCGACTTCCTTGCCACGGGCGATATGGCGGCGGCTGAGAAATTTGTGTCCGCCGATGCCGATTACGCCTTTGACGACGTGAAGCACGATCCGGTTATTCCGAACCCGGACAAGATCATCTGCGTCGGTCTGAACTACCATGCGCATATCGAGGAAACCGGACGCGAAGAGACCCCGAATCCTGTGCTCTTCGCCCGTTATCAGGGCTCTCAGATCGGCCACAACGAAGCGCTGATCAAGCCGCTCGAGTCCGACATGTTCGACTATGAGGGCGAAGTTGCCGTGATCATCGGCAAGGAGGGCCGCCGCATTTCCGAAGCGGACGCGATGGATTATGTCGCGGGCTACGCCTGTTACAATGACGGTTCCGTGCGCGACTGGCAGAAGCACACGCATCAGTTCATGCCGGGCAAGACCTTTGCCGGCACCGGCGCCTTTGGTCCTTGGATGACCACCGCCGACGAGATCTCGAAGACGATTGGGGATCACACCAAGATGCGCCTGCAAACCCGCCTCAACGGCGAAACGGTTCAGGACACCACGCTTGACATGCTGGTGTGCTCGATTCCGCGTCTGATCGCCTATTGCTCCACGATCCTGCCGCTTCTGCCCGGTGACGTGATCGTCTCCGGCACGCCGGGTGGGGTTGGCGCGCGCCGCAATCCGCCGCTGTTCATGAAAGACGGCGATGTCTGCGAGGTCGAGGTCTCCGGTGTCGGCGTGCTGTCGAACCCGGTGAAGGCCGAAGTCTGACATCGGCTTCTGGCGCTTTGGCGGGCGCTGTGAAATGGTTGTCCCATGACCAACGAAACAGCCCCGCCGAAATTATCTCAAGGTTCCGTGCGATCTCTCGCGCGGGGCCTGACCATTTTGCGCTATGTCAACAAGGTTGGCGAAGCGCGCCCGGGCGAGATTGCCAAGGCGCTCGGCATCCCGCGCCCCACCGTTTACCGGCTGCTGGAAACGCTTGAGGAACTGGGTTACGTCGCCTTTTCCGCGACCTCGAACTATGTCCGCGTCACCCGGTTTGCCGCCGCCTTGGGCGATGGTTCTGCCCTGACTTCTGAGATCACCCAGGCGGCGGGTCCGATCTTTGGCGAATATGCCAAACGCGTGGTCTGGCCGCTCGATCTCAGCGTCTACAACAACGCCGCCATGGTGGTTCAGGAGACGACCCACGGCCGCTCGCCTTTGTCCATCGACCGGGGCATGACCGGGTTTCGCATGCCGGTGCTGCGCACCTCTGCCGGGCGGGCCTATATGGCCTTTTGCCCGGAGCAGGAACGCAACCTGATCCTCGATCATCTGCGTCGCCTCAATGTCGAGGAAGACCGGCCCTATCTCGAGGAACCGATGTTGTCGCATTTGCTGGAGGAGACCCGCGCCCGTGGCTTTGCTGTGCGCGACAGTGGCGAATTCCGGCTGGAGACCGCCTCCATCGCCGTGCCGATCCTGTCGCGGGGCGTTGTTCTGGGCTGTATTTCCCTGATCTGGATTCGCAGCGCCATGACCACGCGACGTGCGATAGATGACTACGGCACCGCATTGCAGGAGATTGCCGACAAGATCTCGGCGTCGCTGCCGGATTAAGGCTTCAGAGCGGGTTTGCCTCGATCTCGGCCGCGATCTTGTCGTCGACGGGTACGTCGTAGGTCATCAGGATCGTGCCCAGTACCGTGTAGAACCCGACCGTGGCGATGATGTCGAACACGGCCTTCTGACCGAAGACCTCCGCAAGGCGCCGCTCCAGCGCTGCGGGAAGCTTTTGATGGTCGATGATCGCATCGACCGCCTGGGCCAACAACGCATCATCACCTTCGGGCGTGGCAAGAACCGCCTTGATCCTGTCGTCGTCCATGCCAAGCGCCCGCGCGCGCGACACGTGGTGCGCCCATTCATAGGACGAGCCAAGCCGCACCCCGGTGCGCAGGATCACGATTTCCGAATTCTGGGCCCCAAGCGTGCTGTCCTTGACGATATGCTGACGCAAAGGCGCCCAGGCGCGCAGCAACTCCGGGTGATGCGCCATGGTGCGATAGACATTCAGAGCCCCCGCGAACCCTTCGCGCAAATCGGCAATCTCGTCCGGCCAGTTTCCATCTGTGAGCGGAGAGATCGTATCTGGATCGGTGCTGGTCATATGGTCTTCCCTTTTCACGCGAGAAAGCCTTGGAAGCCGCAGAGGTCCAAACATATTCTCTCAGATGTCCGTATCGTGGACGCGCGTTGCGCAAAGGCTGCACGCCCGCGGTTGTTCTGCTCTGATGGCGACACAGGAGGCCTTCATGAAATTCTATCACTCACCCGGATCGTGCTCCGAGGGAATTCTTCTTTTGCTCGAGGCTTGTGGCGCTTCATACGAAGTGATGCCCACGGATCTCAAGACAGGCGCGCATCGCGATGCAACCTATCTTGCGCTCAATCCGAAGGGCAAGGTTCCCGCGCTCATGTTGCCCGATGGGACGGTGCTCACCGAATGGCCCGTCATCGCCTATTGGCTCGCCAAAACCTACCCGGAGGCCCGGCTTTTGCCTGCGGGTCTGGCAGAAGAGGTCGCGGTGATGGCCTTGACCGAACATATCGTCTCTGGCCTTCACATGCGCGGCTCTGTCTTCGCCATGATGCCACAGAAATTCGTGTCCGACGCGGCGGCTCAAATGGAACTGAGACGCCATGGGCAAGAGGTCGTACAGACGGGATTCGCAATGCTGGCCAGGCAACTTGGCGATAAGGATCATCTCTTTGGCGGGTTTTCCATAGCGGATGCGGCTGCGTATTATCTCATCTCATGGAAAGACAGGATCGGCGTCGAACCTCCGGCCATGCTCGAAAGCTATTATCTTCGTCTCAAGCATCGCTGTTTGAAACCGTGACGGTACGACTTTGTCGACTGAGGAACGGAGCGATCGGAATTGATACGCGCCCCATGCGGGGACAGATTGTGCGACGTTTGGGGATGTTTCTGTGCGAGCCAGTAAATCGAGCCTGGAAATGAAGATAGCGTTCTGAGCCAAAGGTCAGTTCTCCGGGGCCTCTCGGGCATTCAAGGCTTTCCCGACAAAAGGCCGGTTCGGGGTGTATGGTCTTGCCAGATCGCCCCGAACGAAAGTTCGCGCTACTGCGCAACAGCAAGTCGCAACTGATCAATATCACGTTTGGGCGGATTGCCGAAAAGCCGGGCGTATTCCCGGCTGAACTGCGACGGGCTCTCGTAGCCGACACGGTAGGATGCGGTGGCTGCATCCAGGTGATCATTCAGCATCAACTGTCGCGCTTCGTTGAGACGGAGCCACTTCTGGTATTTGAGGGGGCTCATGGTCGTCAGGTCGCGGAAATGCTGGTAGAAGGTCGAGGCACTCATCTGCGCGCGCTCAGCCAGATGCTCCACACGGAGCGGCTCGGCATAGTTCTCCTTCATCCAGTTCAGCAGCGACAGGATCCGCTGGTTCGGATTGCCGGCGGCCACGAACGACCACATGCGGGCTCCCTGATCGCTCAGCAAGAGGCGATAGTGGATCTCCTGCAGGATCAAGGGGGCAAGCACAGGGATCGCGTCCGGTTCGTCGAGCAGTGCGACCAGCCGTTCGAGCGGCGAGATCAGCTCAGGTGTCACAGTCCCCACCGCGACGCTGCGGCGGTCTGCCCGCTCGCTGGGCGGGATCACGTTGCTGGCCACCATTTCGGCCAGCATCCGTTGGTTGAGTTTCATCACGATGCCCAGACAGGGTGCGTCCGGGCTGGCCTCGATGATCTGTGTCTGTCCGGGAATTTCCAGAGATGTGATGAGAAAGCCCGAAGGGTCGTAGCGATGCGGCGCGCCACCGACGACCATCTGCTTTGCACCCTGTGCCACGACAAGCAGCGCAGGCTCGACCAGACAGAGATCCGGCTCGGTCGGTCGGGTGCGCCGGAAGAAACTCAGCCCGTCGATCGGGGTGGAGACGTCCTCCGACGTGCCACACCACACTTGGATCATCCGGGCCAGCCTGCTATGCGGCGCCTGTCCGAACTGGGGCTCGCGGTGGCTCATGTGAATGGTTCCAAATCGTGAAGCCGGACCACCCGGAGGCGGCCCGGCCAGTTTATCACAGGTTCTCAGTGAAAAAACGGGTGAACTTGTCGAAGGGGATCTTGTCCATCTGATCGTAGAGGTCGGTGTGCGTCGCATCCTCGACGATGAACAACTCCTTGGGGTCTGCCGCATTGGCATAGGCGGTCTCGCTGAAGTAGAGCGAGTGTGCGGCCGAACCATGGACCAGCAGGACGGGGCGCGGTGCGATCTCGTCGATGTAGGTCAGCAGCGGCATGTTCATGAAGGACAGCGGCGTGGTCAGCGTCCAGGACCCGTTGGAGTTGACCGAACGGGGATGAAAGCCACGGTTTTCGTCGGTGTAATAGGCCGCGTATTCCTTCACGAATTGCGGGGCGTCCTCCGGAAGATTCTGCAGCGCGGTCGGACCGTAGGCGGCGGTGCCAGACTCTGCATCTGCCCAGCGGAGGTCGTTCAGCGCCTTGCGGCCTTCGATGCGCTGGTCCTTCGTGGTGCTGTCGAAGTAGCCTTGCGACATCATGCGGCTGATGTCGTACATCGTGGTGGCGGCGACCGCCTTGATACGGGTGTCGCCTGCGGCAGCGTTCAGCCCCATGCCACCGAAGCCGCAGATGCCCAGAATGCCGATGCGTTCGCGATCCACGTCGGGCAGCAGCCCCAGATAATCGACGGCGGCGCTGAAATCCTCGGTGTTGATTTCGGGCGAGGCCAGATTGCGGGGTTCGCCACCGCTTTCACCGGTATAGGATGCATCGAACGCCAGAGTGACGAATCCGCGCTCGGCCAGCACCTGGGCATGCAGGCCCGACGATTGTTCCTTGATCGCACCAAAGGGGCCGCTGATGGCGATGGCCGCAAAGGGGCCTTCGGTCTTGGGGGTATAGAGATCGCCCGCCAGGGTGATGCCGTAACGGTTCGTGAAGGTCACCTTCCTGTGGTCGACCTTGTTGCTCTTCGGGAAAGTCTTGTCCCAGTTCTGAGTGAGTTCCATCGTGTGTCCTTTCAAAATCCGCGCGCAAACAGGCGCGTCTGCGTTGAAGGTTAGATAGGTTGGTGACGCGCGGAACAGATAGACCATTCCGACCCGATCATTGCCTGATCCTCCGAGGGGCGGGCTGAATTGCAAAGAATGGTTCTCTGCGCGCAGGCCTGCCCCTTTGTTCCACGGTCACCAAGGGGCGTAGGGACGGCATGTCTCTTAAAAGCTGATGCGGCAGGGCGGTCGGCGATGAAGAGAAGAATGTTCCTTGACAGGTCGAGTTATATAAATAACATTTGTGAAATAAATAACATCAGGTCAGTGACCTGGGAGAGGAGCCCTGGTGGGGAACGCGCATGAAGGGCGCGGGTTTGGAGTGGTCCTTCTGGAGGAGAGGGGCTTTTTGTGGAGCATGCCTGGAGGCATGCCCGTCATGGGAGGAAACTATGAGAAAACTTATGCGCGGCCTGTCGGTCGCGGCCTGTAGCATTGTGTTTGGCGCATCGCTGGGCGCAACGGGTGTGTCGGCTCAGGACGCAGCCCCTGAGATCAAGGACGAATACCGCTTCGTGATGATCCCGATTCTGGCGCAGGCCTGGTTCGACATCGTTCACGACGCGGCGGCGGATTCGGCGGAGCAGCTGAGCGCCCAGCTCGGCACCAAGATCACCATCGACTATCAGGCCCCAGCGCAGGCCGATCTGGTCGAACAGAACACGCTTTTGGAACGCGCCATCGCGACGAAACCCGACGGCATCGCCATCGACGCCATCGACGTGAACGCCAGCATGCCGATCCTCAATGAGGCCCGTGATCGCGGCATCCCGGTTGTGCTTTTCGTGTCGACCGCGCCGCAGGGCTCGCAATTCACCTATATTTCCAACGACTTCTACGATCAGGGGCGGATTTTGGGCGAGGAGCTTTTGAAGCGCATCGACAACAAAGGCAAGATCGCGATCCTGCACGGTGTGCCGACCAACTCCGCCCATGCGGACCGCTATGACGCGCTCAAGGATCTGTTTGCGCAATACCCGGATGTCGAGATTGTCGATGAGGGCTTCGATTATGACGATGTGCAAAAGGCCCAGACCGAAGCCTCGCGCATGTTGGCGGCCAATGCCGATCTCGATGCCATCGCTGTGGTGGATGCCGCCGGTCCTGTTGGCGTCGGATTGGCGCTGCGCGAAGCGGGGCGTGTCGGCGAGGTGCAATTCGTCGGCATCGACGATGTGCCGCAGCTTCAGGAGCTGATGCGTGACGGGGTGCTCGATCTCTCGATTGCCACCCGCCCTCGTATGATCGGCGAATGGTCCACCGTGGCGCTGATGCTTCAGAACATGGGCGTGGAAACGCCGTCCTGGATCGACACGGGCATCGGTTACATGACGCCCGACATGGTGGCGAACGGCAATATCGACGGCTTCTGAAATCCGATTTTCGGACATGACACCGACCGGGCGCATCTCTGCGATGCCCCGGTCTCACTCTCAGGCCAATCTCAGGGAGACGCGACATGAGTCTTTTGGAAGCCCGTGGCATCACCAAACGCTTTCCCGGCGTGGTGGCGCTTGATGCGGTGGACTTGCGGTTCGAACGCGGCGAAGTGCATTGCATCGTTGGCGAGAACGGTGCAGGGAAAAGCACGCTGGTCAAGGTGCTGACCGGTATCTACCGTCCCGATGAGGGCGATTTGCACCACGATGGGGAGGCACCTCCGGCGATTGGCTATGTGCCTCAGGAACTGAATCTGTTCGACCATATGACCGTGGCGGAAAACATGTTCCTGCCGCTGGAAAATGGCGCGCTGTTTCGGCGCAAGACGCTTGAGAAGGCGGCACAGCCCTTTCTTAAGGACCTGAAGATGACCTGTGCGCCGGATGACATGGTGCGCGACATTTCGGTGGCCGAAAAGCAGCTTTTGCAAATCGCCCGCGCGCTGGCGAGCCGCCGATCCGATATTCTCATCCTCGATGAGCCGACCGCCTCTTTGACCGCGACAGAAATCGAACGGCTCTTTGCGATTGTCGAAGAGTTGCAGGCGCGCGGCACGGCGATTGTCTTCATCACCCATCGACTCGACGAGGTGATGCGGCTGCATTCCGTGGTCTCCGTGCTGCGCAACGGCTGTGTTGTGGGTAACTCCGATGGCGAGGAGGTCTCCGAGGCCTGGATCGTCTCGAAGATGACCGGCAAGGAGATGGACCTGAGCACGCTCTACCGTCCGAGTATCCCGCGTGGCGACCGTGTGTTCCGCGTCGAGGGGCTGGCTGGCGACGGCTTCGAAGAGGTTTCTTTCGATCTTCACGCGGGTGAAATCCTCGGCTTTGCCGGGCTGGTGGGCGCCGGGCGTTCCGAAGTTCTGCAAACGCTCTTCGGGATGCGCAAACCGACAGCGGGGCAGGCGTGGTTCGACGGTGAGCCATGGGTGTTCAACAAACCGGCGCGGGCGATTTCCAAGGGGGTGATGTATCTCTCTGAGGAACGCAAGGCACATGGGATTTTCCCGCATATGTCGGTGCGTCAGAACGTCGGCGCAGGCTTGCTGCGCGACGTGGCGCGGCTGGGGGTGGTGTCGGACGCGCGTGAGGCGCAAGCCGCCGCCAAGATCATCGGCGACTATCGGGTCAAAACCGCCTCGGCTGACACAAAGATCATGAACCTCAGCGGCGGCAATCAGCAAAAGGTGCTGATCGGGCGCGGCCTTATGGCCAACCCGCGGGTGATGATTTTCGACGAACCGACGCGCGGCATCGACGTCAACGCCAAGGACGAGATCTACCGCCTGATGCAACGGGTGGCTGAGGAGCAACAGATCGCCGTGGTGCTGATCTCCTCGGAAATCGAAGAGCTTTTGAAATGCAGCAACCGGGTTCTGAGCCTCTATGACGGGCGGATCAACGCGGAAATTGCGGCAGAGAATTTGAGCGAGGAACGCTTGCTGTCCTCGATTATCAATACGGGCGGCGCCTTTGATGCGACGACCGCAAACAGGGAGGAAGCCCATGTCTGACGGGCTGGTGAACATGACGCAGAGACGGGGTTTCAATCTGAAAGACGGCGGCCAGATCGTCGGGGTTCTGATCGCTTTTGTGGTGATCTGTGTGGTCGCGTCTTTGGTCGCGCCGCAGTTCCTGACGAGCTACAATATGACGATCATTTCCCGCGATCTTGCCTTTATCGGCATTGTAGCCATCGCGCAGGGTATGTTGCTTTTGCTCGGCGACATCGACGTTTCCATTGGCGCAATCGCGGGGCTGTGCGGCATCGTCTGCACCAAACTTCTGGTCGATGCGCAGCTCGATCCGGCGCTCGCCATTTCGGCGGGGCTGGCGGTCGGGGCCATTGCGGGCGCTATCAATGGTACGATCATCACCATGTTCAACCTGAACTCACTGGTGGTGACCATCGGCATGCTCAGTGTCTATTCGGGTCTCAACCTCTGGATCACCAAGGGCCGCACCATCGTGGGCCTGCCGAAAGAGGTGACGGTTCTGGGCGGCGGCACGCTCATGGGGGTGCCGGTGCCGGTCTATATCATGGCGGGCGTGTTTCTGGTGATCCTGTTTCTGACCACGAAAACGGTCTACGGGCGGCGTCTCTATGCCGTGGGCAACAGTCGCGAGGCCGCCAAGATCATCGGCATCCACGAACAACGTGTCCGCATCACCGCCTATGCCGTAGCAGGCGCGCTGGCCGGGCTGGCAGGCATGTTGTTGTGCTTTCGCCTTGTGTCGGCGCAGGCCTCGATGGGGCAATCCTGGCTTTTGCCGTCGATTGCCGCGCCTGTCATCGGCGGGATCGCCACCACGGGCGGCATTGGCACGATCTGGGGCGCACTTCTGGGGGCGGCGATCATTGCTGTGATCGGCAATGTGATCGTGCTGGGCGGTGTCGACGTCTACCTGCAACAGGTGGTTACGGGTGCGATCGTGGTGATCGCCGTCGCTCTCGACGCCATCACACGCAAAATGGGCCGGGGGTAATCCCCCGCCCGCAAATTTATTCCAAAGGAGGAGATAGGAATGTCCGAGGAAACCAAAATCACTCAGATCGGTGTCGTCGTGCGCGATCTCGATGCGACGATGAAAATGTATCACCAGCTTCTGGGCTGGGGGCCGTGGAATGTTTACGAACACACTGCTCCCGTGCTGCATGACACCCATCTGCACGGCAAGCCTGCCACCTATTCGATGCTTTGCGCCGAGGTGATGGTGGGTGACATGTGTTACGAGCTGATCCAGCCGCTTGAGGGCGACTCGATCTACAAGGAATGGCTCGAAGAACATGGCGAGGGCCTGCACCATGTCGCCGTGATGAAACACGGCCAAGATGCCGCCGATCAGTTCAAGAAGGACATGGATGCGGCGGGCGCAAAGATGCTCATGGGCGGGCGCATCGGCGAGACCATCGAGTTCTATTACCTCGACAGCGAGCCGCAACTGAAGGTGATCCTCGAATCCGGCACCGGCCACGCCATCGACCTGAAGCCGATCCGCACATACCCTGCGTGAACGGATACGGGCGCAACAGAATGCTTCCGCGATTGCGGGGGCTTTCTGCTGTCTCGTGGCGGGATGCGCGTTCAGGGGGCCGTCCGCGTGGCGGTCTGTGTCCTCCGATGTCGGTAGGGCCGAGGGCACCGTGGAGACAAGGTTGCGCGCGGCCCTGAGCGCGGCTTCGCTTTCGAGCGCCGAGCGCCGAGCGCCGAGCGCCGAGCGCCGAGCGCCGAGCGCCGAGCACCCGTCGTAATCGGGGACTTCGCCGCGATCATTGGTGAGAGGGTTGGCGAAGACGGAAATATTCTGAAGCGGCGCACGACTGTCCGCTTCGATTTTTGTCTGCATTTTGGTGTTCATATTGTCCTCCCTTTGGGCTGGGCCCGGCTTTTTCCCGGACCGGCAGGCGCATAAATGAGCTTGACATGTTATAAATATCAGTAAAGTTATTTATAACAAAACGCGGATGCGTGGAATGGGAGGACGACATGGAAAAACTCAAGATTGCGGCCATCGGCGATCAATTCATCACTTCGGCGGTTTTTGAGACTGCGGTGCGCGATGCGATTGGCGCGGGGTGCGAAGTGGTCACGCGCGATTTGCAATGGCCGGAGGTGCCGTTCTTCGCGTATGACGGGCCGGCGGGGACGGAAATCAAGGAATACAGCGGCAACCCCAAGGACCTCGAAGCCATGTTGGCGGAGGCCGAAGTTCTGGTGACGCATCTGGCGCCTGTGACCGCAGAGCTTTTGGAAAAAGCGCCGCGCCTCAAATTCATCGGCGTTTCGCGCGGCGGGCCGACCAATGTAAACATGGAGGCGGCCCGCGCCCGCAATGTGACCGTGTGCAATGTTCCGGGGCGCAATGCCTCCGCAGTGGCGGAATTCACCGTCGGCGCAATTCTTGCCAATGTCCGGCGCATCACCGTGGGCCATGCCGGGCTGTCTCAAGGCATCTGGCGTGGCGATCTCTACCGTTACGACCGCACCGGCGACGAGTTGTCGGATCTGACCGTCGGACTTTTGGGGTACAGCCATATCGGACAGCGGGTGGTGCGTCTGCTCAAACCCTTCGGCTGCCGGATCTTGATCTGCGATCCCTATGCGAAACTGACCGTGCAGGATGCCATTGACGGCGTCGAACAGGTCGAAATCGACGATCTGATTGCGCAATCCGATATTCTGAGCCTGCATGCGCGGGTGACGCCAGAGACGACGGGTATCATCTCGGCGGAGCGGATCGCGAAGATGAAAAAAGGCGCGGTTCTGGTGAACTCGGCGCGGGGTGAATTGGTCGATCAACCGGCGCTTTGCGAGGCTTTGGTCAGCGGACATCTCGGCGGCGCGGCGCTTGATACCTTCGAGGTGGAGCCGCCTAAAAACGACGATGAATTGTTGCGATTGCCCAATGTCACCCTGACCCCTCATATTGCCGGTGCATCGCGCCGCGTGGCGACATTCGCCGCCGAACAGATCGCAGAAGATCTGGCGCGCTTTCTGAAAGGGGAAAAACTCAAAAACCCTTGTAGCTGAGGCAGAATGCGAGGCGGTGCGGGGAGGCATCGTCAGGGAGGACATTATGAAGACAGCCTATGTGATGGCGGTCGATGCCGGCACAGGCAGCGGGCGCGCGATTATTTACAATACGCGAGGTGAGATTGTCGGAAGTGCTCAGGAAGAATGGGTGCATCCGGCGGTGGAGGGTGTCCCCGGTGGTCTGGATTTCACAACCGGGCCAAATGGCGAACTGATTGACCGGGTGATTGCCCGATCCATCGTCGCCGCTGAAATCTCCGCCGGGGAGATCGCCGCCGTGTCAACGACCTCGATGCGTGAGGGGATCGTGCTTTACGACGATACGGACGAGGTGCTTTGGGCCTGTCCGAATGTCGACGGGCGCGCGCAGGTTCAGGCCGAGGCACTGACCGAAGCGGGCATTTCGGATGAGATTTACCGGCGCGGTGGCGATTGGGTGTCGATCACGGCGCCTGCGCGGTTGCATTGGCTGCGTGACAATCGACCTGATGTGTTCGCGCGTGTGCATCGCCTCGGGATGATTTCCGACTGGATGGCGACCCGGCTGACCGGCGCTTATGTGACCGAACCCACGGCGGGCTCGTCGAGTGCGCTTTTCGATCTCTCTCAGCGCGGCTGGTCCGAAGAATTGCTCGAATTGATCGGGCTCTCGTCAGAGATCGTGCCGCCGGTGGTCGAAGCCGGGACCAAGATTGGTGAAGTCACCGCAGAGGCCGCCGCGCGTTGTGGTTTGGCCCCCGGTACGCCGGTGGTCGCGGGCGGCGGCGACACGCAGCTTGCACTTCTGGGGCTGGGCCGTCGGGCCGGTCAGGCGACTTTGGTGGGCGGAAGCTTTTGGCAAATGACGATCCTGTCGGATCAGCCGCTGGTCGATCCGGCTTTTGGGCCGCGCACGCTGTGCCATGCGCGCCCGGGAGAATGGATGGTCGAAGGGATCGGATTTCTGAGCGGCTTTGCGCTGCGCTGGGTTCGGGATGCGTTCTTTGAGCCTTTGTTAAAGCTTTCTGGCGGCGAGGTTGACGCCTTCGATCTGATCGAAAAGCTGGCGCAAGACACGCCTGCGGGCTCCGCTGGGGCGATTGCCGCCACGGCCTGTCCGATGCAGTCGGATGCGTGGAAACAGCCGCCGCTGAGTTTTCTGGGCCTCGATCTGAACGCGCCGGGACTGGCGCTTGGACAGGTGGCGCGCTCTGTCATGGAGGCGGGGGCCTTCCTGGCCAATCACCACCTTGAGACGCTCGAAGCTCTGTCGGGGCAGTGCTACGACACGCTGCAATTCACGGGTGGATCGAGTCAGGGCAGGCTTTGGCCGCAGATCATTGCGGATGTGACGGGTCGGGACATTGAGATCCCGGTGGTTAAGGAAACCACCGCGCTGGGGTGCGCCATGTTGGCGGCTGTTGGGGCGGGACTGTTTGCGACGCTGGACGAGGCGGTCGCGGCAATGGCCAGCCCGATCGAACGCCGCGTGGTGCCCGATCCGGACAACATGGCGCTCTATGCGCCGTTGAAAGCGCGTTGGTCTGAGGTGACTGATGGCCTGCGCGATCTTGGTGAGGCCTCCGGGTTGGAGCCGATCTGGCGTCCGGCGGGGGCGCGTGTGAAACAGTAATTATGGAAAAGGACATGTGATTATGAAGTCTCTTTGGGACGAAGCGGAAGCGGAGCGTTTGCGTCGCGCGGCGGGGGATGATCCGGCGGAACAGGATCTTGCGATGCGGGTCTACACATCGCAGCTGATCGGGCAGGAGCCGGATCTGGTGCTGCATGGTGGGGGCAACACGTCGGTCAAGACCCGGCGGCGCGACAAGAACGGCATCGAGCACGATGTCATCCACGTGAAGGGCTCCGGCTGGGATCTGGCGACCATCGAGGGGCCGGGCCTGCCCGCGATGTGGCTCGATCCGCTTTTGGAAGCACGCAAGACGGCGACGATGTCAGACGAAGAAATGGTCGCCTTTCTGCGCCGCGAGATGTTGGACCAAAGCGGGCCGAATCCGTCGGTGGAGGCGCTGTTGCACGCGTTCCTGCCCGCGAAATTTGTCGATCACACCCATTCCTGTGCGGCGCTGGCGATTGCCAACCAGCCCAACGCTGCGGAGATCGCCCGCGAGATTTTTGGCGATGAGCTGAGCATCGTGCCCTATGTCATGCCGGGCTTCAAACTCTCGCACGCGGCAGACCGAATCCATGCGGAACAGGGCGCGGGCACGTCCGGGCAGTTTCTGGTGAACCACGGCCTGTTCTCCTTTGGCGACGATGCCCGCACCTCATATGAGCGCATCCTGCGCTACACGACGATGTGCGAAGACTATCTCGCCACGAAAGGGGCAGCTTTGATGCCCGAGGAAGTCGGCACCAAAGCGCTGGACCCTGAGGCTCATACTGCGGTTGCGGCACTGCGCATCGCTTTGAGGGAATGGGGGCTTTTCGCGGAAAACCTGGCGCTAGACTTGCGCCTCAGCGAGGCAAATGACTGCTTTCTGGCCTTGGAAGGACTGGCGGAGATCACCGGGCGGGGCACCGCGACACCGGATCACGTCATCCGCATCAAACCCCGTCCGGTCATCGGCGAGGCGACATTCGGCGTCGAAGACTGGCGCGAAGCGATCAAGGATTTCGCCGCGTGGTACGAGGCCTATTTCAACCGCAACGCGGCCCATGCGGACGAACCGAAAACCATGCTCGATCCGCTGCCGCGCGTGGCGCTGATCCGGGGGCTTGGGATTGTCGGTATCGGGCGGACGGCAAAAGAGGCCGGTGTGGCCGCCGATCTCGCCGAACAGACCGCGCGAATCGTTCTGGCCGCTGAAGGGATCGGGCGCTTTACGCCGCTCAATGAGCGCGATCTGTTCGATATGGAATACTGGTCGCTGGAACAGGCCAAGCTCAAACCCAAAGCGTAAAAGTGGCCGTTACTCGGCGTCCAGAATGCGCTGGGCCACGCTAAACGATGAAATGAATCCATTGAGCAGGCCCGAGCGCAGCGCCGCGCGGGCCGCTTGCCATTTCTCGATCCCGGCGCAGACGGCGACTATTTCGCGGTTACGCATCAGGTCGCGCTCCATGCCCAGCATGCGTTTCGCAATGCCGCTGTCGATAAAGGCACCGGTGTCGTCGATCAGGTTGCCCGCCAGATCGGCGACCACGCCTTGGCGGATCATGTCGCCCTGTTCGGCATCGGTGATCAGGCCGAAAGAGCGGAAAAACGAACCGGGGCCGACATGGCCGACACCGATCATGATCAAGGACGCGTCGCGCAACCGCTCGAAGGACTCACGAATGCTGCGCTGGCGCAGGAACAGGTCGCGGTCCGCTTCGCTGTCTACGATCAAGGGCGCCGTGAAGGCGTAGCCCTTGCCCCCGGTCTTGTCGATCAGGGCGTGAATGACCTCGAATGGGTTGGCATCGCTCAGGGCCGCAAAATCGCCGGTGACGGAAATGAATTCCGCCTTTTTACGCTTGATTGTCGGCATGGCCTTTACAATCGCGGACATGGTGCGCCCGGAGCCGATGCCAAGGATCATCTGGTCCGTGTTCTCCAGCCGGCCATGCAGGAAACGCGCTCCGGCGCTGGCGACGGCGGGCATCGAGACATCCATGGTCTGGAGCTCATTGACATCCGGCACGATGGTGCAACTCGACAGACCGTAACGCTCGATCAAGCGGCTTTCGAGATCCATGCAATTCGTCGGCACGTTGTTCACGAAAATCTTGACCAGCCCCTGTTCATGGGCGGTTTGCACAAAACGATGTACTTTCATCTTGCTCAAACCACGGCGCGTAGCGATTTGTGCCTGTGTCAGGCCGCCCACGTAATGCATCCATGCGATTTCGCGTATCTGATCTTGTATCTCTGTGCTCGAGCTCATGCGCCGTAGGTCTTTGTTTCTAAGTCTTCTGTGATGTATGCCGCATGATAGTCATGTGGCCTGACGTCGCAATAGCTGTCAATGAGGCGCGAAGTGAGGAGAGGCGTATAAGGCTGCGAACTGCGGTTTTAGCCGATTGCGTCAGATTTCCCTGATGGCACCCATTGAGTGGATGCAGTTTTTGTGGGAGTTCGTCCGGTCGCCCCCGACAGGGGGGGCGATATATCCGCGGGGCGCTTGGGGTTCCGGCCATCTCCAATCATGTATGTTTGTCAGAGTGTGTAAAATCTGTGCCGCGCCATTCATCCAAAGGGTAGATCGGACGTGGTATGCGATCATAGGTCCTGCGACCGCTGCGGGGACTTGCCAGGCCGCCGCCATCGACAAGGGCAATTCTTGCGGCGTAAGGTGTATAGGCCGCCCGGAAATGTTGGACCGATTTCAAAGCCACGACCCGGTAGCGGGTCGGTTCCGCTCCGAGTGCCCTGAAGATTCCCATGTCGAGGGCCTGGGTCGGGATGCTCGACACCAAGACATCCACGTCTTCGATCCGCAAGAGAGCCGCCGTACCGCAGGATTGCGCGACACCGTTCCACATGGGCCCGTCGCAGATGAAGGTGCCGTCGCTCAGAGCTCGCACCTCTGCTGTGACCTTCAGAGGGGCACCACCGAATTCGGGGGCGCTATGCCCGCCCAGGGACAGGGCAACCTGCGCACCCACTCCAGCGTGCTGCGCCTGCGCCACGGCATCGGGATCACACAACGCACCCAAAAGGATGTTGTCGCCGCCTTTCTCTATCAGTGCACCGAGCACTTCTGTGGCATCGGCATAGGCGCCATCGCCGGGATTGTCCGACAGATCGGCCAGAACCAAAGGCGCGTTTTCCGCATGCGTGCGCGCAAGCTCCGCTGCTTCTGTCGGTGTCAAAATGGGTTCTCCGGTCTCGTCACGCACCTGCCACATTGCCTCGGCAATCTGCTCGGCGACCCGCGCGGCACGCTCCGGTGCATCGCGATGACAGACGGTCACCGATGGCCCGATTTCCGGCACATCGGCAAGCGAAAACCCGGCGTTGATTGAAATGTCGCAAATCTCCGGCGCATCGACCTCCAAGCTGCGCGCCAGTTTTTGCAGGCCTTGCATCGGCTCGCGATCAGTGCGCCCGCCTTCGGGCAGGGTTAGCATCGGAAGTTTGCGGATCACAGTCCGCAGATCGGTCTGTCCGTGCAAAATCTCGGCCAGCGCCCGTGCCGCCTTTGCCCCGGTGCCGCGCATGTCGACATGAGGAAACGTCTTGTAAGACATCAGGATTTCGGCATCCTTCGCCATCTGCGGCGCAAGATTGGCGTGCAGATCGAGCGTCACGGCAATCGGGCAGTCCGGCCCAACGATCTGCCGCAACTCATGCAACAAGAGCGCATCGCCATCACGACCGTCTGCGCGTACCATGGCACCGTGCAGCGACAAAAGAACCGCGTCGAACGGGCCTTGTTCCTGGGCGATCCGCAGGATGGTGCCGGCAAAATCCGACCAGGCCCGATCCGACACTGCACCACCCGGTGTGGCAAAGGTCGCCACCGTCGGTACAAGCTCCCAGCCCTCGGCCTCGGCCACATCGACAAAGCCTGCGACTTCATTCGCGGTGCCGCGCAATGCCGGGATTAGCGTGGCGCCTTCATAACAATAGAAGCCGCGGAAGGCGGGCGTGTCCGTTTCCCTGTGGGAGAATGTGTTGGTCTCGTGCATGAATTGCGCGAGAAGAACCTTGGTTGGCATATCCGATTTCCTTGTACCGCTGCTGCGGTGGAGAAAATCGTGGCCGGACATCAGAATGCTGTCGGTGTAGTATAGAGCCGCGCGGCAAGGCAACAGGTTTTTACGGGAGGTCCCATGCTGGATTCAAAACTCGACTGCTTTCTGGCCGTCGCGACCGAAGGCTCGATCCGTAAAGCCTCGGAAAAACTCAACATCGCCGCCTCCGCCGTGAGCCGTAAGATTACCGGTCTCGAAGAAGACCTCGGTGTGCCGCTGTTCGAACGTCATGCGCGCGGGTTGCGCCTCACCGAGGCAGGTCAGATTTTTGCCGATCATGCGCGCAAGGTGATGCGTCATGAATCCTGGGCTTTGGGCGAGATCGAGGCCCTGCGCAATCTCCAGCGCGGGCAGTTGCGTATCTATTGTGTCGAGGGCACGATCAATGGTCTGATCACCCCCGCCATTGCTGCGTTTCGCAAGAAAGCCCCAGGCGTGAAGCTCACCGTGACACGGTCGGGCAGCACCGGGGTGATGCGGGCCGTGGCTGCCGACGAAGCCGATCTCGGGCTGGCCTTCGACCCGCCCAAACATCGCGATGTGACGGTCGTGGCGGATGTGCCCGCGCCGCTTTATGCCGTCAGCGCTCCGGATTTCGGGATGCCCGACGGCCCGCTCAGTCTGGCCGATCTGGCACATCATCCGATCTCGATCCCGCAAGACAGCAGTTATGGCATCCGTGATGTGATCGACCAGGGATTGCGGGCACGGGCCGATGTGACACTCGATCCGCCGATGCAATGCGACTCGGTCTACGGGCTGATGGGATTTGCCCTTACGGGACAGGGGATCACGATCCTGCCGAAATGTTGTTTCGAAGAAGAAGAAGCCCGCGGGCTTGTGGTCGCCCGCCCGATCACCGACGTGCCTCTCAGCCAGTCGCGCATCGCATTGGTGTCGCGTCTGCATCGCAATCTGCCACCGCTGACCCGACGGTTTTGCACAATTCTTGCGCAGGTCATGCGGGAGTCTGCGTTCTAATTTCAGCAATCCGGTGTGCCGAAGCGTTGCTTGTTGTGCAGGCGTAGGTCAGGAAATCTTACGGCACAGGTGTGAGATCATCGTGGCCGGGCGTCAGAAGTTATGACCGCGATACACACGCGATACCGCGTGTCTGAAAACAGGCACGGGGAAAAACAAACAGGGTCAAAAGACCCGTTCCGACACAACAGGAGAGTTTCCATGACCACCCCCCTTCGCGCGTTTTGCGCTTCTGCGGCGCTGATGCTGGCCGCGACCCCGCTCTGGGCGCAGAGCCTGACGATCACGCTGGCGCATGAAGAACCGGCCGACACCGCCGCGTCCGCCGCGCATATGTCCGCCACCGTCTTCAAGCAGATGGTGGAAAGCATGTCGAATGGCGATATGGCCGTCGACATTCAGGCCGCCAGTGCCCTTGGCAATCAACGCGAGCGCATGGACCTGACTCAGGCCGGGATCATTCAGGTCAACATCGCCTCCGTCGGCGGTCTGGCGCAATTCTACCCGGCGATCAACGGCATCGAACTGCCCTTCGTCTTCCCCAATGAGATCGTCGCCGAACAGGTGTTCGACGGTCCCTTCGGCGATGCGCTCACCGCGCAGATTTCGGAGGCCACCGGCCTGCATCTTCTGGGGGTGACCGCCGGGGATTTCTATGTCTTCACCAACTCGGACCATATGGTGAAATCGCCCGAGGACATGGCCGGGCTCAAGGTGCGTACCATGTCGGTGCCGAGCCATATGGAGCTGATGAATTCGCTCGGTGCCGCAGCCACGCCCGTGCCGTGGGACGAGCTTTACGGGGCGCTCGAAACCGGCGTGGTCGATGCCCAGCACAATCCGATCCCGATCATCGCCATCGGCAATCTTCAGGAGGTCCAGGGTTACGCCACCATGACGAACCACCTCTACGGTGCCGACTGGTGGGTGACATCGGAGGACTTCCTCGCCAGCCTGACACCGGAGCAGCGGCGCATTTTCATCACCGCCGCCGAGACCGCCAAGGTCGCCGGGCGCGGGGCCAAGATCGCATTGCGGGCCAACACCTACGGCGCCGAGTTCCTGAAAGAGGCCGGGCTTGAGGTCTATTATCCGAATGCTGAGGAAATGACCGCCTTCCGCGAGATTGCCGTTCCCGCCGTGATGGGCACGATGGAAACGGAATTCGGTGCGGATGCCGTCATCCTCGGGCAGTCTCTGATCGAAGCTGTCGCAACCGCCGAAGCCGAGATCTACGGCGAATGACCCGGGCGCTCCGCCGGGCGTGATGCGCCCGGTGGAGGTCGCCGGGATCGGGACGGATCGGTGGAGAGACAAGATGAAACAGCAGATCGTGACAGCGCTTTGGCGGCTGTCCAAACTGGTGAATATCGTCGTCGCGGTGCCTTTGGTGCTGGCCGGGGCGGCGATGGTCGGGGTCGTGGTGGCCGGAACGGTGTTTCGCTACGCCCTGTTTGAACCGCTGGTCTGGTCCGAGGCGGCGGCACGATATCTGATGATCTGGATCGGGTTGGTGGGCGCCTCGGTGGCGCTGCGCCATAATGATCACATCGCGATCGACGCTCTGCGCAACCGGCTTCCGTCGATGCTCCGGCATTTCGGCGATCTGATCGTCGCTTTGGCAATCGCGTGGTTTCTCTGGGTGATGATCACCGAAGGCTGGGCCAACGCTTTGCGCGGCGCACGTCAGGCCGCCCCGGGTCTCGGCATGTCGATGTTCTGGCCCATGCTCTCCGTGCCGGTCGCGGGGGTCGCCATCCTGATCCAGCACGTCCTGCACACGCTTCTCAACCTCCTCGACGCAGAGGTCGTTGAAGACAATCATATTCCCGGCGGAGGCGCGTTCTGATGCTCAGTCTCGTTCTGATCTTCGCCGCCCTCGTGGTCTTGGGAACGCCTCTGGGGTTTGCCATCGGCATCGTCGCCCTTGCCGCGCTGTCCTTCGCCGACGGGCCGAGCCTGTTGCGTCTCGTGCCGATGCGGCTGTTTTCCGGTATCGACATGTTTTCCCTGATGGCCATGCCGTTCTTTATTCTTGCGGGCGACATCATGAACCGCATTCGGATCACGGATCGTCTGGTCGATCTCGCAAATGCGTTGGTCGGGCGGGTGCGCGGGGCGCTGGCGCATGTCAATATCCTCGTCTCGGTGTTCTTTGCCGGTCTCACTGGCGCCGCCGTGGCTGATACCGCTGCAATTGGCCGGATGATGATCCCCACAATGGCGAAACAGGGCTATTCGCCGCGCTTTGCCGCCGCGTTGACCGCCGCGTCTTCGGTGATCGGGCCGATCATCCCGCCCTCGATCATCATGGTGATTTACGGCTCTCTCATGCAGGTCTCGATTGCCGGGCTGTTTGCCGCCGGGATTGTGCCGGGGTTGGTCATGGCGGCGGCACTGATGGCCTATGTCGGCTGGCGCGCGAAGCGCGACGACCTTCCGATTGCCACGCTCGACCGCGAGGTGCCGCCGTTGGGGCAGGCGTTTCGCGCCGCGCTTCTGCCGCTGCTGATGCCGCTGATCATTCTGGGCGGCATTCTGGGCGGGGTGTTTACCCCGACCGAAGCCGCCGCCGTGGCGGTGGTCTATGCCCTTCTGATTGGGGTGCTGGTCTATCGCAACTTCGGGCTGCGCGATCTTTGGGATGTGCTCTACGAAATGGTTCGGGCATCGGGGTCGATTTTCATCATCCTCGCCGCCGCCTCGATCCTCGGCTGGGTGCTGGCCAAGCAAGGCGCGCCGCGCGAGTTGGCGCAGATGCTCGGCGGGATCAGCGACAATCCTGTGGTGTTTCTTCTGATCGTCACCGGGGCGCTTTTGGTTATCGGCATGTTCATGGAGATGACCGCCGTGCTGATCATCCTCGGTCCGATCCTGCATCCGATGGCGGTGCAGATGGGGATCGACCCGCTGCATTTTGCCATCGTCATGGTGGTCAACCTCAATATCGCGCTGATCACCCCGCCGCTTGGCGCCTGCCTGTTTGTCGCTTCTTCCGTCGGCTCGGTCAAATTCGAGGAGGTCGCCCGCGGCATCCTGCCCTTCATGCTCGTGGAACTTCTGGTTCTGCTTCTCATCGTGCTGTTTCCCGCCCTCTCTTTGAGCCTGCCGCATTGGCTTGGTCTCGGCTGATCGGGGCGTTTTCTACAAAGGACTGACCATGCAAAAAGACATTATTCTCTATGGCCTCGGGGCCATGGGGCGGAGGATTGCGCGCCTTGTCATCGAGCGCGGCCACCAAATCGTGGGGGCCATCGACCTCGATCCTGCGAAAAAGGGGACTTCTCTGCACGACCTGCTTGAAATGCCGGAGGCACGGGAACTGACGATCTCCGACGATGCGGAAGCGGTGCTCGCGGCCCATTCGGGCGCCGTGGTGCTTCAGGCCACCGCCTCTTTCCTGCATCAGGTTGCGGGTGCGATCGAGACCTGTCTGAGCCACGGCCACGATGTCATCTCCATTGCTGAGGAAATGACTTTTCCCGAAGCTGCCGATGCCGATCTGGCGGCGCGTCTCGATATGGTGGCCAAGGCCCATGGACGGCGTGTTCTCGGCACCGGGGTCAATCCCGGCTTTGCCATGGACATGCTGGTTCTGGCGCTGACCGTGCCCTGTGGGCGGGTCGATCACATTCGGGCCATTCGCACCAACGACCTGTCGGACTTCGGCCCCAGTGTCTTGCAAAGTCAGGGCGTCGGTTTGAGCGAGGCGGAATTCACCAAAGCGTTGGCTGCGGGAACGGTGGTCGGTCATGTCGGCTTCGCGCAATCCGTCGCACTGATCGCGGGACACCTCGGCTGGCGCATCGACCGGGTCGAAGAAACGCGCATGCCGATCCTCAGCAGGGTCGCCCGTGAAACCCCTTGGCTTACCATCGCACCGGGGCAGGTGGCGGGCTGTCTGCATTGCATCACCGGCTATGCCGACGGGCGCGAGGTCCTGCGGCTTGAACATCCGCAACAGATCCGGCCTGAGGCGGAAGATGTGAAAACCTCCGACCGGATCGTAATCACCGGCGATCAGACGCTCGACATGGTGCTGTCCCCGGAAATCGGCGGCGGGGCCGGAACAGCCGCGGCAGCGGTCAATGCGGTTGCTTACCTGCATCGCGCCAATCCCGGGCTCGTGCATCTGACCGACCTGCCTCTGACCAGCCCCCGCGCCCCTCAACCTCAGGAGCAAGAGAAAGTATGACCATGACAGAACAGGCACAGGCCGGCGATTGGGTGCAAATCCATCGCATCGTCCTGACACCGGAGCAACGCCCCGCCAACCTGCCGGATGAAACCCGTGCGGTGCCGCTCGAGATGCGGACCAAGGGCTGGCTGATCACCAAAGCGGCCACTCTCGGCGACGAGGTGACCATCCGTACGGCCATCGGTCGCGAGATGACGGGCCGTCTGATCGCCGTGAACCCGGCTTATGGTCATGATTTCGGACAGGCCGTGCCGGAACTTTTGGCGGCAGGCGACGATCTGGTCGCCCTGATGCGCGATGCCAAGGAGAGCTGAAATGACGGACAACAGTTACGCTGCGGTGATGGCCCGCAAGGCGGAGATCATGCTGTCTTCGCTGGGGCTCGATTATACCCCCTTCATGCAGGACCCGGTTGCCTTCGATTACGAGGCGATGATGGGCTTGGTGCCCTACACGCTCGATCAGGTGCGCGAGATTCAGGTGCAATCCGCCGTCGGCAAAACCGCGCTGATCGAATTGCGCCAACTCACGCGGCTTGCACGCAAACTTGCGCCCAAGGGCAAAGGCGCGCGGATTTTCGTCAAAGACGAAGCGGCGAACCCCTCAGGCAGTTACAAGGCGCGCCGGGCCGCATTGAGCCTGCATCACGCCAAGGCCGCAGGCTTCAAGGGCGTCGTCTCCGCCACCAGCGGCAACTATGGCGCAGCGGTGGCCAGTCAGGCGGCGAAACGCGATCTCGATTGTATCGTCGTTCAGGAGGTGTTCGACAGCCATGGCATCGGCCAGCCGGAAATTCTTGAAAAGGGGCGGGCCTGCGAGATTTACGGTGCCGAGGTCATGCAACTCTCGGTCGGGCCGGAACTGTTCTACAGCTTTCTGCGCGTGCTCGAAGATACCGGCTATTTCAACGCCTCGCTCTATACGCCCTTTGCCATCGCAGGGGTCGAGCCTTTGGGGGTCGAGATCGTCGAACAGATGCAGGCCGTGACCGGGGGCGCGCCCGATGCGGTGATCTGCACCCATGCGGGCGGTGGCAACCTCACGGGCACAGCACGTGGGCTGCGCAAGGTAGGGGCGCTCGACACGCAGGTGATCGGTGCCAGCGTCGATCTGACCGGGCTGCATATGGCCAGCGATCGGGATTTCAACCGCAAGCATTTCACCACCGGCCATACGGGGTTCGGTGTCCCCTTCGCGGGCTGGCCGGACCGCACCGATGTGCCACGCAATGCCGCGCGGGTGCTGCGCTATATGGATCGCTACCTGCTTTTGAAACAGGGCGAGGTGTTCTACATGACCGAAGCGCTCGCCCGTCTCGAAGGGATGGAGCGAGGTCCGGCGGGCAATGTTTCGCTCGCCGCCGCCTTCGTTCTGGCGCAGGAGATGGATGAGGATCAGACCATCGTCGTGCAGGAAACCGAATATGCCGGCGCCGGGAAACAACCCTCCGCCCAGCTCACATTCGCACGGGCGCGTGGTATCGACATCCGGCGCGGCGATCCCGATCTCGAACGCCCGGGTCAATCGGTGCTGATCCCCGAACACCCGTCTCAGATGAAGCTGCGCGATGTCGACATGAACCGTCTGCGCAGGGGATTGGTGCGCAAAGCCGCAGCGCTCGCTCCCGCCCCCTTGCCAGAGACGGTCATTGCCTTTCTGGCCGCGGAAACACAGCTTTCATGTCAGGACGTGCGCGACGTGCTCAGCTCGCTCTAAGATCTGTTCCGGGGGCAGCATGACGTGAAACGCCCATGCTGCCCCCGCTTTTTGACAGGGTCGTCTTCAAGACGGCCGCCTGACACATTTTCAGGCATTGCAGGTCAATCAGAACTGCATTTCGTACCCCAAGCTCACGCCAAAGCTTTCAAAGCCGCTGGCGCCGATCCCGTCATAGAAGGTCGCGGCATTGAACTGGCGGGTGGAGGACAGCATGCGGTTGACCCCAAGTTCGATCCGAGCGCGCCCGCCATCGTAATCAGGCGAGACCGTCGAGGCAAAACCGTCACCTTCGGAGTGCGACCATATGCCGGAGACGCCGCCCCAAAGTTCGAGTTCACCGGTCGCCACAGGGATCTCTCTTTTGAAATCCAGCCCGAATTCGATTTGCCCGAGGCTGATGCCCTGTTTGGGGATCCTATTGCCCAGACTGTCGACATAGCTTTTCTGATCGTCCGTCACATAGGAGGCATCGAAGAACGGATACAAGGTTGCGGCCGATCCGTAGGCATACTCCCCCGTCACCTTGAACTGCGCCAACATGCGTGTGGTGTCGAAGTCGTCTTCGTAGGTTCCGAAAGGAGAGATCGTGTTGCTGGTCTCACCATACAGAAGCCGTCCTTCGAAAAACACCGGTTGCTGGGCGCTTTTGGCGACGAAATATGGGCCGGCCATCCAGCCTGTGCCGTCGACCGAGGCCGCACCGGTGTCTTCTGACAGATGGTCGAACTGCACCATCATGCCGATCAGAAGGTTGTCCCTGACTTTACGGTGCGTCCCCAAAGCGCCAAACATATACCGGCTCTCGCTGGTCGTGTCCGACGACCAGGAGCCCTGTGCCTGCATCCAGATCGGGTATTCGGGATTGCTGGCAAAATTGAACTGGCCCTGGCCACGCGTGACATTCACACCAAACCCGCCTTGTGCCTGCCTCGACAGGAACCCTGACAGGCCGGGCTGGCTGCGGATCAGGTGGTTGGCACGGGTCTGCATGAAAGACGCGATCAACTCCTGAGTCTGCTCTACCGTGACATCGGCAATGCTGACGGTATTAGAGGCGAGGTTCCCGTTGTTGGCGGCATCGAAGGCGACGTCCTCTGGAACAACCAGACTGACGGCGCCGCTGCCTGATGCCGTCAGTTGCGCCTGATAGACCGCACCGCTGCCTGTCAGGCTGCTGACTGTTGCGTTCGTCGCATTGATGTCAGCGCTGTCAAAGCCGGTGACGTCTTCCGAGAAGGTGATTGTCACGGTGAACGATGACATTGCGTTTACCGTGCCTGGGGCATCGGTGATGCTCACCGTTGGCGGCGTGCCGTCATAGACCGCCGTGACCTCGTTCGAGGCGGTGTTGTCGTTGCCCGCCGCGTCGGTGAACTTGCCTGCCGCGACCGACAGCGCGATCTGGCCATCGGCCAGGGGCGTCAGGGTTGCGGTGTAGCTGGTGCCGGAGCCCGCGAGCGTGGCGCTGGCGTTGGTCAGGGTCAGGTCGCCGACGACGAAATCGGTGCTGGCCTCGGAGAGGGTGATCTGGGCGGTGTACACGCCCGCGCTCGGGCCGGACAGGGCGCCGATGGTGACGGTCGGTGGCGTGCCGTCATAGACCGCCGTGACCTCGTTCGAGGCGGTGTTGTCGTTGCCCGCCGCGTCGGTGAACTTGCCTGCCGCGACCGACAGCGCGATCTGGCCATCGGCCAGGGGCGTCAGAGTTGCGGTGTAGCTGGTGCCGGAGCCCGCGAGCGTGGCGGTGGCGTTGGTCAGGGTCAGGTCGCCGACGACGAAATCGGTGCTGGCCTCGGAGAGGGTGATCTGGGCGGTGTACACGCCCGCGCTCGGGCCGGACAGGGCGCCGATGGTGACGGTTGGCGGAACGGCTGTCACGGTCAGCGTAGCACTTGCTGTCCCGGAATTGCCGAGGCTGGAGGTCAAACTCCCCGACGTGTTGCTAAAAGAGCCTCCGGCAGGCGATGTGACATCGACTGAGATGGTGCAGCTTGCCGAGGCACCAACGGTGCCACCCGAATAGCTTATTGTGCTCGCCCCGCTTGTTGCAGTGAGCGTTCCACCTGTGCAGGTCGTCGAAGCGTTGGCTGGTGTGGCCAGAGTGACACCGGCAGGAAGATTGTTGGTGAAATCCAGTCCCGTCGCAGCACTGGAATTCGCCGCGTTGTTGATGGTGAAGGTCAAGCTCGAGATGTTGCCTTCGTCGATTGTGCTCGGCGAAAAAGCGGCCGAAAAGGCGGGCGGAGTTCCCGTCGCAGAAATATTGGAGCAGTCGCTGTCCAAAGCGGCGGCATTAAAGGAGCCTGACCCCATTTGGCGCCCGTTCGGGGCATAGGTTGCGCCGATTGATTGGTCGGCCGCATTGGTATCAATGTCGTAGACGTAAAAAGTGAAGTTTCCGGTCGCTGTCGGCTGTTGTTGAACCGTGCCGAAAAAATCATTTGCCAAATAGCTGTTCGGTGGTGCGTTAAACGTCGCACTGCCCAGGATAACCCCCGCTGAATCCGTGAGATAGAACGCGATCCAATCCACGGGGTCCCCAAAGGCATCCGGCCCGTCGGCGGGACCGGTCGGCCCCAAGGCATTTGCAAGGAATGTGGTCGAAGATCCACCTGCGCCACAAGTGCCGTCTGACTGAAGCCGAAAATTTGAAACCGTTACGCTTTGCGCATGGCCGGCATCAACGCTTGCCAGAAGGCATAGGCCTGACACGATGAAACCAAGAAGAATCCGGAAACGAACGAATTTGACAAAAGCGACCATGGTACTCCCCCCTTAGGAAACACTTTTCCGTGAAGGTGCATAATGCCGCAAAGCGGATTTTTATTGAGCACTTGTCTTTGGTCGCAGCGCTTATCTCTTGGACTGCAGCAATTTGATCACAATAGGGGAATGGCCCCGAAACGCGCATGGAAGCGATGGCAGGAAACTTCTTTCAGTTATTGAAACGTGAGAAAGCGGGATACGGGCTTCTCCAACACGCGACGCAGCACGGCGTGATGTCTTTGGGGGCATAGAGGGTGGCATCGAGTTCTTCTGCAATCCGACACGCAAGATCGCGGCAACGGCATAGCCTTTGGCTTCTGCATGTCGCCGTCACCGATGCCCCTGAGATTTCAAGTCGCCATCGGAGAGCTTCTGGTTGGTCGTATAGGCGCGACGGTACATGACGACTTGTGTCGGGGTGACGACATGATCGCGATTGTACCCTATTCTGTAAGCAGAAGATGACAGTGTCATCTACTTGCATTCAGCTAGACTCTTTTTTCGTCACTCTTGGCGCTAGGTAGAGAATTTTGCGGGGGCTTTCCTTTGGGTAACGCATTTACCAGTGCCGGATATGTCGAAACGCCGTTTTGGTGAGAGCGGTTTCATGTACGGCAATTGTAGTTGAGTTTACGGGGGCGGTATGTGCGGTCGAGAGACAAAAAAAATCTGATATATGGATTACCAGGCGTTTGCGGGACGCAGCTTTGAAAAGCGGTCTCATGCTTTTTGCTGTGGCCACCGGCCTTCTCGCAGCGCTTGTCGCGTTTTTTATGGGGTTTTCCATAGGCCGGATCGCTTTGGCCTATAGTGTCGCGGGCATGTTCGCGATGCTTATCGGGGCAATCTCTGTTGTTTTGGCAGATAAGCTTAAGTCCAGAAAACGCGACAGGTAAATTCTCTGAAAGACAGCCGTCCGATCGTTTCACCTGTATGTGAGGCGTTCGTCGGAAGTCGTATGTCAGATGGCGTCTCTTTGCACAGCCTCTCTCATCCTGATCCGGGCAGTCTGCGGACGGTCCGAGTGTGAGCGGAGCGAGCAGACATGAACATGGGGCATCAACCCACGGAATCTTTTAACTTCAAGAAGCGGAAGAGGGTGTCGTTGCGGGCTGCGGCGAAATCCGTGCTTGCTCTTGCGATGTTGTCTTTTGGGGCAGGCTTTCTTGCCCCGGTCAGCGCCAGTGCGCAGAGTTACGACTGGGTTGTCAACGTGACCGATGCGGGTTCGGACCCGACGGTCGCGGGCGGTGACGTGAGCTATGACATCACGGTCAACAACAACGCTGCGATGGCGGGGGTCGGTCAGGCACCCGAGACGTCGATTGACCTGGCCATCCCCGCGAATGGTGTGTTGCAGGATGTGACCAACACGACCTGTGATCCGGCGCTGCCCGTGACGGGCCCTGCGACGGTTTCCTGTGTGATCCCCGCTCTGGAGGCAGACGAGACATTTGCGCTGTCCGCGATCATCAAGGCGACGGCATCAGGGACCATCACCTTGTCCGGTTCCGTTCCTGCTGATAATGACCCGGCGCCCGGGAACAACGGTTTTGACGAGACCACGACGATCCTGAGCGGGGCCGATGTTGCCCTCGACATCGTCGGGCCGACCGAGGCGATCTCCGGCGAGACGGTTACTTATACGTTCAATCTTGAAAACAACGGCCCGGACACAGTGACGGCAGCCGTCGTGGAAATTCCGGCGGTCACCGGTCTGACGGTCACCTCTTTGCCGTCCTATTGCAGCGCCAGCGCATCGGTTTACCTCTGCACGATCCCGAGCGACATTCCGGCTGGCGATGCCTTCGGATTCGACCTGACGGGACAAGTGACGGCAGCGGGCACGGGGTCCTCCCTGATCGTGGCCGGGACCGCTGATATTTCCGCGCCGCAGGACCCGCTCACCGACGACAATTTCGCGTCTCTGACCACCCAGGTCAGCGATGGCAGCGATGTTCGCCTGACGAAAAGCAATTCCGCACCGGGAACGGTTCTCGTCGGCGACCCTGCCATTTTCACGCTGTCGCCGAGTTTCACCGGAGGGGTGCCCTACGGTCTCGAAATTTCGGACAGTGTGCCTGCCGCCTATCAGATTGATGAGGTGGAGGTGTTGTCCGGCGGATGGGACTGTACGATCAGTGGTCAGGACGTGAACTGTACGCGCCCGTCCGACGGGCTGATGGCCGGGACGGATGTGCCGCTAGGCGACATCCTGATCAAAACGACGGCGGTGACGTCCGGGAATGTCAGCAACAGTGCGACGGTGAGTTCGACGGGGCCGGATGACGCGAACCTGAGCAACAACACCGACACCGACGGCGGTCGGACCATTGCGGATCCGGTGGTCGATCTGTCCGTGTCCAAAACCGGCCCCAGCCCGGCTCTGGTCGTGGTCGGCAATGAATATGAATTCAACCTGCAGACACGGAACACGGGCAATGCCGATTTCTACGGCACGCTTTACATGACGGACAGCCTGCCGGAGGGAATGACCTTCACGGGCTACGACAGCAATGGCTGGACCTGTACGCCTGCGGCGCCTCAGGCCGGGCCGGTGAATGTGGTCTGCGAACGCGTCTATGAAGCAGGCGTGTCGGGCGCTTTGACGGCCGGGGCGAGCACACCTGTCCTGGTGATCCGCGCGGAGGCGACCCAGTCGGGTCCGCTGACCAATACGGCCAGCGTCTCTTCGCCAGAGTATCCGGGTGTCGGGAATTCTGACAGCTACGATGTGGACAGCAGCGCAGACAGCGCCTCCGCCGACATCACCGTGAATAAGGCGGTGGCCGAGGCGACCGTAACCGTGGGCGAAATTCAGACCTATTACATCGAGGTGGTGAACGAGGGGCCTGCCGCATCGGCCAATGTGACCGTGACAGATCCTTTGTTGAGCCTGATCAACAATCAGGTCGGGGCGACAGACGCCGGTTTGGTGAGCATCTCCGCGCCTTCCGGTGCGGTTTGTGACAGTGCGTCGCGCTGGCGGGGCAGGGATTTGAGCTGTACTTTTGATGTGCTGCCGGCCTGTACCGCCGGAAACGATTGCCCGATCATCGAAGTGCAGGTGCGCCCGGGCGGCAATGCCGGACAGCGCAGCAACACGGTTCAGGTCCTGTCGTCGAGCGTGGCCGACCCCGATCTGACCAACAACGATGCGACCGTGACCTTCGAGATTGACGCGCGCACGGATGTCACCATCACGAAAACCGCAACGCCCGAGCAGGCGATTGTGGGCCAGAACCTCAGCTACATTGTCACGGCACTCAACCCTGCAAATGAATTTTTCCTCAGCAATGCGCCGGACACGACGATCACGGACACCTTGCCGGATGGGCTGATCTTTGTTTCCGCGACGCCGACGACGGGAAGTTGCTCGGTCGTGCCGACGGTGGGAACGCTGACCACTGGGGGCAACAATCAGGTTGTCTGTAACCTCGGTACGGTTGTGACCGGCGGACAGCAAGCCGTGGAAATCGTGGTTCAGCCGACAGAGGCGCTGGTCGGTTCCGTGCTGGAAAACACCGCGACCGTGAGCAGCAGCCTCGATGAAACCGATGACACGAACAACAGCGCCTCTGTCCAGACGACGGTGAACGCGCCCAGCTATGATCTTCAGGTCAACAAGGTCGATAGCCTTGATCCCGTGGCGGTCGGTGAGGATGTGACCTACACGGTCACCATCCGCAACAATGGCCCCTCTGCGGCAGAGAACGTCACGATGAACGATCTCATGCCGGAGCAATTCCTGAGCTATCAGTCGCATGACGCTGGGACAGGTGTCTGTGGCACG
Source organism: Celeribacter ethanolicus (assembly GCF_002407265.1). Lineage (NCBI taxonomy): Bacteria > Pseudomonadati > Pseudomonadota > Alphaproteobacteria > Rhodobacterales > Roseobacteraceae > Celeribacter > Celeribacter ethanolicus. Next base: position 3,167,326 of record NZ_CP022196.1, read on the forward strand.
GTGCCGAGTGTCGGGGAAGTTGACGGTACGCTGAGCTGTAGTTTTGATCGGATCGAATCTGGCGGGTCTCGTGTCGTGACCATCGTGGCACGTGGGGTTCAAAAGGGGACGGCGACCAATACGGCGAACCTGACATCGCCTGGGATTGATGAGGGCTACGATCCGCTTCCGGCGAACAACGAAGTGACCGAAAATACCACCGTGCGCACCCGCGCCGATGTCGAGGTCGTCAGCAAGATTGCAAGCAAATCGCCGGTCGAACTTCTTGAGACCTTCAACTTCGTCATCTCCGTGCGCAACAACACCGGCACCGACGGCGGCGTCGTGTTGGCCGAGGCCGATGGCGTCCAGGTGACCGACAGCCTGCCGGCCAATATGGTGCTTGCCGGGACACCTTTGGTGACTGTCACCTCAGGGACGGCAACGCTGCAAAGCTGTGGCGGGGCCGCAGGCGGCACCAGTTTCACCTGTGAGCTTGGCACATTCTCAAGCGGGGCTACGGCGGAAATCACGGTTCCCGTCAAAATCACCAGTGTGACCTCCGATCCGCAGAGCTTTACCAACACGGCAGAGATCACCACGACCTCGCTCGACGTCGATCCGAACAACAACGAAAACTCCGGCCCGGTCGAGGTCGTGTCTTCCTCGCTGTCCGGGACGGTGTTCCGCGATTTCAATGATGATGGGGTTCTCGATACCGAGGATACCGGCGTGACCGGTGTGACGGTAACACTGACCGGGACGGCCTTTGACGGCACCCCCGTCTCCGTGTCGGCCACAACGAATGCCAACGGTGACTACACCATCGCGAATCTGCCGCGCGGCACCTATACGGTGACACGCGGAGGTGTGAGCGAGACCTATCTCGACGATGGACAAGCTCTGGACGGAACCGCAGGCGGCAGCCCGTCGGGCGCCACCGAGATTGCCGCGATCAATCTGCCCTCCAATACGGATACGACCGATTACGATTTCACCCTCGTGCCACAAGCGCGGATCGGGATTGCGAAACGTGTCAGCTCCGGTCCGACCGCTGCGGCGGACGGCTCCTTCACGGTTGGCTTCAGCTTTGTCGTGGAGAACTTCAGCCTCGAGCCGCTCGACACGGTGACCGTGACGGACACTCTGTACGGCGCAGCACCGCTGTTTGGCAGCTACGCGAGCCTGTCCAATCCGGCGACGGATGACATGGTGCGCGGCACCTACACGATCCTGTCCGCTCCGGGTGGCTCCTGTGGTGCGCTGAACGCCGGGTTCAACGGCGAAGGCGATCAGACGCTGGTCTCCGGGACGACGCTTGCGGCGGGGGCAACCTGTGAGATTTCCCTCTCGCTGCGCGTGCGCCCCGAAGTGCCGCTGCCGAGCCCGCAGGCTTCTGGCGGTGTCTATGAAAACCAGGCGACGGTGACGGGCAACGGGACGCTGACCGGACAAAATCCCGGCAACAATCCGCTGTTGACCGATCTCTCCGACAACGGCACCGATCCGGATGTGAATGGCAACGGCCGCGCCGATGAGCCGGGCGAAAACGACCCGACGCCGGTGACGCCAAGCTATGCGCCTGCCATCGCGCTGGTGAAATCCGCGACTACGGCGTTCTCCGATCCGCCGGTGCCGGGAGAGGAGATCACCTACAGCTTTGCGATCACCAACACCGGTTCGCAGACCCTGACCGATGTGACACTCACGGATGCGATGCTTGAAGGTGTAGGTGTTCTGAACGGAAGCCCGATTGCGTCGCTGGCGCCGGGTGCCACAGACGACACGACCTATTCTGCCGTCTACGAATTGACGCAGGAGGACATCGACCGCGGGTATGTGGAAAATACCGCGCTTGTGACCGGAACCGATCCGTTTGATGAGGAGGTGACCGACACCTCCGGCACGTCGCAGGACAACGATACGCCGACCACCACGCCGGTGGCGCGCACTGCGGCGATTGAGCTGATCAAAACCGCGGATGCGAGCAACGTGAGCGATCCCTCCGAAGTCGGCGAGATCGTGACCTACAGCTTTACGGTGACCAACACGGGCAACGTGACGCTGACCGATGTGACCCTTGCGGACATCCTTCCGGGGATCGTTTGGGAGACACCGGGCGCCAGCATTGCCGAAATGGCGCCGGGGGCTGTCGATACCGACACGTTCAAGGCGAGCTATGTGCTGACGCAGGCCGATCTGGATGCAGGCCAACTGGTGAATGAGGCGACGGTCACGGCCGACTCGGTTGTCGGCGAGGTCTCGGATACGGACGATGAAACCGTGCCGCTCGGTCAGGCACCGTCGATCGTTCTTGAGAAAACCGTCGACAATTCCGGTCTGACGCAAACCGTCGGGCAGGTGGGCGAGGAGCTTGAATACACGTTCAAGGTCACGAACACGGGCACCGTCACGCTGACGAATGTCACGATCACCGACCCGCTTTTGGGCACCAATCAGATCAGCGAGGTGATCCCGTCTCTTGCTCCTGGCGAAGAGTACACCTTCACGGAAAAAGGCATTTACGCGATCACTCAGGCTGACATCGACGCGGGCGAAGTGCTCAACACTGCGACTGCGACCGGCACCTATGGTGAGGACGGAAATGGCGGCGATCTGACGGTCGATGACGAAGACGACGCGGTGGCGGAAACCGTCTTCATCGAGGCCATTCCGGAGACGCCTTGGGAGTTCGACACCGACGGTGGCATCACGACCTCGATGTTGGCGTCCGACAAGATCGGTCAGGAGCAGGCGACGCTCGACAATGTGACGATCACGGTTGTCGACAGCGCTCCCGAACTGACGCTCGATCCCTCCACGGGTCTCATCACCCTGTCCGAAGGCAATCCGGCGGGCACCTATGAGGTGACCTATGAGATCTGCCGCATCGACAATCCTTTGGTGTGCGATCAGGCCACCGAAACGGTGATCCAACGTCCGATCAGCGCGATTGAGGCGGTGAAGACGCAGGCGCTGACTGACAATGGCGACGGTGTCGATGGGGTTGGCGATCTGATGACCTACACGATCACGGTCGAGAACCTCGGCAACACCACGGTGAATGATGTGGCGCTCGAGGACACCTTCCTGACGCTGACCACCGGCCAGACGCTGGCTCTCGACAGCGGTCCGACCTTTGTGTCCGCGAGCGAAGGCTCTTCGGAAGGCACGTTGGTGATGGGCGAGACCGCCACTTACACCGCGACCTTTGAACTGACCATCGAAGCGGTGGACGCAGGCGGGCTGTCGAACCAGATCCTCGCCACGGCGATGCCGGAGTACCCGGACGAATTCACCGAAGACCCGACCGAGGTGAACGATCTTTCCGACGACGGCGACGATGGCGACGGCAATACCGTGGACGATCCGACGGAATATCCGCTTGAGCCTCTGCTCTATGACAGCGGTCTGGTGCTGCGCAAAACAACGCCGCGTGGCGTGGTGGAGCGCGGGTCCGTGGTGCCCTATTCTATCACGGTGACCAATGAGAACCCGCGCACCAGTGGCACGATGGATCTCATGGACGTGCTGCCCGCCGACTTCGTTTATGTCGAGGGCACGGCGACCTGGGACGGGGAACCGATCGAGGTCACGGTGCAGGGCAAGGTTGTGACCTGGCCCAGCGTCACCGTGCCGCCGCTCACCACCATCGAGGCGACGCTTTCGGCGCGGGTTTTGACCAGCGCGGATGTGGGCGATCACGTGAACCGGGCGCGCCTGCGCGACTCGACCACGCGGGAACCGCTGTCGCCCGAGGCGACGGCCACGGTCTCGATCTTCCCGGAGCCGGTGTTCGATTGTGGCGATGTCTACGGCAAGGTGTTCAACGACCTGAACCGGGACGGCTATCAAAACGGTCCGATCAGCCGGATCGTCGATGAGGATGCGATCTTCAGCGGCAAATACAGCGGCAAGGGCGATGCGCCCGTGGAGCTGGGCCGCGAGATCGTCGAGAACGGCATCCCCGCTGTGCGCCTGACCGGTGTCGATGGCACGGTGATCACCACCGACCAATACGGCCGCTTCCATGTGCCCTGTGCGATGCTGCCGGAAGATCGCGGTTCGAACTTTATCCTGAAGCTCGACACCCGCTCGCTGCCGACCGGCTATCGCCTGACCACGGAGAACCCGCGTGTCGTGCGTCTCACGCCCGGCAAAATGACCGAGCTGAACTTTGGTGCGGCGCTGACCCGTGTGGTGCGTGTGGATGTGAATGCGCAGGGCTTCGCGCAAACCGCCTCCGGTCCGAAGATGACGCCTGCGCTCGAAACGGCGCTTGCAGGTCTGGTGCAGCAAATCGCTGGCGAACCTGTGCATCTGCGCATCGCCTATCACCTGCCGGATGAGGCGGGATCTGCGGAGAAACGTCTGGCGCGGCAATCCATGCGGCAGGTCGAGAGAGAGCTGCGGGATCTTTGGAGAGAGCCGGGCCGTGTGAAACTGACCATCGAGAAAACCATCGTGAGGGTTGAGCAATGAGGACGCTTGGTATGAGCAGCAAACAGAAAACCTTCACGCGGATTTTGTGCGGTGGATCAGTGATCGCAATCAGCGCCGTACTTTTGGCGGGCGAGGCGCGGGCGGAAACGCTCTGTGCCGAGGCGCTGGCGCCGCAGCCCGAAGGCTGTGAACGGTCCAATTCTGACGTGGTCGTGACCATGCCGGTGGGCAAGAACACCGAAATGGTGAAGGAAGTGATGGGATCGGATTTCGAAGCTCAGGGCTTTTCGATCTCCATCGACCAAACGCCGGTGGCGGGGGCCATGCCGCCCCCCGATCCGCGCCGTCCGGCCGACATCGTGGCGGACAGGGCGGATGTCGACATTCGTTTCGACGGGCTGACGCCGCGTCGGTTGCTCAATGTCTCGACCGACGATCTTCGAGCGACCTATCGGGCAGGCGAGGTGGTGCGGTTCCGCGCCTCCACCAACTACCCGGCCTATATTGCCCGCGCCGAAGTGCGGGTGATCGACACCACGGGCCGCACCCCACGCACGGTGGCAACTCTGCCGGTGGCGCCCAATGGCACGGTCAATTGGACCATGCCGGAGGACGGCCCCGAAGAGATGGTCTATGTGGTCCGCGTCTATGATGCCAAGGGGCGCTACGACGAAACTTGGCCGTTGGAGCTGAACCGCAGCGAAGGCCATTTCGACACGCATGAGACCTCCGGCGCGCCATTGACGGCGGCGGGCGAGGGCGAAGATCGCACCCGCCAACGCGCCATTCCCATCGCGGGCGGCATGGTCACCGTTTCGGGCCGTGCCGATGCCGGTCAGCCGGTGCGCGTCATGGGCGAGACGGTTCCGGTAACGCCCTCCGGCGAGTTTCTCGTGAGTCGGATCGTGCCGGCGGGCGACCGTGCGGTGGATGTGGAGTTCAACCGCTTCGGGCAACCGCAACAGATCACCCGCAGGCTCGAGATTCCGGCGAGCGATTGGCACTATGTGGCCATTGCCGATCTGACCTTCGGGCATCGGATCAAGGACACGGAATCTGAGGCCGACCCGGATTACGAACGCAATTACGCCGAGGGGCGTCTGGCCTATTATGCCTCGGGGATCACCCGCAACGGTTGGTCGGTGACCTCGTCTTTGGATACGGGCGAGGGCGATTTGGAGGACATCTTCCGTCGCCTTGACGAAAAGGATCCGCGCTCGGTGATCGAACGCTTGGACCCGGAGGACCTCTATCCGACCTATGGCGACGACTCGACGAGCTATGACGACACACCGACCTCGGGCCGGGTGTATCTGCGGCTGGAGAAAGACGACACGCGCCTGACCTGGGGCGACTTCAAGGCCGATGTGTCTGGTGGCGAGTTGTTGTCCAACACACGTTCGCTTTACGGAGCGGAGCTGCGCAGCGCGACGAGTGCCCGCACCGAAGACGGCGAAGCGCGGGTGCAGGGGGTGCTTTACGGCGCCCAGCCCGACACTCTGCCGCAGCGCGATATCCTGCGCGGCACCGGGGGCTCAGTCTATTTCCTGAGCCGTCAGGATTTGAACGGCGGTTCAGAGACGGTGCGCGTTCAGGTGGTGGACCCTGACACAGGGCGGGTGATCTCGACCGAAAGCCTTCAGGCCGGTGTCGATTACGAGATCGACTACATGCAGGGTGTGATCACGCTGACCCAACCTCTGGGCTCGTCGAGTTCCGATGGTGGTCTCGTGGGCTCCGGCACGGGCGCCTATGACGTCAATCTGGTGGTGCAATACGAATACACCCCGACCGTCGAGGATGTGGACGGCTTCTCCTACGGCGGACGCATCGAAGCCTGGGCGACCAACGATCTGCGCCTCGGCTTCACGGCGATGAACGAGACCACGGGCGTGGCGGATCAACGTATGGCGGCGGTGGATGCCTATTACAAATTCGGCAAATCGAGTTTCCTCGAGGTCGAAGTGGCGGGCACCGATGGGCCGGGGTTCAGCCGCAGCCTGTCGTCGGATGGCGGTCTGACCATCACCGAAGATGGCGTCGCAGGCCTTGAAGATGCGATGGCGTATCGCTTCGACAGCCATGTCGATTTTTCCGATCTCGGCCTGTCCACCGGCGGTTATGCCGAGCTTTATTACGAACGCAAAGAGGCCGGGTTCTCGACCCTCAACGAAGATATCACCGAGGATCAGACCCTGATCGGTTTGCGCAGCGAGATCGAGGTGTCCGACCGGCTCAGCTTTGGCGTGCGGATCGAGGATTTCGACCGCGACGGCGGCGACAGCAAGGCCGAGGGCGAGCTGGGCGTGGCCTATGATCTGACGGACGCCTGGACCATCGAGGCGGCGCTTGGCTATCTCGACCAGACCACGATTGGCGATCCGACGGAAACCGGGGACCGCACCGATCTGGCGGCGCGTTTGAGCTATGCGTTCAGCGATGACACCAAGGTCTGGGTCTTGGGGCAGGCGACAGTGGACCGCTCCGGCGGGCTGGACCGCGACGACCGTCTGGGCTTTGGTGCGGCCACGCGTCTGGGTGAAAAGGTCAAAGTTTCGGGCGAGGCCTCCGACGGCACCGCAGGCTTTGCGGCCAACGCGCGTCTGGCCTATTCGCCGACCGCCGACAATGAGCTCTATCTCGGCTACACGCTGGACCCGACACGGACCAATGGCGGCTATGAACTTGTCGGCGAGGATCGCGGCAAGGTGGTGATGGGCGGGCGCTATCGCCATTCCCAGACCTTCTCGAGCTTTGCCGAAACCTCGATGGATTTCTTTGGCGAACGTCATTCCATGACCGATGCCTACGGGATCACATTCACGCCGAATGCGCGCTGGGCGTTCAGCGGCGCGATGGAAAGCGGCACGGTGCGCGACAAGATCAATGGCGACATCGAACGCGATGCCTATTCCTTTGGCGTGGCCTATACAGACGAGGATCGCCTGCGTGCGCGCGGTCGGTTGGAATATCGCACTGAAAGCGGCGATGGCGTGTCGCAGGATGCCGACACCTGGGCGTTTGCGGGCGGGTTCGAATACCATGTCAGCGAAAGCGCGCGGTGGCTCGGCAATGTCGATGCGCTGATCTCCGACAATGACGACGACAGCTTCCGTGACGGGGAATATGTCGAGGCCAGCCTCGGCTACGGCTTCCGCCCGATCGACAACGAGCGCCTGAACGTGCTGTTCAAATACACCTATCTCTACGACCTTCCGGGTGCGGATCAGGTGACGGCGAATGGCGACACCGAAGGGGACGCGCAGAAAAGCCACGTTCTCTCGATTGATGCCGATTACGACCTGAACCAGCACTTCACGCTGGGCGGCAAATACGGCTACCGTCGTTCGGAAGTCGCCCCGCGCGGCACGGAGGACTTTAGCGACTCGACGGCGCATCTCGGGATCATGCGTCTAGACTGGCACGTCGTTCACAACTGGGATGCGATGGCCGAGGGGCGCTTGATGTATACCGAAGGGAGCGAGACCTACGACACCGGGGCTTTGCTCGGCGTCTATCGCCACGTCGGGAACAATGCGAAAATCGGTGTCGGCTACGAATGGGGGCAGGTGTCCGAGGACATGACCGATCTCGATTACGAAAGCTCCGGGGTCTTCCTGAACCTGATCGCCAAGTTCTGAGCGAGACTGGCGTGCGACGATGGAAAGAGGGGGCCCTGGCCCCCTCTTTTGTCATTCCACATACATTCCGGCGCTGAACTCTGCCCGGATGTCCTTTTCCGTATGAAGGTCGTCGAGGCGCCATGCCCCGCAATGTCGACGGAAAATCTGTAAGGGGGGGGCTGTGACTTTCCGCATGATCACCTTGGATGGCACGATGTTGCCAGAGACATGGATGCTGGTCGTCAGCGTGTGACCGTGGAGTGTCTTTTCCGAAGGCAGTCGTGGAAGTTTCAGGATCATCAGCCCGAGATCGGTCTCCCCACTCGCCAGATGCGACATGCGCACCAGATGCAGGCAGCCGGCGTTCAGAAAAATATGTGAATCATGCACATAGGTTTTGATCCCATGCGAGGGCTGACCGTCGCGTCGAATTGCGATCAGGGATTTCGCATAGGTTTTTCGATCTTTCTGATAAATCCGGATGAGGCTTGCGTGGATATAGGCGTCGGAAATGGCCGTCCGATGCCAGCAGAGATAGTCGCCGCAATAGGCTTTCAGAGTGCCCTCTTCCCGAATGAGGCGATCGAGAGATGCGCTATACGCGGATTGCATCGCGGCTTCTATCGGAGAGGGAGATGCGGTTTGGGCTTCTAATGCCTGTTTCGCCTGGGCAGGATCTGCAAGCAAAACATCTATATCGACACCGAGAGTCGTGGCTATCCGCTGAAGAGTTCTGGCAGAGGGAAAACTGCTGCCATTGAGATATTTGTTCAACTGCTGGCGGTTGATCCCGATGTCATGGGCCCCCTCGGCCAGGGAGCGGTATTTGCCAAGCAGGAGGCGGAGATTTCGCGGAAGGTTCTGGGGTTGCATTGTTTCTTTTCCTAACGCGGTTTGTACTCGAACACTTTCGATGTGAAGGGCGACAGTAATGACATGCGCGCCCGTCCACAAGGCCAGCAGCCCTGTTTGGAATGAGCGTTTCCACGCGCCTCGCGCCGTGTTGCCTTTGGATGTGTCGACCCGGATGTTCTGACACCGGCCATGGTCTGCCACGAGAGGAGTACTGGGTTTTTCTGACTGCCGGAAAGTGGACAAAAGCAGGATTTCGTCACCGTAAAACCGGTCTGCAAAAGGAGGGCGACAGGCGGCGCCCGGAGCAAAATGTGAGCCGGGCCATCAACTTCATCAGAGATGCCGAACTGGAGGCAAACCGATGCGACGCACTCACGGCAGTGCCTTCGGCGGTGGGGCGGTCGCGTAGCCGGAACTTGCGGAGAAAGGCGATCTGATCGTTTCCGTGGTCGAGGAGGACGACAGCGGTATCACGGTGCGCGGGGCCAAGATGCTCGGCACCAGTTCGATCATGGCCGATGAGCTGATCGTCGGCTCCATCGCACCGCTGCCCCCTGGCGAAGAGCGCTTTGCCGCGACGTTTGCCGTGCCTTTGGCGACGAAACGCGTCCGCCTGATGTCGCGGAAATCTTACGAGGCGAGTGCTGGCAACGGGTGCGATTACCCGTTGGCCTATCATTTCGACGAAAACGACGCGGTTGTGTGGTTCGAGGATGTGCATGTGCCTTGGGAGCGGGTGTTCACTTATGGCGATGTCACCGCAGCGCATGCGATCTGGCATCGGACACCCGCGCATTCCTATCACAATTACCAGTCGCAAATCCGGTTTTCGGTCAAGCTGCGTTTCTTGGTCGGGCTGGCGCGATCTGTGTGGCGGCGGGGTGATCATGCTGCCGTCTTTTGTCGCGGATTTTTCCGACCCGGACATGCGCCGGATGATCGAAGCGACACAGATTTCCGTCATCGGCACGGCAGAGGAGGGCGTGCGGGCCTTCCGGCTGGCCTGGGATGCGATCGGGTCGGAGTTCGCGTCCGCCATACGCAATATGAAATGTTCTACGGCGGTGCCAACCGGATCGTCGATGCGAATGTCTATCGCAAATATGATTGGGAGGCGGCCGCGCGGCTGGTGGACAATGCGCTGTTCATGATGCCCTTGCCGGGCACTCCGCGACAGATGCGCTTGAAACGGTGTTGTCGCAGGATCCGGATCGTGACGTCCGGCACTGTGCGATGGTGGACAGCAGAGGCAGTGCGGCGGTCTGGACCGGGGCGGGTTGCACCGCTCTGGCCGAGCATCGACAGGGCGACCGGCTTTATGGTCTCGACAGTGCCGATATGAAAGGGCCGGTCGCGGCTTTCATTACGGCGGCTCGCGACCTGCCGAAAGATGTGCCGGTGATGCTTCTGTTGTCCTGCGACGAGGAAACGACCAAGGCCGGGGCACGTCGCATCGTGGCCTAAAGTCAGATGTTGAAGGCGCATAAGCCCGATCTGATCCCGTTTCTGTCCGATATGAGGGCGCTGCACCTGAAACTGCGGGATGAGAGCGCGTTTCAGGATGTCGCCTATATGCCGTCCTGGTGCGCTCTCAATATTGTGGTGAACAACCATGGTGCGCGCCGAATATCACCGTGGGCAGGGCGAGCTGCCATATGAAATTTCGCTATAGCAAAGCGATTGATCCGGTCTGGGTCGCCGAGGCCGTCGAAACATCTGCCTCAGCGCATGGGATTGCGCTTGAGGTCCGCCTCGAAGGTCATGCATCCGAGCTTGCGGCGGATCATCCCTATGTTCGGGAGTTGGAAAGCTGTCCGGCAAGCCCGCCCGGGTGGCGGGGTTTGGCAGCGACGCCTCGCAGTTTTCGGCGATCGCTCTCTGACTTTTGTTCGGTCCCGGCTCCATGGCGCTGGCCCATCAGCTGGATGAGTTCGTGTCACGTTCCGAGATACAAGCCGCCGTCTGGCTGTATCGACAATTGGCGTGTCGTTTCTCTGTCTTCGAATGCTTTTTCGAAATTCTGTTCACTTTCTGCCTGAACTACGTAATGTCGGTCCTCATATTCGTATGAAACCGATATCAAAGACACGGAAAGAGACCGGAAAAGCGATGGATGCGACAAAATTGGCCTTCCCCGAGGAGGCGAAGTCCAAAGCAACGACCGCTTACCGGCTTTTGCGGCATGATATTCTTTATGGGCGTCTTGTGCCGGGTGAGAAACTGGCCTTTTCCAAGCTGCGTGAGGTCTATCCCGTCGGCACGGCACCTTTGCGCGAAGCTTTGGTCAAACTGGCGAATACCGGTCTTGTCGAAGGTGCGGAACAACGTGGGTTCCGGGTTGCGCCCGTGTCCGTGGAAGAGCTTTGGGATTTGACGGAAAACAGCATTTATCTGGAAAAGAAAGCGATTCGGAACGCGATTTCACGGGCGAGCAAAACGGATGACCGGGCACTTCTGGCGGCATTTCACCGGCTTGAGGATCTTTTGCTGGCGTCCGACCACGAAGGGATCGCGTTTTTTGAGACCTGGAATGTCGCGCATGCACAGTTTCATGAACAGGTGGTGCAGGCCTGTGGCTCGCCGGTGTTGCTGGGTCTGCGTGCACAGCTTTGCGAACGCTGCGAACGTTATCGGTGTCTGTCGATCGCGCTCTCCGGTGAAACGCGTGATCTGAATCGCGAGCATCGCGAGATCATGATGGCGGTTCTGGAACGCGACGCGCCGCGCGCAGAAGAGCTTGTGGCGCTGCACTGGACGAAAACCGCTGAAATAATCATCGAATCCTTGCCGCTTCTGCGCAAAGATTAAAATTTCGAAAATATGAGGAGGACCATGATTAAGACGCACAATTCCGTTTCTCGCCGTGCCTTGCTGGCCGGTGGGGCCGCCCTCTCTGTGACGCACTTTTCGGTCAGAAAGCATTGGCCGTTTCCGGTCTGACGGTCGGCTTCATCTATGTCGGGGCCAAGGACGATTATGCCTATAATCAGGCTCATGCCGAAGGGGCTGCCGCCGTTCGGGCCAGGCCGGGCGTGAGGGTGCTCGAAGAGGAAACGTGGCGGAAACCTCGGATGTGGCGCGCACCATGCAGTCGATGATCGAACTGGACGGCGCGTCCCTGATCTTTGCGACGAGTTTCGGCTATTTCGATCCATACATGATTGAAATGGCAAATAAATATTCGTAGGCCGAGTTCCGCCATTGTGGCGGGCTGTGGCGGGACGGGGTGCATCCCGACAACACGGGCTCCTATTTCGGGTATATCGGCATGGCGCAATATCTGAACGGCATCGTGGCCGGACGTATGACCAGGTCGAAGAAGCCCGGTTTCGTCGCCGCCAAAGCGATCCCGCAGGTGCTCCTGAACATCAACAGCTTCAGGCTTGGTGCGCGAGGCGTCGATCCCGGGATTGAGGTGCAGGTGATTTTCACCGGTGCATGGTCTGCCCGCGTGAAAGAGGCAGAAGCCACCAATGCGCTGGTCAGCAGCGGCGCGGATGTCATCACCTGCCATGTCGACGGCGCGAAAGTGGTGATCGGGACGACCGAACAGATCGGAGGCTACAGTTGTGGCTATCACACCACTCAACAGGAGATCGCACCGAATGGCTATCTGACCAGGGCGGAATGGAATGGGGCGCCGGTCTACGAGACATTCGTTTCGGAAAAACTTGCAGGCCAGCCGCTTGGTCATTTCGTGCGTGGCGGTCTGGGCGAACATTTCGTCAAGTCCTCGCCTTATGGCCCCGCGTTCACCGAGGCGGCAAAGTCGCAGGCCGATGCGGTGCGTGCAGAGATGATGAAAGGCAATTTTGCGATCATCAACGGGCCGCTCAAGGACAACACTGGCAAAGAGGTCGTGCCCGCAGGCTTGTCTTACCCGGAAACAGCGATTGAGCTTGAAGCCATGGATTACCTCGTCGAGGGCGTGATCGGATCGGTTGTGTAAGTGTCGACGCTATGATCGCAGACAGTCACATCGGGGAGATCCGGCGCAGACGTGCCGGATTTTACCCGTCGGAACGGACCAGGCAAATCGCCGAGTCGCTCCTGATCACGCTGGCGGCCATTGTCGCGGCGCTTTTCATCTTCATGATCTTTCTGGCGTTGAACGGGGTCGATCCGCTCACCTATTTCAAACTGGTCTGGCGCGGCGCATTCGGCACGATGTTTTCACTCGAAAACATGTTGCAGCGGGCCTCGGGACGCAGATTCTGGCGGATATGCCTGACCTGACACGCGAGTATTATGCGCTTTTGGCGCGGGGCATAGGATCAGTGCTTGCCATGTCAGATGATGTTGCGGGCCGTTTCGCTTTGTCCTGTATCGTGCGAGACCTACTGGCATATTCCGAGGCTGTGCGCCCGCTTCAATAGCGGGCGATACGTTCTGCCAAAAGCGCGAAGACCCGATCCGTATCCACGTCTCTTGCCACGTTGACAATCGGTTGCGATGGGGCGCGTTTGCGACTGTCGCAAACGGTGCGTCCGAAATTCGGCCCTTCGTTCGTGTCGATCAGAACGGCCATTTCCGTAAGGCTGAACAACGTCGGGTCAATTGCCCAAGCAATTGTACACATGTCATGAATCGCAGCTCCGTCCCAACCGTAGCGCTCGGTGTATGAGGGGCGGTAGGCCTCTATCAGTCGGGCGATCAGCCGCGCACTCGGTGTCCCGAGCGCCGCAAGCACGGCGACGCGATCTGGTGTGGCGATGACCTTGTGAGTGGCGTCGAGGCCGAACATGGTCACGGGGCATCCGGCTTCGAACACCACGCGCGCGGCATGGGGATCTCGACCCCGCCGAACCCGGAGGCCCCATGCACGTTGCTCGCATGGATCGCGGGCCGCACCAAAGGCCAATCCGCCCCGGCATAAACGCTGATGTTTTGATTGAGGGCGTCAAGCAGAGCAAGGGTGTTGGTCGTCGTCCGTTCCAGAGCCACATTGCCATGGGTGGTCGTGATCCCGAGAAGATCAAGCTCATCTGAAACGCAGCAGAGTGCGATGGCCACGGCATCGTCAATTCCGGGATCACAGTCGAGGATCCGTTCCTTTGTCATGATCGGGCCCTTTTGGGGGTATGTTTAAATAATTTCGAAATTTAACGAAAGTCACTGGCGGCACATGGCTGAGCTATACATGCGGCGCAGCTCCGGTTGTCCTGCCAGCGGGCTCTTGTCCCCGTTGTGGGATGGGGGGCGCAACGTAGCCATGCGATGGAACGCCCGCTCGATTTTCACTGGCCTTCCTGAAATTCACGGCGATGGGTTGAGGTTTCAAATGGCTTGAGTAATGTAGGGTGTGGTTGGCGATTTAGGTTTGGTTCATGACATTTCGTAGCAATCTTCCGGGACTTGCAGCCAAGGCGGCTTTGGCCAAGCTTATCAAAGACAGGGGGCCTCTGCGGAATGCCGTGGATGTCCGACCTGGCGAAATCGCCCGTTTTGAGGGGCGCATTGCGCCTCTGTTGCTGGATTTTTGGGACAATTACGGTGTCGGGGATCTGGCGCAAGGTGCGTTGCGCTTGTGTGCCCCGTTCGAATTGCAGGACGCCGTGCAGGCCATCTTTCGTGGCGACCCGGAGTTCAGCGACAAGACCGGTCGGATCGACGTGCATGCCGTGGCGCATACGGCTTTCGGGGATCTGTTCTTGTGGAGCGAGCGTCACTGGCTCGTGCATGTTAACATTGTGTTGGGGCTGGTCGAAGCCCCTTTCCTGCATCATCCGGAGATGCGGTCGCATCCTGACACCGTTGCCTATGAGATGTTGCTGAACGCCAGTGGGCCGATTCTGGATATGGCGGATGCCGATGGCGTGCCGATGTTGGAGCGCGCGCAGAAGGCGTTCGATCCCTTGCCACGCATGGTGATTTATGCCCCTGGGCAGGCCATCTCCGCCGATCCTTTCCCGCGTTTCGAAGATCTCTATGCCGCACATTACCCCGAGTGGTTGCTGGACCGGGCGCAAAGCAAGGTCTGGTATCTGTCGGACCTCGCAACGGGTCGGCCCAATATTCGCGAGATCGGAGGCCGGACATGACGATGCGCTTTCTCGCTCTTGCCGGAACGCTTCTTCTGAGCGGCTGTATCTCATCGGGACCCAAACGCGTCGATCTGTCGATGACGAGTTTTTCATATTCCCCGGTTCTTATTACTCAGGCAGATATCGCTGATGTGTATCGCGAGCCGATTCCGACAGTCCGTTTCGGGATGGCCGATATTGAAGCGCCGCGCAGCACGGAGACCATGTCCCTGACCCGTCCTTTGTCCGGCACGGACGAGTTTCAGATCACCGCGCAGTGGGTCGAGCTTTTGACCAACCGCGCCTGGCAGGCGTCTGTCACGGTTGACCCGCGAGAGCTGACGACCATACGCGACGACAGGGTCGATCTCATTCTGATTTTCGGGGCCAATGGACATCTGGTGATCGGCTCTGATGATGACTCGAAACATATAAACAAAGATGTCGCTGAAACCTGTGGCCTGCGTGTGCCGGAGGCCGACCGGGATGTCGCCGCGGAGGCCAATGCGCATGCGAAACTGGCCTCGGCTCTGGCGTTCGAGTACCCGCCTGTTCCCACAGACGCCCCCTGCCTGGAGGCCGCGCAATGAGTGTAACATCATCCGCCTCAGATCAGTCGCAGGACATGGATCGGGCCGCTGGGGCCTATGCGCAACCTTGTCCGGCGGTGACCTTGGAAATCGGAGTGTTCTTCGACGGTACGGGCAATAACGCGGCAAATGTGCGTGGCCCGTCGAGCCGTATTTCCGACAGCTACAATTCTTCGCTTACCAATGTGAGGTTGCTTTACGATCTCTACGAATGGGAAAAACGCTATTGGCCAAGAAATTCCTGTGGGTATGCGGTCAAGCGACATCGCCTTTATAAGCAAGGGATTGGCACAACGGCGGGCGAGTCGGATTGGTGGCCGAGCAACAAGGTCGGTGCCGCGATCGGGATGGGACCGACCGGCGTTGAATCCCGCGTCTTCGAGGCTTGTCTCGAAGTCGGCAAGATCATCAATGAGCTCAGTCCCGGCATCGAGCCGACCGAGGTGATCCTGGATGTCTTCGGCTTCAGTCGGGGCGCCGCGGCGGCGCGCTATTTCGTGAACTGTTTCCGACAGGGCTTTATCGAATACGATGCGCTCGATTACTCGCTCCTGTTCGGGGTCCATATGGATCGCAACCGCGCTCATTTGCCGGAGGGACGCAAAGTACGCATCCGCTTTGTCGGCGTGTTCGACACGGTGGCGGCGGTCGGTCTCGGCACGAATGACGACAACGGCCCGGTCAACGTCCATATGTCGACGGCGCAGGCCGACGGGATCATGCATCTGACGGCGGAAAACGAGTACCGCGAAAACTTCCGCCTCAATCACAACACGCCCGGCGGAGGGCCGTTCAAGACCTGCACCGGCGCGCATTCCGATGTCGGAGGCGGTTATGCGGGAACGGGTAGCGAAGCCCTCGTCGAAAAAGCCAAAACCAAGACCTTTTATACCCGTGCCGATGCGGAAGCCGCGCGGGCGAGGGATATGGCTCTGGCGGCGAGTCAGCGCGATTCGATTGCCAGTTTTTATGTCGACGAAGGCTGGATCAAGCCCGGCGATCCCGAAGGCGGGCTAAAGAATGCGCCGGGTCCCATTGTTGAATCGAGACCCTGGGGGCTGGCGGGATTGGTAACAAAAACCTATTCTTATACGACCGCCGCCCGGCTTGATCGCGATTGGGTAGAGCTTGGCCTTTCCCGCATTCCGTTGGCCATGATGTACGATGCCGCAACAGCCGCAGGTGTTCCGCTGGACACCCTGCCGACCGGGGGAGAATACGAAATTCCCGCAGAATTGGCGGATATGGCCGGGACGATGCGCGCCGGAGGGACTCCGGACGAGGCGACGAAACGAGCCGCCCTGTTCAAGTTTGGCCATATGTCCTCGAATTTCGACAAGATCGGCATGTCTCCGGAACCGGCTTTCAAACGCTCCGTGGACTATAATATCGCGGGAAAAGCGAAGTAGACCCGCCGCTAGCCCATTGTCTCTTCGAGGGCGATCATCCGTGTCTTGATCTGTTCAAAGCGCCATTCTGGCGGTGCATCGGATTGCATGAAGCCAGCGATGGCACCGGTTTTGTCCATGCTCTCGAAATCCGGGCCAAAGTTGATTGCCCAGGCGCAGAAGACGTAAAGCATGTCGAGATGGGCAAAACCCTGCGTGACGGCACGGCGCATCTGGGTATCGCAAAACGCGGTGAGCGGCAGCTCAATGGCCGTGACCTGCTGTGGAAAGGCCTGACGCAACTGATCCGCGACCTTCGCCACGTCACGATTCCATTGCAGCCGGTGCAACGCATCGAAATCCGATCGGTCCAGACGAAATTGTCCGCCGCCCAGATCGTTTCTTGTCAGTTCTGTGCCGCGCTCGAATTGCAAAAGATAGGCGTCATGCGTGAAATTGCGGACTGGGGCCCAAATCGCGTCGATTTGCGTCCTCGTGTCATGGGGGAAAACCCAGCGGGCGGCTTTCTGCGGGTCGGTTGCGGCGTTGGAGAAATAGACCTCGGCGACTTCAGGCTGCCAGAATCTGAAGTAATAGGCTTTTTCTCGGGCATCGAGCACGCGCATGAATCTGCGCAGATGGGATCTGAGATCGGACAGGGGCATTGAGGTGCTGATGAAAATACCGGCCTGAGCATCCCAGAAAGCGCCAGCCTGTATCTTCGCCTCTTCGGTACAACTCAGCAACCCCCGCAGCACGTCATTGTCTTCTGAAAACTCGGCAAGATAGGGCGCGACGTCTTTTCCGGTCTCGGCGAGGTCTCCGGAAAACAGGCTCATATGCGGGATATTTCCTGCCTCGAGCAGCACCGGAAGACATGCGAGGCGTCCGGCATCCATGACGGCAAATATCGTCCTTCTTTCGTTCAGGAACCCCGTCGGGAAAAACGGTTCGGTGAAGCTTTGCTCTGTGTTTCCTTTGAGAATGGGAATGTTTTCAGAGGATTTATGCACGGAGAGAGCCGGGAGGACGGGGCGTCTCATGGGATTCTCGAAGGCGGCATCCGGTTCTGACCAATCCTCTTTGACCATGGCTGCCTCCTTTGAATGACGATCTGGCTGTTTCTCTCGGCAAAACCGACCAGAATGGCGGTTTGCTTTTCACGCCTGTCTCGCGCCGCCGACGAAACACGAGACAGCGTGACGGAACGCGTCAAAAGTTAAAGTGTTTTCGACGAGTGAGACCCCGAGACAATCGTTCCGCCGCCGGATGTCTTGGCGCCGATCACGGCGACCGGCTTGCCGTCGCAGGTCGAACCGGAGGAGCCCGAGACAATCACGCAGCCACAGGCGCATTTGTCACCGATCCGCGCGATCGGCCGGCCGTCGACAAGGGCAGAGCCCCCGGACACGATGCTGTTGGTGCCATGCCCTTTGATGGGGCAAACATGAGTGTCTCCGACGCGGGCAACGGGTTTCATGATGTGTGTCCTCTGTTTCGGGGGCCGTTTAGGTTAGTATCGTTCGGTAAGATTGGGTGCGTAATGCGGGTTTTGCAGGTGAGTGTTGACGTCCATCTCGGTATGATTCGAGGACGGGGCATCGGCATAATCATAGGTGCCCATGTCGGTGCTGGTGTCGTCAAGTTGTCCTTTGTAATAGCGGCATTGCCAACCGCGTTCGGAATCCGAAAGGCCATATAGCAACCGGAATGTCATACTGTCATGCTCTCTATTTCCTAGGCCAGCATCGCCATGGAATATCGGCGCCGTGAAACCACTGTCTGGCTCCCATTGGCTGCTTGTGTGATCCTCGTAGAACAAAAGCACCTTTCTCTCGGGATTGCGCCCGTGCCGGGGAATGACCTTGTAGACAGGTTGCGGCGGTGATGAAGGACACTTGTTACACGCATTGCGCTCAATATGCGCTCGGCTGTCTCCGGTGATCGGATCGCCGACGTTGACTTGTTCGCAAACCTTTTCCGTACCACAATTTGCCACCGGACAGTTGTAATCAGGAACAGGACTATCTGCCGGATTTCGCGGCTCCTGATTAAAAAGGTCGCCGACATTAGCCACCATTTCACCCACAACAGTTTTCGGGCCGGATCCCGCAGTATTGGCCGCATCACTATTGCCAGCCATCACTTGGTCTCCCAGTTGCGGGGGATGTCATGCCATTGCTCTTCTGGCCGGCCAAAGCGATTGGCTTTGTAAAAAAGTAACTCAACCGTTTCTCTGTCGTGTGGAAAGTTTTCGTCAAACATAACTGATAACAGAAAGATTGCGCGCGCACCTGGGTGCTCTTTACCTGCACCATCGTAGGCGTGGCGCCAATACTTTGAATTCGTGCTGACAGACGGGTCGATCAGCCGGATAAGCGTCATCGCCAGCACAGAGTTGTCTGTCATACTTTCGAGTTTTTTTGCATCCGCGATGCCGTCTTCGACGATCTGGGAAAGCTGCTCTTCCGGCATATCCTCGGCATATTGCCACCAGACGATGCGCAGATAGCGTTTGAGCCGGTCTTTAAAGACCTGACTCGTCACATCCTCCATCGCCTGAACCTGTTCGGCGCGAAACAGATAATGCTCCCCGACCCCAAGTTTAAGCGGCGCCGTATTCCGAACAACTGCTTCGGGCGTGGCCACCTCAAGCTGGCCATCTTGAAAACCGATCAGATGTTGTGCTGGCCCATAAAAACTATGTGCTTCGGCGGCACTCAAGGTTGCGAGAAAGGCGAACAGAATTCTGGGATCGAAAAAGCGGAACATGACAGGTTGATCCTCATTTGGAATGCGAACGGATATCCATTTTTTCCAATGCCGACGCAGCTGGTGTATATCGACTGTTTCCGGTGCAATGAGGCCGATTGCCACATTTTGGTTTCTGAGATTCTTGATCAAATGTTTCCAGTTGGCGATGTCGCGTGCGTTCAACTGGACAATGTAAGGCGCTTCTGTTTGCTCTAAAACACCTTCCCCTTTGCCATACAGGTTGGCGTATGGAAGATCAGATTCCTCAAGCGCGTCCCCCAGTTCAGGAAAGGAGTCCGGGTCAACAACAAGATAAACACGACCGCGCCGCAGCACTTCTCTGAAATGAAAATGGGATGCTTTCCAGAGTGTATAGACCCCGTCCATTATGATTTTCTCTTAACAAAGGCCTGACCCTTTTATGAGGCATCGGATCGCGCCGCTGCGCATTCCTCGCAAAGCGGAAGCCCTTCGTTGGCGGCGAGTTTCAGCGTCTGCACCTGACCGCTGCCAGACCCACCCATGGACACATTCCCTTTGAGGCGAATGTTCGGAGCTTCAAGCGTGATCCCCGAGCCGTCGATGGTGATCTTGCCGCCCGGACCCGTGATCTGGAACTTCTCGAACGCCATCAGCGTGTGCTTGCCGGTGTTGTTGGTGATCGAGGTGCCGACGTCGAGCGTATATTTGCCCGCGACTTCGCCGGTAAAATTGCGACCGGTTTCATAGAGGTGATCGGCATAGATCGACTGTTTGTAGATGTTGCCGACCCGGTGCAGGTGGTCCTTGCCGTAGCTTTCCTGCTGATTCTGGCCGACGGTGTAATACATGTCGTTGCCGATGTTCTCACGGTGGTCGTGACCGACAGAGATCGTCTTGTCGTTGCCGATGGATTCGGACTGATCATTGCCGACGCTTTTGCTGCGGTCATGGCCGATGGAATGGCTTTCGTCATTCTCGATGATGGTGTTGTGGTCCTTTTGCGCATGCATAAAGACCTCTTCCTCACCCCTCTCGTCCTCGAAGCGGAACTCGTTGTAGCCGCTGCCTTGGTGGGTGTCGGATTTGAATGTCGAGACGGTCTTGTTCGCGGGCAGCTCATACGGCACCGCGTTCTTGCCGTTATAAACGCACCCGGTGACCAGCGGTTTGTCCGGGTCGCCGTCGAGGAATTCGACCACGACTTCCATGCCGATCCGAGGGATGACCATGCCACCCCAGCCGTTGCCCGCCCAGCTCTGCGACACACGGCAGCGCATGGAGTAGGCTGCGTCCAAATCCCAGTGGAACTGCACCAGAATGCGCCCGTACTCGTCGCAGTCGATCTCGCCGTCGCCCACGACCACCGCGGTTTGCGGCCCTTTCACATCCGCACGCGCGGTCTTGAGCTCCGGCACCAGAGGCGCGTCGGCGGGCAGCAAAACATAGCGCCCGGTGTAGGCGTAGCCGTCGCCCTCTTCGCCGCCGGAGCCGTAATTGTCCGACGTGTAGCTGTGATGCGCCACGAGGCAGAGGTAGTCCTCTCCCGTGCCCGGCAGAGGCTCGCCGCCAAGCGTCACCCGCAGCCCCGCGCCAAGCGCAGGAATATCGCCCTGCGCCTCAAAGCGCCGGTCCTGGCCGGTCTCGCCTTCTGAGCGCAGCCGCGCGACCACATCGCCACGGCCCTGGTCGAGGTAATCCCCCGGCCAGTCAAAACTCTCGATCTGGCCCTGAGCATAGGTCGAAGAAGATGAAGAATTGGTTTCCATCGCCGCGGTCGGCGTCTTGAAATTGTAATCCGTCAGCCGCACAGCCCCGGTCGTGATCCGCCGCGCCGGACGCCATTCCCAGAAGTGCTCGATTTCCTCCTGGTGGTGGCCATCATAGGGCTTGAACGGGCGCGCGCCGATGGTCGCATGGCTCTCGACAATGTCGGTCAGAACCATCAGGTGAGAGCCGCTATCCTGTTCAAAATGATAGGAAATCCCGTGCCGTTCCATGAGGCGCGCGGCGAAATCCATGTCGCTTTCTCGGTATTGAACGGTGTATTCGAGTTCCGGGTAATCGAGCGTCAGCCGGGGCTCCATCTTGCCCGCCGAGGCATAGGCACCGAGGAGCTCGGCGAGGATGTCGATCACGGTTTTATTGTGAAAAATCCGCTGGTTGCGGCGCAAAGAGGCGAGCCAGAACCAGGGTTTGAGCGTCAACCGATAGCGATGCCCATTCTCGCCCGCGCCCATCCACCGCGCTTCGGAAATGATGCCGTCAAAAGGCTTATCCGAGCCGTCATGGGTGCGCAGGGTTACGGTGGCATGGGTGCCCAAAAGCGCATCGAAATCAATATCATCGGCGGAGGCGAGACAGTCGACGTGGTAGGTGAAAAGCCCGTTGACCCGCTCCTCGCCTTCAAAGCGCATCAGGACCAAAACGTCCTCGCCAAGTGCGGTGGTCAGGCGACCCATGCGGGAGGTTTGCGAGAAGAAATTCATGCGAGAAACCGGAAGACTATGAATGCGTTGGCGTGAGTGTAACCTCGTGAGAGAGCAACTCAAGGGGAAAATGACGGGTGCCGCGTCAGCCGGCCGATATCCGTTGGGGCCGTTTCGACCGACGAGAAACGCTGATTGGACACAGGTTTCTCACGCAATGGACCCAAGGAACGGTCACGCTCTGTATCTGAAACTGGACGCCGTATGAAAATGATCTGAGCGTCGGGATTGTGACCTAATCTCGCATTGGGATGAGATCGGTTTGCGCTGGCTTTCCGGGCTACAATGCGCTTTTTCTGTCTGCAAGCCGGTTTCAGTTTCCCATGAGAGGGGAAATCTCCAAAGCCATGAAAGCCTTTGTCAGAGGGGTGGATATGCCGCTCAGGGAAAAGACATAATCGTCGCGCTCCCGGTGCATTTCACCACAGGGAATCTGAACGAGATCGGCGGGGCGACTGGCGCCCTTGCTCCACATGAAGCCGACCCCAAGTTCTTGGGTCACCGCATCGAGCACCCCGTCACGGGTGTCCATGACGATGGATGGGCGGGGCATAATGCCCGCGCGTCGAAAGGCGTCGTCCACCACGCGCTGGGTCGATGAGCCCTGTGTGCGAAATATGAGCCGCTCAGCGGCAAGCTCGGCGCAGGAGATCGCCGAGCGTGAGGCAAGAGGGTGTGACGGCGGAACGATGACGACAACAGATTGGCCCTGAATCTTCCTGCGTTGGAACCGCGCCTGTTCCGGCGGCTCGGGCAGTACGCCGACATCGACACGTCCTTCTCCGACAGCGTCCACGATCCGCCCCCAACTGCCCATCTCGATCTTGACCTCGACACCGGGAAAGCGGTCCCGGAACCTGCGGATCAGCGCCATCCCCGGAAGCGGGTTGCCCAGCCCAATACGCAGTTCGCCAGAGTCCATGCTGTGATGCTGGTTCAGGAGTTCGGCGATTTGTGATCCTCCATCCTCGATCTCGCGCGACAGCGGATAAATCTGTTGGCACAGCCGGGTCGGCACCATGTCATTCGCGGCGCGTTTGAACATGTCTGTGCCGAGCGCGCGTTCCAGATCGCGGATCTGTTGGCTAACGGTGGCCTGTGACACGCCCATTCGGCGGGCGGCGGCGGAGAAGCTGCCGGTCTCCATCACGGCATTGAGCGCGCGCAGGCGCGATAACGTCAGGACGGAGAGGATTTCTTTCGGCGACAAGGTTTTCATGCGGTCGCTATAGGGGATTCCTGTAACTGTAACATGACTGTCGCAGAAACTTCCTATGACGCCCCTCGAACGATGTTTGAGAGGCCCCTATGGCAACCGTCCAACTGCACAAGATCAAAAAGTCCTTCGGCGGCACAGATGTGCTTAAGGGGGTGAGCCTCGACATTGCCGATGGAGAGTTCCTGTCGCTGGTCGGGCCGTCGGGCTGTGGCAAGTCCACGCTGCTGCGCATCCTTGCGGGGCTTGAGACGCAGACATCCGGTACGGTGTCCATTGGTGGGCGCCCGGTCGACGGGTTGCGCGCGGCGGATCGCGATCTGGCGATGGTGTTTCAGAGCTACGCGCTTTACCCGCATTTGACCGTGGCCGAAAACATCGCCGTGCCGCTCACCATGCGGCGGCTTTCGGGGGCGCAGCGTTTGCCCGGAATCGGGCCGTTCCTTCCCGGCAGCCGCGCCCTGCGTCAGGAGATCGCCACGACTGTGCGCGAGGCCGCAGAGATGCTCGACATCGCGCATCTTCTCGATCGCAAACCCGGGCAACTGTCGGGTGGGCAACGTCAACGCGTCGCCGTCGGGCGCGCCTTGGTGCGCGAACCTTCGGCCTTTCTGCTCGATGAGCCGCTGTCCAACCTCGATGCGAAAATGCGGGTGCATATGCGCGCCGAGATTGCCCAGCTCAACCGCCGCCTTGGCGCGACCTTCGTCTATGTCACCCACGATCAGGCCGAGGCCATGACCATGTCCGACCGGATCGCGGTGATGATGGAGGGCGAGCTGTTGCAGGTCGGCACGCCGGATGCGCTTTACGATCGCCCCGCCGACATTCGTGTCGCGCAATTCATCGGCTCCCCCGCGATCAACATCCTGCCTGTCGAGACCGACGACACCGGCATGATCCGGCTCTATGGGGCGCAAACGGGGTTTCGTGCAGACCGTGCCCAGATCGAACATCTGGGCGTGCGGCCCGAGGCCTTGATGCCTTGCGATGACAATGAACTTTTGTCGGGTCGTGTGCGGCTGATCGAAAACCTTGGCTCCGATCTGTTCGTCCAACTGGATGTGCCCGGTGTGCCACGCCCGGTGGTGCTGCGCCTGTCGCCGTCTGCGCGGGGCAGGTTGCGTCCGGGCGAGCTGATGCATTTGCGTGCCGACAGGGACCGGGTCGTGGGATTTGACGCAGGCGGCAAGGCGGCGCCGCTTTTGCGGGCGGAGGTGCCTGCGCATGTCTGATGTTCTGATGTCTTCGCTGCCACGTGCCCGGCGCAGTGCGCGCCCGGAAGATCAACAGGCCCGCGCCGGGACGTTATTGGTCTCGCCCGCTGTGATCTTATTGGTCGTGATCCTGATCCTGCCGGTGGCGGTCGCCTTCGTGCTGTCGTTCTCCGATTACACGCTGGGTCGGGACACGCTCGAATGGATTGGGTTCGACAATTACGCCGACATCTTCACCCGCTCGAGTTATCGCAAGATGATCGTCGCAACCGTGCTCTACGTTGTGGTCACCGTGCCGGCCTCCGTCGGGCTGGGCCTTGGCGCAGCACTTTTGATCCGGTCGCTCAAGGTCGGGCAGAACCTCTACAAGACGGTCTATTTTCTGCCTGTCATGGCCTCCTTGCTCGCGATGGCCATCGTCTGGGAATTCGCGCTGCATCCGACGCTCGGCATCGTCAATCGCACGCTGGCGCTTGGCTGTGGCTCCCCGCTTGAGCTTTGGCCCTGGTACGCGCGCAGTTGTGCCGAGGGCTTCCCGCTCTGGCTCGGGGATCGCGACTATGCGCTCTGGACGCTGGCTTTCATCGGCATCTGGCAGAGCTTCGGCTTCAACATGGTGCTCTATCTGGCGGGGCTGACCTCCGTGCCGCGTGACCTTTACGGTGCGGCGGAAATGGACGGGGTGCGCGCGCCTTGGGAGCGGTTTCGACTGATCACATGGCCGATGCTGGGACCGACGACGGTCTTTGTCGTGACCATCACCATGATCCGCTCGTTTCAGGTCTTCGACACGGTCGAGGCGTTGACCCACGGCGGTCCGGCCAAGTCCACCTATGTGATGATCTACGCCATTTACGAAAAGGGTATCGCCCAGAACCTCGTGGGCCTCGGCGCGGCGATCACCATGCTGTTTTTGGGCTTCGTGATGCTGATCTCTGTCGCCCAACGCCGCTTTGTCGAACGTAAGGTGCATTACCAATGACACACCACCGTTTCTCTTCCCGCCAGACGCTCGCCCATCTCGTGCTGATCTTCGGTGCCGTGATCGTGCTGCTGCCGTTCTACGTCATGCTCACCACCTCGTTCAAATCCTCCGTCGAGATTGCCTCCGGCACCGGCGGCCTGTTCGGGGCGCAAGAGTTGGTGCTGGACCAAAGCTGCGTGAATCTTGGCGGCTCTGAACAGGACTGCCTCACCCGACCTTTGATCGACAATTACCATCAGGCGTTTACCGCCGCCCCGCTCTGGCGCTACCTGCTCAATGGCGTGATCGTCACCGCTTCGATTTTTGTGCTGCAAACGCTGATCGCGGTGCCCGCCGCCTATGCCTTGGCAAAGCTCAGGTTCTGGGGACGCGACGCGGCCTTTGGTCTTGTGCTCTTCTGCCTGTTGATCCCGGTACATGCGATTGCCCTGCCGCTCTATCTCATGCTCGCCAAACTCGGCCTGACCAACAGCTATGCCGCGCTCATCCTGCCGTGGATCGTCTCGGCCTTTGGCATCTTCCTGATGCGGCAGTTCTTCATGACCGTGCCTGACGATCTGATCGACGCCGCGCGCATGGACGGCATGGGCGAGTTTGCAATCATCTGGCGGGTCATGTTGCCGACCGCGATCCCGGCGCTTCTGGCCTTTGCGATCTTCTCGGTCGTGGCGCATTGGAACGACTATTTCTGGCCGCGCATCGTCCTCACAGGGGATCGCAACCTGTTCACCCCGCCTTTGGGGCTGCGCGAATTCAAAGGCGATCTCGATGGCGATTTCTACGGGCCGATGATGGCCACCGCCACGGTGATCGTCACGCCCCTCGTCGTGGCCTTCCTCCTTGCCCAGCGTCGCTTCATCGACGGCATCACGCTGACCGGTATGAAATAACCTCCCTTCCTCTCCTCCTCTCCTCAAAAGGACTGATCCGATGAAATACCTTCTGCCGCTGGCGGCCTCCGCCATGCTCCTCGCCCCGGCTGCCTATGCGGTCGATATCGAGGTGGCCTATGCCTATTCCTCCGTTTTCGACCCGACCTTCGAGCGGATCATGGAGGCCTTCGAGACCGCGCATCCCGACATCCATGTCACCTTCCGCGCCACCTACGAAGATTACGAAGACGCCACCAACACCATCCTGCGCGAGGCCGTCGCGGATACGCTGCCCGATGTGTCCTTTCAGGCCCTGAACCGTCAGGCTCTGCTGGTCGAACGTGGTATCGCCAAACCTCTTGATCCTTACATTGCCGAAGAAGAGGGGTTCGAAACCGCAGGCTATCACAAGGCGATGCTTGATCTGTCGAGCTTCGACGGCCAGATTTACGGCCTGCCGTTTTCGGTCTCCACGCCCATCGGGTTCTACAACATGGACATCTTGCGCGCGGCTGGTGTCGAGACCATCCCGACCACATGGG
Organism: Celeribacter ethanolicus; assembly: GCF_002407265.1. NCBI lineage: Bacteria > Pseudomonadati > Pseudomonadota > Alphaproteobacteria > Rhodobacterales > Roseobacteraceae > Celeribacter > Celeribacter ethanolicus. The sequence goes on from NZ_CP022196.1 coordinate 3,194,281, forward strand.
ACGAGGTCGTCGAGACCTGCCGGGCGATCAATGCCAAGGGCGAGCACGATGCGATCTTCTGGCATTGGGACATTTCCGGCAACTGGCTGTTGCAGGCGGCGATGTGGTCGCAGGGCGTGCCAATGATCGAAGATGGCAAGCTCAACATGGACAACCCGGAGGGCGTTCGTGCGCTTGAAACCGCCAAGGCGATCTTCCACGAATGTGCGATGAAACCCGTCTCTGGTGGCGATGCCTCGAAACAATTCGCGGCAGGCGATCTGGGTATGTTCTTCAGCTCCACCGCCTATGTCGGCTTCGTGGATCGCTCGAAACTGGGCGACTGGGACTTTGTCACCGCGCCCTATCCGGGCATCGACGATGCACCCAAGGCCCTGCCTGCGGGCGGCAATTCCGCCATGTTGACCTCGACATCCGACGACCCGGAGGTGCTTGAGGCCGCATGGCAGTTCATCAAGTTCACCACCTCCGGCGAAGGCGCCGCAGCGGTGGCGCTGACCACCGGCTACGTGCCGCCGAACAAGGTGGCGAACGATCTCTTGATGGACAATTTCTACGCCGAGAACCCGAACAAGCTGACCGCTGTGAACCAGCTTCCGCTTCTGTCCGAATGGTTCGCCTATCCGGGCGACAACGGGCTGGCGGTGACGCAGGTGATCGAGGACAGTCTCGAATCCATCCTTGTGGGCGATGCCGACGATATGGAAGAGCTGCGTGACGAAATGGTCGATGAGGTCAACGCGCTTTTGCCGCACTGATCTCACCTGACTGTCCGGCGCAGCGCCCGCTCCGCGCTGCGCCGGTTTTTCAAGGATATTGCTATGACCACTTCCCTCCGCTTCGCCGTCCTGACGGATTTGCATTTCGTGCCTGCGGGCCAGACGATCTACGGGTTCGACCCGCGCGAGAACCTGCGCCGGGCGCTGACTTTCCTAGACACCCTGCCGCAGGTTGATTTCCTATTGATCTGTGGCGATCTCACAGACCGTGCCGAACGGGCCGCCTATGAGAGCCTGCGCGAGGAACTGGCTGCGCTGTCGATCCCGGTGATCCTGATGCTCGGCAACCACGACGCCCGCGCACCGTTTCGTACCAGTTTCCCGGAGGCGGATGACGTCGACGGGTTCGTGCAGGGGCTGCATATCTTTGATCGGGCCAGCCTGATCACCCTCGATACACTAACCGAAGACGAACCGGGCCATCACGGACGTCTGTGCGAGAAACGTCTCGCCTTTCTGGAAGATGCGCTGCGCGAGGCGCCCACTGACCGCCCGATCCTTCTGTTCCAACACCATCCGCCGATGGAGCTGTCGATCCCGCCGATGGATGCGATCCGGTTGCGCGATGGGGATGCAGAGCTGGCCGTATTTGAGCGTGTCGGTCGCAAACCCGACTATTTGTTCATGGGCCATGTGCATCGCCCGATCTCCGGGCTGTGGCAGGGCATTCCCTATCACATCCAGCGCGCCTTAATGCATCAGGTACATCATGAATTCGATCAACCGGGTCGGATCATGGGGGCGATTGAGGCGCCCGATCTGGCCTATGTCACGGTGTCGGACGGCAATGTCCTGATCCACGACTGTTCCTTTGGCTATGACGGGCCGGTGTTCGATCTCGAAAGTACGGAGGCCGCCGCCGTGGCCCACCCGCAGGATCTGGAGCGCTCGTGATGCGGCTCGACGACTATGACGCGATCCTCTGCGATCTCGACGGCTGCCTGATCTCCGGGACCACGGTTTTGCCGGGGGCGAAAGACGTGCTCGATGCGGCGGGGGAACGGCTGGTGATCCTGAGCAACAACTCCACCGATACGCCGGAAACGCTGTCGTGCCGGTTGCAGGCGATGGAGCTACGCGTGCCACCTGAACGGATCGTGCTTGCAGGAACCGCAGCGCTCGATCATCTGGTCGCATTTCCAGATGCGCGGATTTGTCTGTATGGCTCTGAGGTCCTGCGAGACTATGCGCAAGAGCTTGGTCTGACCCTGACGCGCGCGGCGCCGACCCATGTGGTGCTGACCCGGGACGAGACTTATGGCTATGCCCAGCTTCGGGAAACCCTAGGCCTCATCGCCTCGGGGGCACAGCTCGTGGTGGCCAATCCGGACGTCAGTCATCCGGGCCCCGACGGGACGCCCGTGCCGGAAACCGGAAGCCTGCTGTCCGCGATCCTGAGCGTCCATCCGGAGCTGCCTTATGTCATCATCGGCAAGCCGGAACCTGGACTTTATAGGAATGCCCTGACGCGTTTCAAAGACGGTGTGGGGCGCGTGCTGGCAATCGGGGACAACCCGCGCACGGATGCCGAAGGTGCGGCACGCCTTGGCTTTGATTTTGCGCTTGTCGGTCCCGACACGGGGATATGGAGAGGGCTGGAGCGGTTTCTGAGGGAGCGGGCCGGGTAACGGGGCTGACCCTGTTCATTGTCCGAAGAACGCGTCTTGAGGCAATGAATGGCCGGTTTTCTGACACGAGATGCCCGGAGCGTATCATCGAGCTTCATGCGCCAGCCCGACATTCCGATCAAAGTCGGAAGAGCCTGTCGAATGCTGGCTCAAAGACGGGGATCGCTTTCAACAGCAGCTCCGGTCACGGCTGGATAAAAAGCCTGTGACAGATCGCCATTCATATTGTCTGTTATGCAAATGCGTTCCCCATAGTTGAGGAGCTCTCATATGGGAAACGCACTGATTTTGGGGCAATGAGCGATGTCGCTCATTGCTGTTTAAGGAAAGACCTTAGCTCCGTGGCTTGGTGTTTTCCGGGTCGTAGAGCGGCGCGTAGCCGACACCTGCAACCTCGACCGGGTAGGTCTCGTCGAGATAGGTGACGTTGAGCTTGCGGCCCACTTCACAATACTCTTTCGGCAGGTAAGCCAGCGCGATGTTCTTGCCCACGCTCGGACCGTAAGCCACCGAAGAGGTGAAGGAACGGCGGCCAAGCTCGTCGATCAGCACCTCACCCGTTTCCGGGTCCATCACCGGCATGGTGGTGTTCGGGTAGCGTTTCACACCGTTCTTGTCGGTATGCTCCAGCATCACGAGGGTACAGAGCATCGCCGGCTGGTGTTCACGGGCACGGTATTCGAGATGTTTCTCTTTCCCGCGGAAGTCCGCTTCTTTCACCTTCGGACGCGACAGGTCAGCCTCGTAGAGGTTGTACATTGTGTTCAGATCGGCGTTTTGCAGGCGCAGGGATTTTTCCAGACGACGGGAGTTGGCGTAGGTCTCGACACCCACGGCCATCACGCCGGTCTCACGCAGCGCGTCCCAAACGGCGAGGCCGTCCTCGTAGCGCATGTGAAGTTCCCAACCTTGTTCCCCCACGTAGGAGATGCGGAAGGCAGAGACTTTCTTGCTTGCGATCTCGATCGTCTTGATCGCCGCGAAGGGGAAGTTCTCTTTCTCCAGCATATCCGGATCGGCCACGACCTTTTTCAGGTTTTCGCGGGCGTTCGGACCCCAGATGCCGATGGTGGTGAAGTCTTCGGTCACATCCACGATGGTGACGTCGAGACCACGGTCCTCGGCCATGCGCTTCATGTACATGAGATCGCGCGGACCGGCGTCGGCACCGTTCACCAGACGGCAGCGGTCTTCCATGCGGAACACCGTGAAGTCGGCGCGGACCATGCCTTCGTCATCGAGCATGTGGGTGTAGATCCCCTTGCCGATGTTGTTGTCGCCACCGATTTTCGCCGCACAGAGATATTCCATCAGCTCGACGTGATCGGGACCCGAGATGTCGGTCATGTGGAAGTGCGACAGGTTGATGAGGCCGCAATCGGCGGACATCTCAAGCTGTTCGGCGTTGGACACGCGCCAGAAGTGACGGTTGTCCCACTCGGCTTCACGCACCGGAACCTGATCGGCGTATTTCTCAAGGAGATGCTCGTTGGCGGCATAGCCATGGGCCCGTTCCCAGCCACCGAGTTCCATGAAGTAGCCACCCAGCTCGACTTCGCGCTCATAGAAGGGCGAGCGACGCACGCCACGACCTTTGGAGAAGGGCTCGCGCGGGTGGATCGGCGGGTTGTAGATCTTCTTCGCGGTTTCCCAGCAACGGTCGGCGATGAACTCTTCGGTTAGCGCGAAATCGTTGAAGCGGGCGTAGTCGATGCCGTGGTGGTCGACATCGGTGCGGCCCTTGGTCATCCAGTCGGCGATGAGCTTGCCCATGCCGGGGCCGTCCTTGACCCAGATCGCGACCGCATACCACAACCCGCGCAGCTTGCGGCTTTCGCCCATGGACGGGCCACCGTCGGTGGTGGTTTGCAAGAGACCGTTGAACGAGTGACCTTCGTTGAAGCCCAGCTCCGCGAGGATCGGGGTCAGTTCCATGGCCTTCTCAAGCGGCTCGATCACGTCTTCCAGCACGAGGTCGCGCATTGACGGCCCGAGGCGGGCTTCGCCTTTCTCGAGAATGTCGCGCGGGTGCACCATGCGCGGCTCTTCTTCGTAGTAGTAGCCCCATTCGATCTGACCGCCCTCGGTGGTCGCAGGATCGCCGGTGTCGCGCAGATAGGCGGAGTTGCCCTGGTCGCGCAGCAGCGGACGACCGATTTCGAGGCCGGTGCCAGCGAATTCATCATAGGGCCCGAAGAAGGTCAGCGGGTGGTCGACCGGCATGACCGGAAGGTCTTCGCCTGCCATTTCGGCGATCAGACGGCCCCAGAGACCGGCACAGACCACAACGTAATCGGCCATGATGGTGCCGCGGTGGGTTTTCACACCGGTGACACGACCGTTCTCGGACAGAAGCTCCAGCGCCGGGGTGTTGGCGAAGACTTTGAGCTTGCCGGTTTTCTCGGCCTCATCCACCAGTTTGCCAGCAACGGTTTGCGACCGCGGCACAACGAGACCGGCGTCCGGGTCCCACATGGCGGCCTGGATCTGATCTTCTTCGAGCAGCGGGAATTTCTCTTTGGCTTCGGCCGGTGTGATCATTTTCACATTGGCACCGAAGGCGCGGGCGGAGTCGCAGCGGCGCTTCAGTTCGGTCAGACGGTCATCGTCGCCGACGCGGCAGACTTCAAGACCGCCGATGCGCGAATAGTGACCCATCTTCTCGTAGAAATCCATCGAGTACAGGGTACTCCAGGTGGACAACAGATCGTGGCTCGTGGCGTAGCAGAAGTCCGACGCGTGGCCGGTGGAGCCGATGTCGGTGGGGACGGCGGATTTGTCGATGCCGACAATATCGTCCCATCCGTTTTCGATGAGGTGGTGCGCCACGGAGGCGCCGACGATACCGCCGAGACCGACGATGACGACTTTGGCCCTGCTGGGGAACGAAGACATATCTCTCAATCCTTCTTTTCGAGGTGTTTGTCTGTGGAGGGCGCGGGGAGGGCGCGCCGGGAAGTCCGGGGAAAATGGTCGGCCCCGAAACCGACAACAGCCGCGCGGAGGAAAGTGTCCCCCGCGCGGCCGGAATGCGAACCGTCAGACATCTGGCGGTGTGGTGTCATGCACCCAGCTCCGGCACGTCGTAGCCTTTGCGCCGGTATGCGGCGATCAGCGTGTTGTGCATCAGCGTCATGATGGTCATCGGACCGACGCCGCCGGGAACCGGCGTGATGGCGCGGGCGCGGGTGGCCGCAGAGGCAAAATCGACATCGCCCACGAGGTGCTTTTCGCCGTCGCGGATGACGCGGCTGGTGCCCACGTCGATCACGGTGGCGCCTTCTTTGATCCACTCGCCCTTGATCATTTCGGCCTGACCGACGGCGGCCACGACGATGTCCGCCTTGCCGACTTTCTCCGGCAGATCCGCCGTGCGCGAATGCGCCATGGTGACGGTGCAGTTTTCAGCGAGCAGAAGCTGTGCCATCGGTTTGCCGACCAAAATCGACCGGCCCACGACAATGGCGTCGAGACCCGACAGAGACCCGAGCTGATCTTTCAGAAGCATCAGGCAGCCGAGCGGCGTGCAGGACACCAGCCCCGGCAGACCGGAGGTCAGATAGCCCGCGCTCAGCGGGTGCAGCCCGTCGACGTCCTTGGCGGGGTCAATGGCTTCGATCACAGAGAGGCTGTCGAGGTGACGGGGCAGGGGCAATTGGACGAGGATGCCGTCCACGGTCTCGTCGGCATTGAGTTGCGCGACAAGGTCCATGAGCGTCTCTTGCGTCGTGTCTTCGGGCAGCGTGTGCTCAAAGCTCTCCATGCCCAGCTTGCGGGCCATGCGGCCTTTCGAGCGGACATAGATTTCGCTGGCCGGATCGGAGCCCACCAGCACCACGGCCAGACCGGGCGCGCGGCCCGCCTTTTCCGTGAAGGTGGCGGCTTTCTCCGCGATCCGATCCCCGAGCCCGGCAGCAAAGGCTTTTCCGTCGATGATTTGTGCGGTCATGAACGTACCTCCTTGAAAAGCGAAAAGGGGGACCGGATGACCGGTCCCCTCCCGGACAGGGATTACGGATGGAAGACCACGGTGCGGTGGTCGTTCAGCATGACGCGGCCTTCGAGGTGATATTTCACTGCACGGGCCAGAACGCGGGATTCGATGTCGCGACCGGTGGCCACGAAATCCTCTGCCGACATGGAGTGGGTGACGCGCTCGGTTTCCTGCTCGATGATCGGGCCTTCGTCGAGATCCGGCGTCACATAGTGCGCGGTGGCCCCGATGAGTTTCACGCCGCGATCATAAGCCTGGTGATAGGGCTTGGCGCCTTTGAAAGACGGCAGGAAGGAGTGGTGGATGTTGATGATCATGCCGAAAAGCTGGGTCGACAGCTCGTTGGAAATCACCTGCATGTAGCGGGCGAGGATCACCAGCTCTGCACCGGTTTCCTGCACGAGCGCGGAAAGTTTTTCTTCCTGCTCGGCCTTGTTTTCCTTGTTCACCGGCCAGCAGTGGAACGGGATGCCTTCCTGATCGGCGACTTTGCGGGCGTCTTCGTGGTTCGACACGATGGCCACCACTTCGGCGTCGAGCCAGCCGGTTTTAATCTGGTAGAGAAGGTGCAGCATGGCGTGGTCGAATTTCGACACCATGATGATGATCTTCGGCTTGCGGGTCTCGTCCTCGACCTTGAGCTTGAGGCTGAAGCGATCGACGGAGGGTTTCAGGGCCAGTTCGATGGCATCCTTGGTCAGTTCTTCCGGGAAGAGGCAGGACATACGCAGGAAGAACTTGTTCGTCTTGCGGTCCCAGAACTGGTTTGATTCGGCGATGTTTGCGCCGCGCGAGGCCATGGCGGTGGTGACAGCGGCCACGATGCCCGGCTGGTCGTCACAGGCGATGCGCAGGGTGTAGGAATTGGAGCTCATGGGTTTGGTTCCGTTCATAAATGTCTGATGGGTGAGCGTCAGAGTTGACGCTCAAGCTCAGGCACGATCTCGAAGAGATCGCCAACGATGCCGTAATCGGCCACCTGGAAGATCGGCGCATCGCCATCGGTGTTGATCGCAACGATGATTTTGCTGTCCTTCATCCCGGCAAGGTGCTGGATCGCCCCGGAGATGCCGCAGGCAATGTAAAGGTCCGGCGCTACGACTTTACCGGTCTGACCGACCTGAAGATCGTTGGCGGCATAGCCCGCATCCACAGCGGCACGCGATGCGCCGACAGCGGCACCGAGTTTGTCTGCGAGCGGCGTGATGACCTCGTTGAACTTCTCGTTGGAGCCGAGCGCACGGCCACCGGAGACGATGATTTTCGCGGAGGTCAGTTCGGGGCGTTCGCTCTCGGAGAGGATGTTCTGCACAAAGCTGGACAGATCGCTGCCCTCGCTCGGCGCGTCCACGGAAGAAACCGTTGCGGAGCCACCTTCACCGGCGGCGGCGAAACCGGCGGTGCGGACGGTGAGGACCTTGGTTGCGTCGGTCGCCTGCACCACTTCGATGGCGTTGCCCGCATAGATTGGACGTTTGAACGTGTCGGCGGAGACCACTTCGATCACCTCGGAGACCTGCATCACGTCCAGAAGCGCGGCCACGCGCGGCAGCACGTTTTTGCCGGTCGTGGTGGCAGGGGCCAGAATGGTGTCGTAGTCGCCTGCGAGCGAAACGATAAGCGCTGCGGAGGCTTCGGCGAGACGCACGGTCAGCGCATCGCTTTCGGCCACAAGCACCTTGCGCACACCGGCCAGTTTGGCGGCGGCGTCAGCGGCAGCAGAGGCGTCTTTGCCCGCGATCAGGATGTCGACGTCGCCGCCGATTTGAGACGCTGCGGTCAGAGCCTTGGCGGTCTGATCGGACAGGGTCGCGTTGTCATGTTCTGCAAAAAGAAGAATAGCCATATGTTCAGGTCCCTACGCTCAGATGACGCCAGCTTCGTTTTTGAGCTTTTCGATCAGCTCGGCGGGGGAGGCGACTTTGATCCCGGCCTCACGCTGTGCGGGCTCTTCGACGCGCAGCACGTTGAGGCGGTTCTCGACCGTAACGCCGTAATCGGCGGGCGTCTTTTGATCGAGCGGCTTTTTCTTGGCCTTCATGATGTTCGGCAAAGAGGCATAGCGCGGCTCGTTGAGACGCAGATCGGCGGTGACCACGGCGGGGAGTTTGATCTCGATGGCTTGCAGGCCACCGTCCACTTCACGGGTGACTTTCGCGGAGCCGTCGCCAAGCTCGACCTCGGAGGCAAAGGTGCCTTGCGACCAACCCAAGAGAGCGGAGAGCATCTGACCGGTCTGGTTGGCGTCGTCGTCGATGGCCTGTTTACCGAGGATCACGAGACCGGCCTCTTCCTCGGTGGCAACGCCTTTGAGAAGCTTGGCCACGGTCAGCGGCTCGGTGGTGCCGTCAACGGTGATGAGAATGGCGCGGTCGGCGCCCATGGCGAGCGCGGTACGCAGAACGTCTTGCGCCTGAGCCGGACCCACGGAAACGGCGATGACTTCATCGGCCTTGCCCGCTTCTTTCAGACGCACGGCTTCTTCGACGGCGATCTCGTCGAAGGGGTTCATGGACATTTTGACGTTGGCGAGTTCGACACCGGAATTGTCCGCTTTCACACGGATTTTCACGTTGTAATCGACCACCCGCTTTACAGGAACGAGTACTTTCATTTTTCCCTCTCTGTCGGCCCGAAATCGTGAGGTTCCGGGTCGGCCCCGCTCCGAGGCCTTTGCATTATTTCCAAGATGAGGGAGCAAGGTGCCGAAGCGATGCTCCCGATGGCGTTCCCGGTCCAGCCAGGTTTACCTTCAGGTTTCCGGGAACTGACGGTGACAAGGAACGCGGGGAGACGGCGGAGTGCGCGAACGTTCGACATGATTGCCACGGGGTGGCTGTTCGCGATCCTGTCGACCCCATGTCCCCGACGCAAAGGTCGTTTTTCGTCAGAAAGACCGGATAACTGATCGTGCAAAACAAGATGGCGACTATTTGCGTCGAAAAATAGAACGATTGCGTCAAAGCGAGATGATTGCTACGACAAGATCATGGGATTTCCTGTTTGGAGGGACACAGATGACGACTCCTTCTTTCCGAGATGCCTCTGGCCAGGACGCAACGGGGGTGCAACGCACGACGACATCGTTGCGGGCGCAAAAGTCGCGTGCCGAAGGGCCGCGTCTGTCGGTGGGTTTTATCCTGGCGCGCCGGTTTACACTCTGTGCCTTTGCCAATTTCGTCGACGTTCTGCGTCTGGCGGCGGACGAGGGCGACCGCAGCCGACCGATTCTCTGCGACTGGACCGTTCTGTCCGACACGATGGACCCGGTCGCCTCCAGCAGCGGGATCACGGTGCAGCCCAAGGAGCGCCTCGGAGACCCCCGACGGTTCGACTATATTGTCGTTGTGGGCGGGTTGATGGATGAGACGCCGTCTCTGAGCCAGGCCTATCACCGTTTCCTGCATCAGGCCGCTGAGGCCAATATTCCGCTGATCGGGATCTGTACCGGGGCGTTCTTCTTGCACCAGGCCGGGTTGCTCAACGGATACCGGTGCTGTGTGAGCTGGTTCCACCATTCCGATTTTCTCGAACAGTTCGAGGGGTTGAACCCGGTTGCAGACCAGATCTTCGTGGTGGACCGGGATCGGCTGACCTGTTCAGGCGGCGCGAGTTCGGCGCATCTGGCGGCCTATCTGGTCGACAAACATGTGGGGCGGGCGCAGGCGAGCAAAAGCCTGCACATCATGATCATCGACGATGCGCTTCAGGCCGACAAACCTCAGCCGGGCCTGCCGCTCGATCTCAAGACGCAGGACCCGATCGTGCAGCGCGCGCTTCTGTTGATGCAGCAAAACATCGACACGCCGATTTCGGTACAGGACATAGCGCAGCGCATGGGCAACAGCAAACGGCAGATCGAGCGGCACTTCCGGCTGGCGCTCAACACATCTCCGCAGGCGGCTTTCCTCGATATGCGGCTCGATTTTGCAAAGCACCTCGTCGAAAAGACGCAAAAGTCCGTCGCTCAGATCGCCGTCGACTGCGGTTTTTGTGATTCTTCGCATCTCAGCCGCATGTTTCGGCGCAGATATGGGGTGACGCCGCAATCTTTCCGGCAGACGACATACACGGATGTTTCCAACGCGCCTTCAAATTGAGCGTAAAATCGGTATAAACTAACAAGGATGCACATATTTGCGTCGTAAACGTGACGGCGAAGGAAGGCGTCTTTGGGTTTGGCGTAATTATTCCTTTTGTTTGACGCATTCATTCTGCCTGTGAATTTTCCCTCTACAGATACTTATTCAAATTTCTGCCGATATGCGTGGGGCAGGTCGGCTCAACAATAAATAAAACTCGGGGAGAGTTTGGGTCATGGTGGCATCCAACAAGGCATTCGTGTCTTTCGAACACGTTCAGAAAAGCTACGACGGCGAGACCCTCGTGGTGAAGGACCTCAACCTGAACCTGGCCAAGGGCGAGTTCCTGACCATGCTTGGACCGTCGGGCAGCGGCAAGACCACCTGCCTGATGATGCTGGCCGGGTTCGAGACGGCCACTCATGGCGAGATCCGCCTCGACGGTCGTCCGATCAACCAGGTGCCGCCGCACAAGCGCGGCATCGGCATGGTGTTCCAGAACTACGCGCTCTTCCCGCACATGACGGTGGGCGAAAACCTGTCCTTCCCGCTGGAAGTGCGTGGCATGGGTAAGTCCGAGCGCGAAGAAAAGATCAAACGCGCCCTCGACATGGTGCAAATGGGGGCTTTCGCGAACCGTCGTCCGGCGCAGATGTCCGGCGGTCAGCAACAGCGGATCGCACTGGCCCGCGCACTTGTGTTCGATCCCAAGCTCGTGCTGATGGACGAACCGCTCGGTGCGCTCGACAAGCAGTTGCGCGAGCATATGCAGTTCGAGATCAAGCACCTGCACGAAAGCCTCGGTATCACCGTGGTCTACGTGACCCACGATCAGGGCGAGGCGCTTACGATGTCCGACCGCGTGGCGGTGTTCAATGACGGTCGTATCCAACAACTCGCGCCGCCTGCCGAGCTTTACGAACGTCCGCAGAACAGCTTCGTTGCGGGCTTCATCGGCGAGAACAACAAGTTGCCGGGCGTGATCGAAGAATTGAACGGTGACCGCGCTGTGGTGCGTCTGGAAAACGGCGAAAAGATTGATGCGACTGCGGTGAACGTCAAGGCCAAGGGGGAAAAGACCCTCGTTTCCATTCGTCCGGAACGCGTTGAGTTCAAACCGGAGCTGATCCCCGAAGGCTCGCATACCATCGACGCGGAAGTGCTCGAAATCGTCTATATGGGCGACATTCTGCGGACCCGCATGAAAGTTGCCGGGCATGATGAATTCATTGTCAAATGCCGCAACACCATCGACCAGATGCGCCTCGAACCGGGGCAGCGCCTGCGCATCGGCTGGAACCCGCTCGATGCCCGCGCGCTCGACATGATCTGAGTTTCTTCGCCCCGGCGTTCGGGACCGGGGTGAAGCCATACAGGCGCGGAGTGAACCGCGCGACCTATCCTGATCCAACATGGAGAGAGACATGAACAAGAAGACCCTTTTGGCCCTGACCACGGCACTTGGCGGCCTGGCGCTTCCGGCGCTGGCCGAAGACATCACCATCATGAGCTGGGGCGGGTCCTATGCCGCCGCTGAAACCGAAGCCTACTACAAGCCCTTCACCGAAGAGACCGGCATCGGTGTCGTCTCCGTGGACGCCGACAACCCGGCGACCCCGGTGAAAGCCCAGGTGGATGCCGGCAACGTCACCACCGACGTCGCCCTGTTCCTGATCTCCGACGCGATGCGCCTGTGTGACGAAGGCCAGCTTATGCCGATCGACGCCTCCCTGCTGCCCGATGGCGCGGACGGTACGCCTGCGGAAGAGGATTTCCTCGAAGGCACGCTGAGCGAATGCATGGTGCCGAACGACATCTACGCCACCGCCGTGGCCTATGACGCGTCGCAATTCGCTGAAGGTGCGGCCCCGTCCTCCATCGCCGATTTCTTCGATACCGAGAAATTCCCGGGCAAGCGCGGCGTTCTGAAGAGCCCGAAAGTGGTTCTGGAAATGGCACTGATGGCCGATGGCGTGCCTGCGTCCGAGGTCTACGACGTGCTCGACACCGACGAAGGTGTGGATCGTGCCTTCGCGAAACTCGACACCATCAAAGGTGACGCGATCTACTGGGAAGCCGGGGCGCAACCGCCGCAGCTTCTGGCCGATGGCGAAGTCGTCATGACCATGTCCTACAACGGCCGGATTTTTAACGCCGCCGTCAACGAAGGCAAACCCTTCGAAGTGCTCTGGGACGGTCAGGTCTATGAGTGGGAAGGCTACGTGATCCCGGAAGGCGCGCCGAACGCCGAAGCCGCGATGGAATACATCAAATACGCGACCTCGTCCGAGCGATCCGCAAAGTTCTCCGAGCGCATTTCCTACGGCACCCCGCGTAAATCTGCGGCGCCGCTCGTGGGCAACGTCTTCGGCACCGACATTCCGATGGCGCCGAACCTGCCGACCTACCCGGAGAACATGACCAACGCTCTGGCGTCCTCCGCTGAGTTCTGGGTCGACCGTGAAACCGAACTGGGTGAGCGTTTCAACGCCTGGCTTCTGGCCAACTGATCCGACACACCGGATCTGCGTCTTATGCCGGGGGGCTTCCCCTGTTCCCCGGTACTCCGGCGGAAGAGTCGTTACCTCTGCTCTTTCGCCGGACCGTGTTCAGACACGGACGTCGACAGGCCGCCAGGGCCCGTGACGCCCAATAAAAGATAGGAAAGAGGATGTCTGACGTCGCTTCTCAGCTGACCACAGCGGACGGGCGCCCGCTCAAAGCCGCGCTGGCCTCGGCGCAGGCCCGGGCGAAACGCCGCGCGTTTTTTCTGGTGCTGCCGCTGTTGCTGTTCATTCTGATCACCTTCGCCATTCCGATCGGCCAGATGTTGCAGCGCTCGGTCTACAACGATCAGTTCTCCAAATCCACGCCGGCGCTTTCCGAATGGTTTGCGGCCAATCCCAAGGGCACGGCCCCGGACGAGACCGCCTATGCGGCGCTGGCCTCGGATCTTCTGCTGATGAAAGAGACGCGGGCGGCGGGCGATGCGGGCACCAGGATCAACTATGTGGTCTCCGGAACGCGCTCGATGTTCACCAAGGCGGCCCGTGGCGCCGACAAGCTTGAGCCGCCCTATATGGAGACGTTTCTCGATCTCGACAAGGACTGGAACGACCCGCGCATCTGGAATGCGATGCGTTCGGCCGCAAGCCCCTGGACGCTCGATTTTTACACCATCGCTTTCGATATGGAACGTGACGGCGACGGCAAGCTGACCAAGGTCGACCCGAACCAACGCGTCTATTTCCGCCTGTATATCAAGACCTTCTTCCTTGCCGGCGTGATCACGGCGATCTGTCTTTTGCTGGCCTTCCCGATCGCGCATCTTTTGGCGACCCTGCCGATGGCCAAGGCGAACCTCCTGATGATCCTCGTCCTGCTGCCGTTCTGGACCTCGCTTCTGGTGCGGACGACGAGCTGGATCGTGCTGTTGCAGGGGCAGGGTGTGGTCAACGACATTCTTGTCGCCTTGGGAATCATCGGGGACGACGGGCGTCTCCAGATGATCTACAACCAAACGGGTACAATCATCGCCATGGTGCACATCCTGCTGCCCTTCATGGTGCTGCCGCTCTATTCCGTTATGCGTGTCATTCCGGAAAGCTACACCCGCGCGGCGCGCTCCCTGGGCGCCACGAGCTGGACGACCTTCCGCCGCATCTACCTGCCGCAAACCATTCCCGGCATCGGCGCAGGCGTGCTCTTGGTCTTCATTCTTGCGGTCGGCTACTACATCACCCCGGCCCTTGTCGGTGGTGCGGACGGGCAACTGTTCTCCAACATGGTGCAGTTCCACATGACCAAGGCCAACTGGTCCATGGCGGCGGCTCTGGCGACCATGCTTCTGGTCGGTGTGCTGGTGCTCTACTGGCTCTACGATCGCCTGATCGGCATCGACAAACTGAAACTCGGTTAAGGAGAGAGACTGATGGCTCTGCCAACCTACGCCTCCCAGCTCGAACGCACCTGGCATTTCATCTATCTGGTGATCTGTACTCTGGTCTTCGTCTTCCTGATCGCGCCGATCCTTGTCATCGTGCCGCTGTCGTTCAATGCGGAACCCTATTTCACCTACACCGACAAGATGCTCAGCTTCGATCCCGAAGGCTACAGTCTGCGCTGGTATGACTCGCTTCTGACCACGGGGATGCAGGCCCATGAGGCGGTGCGCGACGCCGCCTGGTGGTCCGATCTGTGGCACAATGCGGATTGGGTGAAAGCGGCGAAGAACTCCGTGATCATCGGCTTCTGGGCGACGATCCTGTCCACGGTTCTGGGCACGCTCGCGGCCCTCGGCCTGGCGCGTCCCGAAATGCCCTGGCGCCGGACGATCATGGCGATCCTGATCAGCCCGATGATCGTGCCGATCATCATCGTTGCGACGGGGATGTTCTTTTTCTACTCCAACCCCTGCGCCATCGTCGGTATGGACTGCGGTCGTCTGACCTCGACCTACACGGGCGTCATCATGGCCCACGCGGCGCTTGGCATTCCTTTCGTGATCATCACCGTGACCGCGACTATGTCGGGCTTCGATCAATCCCTGATCCGGGCTGCGGCGAGCCTTGGCGCCAACCCGCGCCGCACCTTCTTCAAGGTGGTGATGCCGCTGATCCTTCCGGGGGTGATCTCCGGCGGTCTCTTTGCCTTCGTCACCTCGTTCGACGAAGTGGTCGCCGTGCTCTTCATCGCCGGGCCCGATCAACAGACCATCCCGCGTGAAATGTGGAGCGGCATCCGCGAACAGATCAGCCCGGCGATCCTTGCTGTGGCGACGATCCTCGTGATCATCTCAATCTCGCTTCTGACCACGGTTGAGTTGTTGCGCCGTCGCTCCGAACGGCTTCGGGGTGTTTCCCCCCGCTAAACGGATTGGGACAATCTGTCCTTCATGCGCGCCTTCCCGCCTGGGGAGGCGCGCTTTTGCTTTTGACGCAGATGTTCTGTCGCTTTGCCTCATCTCTTCGCGCGAGCCGGACCTGGTCACGCTCTTCTGGTCGGACGCATGGACCACATGGTCTGTGCCCAGACGGCCTGTTCCGGGAGGACGAAACGGGCCGACCCTGAAACCGCACCGGGCGTGATGTCGCGTCCGCATTGGTATGAACATAATGGGAGGAAAGTCATGAGTTCCAACAGAGGCGTCGTCTACATGGGCCCCGGCAAGGTCGAGGTCCAATCCATCGCAGATCCGGTGATGGCCGCCCCCAACGGGCGCAAACTTGAGCATGCGGTGATCCTGAAAGTGATCTCCACCAACATCTGTGGCTCCGACCAGCACATGGTCCGTGGCCGCACCACCGCGCCCGAAGGTCTCGTGCTGGGTCACGAAATCACCGGCGAAGTGATCGAAAAAGGCTCTGACGTCGAAATGCTGAACGTCGGCGACATCGTCTCCGTGCCGTTCAACGTCGCCTGTGGCCGTTGCCGTTGCTGTAAAGAACAGGACACCGGCGTCTGTCTCACCGTGAACCCGGACCGTGCCGGCGGCGCCTATGGCTATGTCGACATGGGCGGCTGGGTCGGCGGTCAGGCGCGCTATGTCATGGTGCCCTACGCCGACTTCAACCTGCTGAAATTCCCGGATCGCGATCAGGCGATGGA
The DNA here is from genome assembly GCF_002407265.1 of Celeribacter ethanolicus. NCBI lineage: Bacteria > Pseudomonadati > Pseudomonadota > Alphaproteobacteria > Rhodobacterales > Roseobacteraceae > Celeribacter > Celeribacter ethanolicus. The sequence continues at coordinate 3,210,371 of NZ_CP022196.1, forward strand.
GAAGATCACTGATCTCACCATGCTCTCCGACATTCTGCCGACCGGCTTCCACGGTGCGGTTCAGGCCGGCGTGGGTGTGGGCTCCGTGGTCTATGTCGCGGGCGCGGGTCCTGTCGGTCTGGCCGCAGCGGCCTCTGCGCAAATCCTGGGCGCCGCCATCGTGATGATCGGCGACTTCAACAAGGAACGTCTGGATCACGCGGCCAAGATGGGCTTTGTTCCGGTCGATCTGACGCAAAGCGACCGTCTGGGCGATATGATCGCCGAGATCACCGGCAGCCCCGAAGTGGACGCCGCCATCGACGCCGTTGGCTTTGAGGCGCGTGGGCATTCGGGCGGCGAGCAACCGGCCATCGTGCTCAACCAGATGATGGACATCACCCGCGTGGCAGGCAGCATCGGCATTCCGGGCCTCTATGTGACCGAAGATCCGGGTGCGACCGACGAAGCGGCCAAAGTGGGCAGCCTGTCGCTGCGCTTCGGCCTCGGCTGGGCGAAGGCGCAGAGCTTCCACACCGGCCAGACCCCGGTTCTCAAATACAACCGTCAGCTCATGCAGGCGATCCTGCACGGACGTCTGCCGATCGCAGACATCGTGAACGCGCAGGTGATCTCGCTTGAGGATGCGGCGAAAGGCTATGAGGCCTTCGACCACGGTGCCGCGAAGAAATTCGTGCTCGACCCGCACGGCATGCTCAAGGCGAGTTGATCGCACTGACCCAAAACAGAAAGGGCGGCCCGTGATGGCCGCCCTTTTTTGTTTTGCGTAGCCGATCCTCTCAGCACTCCGGCAGGTTCACAGCGATCCCGCCGGTGGAGGTCTCTTTATACTTGAGGTTCATGTCGCGCCCGGTTTCCAGCATCACCTGAATGCAGTTGTCCAAGGGCATGAAATGCGTGCCATCACCGCGCAGTGACAGCGACGCCGCCGACACAGCCTTGATCGCGCCAAGTGCGTTGCGCTCGATGCAGGGCACCTGCACGAGGCCCGCAGCCGGGTCGCAGGTCATGCCGAGGTGGTGCTCCAAGGCGATCTCTGCGGCGTTTTCCACCTGTTCGTTGGTGCCGCCCATCACGGCGCAAAGCGCGCCTGCGGCCATGGCAGCGGCGGAACCAACCTCGCCCTGACAGCCGACTTCGGCGCCCGAAATCGACGCGTTGTGTTTGATCAGCCCGCCGATGGCGGCGGCGACCAGCAAGAAGTCCTTGAGCTTCGCGTCCGTCGCGCCCTGGCAATGCATGCGGTAGTAGCGCATCACCGCCGGCACCACGCCTGCCGCGCCATTGGTAGGGGAGGTGACAACGCGCCCGCCGGCCGCGTTTTCCTCGTTCACCGCCATGGCGTAGACGCTCATCCAGTCGTTGGCGACATGGGGCGCGGTGATGTTGAGACCCTGTTCGGCCTTGAGCGATTCATGGATGCCCTTGGCGCGGCGCTTGACCTTGAGGCCACCGGGCAGGATGCCGTCTTGGCTGAGCCCGCGGTCGATGCATTCGTTCATCGTCTCAATCAGACGGTCGAGTTTCGGTTCGAGATCGGCCCCGTGCACCTTGCGCTCATTGGCGCGTTTCATCTCGGCAATCGACTTGCCGGAGGAAAGCCCCATGGCGAGCATCTCTTTCGCCGTGCCGAAGGGGTAGGGGAAGTTCAGCGCTTCTTTTTCGTCATGCAGCGACACGCCATGGCGGGAGTCTTCCAACTCCTTGTCGGTCATGATGAAGCCGCCGCCGACCGAATAATAGGTCTGGGCGTAGTAGATGTTGCCGTCCTTGTCATGGCCGCGCAGGATCATGCCGTTGGCGTGGCCTTCGAGCGCCGGGCCGTAATCGAACACCAGATCTTTCTTCGGATCGAAATTCAGTTCCGGCAAGCCGTCGAGGATGATTTTCTTCTGGTCATAGACCGCCTGTTCCATTGCGTCGGCCTGATCGAGATCGAGCGTGTCCGGCAGTTGGCCGCACAGACCCAAGATCACGGCGCGGTCGGTGGCGTGGCCCTTGCCGGTGAAGGCGAGCGAGCCGTAGAGTGTCGCAGTCAGGCGAGAGAGCGGGCCACAGCCGGGATATTTGCCCTTACCGGCGCGGAGGTCCTCGATAAAGCGGTGCGCGGCGACCATCGGCCCCATCGTGTGCGACGAAGAGGGCCCGATGCCGATTTTGAAAACGTCGAAGACGGAGAGGAACATGGTGGTGCCTTTCGCAAATCGGGGCCTGCGCATAAACGTCAGGCCCCTCAGATCAGAGATCAACTCGGTGTGGTGTGTCGCGGCCCCACTCGGGAGGCCGCGACAGGATCAGGCGCCGTAGATCGGGTGATCGGCGCAGAGTTTCTTCACCTCGGCCAGCACTTCGGCTTCCACGGCGGCGTCGCCTTCCGGGTTGTCGGACAGGGCGTCGAGCACACGCAGGATCAGCGAACCGATCTGTTCGAACTCGGCCTCTTTGAACCCACGGGTGGTGCCCGCAGAGGTGCCGAGACGGATGCCGGAGGTCACGAAAGGCTTCTCGGGATCGTTCGGGATCGAGTTCTTGTTGCAGGTCAGGCCAGCGCGTTCGAGCGCGATCTCGGCCACTTTGCCGGTCACGCCTTTGGGGCGCAGATCGACGAGGACCATGTGACAATCGGTGCCACCAGAGACGATGCCCAGACCGCCGACTTTCAAGACGTCTGCCAGAGCTTTCGCGTTCTCGATCACCTGGCCGGCGTAGTCGGAGAAGGACGGCTGAAGCGCCTCACCGAAAGCCACGGCTTTCGCGGCGATGACGTGCATCAGCGGGCCACCCTGGTTGCCCGGGAAGACGGCGGAGTTCAGTTTTTTCGCGATCGCTTCGTCGTTGGACAGGATCACGCCACCACGCGGACCACGCAGGGTTTTGTGAGTGGTGGAGGTGGTCACATGAGCGTGCGGCACCGGGTTCGGGTATTTGCCGCCCGCGATCAGACCGGCGTAGTGGGCCATGTCGACCATGAGGTAAGCGCCCACTTCGTCGGCGATCTTGCGGAAGCCTTCGAAGTCGATGACACGCGGATAGGCGGAGGCACCGGCCACGATCAGCTTCGGCTTGGTTTCGAGTGCCTTCTCGCGCACTTTTTCCATGTCGATCAGGTGGGTTTCGGGGTCGACCTCATAGGAGACGACATCGAACCACTTGCCGGACATGGTCACCGGCGACCCGTGGGTCAGGTGACCACCATGGGCCAGCGAGAGACCCATGATGCGGTCGCCCGGCTGCAGAAGCGCCAGGAACACGGCCTGGTTGGCCTGTGCGCCGGAGTGCGGCTGCACGTTGGCGTATTCGGCACCGAAGAGTTGTTTCAGGCGGTCGATGGCCACGGCCTCGACCTTGTCCACGAACTCACAGCCGCCGTAGTAGCGCTTGCCGACGTAGCCCTCGGCGTATTTGTTGGTCAGAACAGAGCCCTGAGCCGCCATCACGTCCGGGGACACGATGTTCTCGGAGGCGATCAGTTCGATCTGGGTCTGCTGACGCTCCAGTTCCTCGCCAATGGCGGAGGCGATGTCGGCGTCTGCGATCTCGTATTTTTGCAGGCGGTCAAACATGCGGATGATCCTTCAGGTTCAGGCGAGTTCGGCCGCGAGTTCTTTCGCGCCGGTCTCAAGGGTTGTGGCAAGGAAGGACGCGAAGCTGTTCCAGACATCCATGCGGAAGCTGGTCTCGGAATCGCGCCAGAGAACGACGGTGGCGCCGTCGAAAAGCATGCGGCGGGCTTGGCCCACTTTGATCGAGGAGATGTCACGCGGAGCGCCGATGCTCAAAAGCTCGGCGGCCTGCGGGCCCTCGATGGTGAGCGTCACTTCGCGCCCGGTGACCTCGGTCATCGAATGCGGCAGGGAGGGGTAGAGGGCGGCAAGCGCGTCCTCTACTTTTTCGATCTGCTCGAGCGAGACCAAAAGGGTCCACTCGTCCGGGCCGAGGCAGGCGACTTCGATGCCGTCTGCCTTGGCGCGGGCCCCGATCTGGGTCGGAAGCGCGACGCCGATGGCTTTGCCGACGGCGGCAAGATCACCACCGTTTTCATTGGTTCGGGCACGCAAAGAGATGCGCCCGATCATTTGCGAGACGGCCACACGGGCAGCAGCGGTATCCACCACGACCGAGGGGGCCAGAGAAGAGATATGCTTGGACATGTCTGACCTCCGATCAGATTTTCAGGCGGCTGTTTTCAGGATCGTAGAATACGGTCCCGGTGATTTTCGCGGCGATGGTTCGGTCCGGCATCGGGATGTAGACCGTTTCGCCCATCTTCGAGTGCCCGCCTTCGATCACGGCCAGAGCGATCGGACGACCGGTCGTGCCTTGGTTGTAGGACGAGGTCACGTGACCGCGCATGGTCATCGGGATCGGCTGTTTCGGATCGAACACGATCTGAGCGCCTTCCTCGAGCCAGCTGTTGTCTTCGGTCAGAAGACCCACGAGCTGTTTGCGGTTCTCGGCCACGAGGTCCGGGCGTTTGAGGCCGCGCATCCCCACGAAATCGTCTTTCTTCTTGCCAACGGCCCAGTCCATGCCCGCATCCGCAGGGGTGACGGTGCCATCGGTGTCCTGACCGACGATGATGTAGCCTTTTTCCGCGCGCAGAACGTGCATGGTCTCGGTGCCGTAGGGGGTGATGTCATATTGCTGACCCGCCTCCCACAGTTTTTCCCAAAGATCGCGACCGTAAGGTGCTGCAACGTTGATCTCAAAGCCGATCTCACCGGTGAAGCTCACGCGCCACAGACGGGCGGGGTAGCCCGCCACGGTGCAGTTCACGCAAGACATATGCGGGAAGGCCTCTTCGGTCAGCTCGATGCCTTCGACGAAGGGGGCGAGCAGTTTTGCGGCGTTCGGGCCGTTCAGAGCGACGGTGGACCATTGCTCCGTGGTGGAGGTCAGCCAGACGTTGAGATCGGGCCATTCCGTTTGGAGGTAGTCTTCCATCATGTTCAGCACACGCGCCGCGCCACCGGTGGTGGTGGTGACGTGGAAACGGTCTTCCTCGACACGGGCGATCACGCCATCGTCGCGGATGTAGCCGTCATCGCCCAGCAACAGACCGTAGCGACATTTGCCCGGCGCCAGTTTCAGGAACGGGTTGGTGTACATGCGGTTGACGAATTCGGCGGCGTCGGGGCCGACGACTTCGATCTTGCCCAGCGTGGAAGCGTCGAAAATGCCCACGGAGGCCCGCGTCGCCGCACATTCGCGGGTCACGGCCTGATCCATGGTCTCGCCCGCTTTCGGGAAGTAACGCGCACGGCGCCACTGACCCACGGGTTCGAACACGGCGCCATGAGATTCGGCCCAACCGTCGATCTGTGTCTTGCGCACCACTTCGAAATGCGCACCGCGGTGATAGCCCGCGAAGGCGCCGAAGGTGGTCGGCGTGTAGGGCGGGCGGAAGGTCGTCAGACCCACCTGCGGTTGCTTTTTGCCCAGAGCGTCGGCGGCGATGTTGAGGCCGTTGATGTTGGACATCTTGCCCTGATCGGTCGCCATGCCGTTGGTGGTGTAGCGTTTGACGTGCTCGATGGAGCGCATGCCCTCGCGCACGGCGAGACGCAGGTCTTTCGCGGTCACGTCGTTCTGGAAGTCGACAAAGGCTTTTGCCTTGCCCGGGCTGCGGTCGGTCGGCAGTTCGCGCATCGCGACGCCGGAGCCGGTGCGGTCGTCCGCCACGGTGTATTCGGTCGCGGTGGCTTCGACGCCGAGCTTGGCCAGAGCCTCGCCCACACGGGTCGCGCCGTCACGTAGTGCGGCTTCAACGCCCCAGAGACCACGAGAGGCCCCGGAGATCACGCAATCTTCCGGCGTGTCTTTCGGCAGGAAGGTGGTGAGATCGTCGTCCCAGGCCAGGCTGCCCTTGGTGTGGGAGAACAGGTGCAGGGAGGGGGTCCAGCCACCGGACATCAGCAGCGCATCGCATTTGATCCACTGACCGGTGCCGACATTGGTGCCACCGGAGATCGGGTTCACCCGCACGTTGTTGACGCGCAGACGACCGCCGGTCGCGGTGACCGTGTGCGACAGTTTCACCGGGATGCCACGGGCTCGGGCTTCGGCCTGGAGGTCCTGACGCACCTGGGTGCGGGTGTCGACGATGGCCTGAACATAGGCCCCGGCATCCTGAAGATCGAAAGCGGCATACCAGGCACTGTCATGCGAGGTGATGACGACCGGGCTGTCGCCGACCTTGACGCCGTAGCGGTTCAGGAAGGTCTGGGCAGAACCCGCAAGCATCACGCCCGGACGGTCGTTGCCGTGGAACACCAGCGGTTTTTCCAGTGCGCCCTGGGCCAGAACGACCTGTTTGGCGCGCACACGCCACATCCGCTCACGCGGGGTGTCAGCGGGCAGCGTTGGCAGGTGGTCGGTCAGCTTTTCGGCCAGAGCGATCAGGTTCTCGTGGTAATACCCGATCGCGGTGGTGCGGGTCATCAGTTTGACACCAGCCTGTTTCAGCGCGGCCAATTCGTCTTCGAGCCAGGTCCAGGCGGGTTTGCCGTCGATCTTGGCTTGCGGTTCGGAGAGCAACGTACCGCCCATTTCGGCGTTCTCATCGACGAGAATGACCGACAGGCCCTTGCCAGCCGCTTCGCGTGCGGCGGCGATGCCGGCGGGACCGGCCCCCACGATCAGCAGATCGCAGTAGACGTAACGTGAGGCATAGGTGTCCGGGTCGTTTTCGGTCGGGGACACGCCGAGACCGGCGGCGGCGCGGATGAAGGGCTCATAGACCTTGTCCCAGAAGGAGCGCGGCCACATGAAGGTTTTATAGTAGAAACCGGCTGAGAACATCATGTAGGCGGCGTCGTTGACGGCGCCGACGTCGAATTTCAGGCTCGGGAACTTATTCTGCGACGTGGTTTCCAGACCGTTCCAGATTTCCTGGACGGTGGCGCGGGTGTTCGGTTCGAACCGGCCGGGCCCACGACGGGTGCCGATCAGCGCGTTGGGCTCTTCGGAACCGGCGGCGATGGCGCCGCGCGGGCGGTGGTATTTGAACGACCGACCCATCAGGTGCACGCCGTGGGACAAGAGCGCGGAGGCGACGGTGTCGCCTTTCAGGCCGGTGTAGGGCTTGCCGTCAAAGGTGAAAACGACGGGTTGTGAGGCATCGACACGACCGCGTCCGCGAAGACGATACTTGCTCATTTATCTTCCTCCAGAAGCGTGGCGAGATCCGGACGCGGTTCGCCAGCTTTGTACGTGATGTAGAAACGGTCGGTGATGGTGTTCCGCACCGCATTGAAGAACCGGCCACAGCCGTGGGCGTGACGCCAGCGCTCGAAATGCGGGCCTTTCACGTTTTCGCGCAGGAAGAGAAAGGATTCCCACTGGTCGTCGGTCTGATCGGACGGGTTTTCCGGTCGGTCGATATGCGCCTCGCCGGCATAGGTGAACTCGAGCTCGGGCAGAGTTTCGCCGCAATAAGGACAATGAATCTGGATCATGTCGTGTTTCTCCTTAGTGGGCCACAGCGGCGGCGGCGGCTTCGTCGATCAGGCGGCCCGTGCGGAAACGGTCCAGCGTGAAGGGCGCGTTGATCGGGTGCGGTTCGTCTTTGGCAACGGTCCATGCCAGCGTGTGCGCAGCGCCCGGGGTGGCTTTGAACCCGCCCGTGCCCCAGCCACAGTTGACATAGAGGTTCTGAACCGGGGTCTTTCCGACGATCGGCGAACGGTCCGGTGTGTTGTCGGTGATCCCGCCCCATTTGCGCAGCATCCGCATGCGGTTGAAGATCGGGAAGACTTCGGAGATGGCCGCAATCGTGTGCTCGATCAGCGGCAGACCGCCGCGTTGCGAGTAGGACACGTACTGGTCGGTGCCGGAGCCGATGACCAGTTCACCTTTGTCCGATTGCGAACAATAGGCGTGCACGGCGTTCGACATGACGACGCAGGGGAAGATCGGCTTGATCGGCTCGGACACCAGCGCCTGAAGCGGCATGGATTCGAGCGGCAGACGGACGCCTGCGGTGGCCATGACCATCGAGTTGTGGCCGGAGGCGGAGACGGCGATCTTCTTGGCCTTGATGAAGCCCTTCTCGGTCTCGACGCCGGCAACGGAGCCGTCCGGGTGACGACGGATCGCGGTCACGGCACAGTTCTGGATGATGTCCACACCACGCTCGGCGGCACCACGGGCATAGCCCCAGGCCACGGCGTCGTGACGTGCGGTGCCTGCGCGTTCCTGAAGCGCACCGCCCATCACCGGGTAACGCGCGTCTTTCGCGATATTGACCGGCGGGCAGTATTCCTTGCACTCTTCCGGGGTCAGCCAGCGGTTGTCGATGCCGTTCAGGCGGTTGGCATGGACGTGGCGCTTGAAGCTCTGCACGTCATGCACCGTATGGGCCAGCATGAGGCAGCCCCGGTTGGAATACATGACGTTGTAGTTGAGCTCCTGGCTCAGCCCCTGCCACAGGTCTACCGCGTGATTGAAGAGCGCCTGGCTCTCGTCATAGAGGTAGTTCGAGCGAATGATCGTGGTGTTCCGACCGGTGTTGCCACCGCCGAGCCAGCCTTTGTCGATCACGGCGACATTGGTGATGCCGTGCTCTTTGGCGAGATAATAGGCGGCGCCAAGCCCGTGGCCGCCAGCACCGACGATGACCACGTCATATTCGGCTTTCGGCTGGCATTCCGGCCATTGCTCGGTCCAGTTCTTGTGCCCGGTCAGGGCGTTCTTAACAAGGTTCAGTGCATTGAAGCGAGTCATCGTGCAGCTTTCTCAGTGAGAGAAGGGATCGGAGGATGATCGCGCCTGTGCGTGGCGAATAATCGGACATTTGCGCCACGGCTTGTGAAGGTATGCGTCATCGTCATGTTTTTGTCGTCTTGGTCTAAAAGTCGGTCAGGGTGGGCGGGATTTCATTCGTGTCCTGCACATTATTTGAACGGAATTTTCCACTTTATGCTGAATTTCGGGCCGGTTTTCGACCGAAGTTTCAAAAGCGGACCGGGATCTCCGACAGATGATTCATGGGACTGCCGGCCGTTGCCGGTCGGCGCGTCGTACGCGTCGGCGCGCGATTTCGCATCTGCCGCATATGTTCTGTTGCTCATGCGGCAATTTGCGCTCAGCGCTGTCGCCGGATTTCAATTCCGGCATGATCGAGCGTGGCCCGGATCGGTGCGGAGGGCTTGCGCACGGTGACGCGCACAGCGCGGATCAGGGCAAAGCGATCCAGAATTCCTTGCGCGATCCGCTCGCCCAGGGTTTCGATCAGGTCGAAGGGGCCGTTGTCGGAGATTTCTTGTGCCAGTTGACAGAGGGCGTCGTAACAGACGGTCCGCGTGTAATCGTCGGACTGTCCCGCCGGTGCCAGATCGAGTTCACAGGACAGGTCGATGTAAAACCGCTGACCGAGGCGTTTTTCTTCCGGCATGACGCCGTGAAAGCCATAGAGACACAGGTTGCTGAGAAAGATGCGGTCGGACATGGGGACCTCATGAGCGGGCCAGAAGAGAGGCGGGTTATAAAAAATGCCGCCAGAGGGCGAACCATCCGGCGGCACAGGGGAAGGGCAGGGGAGGCCCTCGGAAGTTATCGGGGCTCTGAGGCCAGACCGCGCCAGATCGCGTAGCACATCATCAGCAGGACGACGGTGAACGGAAGCCCGGTCGAGATGACCATGGACTGGAGCGAGCTGAGGCCGCCTGCGGAGAGCAGCAGCACGATGGCCACCACGCCTTCGAACAGGCACCAGAACACGCGCTGCGGCACCGGTGCGTCGACTTTACCGCCTGCGGCGATGGTGTCGATCACCAGCGAGCCGGAGTCGGACGAGGTCACGAAGAAGACGATGACCAGAACGATGCCGATGAAGGAGGTGATCGCCGTCCAGGGCATGGCGTCCAGCATGGTGAAGAGCTGAAGCGGCAGGGGGGCTTCGGTCACGGCCATGTAGCCGTCACGCACCACCTGGCTGATTGCGGCCCCGCCGAAGACGGACATCCAGAGCACACAGACCATGGAGGGGACGATCAGCACGGAGATGATGAACTCGCGCACAGTGCGGCCACGGGAGACGCGGGCGATGAACATGCCGACGAACGGGGACCAGGAAATCCACCAGGCCCAGTAGAAGGAGGTCCAGCCTTGCGAGAAGTTGACGTCTTCACGACCGATCGGCATGGACAGCTCCGGCAGGTATTGCAGGTAGGCGCCGAGGAAGTTGAGGATGTCGGTGGTCAGCAGCAGGGTCGGACCAGCGATGAGCACGAAGGCCCAGAGCAGGAAGGCCACGCCCATGTTGATCTCGGACAAGAGTTTCACACCGGCTTCGAGACCACGGACCACGGAGAACAGAGCGACAGCGGTGATGCCGCAGATCAGGATCACCTGCGAGGTATCACTGATCGGCATGCCGAAAAGCTTGTTGAAGCCGGAGTTGGCCTGTGCCGCGCCGAGACCCAGCGAGGTGGCGAGACCGAAGAGGGTCGCGAACACGGCGAGGATGTCGATGATGTGACCCGGCCAGCCCCAGACGCGTTCACCGAAGATCGGGTAGAACGCGGAGCGGATGGTGAGCGGCAGGCCCTTGTTGTAGGAGAACAGCGCGAGGCTCAGCGCCACGATGGCATAGATCGCCCAAGGGTGCAGGCCCCAGTGGAAGATCGAGGCGGCCATGCCGAGACGCACGGCTTCGGCTTCGTTGCCAGCGGCCGCGCCGAGCGGCGCCCAGTCGGTGCGCACGCCGTCTTCGCCGACGGAAATGCCGCCCATCGAGGAGGAGAAATGGCTCAGAGGCTCGGAGACCCCATAGAACATCAGACCGATGCCCATCCCGGCGGCGAAGAGCATCGCGAACCAGCTCGTGTAGGTGAAATCCGGTTTCGCTTCGGGGCCACCCAGGCGGATTTTGCCATAGGGGCTGATCACGATGAGAAGGCAGACGATGACAAAGATGTCTGCCGCGCCGAGGAAGAACCAATCGAACCCTTTCGTCACAAAAGAGAACATGGCGCTGAACATGTTGCCTGCTTTTTCCGGTAGCAACAGGGTGAAGACCACAAAGGCGATGACGGCGATGGCAGATACCGGGAACACTGGCTTGTGAAGGTCAAAACCGAAAGGCCCGAATTGGCCTTCGATATTGTCTTGGCCGATATCGTAATCGGTCTCGATGATGCTTTCCGGCGGCGCCTCATACGGCGTTTGCACCGGATCTTTGGAGTCAGTCATAGATATCCCTCCATTGTTGGGTGTGCGGAAAAAAACCGCTTTCAGGTTTTCTTGAGGTCTCTTGGGGGACCATTGCTTTTATTGAGATGTCACGCGTGCCGCTTTGGTGAGCGCCTCAGGGCGCGGACACGCGGGACAAGAGGTTGCACTTCAGAGTTCGACCTCGACATCGGACAGCGGGGTCGAGCAGCAGATCAGGATCTTGCCCTGCTCGATCTCGCGTTTGCGGATGCCGCCGCCGTGCTGCATATCGACTTCGCCGGAGAGAAGTTTCGATTTGCAGGTGCCGCAGATGCCGCGCTGGCAGGAGGAGATGGGCAGAAGCCCGGCCTCCTTGGCCGCAGACAGAATGGTCATGCCGGGGCTGACCTCGACCACATGACCGGTTTTCGGGAAGCTCACGCGGAAGGTCTGACCGCTGATTTCGGGGGCTGCGGTGGGCTCTTCGATGGTCCCCGCCGTTTCCGCCCCGAAATCGAAGCTCTCCTCGAAATAGTTGTCCATGTTGAACCCGGCCTCGCGCAGCATGTCGCGCACGCCTTCCATGAAGCGCGCCGGACCGCAGCAGAACACTTTGCGCTCCTTGTAATCCGGCGACATCATGGCGAGCATCTGGATGTTCAGACGGCCGACATAGCCGCTCCAGGCGTGGCTGGCAGAGGTGGTGTCGACCGTCAGAGCCAGTTTCAGGGTCGGGTTCTGCATCGCCAGAAGCTCAAGCTCCTTGCGGAAGATCAGATCCGCAGGGGTCCGGGCCGCATGGACGAAATGCAGGTCGTAGGGTTCCGACAGATCGCAGGCCGTGCGGGTCATCGACATCAAGGGCGTGATGCCGCTGCCAGCGGAGATGAACAGAAGTTTCTCTTCCGCATTGGCGTCGGTGGTGAACTCCCCCGACGGGCCGATGACGTTCAGTTCCTTGCCCGGCAGCATGTTGTCATGCAGCCAGTTGGACCCCGGGCCGCCCGGGACGCGCTTGACCGTGATTTCGATCCGGTAAGGCCGCGCCGCCGAGGCGGAAATCGTGTAGCTGCGCGTGACCATGCCGTCGACCGGCAGTTCAAAGGTCATGTGCTGTCCCGGGTAGAACCGGAAGTCCCGCGGTTCGCGTGCCGAGAACACGAAGGTCTTCACGTCATGCGTTTCCTGCCGGACCTGGCGGCAGACGAGCGTGTCGTCCACCTCCGGGTCCCACAGAGGAACGCCCGTCGCTTCGGTCAGCTTCTCGTTGGTCGGTGCAGTCATTCCGCAGCCACCTTCTGGGTGTCGGCCTTGACGAAATAGTCGTTCAGACGGGCGATGTACCAGGCCGCGAAGGATTCGACATGCGGCTCGGTGTAGGGCGAGTACGGTCCCGGCTGATAGCCGGACATTTCCGCGCCCAGTTGCGCCAGACGAACGAGATCGGCGTCCTGCTGGTTGGTGTGGGTCCAGACCTTGGTGAGGTTGTCGAGGTCGTAATCCTCGCCTTCCACGGCGTCCTTGTGCACCAGCCAGGTGGTGCGCACGAGCGTGCGGTTTGGGGAGAGCGGCAGCACGGAGAAGGTCACGATGTGGTCGGACATGAAATGGTGCCAGGAGTTCGGGTGGGTCCAGAAGCTCAGACCGCCGAGTTTCGCGCCGGTGGTTTCGCGGCTGAAGTTACCCAAGAGTTTCTTGCAGGCCACTTTCGTGTCGACGGTGTGGCTTTCGCCTTCGCGCATCAACGGCAGGCGCATGGTGCGGAAGCCGGTGACATTGGCGAGGTGCTGTTCCTCGGAAGAGGGCAGGCCGCAGGCCGTCCAGCGGGCGTGGTTTTCCAGCACGTCACGCTCGTATTGCGCAACATCTTCGGCGCGGCGCTCGTCGAGCTCGTCCGGGGAGAAGCCGAAGCCGAATTCGGAGAGCGGCACGGTCAGTTCCGGGTGGTTGCCCTCGCAATGATAGCACTCGCGGTTGTTCTCGAGCGTCAGCTTCCAGTTGCCTTCTTCGATCAGCTCGGACTGGAACGCCACCTTGGTGTTCTTGACGTCATGCGGCGCGATGTATTTTTCCATCGTCTCGGCCATCAGGTCGATGTCCGCCGGCGCGTCCTTGGCGAGGCAGATGAAGATCAGACCCGCGATCGAGCGGACATGCACGGTGCGCAGGTTGTGGCAGTTCTTTTTGAAATCCTTGCCCATGTGCTCGGCCAGGATCAATTCGCCATCTTCGTTGTAGGTCCAGCCGTGGTAGCGGCAGACGATGTTGCCGATGGTGGTGGATTTCTGGTCGACAAGCTTGGCGCCGCGGTGACGGCAGACGTTGTGGAAGCCACGGATTTCCTCGTCGTCGCCGCGCAGCAGCAGGACAGAGACCGGCCCGATTTCGACGGTGATGCAATCGCCGGGTTCCGGCAGTTCCGGTTCGGTGCCGACGAAAATCCAGTTGTTGCCGAAGATCACCTCGATATCGAGATCGAGCACGTCCTGAGACGTGTAGAACGGGGCTTCGAGGCTTTTGTAAACCTCGCGACGTGCGACGAGCGCGGGGATGTCAATTGTATCACGCATGGAAATATACCTCGGCTACTGCGTGTGGCTGGGAGTGCGGTCTTTGACCGTTCGGGAACGGTTCAGAAGGCAAGGTGGTCAGACGTTGCCGTGGCAACGCTAAAGGATATTGAATTCAGGCCGTGCAGGGCGGCTGACGATCCGGCGCCTCGCCAAAGCGAGCTTGGCGGCACAGGGCCCGTGCATCTGCAAACAACAACCGACAAATCCGGGCTGCGAGCAGGCCCGGCATGGTGTCTTGCGAAGAACCAATGGTTCCGCACGCACCTGTCACGTGATGAGTTGACGAGGTGTGTTTCACCCTCATTCTCCCTGATGGTTGTTGCTGGCAGGTGACCTGCTCTTGCATTTCCCCCCGTTAATCGAAGGTGATCAGAGAGTGTTTTCTGAGAGTGAAATTCGCGGCAGAAAACTTAAGTCAATTTGCCGGTATCATTGCGACACAATGGCGCAAAAGGTCGCAAATTCCCTGCCCGGTTTTTCACATTGTGCCCTTAAAATATGCACAAGTCATTGGGTGGTCGTCGCGTCACTTCGGCTATTTTGTCATCCGAAGGTTGCAAAGTCCGGACGCGAATCGGCTCTCTCGCGTGTTTCTGCGTCGGAGCATCACTCGACTTGTGCACTTTTGAACCGCTCCCGATATTCGCGCGGTGTCAGGGAAAACTTGCGGACAAAGACCTTGCGCATCTGATCGTCGGAAGAAAACCCGACCTGGTGGGCAATGGTCTTGAGCGGCAGGTCGGTCTCCAGCAAAAGCGCCGTGGCGCGTTCGCAGCGGGCGTTAATCAGGTATTCCATCGGGCTGCGACCGATTTCCCGGGTGAAATGGCGCACGAAATTGCGCTCGCTCATCCCGGCGCGCCGGGCCAGGTCGAGCGTCACGATCTTCTGGTCGAGATTGCCGTGTATCCAGGTCCGAATATCCGCCATCCCGGCGCGGTTGGACATCTGTCCGGTCAAGAGCGAGCTGAATTGCGACTGACCGCCGGGGCGTTTGAGATACATCACCATGTCGCGGGCGACCGAGAGAGCAAGATCGCGGCCAAAATCCTGTTCGACGAAGGCGAGTGCCAAGTCAATGGCGGCGGTCACCCCGGCGGAGGTGTAAAGATTGCCCTCGTTGAGAAAGATCGCATCGGCATCGACCGAAATTTTCGGATAGCGATGCTGCAACAGATCCGCGACGCTCCAATGCGTGGTCGCCTTGCGCCCGTCCAGAAGCCCGGCCTCGGCGAGAAAGAAGGTTCCGGTGCACAGCGACGCGAAGCGGCGGCTCTCAGGCGCGTAGCGTCTGCACCAGTCGACGATCTCCGGGGTGTCGGCCAGTGCGCGTTCGATGTCGAGTGCGCCCGCGATCATCACCGTGTCCTCCGGCACGCACTCCGCCAGCGCCACTTCCGCCTGAAGCGACAACAGCGTCTCGGAGCAGACCGGTCCGGGGGTGGGGGTGACCAGGCGGGCGTCATAACGCGCCGGATGTTCGGCGGCGGCGAGATAGCGGTTGGCGGCGGTGAACACATTCATCGGGCCGACCGCTTCCATGCATTTGAACCCGGGATAGATGACGAGATCGACGCGGATCCGTGTCGAAGTAACGGGATGTCTCATGTGGGCTCCTTGGTTTGAGGGCGGCCAAACCGGGCCATGTTGCGTGGTGCTTGCGTGGTGCGGCGGACTCTGGGGGTCATTTGTCCGAATTCTGCCGAATGTCCAGATTGTGCTGCGTGCCGCGATGGGCGACAAGAGTGCAGAGCGATATTTTGGCAGAGCGGATCGCAGGGTTCGGCGTTTCTCTGCCAATATTGCCGTTTTTGAACGAAGAGGACGCGTTTATGAGAACGAAAGCCGCGGTTGCGCTTGAGGCCGGGAAACCGCTCGAGATAATGGAAGTGAACCTCGAAGGCCCGAAGAAGGGCGAGGTTCTGATCGAGATCAAGGCCACGGGTCTGTGTCACACCGACGAGTTCACCCGGTCGGGCGCCGATCCGGAGGGCATCTTCCCCTGCATCCTCGGCCACGAGGGCGCGGGCGTCGTGCTGGAGGTTGGCGAAGGCGTTACCACGCTGAAACCGGGCGATCACGTCATTCCGCTTTACACGCCCGAGTGCCGCGAATGCCCGTCCTGCCTCTCCGGCAAGACCAACCTCTGCACCGCGATCCGCAACACCCAGGGCCAGGGCCTGATGCCCGATGGCACCACGCGGTTTTCCATGCTCGATGGCACGCCGATCTACCACTACATGGGCTGCTCGACCTTCGCGAACCACACCGTCATGCCGGAGATTGCATTGGCCAAAGTGCGTGACGACGCGCCCTTCGACAAGATCTGCTACATCGGCTGCGGCGTGACCACCGGCATCGGTGCGGTGATCAACACCGCGGGCGTCGAGATCGGCGCGACCGCCGCTGTGTTCGGTCTGGGCGGCATCGGTCTCAACGTCATTCAGGGCCTGCGCATGGCCGGGGCCGATATGATCATCGGTGTCGACCTGAACGATGACAAAGAGGGGATGGCCCGCAAATTCGGCCTGACCCATTTCATCAACCCGACGAAAATCGAAGGCACCGTGGTCGAGGAAATCGTCAACCTGACCAAACGTGGCGCGGATCAGATCGGCGGCGTGGACTATTCCTTCGATGCGACCGGCAACGTCAAGGTGATGCGCGACGCGCTGGAATGTTCGCACCGGGGCTGGGGCGTGTCCGTGGTGATCGGCGTGGCGCCGTCCGGGGCGGAGATTTCCACGCGTCCGTTCCAGTTGGTCACGGGCCGCGTCTGGAAAGGCACGGCGTTCGGCGGCGCGAAAGGCCGCACCGATGTGCCGAAATTCGTCGACTGGTACATGGACGGCAAGATCGAGATCGACCCGATGATCACGCACAAGCTGAAGCTTGAAGAGATCAACCACGGCTTCGATCTGATGCATGAGGGCAAGTCGATCCGCGCTGTCGTCGAGTTTTAAACGCTCAGCGGCAAACGGGTCCCTCCCTCGGGCGTCATGTGAGACGGTCATGGGGAGGGACGCTCGGTGAATATGAAAAACATGGCCACAGCCGGCTTGGGCCGCGCTGTGGATCAAGGCGTTTGCACGTGCTGGACACGTCTTGCCGCAATTCCATTTGTGCATGTCGATGTTATGAATGCCGCGCTTCTGGCCCTGTGATACTTCTGAGCATGGCGCAACGTCGATGCACGCCCCGCCCGGGACAGTGCAAATGGAGTGAAGAGAGGAGAATTCGATGAGTCTGAATCTGTTGATCGGTGGTGCAGATGTCCCGTCCGAAGGGGCGCGCACGTATGAACGTATGGACCCGGTGACGGGGGATGTGGCGACGGTGGCCGCCGCCGCCTCTGTCGGGGACGCGCTCAAGGCCGTGTCCAGCGCGCAGGCGGCCTTTGCCGAATGGTCGGCGATGGGGCCGGAGGTGCGTCGCGCGGTTCTGGTCAAGGCCGGGGACATCATGGAGGCCCGCGCGGATGCGTTTGTCGACGCGATGGTGAGGGAGACCGGCGCGACGGCGATCTGGGCCGGGTTCAACGTGCATCTCGCCGCCGGCATGCTGCGCGAAGCGGGCGCGATGACGACGCAGATCGGCGGCGAGGTGATCCCGTCGAACAAACCGGGCACACTGGCGATGGCGGTCGCGAAACCGCGTGGCGTTTGCCTCGGGATCGCACCGTGGAACGCGCCGGTGATCCTGGGCACGCGGGCGGTGGCGACTGCTCTGGCCTGTGGCAATACGGTTGTGCTCAAGTCCTCCGAGATGTGCCCGAAAGTGCATCGTCTGATCGGCGAATGCCTTGTGGAAGCGGGGCTTCCGGCAGGCGCGATCAATGTGATTTCCAACGCGCCGGAGGACGCCGCGAAGGTGGTCAAGGCTCTGATCGAGGCGCCCGAAGTGCGTCACGTCAACTTCACCGGCTCGACCGGTGTGGGACGCATTATTGGCCGTCTGGCGGGCGAAAACCTCAAACCAGCGCTTCTTGAGCTGGGCGGTAAGGCACCGTTTGTGGTGCTGGAAGATGCCGATCTCGAGGGCGCTGTGAACGCGGCGATCTTTGGCTCGTTCATGAACCAGGGCCAGATCTGCATGTCGACCGAACGCATCATCGTGGTCGAGGCCGTGGCCGACGCGTTCATCGAAAAACTCGCCGCCAAGGCCGCGCGCCTGCCCTATGGCAACCCGCGCGAGAAGGTCGTTTTGGGCTCTCTGGTGACGGAAGCGGCGGCGGAAAAGATGGATGCGCTGATTGCGGACGCGACCTCGAAAGGCGCGAAACTCGTGGCCGGTGGTGCGCGGGACGGCGCGATCCACTCGGCTACACTTCTTGATGGTGTGACCTCCGACATGCGCATCTATGGCGAGGAAAGCTTTGGGCCGGTGAAGTCCATCATCCGGGTGAAGGACGCGGACGAGGCCATCGCGGTCGCCAACGACACCGAATACGGGCTGTCGGCGGCAGTGTTCTCGCAGGACATCACCAAGGCGATGGACGCCGCCAACCGCATCCAGAGCGGCATCTGTCACATCAACGGGCCGACGGTGTCGGACGAGCCGCAAATGCCGTTCGGCGGCGTGAAGGACTCCGGCTTCGGTCGCTTCGGCGGCAAGCTTGGGGTCGCGGAATTCACCGTCACGCGCTGGATTACCATTGAGGATCCAAAGCAGCACTATCCGTTCTGAGCCTTTTCCAAGAGGTGAAAGCGCAGAAGACGGCAGGTATATCCTGACCGTCTTTTCTGCGCTGCATCGGTGCTATCAAAGAAAAATTACAATTTAAACAATGTCTTGCTGCGATGCGGCCCCCGAACGGTTGAAATTTTCACGCATCCGTGTAGGTTATGATGCAGGGTCCACGCGGCGGACCTGCTCGGTTTCGATGGCCTTCCAAGAAGCTTTCCGACCGACCCGCATTGCGCGACACCGGATCTGATTTCGGGCTCATGCCTGTTTCTCCGGCCTGTCTTTTCCCCTTGCCGCGCGGTCCGTGACGGACGGGTGGGGCGCGCCGAGATTTGAAGAGAAGACCTGAGTAAGAGCACCCGAAGGAGCTCCCGATCAAGGATTCAATGCCCTATACCCCGCCGCAGCCCCTGCGCCGCCTCACCGTTCTCGGTGCCGGTAGCTGGGGCACTGCGCTCGCCTCCGTTCTGGGCCGAAACGGTCACGATGTCCGCCTCTGGGCACGTCGTCCCGCTCTGGCCGAACGGATCACTGCAACCTCCCGGAATGACGATTACCTTGCGGATGTCGACCTTCCCGGTGGGCTCATCGCGACCTCCGACTTGAACGCCGCGCTGACCGGGACCGAAGCGGTTCTGATGGTCACCCCTTCGGCGACATTGCGCGCCATGTGTCAGGCGATCAAGCCGCACCTGCCCGAAGCCGTGCCGATTGCGCTGGCCTGCAAGGGCGTCGAGCGGCGCAGCGGTTATCTGCTGTCCGAGGTCGTGTCAGAGGAATTACCCGGGCATCCGGTCGGTGCGGTGTCCGGACCCACCTTTGCCCGCGAAACTGCCCTCGACCATCCGACGGCGGCCACGGTGGCTTTTCCGTTTTCCTATCGGGACCGTCTTGCGCCGGAGAAAAGCCCGGCGGCGCGGCTGGCCCTCTCGCTCTCCGGCGGCGGGTTCCGGCCCTACGTGTCCGACGATCTGGTCGGTGTCGAGGTTGGCGGCGCGGTCAAGAATGTGATTGCCATTGCCTGTGGCATGATGTCGGGCGCGGGCTTTGCCGAAAACACCCGCGCGGCGCTGATCACGCGGGGTATCGACGAGATGAAGCTTCTGGCGCAGGCGCTGGGGGGCAAGCGTGAAACCGTCACCGGGCTTTCGGGCGCGGGCGATCTGACGCTCACCTGTAGTTCCACCACTTCGCGCAACATGTCACTGGGCTATCAGCTTGGCCAAGGCACACCACGCCCCTCCTGTTTTGAAGGACGGCCCGTGGTGGTTGAGGGTGAGGTGAATGCCGTCTCGGTCACCGATCTGGCGCATCGCATCGGGGTTCCCATGCCGATCTGCGAGACGGTGAATGCTGTGCTACATAAAGGTGCCGACCTGCAAGAGGCGTTCAACGCGCTCTGGACCCGTCCGATCGAGGCCGAACCCTATGCGCTCGATCTCTCGCTCGCGCATCCTTCGCCCGACCTTCCATTGCAATTCGGAGTGAACTGAAAATGAATGTTCATGTTTCCCCGCGCCCGGCCATCGCCGCGCGCCGCTTTACCCTTGCGACCGATCTCGATGGCACGTTTCTCGGTGGAACGGACGCCGAGCGGACCACGCTCTACGACTGGATCGAAGCCAATCGCGACACCGTGGGGCTGATCTTCGTGACCGGACGCGATCCCGAGTTCATCATGGAGATGTGTCGCGAATGCGGCCTGCCATGGCCGGAATATGTCGTGGGCGATGTCGGCACCACGATTGCCCATGTGCGCGAGGATGGCCATGTGGAACCGATCCCGGCGCTCGAAGAAGATATTGCCGCACGCTGGAACGACGCCGGGCCGCGGGTGCGCGATGCGCTCGACGGATTGCCGGGGCTGAAGCTGCAACCGACCGCGTTTCGCTATCGCGTGAGTTACGATCTGACACCCCTCAAATATGACAACGTGGCCGAAGCGCGGGTGGAGGAGATGGGGCTCGACTGGCTCATTTCCGACAATCGCTATTTCGATGTTCTGCCGAAAGGCGTCTCAAAGGGACCGTCGATCAAACGTCTGATCGCGCATCTGGGCATCCCGGAGGCGCGTGTGCTCTGCGCGGGCGATACGCTCAACGACTTTTCCATGCTTGCAAGCGGTCTGCCCGCCGTCGCTGTGGGCAATTCCGAAACTGCGCTCAAATCGCGGCTCGAAGGTCAGGGGACGGTCTACCATGCCAGTGCGCATGGCGCCGCCGGGATCCTTGAGGCCATCGCCGCACTCGATCTTCATGAGACACCGAAAGGAGACTGACCCATGCCGTCCGATCTGGTGATCGTTTACCACCGCCAGCCCTACGAAGAAGTCGAGGTGAATGGCAAAATAGAATATCGCGAAAACAAGAGCCCCAATGGCATCGTTCCGACGCTCAAGAGTTTCTTCGGCCGGTTCGACAAGGGGGCGTGGATCGCGTGGAAGCATGCCGAAGACCCGGCGAAGCCTGAATTCGAACGTGTGATCGAGATTGACGACGCCTATGGCAAATACACCGTCTCGCGCCTGCCTCTGACGCCGGAACAGGTGACGAGTTTCTATCATGTGTCGTCGAAAGAGGCATTCTGGCCGATCCTGCATGGTTTCAAGGAGCGCTACAATTACGACCCGGTCGACTGGCCGACCTTTCGCGAGGTGAACTGGGCCTTTGCCGAGGCCGCAGCCGCCGAGGCCGCGCCGGGGGCTGTCGTGTGGATTCACGATTACAACCTGTGGCTCGTGCCCGGTTATCTGCGGACGCTGCGTCCGGATGTGAAGATCAGCTTTTTCCATCACACGCCGTTCCCGAGCGCCGATATTTTCAACGTGCTGCCGTGGCGCAAGGAGATTTTGGAGAGCCTTCTGGCCTGCGATGTCGTGGGGTTCCACATTCCGCGTTACGTGAACAATTTCGTCTCTGCGGCGCGCTCGCTTCTCGAAGTCGAGACGCTCAAGCGCGAAAAGGTGAAGCCGGAACTGGCCGCCGAAACTTCGGCGCTTTCCGAGCAATCCGTGGTCACCGAGATCGGCTATGAGGACCGCACCATCCGGCTTCAGGCCAGCCCCGTCGGCGTCGATGTGTCCTACATCGAAGAGGTCGCCGCGCGTGAGGAAACCGCCCGTAAGGTCAAAGCGATCTATTCCGAGCTGGGGGAGGCGAAACTGATCCTCTCCGTCGGACGCACCGATTACACCAAGGGCGGGATCGAGCAGCTCGAAAGTTTCGAACGGCTTCTTGAAGCCCGGCCCGATTTGCGCGGCAAGGTGCGGCTGATGCATGTGTCCGTGGCCGCGAATTCCAACATGACCGCTTATGAGGAAATCCAGCAGGCGCTGGAACAGCTCGCCGGGCGGATCAACGGGCGTTACGGGTCCTTTGACTGGCAACCTATTGCTCTGATCTCAAGGCCGGTGAAATTCACCGATCTCGTGGCCTATTATCGCGCCGCCGATGTTGCCTGGATTACGCCGCTGGCCGACGGGATGAACCTTGTGTGCAAGGAATTCTGTGCCGCGCGCACCGATGGCGACGGGGTGCTGGTGCTCTCCGAATTCGCCGGTGCCGCGGTCGAACTGGCCGCCGCCGTGCCGACCAATCCGTTCTCGCACAAGTCGATGGACGGGGCGATCCAGTTCGCACTGGATATGGCGCCTGAGGATCGCAAGGGCCGGATGAAGGCCAATCGCCAGATGGTCGTGAAACAGGACATCCGGTTCTGGGCGGAGGATCAGATGCAGGCTTTCGGATCGGGTGTCCTGCCCGCGCTGGCATCCCCGGCGGCATGAAAAGGAACGCTTTCGCGCCCCTTTTCCGCGACCTTGGATGATTACGCGAACTCGGGCCGCTCGCGTTTCATCTTGCGTACCATGGCATCGAACAGCAGCGTCGCGAATGCGGCGTTGTCCTTGAGGCGCTGGGCATCTGCGGCGCATTTTTCCTTGATCGCTTCCGGCAATTGCACATTCGGCCCGGGGATCGCCGCAGCCGCGCATTGGATTTCGGCGGCGCGCTGTACGGTCCACAAAAGGAAAAAGGTCAGTGGAATATCGGCTTCGCAGACCGCAATACCGTGGTTCCTGAGCACCAGAACGTGTTTGTCGCCGAGGGCTTCGAGCATGCGGTCGCGCTCTTCGTCGTAGATCGTGATGCCTTCGAAAGCGTGATAACCGACCCGACCGTAAAGCTGCGCGCCGTTGAAATTGTTATGGTCGATCATCGCTTCTTTCATCACGATGGCGGAGATCGGGGTGGTGTGCGTATGGGCGATACATCCCACATCCGGGCGGTGTTCGTGAATCACGCCATGAAGCGCAAAGCCAGCCGGGTTGGGCTTGTAGGGACTTTCGCGCTTGAGCTTGCCATCGACGCCGACGACCAGAAGATTCTCCGGTGTCACCTCGTCGTAATGCAGCCCCATCGGGTTCACCAGATAGGCATGTTCCTCGCCGGGGAGCCGCACGGAAATGTGGTTGAAGATCAGTTCAGTCCAGCCGAGATAGCTCACCAGATGATAGAAATCGGCAAGCTGGACGCGCAGCTCGGCTTCGGTCATGCCCGCCATGGGGCTTGCATCCTTGGTCACGGTCGAGGTTGTGTTCATGACTTATCCTTTCGGAGACGCGGTGTGGGTGAGAAGCCCGTCGAGTGCCGCAGGCAGGGCGGCCCCGGGCAGGGGGAGAATGGGATGGGTTTCGACCTCCGCGATCAGACCCGCGAGAAGCGGCATATCCATCCCGTCGCGACGTGAGAGCGCGAGAGGCGCGCGGCAGATCGCATCCAGCTCGAGCGCCCGCCCGGCTTGCGCATCCTGAAGCATCGAGGTCGGGAACGATCCCGCGTCGATCATGAGATCGACCAGCCAGTCATTGCCGGGCAGATCGAACCCCCGGATGGTGGCCCAGTTGCGAAAATCGGTGGCAAGCCGTGTGGCGATCTCGCGCAGCAGCGGCGTCTGACCGACCTCTTCGAGCATCGCACCGCTCAGGGCGGTCAATGGGTTGGTGGCGAGGTTGGCGAGGAGTTTGACAAGCACCTTCTGGCGAATGTCCTCGCTCAGATCGGTGCGCACCCCGCCAGCTTCCAGCACCTCGATCAGAGCGTCGATGCGGGGTTTGTCCGCTCCTTCGGTGACCGGCCCGAGGCTCAGGGTCGGTGTGTTCGATGAGAGTGCACGATCTCCCTCCATCCGCACGGTCATCAGAAGCACGGCGCCCAGAATTTGCCTCGGCGACAGCAGCGCGGCGAGATCGCCCGCCGGGTCGAGATGGGGGATGTCGCCCATGTCATGGGGTGTTGCGAAGAACCAGAAGGGCAGGCCGTTGACCATCGGAATGACCAATGTGTCCGGTCCGATCCCCGCCGCGTTGTCGCGTACCGCGGCGGCAAGGCTTTGCGATTTCACACAGAGAAAGACCGCATCCATCGGTCGGGTCAATCTGGCCACCGTTTCGGGTCTGGCGTGGAGCACATCGCCCCGGTCATCCAGAGTGACGCCGCTCGTCCGGACCTCGGCAAGCCGTGCGCCACGGGCGACAAGATGCACTTGCGCGCCGGAGCGTGACAAAAGCGCCGCCATGGCGGTGCCGATATTGCCCGCGCCGATCACGGCGATGTCGAAGGGGTGCGTTGTCATGGTGTTTTGTTCGGTTGTGCAGACAAGCCTCGGCCATCCGCCCGAAAGGCGTTCGTGAGGCTGTTCCGCTGTGGGAGGAAGGGCCCGGTTCCCCGGACCCTGTTTCGGATTATTCCGCCGAGAGCTTGGCGATCTCGGAGAGCATCATTTCATAGGCCGCCGGGCCATCGACGCCGGTTTCCGACACTTGCGAGAGTTTCGCGTCGATGATCGGCTGAAGGTCTTCTTTCCACGCGGCCATCTGTTCCTCGGTTGCGGGGGTGACGGCAATCTTGCCTTCCATTGCCGCAAGCCCCGCCGCATCGACGCGGTCCCACATCTGGCCGGCCATGCGGGACAGATGCTCGCCGGTCACGCTGTCGATCGCCGCCTGCTGTTCGGGCGTCAGGCTGTCGTATTTCGCCTTGTTCATGACGATGTAGAAAGAGGTGTTGTAGAGTCCGCCGGGCACGGAGACGCCGATGTCGAGCTGCGGGATCAGGCCGAAGAAGCTGACCGATTCATAGGGGAACAGGATGCCGTCGGCGACCCCCTGGGACAAAAGTTCATAGGCTTTCGAGGACGGGCCTTCGACCGGCACGGCGCCGAGTTTCGTGGCGATCTCGTGCACGATGCCGCCGCCGACCCGGATTTTCTGCCCCTTCATCAGATCGACTGCCGTCGGATCGGTGTCTTTCAGGAAAATCTCGCCCGGGCCGTGAGTGAAAACCGCAAGCACCTTGACCTGATCGTATTCGCCCGCGTCCTTGAGCATCGCGTCCCAGGTGCGCCAATAGGCGACAGAGGTCACTTCGGCGCTGTCGCTCAGAAAGGGAATCTCGGCGATGTTGGTGGTCTTGAACCGGCCCGGCGTATAGCCCTGCACGGAGAAGGTGATGTCGGCCACGCCATTCACCGCGAAATCGAAATGCGCCCCCGGCGGCCCGAGCGGGGCGGGCAGGATATTGGCGACCACTTCGCCGCCGGTGGCCTCTGCGATTTCCTCGGTCATCGGCACGATCACTTCGGAGACGAGCGGGTGCGACGGCGGCAACCAGTTCGCGACTGTCAGCACGGTTTCGGCGAAAGACGGGCCTGCGAGCAGAAGCGACAGTGCGGTTGCGGGCAATAGGTGTTTCATGTGGTTTCCCTGATGCGTGTGTGTGCCCCGTCGTTGCAGGGCTTTTGACGTTCCGGTCTCTGTGGACGGAATTAAGTGAATATTACGACAGATGGGCTTCAGGGGAAGAGGGGATGTCACTCTGTGCTGTAATTTCCCAATCTGGCCGTTGTTCATACCCTGTCAGATCCGAAGTTTCTTCTTTACTTCATTGCATTGTGGAATTTCCCCTTTGGTGCCCAAATTTTCATCCGGGCTTTCCGGAAGCCCCTCGCCGGGCATGAGTGCGGCGTTTCAGGGGCTGTTCTGTGCTGCAATAACGGTATATTTCCTTTATTTGTGCCCCGCCAAAAGGACGGGGCACAGGTTTCACACCGCGCAGAGCGCCGCTTATGCGACCGCTTCCGGCAGCGGAAAACCGTTGCGTCCGGGAAATTCAGGGGCGAGTTTCCGGGCGTTCGGCATCTTCAGCCAGAGCCGCAACAACTTGCGCATCTTCTCCGGCTCGTCATGGTCGAGGAAGGCGTTGCGAGAGTGCAGTACGGCGTAATTGTTGGCGAATTGCAGATCGCCAGGCTCCAGCATCATGTCGAGCCGCAGCGCATCCGTGTCGATGATCGTATCGAACAGGTCCAGCGCCTCGATTTCGACTTTGGAAAGCGGTTGGTTCATGATCTCATGCCCGAGTTCGAGATATTGCCGCAGGTAACGACAGCTCAGCTTGCCCTCGTGAAAGCTGAAGATCGGCGACAGCGACGGGGTGTCCTCGCAGAGATGCGAAAAATACCAAGGACGATAGTAGAGCCCGAGGAATTCGCGGTACTCTTCAAGGATCACGTTGTAGATCGACGCAACGCTGATCAGACTGCTGAGGCCGCCCTCGCGTGCCTTGCGCACGGACAGAAGCCCGACCACGTCGGACGGATCGGAGTGATAGGGCAGGTAGAGGTTGGTCTCGTAGACACGGGTGTCCTTCTTATTAGCGTCGCCCACGGCCATCACTTTGCCGATCAGATCGCCGCGCGGGTTCTGGCCCACCGGCTCACCGAGATGCAGGCCGATGCCGAAATACAGCGTGTCGATCTCCACATCGCTGTAGTTCCCGATTGGCAACCCACGCAGCACGAGAAAACCGCGCCCATTTTCCAACTCGTCGGCACAGTGTGTCAGTTCCGCTTCGAGCGGGCCGAGGGGGAAATCCGCGCGGGTGAAATGTGGAAAAGACAGGCCCTTGTCCTTCAGGCCGGCGAGCGCGGCGTCGATTGCGGCGATTTGTTCCGCGCTCAGCATGTGAACCCAACTGTCGTCCCGGTCGAAATCCTGGGCGACCCAGGCCGCGGGCGTTGTGATTTTCTCTGTCAGAATGATGCTCATGTTCTGGTCCTTTCCAGCCTGTGCGTGTGCGGAATGTTCCGGGGCGGAGAGACGGTCGTCACCATGGCAGGAACAGACGGCGCAGCGTGCGCAGGACTGTGCGTTTCCATCCGTGTGGTTCATGTTGTCGAATCTCCGTACTAAGTGGTATAGACTTTTGCGGAGATGAAATTTGAGTCAATACCATTTGGTACAGACTTGCAAAATAATAATCTTCCGGTTGGATGGGCGTGGAAATTGCCCTAAAAACAGGCGAAAAGAGGCGCAAGCCCACTTCGCAGATCGCAACAGGGAGCAGTCAGATGACGGACTCAGGGAAGACGCGAAAGACCGGCTCCAACTCGGGACGGATGAAAGAAGACCGTTTAGGCAAGGAAGACTGGCTCGATGCGGGGCTGGCGATCCTCGGTCAGACCGGCCCCGGCGGTCTTCGGATTGATCAGGTCTGCAAGGCGATGAAGGTGACCAAGGGCAGCTTTTACTGGCATTTTCGGGACCGTCAGGATTTTCTCGACACGCTGTTCGCCTATTGGCGCGGGCGGGAGACCACCAGTCTGATCAGGCATGTCGAAGAGCGTTACACCCAGCCCGAGGAGCGCATCTGGCATGTTGCCGAATTCGTCACCCTGGGCGATTACGACATCGCCTCCGAGGTGGCGATGCGGCAATGGAGCCAGAGCGACGATACGGTGCGTGCGGGGTTGACCGAGGTCGATGCCGAACGACTGGAGTTCTTCACCCGCCAGTTCGCCGCTACGGGCTTCTCTCCGGAGGAGGCCCGGATGCGGGCGATTTCAGTGTATTCCGTCACGCTGAGCTGTGGCTACATGTTCACTGGCGAAACGCCCGAGGCATTGAAACAGCGGGTGCGGGCGAGCCTCGATCTTTTGCTCGCCCGCCCCTGACGCTCAGAGCGCGCCCCGTGCCCAGACGCAATCGTGATCCGCGAGCGGGCGGTTGTTGGTGTCGAGAGACGACAACACGCCCTTGTCGAGACAGCGCATCTCGCGCGCGGCGATCCAGTCGAGCTTCATCACCCGCTCCGGGTGTGGTGTGATCAAGGACGGACGCGTGGTCATGCCGGGGGCGGTGAAGCCCCAGTCGTAACCGCGCGTCTCCCCCAGATCAAAGAGCGTCTCGTCGCGATGGTCGAAGTGGGGCGGGATGTGGTTGCCGGTGTTCAGGTCGCCGCCGATCAGCACAGGCATCCCCGGCGCAAACTCATCGAGCGCGTCGAGCAAAAGCTCGAATTGCGCATGGCGATGCGCAGGTCCGGCATTGCTTTCCAGATGAGTGGAGACGACGCAAATCTCGCCCGCCTTTGTCGGGAGCACTGCGGCAATCGCCATGCGTCCGCCAAGGCGCGGCTGCTCCGGGTCGGCGCCGCTCGCCTCAGCGAGCCAATGGCCGTGATTGTCGAGGCGAATGAGCGTCACCTTGTCGAAAGGCACCTTGGAGAGCACCGCATTGCCGTGCCAGCCCAACGCATTGGCATCGTCTTGGCAGAAATGCCGCTCGGTCGGCCCGCCCAATCCCATCTCAAAGAATTCGACGCCGAAAGCATAGCCCATGCCAAGCGCCTCGGCGACCTCTTCGGTGGTGTGGCGCTGGCCGGTGCGGGACATGCCGTGATCGACCTCGGACAGGAGTACCACATCGGGCGCCAGCGGCATCAGATGCGTGGCCGTGTCGGCGGGAAAGAGACACCGTTCGACATTCCAGGCCGCTATGGTGATTTCAGAGGGCAAGACCTTCTGCGTCGCCGTGCCGCCGATCTGCACGGCATTCATCGCCAGCACATCCGCCATCATGGCGCGATGCGCGTCGGCGGTGCGGGGCGCGGACAACAGAGTGTTGCGTTGGTCGTCGGTGACCGGGGGCAGGCTGTCCAAAAGCGAGATCATGCGCGTTCTTCCATCCGGTCCTGCGCGAGGTTGAAGGCAAAGCCGCTATCCATGCGCGCGCCGGTTTCGGGGTGGAACAGGCAGAGGTTCTGCACCCGAAAGGACAGACGCAGGGGGCCAAGCGCGACCTGTTCTTCCTTGGCGAGATGCACGGTGAGGCGCTGGCCGTCGACCTGGCCGTGCAACAGACGATGCGCGCCCAGTTCCTCGATCAACTCGACCTCCATCGCCAGCGGGCCGTGGTTGTCGATGATCAAATCCTCGGGTCGCAGGCCCAGTGTCACCGGGCCGCGCATCGACGAGGCGAGCGGCAGTTCCAGCCCGGCAAAACTCAGGGTGCCGTTCTGCATTTCGGCCGCCACGAGGTTCATCGGCGGCGCGCCCATGAAGGAGGCGACGAAGGTCGAGGCCGGGTTGTGGTAAATCTCCGACGGCGTGCCGATCTGTTCGATCCTGCCGCCGTTCAACACGATGATGCGGTCGGCCATGGTCATGGCTTCGACCTGATCGTGGGTGACGTAGATCGAGGTGACGCCGAGACGACGCTGAAGCGCCTTGATCTCGATCCGCATCTGGTTGCGCAGCTTTGCGTCGAGGTTCGAGAGAGGCTCATCAAACAGAAACAGCGCCGGGTCGCGCACGATGGCGCGGCCCATGGCGACGCGCTGACGCTGACCGCCGGAAAGCTGCGCCGGTTTACGGTCGAGATAGTCTGTGAGGTTGAGCATCTTTGCCGCCTCATCGACCTTTTGCGCGATCACGTCTTTCGGCGTTTTGCGGTTCTTGAGACCATAGGCGATGTTCTTGCGCACCGTCATATGCGGGTAGAGCGCGTAGTTTTGAAACACCATGGCAATGTCGCGATCCGCCGGGTCGAGCGTGTTGACCACATTGTCGCCGATGGAAAGCGCGCCCTCGGTGATGTCCTCAAGCCCCGCGATCATACGCAGGAGCGTGGATTTCCCGCAGCCCGACGGACCGACCAGAACGACGAATTCACCGTCCTCGATCTGAAAACTTGCGGGGGTGACGGCCTCAACGCCGTTCGGATAGATTTTGCGGACAGAGTCCAAAGTGACCTGAGCCATTGATGTTGTCCTTATTTGTCGGATTCCGTGAGGCCCTTGACGAACCAGCTCTGGAAGAAAATGACGATGGCGACGGGCGGCAGAACGGCGATGATCGCCAGCACATTCGCGCGTCCGTATTCGGGGATTTCATTGCCGCCTTGCAGCACCTGAACGATCCGTTTGATGCCGCGCACGAGGGTGTACATGCCTTCGTCCGTGGTGATCATCGTTGGCCAGAGGTACTGGTTCCAGCCATAGACGAACATGATGATGAACATCGCGGCGATCATGGTTTGCGAGAGCGGCACGAGGATGTCGATGAAGAATTTCACCGGCCCCGCGCCGTCGATGCGGGCGGCTTCGACCAGCTCTTCGGGCACGGAGCGGAAGAACTGGCGGAAGAAAAACGTCGCGGTGGCCGAAGCGATCAGCGGCACGATGAGACCGGTGTAGGTGTTCAGAAGGCCCAGTTTTTGCGTGATCTCGTAGGAGGGCAGAATGCGCACTTCGAGGGGCAGCAAAAGCGTGGTGAAGATCAGCCAGAAGGCAAAAGTCGCGAACCGCAGGCGGAAATAGACGATAGCATAGGCGGCCATCATGCCGATGACGATCTTGCCAATCGCGAACCCGAGGCCGAGGATCAGCGAGTTCTTGAACATCGAAAGCCCGGTGTTCTCGCCGGAGAAGCCCGAGGCCTCGAACATCGCTTTGCGGAAATTGTCGTCGAGCTGGTCGCCGAAATACAAGCCGGGGCCGTATTTCATCGTCTCGACATCGGGTGTCGAGGCGGTTTGCAGCATGACCAGAAGCGGAAAGAACATGATGAGCGCGCCGGTGATGAGCACCGCGTGGTCCACCAGAGTGGACCAGAGAAAACGACGGCGGGGGATGACCGGCGTGGCGGTGGAGAGGGAGATGTCAGCCATTGTCCTGCCTCACGTATAATGAATGCGTTTTTCGACCATGCGGAACTGGAACACGGTCAGCGCCAAAACCAACAGCATCAGAACCACCGATTGCGCCGACGATCCGCCAAGGTCATTGCCGCGGAAGCCGTCGATATAGACCTTGTAGACCAGCGTCATCGGATTGTTCGCGGGCTCGCCTTTCACCAGCGTGTCGATCACGCCGAAGGTGTCGAAGAGCGCGTAGGTGATGTTGATGATCAGGAGGAAAAAACCGGTGGGGGCCAGGAGCGGAAAGGTCACGTCCCAGAACCGGCCAGAGGCGGAACGGTTGTCGATCAGGGCCGCCTCGCGCACGGATTTCGGAATGCTCTGCAGCCCGGAGAGGAAGAAGATGAAATTCACCGGCACCTGTTTCCAGACGGAGACGACCACCATGGCAAAGGCCGTATCGAAATAATCCGCCCGCAGGTTGAACTCCCAACCGAACATGCCGAATAGCTCCGTGAGCGGCCCCCAGCGCTGGTTGAACAGGATCAGCCCCATATAGCCCGCCACTGGCGGCGCGACCGCATAGACCCACATCAACAGTGTGCGATAGCTCTTCGCGCCCCGGATCACCTTATCCGCCTTCACCGCCAGCAACAGCGCCAGCGCCAGCGAGAAAAACGTCACCAAAACCGTGAACACCACGGTGAAATTCGTCACTCTGAGATATTCGGCGGAGTCTGCCAGTGAACTGTAGTTTTCCAGCCCGACAAAGGTCTGCCCGAAGCCGAACGGGTCTTGCAGGTAGAAAGACGATTTTACCGCATAGGCAGCGGGCCAGTAGAAGAAGACGAGGATGATCGAGAGCTGCGGCACCAGAAGGAGGATCGGCAACCAGCGGGAGGCAAAGCCTGCGCGTTTCATGAGAGGGACCTTTCGCAAAAGCCTGACGGCCGCGAGGACGCGGCCGCCAGAGATGTCTTGAAGACCGGAATTACCCTTGGGTCTTGGCGAAACGGGCGAGAAGCTCGTTGCCTTCTTTTTCGATCGTGGCCAGAGCGTCCTCGACGGTGGTCTCGCCGGAGAGCACACGACCCAGTTCACGGTTTTCCACGTCACGGATTTGGACGTAGAAGCCCATGCGGTAGCCACGGGTGTTTTCCCCAGCTTGCAGCATCAGCTGTTTCGGGCCAGTTTCAGCGGCCGGGAAACGGTCGTAGTGACCATCGGCTTTGGCCAGCTCGTAAGCGGCGGTGGTGACCGGAACGTAACCGGTTTCACGGTGCCACATGTATTGAACTTCCGGCGAGGTCAGGTAGCGGAAGAACTCGGCGGTCGCTTTGTTTTCTTCTGCGGATTTGCCGGACATCGCGAACAGAGCCGCGCCGCCGATGAAGGTCTGGTAGCCCTCGTCAGTGATCGACGCCCAGTAGGGGAGGTAGGCGGAGCCCCACTCGAAGGACATGCCTTTCGTGGTCAGGCCGCCGAAGTCACCCGAGGAGCCGATGTACATCGCGGCTTTGCCGTCTTCGAATTGCGCCTGGTTGTCGTCCCAACCGGTGCCGAAGAAGCCGAAATAGCCTTCGTCGAGCCATTCCTTGACCTTGGTGAAGTGCATTTTCATCTCGTCGGAGTTGACGAGGATCTGCGTGCCTTCAGCGCCGTCATAGCCATTGGCGTTGGTCGCAAACGGCAGGTTGTGACGGGAATGGAAGTTCTCGACGAATTCCCACGGCAGGTGCGTCTGCACGAGCGGGATGTAACCGGCCTCTTTGAGCTTCGGCGCGATCTCTTCGAATTCTTCGTAGGTGGTCGGCACTTCGACGCCAGCGGCGGCCAGCGCGTCGGCGTTGTAATACATCACCGGCGAGGAGGAGTTGAACGGCATGCCGATCATCTTGCCCTGATTGTCGGCGTAGAAATACCGCACACCCGGGATGTAGTCGTTGATGTCGAAATCGACACCGTTCTCGGACAAAAGATCCTGCACCGGCACGGTCGCGCCTTGGGCACCGATCACGGTGGCGGACCCGGCGTCAAACACCTGCATGATGTTCGGCTGTTCGCCCGCACGGAAAGCGGCGATGCCGGAGGTCAGGGTCTCTTCGTAAGAGCCTTTGAAGATCGGCGTGATCTTGTATTCGTCCTGCGAGGCGTTGAAGCCTTCGGCGATTTTGTTGACGGTCTCGCCCAGATTGCCGCCCATGGCGTGCCACCAGGTGATCTCGGTTTCCGCGAAAGCGGCGGTGCCTGCGAGGGCGAAAGCGGCGGCAGCCGCCGTAATCTTCATCGTGTTCATCTTACGTCTCCGGTCTGGACCCGATCCGGGCCTGTCATGGTGAGGCGCCCGCTGTCTGTGGCGCACGGTGCTTCCCCCTCATGGAGGAGGCGCAAGACATCGAAGGCCGGGCTGAGCCCAGGCCGGTCCTGCACAGGCGACCACATGCCGGGAGAGTGTGATGGTTCTGTGAAGGATTTTTTACCGTTATGACAAATTTTAGGTCGCAAGCCGTGCACGCTTCGGTGTGAACCTGTGCATAACTGCGACAGGCTGCCGCACCATGGATGCACCGGATTTGATCTTCTGGATGAAAAACAGCCCGTGCTTTGACCATTTTTAAATTTTCAAGCCGTTCTCCCTTGGGTTGTGCTCTCCGGGCGGGCATCGCGCATGTATCCTGAACCGACCCGGTGATCGGCCTGCGGATCATTTGGGAGGAGGAGGCGCAGGTGACCATTCGAGAGATTTTCAAATGATACCTTTACTGGATTTTCGACTACAGGCCTCGGGCAAGGACCCGCTCGGATTTGCAAGACAGGTGGGGCAGGCCTGTCGTGACGAAGGCGTATTCCTGCTGTCCGAACACGGCATCCCGCGAGGACTTCTGCGCGAGGTGCTGAACGCATCCGAGAGTTTCTTTGCTCTGCCAGAGGCGGAGAAGGCGTCGCTCGACATCCGTCATTCGCCGATCAATCGCGGTTGGGCGGCCTCGGGTGTCGAAATGCTCGGTGGCGCGTCCGGAACGCCTTTGGCCAAGGAAAGTTTCAGCCTCGGGCTGGATCTCCCGGAGAGCGATCCGCGCGTGCAGGCAGGCGAGCCGTTCCGGGGGCCGAACCTCTGGCCGGAGGATGACATGTTTCGCGATGTCATGCGCGACTATTACAAGGAGATGCTGGGGCTCGGTCGCGCCCTGATGCGCGGCGTCGAGCGCGATCTCGATCTGCCGCAGGGGTTTTTCCAGCCGCATTTCACCGATCCGATGGCGACGCTGCGCCTGTCGCATTACCCCACCTGGCCACAGGGTATGCCCCCCGGAAATCAGCCGCAATTCGATTACGGGGCGCTCACGGTGGTGCTCACCGATGGCACGGGAGGAGTGCAATATCTGAGCCGATCCGGGCAGTGGCGCGATGTGCCGGAAATCCCTGGCGCGCTGCTTGTGCTGGTGGGGGAAGGGCTGATGCGCTGGACCAATGATCAATACCGTTCCCTGCCGCATCGCTTGTTGCCTCCGGTCCGGCCCCGGACGCTGGCGGCCTTCTATCTCGATCCGAATCCCGACAGCGTGATCGCGCCCCTGCCGCGCACCGGGGCCGCGCATTATCCGCCGGTTCAGGCGGCGGAGTATCTCAGGACGCGGCTCGAGGAGACCTATCTGTTTCCCGATCCGGCCCTGCGTCAGGCGCGTGGCCTGCGAGGCTGAGGGGCGTCGAAGGCGTCTGGACAGACAGGCGGGGGCGCCCTAAGCCTCGGCCATGATGTCTGAGAATATGCCACATTGGGACGAAGAACTGGACGCGGTCGGGCTGATCTGTCCTTTGCCGGTGCTGAAGGCCCGCAAGCGCCTCTTGGCCATGGCGCCGGGGCAGATCTTGTTGCTTCTGGCCTCCGATCCGGCCGCGGTGATCGACGTGCCGCATTTCTGCAACGAGGCCGGGCATGACTATCTCGGCATGGAAGATTGCGGTGCGCGCCAGGCCTACCTGATCCGGCGCAAGTGATCAGACGCGGGCCAACATCTCTTCGGCCTGCGCCAGATCCTCGACCGTGTTGATGTTGAAGAACAGTTCTGCGGGCGTGGGGCTCTCGAACAGAACCGGCACAGCGCCCTTGCTTTCCGCGAATTGCACCATGCGCCGCTGATGCCGGGCCAGCGCGACGCGCAGATCGTCGCGCAGGCTCACCGGCCAAAGCCCGAAGGTCGGATGCCAGCGCGTTTTGCCATCCTCTTCTGTGACCGCGATGCCAAACCCCTCGGGCCGGGACACCTGCGACAGGCGGGCGACAAGATCGGTCGGGAAGAACGGCGTGTCGGTGGCGACCGTCACGATCGCCTCGAAACCTTTCGTCGCCGCCCAGTCTAGCCCGGCGAGAACACCGGCCAGAGGCCCCTGCATTTGTGCCGTGGCGTCGGGGATGATCGGATAGCCGAATTCGGCATAGCGTTTCGGGTCGCCATTGGCACTGATCGCCAAAGTGGCGCATTGCGGCGCAAGCCGGTCGATGACCCTTTCGATCAGACGCGCGCCGCCGATCTCCACAAGACCTTTGTCGACCGTGCCGAGGCGGGTGCCTTCGCCACCTGCGAGAATGACGCCGGGATAGCTGCTCATCGGGGTCCCTCCATAGGGCTTTTGCTCTTGCCCGCCATTCTGTATGCCGGGGGCAGGGCAAATCAAGGGGCAGGCCATGCTCGGCTATGTGATGACGGAAGACCGTGGCGGTACGGATCGCCTGCTGGCGGAGCTTGCGGAAGGGTTCGAGGTCGAGGGGCGGCGCGTGATCGGCGCGGTGCAGATCAACACCGAACTTCCCAATCAGATCAAATGCCGGATGGAGTTGCGTCTCTTGCCCGGCGGCGCGCGTGTGACGATTTCCCAGAGCCTCGGCGCCCTGGCCAAGGGCTGTCGCCTCGATCCGGACGGGCTGGAACGTGCCGTGCATCATGCCGAAACCGCGCTCGAGGCCGGTGCCGATCTTGTGGTGATCAACAAGTTCGGCAAGCAGGAGATCGAGGGGCGCGGTTTCCGCGACCTCATCGCCACGGCGCTGTCCGAAGGCATTCCGGTGCTGCTCGGCGTCAACACCAAGAATTTCGACGCGTTCCAGGCCTATGCGGGTGACTTCGCCGAACCGGTGGCACCGGAGCTTGCGGTGCTTCGGGAGTGGTGTCTCGGGAAAATGTGAATTGCCGGAAAATTCGCCGCGATGTTCTAAAAATTAGGCAAGGGCAGGTCTGTCTTCGGCTCCTCTCATGCCGCCCCGTGCGGGAATCGTTTACTTTCTTTCTGGCTTCCCGCGATCTGACCGCATGAGTGCTCCCCTTTCCGTCATCGTCGTCGAAACCGACCGCACCCGCGCCCAACTGATCGTGGACAGCCTGCGCGCCGCCGGAGAATTCGACATTTCCGTCATCAACGACCCGAACGGGTTGGCGCGGCAGATTCAGGCGCGCAATCCCGACGTGGTCCTGATCGACATCGAAAATCCCTCGCGCGACACGATGGAGGAGCTGGCGCTGGCTTCCGGCCCGCTCGACCGTCCCGTCGCCATGTTCGTAGACAGCACCGACGAGGCGCTTTCGACCGCCGCGATCGAGGCCGGGGTGTCGGCTTATGTGGTCGACGGGTTGCAGGCCCAGAGGGTCAAACCGATCATGGATGCCGCCATCGTGCGGTTTCGCATGTTCCAGCGCATGCGCACGGAGCTGGCCGAGACCAAGAAGGCGCTTGAGGAGCGCAAGGTGATCGACCGGGCCAAGGGCATGCTGATGCGGGCCAGGGGGATCGGTGAGGACGAGGCCTATGCCCTGCTGCGCAAGGCGGCAATGGATCAGGGCAAGCGCGTGGCCGATGTGGCGCAGGCTCTGGTGACGGCGGCGGGGCTGCTGGGATGAGGGCGACAACA
Organism: Celeribacter ethanolicus; assembly: GCF_002407265.1. Taxonomy (NCBI): domain Bacteria; kingdom Pseudomonadati; phylum Pseudomonadota; class Alphaproteobacteria; order Rhodobacterales; family Roseobacteraceae; genus Celeribacter; species Celeribacter ethanolicus. The sequence goes on from NZ_CP022196.1 coordinate 3,246,663, forward strand.
CTCTCCGTCGGGTTCATTCCGCTGGTGGATGCCGCGCCGCTGATCGTGGCGCAGGAAATGGGCTTTGCCGCGGAAGAGGGCATTGCGCTTGATTTGAAACGTGCACCGTCGTGGTCCTCGGTGCGTGACATGCTGAGTTTCGGACAGGTCGAGGCCGCGCATATGTTGTCGCCCGTTCCGGTCGCGACCGCATTGGGGCTTGGCGGGAGCGGGGCGAAGCTGTCGTCCGTCGCCGTCCTGTCGATGAATGGCAATGTCATCGGTGTGTCGAACGCTCTCGCAGCGCGTCTGCGCGACGAGGGGCACGATTTTGCCTTCAACGATGCACAGGCGGCGGGCCGGGCCCTGATCGGGGCAGTCAAGGGACGGCTGCGGATCGGGGTGCCCTTCCCGTTCTCCATGCACGCCGAACTCCTGTATTACTGGCTCTCCGCGCTGGGGCTTCCGGCACCGCAATCGGTGGACATCCGCACCGTGCCGCCGCCTCTGATGGCAGATGCCATGGCCACGGGCGAGATCGACGCTTTTTGCGTCGGCGAGCCCTGGGGCTCGAAAGCGGTGGACGAGGGTGTGGGGGAGCTGTTGCTGCCGGGCTCGGCGATCTGGTCCGCCGCGCCGGAAAAGGTGCTGGCGGTGCGTTCCGACTGGGCCGAACAGGAAACCGCGCTGATGGGGCGGCTCATCCGGGCCGTGTGGCGCGCCGGACGCTGGCTCGGTTCGCCCGACAGCCGGACACTTGCCTCCGAGCTTCTGAGCCGACCGGACTATCTCGATCTGCCCTCCGAGATGCTGGAACGCGCGCTGTCCGGCCAGATCATCATCGCGCCGACCGGGGAAACCCGGCGGGTCGAGGGGTTTCTAGAGTTCTTCAACGGGGCCGCGACCTTCCCCTGGCGGTCGCAGGCAGAATGGATCGGCACTCAGCTTGCCGCCCGCACCGGGCTTGAACGGACGCAGGCACGCACTGTGGCGCGCGGGGTGTTCCGTTCCGATCTCTATCGACAGGCCTTGGCACAGACCTCCGCGGATTTGCCCGGGGCCTCGTCGAAACTCGAGGGGGCTCTGAGCGCGCCGACCCCGGTCGCCTCGGGAGCGGGGCATTTGATTCTGACGCGCAATCAGTTCTTCGATGGGCGCGTTTTTGATCCTTCTGGGGAGTGATGCACAAAATTTTCGCATTTTGATGCGGGTGCAGCATTTTTGCCTGGACGCATTTGTCAGGGTCTTTGCATCCGCAGCGCGATTCCCAGCATAACAAACTTATCGCTAGGCAACGATGCCGCGATACGAAATTTGTCCCGGAGATTCGGGACACAGAGCAAAGCCGCTCGATTGACCGCCCTTCTCCTCCCTGGCGGTCCATCGGCGGCTTTTTTGTATTTTCATCTTCACAGGGACACACGGATGAAAAAGCTTCTTCTCGGCCTCGCGGTCACGACGGCACTCGCAGCCCCGGGTTGGGCCGAGATGCTCGATCTGGAAAAAGACGAACTGACCTTCGGGTTCATCAAGCTGACGGACATGGCACCGCTCGCGGTGGCCTATGAGCAGGGCTTCTTCGATGACGAAGGTCTCTTCGTGACGCTCGAAGCGCAGGCCAACTGGAAAGTTCTGCTCGATGGCGTGATCGACGGCACACTGGATGGTGCGCATATGCTGGCGGGCCAGCCGCTTGCTGCGACCATCGGTTTCGGCACCGAAGCGCATATTATCACGCCGTTTTCCATGGATCTGAACGGCAACGGCATCACCGTGTCGAACGAGATCTGGGAAGAGATGAAGCCGAACATTCCCATGGGGGCCGATGGCAAGCCAGAGCATCCGATCTCCGCCGCAGCTCTCGCGCCGGTCGTCGAAAAATACAAATCCGAAGGCAAGCCCTTCAACATGGGCATGGTGTTCCCGGTCTCGACCCACAACTACGAGCTGCGCTACTGGCTGGCCGCCGGCGGTCTGCATCCGGGCTACTACTCCACCGACAACATCACCGGCCAGATCGGCGCCGATGTGTTCCTGTCCGTGACGCCCCCGCCGCAGATGCCCGCCACCTTGGAGGCCGGTACGATCTATGGCTACTGCGTGGGTGAGCCGTGGAACCAGCAGGCCGTGTTCAAGGGCATCGGTGTGCCGGTCATCACCGACTATGAGCTTTGGAAAAACAACCCGGAGAAAGTCTTCGGCATCACCGCCGAGTTCGCCGAGCAGTATCCGAACACCACGCTGGCCGTGACCAAGGCGCTGATCCGTGCCGCCATGTGGCTTGACGAGAACGACAACGCCAACCGTCAGGAAGCCGTCGAGATTCTGTCCCGCCCGGACTATGTGGGCGCCGATCCGGAAGTCATCGCGAACTCCATGACCGGCACGTTCGAGTACGAAAAAGGCGACAAGCGCGACGTTCCGGACTTCAACGTGTTCTTCCGCTACAATGCGACCTGCCCGTTCTATTCCGACGCCGTCTGGTATCTGACCCAGATGCGTCGCTGGGGCCAAATCGCCGAAGCCAAGCCCGATAGCTGGTACGATGAAGTAGCGAAATCCGTCTACAAGCCGGAGATCTACCTCGAAGCGGCCCGTCTTCTCGTGGACGAAGGTCTGGCGAATGAGGCCGACTTCCCCTGGGATAGCGATGGCTACAAAGCGCCGACGCCTGCTGCCGACATCATCGACGGTATCGCCTATGACGGCAAAGCGCCCAACGCCTATCTCGACAGCCTGCCGATCGGTCTGAAAGGCGAGCAAGTGGTCGTAGGGACGGAAGTCAAAGGCTAATCAACCTCTCCTGCGCGAGCGCAGCGGCGCTGTGCCCGCCTTTTTCAAAATATCCTGTCTTTCGTGAGGACGCCGCAATGACTGCTATCGACCCAAGTGACGAACGGGCGCTCGACGCCGAGGCCACAGCGAAAGCTCGTGCGGCCCGTCGCGCCAAACTCTTCACCCGGATCAACAAGGCCGACGCCTGGTTTCAGGTTCTGGGCCTCTCCTGGATGACGCCGATCCTCAAAGCGCTCGCCGGTGACAACCCGAAAGCGCAAGCCAAGGAAATCTGGAAGCTTCTCGGCGTTCCGGTTCTGGCCATCGTCGGCTTCCTGATGCTCTGGGGCGCGCTTGCACCGAAGGTTCAGACCTCTCTGGGCGCCATCCCCGGTCCCTCGGCGGTGTGGGAAGAGGCGGTGAACCTGCATCATGACGCCATTGCCAAGGCCGAGAAAAAGGCCACGTTCCTTGAGCGCGTCGAGGCGCGCAACGCGAAATACATCGCGGCGGGGGAGATGGATAAGGTCAAGGACATCCCTTACACCGGCTCGCCGTCTTACTACGAACAAATCTGGACCTCGATCAAAACTGTGTTCTTCGGCTTCCTGATCGGGTCTGCCATTGCCATTCCGCTGGGCATTCTCGCCGGGCTTTCTCCTTACGCGAACGCCGCGATCAACCCGCTGGTGCAAATCTTCAAACCGGTCTCGCCGCTCGCCTGGCTGCCGATTGTGACCATGGTGGTTTCCGCGCTTTACACGACGAACGATGGCCTGTTCGCCAAGTCCTTCCTCGTCTCCGCGATCACCGTGACGCTCTGTTCGCTCTGGCCGACGCTGATCAACACCTCTCTGGGTGTGGCCTCCATCGACAAAGACCTCGTGTCGGTTTCCAAAGTGCTGAAAATGGGCACTTGGTCCAAGATCACCAAGCTCGTGCTGCCCTCCGCCCTGCCGCTGATCTTCACAGGTCTGCGTCTTAGCTTGGGTGTGGGCTGGATGGTGCTGATCGCCGCCGAGATGCTGGCGCAGAACCCCGGTCTTGGCAAATTCGTCTGGGACGAATTCCAGAACGGCTCCTCGCAATCCTTGGCAAAAATCATCGTCGCCGTGCTCACCATCGGCATCATCGGCTTCCTTCTGGACCGCGTGATGTATGCGCTGCAATCCCTCTTCACCTTCACGAACAACCGGTGATCGACATGGGTTTCCTGACATTCGACAACGTGTCCAAGGGCTATGGTGAGGGTCTGCACCGCACCCAAGTTCTTCGGAACATCAACCTTTCGGTCGAGGAGGGCGAGTTTCTTGTGCTCCTCGGGTTCTCCGGCTCCGGCAAGACCACGCTGATCAATCTGATGGCCGGGCTCGATACGCCCTCTACCGGTTCCGTGACGTTCAAAGGCCAGCCGGTGACCGGCCCCGGCCCCGAGCGCGGCGTGATTTTTCAGAACTATTCGCTGATGCCGTGGCTCACCGTCGATCAAAACGTCGCCTTGGCCGTGGATGCGATTTTTCCGGGGCTTTCGAAGGCCCAGCAACAGGAAAAAGTCGATCATTACGTCAAGATGGTGGGGCTGAGCCACGCCAAGACGCGCCGCCCGGCGGAGTTGTCGGGCGGGATGCGGCAACGTGTGAACGTCGCCCGCGCTCTGGCGATGAACCCGGAGGTTTTGTTACTGGACGAGCCGCTCTCTGCGCTCGATGCGCTGACGCGGGCGAACCTTGCCGACGAGATCGAACACATCTGGGACGCCGACAAGAAGACCTGCGTTCTGATCACCAACGATGTGGACGAAGCGATCCTTCTGGCCGACCGGATCATCGCGCTCAATCCCGACGGGACGCTTGGCGAAGAGTTCAAGGTCGACATCCCGCGTCCGCGTGACCGGACCGAAATGAACCATGACGAGACCTTCCACCACCTGCGCGCGGCCGTGACCAATTATCTCATGGATGTGGGCATCGAAGCCAAGGCGGAAGGCTTCAAACAGCTGCCGGGGATCACCGCGATCCACAACCAAAAGGTGCCCGCGGCGGTGGAAAAAGCACAAGAGGGACTTATCGAGCAGAGATTCCTCACTTTCGAAGGCCTCCACAAGGTTTATCCCACCCCGAAAGGGCCACTCACCGTTGTGGAGGACTTCAACCTGAAACTGAATCGGGGCGAGTTCATTTCGCTGATCGGGCACTCGGGCTGCGGCAAATCCACGGTTCTGACCATGGCGGCCGGGCTCAACGACATTTCGAAAGGCGCGATCAAACTCGACGGGTTCGAGGTGCGTGGCGCCGATCCGGAGCGTGCCGTGGTGTTCCAGTCGCCGAACCTGTTTCCCTGGCTCACAGCAAAGGAGAACGTGGCAATTGGTGTCGACAAAGTCTATCCCGGTGCGTCGCAATCCGAGCGGCAGGACGTCATTGAATATTATCTTGAAAGGGTCGGCCTCGCCGACGCTATGGACAAGCCCGCCTCGGAGATGTCCAACGGCATGCGGCAACGTGTGGGCATCGCCCGCGCCTTTGCCCTCTCTCCGAAACTTCTCCTGCTCGATGAGCCTTTCGGCATGCTCGACAGCCTGACGCGCTGGGAGTTGCAGGAGGTGCTCATGGAGGTCTGGGAGCGCACGAAAGTGACCGCGATCTGTGTCACGCACGATGTCGACGAAGCGATCCTTCTGGCCGACCGTGTTGTGATGATGACCAACGGGCCGCAGGCGACGATCGGCAAGATCACCGAGGTGAACCTGCCGCGTCCGCGCACCCGCAAGGCGCTTCTGGAGCACCCGGATTACTATGCCTACCGGCAGGACGTGCTCGATTTTCTTGAGGAATATGAGCACGGCGCAAAACCAAAAAAGCCTGAACCGAAGGCCATCGCGGCGGAGTAAAGATATGGCGGAACGGCTTGTCATCATCGGTGCGGGTATGGCCACGGGGCGGCTTCTCGATCACCTGATCAACGAGGCTCCCGGGGTCTTCGACATCACGCTTTTCAATGCGGAGCCGCGCGGAACCTACAACCGTCTGATGCTCTCGCCGGTTTTGGCGGGGGAGCTCTGCTATGACGAGATCGTTACCCATGATGACGATTGGTATGCCCGCCATGACGTGACCTGCCGCTTCGGCGAACGCGTCACACGGATCGACCCGGAGCGGCGCGTCGTGTTCGGTGAACGCGGCGAAGTGCCTTATGACAAGCTTGTCATCGCGACCGGCTCGACCCCGTTTATCGTCCCGCTTCCGGGCCATGATTTGCCCGGCGTCATCGCCTATCGCGATCTCGAAGACACCGAAGAGATGGTCCGTTTGGCTGAAAAACCGAACGGGCGTGCCGTTGTGATCGGCGGCGGGCTTCTGGGGCTTGAGGCGGCGGCGGGCATGGCCGCGCGCGGGACGCATGTCACTGTGGTGCATCTCAACGATCACCTGATGGACCGGCAACTCGACGCTCCGGCTGCTCGCCTGTTGCAGGACGCGCTGGAGGCGCGCGGCATCGAGGTGATCTGTGGTGCCAATTCGAAAGAGGTCATCGCAGATGATGAGGGCCGTGCGCGCGCCCTTCTTCTGGACGATGGGCGCATGCTCTATTGCGATCTCGTGGTGATGGCCGTTGGCATCCGCCCCTCCATCGCTCTGGCCCGCGCCTGCGGTATTGAGACCAAGCGCGGCATTCTTGTGGATGACCAGTTGCGGACCAGCGCTCCCGATGTCTTTGCCTTGGGTGAGTGCGTCGAACATGACGGGGCGGTCTTTGGCCTGGTTGCGCCGCTTTTCGATCAGGCCAAGGTTCTGGCCAAGACGCTCCGCGATCTGCCCGCGAGCTTCGTCAACAAGGATGTGTCGACCAAGCTCAAAGTCACCGGCTGCGATCTCTTCTCCGCCGGAGATTTCCGCGAGACGCAGGGCCGCGAATGCATCACCTATTCCGATCCGCAGGCCGCGATTTACAAGCGCCTCGTGATCGAGGAGGGGCGGCTCGTGGGCACGGTGATGTATGGCGATACGGACGATGGCGGCTGGTTCTTCAATCTGATCCGCGACGGCGTCGATATTTCCGACATGCGCGACATGCTGATTTTCGGTCCGGCCTATCAGGACGCGGTGGCTGCTCCGACCTTGGAGGTGATGGGATGAAAGCTCCGAACTCCACCTGTGCGATTCGCTCGACCTGCCCCTATTGCGGGGTTGGGTGCGGTGTCGTTCTGGGCCCGGACGGGCAGGGCGGCCTCGATGTGCGCGGCGACAAAAGCCACCCGGCGAACTTCGGGCGGCTTTGCTCCAAAGGCACGGCGCTGGGCGAAACCGTCTCGCTCGACGGGCGGCTTCTGGCCCCGCGCGTCCATGGCGAGGACACGGATTGGGACAGCGCGTTGGGCCTTGTGGCGCGCAAGTTCTCCGAAGCCATCGCCGAACATGGCCCCGACAGCGTGGCCTTTTACGTCTCCGGCCAGCTCCTGACCGAGGATTATTATGTCGCCAACAAGCTGATGAAAGGCTTCATCGGCTCGGCCAATATCGACACGAATTCGCGCCTCTGCATGGCCTCGACCGTGGCCGGACACAAACGCGCCTTTGGCACCGACACGGTTCCCGGTACCTATGAGGACCTTGATGAGGCCGATCTGATCGTGCTCACCGGGTCGAACCTCGCATGGTGCCACCCGGTGCTTTATCAACGCATTCTGGCCAATCGCAAGAAACGCCCGGAGCAAAAGCTCGTCGTCATCGACCCGCGCCGCACCGCCTCCTGCGATCTGGCGGACCTGCATCTGCCGGTGAAACCGGGGGCCGATGTGGCGCTGTTCAACGGGCTTTTGGCTGAGATCGAAAAGCGTGGCCTGATCGACCGGGAGTTCGCCGAACATGTCACGGGTCTCGATGAGGCCATCGAAGCCGCCAAGGCCGACGATCTCTCCGTGACGGGCCTGTCGGACGATCTGCTGGCCGAGTTTTATGCGCTCTGGTGCGGCACGGAAAAGGTCGTGACGATCTTCTCCCAAGGCGTCAACCAATCCTCCTCGGGCACAGACAAGGTCAATGCGATCACCAATTGCCACCTCGCCACGGGGCGCATCGGGCGTGCCGGGCTTGGGCCGTTTTCCGTCACCGGTCAGCCCAATGCCATGGGCGGGCGCGAGGTCGGCGGGCTTGCCAATATGCTCGCCTGCCATCTCGACATCGAGAATGGCGATCATCGCAAGGCCGTGGGCGATTTCTGGTCCGCCCCGGTCATCCCGGAACAGGCCGGTCTCAAAGCCGTCGACATGTTCCGCGCCGTGGGCGAGGGCAAGATCAAGGCGCTGTGGATTCTCCACACCAACCCCGCTGTTTCCATGCCGGACGCCGACAAGGTGCGCGAGGCGATTGCGGGCTGCGATTTCGTCGTGGTCTCTGACATCACCGAAGCGACCGACACGGCGCGCCTTGCCCATGTGCTTTTGCCCGCCACTGGCTGGGGCGAAAAAAGCGGCACGGTGACCAATTCCGACCGGATCATTTCGCGGCAACGCGCGGTCCTGCCCGCGCCCGGTGAGGCGCGCCCGGATTGGTGGCAATTGGCCGAAGTCGGGCGTCTGATGGGCTATGGCGGGGCTTTCGATTACGCAAGCCCCGCCGAGATTTTCCGGGAATATGCCGCCCTGTCCGGTATCGCGGGCGGCTTTGGCAAGGATTTCGACATCTCCGGCCTCAAGGATTTGTCGGATGCCGAATATGACGCGCTGGAGCCGACCCGCTGGCCGGTGTCCGAGGGCAAACAGGGCGGGCGTTTCTTCGCTGACGGGAAATTCTTTACCCCCGATGGCAAGGGGCGGATGTGGCCCGTGTCGTGGAAGCCGCCTGCATCCAAGACCGAGCTGCGCTATCCGTTCCGGCTCAACACCGGCCGGGTGCGTGATCAGTGGCACACCATGACGCGCACCGCCCGCGCGCCGCGCCTCAATGCCCATCTGGGCGAACCGTTCATCGAGATTCACCCGGACGATGCGAGCGCCCGTGGCATCGGGCCGACCTCTCTCGTTGAAGTGACCTCGCCCAATGGCAAGGCGATCCTGCGCGCCATGATCACCGACCGGATCGCCCCTGGCGAGATTTTCGCGCCGATGCACTGGACCGGCGAAAACGCCCCGGCCGCGCGGATTGACGCGCTTGTGGCACCGGTGACGGATCCGGTCTCCGGCCAGCCGGAAAGCAAGGCTGCGGTGGCGCAAATCAAACCGTTTGAGGCGGCGTGGTATGGCTTTGCGATGTCGCAAACCCCGGTGAAAGCCGATGCGGAGTATTGGGCGCAGGCCAAAACCTACGCGGGCTATCGCATGGAACTGGCGGGGCGCGAGACGCCCGAAGATTGGGTTGAGGCGGCACGCCAGCTCTTCGATCTGGCCGATGCGGTTGTCCAGACCATGCTCGACCCGGCCAAAGGCACCGCGCGCATCGCCTTTCACAAGGACGGTGCGCTGCAAGCCGCGCTTTTCGTGTCGTGCCAACCGGTTGCCGTGATGCGCGATTACCTGACCCATCTGCCGGGACAGGAGGCGCCGATGGTGCTCTCGGGCAAATCCCCCGCCGATCAACCCGATCCGGGGCCCGTGCTCTGCTCTTGCTTCAATGTGGGCGTGAACACTATTCTGTCCGCGATTGAAACACGCGGATTGATGACGGTCGAAGCGATTGGCGAGGCGCTGCAGGCGGGCACGAATTGTGGCTCCTGTCGACCCGAGATCAAGGCGCTGATCGAACGGATCAAGGGCCGCGCAGCCGCAGAGTGAACCGAGGGGACACCCGATGAGCATTGCCGAATTCGTTCGGATTCTGGGTCGTGGCCCGGGCCGGTCCCGATCCCTGAGCTATGACGAGGCGCATGAGGCGATGGCGCGTGTGCTCCGGGGCGAGGCCGCGCCCGAAAGCGTCGGTGCGATGCTGATGCTGATGCGGATGAAGGGCGAAGTGCCTGAGGAGATCGCGGGATTTACCCGTGCGCTGCGCGATACGCTTGTGACCGTGCCGACGCCTGATCTCGATTGGCCGTCCTATGCGGCGGGCCGCACGCGGGGCCTGCCGTGGTTCCTTTTGTCCGCGCGTCTTGTGGCACAGGGTGGCTACAAGGTTCTGATGCACGGTTGGAACGGGCTGGGCGAAAGCGGTCATCTGGTGCGCGAGGGTATGCCTTACGCGGGGATCACCTCCTGCGACAGTCCGGATCACGCGCGCGAGGTCATGGCGACAGAAGGCATCGCCTATCTGCCGCTTGAGAATTTTTCGCCGGAGCTTCTGCACCTCTTGCAACTGCGCGCGGTTTTCGGCCTTCGCTCCTGTCTCAATACCGTGGCTCGGATGCTCAATCCGGGCGGGGCAGGGGCCTCGGTTCAGGGAGTGTTTCACCCGCTGTATCGGGAATTGCAGGCCGATGCCTCTGCCCTTCTCGGGCTGAAGTCCTTGTCGGTGATCAAAGGCGGCGGCGGCGAGTTCGAGCGCAATCCGTCGAAGGACATTCAGGTGTTTGGACTGCGGGACGGTCTGCGCTGGGACAGGCTCATGCCCCCGGCGCATGAGGATGTGCGCAGGCTCAACGATGGCGAAACCGATCTCTCACGTCTTGCGGCCCTTTGGGAGGGCAGGCTCGACGATCCATTCGCGGAGGCGATCGTGCTGGCCACGGCGGCCTTGGCGCTGGACACTCTCGGCGAGGAGGTCCCCGAAGAGCGGGCTGCGGTCCTCTGGCGGAACCGTGCCGGTTAACCTGTCTTGCGAGCATCACGAAATTCCACAGTTTTGACCACAGGCTGGCCGGAATTCTGCCCCTTTTCGGGGGACAGTCGCGTTTAACCGGAGGATTGTGGAGATCTTGCGATGGACATCGTCATGCAGGTGAAGGCGCTGTTCGGGCAAGTGCCGATCGGATTTGACGCCAGCGCACAGGTGACACTCATGGCCGTTGGGCTTGGTCTGATGATTTTGGCCGTTGCCCTGTTGATCTGGCAGCGCCGTGGCCGGGCGGAGCACAATGCGCCCAGCCGCTCGCCGCTCGCCGAGACCGTCTCCCGCAGTGTGCCCGGGGAGCGCCACATGGTGACGCGTCAGAAAGGCGATGCGTTTCTGCGCCGTCTGGATCGGATGGGCTGAGGCCTGATGCGCGATCAGAAATCGACCGCGACGCCGGGCAGGTTCAGCTCTTTCATCAGGTCGCGCAATTCCTGACGGGCGGCGACATTGGAAATGTTCATCGCGGATTTGACGCCGATGTCCTTGAGATCCAAAAGCGTCAGTCCGCGCGGGAACAGTTCCCGGAAGATCACCCGTTCGGAAAAACCGGGCGCGACGCGAAACCCGATGCGTTTCGACAGCTCGCCCAACGCATCGCCGATCTTTTTCTTGTTGTGCATCTGCTGCGCGCCGAGACGGTTGCGCAGCACCACCCAGTCGATGGGCTTGAGCCCGGCCTGCGCCCGCAATTGTCGTGCGTTCCAGACCATTTCCGAATAGACCGAGGGGCCGAGGATCTTGTTGCTGTCCGGATCGACGCGGGCCAGAAGATCGAAGTCGATGAAGCTGTCGTTCATCGGGGTGATCAGCGTATCGGCGAGCGTATGCGCCACCTGCGAGAGGCGCGTGTGGGAGCCGGGGCAGTCGATCAGGATGAAATCGCAGGTTTCTTCCAGCCCCGCGACGGCCATGGACAGGCGCCGGTCGTAGATGTTTTCGCCCTCGGCCAGATCGTCGGCATCTACCTGGGGAAGGTCGCGGTAGTCCGGAGTCGGAAGTTCGATCCCGTCGCGCAGGCAATAGCTCAGGCGGTTTTCCAGATAGCGGGCAAAGGTCTTTTGCCGCAGATCGAGATCCAGAGCGCCGACCCGGTGGCCCAGCCGCGCCAAAGCCGTCGCCACATGCATGGAAACGGTCGATTTGCCCGCTCCGCCTTTCTCGTTGCCGACGATAATGATATGCGCCACGTTCCCAATTTCCCGTTCTGTCCGCGCGCTTTTGCGCTGCGTGTGTTGTCTCTTTGAGACCTTGTATGACGATGTTTTTGGCTGCCGTGCAAGAGCGTTTCGCCCGGTTTTCGCGATCCGTTCCGCAGTGTTGCGACGCGGATATGGAAACGAATTTGCGGTTTCATGCGTTGAGACGGGACATGTGCGGACCTCCAGGGGCCGCATCACTCTGGGAGAAGACATATGAAACGCATGATTATGAGCACGGCCGCCACCGGTTTCGGCCTCATCGGTCTCGGGCTGGGGACACCCGCTCTGGCACAGGACGCGCAGGCGGTGGAGGAGAACATGGTGCTGGAGAATTGCAGCGACATTCAGCCGCCCTGCATGACCGAAGAGGGAACGGTGCTGCTGAAGGACGGCCGTGTCGTCAGTGCCGTCGAAGCCTATGAGGCGCTCGGCATTGCCGCGCCGCGCGAGGAGGTGGAAACCGCTCCCGCGACCGTGGGGGAAGAGGCCACCGCCGATCTCGAACATCAGGAGGTGGTCGAGGAAGACATCCTGGCCGATCAACTGGCGGAGGACATGCCTGCCGCTGGGGAGGAGGCAACGACGGAAGCTTCTGAAGCGACCACGGAAACGGTGCCGGAAATGGGGACGGTTGTGCCGGATGTGACCGAGAGTGACCCGACCCAGACGCTGGAAGAGGCGCTTGCGTCGGAAGAGGCCGAGACGGGCGGTGATATGGGCGGTGATGTGACGGTGCAGCCGATGGAACCGGACGAGACCTTGGAAGTCACGAATGAGGAGATGGCGCCGATGGCGGATAATCCGGTCAGCGGCGAGATGTCCGATGCGGAGGTCAAGCCGCAGATCCCCGATGAGGCCGAAGGAATTTTCGTCCCGACCGATGCAGGTGAGGCCCAGGCCGTCGAGATGACCGAGGAGGTGCTCAAGGCGCAGGCCGAGGAAGAGGCAGCGCAGGCGGCTGAGGAAGAGACGCAGGCGGCCCCGGCGGCAGCGGCTTCGGCCGAGACCGGACAGGAGATTGAGGTCGAGACCGAGACCGTAACGCGCGAAACCACGCGGGCCTCGAACGAGGAATTCGCCAACCGGGCCACGGCGCAGAGTGAGAAGGACGACGAGGGTCTGTCCAATCTCGAGAAATTCCTGATCGGGGCCGTGGGCGCCGCCGTCATCGGCAATGTGCTCGCCGATGACGATCAGGTGGTGGCCAATACCGGTGACCGGGTGATTGTTGAGCGCGACGGCCAGTTGCGCGTGCTCAAGAATGACGACGCCCTGTTGCGCCAACCCGGTTCCCAGGTGACCACGGAGCGCTTCACCGACGGCTCGACCCGGACCACGCTGAATCGTGAAGACGGCAGCGAGGTGGTGACGATCCGCTCCGCCGACGGTCGGGTGTTGCGTCGCGAACGTGTGCTGGTCGATGGCACGCGCGTTGTGCTGTTCGATGACACGCAGGCCATTGAGGCGGTCGATGTGACGGCTCTGCCGTCGCCGTCTCAGAAGACAGTGACTTACACGCAAGACGAAGACGCCCTGCGCGCGGCCCTTGCCGCCAGTCAGATGGAGAACGAGGCGCTGAACCGTCGCTTTTCACTGAACCAGATCCGTTCGATCCGCGCGGTGCGCGAGCTGGCGCCGGAGATCGAACTGACCAATGTGACCTTCGCCACCGGCTCCGCGGCGATCTCGCCCACTGAGGCCGAGGAGCTTGCGGCTCTGGGGCGGGCGATGCGTGAGGCGATTGCCGCCAACCCGCGTGAGGTGTTTCTGGTCGAAGGGCACACCGATGCGGTCGGGCCTGCGACGATGAACCTGGCGCTGTCGGACCGTCGTGCGGAAAGTCTGGCCCTCGCACTGACTGAATATTTCGACGTGCCGCCGGAAAACATGGTCGTGCAAGGCTATGGCGAGCGCTATCTCAAGGTCCAGACCATCGAGGCCGACCGCAGCAATCGCCGTGCCGCGGTGCGGGTGATCACGCCGCTTCTGGCCGAAGTCGCGGCGCAGTAAGGTCTTGATGATCCTGCGTGACGACCAAACGAAAAGGCCCGCCAGATGGCGGGCCTTTGCATGTCAGATACGGGCGGAGGCTCAGAAGCCGAGGCCAGCGTATTTGTTTTTGAACTTGGACACGCGGCCACCGGCGTCGAGCAGGCGGGAGTTGCCGCCGGTCCAGGCCGGGTGCACCGAGGGGTCGATGTCGAGCGACAGGGTGTCGCCTTCGGAGCCCCAGGTGGAACGCATTTTCACGATGGTGCCATCGGTCATTTTGACGTCGATGAAGTGGTAGTCGGGATGGATATCGTTTTTCATCGTGACGATCCTCAGGCTTCGAGCGACTTGTAGTTGGTGACTTCCGCGATACGGGCGGATTTGCCGCGACGCGAACGGAGGTAGTACAGTTTGGAACGACGCACACGGCCGCGACGCACCACCTCGATGTATTCGATGTTGGTGGAGTAGAGCGGGAACACACGCTCGACGCCTTCACCGAAGGAAATTTTGCGAACCGTGAAGGACCCGGCAATGCCTTTGCCGTTCTTACGGGAGATGCAGACACCTTCGTAGTTCTGCACACGGGTGCGGGAACCCTCGGTCACTTTGTAACCGACGCGGATGGTGTCACCGGCCTTGAAATCCGGGATGGTTTTGCCGAGAGCTTCGATTTGCTCGGCTTCAAGCTGTGCGATCAGATCCATCGCTTACACTCCAATTTGCTCGTGGTATGCCACGAAGTTTCAACCGCCTCAGAGCTCCGCATCTTCGATCGGGTCCATCGCAGCCTTGCAAGGAAGGATGCCCGCCGGAGGGTTCAGGTCGTCTTTGCTTTGGTCTTTCCGCCTGTCGGGTCGGGCGTCGAAGAACAGGCCCGGACAAAACGCAAAGGCCCGGTTGGTCGAATCTCGACCCCGGACGGGCGGTTTCTAGGCAGAAATGCCCCGGAATGCAAGCGTTATGCGCCGCTTTTCAGGTGCGCTCAGGCGGTCACGGCCAGGTTGGCGGGACGGGCCGTCGGGAAGCGCAGTTTCAGCCGCGAAATCGGTTCCTCTATGAGATACCAGGATAGCGTCGCCGCCAGGACGCTGAGGCCGGTCATGGCAAAAAACGGCAGCGGGCCGGTGTCGTAAAGCGGCGAGCCGAGTTGCGCCATCGCCCACCAGATCGCCAGATGGTACATGAAGACGCCGTAACTGATCTTGCTGATGAACTGCGCGGCGCGGCAGCCCAGGAGCCAGCCGATCGGGCCGCGATAGCCATGCCAGGCTCCGGCGACGACGACGCCGAGCGCCGGTTGGCAGAGCAGGCGATAGGTCGGGTCTTCACTGAACCCCGGCCAGAGGAAGGACGGTGAGGCCATGACCATGAGCGCCGCCAGAAGGGCCCAGCGGGAGGTGACCACCTCGCGCACATCGCGGTTGTGCTGCACCAAAAGATAAGTGAGCGCACCGCTGGCAATCGGATCGAACTGAAAAATCAGGCGCCGGGTCCAGTCGGTCAACCCCATGTCGTTGCCATGGGCATAGACGAAGGCGGAGCCGACCAGCATGCCCAGCGTCACAAGATAAATACCCCGGATCGGCATGAGCAGGATCACCAGGGGCCAGATCAGGTAGAACTGTTCGAGGATGTTGAGGCTCCAGAGATGGCTGAACACCCAGGGGCTGAACTGTTCATGGAAGGCGAAAAAGAGGTTCGAGGCCTGCAACACATGCCAGGGCCAGGAGGTGCGCGCGCCATCCATGTCGAAGATCACCGCGGCGGCGCCGAGGACGAACAGCGCGGGAAACAGCCGGAGCGCACGGCGGATGTAGAAATTTCCTATGCTGACAGAGCGACCGCTTTCCTTGGCGGCAATCAGGATATGGGTGATCAGGAACCCGCTGACTGTGAAGAACAGGGACACCCGCAGGTTTTCGGTCAGAGGTTGCCGGTCCCAGAAATGCACATAAAGCACGCCGGTCATGGCGAGCGCGCGCAGGCCGTCGATCTGGGTATGCCTTTGGCTGTCCAAGGTGTTCTGCTCTGGTTGTTGTCCGGGCGAGGCTAGGCGCAGACCCGCATCCGGGCAAGTGCCGATCCGTACAGAGTTGTCATCCGCGGTGTTTTGACGCTTGCGTGGCTTGGGGCGCGGCTTATTTGTCCGGCTTGCGGCTTGCCTCATAGGCTGCCCACATGTCGGGGCGGCGGTCGCGGGTGATCTTCTCGGCCATCTTCTGGCGCCATTCGGCGATCTTGCCGTGATGGCCGGACATCAGGACCTCCGGAATCGGCAGGCCGCGCCATTCGGCGGGGCGGGTGAATTGCGGGTGTTCCAGAAGGCCGTTCGAATGGCTTTCCTCCTCGACGCTCTCGGCATTGCCGAGCACGCCGGGCAAGAGACGCACCGTGGCGTCGATCATCGCCTGTGCCGCGATCTCGCCTCCGGTGAGGACGAAATCGCCGAGCGAGACCTCTTCGATGCCGTAGTGAAACAGCACCCGGTCATCGACGCCCTCGAACCGGCCGCAGATCATCGTGATGCCTTGTGCCTCGGACCAGCGTTTCGCCGTCGCCTGATCGAAGCGCCTTCCACGCGGCGAGAGGTAGACCAGAGGCCATTTGGCGCGATCCGGCGGCACTCCGTTCATTGCGAAATCAATGGCGTTGCCCATGACGTCGGGGCGGATCACCATGCCCGCGCCGCCGCCTGCGGGCGTGTCGTCGACATTCTTGTGCTTGCCCTCGCCGAACTCGCGCAAATGGATGGGTTCGAGCTGCCATGTGCCGTCCTGCAACGCCTTGCCGGTCAGGCTCTCGCCCAGAACGCCGGGAAAGGCGCCGGGAAACAGCGTGATCACCTTGGCCTTCCACACGCCCGCGATGTCGGGCGTATTGGTCATCAGCTCGCGCGGTTTCAGCGTCGGGCGGACGGCCAGACGGCCATGGGACCGGGCGGTGGCCGGGATGTCTGCGGGTCGGGTCGGGATCGAATCGTCGCTCATGGCCCCATATAGCCTCGCATGTCAGGGCTTGGGAATGTGCTGTGCGGGAGAAATGATCGCATCGCGTGCCGCGATATAGGGCGCGCCGTGCAGATCGGAGCGGTTCAGTTCCAGAAGCGCCTCACGGGCATTGCCGCCGGGATAGGCATTGACCCGGTGGCGCAGTGTGATGACGGGACGCAGATGCGTGAACCCGAGAAGATCGAGCACCGGGTCGATCGGGTGGCTCATGTCGTCAAGCGCCATGGCATGCACGCTCTCCGCCCCGAGACGCGCCCGCGCCATGTCGAGGATCGTGTCGAAGTCGCTGGCCAGAGGATAGCGGGCGGCGAAGTCCTCGAGATTGAGGAGGCAGCGCTTGAATTTCAGCCGCTGCCAGTGGCAGGATGCGATCCAGCCCTCCCGCCGGGTCGAATAATAGAGATCGAACGGCGCCTCCGCCCCGGCTCTTTCGCGCCAGACGTCACGAAGGATTTCCATGGCGATCGGGCCGGCGACATAGCGCTGAACCGACCCGACCCCGATCATGTGACCGGCCAGATGTTCCGAGGAAATCAGGATCGGGCGGGGATCGTCGAGATCGAAGGTGGCGAACAGCGCCCGGGCCTCGCTGCGGATGCGGGCCTTGGTCTCGGGATTGCGGGCGAGAGAGAATTCGAGCACCGCCTCGGCCAGAGGCACCATCCAGAGGTTTTCCTGAACATGCACCTCGACATGATCGACCAGCAGGCGCGCGTTGAGTTTCAGGGTTTTCTGCAGCGAGGTCGTGCCGGTTTTGTGAAACCCGCCATGAACGACCAGCCGCCGCATTTATCGGCGCCCCTCTGCCGCAGAGGCGTGCGGCAGCCCAAGCAGGGCGCTGCGCCGGGCGTAGAACTCAGGCCCTTTGAGGGGCGAACGATTGAGCGCCAAAAGCTCTGTGCGCGTTGCCCCGTCCAGAGCGGTATGTTGATTGTCGGAGATGTCAAATCCGGGCCAAAGCGCGCCGAGGCCGAGGTGTTCGAGCGCAGACAAGGCGGGGTGCCGAACGCCTTCGATGGCGAAACTGTGGACCCGACCGGGAGCCACGGCATCGCGAATCCGATCGACCACGATGTCCAGATCGGCGGCATGCGCATATTGCTTTTCATATTGCGCGAGGTCCCGGGTTTCCCGATCCGTGATGACCCTCTGCCAATGACAGGACGCAATCCATCCCGTTCTGCGCGTCGAGTATAAAAATTCCAGATTGTGCGTGCCTCCGGTCACGCTGCGCCAGGCATCCTGAATGATCTTTGCCGCGATCGGGGCCGCAGCATAGCTGGCGACACGATCCTTGCCGATATAGGTGCCGGACAGGTTTTCATGGCTGATGAAGACGGGGCGGGGATCGCTATGGTCGAGCCCCGCGAAAAACAGCGTGGCCTCTTCAAGGATCGCCTCTTTCGCCGCCTTGTTGCGCTGGGCGGCGCATTTTCGCACCGGGCGGGCGAGGAGACCGGTGCGAAAATCGTAACGCAGATAGGTTTCCACATGCGGGTCGAGCAGATGACGGTTCTGCTCGAATGTTTTTTGCAGCGAGGTGGTGCCGGTTTTGTGGAACCCGGCATGGAGCAGAACGCGTCTGTCCCCTCTCAGTGTCATTCGAAGAGACCGTCCGGCGGGTCTGCGATGATCCGGCCGGAGGCAAGATCGACCGTCGGCACGTTCTGCAACGTGAAGGGCAGGAGAACAGGGGTCTTTAGCTCCGGTCCCTGCACCTCCAAGAGATCGCCCGCGCCGTGGTTCAATACGTTGCGCACCGTGCCGAGCACCGCTCCGCCCGTGTCGAGCACGGTGAGACCGATCAGATCGGCATGGTAGAACTCGTCGTCGGGCAGGGAGGGCAGATGCGCGCGGTCGGCATAGAGCGTCACGCCACGCAGGGCGTCCGCCTCTTCCTTGGTCTCGACACCTTCGATCTCTGCGGCAAAGCCGTTCTTGATCGCACGGGTCAGGGTCAGGACATATTCCGTGCCATCTTCGGAGGTCAGTGGGGAATACTCCCCGATGTCCTCCGGATCGGCGCAGAAGCTCTTGATACGCACCTCGCCATGGACGCCAAAGGCGCCCGCGATGGCTCCGACGATGATCCGCGTGTCTGTCATTTTGCCCTTCGGTCCCGTCCGTGGATTAGCACTCGATAATCTCGGGATGTGCGTTTCGATGTTCCCATCCCGCGCGCTCCAGTTCCGGTTCGCGCGTGATCTCTTCAGGGTAACCGATACAGAGATAGCCGACCAGAGACCAGTTTTGCGGTGTATTCAAGCTGGCGCAAAGCGCTTTCGGATCGAGAATGGAGACCCAGCCAAGGCCAATTCCCTCGGCGCGCAGCATGAGCCAGAACTGCATGATGGCGCTGACGACGGAATAGTGGAGCATCTCCGGCATGGTCTGGACGCCAAGGCCCTTGCCCTGTTCGGTGGCTTCGTCGCAGAACACGGCGAGTTGCACGGGGGCTTCTTTGAGGCCGGCCAGTTTGAGGTTGGCATAGGCCTGTGCGGTTTCGCCCTCGTATCCGGCCAGCGCCTTTTCATTGGCGCGCTGAAAATTCTCCAGCGTGGCCTGACGGGCCTGCGGGCTGACGACTTTGACGATCCGCGACGGTTGCGACAGCCCTACGGACGGGGCCAGCGTGAAGGTGTCGAGGCAACGGCTCAGGGCCGCCTCGTCGACCGGATCGTTCCGAAAGCTGCGGACATCCCGGCGCCAGCGTAGAAGTTCGGAAAAATCGTTGCGAAATGCGGCAGAAAACTGCCCGAGTGCAGCAGGTTTGGTCATGTCTTCATTCCCCTGTATTGGCTCAGAGATATAAGCACCGTAACGGGTTAAGCCGGGGGCAACTTTGATTGTGCGCAAATCGCAGGGCGCTGAAATCCCTTGCTTTATTGCTCACAGCCCAAGAGCGACGGAAAACGGGCGCAGGCAAATTGCCCGCGCCCGAATAATGGCGAATCGCCCAAAGCAAGTCCCCGGTGGGCTTACTCTTCGGCAGCGGCCTCTTCTTCGGCCGGAGCCGCAGCGGCTTCCGCGGCGGCGGCAGCTTTCGCGGCTTTCTCTTCGGCGCGGTCTTGGGCTTTTTTGCCCGGGACGGCTTTTTTCGGGTTGCTGCGCTCTTTTTTCTCAAGGACGCCAGCGGCTTCGAGCATACGAGCGACGCGGTCGGTCGGCTGGGCGCCTTTGTCGAGCCATGCTTTCACGGCGTCGATGTCCATCTGAACGCGCTGCTCGCTGTCTTTCGGCAGGAGCGGGTTGTAGGTGCCCAGTTTCTCGATGAAGCGACCGTCGCGCGGCATGCGGGAATCGGTGGCAACGATGCGGTAGAACGGGCGTTTTTTGGAACCGCCGCGGGCGAGACGAATTTTCATAGCCATGGTTGTTTCTCCTGATACTAGCTATTTGTCAGAGGCTAAGCCCCTGTCATTCCTGATGTTTTTCGTGGTGGTGAATGACTTCCCGAATGATGAATTTCAGGAAGGCCTTTGCGAATTCCGGATCGAGGTCCGCCGCGATGGCAAGCTCCTCTAGCCGGGCAATCTGTTTCTCTTCGCGCGCCGGGTCCGACGGCGGAAGATCGTTTTCGGCCTTGAGTTTCCCCACGGCCTGCGTGTGTTTGAAGCGCTCGCCCAGCGTGTAGACGAGGATCGCGTCGAGCCGGTCGATGCTTTCGCGATGCTCCTTGAGGATCTCGGCGGCGCGTTTCTGGGTCTCGTTCATGGGCGCAACTCCCCTGTCGGCAAAGCGTCGGATTTGTGTCGGACTTTTGTCGGGCACGGTTTGGCATTCATGTGGCTCATGCGTAAGCCTCCATGCCGCCGTCTTGCAGCGCCTCGGGCGTCGGGTGACGGTAGACGAGGCAAGCCTCGCCGTCGGGCGTCTGAGCCATCTCGTCCAGTTCCGCGCCCATCCGTTCGGCCAAAGCGATCGAGCGGCTGTTGGCGGCGTCGATATAGGACACAAGCGTGTCGCGCCCCATCTCGACATAGGCGTAATCGCGGGCGGCCGTGGCGGCCTCCAACGCGTAACCCTTGCCCTCGAACCCGTCCATGACGAACCAGCCAAGCTCCAGCTCCGGGAAATGCGGCGGTTTGTTCAAAGCGACCTGACCGACGAAAGCGCCGTCGTCCAGACGTTCCACACCCCATGCGCCATGACCGAACAACGGCCATTGCGCCACGTCGCCACAGAACGCAAACCATGCCTGACGCCGCGAGAGCGGGCCGTGCATGAAGCGCGACCGGTCCGAGGCGAACATGTCGGCAAACGAATCGAAATCCGCCTCGATATGGCCGCGCAACCGAAGGCGCTGGGTTTCTATGGTGGGGGCGAGGGTCATGGTTATTTCTTCTTGCCTTATTTTTTCTTCCCAAGACCCGAGAGATTGGACGGCAGGCCCATGCCACCGCCGAGGCCCGGAAGGCCGCCCATGCCCTTGGGCATCGCGCCTTGCAGCGCCTTGGTGGCTTCGGCCATTTTCGCCGGGTCCATATCTTCGAGACCCTGCGGGCCGCCCTTGCCGAACATGCCTTTCACAGCCTGTTTCAGCATGCCGCCTTTGCCCATCTTGCCCATCTTCTTCATCATGTCCGCCATCTGGCGATGCATTTTCAGAAGCTTGTTCAGCTCGGCGACCTCAAGACCGGCACCCGCTGCGATACGCTTTTTGCGCGAGGCCTGAAGAAGCGCGGGGTTGGCGCGCTCTTTCTTGGTCATGGAGTTCACCAGCGCGATCTGACGCTTGATGATGCTGTCGTCGAACCCGGCGTCCTGGACTTGCTTGGCCATTTTGCCCATGCCCGGCATCATGCCCATGATGCTTTCCATGCCGCCCATCTTTTGCATCTGCTCAAGCTGCATCTTCAGGTCGTTCATGTTGAACTGACCCTTCTGGAAACGCTTGATCATGCGCTGGGCCTGTTCGGCCTCGATGGTTTCCTGTGCCTTCTCGACGAGGGCCACGATGTCGCCCATGCCGAGGATACGGCCCGCGATGCGCTCCGGGTGGAACTCTTCGAGCGCGTCCATTTTCTCGCCGAGACCGACGAATTTGATCGGCTTGCCGGTGACCGCGCGCATCGAAAGCGCTGCACCGCCGCGACCGTCACCGTCCATCCGGGTCAGCACGACGCCGGAGATGCCGATGCGCCCGTCAAAGTTTTCGGCGGTGTGGACGGCGTCCTGACCGGTGAGACCGTCGACCACCAAAAGCGTTTCGCGCGGGGTGGTGATGGCTTTGACCTCTTCGACCTCGGCCATCAGCGCGTCGTCGATGGACAGTCGGCCTGCGGTGTCGAGCATATAGACGTCATAGCCGCCCATGGTCGCCTGTTGCTTGGCGCGGCGGGCGATGTCGGCGGGTTTCTGACCCGGAACGATCGGCAGCGTGTCGACGCCGATCTGTTCGCCGAGAACCTTGAGCTGGTCCATAGCGGCGGGACGGTAGACGTCCAAAGAGGCCATCAGGACGCGTTTGCCCTGTTTCTCTTTCAGGCGTTTGGCGAGTTTCGCGGTGGTCGTGGTTTTACCGCCACCTTGCAGACCGACCATGAGGATCGGGGCCGGGGCGTTGTCGACCTTGAGCGTGCCGATCTCGCCTTCGTCACCGGCGAGGACGTGGACCAGTTCATCGTGAACGATCTTGACGACCTGTTGGCCGGGGGTGACGGATTTGGTGACCGCCTGACCGGTGGCCTTGTCGCCCACGGCCTTGACGAAGTCGCGCGCCACGGGAAGCGAGACGTCGGCCTCAAGCAACGCAACGCGCACTTCGCGCAGGGCGGTTTTCACATCGTCTTCGGACAGGGCACCTTGTTTGGTGAGCTTGTCGAAGACGCCGGAGAGGCGTTCGGACAGATTTTCAAACATGGGCGTACTCCTGTCACTATGACGTTTGGCCGTGTTGCGATCTGCTCCATGTGGGCACGGAGCGGTGAGTTTAAAAGACCAATGCGGCTCAGCCCCCGTGGGCGCAACGCGCTGACGGGGGGCGATCCTGGCATGTAGCCTGAGGACCGGAAGGCAGACTGCTTTCCGGGATGTTGGCCGGTCTCTACGCGTGCGCGGGAAGTGAGTCAAGAGAGATGCGGCGTTTTGGCCGGGACGTTGACATGAGGTGAGGGCTGGCCTTGGCGGGGGATTGCTCTAGCTTCTGCGGACCAAAGAGCGGAGGGGAGACCCGATGGGGGAGAGTGGTGTGACGCGGGGCGTGCTCTATGTTGCGAGCGGGCCGGACTATGTCGATCTGGCGATTCAGTCGGCGCGGAGTCTCAGGGCGGTGGAGCCGGATCTGGCCGTCGATCTGGTGACGGATGTGCCGGAGCTTTTGCCCGAGGGGCTGTTCGATCAGGTGCGGGTCGAGGCGCGGATGCATGCGCGCGAGAAACTGCGGGCGATGCCGGAGACGCGGTTCGAGCGCACGTTGTATGTCGACAGCGACACGTTGTTCGTCGCGCCTCTGGGCGATCTCTTCGATGTGCTGGAGCGGTTCGAATGTGCGCTGACCCATGATGTGCGCCGCGACTGGGATCTGATCCGGCAGGGGCGGGATCACCACACGCCCTATGCCTTTCCGCAGCACAATTCGGGGGTGTTTCTTTATCGGCGGTCCGAGGCGATGTGGGCGTTTTTTGAGGAATGGGCGGCGCGGTTCTTTGCAGACGAGACGGTGGAGCGCGATCAGATCATACTCAAGGACCTGCTTTGGGAGAGCGATCTGCGTTATTACGTGTTGCCGCCGGAGTTCAATCTGCGCCGTGTGACGGTGCTGGATGCCTGGGAACCCTTGGATGCGGTGCCGACGATCCTGCATTCGCACCGGTTTCAGGATCACATGCGCGGGCGGGGCGATCGGATCGCGACGCTGGAGGCATTGCTGGAGGCGGAGCGGAGGGCTCTGGCGGAGGAATGGCAGGGCGATTTGCCTGAAGCGGCGCAGGGGTGGGCGGAATTAAGAAACCGCGACGTGGCAAAATAGCTTGTAATTCCACACAGACCTCTGGATGATCGCGGTGAACCGTTCCTCTCCGCACATGAGGCCAGAGATGTCCGTCGAAAACTGGGATGAATTCCGCACCGCCTTTCAGGTCGCCAAGATGGGGACCGTGTCCGGCGCGGCGCAGGCGCTGGGCGTGCACCACGCCACGGTGATCCGCCATATCGACAGCCTCGAACAGCGCCTTGGCGTCAAACTGTTTCAGCGTCACGCCCGCGGCTATACGCCGACCGAGGCGGGGATGGACCTTTTGAAGGTCGCGCAAACCACCGACGACCAGCTCTCGCAACTCGTTTCCCGGATCAAGGGGCGCGGCGAAGAGGTAGCGGGGGAACTGGTCGTGACATCGCTGCCGGGGATGGGGGCGCTTCTGGTGCCGGTGCTCTCCGAGTTCCAGCTCGAACACCCCGGCCTCAATGTGCGCTACCTGACCGGCGAGCGGTTGTTCCGGCTCGAATATGGCGAGGCGCATGTGGCGATCCGGGCCGGGCGTCCGCCGCAGGAACCCGACAATGTGGTCCAGCCGTTCCACCGTCAGGCCTATGCGCTCTACGTCCACAAGACCTATATCGAGCGCTACGGCATGCCGGAGGCGACGGGTGAGGCGCTTGCGCATGAGCTGCGGTTCGTGTCGCTCGACGACCCGAGCTCGCGCGCGCCCTTTATGGTCTGGATCAACGAACATGTGCCCGCCGACCGGCTGGCCTTCCGCACCTCCGATGTCGAGGTGATGACGGAGGCGATCATCGCGGGCGCGGGCGCCGGGTTCATGCCGACCTGGCAGGCCGGGCAGCGCGACGATCTTGTCGAGGTGTTGCCGCCCAGCCCCGATTGGGACAGTCAGAACTGGATCGTCACCCATGTCGATCTGCACCGCACGCCGAAGGTGCAGGCCTTCCTGACCTTCCTCAAGGCGCGCTCGCGCGAATGGCCCTGTTCGCAGGTCGGGTGATCGCAGAGCGGGCAATCGCAGACCGGGCAATTGCAGACTGGGTGCCCCGGAAAGCCGCGAAAACGATTTTGTCCTGTGCGGATGCTCGCAATGGACCTTCCGGGCCATGGGCGCTAAGGGAGCACGATCCATAGCGTTTTCAAAAGAGTTCTCCCCGTGCCCCATGACGCGACCGCCGCCGACCGCCGCAATGGCCATCTGGCCATGCTCACCTTCTCCTGTCTCGTGGCCGGGTCGTTCTCGCTGGGCTCCATGGCGGCCAACGAGATCACACCGCTGGCGCTGAACGGGGTGCGCTTCGTCGCGGCGACGATCTTTGTCGGCATCATGGCCATGGCCACGGGCGGCATCCCGCGCGAGGCCACGCGTCAGCCCTGGCGCTACCTGATCCTTGGCGGCATTTTCGCGCTTTACTTTGTGATGATGTTCGTCGGCCTGAAAACCGCAGAACCGGTCTCCGCCTCCGCCGTCTTCACTCTGACGCCGCTTCTGGCGGCGGGGTTCGGCTATCTGATCATGCGCCAGATCACCACGCGCCGCATCGCCATGGCGCTGGCCATCGGGGCGGCGGGCGCGCTCTGGGTGATCTTCCGCGCCGACATCCATGCGCTTCTGGCTTTCCATGTCGGACGCGGCGAGGCGCTCTATTTCATCGGCGTCGTGGCACATGCGATCTACACCCCGCTGGTGCCGCGCCTGCACCGGGGTGAGCGCACGCTGGTGTTTACCTTCTTCGTGTTGGCCTCCGCCTCGCTCGTCATCCTGCTTTTTGGCTGGAAAGACGTGCTGGCGACCGACTGGGCCCATCTTCCGGCCATCGTCTGGATCGCGCTGGGCTATATCACGGTGTTCGCCACCACCACGACCGCGACGCTTCTGGCCTATGCCTCCGTGCGTCTGGCGGCGGCCAAGGTCATGGCTTACACCTATCTCGTGCCCTCCTGGGTGATCATCTGGGAAATCGCTCTGGGCCATGGCACGCCGCCCGCGCTGGTGTTCGGAGGCATCGGCCTGACCATTCTGGCGCTCTATCTCCTGCTCGAGCACGAGGGCTGAGGGTTGACCTCCCGCATATCGGTAACCTTCCATTTCTGTTAGAATGAACGGGATTTGCACAGGCAGGTCAGAAGGAGGAGATATGTTTAAAACGATCGTCATCCCCGTCGATCTCGGCCATGCGGACCGCCTCGAAAAGGCTTTGGGTGTCGCGGGCGATCTTGCGGCGCAATACGATGCCGCCGTTCATGTGGTGGGGGTTGCTCCCGAAACTCCGCATGCTCTGGGGCACACCCCTGCCGAATATGAGGCGCGGCTCCGGGCCTTTGCAGCCGACTTGTCCGACCGTTATGGGCGGCCCGTCACGCCGCACCCCGTGATCGCGACGGATTTACGGATTGATCTCGATGCGCTTCTGATGAAAGCCAGCGATGAGTTGGGCGCAGATCTCGTGGTGATGGCCAGCCATGTGCCGGGCTTTGCCGAATATATCTTCGGCTCGAACGCGGGCACGCTCGCCTCGCATGCCAAGATGTCGGTTTTCGTGGTGCGCTAAGGCGCACGGGAACTTCCGGGCCTTCTCCGCGTTGTCTCTGTAACAGAACAAACGCGGAGAAGAGTTATGAACTCTGTCATTTATCTTGTCGGTCTCGTTGTCGTTGTCGGTGCAATCCTGAGCTTTGTCTTTTGATTGCAGCTTGCACAGCACAGACAGTGCTGAAGAGAAACACGCGGAGCAGAAGTGCTCCGCGTGTTTGTTTCTGTCTCAGGGGCGGTCTTCACCGCAGATTTGCTCTGGTGCCGGGCGGTTTTAGCGCGTGTCGGTTTCTGTCGTGCCGGGCAGGGGCGAGAGTTCCAGCTCCAGAAACCGTTCCAGACCGTCGAGATCAATCTCCTCCAATTGCCCGAAGCCCTGCATCCAGACCGAGGCTGCGCGCATGGCGTCGGGTTCGAGCTTGCACCATTTCACTCGTCCGCGTTTTTCCTGCGCGATGAGACCGGCGCGGGTCAGGATGGTCAGGTGTTTGGAGATCGCGGCCAGAGACATCTCGAACGGTTCGGCCACATCGGTGACCGCCATGTCGTCTTCCAAAAGCATCGAGAGGATGGCCCGTCGGGTCGGGTCTCCGAGCGCTGCGAAGATGAGGTCGAGATCATGGGTCATGTTCTTGCCGATAGGCGTGCGCGCGGGTTTGGTCAACCGTTTGGTTGAATAACGAAAACGCGAGCCTTTTGCGCTAACGGTCCCGTGCGCGCCGAGCCCCTGGTTTTCCGATGGCAAAAATACTCAATATAAACAGTGTCTTGTCTTGTGTGTGGTGTGGTCAATTCCGCGTTGACTCTAAATCCCCCCCCGCATAGCTTGCCCGCAAGTGACCAAGGGGGCTTTCACCATGACCGACCCGCATGATCCCGGGCGTTTGCGCGCTCTGGAAGATCGGATCGCAAAGGTGAAAGAGGCGCAAAAGCCGAAGACCTCCCGCGGCGAAGAGCACTTTTCCCAGGCCAATATGGCCTGGCGGATGGTGACGGAACTTGTGGCCGGTCTGTTGATCGGCTTCGGCATGGGATTCGGCTTGGACAAGCTGTTGGGGACAACGCCCATCTTCCTCGTGCTGTTTATCGGATTTGGTCTCGCGGCCGGCGTCAAGACGATGATGCGCACCGCGCGGGACATTGAAAAACAACAGGTCGCTGAACAAAAGGCGGCCGAAGACGACAACGCGGGGACGCCCGCACGTGATGAGAGGGATTGAACGTGGCGACTGAAGCGCATGGTTCCGAGAGCAGCCTTGTTTTCCACCCGATGGACCAGTTCAAGGTCACGCCGTTGTTCGGCGATGGTCCGGTGCATTGGTACACGATCACCAACGTGACGCTGTGGATGGCGATTGCCGTCGTCGGTGTGATCCTGCTTCTGGTCGTCGGCTCCCGTGGCCGCGCGGTCGTGCCCTCCAAGGGCCAGTCGATCGCCGAGCTGACCTACGGTTTCGTCTACAAGATGCTTGAGGAAGTGACCGGCAAGGATGCCGTGAAATACTTCCCCTATGTGATGACGCTCTTCATCTTCATCGTCTTCTCGAACATGCTGGGCCTTCTGCCGCTGTCGTTCACCACCACCTCGCATATCGCCGTCACCGGCGTGCTCGCGGTTCTGGTGTTCCTCTTCGTGACCGTTTTGGGTTTCGTGAAGAACGGCTCCAAATTCCTCGCCCTGTTCTGGGTCAGCTCCGCGCCGATGGCCGTGCGCCCGCTTCTCGCGGTGATCGAGCTGATCTCCTACTTCGTGCGTCCCGTCAGCCACTCCATCCGTCTTGCGGGCAACATGATGGCCGGTCACGCCGTGATCAAAGTTTTCGCCGGTTTCGCTCCGATTATCCTGTTCTCTGGGATCGGTGTCGTGGTCACCCCTGTATCCATTCTTGCGATTACAGGTATGTACGCTCTCGAAATCCTCGTGGCCTTCATCCAGGCCTACGTGTTCACCATTCTGACCTGTGTCTATCTGAAAGACGCGCTGCACCCGGCTCACTGATCCGGTCCGCAAGGGTCCGAACTCTATCCAGCCAATTCCAACGTAAGGAGATATCACAATGGAAGGCAATATCGCAGAACTCGGCAAATACATCGGTGTTGGTCTGACCGCCATCGGTATGGGCGGCGCCGCCATGGGTGTGGGTAATGTTGCTGGCAACTACCTCTCCGGCGCTCTGCGCAACCCGTCCGCCGCTGCGTCGCAAACCGCGACCCTCTTCATCGGCATGGCCTTCGCGGAAGCTCTGGGGATCTTCTCGTTCCTCGTCGCGCTTCTGCTGATGTTCGCCGTCTGATCCGACGCTCCATCCTTACGGCAGGGTGGGACTCCTAACAGTCCCACCCTCGCGTAATATGTGAGCAATGCTGAGAAAATCGGATGATTTTCGCCATATGATTTTCACTATGGGCATTGCGACCACATAAAAGGGGTCTCTCCCGTCACCGGGAGAACAGGTCAGAATCAGGAGAATAAGATGGCAACTCAGACGCATGGGGCAGAGGTCGTAGACGCCGCACACGGCGCCGCTGAGGCAGGCATGCCGCAGCTCGACTTCGCAACTTTCCCCAACCAGATTTTCTGGCTTCTGGTCACGCTCGTCGTGATCTATTTCGTGCTGTCCAAGATCGCCCTGCCGCGCATCTCCGCGGTGCTCGCCGAGCGCTCCGGCACGATCATGAACGACATCGCCGCCGCCGAAGAGCTCAAGCTCAAGGCGAAAGAGGCCGAGGCGGCCTATGACGCCGCACTCGCCGAAGCCAAAGCACAAGCCCAACAGATTGCGGGCGAGACCCGTGCCGCCATTCAGGCCGATCTCGATGCCGCCACCGCGAAAGCCGATGCGGAGATTTCCGCCAAGGCCGCCGAGTCGGCGAAAGCGATCGACGAGATCCGTGCCGGCGCGGTCGACAGCGTGAAAGAAGTCGCCAAGGAGACCGCCAAGGAACTCGTGGCCGCTCTCGGCACCACCGTCGATGCACGCACCGTCACTGCGGCCGTCACCGCACGGATGAAAGGCTAAGGACATGAAAAAACTTTCTCTCCTTCTCGCCCTCACCACCGCCACCCCGGCACTCGCCGCAAGCTCCAACCCGTTTTCGGGCCATTTCTGGACGCTCACCAACACCAACCTGATCGTCCTTCTGGGCTTTCTCGTGTTCGTTGGCATCCTGTTCTGGAAAAAAGTTCCGTCGATGATCGGCGGAATGCTGGAGCAGCGCGCCGAAGGCATCAAATCCGAGCTCGACGAGGCCCGTGCGCTGCGCGAAGAGGCCCAGTCGATCCTGGCCTCCTACGAGCGCAAACAGCGTGAAGTCCAGGCGCAGGCCGATGCCATCGTCGCTCAGGCGAAGAAGGATGCGGAAGCCGCTGCGGACAAGGCGAAAGAGGACCTCAAGGCCTCCATTGCCCGTCGTCTGGCCGCCGCCGCCGAGCAGATCGACGCCGCCGAAGCTGCCGCCGTGCGCGAAGTGCGTGACACCGCGATCTCTGTCGCCGTGGCTGCCGCTGCGGACGTGATCGCGAAGAACATGGGTGCAACCGAAGCCAATGCCATGATCGACGCGTCGATCGACGAGGTTGCCGCCAAGCTGCACTGATCGGTTTCCTGACCGGACCGACCGGACCCCGAATTGAAAAGCCCCGCCAAAAGCGGGGCTTTTTCTATTCTTGGAACAAGACGAGGACCAATCGGCCAAAATATAAGCTCAAGGCTATGAACAAGGCGGCCAAAAAGGCAAGGATCCCCAGTTGCAACCGTGTCAGCAAAGCATTTTGGGCATAAAAGAAATACGCATAGCTCAACAGTGCCCCAAAAATTGCCGCCATGAGAGAGAGATAGCCAAGAAGGAATATCACTGGATGCCCCTGTTTCTCTGAGGAAGTTTGTGGTGCGGTCTAACGGGCTTTATCCAGGCTGTGAGACAGGCAATCCTGTTTCAGCCAGCCGTTGTGGACGGCCAATGCCAGACATTGTTCGTTTGTCTTCAGGCCAAGTTTTCGTCTGGTGTTCGAGAGATAGAGATTAACGGCGGAATCGCTGATTCCCAGATGCAGGGCCACTTCTCCCAAGCGATACCCATGAGCAAGAAGGCATAGCACCTGGGCCTGACGCGGAGAAAGCGGACTGGGAGTTTCTCCAAGACATTTCATCAATATGGCTCCAACAGGAATTCATCTGGACGCACATGGCGTTTGAAACTCCTTCAGCCCTATGAAACCTCTTTAAGCGCAACAATATGGAGAATTATATATATTCCAATCGACGTGCACCTGTTCCAAGATGCACGCTTTTGCTTGGGTCTGTGTCGATGAAATCTTGCGGCTATGACTTAAGCACGCCCCGTTTCATGGGCGTAGCGCAGGCGGGCGATCTCTTCATTCTGTTCGAATTTTTGCTGATCCTTGAGCGCCTCTTCGACATAGTCGAGATGGCGCGTCACGGCGGCGCGGGCGGCCTCCGGGGTCCGAGCCTGAAGGGCCTCGTTGATCGCGCGATGCTGGTCGAGAAGCTGGGCGCGGTTGGTGCGTTGCTTGAACATCACGGAGCGGTTGTAGAACACGCCCTCGCGCAACAGATCGAACATCGCGCGCATCATATGCAGCATGATCACGTTATGCGAAGCTTCGATGATGGCGAGGTGAAATTCGGCATCGAGCCGGGCCTCTTCTGAGGGATTGCGCTTGGGGTGGGCCGCTTCCATTTTGCGGAAGATCGCGTCGATCACCTTGAGATCGGTGTCGGAGGCCAGTTTCGCGGCGCGCTCGGCGGCGAGCCCCTCCATGTCGCGGCGAAAAGCGACGTAATCGAACACCGCCTCGTCATGGCTTGCGAAGAGCGACACGAGCGCGGGCGAGAAGGCGGACCCCAGGACATCGGCCACGAACACCCCGGCATTGGCACGGGTCTCGATCAGCCCCTTGGCGGACAATTCGGAAATGGCTTCTCGCAGCGATGGCCGGGAGACGCCGAGCCGCTCCGCCAGATCGCGCTCTGAGGGCAGGCGTTCGCCGGGGCGCAGAATGCCGCGCAGGATCAGAAGCTCGATCTGCCGCACGACGGAGGCGCTGAGCTTTTCGGCTTGGATTCTCTGAAACGGCATGGCGGCTCCTTTGGGCAGATTATAGGGCCGCGCCGGGCAGGGAGCCATGAGAAAAACCGGCATGAAAAAAGGCCGGAGCATGCCCCGGCCTTTCGAAATCGTGGCTGAACAACAGATCAGGTCATCGGGGTGATGACGATCTCCACGCGACGGTTCTGAGCCCGGCCTTCGGGGGTCAGGTTGGTTGCGATGGGGGCATCCTCGCCACGGCCAAAGGCCTGAATCCGACCGGAGGCGACACCGTTGGCGCGCAGGATGGTCGCAACGGCAGAGGCGCGGCGGGTCGACAGTTCCTGGTTGTAGGTGGCCGAGCCGGTGTTGTCGGTGTGGCCGATGATCTGCACCGTGGTGCTCGGATAATCCTGAAGGTTGTAGGCCAGAGCGCGCAGGTCGTCTTGCAGCGAGGGCACGACGACGGCACTGTCGGTGGCGAACAGGATGTCCTGCGGCATGGTCACGATGAGCTGCGAACCGGTGTTGACGATCTTGACATCGCCATTCCCCATGGATTGCTGGAGATCGGCGGCCTGTTTGTCGAGCTGGGTGCCGATGGCGCCACCGATGGCCCCGCCGATCATCGCGCCGACGGCGGTCTTGGCCAGCTTGTCATTCTTGCCCGAGGTGGCCGCCGCAGCGATGCCGCCGAGGGTGGCGCCGACGACCGCGCCTTGCGTGGCTTTGGAATTGGCATCGTAAGTGTCCATACAGGCGGTCAGGCCGAAGGCGGAGACCAGCGGGATGGCGATGTAAAGCGGGGATTTCATGTTTGATCCTCCTGAAAAACTGCTCTTGACGCTGGTTTTAGCGCTGTCGCTTGCCTCTGGCACGGTGGATTTTGAGCGATCACGCGAATGTGGCGGGTTTTCGCTCAGGCGCATCGGGCCGCGTCGCGTCGGCCTGCGCACTTTCATAGGCCAGAATCGCGCGTTTTACCGGCAGGCCCCAGTGATAGCCGCCCAGAGCGCCGGTCTTGCGCAGCACCCGGTGGCAGGGGATCAGCCAGCTCACCGGATTGCGTCCGACGGCGGTGCCGACCGCACGCACGGCTTTCGGGTTGCCGATGGCCTGGGCGATGTCGGAATAAGTGGTGACATGCCCGGAGGGGATCGACAGGAGCGCTTCCCAGACCTTGATCTGGAACGGCGCGCCGATAAGGTGGAGCGGCATGGTTCCTCCGCCAAGCGCCGTGTCGATCAGCGGCCGGATGGTTTCAGGCGCTTCGACATAATGCGCGGCGGGCCAGCGGGCAGAAAGATCGGCGAAGGCCGCCTCGCGACCGGTTTCCGAGGTGAAGGCCAGGGCACAAAGCCCGCGATCGGTTGCCATGGCGAGGGCTTCGCCAAAGGGGGTGGTGCAGAGCCCGTAGGAGATGTTGAGACCATCGCCTTTACGGGCGAATTCCCCTGGGGTCATCGCCTCCCAGCGCAGGAACAGGTCATGCAGGCGACCGGTGCTCGAAAGCCCGGTGGCGTCAGCGGTGTCGAGCATGGTGTGGCGGTTGTCGATCAGTGCCTTGGCATGACCGAGCGTGAGATATTGTTGGAAGCGTTTCGGCGAGACGCCGGCCCACTGGGTGAAAAGCTTTTGCAGATGATGCGGACTCATGCCCAGCTCGGCGGCCAAGGCGTCAAGCGACAGGGGCAGGGCGGCGGCGTCGATCAGGTCGATGGCGCGCCGGATGATGTTGTAATGATAACGGTCTTCGAGGGGCAGGGTGGACAAGGCGGTGCTCCGGAGTGACATGCTCTGAGATTAGCGGACCGGGGCCACCGTGCCGACCCGAAACTTGTGCAAAGCTCTGTGATCCGTTCCATTCGGATCAGGCTGCCATGCGTGTGGCAGCGATGGCGGAGCGGGGATGCAGGGCGGCGGCCTCGCCGGGGAGGAGCAGGGGGCGGGCCGTATGCAGCCGCGCCATGGCATCCTGACCGAGTCTCGTGGCGATCTCGGCACGCGCCACGGCGCCGAGCAGGTTGAGCGTGGTCTCCCCGGGAAACAGGCTTTCGAGCCAGACCCCTTCCGCCAGAATGAGCTCATGCTGGCCCATGAGAATGTGGCAATAGCCATAGGCGGGGTCCGCCAGGGACATGCCGCTTTCCTCCTCTGTCGCGATGTCGGAGACCGGCACGAGCACCTCCTCTGTCGCGAAGTGCAGTTCGATCTGTGGTGAGCGCAACAGCACGTGATGGGCCGAGGACAGGACAAGATCGCGATCCGGAATGCGTGTTCCGAGCGCCCCCGCGGCAATGCGCACGGGCGGAGCGACGGAGAGGGGGCTGCGCCCGGTCCAGATCACCGGGCGATAGCCGTGATCGCGGGTCAGAAGGAGATCTCCGGGTCGCAGCCATTCGACCGGTTGTGGGCCCTCCGTCG
The DNA here is from genome assembly GCF_002407265.1 of Celeribacter ethanolicus. Taxonomy (NCBI): domain Bacteria; kingdom Pseudomonadati; phylum Pseudomonadota; class Alphaproteobacteria; order Rhodobacterales; family Roseobacteraceae; genus Celeribacter; species Celeribacter ethanolicus. The sequence continues at coordinate 3,280,328 of NZ_CP022196.1, forward strand.
TTTCGACGACCACGCCGGGGCCAAATCCGGAGAGGGCGCCAGGCGCTGCGCCGTTGTCCATTGCCGTGTTCTCAATCATGTCGATTTTCCCGAAACTCACGGGGCATTTTGCGGCAGAGACCTGAACGCGGGTTTAATCGCCCAGGGCGATTTGCCCTTTGTTTGCATCGCATTTTATGAAAACTTTTCGCGACACAGGAACAGCTTGCCCGACCGGGCCGGACAAGGCATTAGAACCTTTATGACGAAACAGCTCGATTACCACACGATCAAAGAGATTTTCACCCGCTTCCGAGCCGCCGAGCCGGAGCCGAAGGGGGAACTCGATCATACCAATGCCTATACGCTGGTAGTGGCCGTGGCACTGTCTGCGCAGGCCACGGACAAGGGCGTGAACAAGGCGACGAAAGAGCTGTTCAAGATCGCCGACACACCGCAAAAGATGCTCGATCTCGGCGAAGAGGGGCTGATCGCGCACATCAAGACCATCGGGCTTTATCGCAACAAGGCGAAGAACGTCATCAAACTGAGCCAGATTCTCGTCGATCAGTACGAGGGCGAAGTGCCCTCGTCGCGCGCCGCTCTGGAGAGCCTTCCGGGAGTCGGGCGCAAGACCGCCAATGTCGTTCTGAACATGTGGTGGCATGTGCCGACGCAGGCGGTGGACACCCATATCTTTCGTTTCGGCAATCGCTCGGGCGTCGCGGTCGGCAAGGATGTCGTCGCGGTCGAGCGCGCCATCGAAGACCATATTCCCGCCGAATTTCAACAACATGCCCATCACTGGATGATCCTGCACGGGCGCTATACCTGCACCGCGCGCAAGCCGAAATGCAGCGCCTGTCTCATCCGTGACCTCTGTGACTTCGAGGAGAAGAACCTTGACTAAAACCTATCAGGTTGTCGGCATCGGCAACGCCATCGTCGATGTGATCACCCAGGCCGATGACACGTTCCTTGAACTCATGGGGATCGAAAAGGGCATCATGCAGCTTGTGGAGCGCGCACGGGGCGAGATGCTATACGGTGCGATGACCAACCGGGTGCAGACGCCGGGCGGCTCGGTCGCCAATACGCTGGCGGGGCTTGGTGCGCTGGGGCTCAAGACCGGCTTTATCGGCCGGGTGCATGACGACGCTCTGGGGCGGTTCTACGCCGCCGAGATGGAGGCCGATGGCACGTCTTTCGTGAACCCGCCGGTGCCCGGTGGTGAGCTTCCGACCTCGCGGTCGATGATTTTCGTCTCGCCGGATGGCGAGCGGTCGATGAACACCTATCTCGGGATTTCCTCGGAAATCTCGTCGCAGGACGTGCCGGAATCGGCCGCCTCAGACACGGAGATCATGTTCCTCGAAGGCTATCTCTACGACAAACCCAAGGGCAAGGAGGCGTTCAACCGCGCCGCCGAGCTGACCCACAAGGCGGGCGGCATGGTCGGGATTTCGCTGTCCGATCCGTTCTGCGTCGACCGTCACCGTGACGATTTCCGTAAATTTGTGAAGGAAATGGATTTCGTGATCGGCAACGAGCACGAGTGGGAAAGCCTCTACCAGACGGACCTCTCGACGGCGCTGGAAACCGCAGCAAGCGAATCCGGGCTGGTGGTCTGCACCCGCTCCGGCTCCGACGTGGTTCTGGTGCGCGGGGACGAGGAGGCCGTTGTGCCGGTGCATCGCGTGCAGCCGGTCGACACCACCGGCGCGGGCGATCAGTTCGCGGCGGGCTTCCTCTATGGTTTGGCCACCGGCCAGAGCCTTGAGACCAGCGGGCGCATGGGCTGCGTCGCCGCCGCCGAGGTCATCTCTCACATCGGGCCGCGCCCCGAGACAGACATGAAGATTCTGTTCCAGAAACAGGGGCTGATCTGAGGCTTTTCGGATGGCTTAAATACTCGAAACGGCGCGCGGGTTTCCACCTGCGCGCCGTTTTGAGTATTTGGACAGCAAAGGAAACGTCTAGTGCGCTTCCGCCCAGGTGTCGCCGATGCCCGCGTCCACTTCGATCGGGACATCGAGATGCACGGCAGGGGCGGCGGCGCTTTCCATGACGTCCTTGACCACCTCGATCACCGCATCGCAGGCATCTTCGTCCACTTCGAAAATCAATTCGTCATGCACCTGCAACAGCATGGTGGCGGGCAGGTCCTTGATCGCCTCGGGCATGCGGATCATGGCGCGGCGGATGATGTCGGCGGCGGAGCCCTGGATCGGCGCGTTGATCGCCTGACGTTTGGCAAAACCCGCCTGCGGACCTTTGGCGCCGATTTCCGGTGTGTGGATTTTGCGACCGAACAGGGTCTGGACGTATTTGTGATCTTTTGCGAACTCCACCGTGTCGTCCATGTACTGTTTGATGCCCGGGAAGCGTTCGAAATAACGGTCGATGAAGCCCTGTGCCTCGGCACGCGGGATACGCAGGTTGCGGGCGAGGCCGAAACCGGAGATGCCGTAGATGACGCCGAAGTTGATCGCTTTGGCCTGGCGGCGGACCATCGGGTCCATGCCTTCGATCGGCACGCCAAACATCTCGGAGGCGGTCATGGCATGAATGTCCAACCCGTCGCGGAAGGCCTGTTTCAGGCTGTCGATATTCGCGACATGGGCGAGGATGCGCAGCTCGATCTGGCTATAGTCGAGCGAGATGAGTTTGCGGCCCTTGGGGGCGATGAAGGCCTCGCGGATGCGGCGGCCCTCCTCTGAACGCACCGGGATGTTTTGCAGGTTCGGGTCGGAGGAGGACAGCCGCCCGGTGACCGCGCCGGTTTGCAGGTACGAGGTGTGAACGCGGCCCGTTTCGGCGTTGATGAAGGTCTGAAGCGCATCGGTGTAGGTCGATTTCAGCTTGGAAAGCTGGCGCCAGTCGAGCACGCGGGCGGGCAATTCGTGGCCTTCGGCGGCGAGGTCTTCGAGAATGTCGGCGCCGGTCGCATAGGCGCCGGTCTTGCCCTTTTTCCCGCCGGGGAGTGACATTTTGTCGAAAAGAATTTCACCAAGCTGTTTCGGCGAGCCGACGTTGAAATTTTCGCCCGCGAGTTGGTGAATCTCGTCCTCAAGCCCGGCCATTTTCTGGGCGAAGGCATTGGACATGCGCGAGAGCACATCGCGGTCCACGAGTACGCCCGCCATTTCCATCCTGGCGAGCACGGGCGAGAGCGGGCGTTCCAGTGTCTCATAGACCGTGGTGACGCGTTCGGCGTGGAGCTGTGGTTTGAACATCTGCCAGAGGCGCAGGGTGACGTCGGCGTCCTCGGCGGCGTAGGCGACGGCCTTTGTCATCTCCACCTTGTCGAATGTGATCGCCGATTTTCCGCTGCCCAGAAGCTCTTTCGTCGGGATCGGGGTGTGGTTCAGATAGCGTTCGGAGAGCGTATCCATGCCATGGCCGTTGATCCCGGCGTGAAGCGCGTAGGACATCAGCATCGTGTCGTCACAGGGGGCGACTTTGATCCCGTTGCGCGCGAAAATCTTCGCGTCGTATTTCATGTTCTGGCCGATTTTGAGGATGCTCGGATCCTCAAGCACGGGTTTTAGCGCGTCCAGAACCATATTCTTGGCCAACTGCCCGTCGACAAGGTTCGAGCCGCCGAACAAATCGTCCTCTCCCACCGTATGCCCGACCGGAATGTAACAGGCCACGCCCGGCTCGACGCAGAGCGACACGCCCACGAGATCGGCGACCATTTCGTCGAGCCCGGTGGTTTCGGTGTCGACGGCGACATAACCTCGGGCATAGATCGCGTCGATCCAGCGTTCGAGCGCGCCCATGGTCGAGACCTTTTCATAGGCCGCGGTGTCGAAAGGTTTCGATTCCGGCGTCGCGGGGGCGTCGGGGGCGCTGGCCGTCGAGGGAGCCTCGGGGATTGCAGGCGGCGCGACGCCGAACTTGTCGGAGACGCGTTTGACGATGGTGCGGAATTCCATTTTCGACAGGAAGTCCAAAAGCCTGTCGGCGTCCGGTTCCTGAACCTCAAGACTGTCGAGGGTGAAATCCAGCTCCATGTCGCAGACGAGCTTCACCAGCTCGCGGGAAATCCGGATCTGCTCCGCTTTGTCGATCAGGGTCTCGCGGCGTTTCGGTTGTTTGATCTCTTCGGCGCGGGCCAGCAGGCTGTCGAGATCGCCGAATTCGTTGATCAGAAGCGCGGCGGTCTTGAGCCCGATCCCCGGCGCGCCGGGCACGTTGTCGACCGAATCGCCCGCAAGCGCCTGAACGTCCACCACCCGCTCCGGGCCGACGCCGAATTTCTCCTCGACGCCCTCGCGGTCGATGCGCTTGTTCTTCATCGGGTCGAGCATTTCGACCCCGTCGCCGACCAACTGCATCAGGTCCTTGTCCGAGGAGATGATCGTCACCCGGCCACCGGCGTCGCGCGCCTGATGCGCCAGCGTGCCGATGACATCATCGGCCTCGAACCCCTGAATTTCGATGCAGGCGACGTTGAACGCGCGGGTCGCTTCGCGGGTCAGCGGGAATTGCGGCACGAGGTCTTCGGGCGCGGGCGGGCGGTTCGCCTTATAGGCGGGGTAGAGATCGTTGCGAAAGGTCTTGCCGGAATGATCGAAAATCACCGCCGCATGGGTCGGTGCATCATGGCCGCTGGCGTCCTCGATATACTTGTAAAGCATGTTGCAAAAACCCGAGACGGCGCCCACCGGGAGGCCATCGGATTTGCGCGTCAGCGGGGGAAGCGCATGATAGGCCCGAAAGATAAAGGCCGATCCGTCGATCAGATGCAGGTGGCTGCCCTTGCCGAATGTCATGTTGCGCGTTTCCCGTCCCGGTTTCATTCGCGCCTTGATAACACGGAAGCCCGGACCGGCTGCAAGCACCTAAGCCGGGGCGGAGCGCTTGCGCGCCATTTTGTCCTTCGCCTGCCCGCTCAGGCCACGCGGGAGGAATTCACCCCTTCGAGCATGCCTTCCGCCATGAAATAGAGGAATTGCTCCCAGGCGTCGGCCAATTCGTCCGTCCAATGCGTATCGGTCGCTTCGGCAAAGGCCTTGATGATTTGCCCGATCAGGAAGGGGTGCTTTTCACGCCACGAGCCGTAATGCGCATAGTCCTGCCCCATCTTGTGCAATGTCGCAAACAGGGCGGTGGGATGATCGGCCGAGAGAAGTGCGAGTTCGATCAGCCCGTCCAGCACGCGTGCACGTTGGCACAGGCTGCCGTCATATTGCGCTGCGGCCTTGGGATCTTCCCCGACTTGCCGGTCGTAGACAGGGATGAAAATATCCGGTCGCTTCGGTGACAGCGCCCGGAAATTGTTGCGCACGAGCGCGATTTGACGGGCCGAAGGCATGATGCGTCTCCCAAGTCTGTTGGAAAGACGTTACAGGCCAAGCCTTAATGAAAAGAGAACATTCCGGAAAAATCGCTCACGCGTCGCTGAGGCGGGCGCTTTCGTGGATGTATTTCTTGTCGCAATAGGGGCATTCGACAAACCCCGTGTCATGCGGAATCACGAGCCAGACGCGCGGATGTCCAAGCGCGCCCTCGCCCCCATCGCAGGCCACTTTCCAGGAGGAGACCACTTCGGTTTCCGGCGCTTCAATCGTCATCTCTGTCGTTCCTTTTGCTTTGAACGTGCGGTCAGCACAGTCTTTGGCGGAGCGTGTGGGTCTTTGCAAGGGGGGCTGTGTGGCCCGTGCGGTTGCCGAGTGCCCAGAGACCGCCTAGATCAGGCCTGCATGATAGTCATCCGCGGGATGCGGACAAGAGGCAAACCGCGGGCACTCGGCCCCGGAAAGGGAATGCATGAGACACGCAATCGAGATCGAAGCCCTGCGCAAGACTTATGCGGGGGGCAAGGGGCAGGCGCCGAAAGAGGCGCTCATGGGAGTGGATTTGAGCATCCCGCAAGGCTCGATCTTTGGCCTTCTGGGGCCGAACGGTGCGGGCAAGTCGACGATGATCAACATCCTTGCCGGGCTGGTGATCAAGACCTCCGGTCGGGTGAAGATCTGGGGCTTCGATCAGGATGTGAACCCGCGTCAGTCGCGCGCCGCCATCGGGGTGATGCCGCAGGAACTGAACCTCGATCCGTTCTTTACCCCGCGTGGCGCGCTTGAGGTGCAGGCCGGGCTTTATGGCGTGCCGAAACGCGATCGGCGCACCGATGAGATTCTTGAATTGATCGGGTTGACCGACAAGGCCGATTCCTATGCCCGGACGCTTTCGGGCGGGATGCGGCGGCGGCTTTTGCTTGGCAAGGCGCTGGTGCACAACCCGCAGATCCTCGTGCTCGACGAACCCACCGCAGGGGTCGATATCGAGCTGCGTCAGATGCTCTGGACCAATGTCCGCAAGCTTAACGAAGAGCGCGGCATGACGATCATCCTGACCACGCATTACCTCGAAGAGGCGCAGGAGATGTGTGACGAGATCGCCATCATCAATCATGGCGAGCTGATCAAGCGCGACACGACGAAAAACCTGCTGGGGATGATGGATGCCAAGACGCTTGTGATCGAACCGGAGGGCGCGGCCCCCGAGATCGTGGGCCTGCCCGAAGGCGTCAAGATGGAGCGGCGCCGGGATGGCACGCTGTCCTTCGATTTTTCCCGGCGTCAGACCTCGGTCGGTGCGATCATCGACGCGGTGCAGGCGGCGGGGATCACCATTGGCGATGTGCGCACGATGGAGCCCGATCTGGAAGACGTCTTCGTCAATCTGACCTCAGGGAAATGAGATCCGGTTTTCCGATGGTTGAAATACTCAATAAAAACCCCGCGTTTCGCGGGGTTTTCTCATGATATGATGTAAATCTCAGTCGCAGACCAGCGGCCCGCAGGGTTCGCCGCCCAGGAGATGGACGTGGAAATGCGGCACTTCCTGATGCGAGTTCGCGCCGGAGTTGGTGATCAGGCGAAACCCGTCACCGCCCGCGGATTCGGCCACGCCCACACGTTCGGCCACCTTGGCCACGGAGCGAAAGAAATCGAGCTGTTCGGCATCGGAAGCCGCCTGTACGAAATGGTCGTAGCAGCGGTAGGGGCCTTTCGGGATCACCAGCACATGGGTCTTTTTCTTCGGCGAAATGTCGGGGAAGGCCAGTGTGTGCTCGCTTTCGAAAACCGGCTTCGCGGGGATCTCGCCACGCAGGATTTTCGCAAAGATATTCTGATCGTCATAGGTGTAGGGCATCGTGGCCTCCCTTGCAGCGTGTCTCGAAATCCGAGGTACTCAGGTTTTCAAAACGTCGCAATCGCAAAGCGATGTGGTGACGTTTTCGTTCAATCCGTTTCAGATTAAACGAAAAAGGCTCAGTCGGAAAACAGGTAGTGCATCGAGACGATCTCGCGCGCGGTTTCTTCGGGAATGCCGAGGAAGCGGGCAAGGGGGCGCGCATTTTCCTCCGGGGTGCTGGATTGCGAGATGCGCTCGTAATGGTCGAATTCGGCGTCGCGGATGCGGTCGCTCTCGTGATTGATGTCGGCGCGGATCGTCGGCAAAAGGCGCTGGAGCGCCTCTTCGGGCGTCTGTTCTCCCGCAAGCCCGGTGCGTTTGGCGTGACCCGCCAGATAGTCGTCGGTGAACTCGCAGTCGATCTCAAGCACCCGCGTGCCGGAGCGGTCGGCATTGAAATCGCGGATCAGTTCGATGCCCTGCGGGTCGAGACAGACCACCATCTTGTCGGCGTCGAAATAGTCGAACAGCATCCGCACCCAGGCCCGCCGGTGCCGGGTGCGTTTCTCGAGGCTTTTCTCGATGCCTCCGAGATCGGGCAGGTAGGTGTTTTCCTCGTTGAACAGATATTCGAGACAGGGAATGTCGGAGTGATCCTTGATCCGTGAGACCAGTCGCTTGGCGACGTGCCATTTCTTGCAGACGATCATCAAAAGCTCGCGGTCCCGGCCCAGCGTGCTTTCGGTCTCCCAGAAGCGTTGCGCGAACCGCCGCCCGTCCCGTCCGCGCCCGGTGAGGAAGTTGAACAGCGACCGCCCCTCGTTGGAAATCTGGAACTCGACCCCGGTGGCAGCGAACAGATCGCCCAGGCGTTTTTTCAACTCCTTGGCTTCGGGAGAGATTTTCCGAGCGAACAGATAATCCTGCGACAGGAGAAGGTCGTAGTGGTCGTTATAGAACACCACGGGCATGCCGTAATCGGTGAACATCAGAAAGGTGAGCGTTCGCGTCTTGATCTCGTTTTCCGGCACGAGATGGCGCACGAGGGTCTGAAAGAATGTCTCGTCGGGAATCCATGTGGTGCGGAAGAATTTCATCACGTCCTTGCGGCTCCGGGTAAAGTCGAGAATCCATTCGATCGTGCGGCGGCGCAGGCACCACCATTGCGAGCCGATCATGATTTGCAGATCCTCGGGGATCTCGCGTTGGAGGCCAAGCCGCCGCTGCATCCAGAAGCTTTGATAAAACAGCCACTTATGCGTGCGCTCATTGAACCAGTGGCGATAGATCAGCCGCTCTTCCTTGATCCCTGTCTTGATCCAGTCGCTCTCGAAAAAGTCGAAGCTTTCGATGACATCCACATCCTCGCGGTCGAGGTAATCGTGGATATATTCGGCGGTCTTGATCGCCATGCAATCGCCCGAGAGCATGTAGAAATGCGTGGCGCGCGGAAAGGCCGCCTCCGCCGCCTCGATGGCGTAAAGCGTGGCTTCGACAAGGCTCCATTCCCCCCAGCCGCATTTGATCCGCTTGGTGGCATAGGCGACGTTGGGATTGTCCTTGAGCCCTTCCCGGATCGCCTCGAACGCCTCCTTGCCGCCGCGCGCGTCGAAATGGATGGCGATGTAGTCGCCCGCACGGGTCAGACGCCGGGCTTGATCTATGATCGCTTCCGGGTCCTTATGGCACAGCAAGATGAAGGCAATTCGTGCCATATTGGAAACCGTAACCTCATTTCTAACGCATTGTTCACATACAAGCGTAACCAATCATTGAATAATCAAGGCGAATTTGCTTTTAAAGCGAAAAGGCGCGCGGGTGTCGCGACATAAACGGAGTTGTGGTAAATATGGGCTTTCCCGGAACCTGGATGACCGAAAGCGAGAGCGTGGTATACCGCGTTGTCCCGAAATGTGCCTGTTCGACCATCGGTCAGATCATGTTCTATTCCGACCACGGCGAGTTCTTCGACGGTGACATTCACGACAGCAAGGATCGCCTGCACAAATGGTCGCAAGAAGAAAGCCAGGCGCCGATCGAAGCCAATGTCCTGGCGCATAAATCCTATGCCTTCACCTGTGTGCGCAATCCCTACACCCGGGTTTTGTCATCGTTTTTCGACAAGATCTGTGGCATTCAGCGCAACGGCAGCCGCTATCGCGGCAAGCTCGTGCCGCAGCTCATCCAGAAATACGGTATCGAGGTCGGCGGCGAGGACGGCAAGCAGGAGTTCGACCAGATCGCCAGCTTCCGCCGATTCCTTTTGTTCGTGCGCGACACCATCCGTTTTCGCCGCCCGATGGACCCGGACATTCACTGGTCCGCGATGGCGGGGCATGTGTCCACGTTCATTGTGAACGGCGGCACTTACGACAAGATTTTCTTCACCGAGAAATTCAACGAGGGCATGCAGGAGGTGCTCGATCATATCGAGACACCCTATCCGGTCGACCTGGCGCAAATTCCGCGCTTCAACGAATCCGAGGGTCATGGGCCGAAGCGGCTGCATCCGGTGGAGGATTATTTTGACGACCTTTCGATGCATCTGATGTGGGAAATCTACAAAAAGGATTTCCAGCTTTTCAAATACGATTTCGAAAACCCGGCCAACAAGATGCCGACCGGTGAGATAGATCTGGCCGAGGTGCATGCAAAGCTCGGCGACTGATATTTGTCCAGACATTCAAGAGGAAATCATGAAAATCATTGAAGACGCCCCGCGCATCCTTGTGGGGATTGCGGTGCTTTTGTTCGTGGCGCAAGTCATGGGGGTGATGGTCAGTTCTTACGCAAGTGCCCGCACGGGGGCGTTGGGCAGCGGATATGCTTTGATCAACTTTCTCCTGAGTTTCGCTGCTGCCACATTCCAGCCGGCACTGCTGATCGGACTTGCCGCCGTGGTGGAGGCGCTGCGGCGCTCCTGATCGCAAGCCCCGTTTGTGGAAAAACGCCGTCGGGAAACCCGGCAGCGTTTTCGTGTGTGTCGTGGGGAGGGCGCAGGCGCCCCCCGGAGGTTTGCCGACCGCTTATTGGTAGGTGTCGGCGGTTTTGATTGCGAGCGGCGCGCCGTTGCTGCCAACCAGAACGAATTCCACGTCGGAGGTCGGAGCGGCGGTCAGACGCACTTTGACGTTGGTGTTTGCGCCAGCGTTCACATCGGCGGCACCGAGCAGGGCGCCGCGTTCGCCGCCGTGGAAGTTGTAGACTTGCAGCGTGGCGTTTTCATCGGCGCGCACGAGGTCCACGGAAGCCACGGTTTTCAGATCGCTCTGGTCGCCGGGGATGATGTAGTTCGGGCCAGCGAAAGCGGCGGAACCTGCAACGGCAACGATGGCGGCGGCGGAGAGAGTTTTCAGAGAGAAGGTCATTGTTTTGGTCCTTTGTGTATCTGTGTCTTTAATGGTGTCCGGCGCGGTCTGTGTATTTTTGCGCCGTTCGATGAAAATGAATTTAGGGTTTTGTCGTTCGTGTGTAAATGCGAACTAATATTCAAAATATGACCTCATGATGTGCGAAAAAGCTGATCACATTTTCGGGATTTTGACTGGAAATCGCCAAAATTTTTATATTGATGTGAAAATTGTAGCAATGTGCGCATTCACACATAAGTGAGATGTCTTGCGCGACGGTTTGGGAATAAAGCCACGTCAGGCCTGTCCGGGACACATCGGGTGCGAGTTCCGCCCGCGGCTGTGGCGCAATTTCCTCTGGTATTTCCCGTGTATTGGAGCATGGATAGGTCCATGGCTCATGATCATCATGCTCACACACATCACCATCACCACCACATCGCCCCGGATGCGGGCGACGCGCGCGTTGCGGGGGCGATTGCCGTCAATCTGTTGCTGACCGTTGCGCAGATCGTCGGCGGGGTGATCTCCGGCTCCATGGCCCTGATCGCCGATGCGATCCACAACCTCTCGGATGCGATTTCCCTCGTCATCGCCTTTGGCGCGCGCAAGATCGCACGGCGGCCCCGCGACGGTGCGATGACCTTTGGATACGGGCGGGCGGAGGTCGTGGCAGCGATGGTCAATTACACCACATTGGTGGTGATCTCGGTCTATCTCTTCGCCGAAGGGGTTTCGCGCCTGTTCAACCCGCCGGAGGTGGCGGGCTGGACCGTTGTGATCATCGCGGGGATTGCGCTTGTCGTCGATCTGGTGACGGCGGCGCTCACCTGGGCCATGTCGAAGGACAGTCTGAACATCCGCGCCGCCTTCCTGCACAACCTCGCCGATGCCGGGACCTCGGTGGCGGTGATCGTCGGTGGCGTGGTGATCCTGTTGTGGGACTGGCGGTTGATCGACCCGATCCTGACCATCCTGATCGCGGTCTATATCCTCATGCACGCCTTCGTCGAAATCCGCCCGGTGATCCGAATCCTGATGCTCGGCGCGCCGGAAGGGCACAGGGCGGGGGACGTGGCGCGCGCCATGGCCGAGGTCGAGGCGGTCGAGGATGTGCACCATGTGCATCTCTGGCAGATCGACGAACACCGCACCTCCGTCGAGGCGCATGTGGTGACCGCAGGCGACCCGGCCGAAGTGCTTGGGGCGCTCAAGCGGGTTCTGCGCGACCGTTTCGGCATCGCTCATTCCACGCTCGAAGTCGAAGCGCCCGGGGCGGGCTGTGCCGGAGAGGCGCCGGGGGTTCAGCCGCTGAGCTGATCCGTCACGCCGATTGCGCCTGCCGGAACCACTCGAGCCCGTCTTCGGTGCGTGTCTTCGGCATGTATTCGGCGGAGATCCAGCCGGAATAGCCGCTATCGTCCACCGCCCGGAACAGTGCCGGGTAGTCGATCAGACCTTTCACCGGTTCGTGCCGCTCAGGCGCGCCCGCGATCTGGATGTGCCGGACATAGGGCGCGTAACGCTCCCAGGCGGCCATCGCGTCGCCGGTGATGATCTGGGCGTGATAGGCGTCGAACTGGAGCCCGAGGTTCAGCTCCGCCACCGCATCGAGCACCTCGATTGCCAGATCGAAATCGTCGAGAAAATAGCCCGGCATGTCATGCGGGTTGATCGGTTCGATGGTGAGGCTCATGTTCGGCGCTTCCTGCGCCGCCCAGGCCAGATTGCGCTTGTAGGTCTCAAGCGCCACCACACCCTTGGCCTTGCCCGCCATGATATGCATATGCCCGGCCTTGAGGAACTCGGCATATCTGAGCGCGCGTTTGAAATCGCGCCGGAACCGTTCTTCCAATCCCGGCACGGCGGCAAAGCCGCGCTCGCCCCCGGTGTAATTTGGCGGCGGCACATTGATCAGCGCCATTTCGAGGTCGAGATCCTGCATCCGCCAGGCAATTTCCGAGGCCGGTTCGTCATAGGGAAACAGAACTTCGACCGCCTTGAAACCTGCTGCCTTCGCCTCGGCGAAGCGTTCGAGGAAAGGGTATTCCTTGAACAGGAAAGACAGGTTGGCGGCGAATTTGGGCATCGGGTCAGGCGGGGTTCAGGTCAGGTCGCAGGCTTTCGCGATTTCGAAAAACGTGTTTTTCGACCAGACGCCAAAAACCGCCTCGCCGTCAATCTCCCGCGTGACAGCATGGTCAACGAGCCGGAAAAAGCTCTTGCGGTCGATCAGCGCCTCAAGCCCCGCACGCACCTCCACGTAAGGCGCGGGTTCACCGTCGCGGGTCGCGACCCGGATCGGGTGCTCCGCATCCGCCGTGACCCGGTCGCCGACCGAGGTCAGAAAAGTCAGGCTTTGCGCCTCGCCCTCGCCCTCTGCGTCGAAATCGACGGCCAGAAACGGCGCGTCATCGACGGTGATTCCCACCTTTTCCACTGGCGTCACAAGGAAATAGCGGTCTCCTTCGCGTTTCAGGACGGTGGAGAAGAGCCGCACCAAAGGCGCGCGCCCGATCGGGCTGCCGAGATAATGCCATGTCCCGTCGCGGGCGATCCGCATGTCGAGATCGCCACAGAACGGCGGATTCCAGCGTTCGACCGGCGGTAATCCGCGGCCTTCCGCCGACTTGATCGCCGCGGCAATGCTCTCTGCGGAAACACTCATCGGAAAATCCCCCTTTTAACCCTTTTGTCATTTGTGCTTTTGCACGCAGGTGTCCTTAATAGTGTCACGGAATGACATCGGAGGTGAAGCCATGACTGAAACCGACATGACCGAAACCGACCTTGCGGCAGAGATCGACGCGCTGGGCGCGAAACTGGCCGAGGCCAAGGCCTCGATCACCCGCCGTTTCATCGGTCAGGAGACCGTGGTCGATCTGGTTCTGTCTTCGATGCTCTGCGGCGGTCATGCTTTGCTTTTGGGTCTTCCGGGGCTGGGCAAGACGCGTCTGGTCGATACGCTCTCGACGGTCATGGGTCTCAAGGGCGCGCGGGTACAGTTCACCCCCGACCTGATGCCCGCCGATATTCTCGGCTCCGAGGTGCTGGAAACCGCCCCCGACGGTTCGCGTGCGTTCCGCTTCATCGAAGGGCCGGTGTTCTGTCAGCTCCTCTTGGCCGACGAAATCAACCGCGCCAGCCCCCGCACCCAATCCGCGCTGTTGCAGGCGATGCAGGAGAAATCCGTCACCATCGCCGGGCAGCCGCACGATCTCGAAGCGCCGTTTCACGTCCTTGCCACGCAAAACCCTTTGGAACAGGAGGGCACCTATCCGCTCCCCGAGGCTCAGCTCGACCGTTTCCTCGTTCAGGTCGATGTCGAATATCCCGACCGCGCGACCGAGCGTGACATCCTGATTGCCACCACTGGTGCGGATGAGGGCGAAGCGCATCCGGTCTTCACCGCCGCCGAGCTGATCCGCGCACAGACCCTGTTGCGCAAAATGCCGGTGGGCGAACAGGTCGTTGAAATGATCCTCGATCTGGTGCGCGCCTGCCGTCCGAACGAGCCGGAGGCGACGGATGCGGTGAACGCCTCCGTCGCCTGGGGGCCGGGGCCACGCGCCGCGCAGGCGCTGATGCTCACCACCCGCGCGCGTGCTTTGCTCGACGGTCGTTTGGCCCCCAGCACGGAAGACGTTCTGGCCATGGCGCGCCCGGTGCTCATTCACCGCATGGCCCTGACTTTTGCGGCCCGCGCGCGTGGCGAGGATCTGGGCGCGATCATCGCCTCTGTGGCCGCCGCCGCCATGGATGCCCGGTCCGCCGCGTGAGCGAAAATCCCGCCCCCGCCGCCCTGCGCGCCCGCGCAGAGACGCTCTCCGCCCCCTTGCCGCCCTTGCAGGCCCGGGCCGAACAGCTTGCCCGCGCAATGCTGATCGGCGGGCACGGGCGTCGGCAATCCGGCATGGGTGATGAATTCTGGCAATACCGCCCGGCGCAGGCGGGCGATCCGGGCCGTGCCATCGACTGGCGGCGTTCTGGCCGCTCCGACGGGCATTATGTGCGGGAAAAGGAATGGCAGGCGGCGCAGTCGGTGCATCTCTGGGTCGATCTTTCGGCCTCGATGAGTTTCACCTCCGGCAAGGCGATCCCGCCGAAATCCGACCGCGCGGCTTTGCTTGCCATGGCTTTGTCGATCCTTCTGATGAAAGGCGGCGAACGTGTGTCACTCGCCTCTCTCGGCACGCCGCCCCGCATCGGGACACTGCAACTCCGGCGTATCGCCGAAGGCCTCTCACAACAGGGCGAAGCGGATTACGGCGCGCCCGATGCGCGCCTCTTCCTGCCCCATGCCCGCGCTCTGTTCCTGTCGGATTTCCTCGGCCCCATCGAGGCGATTGAAGACGCCGTCGGCATGGCCTCCGATCGCGGCATTTCCGGCGTGCTCTATCAAATTCTCGACCCCGCCGAAGAGGCGTTTCCTTATCAGGGCCGCACGGTCTTTACCTCCATGAGCGGGACCGTGCGCCATGAGACCCTGCGCGCGGGCGATCTGCGCGACCGCTATCTGGAGCGCCTTGCCGAGCGCAAAGATCACCTGAGCCGCATCGCCCATCATGCCGGTTGGCGGTTTGCCACGCACCATACGAACGGAGCCGATTTGCCCGCACTTCTGTGGCTTTACGAGGCCTTGGAGGGCCCGCGCTGATGTGGATTCTTGGCCCCATCGGGTTCACCGCGCCTTGGGCGCTCCTCGCGCTCGCCTTTTTGCCGATCCTCTGGATTTTGCTGCGCGCCGTGCCGCCCGCGCCGGTCAAACGCCGCTTTCCTGGGGTCGCGCTTCTTTTGGGTCTGAAGGACGACGAGGTCGAAGCCGACCGCACGCCCTGGTGGCTTCTGCTCCTGCGCATGCTGGCGGTTGCCGCGCTCATTATTGCCTTCGCGGGTCCCGTCCTGAACCCGCGCGTCGAACGCGGCGGCTCCGGGCCGCTTCTGGTTCTGATGGATGCAAGCTGGGCCTCCGCGCCGGATTGGACCCTGCGTATGGGGCGCCTCGGTCAGGCGCTCGATGAGGCGGAGGCCGACGGGCGAACCCTATGCATTCTGCCCGCCAGTGATCTGCCCGCCGAAGGCTGCGCCTTTCTCTCCGCCGCCGATTGGCGTCCGCGCCTCGCCGGGATCAAGCCCGCCGGTTTCGCGCCCGATATGGATGCTTTGAGTGGCGCATTGACCACGCTCCCCGATGGGGTCGAAACGCTCTGGCTCTCCGACGGTCTGGCGCGCGACGGGCGCGATCGCGTGTTGTCTCTGTTGCAATCTCATGGCCCCGTCACGGTGTTCGAAACCGGGCGAGATCGTCTGGCGCTTGGGGCTTTGTCGCTTACGGACACTGGGGTCACGCTCCCGGTTTTGCGCGCAGGCGAGGGGCCGCGCGACGTGACCGTTGTCGCCCATGGCACCGATCCTGCCGGGGTGGCGCGCGAGCTGGCACGGCAAGAGGTCACGCTCGATGGCGCGCGGGCAGAGGTGATCTTCGATCTGCCTCCCGAATTGCGCGCCCGTGTCAGTCGTTTCGAGATCGAAGGCGAGCGCAGCGCCGGGGCCAAACGTCTCACCGACGACAGTCTCAAACGCCGCGAGGTCGGGATCGTGTCCGTGCGTGAAGGCGGCGAGGGGCTGCAACTTTTGTCGCAACTGCATTACCTGCGCGCCGCCCTGTTCGGCAAAGCCGATGTGATCGAGGGTGCTCTGGAAGACCTGATCATGGCCAACCCGGATGTGATCGTTCTGGCCGATGTGGCGCAGCTTTCGGGCGGGGAGAGCGCCGATCTTCTGGAGTGGCTGAGCAAAGGCGGGCTGCTCCTGCGCTTCGCCGGGCCGCAGCTTGCCGCCTCCGATGTGGCGCGGGACGCGGAAGACCCGCTGATGCCCGTGCGTCTGCGCGCAGGCGGGCGCACACTTGGGGGTGCGATGAGTTGGGGCGAGCCGAAACGCCTGCGCCCCTTTGCCGAGACCTCGCCGTTTTACGGCCTGCCGGTTCCCGAGGATGTCGAGGTGAATGCGCAGGTCATGGCCCAGCCCGATCCCGAACTGGCCGCCCGCACCATCGCGACGCTCGAAGATGGCACGCCGCTTGTCACACGCAAGGCGCTGGGGCAGGGGCAGGTCGTTTTGTTCCACGTCACGGCCAATGCCGAATGGTCCACGCTGCCTTTGTCGGGCCTCTTTGTGTCGATGCTGGACCGGCTTTCCGTGACGTCTCAGGCGGCGTTTCTGGAGGCCGATGACCTCTCCGGCCAAAGCCTTCAGCCGCAGCAGCTCATGGACGGGTTCGGCACGCTCACGGATGCCGGGACGGTGCCGCCGGTCGCAGGCGAGGCGTTCGCCGAAGCCCATGCCTCCCGCGCGACGCCGCCGGGGCTCTATCAGGGCCGCGATGCGCTTCGGGCGCTCAATGTGATGGCGGAAGGCGACACCCTGACCGCCGCAAGCTGGCCCTCCGACGTGCCGCTCTCCGGTGTGACGGCAGCGCGTGAACGCCCGCTCTCGCCCGCGCTTTTGCTCGCCGCTCTGGCGCTTTTGGCCGCCGATCTTTTGGCCTCGCTCTGGCTTTCCGGGCGGCTTTTCGGCGCGCGGGCCGTGCCGGTCCTGCTTCTCGCGCTGGCGCTCTCGCCGCAAGATCTGCGCGCCCAAAGCCCCGACGATTTCGCGCTTCTCGCCTCGTCCGAATTGACGCTCGCCTATGTCAAAACCGGCGATGCCGCGCTCGATCGCACCTCCGAAGCGGGGCTTCAGGGCCTCTCCAACATGCTCACCGCGCGCACCTCCGTCGAACCTGCGGCGCCCATGGGCATTGATCTCGAAACCGATCCGCTCGGGTTCTTCCCGCTGCTCTATTGGCCCGTGACCACGACGCAGCCCATGCCCTCCGCCGCCGCCTATACCAAGCTCAACGCCTATCTGCGCACTGGCGGCGTGATCGTGTTCGACACGCGCGACGCCGATGTCGCCGCTTTCGGGGCCGCGACTCCCACCGGCACCCGGCTTCAGGCGCTGGCCTCCCCGCTCGACATCCCGCCGCTCGAGCAGATCCCCGAGGATCACGTTCTGACCCGCGCCTTCTACCTGTTGCGCGATTTTCCGGGCCGTCATGCCGAAGGCACGCTTTGGGTCGAAGCCTCGCCAGACTCCGAACAGGCCGAAGGCATGCCGTTTCGCAACCTCAATGACAATGTGACTCCGGTGATCATTGGCGGGGGCGATTGGGCGGCGGCCTGGGCGGTGGAGGATAGCGGCTTTCCGATGCTGCCCGTGGGCCGTGGCTTCGCAGGCGAACGGCAACGCGAAATGGCCTATCGTTTCGGCATCAACCTCGTGGTCTATGTGCTGACCGGCAATTACAAATCCGATCAGGTCCATGTCCCCGCACTTCTCGACAGGTTGGGCCAATGATCCGCGATCTTGCCTTCTCCCCGCTCATTCCATGGCCGGTGCTGGCCGGTCTGGCCGCCTTCACCGCCCTGCTGATCGCCTTTGCGGCCTTCCGGGGGCTCTCCGGCTGGGCCTTCCGCGCTTTGGCGACCCTTGGCATTCTCGCCTTTCTCTGTGGGCCGTCGCTCCGCGAAGAACAGCGTGATCCGCTGTCCGATATCGTCTTCCTCGTGGTCGATGAAAGTGCCTCGCAAATGCTTTCGACCCGCCCCGGACAACTTGACGAGGCCCGCGCAACGTTGGAAGCGCGCCTGTCCGCGCTGCCCAATACCGAGTTGCGGGTGATCACGCTGGGCGATGCGCCGGACAATCGCGGCACGCTTTTGATGACCGCTCTGACGGAAGCCATGGCGGACGAGCCGCGCGGGCGGCTTGCGGGGGCGTTCCTGCTCTCGGACGGTCAGCTTCATGATGTCGACATCGCCCCGGATTTCCCCGCGCCGGTGCATCTTTTGCTGACCGGGGAGCCGGAGGATTGGGACCGGCGTCTTGTGATCGAAAGCGCGCCGTCTTTTGCCATTCTCGACGAAGAAGTCACGCTCAAACTCCGCGTCGAGGATCAGGGCAACCGCCCCGCAGGTCTTCCCGATCTCACCGATCTGATGATCTCCATCGACGGCGAAGCGCCCGAACGCTTCACCGTGCCCATCGGTCGCCCGCTCGACGTGCCGCTCAAACTGGCGCATGGCGGCATGAACGTCATCCAGTTCACCCTGCCCGAAGCCCCCGGCGAGATCACCCCCCGTAACAACAGCGCCATGGTCCAGATCAACGGCGTGCGCGACCGGTTGCGCGTGCTTCTCGTGTCCGGCGAGCCGCACAATGGCGAGCGCACATGGCGCAACCTGTTGAAATCCGACCCTTCCGTCGATCTCGTCCACTTCACCATTCTCCGCCCGCCCTCGAAACAGGATGGCGTGCCTGTGACCGAGCTGTCGCTGATCGCGTTTCCGACCCGCGAGTTGTTCATGGAGAAGGTCGACGATTTCGACCTGATCATTTTCGACCGCTACAAATTGCGTGGCATCCTGCCTGCCTCCTATCTCGACAATATCGCGCGCTATGTCGAAGACGGCGGCGCGGTGCTCTTCGCCGCCGGTCCCGATTTCGCCACCGCCGACAGCCTCTATCGTTCGCCTTTGGCCCGTGTCATCCCGACCGCACCGACGGGCCGGGTGATCGAGGAACCCTTCCTGCCGCGTCTCACCGATCTCGGCGCGCGCCACCCGGTGACCGAAGGTCTCGGCGGGTTGCGCACAGGGGACGATCCGACTTGGGGCCGCTGGTTCCGTCAGGTCGAACTGGACCCCGGCGAGACCGGCGAAACCGTGATGTCCGGCGTCGATGGGCGGCCTTTGCTGGTGCTCGACCGGGTGGGCGAGGGGCGCGTGGCCGTGCTGGGCTCGGATCACGCCTGGCTCTGGACCCGTGGCGTCGAGGGCGGTGGGCCGCAACTCGAATTGTTGCGCCGTCTCGCGCATTGGATGATGAAAGAGCCGGATCTCGAAGAAGAGGCCCTGACTGCCACGGCTGAGGGCAACACGCTGATCATCACGCGGCGCAGCCTGACCGAGGGCGCGCGGTCGGTGACGGTCGAGACGCCGGACGGCTCCGTTGTGGAGATCCCGATGGAAGAGATCGCGCCGGGCCGTTTCGTGGCCGAGCTGACCGAGGGCGAGATGGGGCTGTACCGACTCCGCGAAGGCGACCAGAGCGCCGTCATGGTCCTTGGCCCCGCAGCGCCGCGCGAATTCGAAGAAACCATCGCCACGGGGGACAAGCTCGCCCCGGTGATCAAAGCCTCGGGGGGCGGTACTTTCGCGCTTTCCGATGGCCTGCCCACGATCCGAACCGTCCCCGAGGGCCGCGTCGCCCATGGTCGCGGCTGGATGGGCATCACGCCCCGCGAGGCCTATGTGACTCAATCGACCCGGCTGATGCCGGTCTTGCCGGGCTGGGTCTGGCTGCTGCTCTTGGCGGGGCTGTCGGTGGTGGCGTGGCTCAGGGAAGGGCGGCGATAGGCGTCCGCGCTTTGAGAGAAGGCTTTTGAAACACAAACACCCCCGGCACAGTGACGTGTCGGGGGTGTTTCGTTGCAGAGGGGTCAGGCCGTCAGGGCCAAAGCGCCACCGCCGAGCAGGACCTGCACCAGAAGCGCCACGGCCCAGAAGGCCGGATATTCCCAGCCGCCGTTTTCGTTGGTGAACCAGAAGCCGTTTTTGCCGTGGGCAAGGATCGCGGCACCCAGAAGGGTCGGGATCAGGAGAAGCGCGACGAGGCTGGTTTGGAAGCCGAGGATCAGGGCGATGCCGCCCAGCGTTTCGGCGGCGATGGTCAGGTAGGCGAACCAGCCCGGCACGCCGAGGGAGGCAAAGAAGCCCGCGGCCCCTTTGGGCGTAAAGACGAAGTATTTCAGGTAAGCGTGGGCCAGAAAGAGACCACCAAGAGAGACGCGCAGCAGCAGGGCGGCAAGCGCGATGGCGGTGACGGAACCGGCGCCGGCGACGCCGAGGATGTTGGAAGAAAGGTCGATCATGTCTGTGTCCTCATCAAAGCCGCGACGTGCGGCGTTTCGTTGAGGAGAGAGATAGGCCTATTCTATTTGGCTTTATATGTTGAAGGTGTGGAATGACTTTCTTCAATTCGTTCTGAATATGGTCGTATGGGCTTTCTCTGATTTTCTCGGTGAGGCACGGAGGGATGCCGTCTCACTCTGAAACTGCCCGACGAAAGTCCGACAAAAGTCCGACGCTTTGCCGACACAGGAATTCAGGTGATTTTCGACCCGGATCAGGGTTCTTTCCGAAGCAGGATCGCGCGCGAGCTTGAGGCGAATTCGCGGCGCAGCATGATGGCGATCACAAGAGTGCTGCCAATCAGTAAACCGACCGGGCCGAGGAGCCAGGACAGGGCACCTAAAGCGAAATAAATGCCTCTGATCCCCGAATTGAACGCCCGCGCGGCGGTGATGTTCAATTCGCCCGCCTTCTGTGCGCGGGGCAGGGCTTTGGGGTCGTTTTCATCGTTGCTGACCGAGGCCATGACCACACCGCAATAGCCGAACAACCGGCTCGACCAGATGAATCTCAGGAAGGCGTTGGTGATGAAAAACAGCGCCAGAAGAATCTTCACCTCCCAGATGATCTGTGGCGCATCCAGCGCCAGATCGCGCGCCACGCCGCTCAGGCGCTCGGCGTTGGAGATTGCGGCCAGCCCGCCACCGATGGCGATCAGGCAGGCGGAGGCGAGAAAACTCGTGCCTTCTCTGAGGGTTGAGAGCACGGTGGCGTCGAAGATTCGCGGCTTTCGGGTGATCATATGGACCATCCACTCGCGCCGGTAATCGGCGACCAGCACCGAGGTCGAGATCCGCGATTTGGGCGGGTTCTCGATGACATAGCCCAAAAGCCCCCAGGCCCCGACCAGATAGATCACGGCGATGGCGTCGAGCGCGCTGAAATGTCGAAGCTGGTCAATGAGTTCCATGGGGGCAGCATTACGCAAGAGCGGCATGCTTGTCACATCCAAAAATTGGTTTTAAAACTTTACCAATAGGGGAGGAAAGACATGGATATGCCAGAGCCCGAGCCGGGGACCCTTGTCAGAAAGCCGGAACTGGTCGCTCGGTTGCGCGCCGTGCTTCCTGAGGATGCGGTGATTGACGCGCCGGAAGAATTAAAGGCCTATGAATGCGACGCGCTGGCGGCCTACCGCTGTCCGCCGCTGTTGGCGGTCCTGCCGGAAACGACAGGGCAAGTCTCTGAAATCATGAAAATTTGCCACGATATGGGCGTGCCCGTGGTGCCGCGTGGGGCAGGAACTTCGCTTGCGGGCGGTGCTCTCCCGACGGCGGATGCGGTGATCCTCGGCGTGGCACGCCTGCGCGAGGTTTTGGAGATCAACACCGCCGACCGTTACATCCGGGTGCAGACCGGCATGACCAATCTCTCCGTGACGGCGGCGGTCGAGGACGAGGGGTTTTTCTATGCCCCCGACCCGTCGAGCCAGCTCGCTTGCGCCATCGCGGGCAATATCGCGATGAATTCAGGCGGCGCGCATTGCCTGAAATACGGGGTGACGACGAACAATCTTTTGGGCGTCACAATGGTCATGGCCGATGGCGAGGTGGTCGAGATCGGCGGCGCGGAGATGGATGCGCCGGGGCTGGACATTTTGGGGCTGATCTGCGGTTCCGAGGGGCAGTTGGGCGTGGTCACCGAAGCGATTTTGCGCATCCTGCCGAAACCCGAGGGTGCGCGGCCGGTGTTGTTCGGTTTCGACAGCAGCGAGGTGGCGGGGGCCTGTGTCGCGGACATCATCCGCTCGGGGCTGATTCCTGTGGCGATCGAATTCATGGACCGGCCAATCATTCGTGCCACAGAAGAGTTCGCGGGCGCGGGTTACCCGGATTGCGAAGCGCTTCTGATTGTCGAAGTCGAGGGCTCGGAGCAGGAGATTGCGGATCAACTGGCGCGGATCATCGCGATTGCCAAGCGGCACAATCCGGTGGCGATCCGCGAAAGCCAGAGTGCGGAGGAAAGCACGCGCATCTGGCTCGGGCGAAAATCGGCCTTTGGGGCGATGGGGCAGATGGGAGACTACATTTGTCTCGATGGAACGATCCCGGTGGGCGAGCTGCCCTCTGTGCTGAACCGCATCGCCGATCTGGCCGCCGAGCACGGCCATATGGTCGGCAATGTGTTCCATGCGGGGGATGGAAACATGCATCCGTTAATTCTTTATAACGCCAACGAACCGGGTCAGTTGGAAAGCGCCGAGCGGTTTGGCGCGGAGATTTTGAAGCTCTGCGTCGATGCGGGCGGCTGCCTGACCGGGGAGCATGGCGTGGGGGTGGAGAAGCGTGAGTTGATGACGCATCAGTTCGCGCCCGCCGATTTGGAAGCGCAGATGGCAGTGAAGGATGTGTTTGATTCGACATGGATTTTGAACCCGGCGAAGGTGTTTCCGCTCGACGTGAGTGCCACGCGGAGGGCGCGGGCATGAGTATTTCGACAGCAAAGGAAACGCTGGCGCCGCAGAGCGAGGCGGAGGTTTGTGCGGCCATCCGCAGCACTGGGGCGTGTGTCATCGAAGGTGGTGGAACGCGACGGATCGGATTGGCCGAAGGGGAGCGTTTGATAACGCGAGGCCTCAGCGGCGTTACGCTGTATGAGCCCGGCACTCTGACCCTCGTGGCGCAGGCAGGAACACCTTTGCATGAGATCGACGCGCTTTTGGCTGCGGAAAACCAGAGGTTGGCGTTTGAAGTGCCCGATCTGCGCGGGATTTTGGGCCGTGTGGGCGAGAGCACTATCGGCGGTGTGGTGGCCGCGAATGCCTCCGGGCCGCGGCGGGTGGCGTCCGGGGCCTGTCGCGATTTTTGCCTTGGGGTAAGGTTCGTGGACGGGCGCGGACAGGTGGTGAAAAACGGCGGGCGGGTGATGAAGAATGTTACCGGGCTCGATCTTGTGAAACTGATGGCGGGGAGCCATGGCACGCTTGGGGTGCTGACCGAGGTGAGCCTGAAGGTACAGCCCTTGCCGGAGACGGTGGTGACGCTGGTAGTTCCGGGATGTGATGCGCCCGGGGCGGTGGCGATCATGTCGGACATGTTGGGGCAGCCCTTCGATTTGACCGGTGCGGCTTGGCTGGGGGGTAAGGTTATGCTGCGGCTCGAAGGGTTCGAAACCTCGCTGCGTTATCGGGTCGGGCGGATGCGTGCGCGGCTGCGATGTGCGGCTGAGGAGATCTGGGGCGCTGAGGCCTGTACGCCGATCTGGTGCGGTATCCGTGATGTCGAGGCGTTTAATGACAGAGGTGGCGATGTCTGGCGGGTGTCGGTGAAGCCCTCGGAGGCCACAGGGCTGATCGAGGCGGTTCAGCCCGAGGATGTGATGTTCGACTGGGGCGGCAACCGGCTTTGGCTTTTGATGAAAGAGGGCACGGATCTGCGGGCGAAGATGACCACTGGTCATGCGACATTGGTCCGGGCATCCGATGAGACCAAGCGGCGCCTCGGGGTGTTTCATCCGCAATCGGCAGTATTGGCACGGATCAGTGCGGGGTTGCGCCATAAATTCGATCCGGACGGCAAGTTCAACCAAGGGATGATGGGCTGATGCAGACGCATTTCACCGAAGAGCAGCTTGTCGATCCGGGCATTCAGCGCGCCAACGAGATCCTGCGCGCCTGTGTGCATTGCGGGTTTTGTACCGCGACCTGTCCGACCTATGCGGTCTTGGGCGACGAGTTGGACAGCCCGCGCGGGCGGATTTACCTGATCAAGGATATGTTGGAAAACGACCGGCCTGCGGATGCGAAGATCGTCAAACATCTGGATCGCTGCCTGTCCTGTCTGGCCTGTATGACGACCTGCCCGTCGGGGGTGCATTACATGCATCTGATCGACCATGCCCGCGCGCATGTGGAGAAGACCTACAAACGGCCTGTGATGGATCGGGTGCTGCGCTGGACGCTGGCAAAAATCCTACCCTATCCGGGGCGATTTCGGGTCGCTCTTTTGGGGGCGAAGATCGCGAAGCCTCTGCGCCATCTGATGCCCGATCCGCGCTTGAAAGCCATGCTGGAGATGGCGCCGGCCCGTATTCCGCCCTCCTCACGCAATGACGCGCCGCAAGTGTTTCCGGCGAAAGGTGCGCGCAAGATGCGGATCGCTCTGATGACTGGCTGCGCGCAAAAGGCGCTGGATACCGACATCAACGATGCGACCATCCGGCTTTTGACCCGGCTTGGATGCGAGGTTGTCGTTGCGAAAGGCGCGGGCTGTTGTGGCGCGCTGACCCATCACATGGGCAAGGAGGCCGAGGCACACGGATCGGCCGCGAAGAACATCCGCGCGTGGATGCGGGAGATCGAAGGCGAGGGGTTGGACGCCATCGTGATCAACACTTCGGGCTGTGGCACGACGGTGAAGGATTACGGTCATATGTTTCGGACCACTGAATTGGCGGAGGAGGCCGCGAAGGTGGCGGCTTTGGCCAAGGATGTCTCCGAAGTGCTGATCGGGCTCGATCTGCCCGAAGGCAAACAGGACCTGAAAGTCGCCTATCACGCCGCCTGCTCCCTGCAACACGGGCAACAGATCAAGACCCATCCAAAGACGCTTTTGAAGCGCGTCGGGTTTGAGGTGGTCGAGCCGCGCGACAGCCATCTCTGTTGCGGCTCGGCAGGGACCTACAACCTGTTGCAGCCGGAAATTTCACAAAATCTCAAAGCGCGCAAAATCAAGTCCTTGCAGGACAAGACCCCAGATGTGGTGGCTGCGGGCAATATCGGCTGCATCATGCAGATCGGTTCCGGCATGGATGTGCCCGTGGTCCATACGGTTGAATTGCTTGATTGGGCAACAGGCGGCCCAAAACCGCCCAAATTGTTCTCGAATCGGTCATAATCCCGCCTTGAATCCTCTTTAGCGCTGAGGGGGAGGGACAGAGGGCTGACGAGGCTGACATGAAAAAATTGCTGACGATCTTTTTTCTGATCCTGATGAGCGGGGCGGCGCAGGCGGACAGTGTGTTAAAGACCTTTCGCACGGGCGATGATGGCCGGGGATGGGAAGCAGTCGGTCGGCTCGATTTCGCGGGGCGCAGTTTCTGCACCGGCACATTGATCACCGAGCGTCTCGTGCTCACCGCCGCCCATTGCATGTACGACATCTCGTCGCAAAAGCCGCACCAGCCGTCCGACGTGAGTTTCAAGGCCGGATGGCGCAACGGGCAGGCGCAGGCCTATCGCGAGGCGAAAGCGATCTATGTCCATCCGGGGTTTTCTCTGGCGAGCGGCGATCTGCACGACCGGCTGGTGAACGACGTGGCATTGATCGAACTGTCGCAGCCGGTGCGCACCACCTCCGTGCGCCCTTTCCCAACCTCCGTGCGCCCCGAAAAAGGTCAGGAAGTGGGGGTTGTTTCCTACGCTCATGATCGCGCCGAAAGTCCGTCTCTTCAGGAGGTCTGCCATGTGATGGCGCGTCAGGGCGGTGTGCTTGTGACCTCCTGCGAAGTGGATTTCGGCTCCTCCGGCGCGCCGATCTTCGACATGACCGGCGCCACGCCGCGCATCGTGTCCGTGGTCTCCGCCAAGGCGAATTTCCGGGGCGAACGCGTGTCGGTCGGCACCTCTCTCGATGGCGCTCTGGCCGATCTTCTGCAAATGGCGTCCAATGGCCAGAGCACCTTCAAAAAGGTCGACGCCGGCCCCATGCCCGCCCTCACCAATACCGAATTCGCCGTGGGTGTGCTCGGGCAATAAGCCCCTTGAAACCGCCTCTCTCCATGCCCAGATCTTTGATGTCGGATGCCTGAACAGGGTCCGGCATATCGCCTGTCCGCAACGCGGAAGGCCCTCACTCTGGAATCGCTCAATGGAGGATACCCATGCGCAACTTTGATCTTGCACCGCTTTACCGTGCCACCGTCGGTTTCGACCAAATCGCCGATCTGATGGACCGGGTTTTGGCCCAAGACGTCAGCCAGCCCAGCTACCCGCCCTATAACATCGAGAAAACCGCTGAGGATGCGTGGCGCATATCGCTCGCCGTCGCCGGGTTCTCGACCGAAGACATCGCCATCGAGCAACGTGAAAACGCTCTGATCGTCTCTGCCCGCAAATCCGACAGCGAGGAAGATAAGGGCAAGACCTATCTTCATCGCGGCATCGCCACCCGCGCCTTCGAGCGCCGCTTTACCTTGGCCGAACATGTCAAAGTCACTGGCGCGTCGCATGAAAACGGTATGCTGCACATCGACCTGAAACGCGAAGTGCCCGAAGCCCTGAAACCGCGCCGGATCGAGATTGCCGGGCCGAACACGGTCGACACCAAGGTGATCGAAGGCGAACGGACAGTCGAGGTCTGAGACCCCGTTCCGCTCTTTTTCTTGGCAAAAATACTCACATAAAAACGCCCGCCGGTTTGGCGGGCGTTTCTGTTTTGGTGCTCTGGCTTATTCGGCTTTGCCGATGGACCAGAAGAAGGTCTCGCCGGAGCTGTCGTCCACGCCGTCATTGTCGGTGGAGACGAACATCTCGCCGTCCTGGGTGATCGCCAAGCCTTCGACCTTGTCGACCACATAGCCGTTCCAGGATTTCAGATCCGGGATCAGGTCGCGCACCTCTTCCTTGGACACCACCGGGAGCTCATCGCCCAGCGGAGCCGGAACCATTTCGGAGGCCGGGATGCGGTAGATCTTCTTGATCTTCGCGGCGGCGCCGATCTGGTTGTCGCGCTCGATGACGTAGAACCAGTCGCCATGCGCGACAATCTCGGAAAGACCGGTCCAACCGGTGTCCGGCGCGGCTTTCTCATAGCGCACAGCCCCCCATTCACCGGTCTCGATGTTGTAGGCTACAAGCTTCACCGTGTTCTTCGGATCGTCTTTCCATTCGCGCTGAACCGCCATCCAGAGCGTGTCGTCGACCTTGGTGATGCCTTCGAAACCGAACCGGACTTCGTTGTTCAGAAGCTCGGCGGGCAGGCCCACCTCGTCCTTGATCACGCCCTTGGCGTTCACATGGTAGAGCGCATGCGGGGTCACACGGTCGGTGCGTCCCTCGGAAGCGACCCAGAACCCCCCTTCGCCATCGAGCGTGATGCCTTCCATGTCGAGTTTCTGCGCGGCATCGCCATTGGTGCGCACCACGCGGATCGCGTCGACGATCTTCGCGGGCGTCTGCGTCGGGTCGATTTTGAAGATGGTCGGTTGATAGCCGTAGAAGCTGTCGTTCACGGCGTAGATCATGCCGTCCTCATCCGCGACCATGCCGGAGTTCGCACCCCAGCCGGTGATCTCGTCCATGCCTTCTGACGTCAGCGTCGGGTAGGCGGCGGGGGCGTCCTGCAGTTCATAGAGCATGACATGGGCACGGGTGCCGCCGTCTTCGATGAGGTCGAGCTCGTTCGCGGTGGCCAGAAGCCCGCGTTCGGGGATCGCAATCGCGCCTTCGGGCGAAATGCCGGAGGGCAGGAGTTGCTTGAACACCGGGTTCTCTGCGTCGGTCACGTCATAGACGGAAACGGTGGAGGAGCGCTCGGACAGGATGAAGGCGTAGGTGGTGTCGCCGAAGGTGGCGACTTCCATGCCCTCGGGTTCCACGCCTTTGGCGTCGGAGCGTTTGTCCGGGTAGTGACCGGCCTGAATGATCGGATGCTCGAATGCTGCGCCCGATTCCCAGACCAGCGTGCCGTCTTTGTTGAACACGGTGACGGAGCGCGACCCGCCATCCATGTCGCCCTCGTTGGCGATCATGATGTGATCGTTGTCGATCCACTGAAGCCCATCGGGTTCGCGCAGACGACCCGGCTGGCTTTCGGTGAACAGAAGGGCGGCACGTTCATCGGTGGCGTCAATGTTGTCGAGGTCAACAGAACCGGCAGAGAAATGCGCGGTGACATTGCCGTCTTTGTCCATCACCACGATGTGGTTGTTTTCCTGCATCGTGACGGCCATCTCGCCCAAGGCGTTGATGTCCACGAATTCCGGCTCCGGATCTTCCGGCGCGATCTCTGCCAGGCCGGTGACGTCGATTTTCTTCAGGCTGTCGCAGGTCAGCGCCTCGTCTTTCACGCCAACAGTGACCATGTAGCCGGCCGGAAGCTGGCCGACACGGCCGTCGCCCGCTTCCTCGTCGCGCTCGTTCTCGATGGCGATGGCAACCATGGTGCCTTCGTCGTTATGCGCGGTGGAATCCGGTTGGCCGCCAAGATCGCATTCGCCGGTGATCTCGCCGGTGGCCAGATCGACGGACAGGAGTTTGCCCGAGGGTTCGACATAGCTCTCAGAGGTGTTCACCGCGACAAAGGCGGTGTTGCCGATCACGGTCACGGATGTCGGTTCGCCAGCGACATCCACATTGCCTTTCGGCTGCGGGTTTTTCGGGTCGGTGATGTCGATCAGGCCCACGACGCCCAGCGGGCTGTCAGTATAGACCAGCGTCATGCCATCCGCGGAGGCGCCGATGATCTCGGCGGAGGTCTCGCGCGCGCGGTCTTCGCCCTCGGCCATGTTGTCCGGGGTGGCGAAAGCGGCGATGCGGTTGAAGTTCAGTTCGGCATTGGCCCCGGTCGCGGTGATCGCGAGCGCAGAGGCGGCCAGCAGCAGATGCTTTTTCATTATGTGTCCCTCGTCATTGCACACGCGCGCGGTGTGACGAAAGGAAATGTCGCTAGGGTGACGGTTTTGTATCATTTTTGTAAAGGGGGCTGTGCTTGGAGTGTCACGTCAGCTTTGTTGACTTAAACGTCGAAAAGCGCGAGACGGGAGCCCTGAATGGAGAAGAAAATGAGTCTGTCGCAGAATTCGCCCGCGCGCCTGAACACGCTTTTTGCCAAACGCACCCAGAAAATGAAGGCTTCCGAGATCCGCGAGCTTCTCAAGCTTCTGGATCAGCCGGATATCATTTCCTTTGCGGGCGGTATCCCCGACCCGGCCTATTTCCCGCGTGTGGCGTTCGAACAGGCGATGCTCAAGGCGACGAGCGAACAGGCGGCGGGCATTGCGCTGCAATATTCGACCTCCGAAGGCTATACGCCGCTGCGCGACTGGATTGTCGACTACATGGGCCGTCATGGCGTGACCTGTACCCGCGACAACATCCTGATCACGGCAGGCTCGCAACAGGCGCTCGACTACCTCGGCAAGCTGTTTCTCGACCCGAACGACACGGCTCTGGTGGCCTGGCCGACCTATATGGGGGCCTTGGGGGCGTTCAACGCCTATGAGCCGCGCTATGACCGCTTCGATCCGCAGGCCAATCGTCCCATTGAGGACATCGAGGCCGATGCGGAGGCCGCAGGGGGGCGAGTGAAATTCGTCTACTTGTCGTCCGATTTCGCCAACCCGACCGGCGTGACCCTGACCGAGGATCAGCGCCGCACGGTGCTCAAACGTGCCGAGGCGCTGGGCTGTGCAGTGATCGAGGACGCGGCCTATCAGGAGCTGCGCTATACGGGGGCGGAGGTCAAACCGATGCTCGCGCTGGAGATCGAAGAGAAGGGGGATATTGAGGAGTGCCGCACGATCTATCTCGGCTCGTTCTCGAAAACGCTGGCGCCGGGGCTTCGGGTCGGCTGGGCGGTGGCGGCGAAACCGGTCATTCAGCAGATGGTGCTGACCAAGCAGGCCGCCGATCTTCAGACCGCTACGATCAACCAGATCGCCGTGAACGAGGTGGCGCGTGGCGTGTTCGACGCGCATGTCGCGACTCTGCGCGAGGTGTACGGTGCGCGGTTGAACGCCATGCTGGCGGCGCTCGACCGGCACATGCCCGAGGGGGTGGAGTGGACGCGTCCCGAGGGCGGCATGTTCGTCTGGGTCACCCTGCCCAAGGGCATGGGGGGGGCGGAGCTTCTGGTCAGAGCGCTTGAGGCCAAGGTCGCGTTCGTGCCCGGTGGCGCGTTTTATGCCGATGGCTCGCACACCAACACGCTCCGGCTCAATTTCTCGATGTCGCCCGCCGCGAAGATCGAAGAGGGCATCGCCCGTCTGGGCGATGTGATCCGCGCCGGGATGTGAGCTTTCAGAGTTTCAGAATGAAAAGAGGGGCCAGTGCCCCTCTTTTTGTGTCTCGCGCTCAGTAGCCGAACCGGCCCAGCTCGCGATAGTCGATGCTCTCCAGCAGCGGCAGAACCACCTCGCGCGGTTCGCCCGAGGCCTGGACCAGAACGCGGCCCTCAATCAGGGCCGAAAGATCGCCCTCGTTGTCGAGGAATTTCTCACGCCCGACGCGCACGGTCTTCATTCCCATGGCGCCGGCATTCTGGATCATGCCGCCCATCATGCCAATCATCGGGCTGTCGACCACGATGGTGATGGTGAACTCCTCGCCCGTTTCCTTGAAATAGCGTTTCGCCGCCGCCGTGCCGCCCCCCATCATGGCAAAGCCCGCGGTGGTGTCGGCATCATTTTCGGCCGTCCAGCCCTCGGGGGCTGCGGGGAGGAAGGCCGAAAGTTCGCCGGTCTTCATCTCCTGCATCAGTTGCTTGGCGTAATCGAGTTCTTCGAGCGCGTAGGTGACGTCGCCCTCCTCATAGGCCTTGAGCGCGCTGTTGAGCGTGTCGCTCACCTCGTCGGCCATGGCGGCAGTGCCGAGGCTCAGAGCGAGCGCCGTGCCCGCCAGAAGTTTGCTTGTGAATGTCATGGGACCCCTCCGATGAATGCTGTGCCGATAGCAAAACCGCTCTTCGGGAGTCGGGCAAGGGGAAGAATGGGGGCGGAAGCTCAAAACAAGAGGGTATGTGAGACATGAAACCACCTCGCACTTGTGCCGCAACGCCGCTAGAATGGGCGGTGTGTTTCAGTCCTGAGGCCAAACCATGTTGGGATTCCTGCGTTTTCTCGTGATCGGCCTCGTCCTCCTGACGGCGCTCTACATGCTTTTGGGCATCTACCTGCGCTCGCTCACCCGCGAGCGTCTTGAAGACGATTGGGAGAAAGAGGGTTCCATTGGCGCGCGCGAGGATTATGTGGAGGAGGGGATGCGGGAGTATGAACGCTCCTTCCGGCCAAAGCTCTTGCTGCTGGTCTATATCCTGCCCCTGGTCGTCTTTGCCGCGATCTTCTACGTGACGAATTTTATGTGAGGCCCCGCGATGCGCTATGTGAAATGGACCCTGATCGCCCTGATCGTGCTCTTTGTCGGAGGGTTCTTCCATTACACCCTGCCGCAGCATGACATCGTGCGGATTGTGAATACCTATCAGGAACGGCAGGATATTTCCGGCTGGACCTCGATCTTCTGGCAGGGGCCGGACAATGGCACGGCGACGATGCAGAGCCGCGACGTGCAATTCATCCAGGCGGTGCGCCCCTCCGGCAAGACCATCGTTTATCGCAACGAGGACACCGGCTGGGGCTGGCCGCCCTATTTCAAATTCGACACGGCCAATCTTGCGACCGAGGCGAGCGATGCCATCTCGACCAAGAACGCGCCCGCGTGGGTTTCGGTGACCCATTACGGCTGGCGCTCGCAGGTGTTGTCGATCTTCCCGAATGCCGTCGGGATCAAACCGGTGTCCGGGCCGGATACGACGATCATTCCCTGGACGAATATCATCATCCTGACGCTCATTGCCGTTTTCCTGATCACGATCTACCGCATGTGGCAGCAGTTCCGCGAACGCACCATCGAGCCGCTGGTCGAGGATGTGGAGGACGTTCTCGAGTTGGCCGACGAGAAAAAGGACAGCGCGGTGGACAAGGTCAAACGCTGGTTCCGCAGGTGAGTTTTGTCGCCTGGCTGGTGAGCGCGGGCTATGTCGCCGGGTTTCTGGCGCTGACGGCGGCGCTGGCGCGACGCAGCGGGCAAAAGCTTTGGCTGTTTGACGCCGGCCAAGCCGGGGCGGCTTGGGGCTTTCGCATCGCGTTTGCGATCCTTGTGCTTTGGCCTGTGGTGACACGGGCAGGCGGCGCGCCGATCTGGATCGTGCCTGCGGCTGTCTCTGCCGCTTTCGCGCTCTATGCGCAGGCCTGTATGGGCCGCTCCTGGCGTATCGGCACCAAGGATGGCGCGATCGGCGAGATCGTCACCGGCGGGCCGTTTCGCCTGTCGCGCAATCCGGTCTTTGTCGGGCAAATCGCGCTCAGTTGGTTTTTGACGCCGCTCGTGGGTCTGCCGATGGCCGTGGCCGCCGCGATCATGACCGCCTCTGCGGTGATGCAGGTGCGCTCCGAAGAGGTCGTTCTGGGCCAGAATGCCGATTGGCGGCGCTATTCCGAGAAAACGCCGCGCTGGATTGGACGGGTCTGAAAGCGGATGTAAAAAGGGGCCTTGCGGCCCCTTTCCTTATTCGCCGTAAGGCACCCAGATCGTCTTGACCTCGGTCGCCTGCGCCAACCAGTCCCGCGCTGGGTAAGTCCGGCTTAGACCGTTGTTCACCCAGGTACGTTTCAAATTCCCGGCGCTCTCTTTCTCGATCACAGCGGAAATCTCGGCGGAGGAAAAACTCCACACCGCCTCGACATCCATATGCCCGGCCATGGTTTTCGCCAGCTCCGCGTGCGACCCGGTCAGGATGTTGACTACACCTGCGGGCACGTCGGAGGTGTCGAGCACCTGATAGAAATCCGTCGCGGCCAGAGGATAGGCCTCGGAGGCCACGGCAATCACCCGGTTGCCCATGGCAATCGCAGGCGCGATCACCTCGATCAGTCCGGCAAGAGGCCGGTCGTCACAGAACGCGCCGATCACGCCGACGGGTTCGTTCATCGCCAAAGCTACGCCGCGCATCGGCACAGGTTTCGCGGCCCCGTCCAACTTGTCGCACCACGCGGCATAGGTGAAGAGCGTGTCGATCGCCTCCGCCACTTCGGCCTGTGCTTTCGCTTCGGTCGTACCCGTCAGATCGCGGATGCGCGTGGCGAATTCATCGGCGCGGGCCGAGAGATTTTCGCCGATGAAATACAGCACCTGCGCGCGGTTGTGGGCGGTCGCTTTGGCCCAGCCTTTGGCGCCTTGTGCGGCCTCGACGGCGTTGCGAATGTCCTTGCGGCTGGCAATCGAGCTATGGCCCAACAGTTTGCCTTTGGGCGAGTAGATCGCCTGAGAATAGCCGCCATCCGGCCGCGCCTGTTTGCCGCCGATGTAGAGCTTTGCGGTGCGATCAAGGCCGAGAACCTCGACGTCATCCGGCTTCATATGCGCCTTTGCGGGCTTCACCAGCGTGGCTTTGCCCGCAGGTTTGGTGTAGGCCATCAGCCCTTCCCAACCACCTTCGCGGCCAAAACCGCTCTCGCGCACACCGCCAAATCCGGCCGCGGCATCGAACATGTTCGACCCGTTGACCCAGACGACACCCGCGACCAGTTTCGGCGCAATATCCAACGCCAGATTGACGTTTTCGGTCCAGACCGAGGCCGCCAAGCCATAGCGCGTGTTGTTCGCCACCTGCACCGCCTCGGCGGGCGTGCGGAAGGTGGTGGAGACGAGCACCGGCCCAAAGATTTCTTCCTGCATCAAGAGCGACGAGGGCTCCAGCCCCGACACCAAAGTCGGCGGGTAGAAACAGCCTTCCGGCGCCTTCACGGGTTGATGCACGGTGCCTTCCGCGCCGCCCTTGGCCACGAGGCTTTCGATCCGCTGTAACTGAACGGGATCGACGATGGCGCCGACGTCGATGCTCTTGTCCAAAGGATTGCCGATCCGCAGATTTCCCATCCGCGCGACAAGCCGCGCGTGGAAATCCTCGGCAATGCCTTCCTGAACGAGCAAACGCGACCCGGCGCAGCAGACCTGCCCCTGATTGAAGAAAATCGCATCGACCAGCCCTTCGATGGCGCTGTCGATATCGGCATCCTCAAAGACGATGTAGGGCGATTTGCCACCCAGTTCGAGCGTCAACGACTTGCCCGATCCGGCAGTCGCCTCGCGAATGCGGCGGCCCACGGTGGTCGATCCGGTAAAGGCGATCTTGTCCAGGCCCGGATGTGTCACGATCATCTCGCCCACCGCGCCGTCGCCGGTCACGATGTTGACGACGCCTTTTGGCACACCCGCCTCTTGGCAAATCTGCGCAAAGAGCAACGCGGTCAGCGAGGTATATTCCGCCGGTTTCAACACCACCGTGTTGCCCATCGCAATCGCGGGCGCGACCTTCCACGCCAGCATCAAAAGCGGAAAGTTCCACGGGATGATCTGACCGCACACGCCAAGCGCCTCGCGCCCCGGCAGTTCTTCGTCCATGAGCTGCGCCATGCCCGCGTGGTAATAGAAATGCCGCGCCACCAGAGCCACGTCGATGTCGCGGCTCTCGCGGATCGGCTTGCCGTTATCCAAGGTCTCCAACACGGCAAAGAGCCGCGCGTGTTTCTGCACCAGACGCGCCAGCGCATAGAGCACCTTGGCCCGCGCT
Source organism: Celeribacter ethanolicus (assembly GCF_002407265.1). Taxonomy (NCBI): domain Bacteria; kingdom Pseudomonadati; phylum Pseudomonadota; class Alphaproteobacteria; order Rhodobacterales; family Roseobacteraceae; genus Celeribacter; species Celeribacter ethanolicus. Next base: position 3,315,110 of record NZ_CP022196.1, read on the forward strand.
TTGCTGTCCTTCGCCCATTTGCTCTGCGCCTTGCGCGCGGCGGTGACAGCCGCCTCCACATCGGCCTCGGTCGCCTGTGTGAGATGCGCCAGAACCTCGCCTGTGGCCGGGTTCTTCGCCTCGAACACCGCGCCCGGATCCGTCATCTTGCCACCAATGAACAACCCGAACCGATCACCACCATCCACCAGCCAGGCCAGAGCCTCCGCCGCACTTTCGGGCGCCGTGCCATAGTCCATCGTGTCGAAAATCTCTTTCACGCTCATTGCCCGCGCCCCTGCTTCTTCTTGGCAAAAATACTCATGTCCGACCTCACCCAATCGCATGCCGCCATGAGGCCGAGTACTGCCCGGTCACATGGTGTTCCAACTGCCGCTCAATGTCGCCCAACAAAGACGACGCGCCGAAGCGGAACAGATGCGGCGAGAGCCAATGATCGCCCAGCTCTTCCTTGATCAGCGACAGGTAGACGAGGGCATCCTTCGCCTTGGAAATCCCGCCCGCCGGTTTGTAGCCGATGCGATAGCCGGTGCGGGCGTAATAGTCGCGCACGGCCCGGATCATCACGAGCGAAACAGGCAGGGTGGCATTGACGCTTTCCTTGCCGGTCGAGGTCTTGATGAAATCCGCGCCGGCCATCATGCAAACTTGCGAGGCTTTCGCGACATTGCGCAAAGACCCCAGCTCGCCGGTCGCGAGAATGGCTTTCACATGCGCCTCACCGCAGGTGGCGCGGAACTCGCGCATCTCGTTGTAAAGCGCTTGCCAGTTGCCGGTCAAAACGTGACGCCGCGAGATCACGATGTCGATCTCCTTCGCCCCCGCTTTGACGCTTTCCTCAATCTCCTTGACCCGCAAGTGATAGGGCGAGAGCCCCGCCGGGAAACCGGTCGAGACCGCTGCAACCGGGATTCCCGTGCCGTCCAGCGCCTCGACCGCCGTTTCGACCATATCGTGATAGACACAGACAGCGCCCGTCGTGATCGCGGGCATGCCCATGGCGTCCAGAATGTCGGCGCGTACCGGATGGGCGGCTTTGGCGCAAAGACGCCGCACGCGGCCCGCCGTGTCGTCGCCCGCCAGCGTTGTGAGGTCGATCATGGTGATCGCTTTCAACAGCCACGCGGCTTGGTGGTCTTTTTTCACTGACCGACGTCCGGGCAGGGTGGCACAGCGCCGCTCGACAGCGGAGGTGTTCACCCGCTGGCGTTCGACGATGTCGAGGTCCAGCTCCATGCCGGGATTGCGCGGTTCGTGGACCTGCGGCAGATGGGCGGTTTCGGTGTCCGCACCGGCGGTGGGGACGGATAGGTCGGTCGTGCTCATCGAAAAGCTCCGTTTTCACTTGGGCGCAAGCTCGCACGGACGACGCGCCTTGGCAATCATTGACCAATCGGTCAAACCGGTTGCACCACGCCTTTTTGATATTTCACTCGATATTGCCGCGGCGTCATGCCGAACCGCGCCCGGAACAGCCGATGGAAATGGCTCATGTTCTGCAGGCCGATGTCGGTGGCGATTTCCGCCAGGCTGTCGGGGGTGCCCTTGAGGCGGCGCGCGGCATAATCCATGCGCAACCGGTTGACATAATCGGAGGGCGTCTGGCCGAGGCAATTCTGCATCGTGCGGGCGACATGGGCATGGGCCTTGCCGCATTGCGCGACGAGCCCGGCAGCGCCGTCGCGGAATACCGCAGGCTCCTCGACCCGCACAAGCGCGTCGGACAGCCAGAGCGGCATGGCTTCGGTCGTCTCCCTGGCTTCGAGCGCAAGACCGGCGATCAGCGGCAGCAGGAAGGCTTCGAGGAAAAGCGCGGTGCGGGGCGAGGCCTCCAGCGTCTTGGCGGCGGTCGAAAGCTGGGCCATCTGGCGAATGTCGCGGCGCACCTGTACGGGGATGGCGCCGGCGCCGGGGAAATATTGGCTCACTTCGGGGAAGCGTTCGATCAGCTCCCGAACCCGTTTGCGCCGCAGGATGAGGTTGACGATATGGCTTTCTTCGCCCTGTCCCTGAAGCGCGTGGGGCAGGCCGGGAGAGATGAACACCAGATCACCCTCGCTCAACGCCAGACGCGTGGCCTCCGTCACCAGACGCGCCCGCCCGTTGTGGAGCCAGAACAGTTCGTAATAGTCCTGATCGTGTAAGGCTTTCGGTCGCGTCCTTGAGAGAACGCTTCGGGAAAAGTGGTAGTCTTCCCCTTTGGACAGAATGTCGGCCTGATGCAATGACGTCGTGAGCATGTGCACAGCTTACCATAGGAAAACGGCTGATTCTCACATTTTATATGGAGCAAGGACATAAATAAGGACAGAAATACGTGACGTCGGGTGCGATTTGCCACATTCTGGGGCAGTCGCGAGCGCGTGACAGCGCGCGGCGCATCGGATAGAGCAGGCCAACCCCGCAAAGACCAAGGATTCGCAAGATGACCGCCCAGAGCTTTGACCGTTCCATCAAGATCGCGCCCTCCATCCTCGCCGCCGATTTCGCCGATTTCGGACGTGAAATTCAGGCCGTCGAGGCGCATGGCGCGGATTGGATCCATGTCGATGTCATGGACGGGCATTTCGTGCCGAACCTGACCTTCGGCCCGGCGATGTGCAAGGCGATCCGCCCGCATATCAAGACGGTGATGGACGTGCACCTGATGATCGCCCCTGTCGATCCCTATATCGACGCCTTTGCCGATGCGGGTGCCGATATTCTCTCCGCCCATGTCGAGGCCGGACCGCATATCCACCGCACGCTTCAGGCGATCCGGGGCGCGGGGATGAAAGCCGGTGTCGCGCTCAACCCGGGCACGCCCGCCGAGAGTGTCGAGTACCTGCTCGACATGGTCGATCTGATCTGTGTGATGACGGTGAACCCCGGGTTCGGCGGTCAGAAATTCATCCATTCCCAGATCGACAAGGTGAAGGAACTGCGCGCCATGATCGGCGATCGCCCGATCCATATCGAGATCGACGGCGGCATCGACCCGACCACCGCCCCGCTGATGACGGCGGCGGGGGCCGATGCGCTGGTGGCGGGCTCTGCCGTGTTCAAGGGTGGTTCCGTGATCAACCCGGTACCTTACGGCGAGAACATCCGCGCGATCCGCGCCGCAGCCGAGGCCGCGCGCTAAAAGTCGCGTCGCTCAGGCGAGTGGCGTGTCCGGCAGGATCAGGGTGATGCCCTCGTCCTGCGCCAGCGCAGCAATGTCGTCCTCGTAACGCGCCGTGACCTCCGCGATCCTGGCGCTGTCCCAGCCGGGAATGTCACAGCGCGGCGACAGTGCGTCTTCGATGCCGTATTTGTCGAGAAACAACAGGATGACCCGCTCATACTGAGCGTCGGTCTCCGGCGGAAATTTCGCCAGATAGGCACGAAGCCGCGTGAGACCCTCCGGTTCGAGCAACGGTTTAAGCGGCTGGAGCCGGGCCTCCAGCTTCGCATCTTGTGGCAGCGCGAAAAGGTGGCGCAAGACCCGCGGCCAGATCAGCGGTGCATCTTCGTCGCACCAGAGCGTCAGTGGCACCTCCGGCATGGTGTGGCGCAGACGCTGCACCATCTCGCGCCAGCTCAGCCGTGCGGGATCGGTGGCTTCGACAAAGCTCCGGACCGTGCGGATCGCGTTCCCCGAGGCAAGGGCGCGATCCAGGAAAACCACCGGATTGATCAGCGCCAGAGAGAGCCGGAACGACGTATTCGAAAACAGCTCGGCGACCGGTGCGATACGGCTCTCGATGCCGTTGTAAAGCACGGGCCCGGTGAAGAGATCGCGCAAGGAGCCGGCGCGCAGGTCGTCGTCCAGCACCAGATGCGCCACCTTGCCGGGGGCGGTCAGTTCTGCGAGCAAAGCGTCCTGCTCCTCCGGGATTGGCGGCATGCCGTCGAGACGTCTGAGTGTCTCGTCGATGATCTTGCGGGCCTTTCGGATGGGCGGCAGTGAAATGTCGCGGGCGCGCAACAGATTCGCATTCGCCTTGGCGCTCAGGAGAATGTCGCGGCCTGTGCTGAATTGCACGCCGATATGGAAGGTGACCTGTGTCGGGCGTTCCATGGCGGCTCAATGATCCTGCGCGAGGGCCTTGAGGCGGGCGAGATGGGCCGCGAGCTGCGTTGGTCCCGGTGGGGTGGAGCCGGCCAGAAGTGTCAACTGCCACATCATCTCGACCACCGGACGCTCTGCGGTCAGGGCCTTGAGCCGGGCGCGGTGATGCGCGACGGTGTCGGCATGGAGCGCTTCGAAAACGGCCAACTCGGCGTGTGCGGCTTCGGCCCCGGGGCGCATGGCGGCAATGCGACGGTCTTCCTCGCTGTTGAAATTGCGTTCGGCCCAATAGCCGGGGCCGATTGGTTTGAGCATGTGATTGGGCAGGCCGCGCGCGGATTTCAGCACGAATTCCTCGATGGAACGCACGGAATAGTGGTTGAGCCAGGCGCGCGCGCCATCCTGTGGCAGGCCGAAAAGATTGATCCTTGCGCTTTGCTCGGCAAAGGCCTCTGGCATCGCTTTGCCATTGGCCCCAATCCAGCGCGCGGGCCGGTCCTTGAGCGGTTTCGGACGATGCACACCAAGTCCCTTGAAGGCCGCGGGGCGGTGGAGCGTCTTAAAGAAATGCGCCAGCGGCAGGGCGATCTCGTCGGGGGCGGCCATGGTGAAGCGCTCGGTGACGGGGCGGTCGTCCCATGACCCGATGCCGCTGTTGCCGAAGAGATGCCAACGCAACGGCACGGCATCGAACCCCTCGGGCAGGAGAGCGTCAAGGCTCAGTCCGTCCTCAAGTACCAGATATTCGTCGACGTCGAAAAACATCGCCAGATCGGCGGCCTTGTAGAGCGGATGTTTGGACAGGAGTTTCATCGCCTGCCATTGAACGGATTTCTCGCCGTCGGGCTGAAACGACAAATGAGTGACGACGCCAGCCTGGTCGAGCGCATCCAGCAGGGCATCCGAGCGGTCCGAAAGATCATGCGAAGCGATGAGGAAATGCGAGAACCCGGCGGCCCTGTGATGGGCGATCCAGTCGAGAAGCCAAGGCCCCTCGTCCCGGATGCATGTGATCGCGAGTGTGTTCAAACCCAACCTACCTGTCATGTGCCGGAGAGGTGACGTGTTTTTGCACAGTTCCGTCCGGCTTTTACAGTGTTGCGTTGGTCTCACACAGCTCAGGCTGAGTCAAGCGCAGGGCGGGGTGACCGGCCTGTGGGTTCAATAGCCGAGACGCCCGGCGATGCGGGACAAAAGCGTCGGCGCGATGGCCACGAGAATGACGATCCGCACCAGATGGTGGAGCGAGATATAGGCCACCTCGGCATGCATCGCGAGGGCGACGAGCGACATCTCCGTCAGGCCCCCCGGGGCATAGGCGAGCAGGACCTGCTCCGTGGTCTGGCCGAAGAGCTGATGCAACCCGACCGCAAAGCCGAGGGACAGGGCCATGGTCACGAGCGTGCCGCCCAGCGTCAGCGCCAGTGTGCCGAACACCAGCGCGGGGCGCGCACCGCGAAAGCGACAGCCCATGGAGGTGCCAAGGATCACCTGTGCGGCAATCACCAGAAGGGCGGGGGGCGAGGAATGGGTCAGCCCGGTCATATGCGCCGCACCTGACAGGATCATCGGTCCCAGCAGTCCCGGCGCAGGCAGGCGCAGTTTGGCGCCGCCCCAGGCGCCCACCACGGCACAGGCCAGAAGAATCGCAGCACTCATGAGGGTGATCTCTGGCCCGTCGCTTTTGAGCGTGATGCCGGTGACCTCGTAGCCAAGGAACACCCGGAAATAGAGCGCGATGATCGAGATCGTCACCACAATCCGCCCGGCATGGGCCAGAATGATCCGCTTTTCGTCGCCCCCCAGAGCGCCACCGATGACGGTCATCTCGTTGAGCCCGCCGGGCATGGCGGAGAAAAACGCGGTGATCGGGTCGAGACGGCCGACCTTGATGTAGAAGGGTACGACGAGGGCCGCGGACAGCGCGATATAGACCGAGAGCCCCGCCAGCGAGAGCGCCCAGCGGCTGAGGTTCTGGAAGGTGTCGGTGTCGAAGCTCGATCCGAGCATGACGCCGATCACCGGGATGACGATGGGGCGGAGCTGGTTCGGGGCTTCCAGCGGCGCGCCCGCCATCACGAAGACGAAGATCACCAGCATCGGCCCGAGCATCCAGGGCAACGGCATATGTGCCAGATAGAATCCGGTGCCCGCAGCCGCGCCGATCATCAGCGTCATGAGGATGAGCAACAGGCGTTTCGGGGCGGGCAGATCGGGCAAGGGGTGGGGTCCTGAGGGGGCAATTTGTCGCGCCAACATACAAGGCCATTGCGATGGGGCAACCCACAGGTCCGTGGGAATTGTGCACAAGTCTTGCGCGGGCGATTGTCGCGCGTCTTGTAGAGGACGACGTCTCGTTCCCTGTCACAAATCTTTTTCCCTCGCGTCACAGAAGGGATGCACTCCCTGTGCTTTATCGCCGCCAGCGAAAAAGAGGGGGCGGATATGCTCGAAGTGAAGAGCCTGACGAAACGGTTCGGCACCAAAGCGGCCGTGGACAAGGTCAGCTTTCAGATCGACCGGTCGATGATGATCGGTATTATCGGGCGCTCCGGGGCGGGGAAATCGACCTTCCTGCGGATGATGAACCGGCTGACCGATGCCTCCGAGGGCGAATTGCTGTTCGAGGGGCGCAATGTGCTGTCGCTCAAGGGGGCGGAGAAGCGTCAGTGGCAATCCGATTGCGCGATGATCTTTCAACAGTTCAACCTCGTGCCGCGCATGGATGTGGTGTCCAACGTGTTGCATGGCACGCTCGGTCGTCGCTCCACATTGGCGACCATGTTCAACCTCTATCCCGAAGAAGACATTCACAAGGCGATCGACATTCTCGGTCGCCTTGGCATTTCCGAACATGCCGAAAAACGCGCCGAGGCGCTTTCGGGCGGTCAGCAACAGCGCGTCGCCATCGCGCGTGCGCTGATGCAGGATCCCAAGGTGATCCTCGCCGATGAGCCCATCGCCTCGCTTGATCCGATGAATGCCCAGACCGTGATGGAGGCGCTCAGACGCATCCATGACGAGGACGGACGCATGGTGATCGCGAACCTTCACACGCTCGACACCGCACGGCGCTATTGCGACCGCATCATCGGCATGCGCGACGGGCGCGTGGTGTTCGACGGCACACCCGCCCAGCTCACCACAGGCGTTGCGCGCGATATTTACGGGGCGGGGGCCGATTTTTCGGAGGCCGCCACCTCGACCGAAATCCGTGATCACGAGGATGTCGAGGCGGTGGAGCGCCGTCTCGCAAAGGTTACTGTCTGACCCTTTCACCCGCACCAACCGAACTCATGCGGGTCCATCAACTGGAGAGAATGATGAAAAAACTGCTTGCTGCCGTTCTGACCACCACCGCGCTTGTCGGTGCCGCTCAGGCTCAGGAGATCAAGGAATTCAACATCGGTCTGCTGGGCGGCGAAAACGCTCAGGACCGTCTGAATTCCAACGAATGCCTGCGCGCCTATGCCGAAGAGGCTCTGGGCGTTCCGGTGAAACTTTTTGCTCCGGCCGACTACAACGGTGTGATGCAGGGCCTTCTGGGCGGCACCATCGACATGGCCTGGCTCGGTGCCTCCTCCTACGCCGGGGTCTACATCCAGGACCCGGAAGCCGTTGAACCGGTTCTGGTGAAGATCAACCTCGATGGCTCCTACGGCTATCATTCCATCGGCTTTGCCCGGAAGGACAGCGGCATCACCTCGCTCGACGATATGGCTGGCAAATCCTTCGGCTTCGGCGATCCGAACTCCACCTCCGGCTACCTGATCCCCTCCGTCGAGATCCCGCAGTACAAAGACGGTATCACCATGGAATCCGGTCAGTATTTCGGTGAGGTGAAATTCACCGGCGGTCACGAACAGACCATCGTTGCGGTGAACAATGGCGACATCGACGCCGGTGTGACCTGGGCCGACGGTCAGGGCGCCTGGGAAGACGGGTACAACAACGGTGCGCTGCGCAAGGCCGTGGACGCCGGTCTCGTCGATATGAACGATCTCGTGGAAATCTGGCGCTCCAAGCCGATCCCGGAAGGCCCGGTCGTGCTGCGCAAGGCGCTGCCCGCCGATGTCAAGGCGACGATGACCGCTCTGGTCGACGGCCTGAACGAAGTCGATCCGGATTGCGCCTATGGTGTGGCCGCCGGTGAGAGCCTCGGTTTCGACCCGATCACCCATGAGGCCTACACCTCCATCGTCGCCGCCCGTCTCGCCGCGTCGAACTAAGCCGATCTGACATTGGACCCTGCGCTTTTGGCGCGGGGTCTTTTCCCGAAGGACTTCCGAACATGGCCGATTTCACCGCCAACACGCTGGACGCGACCCGCGCCCATTACATGGCGCTTACCCGTCAGCGTCGCCTCTATGGCGGCATCATGCTTCTGGTTTTCGTCCTTCTTCTGGCAAGCGGGTTCGGCATCGCCAATGACCGAAATGCGGGTGGCTTCCTGCCCGGTCTGCCGCATATTTTCGATTTTCCTGCCGATGTGGTTGCCGAGGCTTGGCAGAAACGCGCGAACCTGCCGGGGCATCTGCGCGATGCGATCCCGGCTCTCATCGAGACCATCAACATTGCCGCCGTGGCGACGCTCACCGGCGCCTGCGGGGCGATTGTGTTGTCGTTGTTCTCGACCCATGGGCTTGCGCCTTGGCCGCGTCTCATTCCGCTGTTTCGCCGGGTGATGGACCTGATGCGGGCGATCCCGGAGATCGTGATCGCGCTTGTGCTGATCTTCGTTCTGGGTGGTGGGCCGGTGCCCGCGGCCATTGCCATCGCCTTTCACACCGTCGGCGCGCTGGGCAAGCTGTTTTCCGAAGTGAACGAAAATGCCGATCAGAAACCGCTCGAAGGGCTCGCTTCCGTCGGCGCGACATGGCCGCAGCGCATGATGCTGGGCCTCGTGCCGCAGGTCGCGCCAAACTGGTTTTCCTATGCTTTGCTGCGCTTCGAAATCAACATCCGTGCCTCCGCGATCCTTGGTTTTGTCGGCGCGGGCGGCATTGGCTACGAACTTAAGAACGCGATCTCTTGGGGGCAGGGCAAGTTTGATGAGGCCGCCGCCGTTTTTATCCTTCTGTTCCTGACCATCGTGTTCTTTGACCAGATGTCCTCCGTGGTGCGCAATCGTCTGACGCATGGCTCGATGAAAGGGCCGAAAAAAGGAGCCGCGCAATGAACTTCGCTGCCAACACGCCCGTTGACATGCACGCCCGCGCCAAGGCGTTGATCGCCCGCAAGCGCGTGCTCGCCTTCGCTCTGCCGCTCATTGCGCTGGCCTATTTCGTTTATATTTTCTTCGCCTTCGATCTGGCGGGGCTGGCCGGTCGGATGCGGTGGGACAATGCGGTGACGCTGGTGTCCGACACCTATAGCTACAAGACCCATGTCGAGCGCAACAACCGCACCGGCGAGATCGAGGTCGCGGTCGAGGGGGAACGCAAGGGCACCTATGACGCCACGAACTATCCCGCTTGGGTCAAGCTCGGCGAAGACGCCGCAGCGATCACGCTCGACGATGGCGGCACCATCGAAATCGCGGGCGATGTGGTGCGCTATGACGTGCCCGGGTTTGGGGTGATCGAAGCGACGCAAAGCCGGGCCGAAGGCGTGACGATCAATCTCGATCCTGCCGCGCTGCCCGACTGGATTTCCTATTCCAACACGCGCCTCATGGTGACCACCGATGCCGCGCGCCTGTCGCTGACCAAAGCCCGCACCGAGGTCTTCGTCTATGAATTCGGCTGGGAGCTGTTCTGGTTCACGCTGGAAAGCCCGTATTACGGTCACAGCATTTCAGACGTCCTTTTCGGTGCGCGCATCGACCCGTCGCGTTCGAACCTGACGGGCGCTTGGCAGGATTTCTGGAACAACGCGATCTGGCGGCATGGCGATACCGCATGGGCGCTGTTCGAAACCGTGCTCATGGCCTTCCTCGGCACTTTCGGCGCAGCCATTATTGCCCTGCCGCTGGCTTTCCTCGCCGCGCGCAATTTCGCGCCGCTGGTGGCGATCCGCATGGCGGCACGCCGTCTCTTCGACTTCCTGCGCGGGGTCGACGGGCTGATCTGGACCATCCTCCTGTCCCGGGCCTTCGGCCCCGGTCCTCTGACCGGCGCTTTGGCGATCCTCTTCACCGACACGGGTTCTTTCGGCAAGCTGTTCTCCGAAGCGTTAGAGAACGTCGATGAGAAACAAATCGAAGGGGTCGCTTCCACCGGCGCGAAACCGCTGCAACGCTACCGCTTCGGGGTGATCCCGCAAATCGTGCCCGTGCTTCTCTCGCAGGTGCTGTATTTCCTCGAATCGAATACCCGCTCCGCCACCATCATCGGCGCGATCACCGGCGGCGGCATCGGGCTTTTGCTGACACAGGCGATGATCACCCAGAAGGACTGGGAAGAGGTCAGCTATTACATCGTTCTCGTGGTGCTTCTGGTCATGGCGATGGACAGTTTCTCCGGCTGGCTGCGGCGCAAGCTGATCAAGGGCGACTGAGTATTTTCGGCACAAAGGAAACGGGAGTTGTGGAAACAGGATTTGTGTCCGGGTTTCCTTTGTGCTCGAAATACTCCAGCCGGAGGCGATCCGACATATCAACAGGTGACACATGCCGAAACTGAGCGCGACCGAAGTCTTTCTGCACGAAGAGGCGGAGGTCCGGAATTCTACCTTCGGGGCCTATTGCGAGGTAGGCAAGGGCGCGCGGGTTTTGAATTCGAGCCTCGGAGATTACTCCTATTGCGAGCAATATTCCGATATTGCCAACACCACGATTGGCAAATTCGCCAATATCGCCGCCTTCACCCGCATCGGCCCGACGGATCATCCCTATCGCAACGCTTCGCTGCATCACTTTCTCTATCGCTCGTCCTATTACTGGGACGACACGGAGGACGATGCCGCGTTTTTCGAGGCCCGTGCGGCGCGGCGCACGGTGATCGGCCATGACACATGGATTGGCCACGGGGCGGTCATCAAGCCGGAAGTGACCATCGGGAATGGGGCCATCGTGGCGTCCGGCGCGGTGGTGACCAAGGATGTGCCGCCTTACATGATCGTCGCGGGCGTGCCTTCTGTGCCGATGCGCCCGCGCTATCCGGACGGCATTGCCGAGCGGATGCAGGCGCTCGGCTGGTGGGATTGGGATCATGCCCGGCTGCGCGCGGCGCTTGGCGATTTTCGCGCGCTTGAGGCCGAAGCCTTCCTCGAAAAATACGAGTGAGCTATTCTGCGGCGAGGCGCAGCTCGCTGCCCACAGACGCCAGCCGTTGCCCGGCCCGACCGCTCAGATAGGCGATGCGCCCGCCGGAGATGGTGACTTCGATCTCACGGGTCTCCGCGTTGATCACCACGACATCGGCGCGTTTGCCCGGGCTCAGCGTGCCGCGATCCTTCAGTTTCATGATCCGCGCCGGGTTGGTCGAGATCAGCGCCCAAGCCCGCGCCAGATCCTTCACGCCCTTGTCGACAAGGGTCCAGGCGGCGGTGGTCAGCGTCGGATAGTGATAATCGGACACCAGCGCATCGCAGAGCCCGCGTTCGATCAGTTTCTGTGCTGAAATATTGCCTGCCTGAGAGCCGCCACGCGCCACGTTCGGCGCGCCCATCAGGACCGGATCGCCCATCGCCTTGGCCGCAGCGGCAGCCTTTTCCGAGATCGGGAATTCCGCGATATGCGCGCCCAGCGCGCGGAATTCCTCGCGGGTTTCCGCATCGGGGTCGTCGTGGCTGCCGTAGAGCACGCCGAGTGTGTCGAAGGCCTTGGCTAGAGCGCAGAGGTGACGCGGCACTTCGGGTTTGCGGTCCTTGGCCTCGCGCAGCACCTTGATGAACTGTTCGGGCGTGCGACCGCCGCGTTTCGCCCAGGCTGCGAATTCCAGCGGCTCCTTCTTGGCGATCTCGATGGCTTCGGGCAGGTGGTTGTTGAATACCACATAGTCGACACCAAACCGCCGGATCGCCGACAAAAGCCGTTCACGGCTGTCGATCATATGGGTTTCGCAGCGGATTTGCAGGCGGATGTCGATGGGGGCATGGGCCTCGAAGGCCTGCATCTCTGCGAGCAATTCTTCGGCATAATCGGGGCCGCGCAACCCGCCCTCCCAGGACCAGCATTGTGCGAACCAGGCCGTTGTCACACCATGAGCCGCGGCATCTCGGGCGGCGGAGGCGAGCCCGGTGCGAATGGGAAAGGGCGCGCGCGGGCGTGGTGCGATATGGCGTTCGAAGGCGTCGCCATGCAGGTCGACGATGCCGGGCAGGATCAGATAACCGCTCAGGTCCACTTCCGGGAAGGCACCTTGGGTAATCCGCCCTTCGGCAATCGAGAGCGGTGCGGCGTGAAACGCGCCGTCGATCAGGACGGATGCACCGGAAAAGCTCAGGGGCGGAAGTACGGACATCGGAATTACCTGCGATACGAAGAGTGGCATTTTACCATTTCAGGTTGAAATACCTGTGTTTTGTATCGCGCAGATGACGTTTCGACACGCTCGGGATGACAGTCCGGCCGTTACGCCGGTCCGGTGTGTCAGTCCGGTGTGACGATGAGCGTGACGTGATCTCCGGCGAACCATGTGATGCCACGTTCGATGGGGATGCCGTCAGGCGTGGTGTTGAGGCTAACCGTGCGCAGAAGCGGATCGCCTTCGCGCAGGCCAAGATGCAACGCCTGTGTCGCAGTGGCGCGTTCGGCGCTGACGCGGGTTTCGGACCGCAGGTAATCCTCGATCCCGATGGAGGCGAGTGCGGCGGTGACCGAGCTGATCTCACGCAAGGCCTCCGTGAGGCCGGGCAGTCGGGCAGCGGGAAAGATCGAGATGAAATGCGCCACGGGGGCGTCGCCCGACAGGGACAGGCCCTCGTAAACCAGAACCTCTGCCCCGGGAGCAAGGTCGAGCGCCATGGCCTCTTTCGTATCGCAGGGACGGGTTTCGATGCGCAGCACCGTCTTGTGCGGCAGGCGGCCTGTGGCACGGATATTCTGATGAAATCGCACGCGCCTGCCGATGGGATAGTCCACCGGCGCGCTCTGGACGAACACGCCCGCACCGCGCCGCGAGCGGGTGATGCCGCGTTCTGTGAGATCGGAAAGCGCATGGCGTACCGTATGGCGATTAACTCCGAATCGTGCCGAAAGCTCCGCTTCGGTGGGGAGCTTGTCGCCGGGGCGATAATGCCCCTTGGCGATTTCCTCGGAGAGGGTTTCGGCGATGGATTTCCAGACCGGTGTGCGTGGCATGAGCGTTTCGTCACCAAAATTTCACGATTTTTCCCTTGCCGAGACGCGAGGGATCGGCAATGATTTGTCTAGTTGTATAGTATTTTAGACAACTCCGCAAGCTGTCTAGATGAGACTAGATGAGAAAGGTGGCGGCGATGGGCAAACCCGAAACTGCACTCTCCCCGGACCAGAAGGCGCGCAAGGCGTGGATGGGGCTTTTGGCCAAATCCGACGCCGCGCTTTTGGCTGAACGGATGGTCGAGATGGCCGATCTTCCCGGTTTTGAGTGGCTGCGGCGTCCCGAAGTGGGCGGTGTCATGGTGCGCGGGCGTATGGGCGGCACGGGCGCGCCGTTCAATCTGGGCGAAATGACTGTGACGCGATGCTCTCTGCGGCTGGCAACGGGCGAAGTCGGCCATGGCTATGCGCAAGGGCGTGACAAGCGGCAGGCGGAGCAGGCGGCGCTGGTCGATGCGCTGATGCAAGGGGCGCGGGCCGAAGCGGTGCGAGAGGCCGTTCTGGCACCGTTGGAAGCGGCTCAGGTCGCGGCCCGTAGCGCACGCGCCGCGAAAGCCGCTGCGACGAAAGTGGATTTCTTTACGATGGTCCGGGGAGAGGACTGATGCCGGCAAGACAGATGAGTGAACAAAGTCTGATCGGTGCTTTCGAGACCCCGCCGCAAGACGCCGCACGTGCCTTTCGCGCCGCTTTGGAGGCTCTCGCGCGCCCCGGCACGCTGCATGGGATCAAGGGCGGCCAAGCGCCTGCGCCTGTGTCCGAAGCGGCGGCGAGCCTTTTGCTGACGCTTTGCGACCCGGAAACCCCGCTCTGCCTGATGGGGGCGCACGACACGCGGGAAATCCGCGACTGGATCGCCTTTCAAATCGGCGCGCCCATCGTCGGCCCCGCGAAAGCCATGTTCGCGCTGGGCACTTGGGATGCGTTGCAGCCAGTGACAGTTTTCCCCATCGGCACGGCGGAATATCCTGACCGGTCGACGACGCTGATCGTCGAAATGGAGACGTTGTCTCAGGACGGTGCGCAGCTCACGGGGCCGGGGATTGAAACCACGGCCAGCCTCTCTTTGCCCGCGCTGGAACCGTTTCAGAAGAACGCCATGCTCTTTCCGCTGGGCCTCGATTTCTATTTCACCTCGGGCACGCAGATCGCAGGTCTGCCGCGCTCAACCAAAGTGGAGGCCAACTGATGTATGTTGCCGTCAAAGGGGGCGAGCGCGCCATCGATAATGCGCATGCTTGGTTGGCCGAAGAGCGCCGGGGCGATGTGACGGTTGCGGAACTCACCGTGCCGCAAATCCGTGAACAGCTGGCGCTGGCCGTCAATCGGGTGATGACCGAAGGCTCGCTTTACGATCCCGATCTGGCCGCTCTGGCGATCAAGCAATCGCGCGGCGATCTGATTGAAGCGATTTTCCTCATTCGCGCCTACCGGACGACCCTGCCGCGCATCGGTCATTCGCACCCGGTGGAGACCGACAAAATGGCTTGTGACCGGCGGGTGTCGGCGACGTTCAAGGACGTGCCGGGCGGGCAGGTGCTTGGCCCGACCTTCGATTACACGCACCGCTTGCTGAATTTCAAATTGATGGCGGAGGGCGAGGTGCCGGAGGCCGTCGAGGCTGAGCCCCGGATTGAGCCGACCCCGCATGTGACGTCTTTTCTGAACAAGGAAGGCCTGATCCAGACCGAAGCCGAGGGGGAAGACACTCCGCCGGACCTGACCCGCGAGCCTCTGGAATTGCCCGCCAACCGCGCGCTGCGGTTGCAGGCGCTGACCCGTGGCGATGAGGGGTTCATCCTGTCGATGGCCTATTCCACCCAGCGCGGCTACGGCAACAGCCATGCGTTTGTGGGCGAGCTGCGCATCGGCAAGGTGGCGGTCGAGATGGACATCCCCGAACTGGGCTTTGCCATCGAGATTGGTGAGGTCGAGTTGACCGAATGCGAAACCGTGAACAAATTCGCAGGCTCGAAAGTCGAGCCGCCGCAGTTCACGCGCGGCTATGGGCTGACCTTTGGTCAGACGGAGCGCAAGGCGATTTCCATGGCGCTGGTCGACCGCTCGCTGCGCTCGAAGGAGCTGGGCGTCGAGGTCTCGAACTCGCCTGCGCATGACGAGGAATTCGTCCTGTATCATTGTGACAACATTCAGGCGACCGGATTTCTCGAACATATCAAATTGCCACACTATGTGGATTTTCAATCCGAAATGGAACTGGTCCGAAAAATGCGCGCGGAGATCGCGAGCGCAAGTGCGAAAGAGGCGGCAGAATGAGCGACTACAATTTCGCCTATCTCGACGAGCAAACCAAACGGATGATCCGCCGCGCGATCCTGAAAGGGATTGCTGTGCCGGGCTATCAGGTGCCGTTTGCCTCGCGCGAAATGCCGATGCCTTACGGTTGGGGGACGGGGGGCGTGCAGGTCTCTGCCGCCTGTTTGATGCCAGAAGATACACTAAAGGTGATCGACCAGGGCGCGGATGACACGACCAATGCCGTCTCGATCCGCAAGTTTTTCGAGAAGACCGCCGAGATCGCGGTGACCGAAAAAACCCGCGAAGCGACGGTCATTCAGACCCGTCACCGCATTCCCGAGGAGCCGCTCAAAGAGGGGCAGATCCTCGTCTATCAGGTGCCGATCCCGGAACCGCTGCGTTTTCTGGAGCCGCGCGAGACCGAGACGCGCAAGATGCATGCGCTCGAAGAATACGGGCTGATGCATGTGAAGCTTTACGAAGACATCGCCAAACACGGCCATATCGCCACCTCCTACGCCTATCCGGTGAAGGTCGAAGGGCGCTATGTGATGGACCCGTCGCCGATCCCGAAATTCGACAATCCGAAGATGGAAATGGCGGCGATTCAACTCTTTGGCGCCGGGCGCGAACAACGCATCTACGCCGTGCCGCCTTACACCAAGGTCGTCAGTCTCGATTTCGAAGATCATCCGTTTGATCCCTCAAAAGCCAACCATCCCTGCGATCTCTGCGGAGCGGAGCACACCTATCTCGATGAGGTGATCATCGACGATGATGGCGGGCGGATGTTCGTCTGTTCCGACACCGATTATTGCGCCGAGCGGCAGGCCATGGGCCATCGCGGGCGCTTGTCCCCGGAGGCCGCAGAATGACGATCCAACCGCTTCTTTCCGTCAAAGACATCCGCAAAACCTACGGCGGTCGGATCGGCTGCACCGATGTGTCCTTCGATCTCTACCCCGGCGAGGTGATGGGCATCGTGGGCGAATCCGGCTCCGGCAAATCGACGCTTTTGAACTGTATGGCGGGGCACTTGCCGCCCGACAGCGGGCAGGTTCTGTTCGACACCCGTGACCGAGGCATGGTCGACACGCTCACCATGTCCGAACCCGAACGCCGGATGCTGTCGCGCACGGATTGGGCCTTTGTCCATCAACACGCGCGCGACGGGCTGCGCATGGGGGTCTCTGCGGGCGGCAATGTCGGCGAGCGGCTCATGGCGATCGGCGCGCGGCATTACGGCAATATCCGCACGCAGGCCATCGACTGGCTGGACCGGGTCGAGATCAATGAGGACCGGGTGGACGACAAACCCAGCGCGTTTTCCGGCGGGATGCAGCAGCGCCTGCAAATCGCGCGGAACCTTGTGACGGGGCCGCGGCTTGTCTTTATGGACGAGCCGACCGGGGGCTTGGACGTCTCGGTGCAGGCGCGCCTGCTCGACCTCCTTCGGGGGCTTGTACGGGAAATGGGATTGTCGGCGATCATCGTCACTCATGACCTTGCTGTTGTTCGTCTTTTGGCGGATCGTCTGATGGTTATGAAATCCGGCCATGTCGTGGAACATGGCCTGACCGATCAGGTGCTCGATGACCCGCAACATGCCTATACCCAGCTTCTTGTGTCCTCTGTTTTGCAGGTGTGACACATGATTTTCGCCTATCGACCCACTGAGACAGGCCTTGAGAGATTGCCCCCGGAGGGCGATCCGACCGGGCACCTGTCCGCGGCGCTGTGGATTGATCTGCTCAGCCCGCAACCGGCGCAGGTTGCGGCTGTGGAGGCGCTTGGGATTTCCGTGCCGACGCTTGCGGATATGCAGGAGATCGAGGTGTCGAACCGGCTTTATCGCGATGGCGACACCGAGGTGTTGACCATCGTTCTGCCGGGGCTCGACCGCAACAAGGAGCCGTCTTTCGGCCCCGTTGCCTTTCTGATCACGCCGGAGCGGTTGTTTACGGTGCGCTATCATACGCCGCGCCCCTTCGAGACCTTTGCGGCGCACGCCGCGCAATCGAGCGCAGGCTATGCCGGGCGAAGGCGGGTGTTTCTGAGCCTGATCGAAGAGATCATCGCCCGCATCGCCGACCTGATGGAAGGCGTTGGCGTGGCGCTCGATCAGCAATCGCATATCGCCTTCCGCGACCCCGAACCGCGCGGCGATGAATTGGCCGATGCGCTTCGGGCGCTGGGCAAACAAAGCGAGCAGGTGGCGAAATACCGGCATGCGCTTTTGACCGTCGAGCGGGCTTTGTCGAGCTTTGGGTTGGGTCTTGTCGAGGACAAGGACAAGGGGCTGACCACGATCCTCAAGGCGCAGGTCAAGGATTGTCAGGCGCTCACCGTGCATGGCGATTTCCTCTCAGGGCGGATCGCTCAGCTTACCGATGTTGTGCTCGGCCTCATCAATTTGGAGCAAAGCGACACAAGCCGCATTCTGTCGGTTGTGGCGGTTCTGTTCCTGCCGCCGACGCTGGTCGCGTCTGTCTATGGCATGAACTTTCCCTTCATCCCCGGCCTTGAACATCCGCATGGCTATCTCATCGCCTCGGCGCTGATGTTCGGTTCGGCGCTGGGGACTTATCTTCTCTCGAAATGGAAAAACTGGCTGTAATCCCATGACCCAAACGCTGCCCCAAACGCGTCCGATGATCCGGATTGAAGACGTCTCGAAATCCTTCACCCTGCACAATCAGGGCAGCGCCGTGATCCCCGTCATGCAGGGGGCGACGTTCGATGTCATGCCCGGCGAATGCGTGGCGCTCACGGGCAATTCGGGGGCGGGCAAGTCGACGCTGATGCGGATGATTTACGGCAATTACCTCTCGGCCTCCGGGCATATCTGGGTGGGCGAGACGGATGTCGCCACCGCCGAGCCGCGCGAGATCATCGCGCTGCGCCGGGCAACTTTGGGCTATGTCTCGCAATTCCTGCGCGTCGTGCCGCGTGTGCCCACATTGGAGGTGGTGGCGGAGCCGCTCCTGACCGTTGGTGTCGATAAAGAGGTGGCCTTTGCCAAGGCGCGCGATCTTCTGTCCCGGCTCAATATCCCCGAAACGCTCTGGGGCCTGTCGCCTACGACATTCTCGGGCGGTGAGCAGCAGCGCGTGAACATCGCGCGCGGTTTTGCCCATGACTATCCGGCGATGCTGTTGGATGAACCGACCGCCTCTCTCGATGCGACCAATCGCGAAACGGTTCTGTCGCTGATCGAAGAGGCCAAAGCGCGCGGGGCGGCGATCATCGGGATTTTCCACGATGCTCCGGCCCGTGAACGGGTCGCAGATCGGGAGATCAATGTTTCGGCCTTTACGCCTGCGAAGGCGGCCTGAGCCGTGGTCGGGCGTCTTTATGCCGTGGTCGGGCCGTCCGGCGTGGGCAAGGATACGTTGATCGAAGCGGCGCTTGAGCGGCGTGGCGATCTCGCCGTGGCGAAACGCGTGATCACCCGTCCCACAGAGGCGGGCGGGGAAGATTTCGAAGGCGTCACAGTCGAGGAATTTGACCGGCGTGTCGCGGCCGGAGACTTCGCGCTCCATTGGGAGGCGCATGGGCTGAAATACGGTGTGCCGATCTCGATTGATGCGGCGCTGAGCGAAGGGCGCGATGTGCTTTTTAACGGTTCGCGCGCGATCCTGCCGGAGGCCTATGCGCTTTATCCCAATATGGGCGTCCTGCTGATCACCGCTTCGCCGGAGGTTTTGACCAGTCGGCTCGCGGCGCGCGGGCGAGAAAGCCGGGCGGAGATTGAAAAACGTCTGGCGCGCGCGGGCTATGACATCGCGCCGGGTCTGCCGGTGCGGCGTATCAACAATGACGGAGCGCTGGACGCGGCGGTGGACGCATTCCTCGCGGCGCTTCAGCCCGAAAGCGTATAGCGGTGCAAAAGATGAAACCGGCCATCCTCCGCCTCCCCGAAGAGGCACAGATCCTCGATGCGGAAGGGGTGGGGCAGAAGCGGCGCGAGCGCAGGCTCCAGCGCGGCTTTGACGGCTTCGGCCTCTTCGATGGAAAGCTTGCCGGTCAGCGTGAGGTGGAATTTGAATTCCTCCATCACATAGGGATAGCCCCATTGCGTCAAAAGCGCGTTCTGCCGCTCCGAAAGCCCCGCCGACCGGCGACGCGCCAGTTCGGTCTCAGAAGGCTGCGCGCGATGCGGATCGAGCGTGGCGACGATTTCGCCTGCAAGAAATTCCAAGGGCGTCAGATCGCCCACGGGGGTGAGCGCGAAAAACCCGCCGATGCGGGTGAGCGCCAGCCCCTCCATCTCGATGGGCTTATGGACGGCGGCAAACCCCGCGAGATCGGCCATCAATTCGGCGCGCGTGCCGGTCAGGCGAAACGGTGGCTTGAGCGTGCCATGAAACCCGTATTTGCGCGGGGCTTCGGTGATCTCGCGGATCGGCGCGGGCAGGCCCTCGATTGCGGGGTGCGGCAACTCGATGCCCTCAAACGCATCCCAGCCCAGCCAATGGGCGCAAAATTCGGCAAACGGCCCCGGAGCGGGGGCGTAATAGACCGCGTATCTTTTGAATTCATCCATGGCGTTGCTCCTACCCGGTCCCTGTCACATCCGTGTGACATAGATCGGGCAGGCAGACGCCGCTGACAAGGACGATGTGATGACCGACTTTACTTTGACCAATGCACGGATCGTTTTGGAGACGGAGGTGATCCAGGGTACCCTGCGTGTCGAGAATGGCAAGATTGCCGATGTGAGCGCGGGCGGCACGTCTGTCGTGGGCGCGATTGATGCGGGGGGCGATATGGTGATCCCTGGTTTGATCGAGCTGCACACCGACAATCTTGAGCGTCATATCGAACCGCGTCCCAAGGTCGACTGGCCGCATCAGGCGGCGATCATCGCCCATGACGCCGAACTGGCTTCGGTCGGGATCACCACGGTGTTCGATGCGATGCGCGTGGGGTCGATCCATACGCGCGGCGATGCGGGCTATGGCAAATACGCGCGCAACCTGTCGCGCGAGGTGATGCATCTGCGCGATCTCGGCGCTTTGAAGATCAGCCATTTCCTGCATCTCAGGGCAGAGATTTGTTCGGAGACCTTGGAGGCTGAGATGGCCGAGTTCGGTCCGGAGGATCGGGTGGGTCTCGTGTCCTTGATGGATCACACGCCGGGGCAGCGGCAGTTTCGCGACATCGAAAAGCTGCGCGACTATGTGCAAAAGAAACGCGGCATGTCGAATGCCGAGTTCGACGACCATGTGAACCACCTCTACGAACTGCGCGACACCTATGCCGTGCGCCACGAGGCGGCGGCCGTGGCCGAAGCGAAACGCTATGGCGCGGTTCTGGCCAGCCATGACGACACCACGGCGGAGCATGTCGAGGTCTCGCGTCAGCATGGCGTGCGTGTGGCGGAATTCCCGACCACGATTGAGGCGGCGCAGGCCTGCAAACTCCACGGCATCGCCGCGATGATGGGCGCGCCGAACCTGATTCGGGGCGGGTCGCACTCGGGCAATGTCGCGGCGCATGAGCTGGCAGAGCGGGGGCTTTTGGACATCGTGTCTTCGGACTATGTGCCCTCGGCGCTGATGTCTTCGGCGATGCTTCTGGCGGATTTGTGGGACGACATCCCGCGCGCCATCGCCACCGTCACAGCGAACCCTGCCGAGGCGGTGGGGCTCTCGGATCGCGGACGCATCGCGCCGGGGCTTCATGCCGATCTGGTGCGCATCGCGCGGATCGAAGGAATGCCGGTGATTCGAGGCGTCTGGTCGCACGGGCGTCAGGTCGGCTGAGCGCTCTGGCGATGTGAAACAGGGGCAGGGTGTTTCCACCTTGCCTTTTTTGTCATTTCGGTGTGCCCGTTTGCATAAAACTTAGGCAGGTCTTGCTGCGACTGCGAGGGGTTTTGGGACAAGCCCAGCAATTCCGTCTTGTTTCACACCGGCGATCCCCTAGAAGATTATCCGTAACGAGCCATGCGCTCGCATGTCGCAAGGGCGCGACATGACCGACATCGCCACCCCGCGTGGCCCGCAGCAACGGCGCTGCATTCTCACCAAAAGACAATCTGGTTCAATACGAACCGTGTTCTGAGAGGACGTGCCGTTATGACTGAACACACTCATAAGCAGAAACTTGTTATCGTTGGCAACGGGATGGCGCCGGGCCGGATGCTTGAGCATCTGTTCGAAGCGACCGACCAATACGATGTGACCATCTTCAACGCCGAGCCGCGTGTGAACTACGACCGCATCATGCTCTCGCCGGTTCTGTCGGGCGAAAAGACCTATGCCGACATCATCATCCATGGCGAAGGCTGGTATGCCGAACATGGCATCACGCTACATCAGGGAGACAAGATCACCGAGATTCGCCGTCATGAGCGTAAGGTGATCTCCGAGACAGGCATTGTCGCCGAGTATGACAAGCTGGTCATCGCCACCGGATCGACCCCTTTCATCATTTCGGTGCCGGGATCGGATCTGCCGGGCGTGTTGGCCTACCGCGATCTCGATGACTCCGACGGTATGATTAAAGCTGCCGAAAAGGGCGGGCGCGCTGTGGTGATCGGTGGCGGTCTTTTGGGGCTTGAGGCCGCCGCAGGTCTGAAACTGCGCGGTATGGAGGTGACTGTCATTCACCTGATGCCGACCCTGATGGAGCGTCAGCTCGACACCGCAGCCGGGTATCTTTTGCAAAAAGAACTGGAATCGCGCGGCATCGAAGTGCTCTGCGAAGCGAACACCAAACAGATCCTCGGCTCCGACAAAGTCGAGGGGGTGGAGCTTGCCGACGGGCGTGTGATCGACGCCTCCCTCGTGGTCATGGCCGTCGGGATCCGCCCTAACACGCAGCTTGCCAAAGAGGCAGGGCTTGAGGTCAATCGCGGCATCGTCACCGATGCGACGATGAAGACCTCCGATCCGAATATCTATTCCGTTGGGGAATGCGTCGAAGTGGGCGGTATGGTCTATGGCCTTGTCGCGCCGCTTTACCGCATGGCGAAAGTGGCCGCCGAGCATCTTGCCGGGGCATCGGAGGCAGCTTTCGCACATGCAGAGACGCCGACGAAACTCAAAGTCACCGGCTGTGATCTCTACTCCGTCGGCGATTTCGCCGAAGGCGAGGGGCGCGAAGACATCGTGCTGCGCGATGCGATGCGCGGCACCTACAAGCGCGTGATCCTCAAGGACAACAAAGTGATCGGCGCGGTGCTTTACGGCGATGTCGCGGATGGCGCTTGGTACAACCAGATGCTGATTTCGGGCGAAGATGTCACCGAGATGCGCGAGACGCTGATCTTTGGGCAGGCCTATCAGGGCGGCGGTCAGGTCGATCCGTTGGCGGCGGTGGCGAACCTGCCGGACGACGCGGAGATTTGCGGCTGCAACGGCATCACCAAAGGCATGATCGTCGCAGCGATCAAGGACAAGGGTCTGACGACGCTTGCCGAAGTGCGCGCCCACACCAAAGCCTCTGCCTCCTGCGGCACCTGTACCGGCCTCGTCGAGGGCGTTATGGGCGTGACCCTTGGCGACGATTTCAAAATCCCCGAAGCGCAGGGCATTTGCGGCTGCACCACCCATGGTCACGGCTATATCCGCCGGATGATCAAGGCGAAGGGCCTCAAATCCATTCCGGCGGTGATGCAGGAGCTGGAATGGTCCACGCCTGAGGGCTGTGCCAAATGCCGCCCGGCGCTGAACTACTATCTCGTGGCGGACTGGCCGGGCGAGTACAAAGACGACCAGCAGTCGCGCTTCATCAACGAACGTGTCCACGCCAACATCCAGAAAGACGGCACTTATTCCGTCGTGCCGCGGATGTTCGGGGGCATCACCACGCCGGATGAGCTGCGCCTGATCGCGGATGTGGCGGATCGTTACAATATCCCGACCGTCAAGGTGACCGGCGGTCAGCGGATCGACTTGCTCGGCGTCAAGAAAGAAGACCTGATCCCGGTTTGGGCCGATCTCAACGCGGCGGGCATGGTTTCGGGCGCGGCCTATGCGAAGGGTCTGCGCACGGTGAAAACCTGTGTCGGGACGGATTGGTGCCGCTTTGGCACGCAGGACTCGACGGGTTTGGGCATCAAACTGGAGAAAGCGCTCTGGGGCGCGTGGTCTCCGGCAAAACTCAAGCTCGCGGTCACCGGCTGTCCGCGCAACTGTGCCGAGGCGACCTGCAAGGACATCGGCATCATCTGCGTCGATAGCGGTTACGAGATCGTCTACGGCGGCGCGGCGGGTCTGCACATCCAAGGCACCACCGTGTTGGGCAAAGTCGCGACCGAAGACGAGGTCATGGAGACAGTTTGCGCGCTGACGCAATACTACCGAGAAACCGGGTTCTACCTTGAACGGATTTACAAATGGGCAGACCGGATCGGTTACGACCATATTCGCGAGGTGATCTACGACAATCTCGAGGCGCGCAAAGAATACGCAGACCGCTTCGCCTTCTCGCAGATATTCGCGCAGATCGACCCTTGGGCCGAACGTGTCGCGGGCGTCGAAGCCCATGAATTCAAACCCATGGCCACCCTCAATCTGGAGGCAGCAGAATGAACATGCAGACGAAAACCTGGATTGAAGTCGGAGCTCTGAACGATATTCCGCGTCAAGGCGCGCGCTGTGTGAAAAACGGCGAGATGACCATCGCCATCTTTCGCACCACGGACGACCGCCTGTTCGCCCTCGAAGATAAATGCCCGCACAAAAACGGGCCGCTGAGCGACGGCATCGTGCACGATGGCTGTGTCACATGCCCGCTGCACAATTGGGTGATTTCACTTGAAACCGGGGCCGCGCAAGGTGCCGACGAGGGGGTGAGCCTGACCTTCCCGGTCAAACTGGTCGGCGAGACCGTGTTTCTCGGTCTCTGATCGTTTCCAGCCGCGATCCTCCGTCAACCGGGTGCCCCGATGCACATGATCGCAGAGCCTCGCCCGCGGGCGGGGCTTTTCGCGACCGGGGCGATCGTAGGGCGGTCGCTTTTGGTGCGTATCGGGTACAGGTCGACGTACAGTCACAAATTGACGTTTCTGTCATTTGTGATTCCTGTGCGAAGAAAGGCATGATAGTCAAAGCCATACCTGTGACCCATTGCGAGTCCGTCCCGAGAAAGGCCGATCCGATGCTTCCTTCCCGCTCCATTTTCACATTCCTTCTGATCGCTGCGCTGGGAGCGGGAATTTCCCCCGCTTTGGCGGAAAGCCGGTTCGACACGCTGCTCGAAAAATTCGGCAAGTCGAATGGCGAGGAGGGCATCTACAGTTCCAATGGCCGGATCGAGGCGCAGACCGTCGATGTGGCGACGAAATACGCGGGCCGTATCGACAGCGTGACGGCGGAAGAGGGCGATCTTCTGGCGGCGGGCGATGTGATCGCACAGATGGGGACGGCGGATGCCAATGCCAAGCTCAACGCCGCCAAGGCCGCCGTGCTGCGCGCCAATGCCGGGCTGACCGTGGCGCAGGCCACGTTGATGCAGGCGGAAAGCGCGCTCTCCGTGACGCAGACGACCTATGATCGGGTGGTGAAGCTGCGTGAAACCGGCACAGCGCCGCAAAGCTCGCTCGATGATGCCACCAACGCGCTCAACAGTGCCAAGGCGACGGTCGAGATGGCCAGGGCACAGATCGAGGATGCCAAGGCCACCATCGCGGCGGCGGAGGCGGATCGGGAACAGGTGCAGCTCGCCCTCGACGACCTGACCATCACCGCGCCGCTCCGGGGCCGGGTGCTCTATCGCCTGCATGAGCCGGGTGAAGTGATCGATGCGGGCTATCCGGTCGTCACCATGCTCGATCTGAGCAATGTCTACATGAACATCTATCTGCCCGCGACGGCGGTCGGCACCCTGTCAGTGGGGGACGAGGCGCGGCTGATCCTCGATCCGATTTCCGATTACGTGGTGCCCGCGACGATCACCTTCATCTCGCCCCAGTCGCAATTCACGCCGAAGAATGTCGAGACTCAGGAACAGCGCGAGGAGCTTGTGTTCCGGGTGAAATTGTCTGTGCCGCGTGCCCTTCTGGCGCAATACGAGAGCCTGATCAAAAGCGGTGTGCGCGGCATCGGGTTCGTACGCAGCCGCACGGATGTGGACTGGCCGGAGCATCTGACCGTCAACGTGCCGGAGTAACCCGTCATGGAACATGTGGCACGCCTCAACGCCGTGTCGCATCGTTACAAGGCGGTTTTTGCGCTCGACGATGTGACGCTCGACATTCCTGCCGGGAAGGTGGTCGGTCTGATCGGCCCGGACGGGGTCGGCAAATCCACGCTTCTGGGGCTGATTGCCGGGGTGCGCAAAGCCCAGACGGGGGAGATCGCCGTCCTCGACCGGGATATGCGCGACGCCCGTGCCCGCAGTGCTCTGGGGGCGCGCATCGCCTATATGCCGCAGGGGCTGGGGCGGAACCTTTACCCGACCCTGAGCGTGCGAGAGAACCTCGATTTCTTCGGGCGTCTGTTCGGCCAGAAACATGCCGAGCGGCATGAGCGCATCGCCATGCTGACCGAGGCTACCGGGCTTGCGCCCTTTCTCGACCGCCCGGCGGGCAAGTTGTCGGGCGGGATGAAGCAGAAACTTGGGCTTTGTGCGGCGCTGATCCATGATCCGGACCTTCTGATCCTCGACGAGCCGACGACCGGGGTCGACCCGCTGTCGCGGCGGCAGTTCTGGGAGTTGATCGACCGCATTCGCGCCAAGCTCACCGGCATGAGCGTGCTGGTGGCCACCGCCTATATGGAGGAGGCGGAACGCTTCGAATGGCTGGCCGCGATGAACGATGGCAAGGTGATCGCCACGGGAACGCCGGAGGAAATCCGCGCGCAGGCGGGCAAGGCGACGCTTGAGGAAGCCTTCATCGAGATGCTGCCGAAAGAGGAGGGCGAGGAGGTCGGAGTGACACTGCGCCCCCGGCCTGAGAAAGACGGTGCGGTGCCCGCAATCGAGGCGTTCGATCTGGTCAAGCGCTTCGGTGATTTCACCGCCGTCGATCACGTCAGCTTCACCATTCCCGAGGGCGAGATTTTCGGCTTTCTCGGCTCCAACGGCTGTGGCAAATCGACGACGATGAAGATGCTCACCGGGCTGTTGCAGCCGACCGAGGGGCGGTCGAAACTTTTTGGCGAAGAACTCGAGAACGGCGACATGGCCGCGCGCCGGAATATCGGCTATATGTCGCAAGCCTTTTCGCTCTATGCCGAACTCACCGTGCGGCAGAACCTCGAACTGCATGCAAAGCTCTACCACATTCCGCCCGAACGCCGGGCCGCGCGGGTGCGTGAGGTGCTGGACGAGTTCGAGCTGACCGACGTGGCGGGGGCCATGCCCGACGGGCTGCCCCTTGGCATTCGGCAGAGGTTGCAGCTTGCGGTCGCGACCATCCACGAACCGCGTATCCTCATTCTCGACGAACCGACCTCCGGGGTCGATCCGCTGGCGCGCGACGCGTTCTGGCGCAAGCTGATTTCGCTGTCGCGCGACAAGGGGGTGACGATTTTCATCTCCACCCATTTCATGAACGAAGCGGAGCGTTGCGACCGGATTTCACTTATGCATGCGGGGCGCGTGCTCGATGTCGGTGCGCCGCAGGAGCTGAGCGAACGACGTGGTGCGGCCACTCTGGAAGAGGCTTTTATCGCGGCTCTCGAAGGCGAGGCGCGGGCCGAAGACGCACCGCCCGAGACGGCCAGCCTGAGCGCCGAAATGGCGGTCGCGACCCCGAACGCCCTGCACCGCGCGGCGAGCCGCCTCTGGGCTTATACGGCGCGCGAGACGCTGGAACTGATGCGCGATCCGATCCGTATGTTCTTTGCTCTCGCGGGTCCGATCATCCTGTTGATCACCATGGGGTTCGGGATTTCCTTTGATGTCGACAAGTTGAGCTTTGCCGTCAACGACATGGATCGCACGCCGGAAAGCCGACGGTTGATCGAGGCGTTTTCCGCCATCCCGCAATTCGACCAGCAGGCGGATTACGACACGCTCGAAGCGGTGGATCGACGAATGGAACGAGGCGATCTGACCCTGGCGATGGAGATCCCCGACGGGTTCGGCAAGGCTCTGCATCAGGGGCAGGAAGCGCCGGAAATCTCGCTGTGGGTCGACGGCTCCATGCCGTTTCGCGGTGAAACCGCCGAAGGCTATGCACTCGGGCTCCTGACACAGTTTGCTCATGATCTCGCAACCGAGACCGGCACGCAAGCCCGCTCCAACCTGTCGATTTCGACCCGTTATCTCTACAATCAGGCCTTCAAGAGCGCGCATGCCATGGTGCCTTCGATGCTTATGCTGATCCTGATGCTGATCCCGGCGATCATGTCGGCGATCTCGGTGGTGCGTGAAAAGGAAACCGGCACGATCGCCAATTTCCGTGCCACCCCGGTGCGCAAGGTCGAGTTTCTCGTCGGCAAACAGCTCCCCTATATCGTCATCGCCTGGTTCAATTTCTGGGTGCTGGCGGGGCTGGGGCTCTGGATCTTCGGTGTGCCTTTGTATGGCAGCCTGCCGGTGCTGGGCCTTGCCGCGCTGTTCTATGTCATCGCCTCCACGGGGTTCGGTCAGTTGATGTCGAGTTTCACCCGCACGCAGGTCTCTGCGGTTTTCGCGACGGCGGTGCTTGCGATCATCCCGACGGTGAACTTCTCAGGTCTGGTCACGCCGGTCTCGACGCTTGCCCCGATGGGCCGCATGCTGGGCCAGTCCTTTCCCGGGGCGTGGTTTCAGCCGATCTCCATCGGCACGTTCCTCAAGGGTTTCGGTCTCGGCGATGTGGCGCAGAACATCCTTGTGATCGCGGCGTTCTGCCTGATTTACCTCACCCTTGCCGTGCTTGCCCTGCGCAAGCAGGAGGCCTGACATGTTGAAAAGCCTTTCCAACATCCTCCGTCTCACGGTCAAGGAATTGCGGGCGATCCGCGGCGATCTGGTGATGGTTGCGCTGATCCTCTACGTCTTCAGCGCCGCCGTTTGGCTGGTGTCGGATGCAGGGTCGACGGAGGTCAAGGATTTGTCGGTCGCGGTGGTGGACGAGGATCACAGCCCGCTGTCGGCGCGCATCATCGACGAGATCCGTGCGCCGCTGTTCGAGCCTCCGGCTCTTCTGAGCCCGAGGGAGGCTGCAAGTGCGCAGACAGATGGCGATTACGTACTGGTCGTCTCCCTGCCGCCCGATCTCGAACGCGACCTGCGCCGGGGCGATGCCGTTGAAATCCAGATCCTCGCCGATGCCACCGCGGTGGCCTTTGCAGGCAATGGCTCCTCCTTCATGACGCAGCTTCTGGCGGACACCGTCTCCGATTATCTCGCGCCGGGTGGGGAGAGTGACGATCTGGTGAATGTGGTGTTCCGCAGCCGGTTCAACCCGAACATGACGACGCGCTGGTTCACCTCCGTGATGCAGTTGATGAACAACGTCACCATGCTGATGCTGATCCTGTCGGGGGCCTCTCTCATTCGCGAGCGCGAACGCGGCACGATCGAGCATGTGCTGGTGATGCCGGTGCGTCCGCATGAGATCGTGTTGTCGAAAATTTTCGCCACCGGCGGCGTGATTCTGATGGCGTCGGTGCTGAGCCTCGTAATCGTGGTTCAGGGGGCCATGGGGGTGCCGATTGCCGGCTCCCTGACGCTCTATGTTCTGGGGGCTGCGATCTATGTGATCTCGATGGGGTCAATGGGGCTGATGCTGGCGAGTTTCACCCATAACATGGGGCAGTTCGGGCTTTTGACCATTCCGGTGATCGTCATCATGATCCTGCTTTCGGGCGGCATCACTCCGCTCGAATCCATGCCCGGCTGGCTCCAGATCGTCATGCGCACGATCAGCCCGGCGACGCATTTCGTCTCCTTCGCGCAATCCGTGCTCTACCGCGGCGCGGGGCTCGATCTCGTGATCGGTCAACTCGCGGCCATGGTTGCCATGTCTCTGATCGCGCTGACGCTGGTTCTGGCACGCTTCCGCAAGATCCTGAGCTGATCCCCCCTGTCGCCGGGACGTGATGCGTCCCGGTGGCTGCGGCGGGCGGCGAGCTATGGCGACGAGTGCGGTATCGCCGCAATACCACGTCTGTGGCTACCCCCCCCCCTGGATAGGCTCCTCGGCTCTCGTGGCGTGCCCTTGAAAAGGACGACAGGGGCACTTTCCGGCGGTGTTGGTCCGTCGGGCCTTACTTCATTGATGTAGAGAAAGATGGCTGGGGTGGTAGGAAGCCTTGAGGCTCGATGAACCTCTTCGGCTTTCTCGAACCTCTATGGTCTCTGGGGACTCTTCTGGGGCAGTTCGGGTGCTTTGGGTGCCTCTCCATGGCGCTCACTCTACATGTCCTCGGTCACGAAAAAGAAAGCAAAGTGTCCCCCCGGCGAACCCTGAGGCCCGCCGAGGAGTGTGTTAGCTCGGTATCCGCTTGTAGATCACATAGTCCGCCAACCAAGCCCAGTAGGCGGCTGCATCAGCGAACCCTTGGCGCTGGGCAGCGAGATCTTCTGCCTTGGCCCGTGAGAGACCACCGTCATACTCAGCAATCGCGGCCCGCTCCTCGAACTCTTCGATGTCGGGGATCATGGCAGACGGATCTGGTCCACGATGGACCGCTTCTGTTCGTCGCTGATACCCGCTGAGTAGATCCCGTAGGTGATCCCGTTCTCTGACCTCGCGGACTTATGCCCCACCAGAGACGCCGTCCAATGCTCAGGGACGCCTGTTCTCTCGCACTGGGTGATGAACCACTTTCTGGACGAGTGAAACACGAGACCGGGACGATCGAGGGAGAGTTGCTTCCTGACCCTCGCGAACCGTGTGGTCACCGCCCCGACCTTCAACCCCGGAAACAGAGGACCAGCCCCCGGGAGCTCTCTGAACACCTCCTCCAGAACGGGGTGGGCAGGAACCAGCCTCTCAGCTGCATCGGTCTTTTTCCCTCCCAAAGCGGACCTTTGTGTTCTGTAAAATTCAGTACGGTCATCAGCACTTCTTAGTTCATCATACTCGTGCCGAAAGGATCAGTGGGTTAGGGTTGCACCTCGGTTGTACTATCCGACAAGGCTGCGGCAAAGAGCAGTTGAAGATCCCAAAAAGAGAAAGCTTGATCATCCGAATTGTTCTCACAACCCCTGTATAATCAGGGGTTTTAATGACTCAACCAAAAATATGCCTATTGCATAGCCAATGCCTCTCTATGGTTGGCGAACATAAAGAAATGCGTAATATGCGAACATGCTGAATAATTTCTCAGTCACGAAAAGGAATACTATGCGTACATATACGGGTGAAGAATTTGAAAATGAGGTCAAAAGAATTTGTCGGCGTCTCTTTTCAAATTCTGTCGGGCAAGGGTCTGAAAAGATCGATGGGAGAGAACGCGACGGGGTATTCTGGAACGGTGATTTTTTCACTGTCGTGGAAGCGACTACCGAAAGGAAGAAGGAAAAAGCCCTTTACGATGCAAAAAAGACCCATGATTTGGTCTCGAAAAAGCGTTCTGAAAATAACATGGCGCGGGGTTATTTGGTCACACTACACGAACCCACTGCGGACCAACGTTTAGCCGTAAAAAAATACGAAAAAACAACTACAATAATCTCATTTGATGAGTTGCGCTCAATGTTGTTCGACGCGGCAGGCTATTTGAGAACACGCAGCGAACGGCCTTTCGGCTCAGTTTTTGACCATGTTACCCACACATTCGAAGTTCCAAGAACTGACTTTGTAGAGCCGACAATTGTAGATGCCCACAACTATGAACGCCTTTCGGTTGAGAACATTGCAGCAAAAATCAAGAAATCTTCGAATTTCATCATTACTGCTGAATATGGAATTGGGAAAAGTATGCTTCTTCGGGAGCTGTTCTATTCATTGCTGAGCGACTTCGATAATGGAAAAACTTTTCGTTTTCCAGTTGCGATTAATCTTCGGGAACATTTGGGACAGACAGATCAAATCGAACTCCTCGAGCGTCATGCCAGAAACTCTGCTGCTGACCCACGAAAACTTGTTGCTGCTTGGAGCGCTGGTTATGTCGATTTAATTATTGACGGGTTTGACGAACTTTCTACACGTGGATGGACTGGCGATCACAAAAAGTTGCGCGAATTTAAGAGAAGCACCCACGCAGTTGTCAAGAAGTTGATACGCGACACACCGAGGGGCTCATCCGTAGTTATTTCTGGCCGCACGAACTACTTCGATTCAGATACAGAAATGCGGGAGGCACTTGGCGCACCACCAGAAACCTTTCAACACTGCATAGTTGAACCATTTGACTCAGAGCAGGCAACCGAATTCCTTAAAAAGAAAAAACACAGCGAAAGTTTGCCTCAATGGCTGCCAACGCGACCGCTTTTCCTTAGTTATCTAATCAACAAGAATATTCTCACGGAAGCAGCATCCGTTACTGCCGACGGAGCATTTCCTGAGGGGCAAGCTTGGTCTCAACTTCTTGATATGATCGCCGGGCGAGAAAGTGATCAGTCTGAAGGCGTAGATAAAGCGACTATCTTGGAATTTTGGGGGCTTTTGGCAACCAAAGCTCGTCAAGGCGACTCTCTGCAAAAGAGCTTTTCTCCTACTGACATGGACAACGTCTTTCATGATGCAACGGGCAATACTGTTACCGAGGATGAGAGGCACCTGTTGTTACGGCTTCCCGGGCTTGGGATATCGTCGGATAATCCATCGCATCGCACATTCATTGATACCGATTTTCTCAATGCGGCTAGTGCAAGTCTAGTCGTGAAGCATGTTCAGCACCCCTATGGCGAAGAAGCGTTTAGAGAAGACTTGCGTGACGTAACTGAACAGCTAAATCACGTAGGTTCGCAAGTCATTTGTTCAGAGATTGACAAGGGAACAATTAATACTGGGCTACTTGGGGCATGTTTAGAACAAGAGTTGACAACAGGATGCCATAGCCTCGCCTTCGATTTATTTATACCGCTGATTCTGTTAGATACCCCCGAGACCTATATGACCTTCGAAGGCCTCGATATTTCTGAGCTTGATATTTGCGAGGATGTTTGGGAACCTATCAAGGTTGATTTTTCGAATTGTCTGATTTCCAATCTAATTCTGCCCCCACAAGGAGACTTACCTCAAAATCTCCATTTTTCTGAATGCCTCATTGGGCGCATCGAAGGACGGGCGAGTAGCAACGATTTGCCCGAGGAAACATTCACGAGCTGCGAAATCGGCAGTTTCACCACCTCTTATGAAGTGAACAACGATGTACTTAGCTCCGAATTGCCGATCGGGGTTCGTGTTTTAGTTGTGACGCTACGTAAGGTGTACGCTCAATACGGCATCTCGCGCCTTGAAAGCGCATTATTGCGTGGCTTGGATCATCGTTCTAAAATGATTGCTCCTGACGTAATAGAAATTCTTAGACGTCATGGTTTTCTAGTTGAGGCTGGTCGGAAGGGAAAAACCATCTACGCAGGCACCAGTGAAAAGCGCAAAGAAGCGCTTTCTATTATTCAGTCCCCTGCTTCATACAGCTCGCCTGTGATCGATGCATGTAGATCTATATCTCAGTAGTTTCTCATTCAAAACCCAATTAGACGACAGCATGATGCAGTGAGCTACTCCCCTATTTAGGAAAGAAACTGGTGTAAACTTGGCAGCTATTCACATCTGCTGATCGGGATGATTTCGTTTTCCCCCATACAGTCGATTAGACCTAATGGGCTGTCGTCATTTCTGAGTGTTGGCGTTGGTCAGTGTAAAATTTCATCTATTTTCAGATAACCGTTTCCCTTCGTTCATGAAGTATACCAAACTAAGTCCTTCTCTAGCTTGCACTTCATATCCATCCACCCCGTCCAAACCGAGCTCTTTCCTGCATCTATAAAAAGAAGCAATGAGGAGCTGATCCAATGAAACATCTACGCGCCCTCGGCAGTCTTGCCGGGGGTTTTCTTTTATCTCCACCACCGAAGTCCGTGATCCGCACGATGCTCTGGATGGTGCCACGCACTCACCCGGTCGTCGCGGCGGTCATGATGCTTGCTGTCCTGCTTGCATGGAGGAACGGCGATGATTGATGTCCACCCCAACGATATCGTCATCATCGCAGCCTTTGACGATGTACCCGAGCACCTCTTCCGTGTGGAGGAGGTCTATGACGACTGCATCACCGGCCAAGCCCTCACAGGTCCTCTGGCGGGCGAGTACGGAGAACCCCCGATCGAGCTGATCCTCGGGGTCCACCACTCAGCGGACTAGAGCCGCCCCTTTCCCTTAATTGAAAAACAGAAGGAGGAGACAGCATGTCTGCTCAGATCAAGTATGCCTATCTCCAGGGCCATACGTGGCTCTATCGTCGTAACTACCCCAAGGACGTCGCCATGGTCCTTGGTCAACAAGCCCTGAAGCAATCCCTGAAGACCCGAGACACCCATACAGCACGGGTCAGGGCGGCAGAGGTGAATGCCTGCTATGAGACGCAGGTGGCCACGGTCAGGAATACTGCACAAGAGGTTCTCTCTGACTCAGAGAGGCCCGCTAACCTTCCCGATTGGGTGGCTACTCCCCAGACCGCTCTTGACCAACTCCGCACCTCTCTGGAGCACTCCGGGGGGCTATCGGTCCGACCTGACTTTCGGCCAGTCGTGCAGAAGGAGAAGGTAAATCTCGGGGCCGCTGCGAAGACTTACCTGAACAGAAGAAGCAACGAACTAAGGCCCGGCGGTTTCAAGTCGGTGCGCTACTCTGTGGGGCTGTTCGCGAGCCGATACGGTGAGCGGTCTCTCTGCAGTCTCGGTAGAGCGGATGGACGGGAGTTCCTTGGGCTGGTGGCGCAGCTCTCACCTCTTGTCGGGAAGTCGCCAAAGACACGAGGGTTATCGCTTGACCAGTTGGTGGCTTTCTCTGCCAAAGGGTCTCAGCGGCTATCAGTGCGGACGCAGAAACGCATCTGGTCGCAGACCAATCACTTCCTCGACTGGTGTGTCTACGAGGGGACGCTTGAGGCCAACCCCTTCAGGACAGTTCTCTTTGAGCAGAAGCTGAAACCGAAGTCCTACGCGGTTCTGACGGATGAGGAGGTGAAACGCATCCTCGGGCTGAAAGCTCCTGTGCTGCATCCTGTATTTCTGACCTGCCTTCTGACGGGAATGCGAGCAGGGGAAGCCGTCGGGCTGAAGCGAGAAGACCTCGTGGCGAAGGGGAACCTAGGGACGTTCATCCATGTGCGCCCGAATGATATTCGGCTGTTGAAGACCGATGCAGCTGAGAGGCTGGTCCCGGCCCACCCAGTGCTGGAGGAGGTGTTTCGTGAGCTCCCGAGTTCTGGTCCACTGTTTCCGGGGCTGAAGGTTGGAGCGGTGACCACACGGTTCGCGAGGGTCAGGAAGCAACTCTCCCTCGATCGTCCCGGTCTCGTGTTTCACTCGTCCAGAAAGTGGTTCATCACCCAGTGCGAGAGAACAGGCGTCCCTGAGCATTGGACGGCGTCTCTGGTGGGGCATAAGTCCGCGAGGTCAGAGAACGGGATCACCTACGGGATCTACTCAGCGGGTATCAGCGACGAACAGAAGCGGTCCATCGTGGACCAGATCCGTCTGCCATGATCCCCGACATCGAAGAGTTCGAGGAGCGGGCCGCGATTGCTGAGTATGACGGTGGTCTCTCACGGGCCAAGGCAGAAGATCTCGCTGCCCAGCGCCAAGGGTTCGCTGATGCAGCCGCCTACTGGGCTTGGTTGGCGGACTATGTGATCTACAAGCGGATACCGAGCTAACACACTCCTCGGCGGGCCTCAGGGTTCGCCGGGGGGACACTTTGCTTTCTTTTTCGTGACCGAGGACATGTAGAGTGAGCGCCATGGAGAGGCACCCAAAGCACCCGAACTGCCCCAGAAGAGTCCCCAGAGACCATAGAGGTTCGAGAAAGCCGAAGAGGTTCATCGAGCCTCAAGGCTTCCTACCACCCCAGCCATCTTTCTCTAGACCAACAAAGCAAGAGCCGACGGACCAACCCCGCCGGAAAATGCCCCTGTTTTATGCCCCGGTCAGGAGCAGGTAGTGCGGGTGCCGAGGGTGTCGGGACACTCATCTGAGGCGGGCCATGTTAACGCCCCCTAGAGCAGATCATGGACGACCCCATTCGCCGCGAAGTCCCGCTCATCCATCAGGTTCTCCCCCCGCGTCCCGATCTCCAGATGCTCGGGGTTTAGACACAGACGGTTATTACACCGATGCCGCACCACGTCGTCATAGCTCGCCGCGCACCGGTTTAGGATGCAGTAGATAAAGCGGTAGGCATGCAGTTGCTTTCCACGGAACCTGACCCGCCGAGCATCACGGGTCTCGCTCTCTATACAGCCGGTCGCTCGGATATGGCCGCCGTCAATGAGTGAGAGGGCCCGCTGACGGGCCTCCTCGTAGTGGTTTTCAATGATGTCATTGAGCCAGCGTTCGGACTCATCTTGGTAGGAGAACTCCATGCTGCACCTCAAAACAGATCGAATTTCACAGGCAGGTGGTTGGCAAGATCTTCTTCATAGCCATCGGGGCCAAAGATCTTTCCTTTCTGCGCGGTAAACCCAGGACGCAACCAGATCTGACGAGCATGGTCGACACCACCCCACTTCACCGACTGCTTCATCCAGCCAAGGTCGGACATCAAGTGCTTCGTGGAGTTGATGTTGGCCTTCAGGCTACGCGTCACGACGTGGACGACATCAGCTTCAGCAATCGCATTCTTCTCTTCGCCATCAAGAAACTCTTGGAGCTGATCCAGAACGGTGGCGCGACCATTACCGAAGACCTGCTTCATGATCGCGGTTCCATGCTCTTCGACGTTCATGGTTTTGACGGTGAAACCTTCAGGCAGGGCTCGCTGCATCAACTGGTTATAGAGACGCGCGACGTTGGCGGGCTCCTCCAGCCAGTCCTTCATCCGCCCGACCAGCGCAGCGAACTCGGCGGCACGAGGCCCTTTCGCATAGCCGTCGTGGTCAACGTCGACGATGTAGTAGCGACGATCTTCGGGTTCGATCCAGAAGGGCATGTGGTTGCTGGTCAGGACCATGCAGAGCCGCTGTTCCACCCGTTCGAGTTCCTTCCCCTTTGCCTCAGCTGATGCATGCTTCTCGGTGATATAGGTCTTCAGCGTATTGGCATCTGCGCTTCCGGGGCGAAGGTGGACTTCCTCGCAGATCACGAGCTTGCTCCTAAGGATCGGCATGTTGAAACGCCCAGTCAGCTTGTCGACGTTGTTCTGCGTTATGGCGTTGCTTTCCCCGAACAGCTTGACGAGCAAGCCGCTCATAGCGCTTTTCCCTGTCCCCATCCGCCGCGAGTAGAAGAAGGGTGCCCAGTTCGGTTTATCTCCCTCGTTCTGAAGACACCAAGCGAGCCAGTTCAGAAACATCTCCTTCTCTTCCTGACGCTGGAAGAACCAGTCGAAGAACTCACCGACAGGCCCCCAATCGGCACTGTTCACCCGAAGTGTACGGTACTCCGGTTCGCTCCAGGTGTTAAGGGTCGCGACGCCTCGTTCGACCAAGATGCGATCAGCCACCCCCGGACGGCAGACTTGACGACCAGACCATGGGAGGATCATCTCGCTCGTCTCAGTATGACGAGAGTTGATGGCGCGTTTGAAAACCGCAGCGATCAGAGCGTTCGTTAGCTCTATGTGCGGGTATTCTTCTTTAAAGCGGATGATCGCGGTTTGCTCTATGTCTACACGCGAACGCTTATGTGTCAGATCGTCCACGTCGTAAAAACTATTATCCAGTCTCACGAACCACGAACCCAGTGCGCGAGACAGTGTGACGACATCTTCGGCTTTGACCACTTCTTGTGGTTTCTCATTTTTCATTATGAATTTCCTTTCAATAGATAGGCTTATCGAAGGATTTGAGGCCTCTCTAAACGCTGAAAATAT
Source organism: Celeribacter ethanolicus (assembly GCF_002407265.1). Taxonomy (NCBI): domain Bacteria; kingdom Pseudomonadati; phylum Pseudomonadota; class Alphaproteobacteria; order Rhodobacterales; family Roseobacteraceae; genus Celeribacter; species Celeribacter ethanolicus. The sequence continues at coordinate 3,352,520 of NZ_CP022196.1, forward strand.
CGCGTCAAAAAAGGCATCAATCCTCCTTTAGCGCCCCCAGGAAGAAAGCCGTTTAATATCAATGAGTTATATTTTTATAAGATTTGGGGGTTTTAAGTGACTTCAGCCCCCCATTCCGCTGCATCCTAAACCGGTGCGCGGCGAGCTATGACGACGTGGTGCGGCATCGGTGTAATAACCGTCTGTGTCTAAACCCCGAGCATCTGGAGATCGGGACGCGGGGGGAGAACCTGATGGATGAGCGGGACTTCGCGGCGAATGGGGTCGTCCATGATCTGCTCTAGGGGGCGTTAACATGGCCCGCCTCAGATGAGTGTCCCGACACCCTCGGCACCCGCACTACCTGCTCCTGACCGGGGCATAAAACAGGGGCATTTTCCGGCGGGGTTGGTCCGTCGGCTCTTGCTTTGTTGGTCTAGAGAAAGATGGCTGGGGTGGTAGGATTCGAACCTACGGTGCGCGGTACCAAAAACCGGTGCCTTACCACTTGGCTACACCCCAACGTGGGGGGCTAATTAGTCCGTCCCCGCGTCGGGCGCAACCCCTTTTTCGGCAAAATCTCGTCATCCGGGGAAAGATTTTTCCATGACCCCGATCTGGCTGAGGTTTACACGAAAGAGACCCCGGAAACGGGTCCGGGGCGTCTCTGTCAGACGAAACTGTTACGTGTTGAGCGACGCTCAGTTGCCGAAATCGCCCAGTGTCACCACGCCGTCGCGATTGCGGTCCATGCGGGCGAACCATTGGTCGCCATTGCCGACAAACTCCGCGCGCGTCACAACGCCGTCCCGGTTCAGGTCGTTGGCTTTGCGCGTCATCGAAGCCTGCACCGAGTCGATGCCCGCTGCAAAGGCGCGTGGCCCGCGGGGGCCCTGACCCTGGGCCTGACCGCCCTGTCCAAGTCCCTGCCCCTGACCGGGGCCCATCGTGGTGCCGTATTCCTCGAGATGCATTTCACGATCCATCGCGCGGGTTTCGTCGAAGGTGGCATATTCCGCATCGTTGAGTTTGCCGTCCTCGTCTTCGTCGAACATATAGAACAGATCGCCGCGCCGTTCGCGCACTTCGGCGAGCGTCACCTGCCCATCCTCGTTCAGGTCCCAGTTCGTCATGAATTCGCCCCCAATGCCCTGTGCCTGGGCGGCGAAGGGCAGGGCGGCCATCAGACTGAGAGAAAGTGCAAAATTTTTCATCGTCAGATCCTTTCACATTCCGCGTGTCGATACTGGTTCATACGCGAACGGGCCGATATTCTGTCTGAACAGAATGTCGCACCCTTCTGAGGTCCGGATTGGGGATCAGGCCGAAACCTGTTCGCGCAGCACCGCGGCGGTCAGCGAGGCCATCAGGTAGATGCCGGAGAACACCAGAAGTGCCAGAAGCGTGTTCTCGAACTTGCGCGGATAGGTCGGTTCATCGGGGGCCACCGGACGCGAGGACATGGAGAGATAGCGCACCTGGCGGTTGGCCTCGATGCGGGAGGCTTCGAGCGCCTGAATTGCCTGCGCCACCATCGCCTGACGGGTCGCGAGGTCCACCTCGGCCATGCGCTGCTCGGCGGTGATCCGAGCCAGAGAACCGGCCCCGTTCGAGGCTTCGGTGAGCTGTTTGCGCAGATCGGCGATGATGTCTTCGAGGCGCCGAATGTCACCCTGTGTGCCATCGACGCGGGCCTGGTTCGGGCGCGGGTTGTCGAGCAATTGCTGAAGCGAGAGGCGTTTTTGTTGCAACTGAGTGTCGAAGCCGGAGATCTGTGCCATGATCGCGGCGGTTTCCGCATCCGGCGAAATGATCCCGAGCTGTTCCTGCAAAAGAACGACCTTTTCCTGCGCGGCCTTCATCTTTGCCTCGGCATCGGCAAGGCTTTCGCGGGCGCCCTTCATCTGATCTTCGCGCAGACGCTGGGTCAGATGGTCGACCTGTTCCTCGGCATATTTCACCAGAAGATCGGAGAATTCCTGCGAGGTTTCCGGATCGGCGGCGACCACTTCCATGCGCAAAAGACCCTCGGTCGGATCGTAGCCGATGCTGACCCGGTCGAGATAGACCTTGTAGGCGGCCTCGTTCGACGGGTTTTCCGGCAGGCGCTGGATCGGGTCGATCGCCTGCGAGGCGAAATGCGCCTTGAACCCGGCATCGGCATCGAGCCGCAACATCGCATCGCGCGAGGTCAGGTAATCCTGTACCGCGATGGAATCTTGCGAGGAGCCGAAGGAGGTGCCCTTCAACATGCTGCTGAGCCCGCTGCCCGCGGCGGAGGCGGCTTCGGCCTGCTGGATGATGAAAGCGGATTGGGTCGCGTACATCGGCGTCGCGATCCGGTAGAAATAGAACCCCGCGAGCAGGGTGGGGATGCCGACAAACACCAGAAGCCGTGCCATCAGGAGCAACATCTTGCGCTGACGGCGTTTCGCGATGTCCTGCTGAATGCGGGAAATCTCGTCCTCGCGGCTCAGCCGTTCCAGAATGTCCGGCGAAGGCAGTTTGGTGTTGCCATCTACCGTTTTCGGCAGTTTCGGCCCGTCGGATGTGGTGAGCGCCCGCGACGCGTCCTTGTCCGTCGTCACCAGTTCGAGCATGGTGCTGCGCTGGAACGGGTCGATGCCCTGTTTGCGCAGGAGCCGGACCGCGTCGAAATCCGAGGTCGCGGCGATGCCGTGTTTCTGTGCCACGCGACGCGCCATGCGCAATTGCCGCCCGGTCAGGCCCTCGCGCCGGATGGCGTCGATCTCCGCGTCGATGGAGGCCTCGTCGGCGGGGGTTACCTCGCCCGTTGCGCTGCCGGGATCATTGGCTGCACCGCCAAGAGAACGGGCGACGCCACCCTGCGCGCGTTTGCGCCCGACCGGGTTCGCCGGAATGCGGGTCACACCCTTGTCCGTTGTCTTGTCGGCTGCGGCAGACCCGGGGAATGGCATGTCGCCAAAGCCGTCATCGGCAGCACCGTTGTCGAAGAGCTTGTCCTCTTCGGCGCGCAGATCGGCTTCGAGCGCTTCCTCGGGGGAGAGCACCTCCGCATCGGGTTGTGGGACGGCCTCCTGGGCGGCACGGGGTGTCCGGCGCACGCGGAACTTCTGGGCTTTAACCTTGGTAGTCATAAAGTGCCTTGGCCTCTTCCAGCGTGTCGAACATGTAGAGCCGGCCATTGCGCAGAACGGCGGCGGAGCGACAGAATTTTTCGAGTGTCGCGGCCTGGTGGGACACGATGACAATGGTGGTGCGATCGAGACGTTCGCGCAGGATGCCACCGGCCTTGCGGTTGAAATTGACATCCGCGGTGGACGGCATGCCCTCGTCGATCAGGTACATGTCGAAGTCGAGCGCCAGCAGAAGCGCGAAGGACAGGCGCGAGCGCATGCCCGATGAGAAGGTCGAGACCGGCATGTCGAAATATTCGTCCAGCTCACAGAGCCAGCGACAGAAGGCTTCGACGTAATCCGGATCGAGATCGTAGATCTGCGCGATGAAACGCACGTTCTCGCGGGCCGTATGCTTGCCGATCAGCCCGCCCATGAAGCCCAGCGGAAAGGACACGCGGCACCCCCGGCGGATTTCGCCCTCGTCGGGTTTTTCAAGGCCGGACATCATGTTGATGATCGTGGTCTTGCCGGTGCCGTTGGGGGCGAGAATGCCGAGCGAATTGCCGAGCTCGACACGGAAAGAGGCGCGATCAAGGATCACCTTGCGCTGCTTTCCGGTCCAGAAGGACTTGCTGACATTGTCGAACTCGAGCATACGCCCCCGCCGCGTTACTGCCTCACCACATCCCTGTTTTTACAGGCGGTCTTGTCAGGTGTTTTAAAAGGTCATTTCGGCCATATTATGTCGTCTTGCCCCGGCAAATCCATCTCTGATCGCGCAAATGTGGCAGGATTGAGGTCGAACTGCAGGATTCCGGCCTCAGGAAGGAAACAGTGTCGCAGTGATTTGCGGCGATCAGATGTATTGTTTCTTCACCTTGCACAGTTTGCCAACGACGAGGGAGATGATCGCCGCAGCGAAGGAGAACAGCGCCCCCATCTTCGCGGCATCCTGTACCGGTGCCCCGTCGAGAAGCGTATGGGCGTCGAAGGCGACCGAGGCGATGAACAGCGACACGGTGAAGCCGATGGCGGCGACACAGCCGATCACCAGCAGGTCGATGGTGCGCATCCCTGCCGGAAGCCCGAGGCGGAGCCCGTGTGCCGCGAGCGAGCCCATGATCAGGATACCCACGGGCTTGCCGATCAGAAGCCCGCCAAGCACCAGCCAGGTCGGTTCCCCGATGGCATTGAACTCGACGCCGGCGTTCAGCAGGCCGAAGAAGAACAGGATCACCTCGACCGGGGTTTTCAGTTTGTGCTCGATGTCGTTGAGCAGGTCGTGCAGATGCTGTTCGGCATCGGCGAAAATCCCGAAGGCGCGGTCGGCATGCGGAATGGTCGGCACGATGGGCAGCAGACCCAGAGCCGGGTGAATGCCCGCGCGCATGAAGCCGTACCAGGAAATGCAGCCCGCGATCATATAGGGCCAAAAGCCGAGATTCTTGCGCACCCAGGTCGAGTTCGGGCGGATCTGATTGTGGCGGTCGAGCGTGCGCGGCAGCCAGTTGGCGACGAGGAACACCAGGATGGCGGCGGCCAGCGACAGCAGGAGCCATTCCACGGCCAGCTCACCCGTCGGATAGAAGATCGCGAGGATCACGAGGCCGGCGGCATCGTCGGCGATGGCCAGCAGAAGCAGGAACCGCACCGCCGGGTGACCGGCGCCGAAGACCAGGCGCCCGACGAGATAGGAAAAGGCGATGTCGGTGGCGGTCGGAACCGCCCAGCCGTTCTTCACCGCGTCATAGGTGTCGGAGCCGAAGAGCATCGCCAAACCGAGATAGACCACGACCGGCCCAAGCATCCCGCCCGCCGTGGCGATCAGTGGCGTTGCGGCTTTCTTGCCGCGCAACGAGCCGTTCTTGAGGATCACCGCCTCCCAGACCTCTTTCGCGGCGATGGCGAAGAAGAAGGCCATGAGCACGTCGTTGAACAGGTAGTGCAGAGTCAGCGTGCGGTGGATATGACCCGCCTCGTCCAGATGCGGGTGGCCGATGAAGAAGTTCTCGGCAAGCGGGTAATCGACGAGGGCGTGGTAGGAGGTCGCATCGACATTCGCCCAGATCAGCGCCGTGATGGCCCCGAAGATCAAAAGCAGCGAATAGTTGGTGATGTAATTCCAGATTTTATACATGCCCGTGCCCTCCGGTCCCTTGCCCTGTTCGGATCGGGAATAGTGCAACTGCGGCAACAGGGCAAGCGCGAGCGGGGGGCTGGGTCCCGCTCGCGGGGCGATTTCACGAAGGTTTGCTTAGAAAACCGACCAGATCATGCCGGCAAGAACCGCTCCCAAAAGAGCGAAGCCGATATAGGCGGCAAACACGCGTGGTTTGACCAGGGCCCAGACCGCCACAGCCGCCGGAATGCAGGAAATCCCACCTGCCACCATGAAGGACATGGCGGCTCCCTCGGCCATGCCCTGCGAGATCAACCCGGACATCAGCGGCACGGCGGCAAAGCCGTTGAGATAGGCGGGCGCTCCGATCAGCGCGCCGATCATGATCGGGCGCATGCCGTCGCCGCCCATCACGGAGGCGATCGTGTCGGCGGGCAGGTAGGACAGCATCACGCTTTCGAGCGCATAGGCCACGAGCATCCATTTTCCGAGGAACATCAGGTTTTTGAGAAAACTCGATTTGAACGTGCCGATGCGAGCGTTGTCGCGCCAGAAGGCCCAAAGCGGCGCGCCCCGAAGGGCGGCGGTGGCGCAGCAGGAGGGTTTGGTGAAAGCCTTGAGCGGGTCGGAGAACAGTGCCGTGCCGCCGAGGAGCTTGACGCCAAACCCGCCCAAAAGGCCGATGCCGACGGCCGCCACCGTTTTTGCCAGGGCGAAATCCATGCCCAGCTCGCCTGCTGTCACGAAGAACATGGCCGGGTCCATCAAAGGGGAGGCGAGCCAGAAGGCCATGACCGCCGAGAGCGGTACGCCCACCGCCAGCGAGGCGGCGATGAAGGGGATGACCTGACAGGAACAGAAGGGGGAGATGCCGCCGACGAGTGCGGCGACCACGATCATCTGCACCTCGCGGCCCTCGAAGGCCCGCGACAAGAGCGTCTCGGCCCCCGAGGCCTGCACATAGGCGGTCGCGAGGATGGCGAACAACAGGAAAGGTGCTGCCGCCCCGAGTGCAAGGGCTGTGAACCGCAGGGTCGGCCAGAGGTTCGTGGGGTCGAGGAGCGCAACCGCGAGTAAGACGAGCGCGATGAGCAAAAGCGCCTTGTCGGTTTTCTTCCAGAGCGAGGTCTGGCGGGGCGGGGTTTGCGTCAGCTCAGTCATGATCCTCTCCTGTGCGATGATCGCTGTGGCAATGGCTGTCCGGGGCGCAGGCGTCGTCCGTGCAATCGGCGCAGCATTCGGACAGCAGGGCGGAGACCAGCGTATCCAGCTCGCGATAATCGGCGGCGATGCAGATTACCGAGCGGCCGTGCTTTTCCTGCTTGGCAAGCTTCGTGGCGGCCAGTGTTTTCATGTGGTGGGTGAGCGTCGCGCCGGTGATGCCGGTGCGTGCGCCCAGCTCACCGATGGTCAGACCCTTCGGGCCCGCCCGCACCAGCGCGCGCAGCACCAGAAGTCGCTGTTCGGACCCGAGGGCGGCAAAGGTGCTGGCCGCCTCGGCCAGAGTGATGTCGTCGAAAGGAAGAAGGCTCATGTGGGGCTCCTGTGATTCATTTTTATATTTCTAAAAATATAGAAATGAGTCAAGTGGCCTTTTTCAATCTCGCGCGTTAGAACCATTCCATGAGCCTTGCCGATGACATTTCTACCTGTCGCCTCTGCGCCGGGCAGTTCGCCGCCACCGCGACGCATCACGCGCCGCGCCCGGTGGTGTGGTTCCGCCCTTCGGCACGCATCCTGATCGCGGGCCAAGCCCCCGGCGCGCGGGTGCATGAGAGCGGGTGGCCCTTCACCGATCCCTCGGGCGACCGGCTGCGCGCGTGGCTCGGGCTGGATGAGGCGACATTCTATGACCGCGACCGGATCGCCATCGTGCCGATGGGGTTTTGTTTTCCGGGCTATGACGCGAGAGGCGCGGACATTCCGCCGCCCTTGATCTGTCGTGAGACCTGGCATGACAGGGTGATGGCGGAACTTGGCGATCTGGACCTGATTGTGCCGGTCGGCCTGCATGCGATCCGCTATCACACCGGGCACAGGGGCAGTTTGACCGAGGCAGTGCAAGGCTGGCGTGCGCATGCGCCGCGTCTCTTTCCCTTGCCTCATCCGTCCTGGCGCAATACGGCTTGGCTTAAGAAAAATCCGTGGTTCGAAGCCGAGCTCCTGCCGGAGCTGCGTACCCGGATCCGGGACTTGTTGTGAGAGAGACCATGACCGAACACACGCCAGATCAAACGCCTGTCGACCTCGCCCATGCCGCCATGCAGGCTGCACCGGATGACGACAACGCCCGTCTCAGGTTTTTCGAACGGGTGGCGGATGGCGAATGGTTCCTGTTGCTCGAAGAGGAACATGACGGCGAGGGGCCGATCTCGCCACGGGTGTTTCCCGTTGAAGAGAACAGCTTTGTCCTTGCCTTCGACCGCGAGCAGCGTCTTGCGGAATTCGCGGGCCATGCGCCCTATGCGGCGATGTCGGGGCGGGTTCTGGCGGAGATGCTGACCGGATCGGGTTATGGGCTTGGGTTGAATCTGTCTGTGGCGCCTTCCGAGATGCTCTTGCCGGGAGAGGCGGTCGACTGGCTGCATGCGACGCTGGGCAATGCCCCGGTTGAGACGCACGGCAAGGCCGAAGAGGTCTTCCCGCCCGCCGGTTTGCCGGAGCTTCTGATCACCGCGCTCGACGCCAAGCTTGCGATTGCGGGGGGCTTGGCGAAGCTCTGTTATCTGGCCGGGGTGAAATACGAAGACGGGGTGCGCTCGCATCTCCTTGCTTTCGTGGATCAAATTCCGGGAGCCGAGACGGCTTTGGCGCGGCTCGTGTCTGAAGCTTTGATCTTTTCCGGGATCGAGGCAGGGGCGCTCGATGTGGCGTTCTTCAAATCCTCCGATCCGGTCTGTGCGTCTCTGGCACGGTTCGGGTTGCGGTTTGATTTGCCGGAGCCGGAACCGTTCGAGACCAACGGCCCCTCCGCGCCGGGCATGGACCCGAATGCGCCGCCGATTCTGCGGTGAGGCCGAGTATTTTCACAGCGAAGGAAACGGGCGGGGCTGCGGTAATTTTGGGGTCAGTAGCCTGCGCTGCGATCGACGAGATGCAGAAAGGGCTCCCCCGCTTCGCCGCGCCGGATGTTTTCGGCGATCACTTCAGACGCGGTAGCGGGCCGCGTTTCGGCGGCGATATGCGGCGTGACTGTGACCATGGGATGCGACCAGTAGGGGTGATCCTCGGGCAAAGGTTCGGTGCGGAAAACGTCGAGGGTCGCGTGAGCGATCCGGCCACTGTCGAGGGCGGCCAGAAGGGCAGTGTCGTCGATCAGCGTGCCGCGCCCCGGATTGACGATCATGGCGCCTTTCGGGAGGCGATTTAGCGTGACGGCATTCAGTATGCTTTGCGTCTGACTTGTGTCGGGCAACAGCAGTACGAGAATCTCGGCGGTCGAAAGGGCCTTTTGCAACCCGTCCGGGCCGGAGAGGCTGGTGATGCCGGGCACGTCTTTCGGGCGACGCGACCAGCCGGTAACATCGAAGCCGAGGCCCGAGAGTGCGTCGGCGCAGGTGCGGCCCAGCTCGCCCATGCCCAAAACGGTGACCTTACGGTCACGGGCGAGCGGCGGCGTGGTCTGATCCCAGACACCGTTGAGGCCGTGGATATGCCGATCCATTCCGAGATGATGACGCATCACATGACCCACGACGTAATCGCGCATGCCGAGCGCCAGACCGGTGTCGACCATGCGGCACAGGGGCTGGGTCAGGGTGGTGTTGGGTGCGATTTTCTCGACCCCGGCCCAGAGGCTCAGAACGGCCTTGGTGCGGATGAAGGGGGTGAAGTCGCGTAAGGCGTCGTTGGGGGCGTAGACGATGTAATCGACCGTCTCGGGATCGGTCTCGCGCGTCAGATGCACGTCGATGCCTGCGGCGTCAAAGGCCTTGGGGAGAGCCTCCGAATAGGCGGGCCAGAGCCGGTCCGGGGCGGAGAAAAGGATCATCAGGCTCATGGTCAGCGTTTCCCTCTCGGGCGATGAATATGGGCGGATTGCACGATGCCGAAGGCGGCGAGCAGCACGAGCATGGCCGAGCCACCGTAGGATACCAGCGGCAGGGGTACGCCGACGACCGGCATCAGCCCCATGACCATCGACATGTTGACCGCGAAGAAGAAAAAGAACGTCGCCGCGATGCCGATGGTGACGAGCGCGCCGAAGCGGTCCTTGTTGTTCATCGCGGAGATCAGACAGAAGACGATGACCCCGGCGTAGAGCGCCAGAAGGGAGAAGCCGCCGATGAAGCCGAATTCCTCCGCCAGTGTGGTGAAGATGAAGTCGGTGTGTTTCTCGGGCAGGAAGTTGAGACGGCTTTGCGTCCCCTGCATGAAGCCGCGCCCGGTCCAGCCGCCCGACCCCAGAGCGATCTTGGCCTGGGTGATGTGATAGCCTGCCCCCAGAGGGTCGGTGGAAGGGTCGAGGAAGGTGTCGATGCGGCGGAACTGATAGTCTTTCAAAAGCTGCCAGGAGGTGCCGCGTGACATGAAGACGGCGCTGATCAGACCTGCGGCCATGGCCACCACAGCCCCGAAATACCACCAGCTCACGCCGGCTGCGAACATCACGATGGCCCCGCCTGCGAGCAACAGGATCGAGGTGCCGAGATCGGGTTGTTTCAGAACCAGAAAGGTCGGCATGAGGATCAGGATGACCGGAATGGCGACCCAGAGCGGGCGGGAGACCTTGTCCATCGGCAACCAGTCGTAATAGGCCGCGAGCAGCATGACGAGAGAGATTTTCATCAGTTCGGAAGGCTGGAGCTTCATGAATCCCAGGTCGATCCAGCGCTGTGCCCCCATGCCGACATGGCCGAAAAACTCCACGAAAATCAAAAGCATGAAGGAGACGATATAAGCCACCCCCGCGATATTGCGCCAGAACCAGATCGGCACCATGGCGATCATGAACATGGCGACCATGCCTAGGGCGAAACGCTTCATCTGCGGTTCGGCCCAGGGCTGGAAGGACCCTCCGGCGTTGGAGTAGAGCATCAGGAACCCGACGGAGGCGACGGCGGAGAGCAGCAGTACCAGCGCCCAGTTGAGATAGAGCACCTTCGAGAGGCCGGTGGGGACGGTCTTGAGATTGCTTTCGAGATAGCTCACGTCCTCATCCTCACGCCTGGCTTCTCTCGTCGCGCTCCGCGTCATTGCCGATCAGAGGCAGGGCGCGGAAGCGTTCGCGGATCGTGTTCTGTTGCGCCGAGGGATAATCCGACAGCGGCGGCACCGCGCCGTGGAGCGAGAACAGCATGACGTCACGGGCGATGGGGGCGGCGACGGAGGAGCCACCACCGCCATGTTCGACCACGACGGACACCGCATAGCGCGGCTTGTCATAGGGGGCGAAGGCGACGAAAAGCGCATGGTCGCGCTGTTCCCAGGGCACTTGCTTGTTGTTCACCACGGTGGAGCGGACCTGCGAGGTGCCGGTCTTGCCCGCCATGCGCAGGCTTTCATTGGCGATGCGCGAGGCAAAGGCGGTGCCGCGGTTGGAGTTCAACACCTCATACATGCCCTGACGCACCGCGCGCAGCATGTTTTCGTTGAGCTCAAGAGGCCCTCCGCCCAGCACCGGCTGTTCGACCCCGTCGATGGATTTCACGATGCGGGGCACGATCTCGCGGTTGGTGGCAAGGCGTGCGGTCATCACCGCGAGTTGCAGCGGGGTCGCCAGAACGAAGCCCTGTCCGATGGCGGCGTTGAGGCTGTCGCCCACCACCCATTCGGCCCCGCGTTTCGCGAGTTTCCATTGCTTGTCGGGCATCAGGCCGGAATTGATCCCCGAAAGCGGCAGGTCGTATTCCTGCCCGAGGCCGAGTTTGCGGCCCATTTCGGCGATCTTGTCGATGCCGGTGCGCTGGGCCATCTCATAATAATAGACGTCGCAGGAATGGCGCAGGGAACCTACAAGGTTGAGGTTGCCATGGCCCGCGCGTTTCCAGCAATGGAACCGCCGCCCGCCGACCTCGACATAGCCGGGGCAGCGCACGGTTTCCTCGGGCGTGACGGTGCCGCTGTCGAGGGCTGCGAGTGCCGTGACCATCTTGAAGGTGGAGCCGGGCGGGTAGGAGCCTTGCACCGACTTGGCGGGCAGCGGGCGGTGGTCGTTTTCCAGGAGCGCCTTGTAATCGGCCGAGGAAATCCCGCGGACGAAGAGGTTCGGATCATAGGCAGGGTTGGAGGCGGCGGCGATGATGTCGCCGGTTTCCACGTCGATCACCACGGCGGCAGCACTCTCGCCGCCCAGACGTGCGTGGATGAAATTCTGCACCTTGTGATCGACGGTGAGCTGGATGTTGTTGCCGGGCTGGCCTTCCTGACGGTCGAGCTCGCGGATGATCCGGCCATAGGCGTTCTGTTCGACGCGGCGGAGCCCAGCCTTGCCTTTCAGAACGTCTTCGAGTTTTGCCTCGACGCCGAATTTGCCGAGCTGGAATTTCGGGATCTTGTAGAGCGGATCGACAGTTTCCATCTTGGAAATGTCATAGCTCGACACCGGGCCGACATAGCCGACGAGATGGGCGAAATCCTCGTGCAACGGATAATAGCGCGAGAGCCCGACTTCCGGGGTCACGCCCGGAAGCGCGGGGCCATTGGCGGAGACCAGCGAGAAGGCTTCCCAGCTCAGACGGTCGGCGATGATCACGGGGGCGGAGGGACCGGCATCCTTGAGTTCCTTGCGTACGCGGGCCTGATCCTCCGGCGTGATGCCGATCAGCTCTTCGAGCTTCATTAAAACGGCATCCAGCTCGGCCGCGTCCTCCTTGCGGATCACCACGCGGAAGGTCTGTTCGTTTTCGGCGAGAAGCGTGCCGCTGCGGTCGTAGATCAGACCGCGGGCAGGGGCGAGGAGGAAGTCGCGGATGCGGTTTTCCTCGGCCAGAAGACGGAATTCATCGGCTTGTTCGACCTGCATGTAACGCATGCGCAGGCCGAGAATGCCCATGAAGGCCAGTTGCGAGCCGCCGAGGAACAGCGCACGGCGGCTGATCCTGCGGGTGGAGGCAGCGGTTTCCGTGGGTGTCCGTTTCATCGCGCATACCTCATTTCATCCGCCTCGGAGGGGCTGATTTTCGTGATGCCAAGCAGGAATTGCGAGATCAGCACCACCACGGGATAGCTCAGGAGGGTGGAAAGCAAGCCCATGAGCGCAAGGCCCAGAGAAGTCTGGTCGACCATGAAAATGGCAAGGACCAGCCGGTTCAACACGCCCATGGCCAACATCACGCCGCCGACCATCATCCATTCGACGGCAAAGGGCATGTCGCGCGAGGTGACTTCGCGGCGGCGCAGGAATTCGAGACCCAGAACGGCGAGCAGAGTCCAGAGCCCCGGCGGGCGCAGAAAGATGAAATCGGCCATCAGCATGACGGGGGCGAAGAGGAAGACGGGCACGTAATCCGGGCGGCGCAGCACCCAGGCGAAGGCCACCGACAGGATCAGGTCCGGCCCGGGCCAATGCCCCGCGCCGACCTCGATCGGCAAAAGGTAGAAGAACGCGGCGATGAAGGCGACGAGCAGGTAGCCCGCACGAAACGACAGGGTGCGGACGGTGCGGGGATCAACCATCGCCAGCCTCCGCTCCCGTTTCGAGCGCCGGGACCTCTGCTTCCGGGGTGCCGTCGGGCAGGATCAGCGCGCCGGGATCGGTGATCCGTTCGCTTTCGTGGGTGCGCAGCACGCGCAGGTAGTCGAGACGCTCGTAATCGGCGGCAAGCACCACGCGCAACCGGCGGTCCGGGCCTTTCGCGACCTGACCGATCAGGATGCCCGGCGGGAAGACGCCACCATCGCCCGAGGAAATCACCCGGTCGCCGGGGCGGACCAGCTCGGGCGTCTCGATGAAATCGAGCGAGGGGCGGATCGAATTGTCGCCCGACAGAATGGCGCGCTGGCCGGAGGGCTGGATCGTGACCGGCAGGCGCGAATTGCTGTCGGTCAGGAGAATCACCCGCGCGGTGTTCTGGCCGACGCCGGAGATGCGCCCGACAAGGCCGATGCCGTCCATCGTGGCCCAGCCGTCGACGATGCCGTCGCGCGCGCCGACGTTCAGAAGCACGGACTGGCGAAACGGCGAGCCGCTGTCGGCCATCACCACGCCGGTCACATAGGTGTAGCGCGGGTCGAGGCGGACATTGTTGAGATCAAGCAGCTTGGCGTTTTTCTGTTCGAGCTGAAGCGCGGCTTCTTTCCAGGCCTGCATCTGCCGCAATTCGTTGCGCAGCTCCTGGTTCTGCTCATAAAGCCTTTGATAACTCTGGAAATTCTCGATCATGCCGATGGTTTTGGTGACCGGCACCAAAGCCCATTCCATCGAGGGCACGAACCTGTCGACAAGATTGGCGCGCAGCCGTTCGACGCGCGGGCTGTCGATCCGCCAGAGGATGAACAGGCCGATGAGGCACAAGAGCAGAATCCCGATCAGCAAACGCCGGATCGGGCGGACATACTCATCCGCTGTGCCTTTGTCTCTGGCCAAGATGTCCTCTCAGGCAACCAAAACGCGCCGCGTGTGGCGCAGCCTCTCAGGTGTCGTAATCAATAACGTGCCGGAGTTGCTTTTCATATTCCAGCGCCTTGCCGGTGCCCAGAGCCACACAATTGAGTGACTCGTCGGCGACCGAGATGGCAAGGCCGGTCTGTTCACGCAGCGCCAGATCCAGTTCGCCCAGAAGCGCACCGCCACCGGTGAGCATGACGCCCCGGTCGACGATGTCGGCGGCGAGATCGGGCGGCGTGGTTTCCAGCGCCTGCATCACCGCTTCGCAGATTTGCTGCACGGGTTCGGCCAGCGCTTCGGCGACCTGCGCCTGATTGATCTCGATCTCTTTCGGTACGCCGTTCAAAAGGTCGCGGCCACGGATCGTCAACACGGCGCCGCGCCCGTCGTCGGGCATGCGGGCGGTGCCGATGGTGGTCTTGATGCGTTCGGCGGTGCCCTCACCGATCAGCAGGTTCTGCTGACGGCGCAGGTAGGAGATGATTGCTTCGTCCATGCGGTCGCCGCCGACACGCACGGAACGCGCGTAAACGATGTCGCCCAAGGACAGAACGGCCACCTCGGTGGTGCCGCCGCCGATGTCGACGACCATGTTGCCGGTCGGGTCGGTGATCGGCATGCCCGCGCCAATGGCGGCGGCGATGGGTTCGGCGATCAGACCGGCCTTGCGGGCACCGGCGGACAAAACGGATTGACGGATGGCGCGTTTCTCGACGGGCGTCGCGCCTTGAGGCACACAGACGATGATCTTCGGTTTCGAAAAGGTCGTGCGTTTGTGAACCTTGCGGATGAAGTGTTTGATCATCTCTTCGGCGGTGTCGAAATCGGCGATCACGCCTTCGCGCATCGGGCGGATGGCCTCAATCGAGCCGGGGGTCTTGCCGAGCATGTGCTTGGCGTCTTCACCGACGGCGAGCACCTGTTTGCGCCCGTCCTTGACGTGATAGGCGACCACTGAGGGCTCGTTGAGGATGATCCCCTTGCCTTTGACATAGACCAGCGTGTTCGCCGTGCCCAAGTCGATTGCCATGTCCGAAGAAAAAAGTCCGGTCAGTCCCGCCATAGTGTCCCAAAGCCCCGTCGTGCACGCAAAAGGGGAGAATCCCCCCGTATCGGCAGACTTATAGGGGGCCTGACAAGCTGTTGAAAGGGGGGCGATGGGACGCGACGGCAGCTTATTGCCTGTTTTGCCCTGTCCGATGATGTCTGGAGCGCCATAAGGCCTTCCAGCGTTTGAGGCGCGAGGGCACATGCGTCATTTTATAGCGTCCGAAATCGGCGCGGGTCTGGGTCAGTTCTTCGAGCACGCCGAGGTGGCTTCGGACAGTCTGCGGCAGGGTTTCGGGGGCAACGTAGCGATAGCTGTCGACGAGGGTATCGCAAATCTCCAGCCCGCCGAAGGCTGCGTCCTGGAATTCGGGGGTGCAATGGGTGCCGGTGTGACCGATGTGCGTGGCGCGGGCGCAGATCGGCTGAACCACGCGCAGGGTCTCGTTCTCATGGATCGCCCCGCTCAACGCCCAGTCCCAGCCGATTGCACCGAAATAGCGCGGTCTTTGCCTGCGGGGCAGGCGATGGGCACTCCAGACAGGGTGGAGAAGCTGCTGCCAATGTGTCCGGTCGGTGGCGAAGCCCAGCGAATTGAACAGGCGGGTTTCTGTCAGCAGGCCGGGGTGGTCGGGGCGCGACAGATAGCCGGTGGTGCCGCAACTCCCGCACAGAAGGTTGAGTGCTGCCCAATGCGGGCGCCGGTTGTCGCGATACCAAAGTGCCATCTGCAAGGCGTCGGGCGACAACCGCAGGTCCTCCTCGAGGTGCAGATTGAACGCACTGCCCGACGCAAAGGCACGTTCCAGCGTTTGCAGCGGATTTTCCAGCACGCCGAGACGGGTGGGATTCACCGTCAGCGTGTAGGAGCCGGGCGGCAGGTGGGCGGCGCAAATCTGGTCGAAATGCGCCGCCTGCGGCCCGGGTTCGATGCCGACATGAAGATGCCAGCCGCCGGGATCACAGGCGGCCAGATCTGCCATGACCTGTGCGAACAGCGCGGGCCGTTCGCAGCCGGTGAGGGTCAGGGTCGGTCGCTGCGCCATGTCAGACGGTGTCGGTGTATTTCACCGTTTTGACGTCCGAATCCGGGGCCGATTTTTCGCGACGGACCAAGAGACGGTTCATCGCGTTGACATAGGCCTTGGCGGAGGCGACGACGGTATCGGTGTCGGAGCTTTGGCCGGTGACGATCTTGCCATCCTCCTCGAGACGGACGGAGACGGTGGCCTGTGCGTCGGTGCCTTCAGTCACGGCGTGGACCTGATAGAGTTGCAGGCGCGCAGTGGTGGGGAAAATCTCCTTGATCGCCTTGAAGGTCGCATCCACCGGACCGTCGCCCTGACAGGTGATCTGCTTGTCCACACCATCGACTTCGAGCGTGAGATCGGCGGATTGCGGCGCTTCGGTGCCGCAGATCACGCGCAGGAACTTGACCTTGATGCGCTCGTTCTGATCGGCGGCCCCGGCGTCGCGCAAGAGCGCGATCAGGTCGTCGTCGAACACTTCCTTCTTGCGGTCGGCGAGATCCTTGAACCGGACGAACACGTCCTTGAGCTGGTTGTCGGCCATCGGATAGCCCATGTCCTCGAGCTTGGCGCGCAGTGCGGCACGGCCCGAGTGTTTGCCCAAGGGCAGGGAGGTGCCCGAGAGACCGATGTCCTGCGGGCGCATGATCTCGAAGGTTTCCTTGTTCTTCAGCATGCCGTCCTGGTGGATGCCGGATTCGTGCGCGAAGGCGTTTTTGCCGACGATGGCTTTGTTGAACTGCACCGGGAAACCCGACACTTGCGAGACGCGGCGGGAAATGCCCATGATCTTGGTGGTGTCGATGCCGGTGTCATAGGGCATCACGTCGTGACGGACCTTGAGCGCCATGACGACCTCTTCGAGCGCGGTGTTGCCCGCACGCTCGCCCAGACCGTTGATCGTGCATTCGATCTGACGCGCACCCGCTTCGACAGCGGCCAGCGCGTTGGCGGTCGCCATGCCGAGATCGTTGTGACAGTGGGTCGCGAAGATCACGTCATCGGCCCCCGGCACGCGTTCCAGGAGCATACGGATGATGTCGGCGGACTCGCGCGGGATGGTGTAGCCGACGGTATCGGGGATGTTGATCGTGGTGGCGCCGGCCTTGATCGCGATCTCGACGACACGGCAGAGGTAATCGTGTTCGGTGCGGATCGCATCCATCGGTGACCATTGCACGTTGTCGGTCAGGTTGCGGGCATGCGACACGGTTTCGTGGATCTGATCGGCCATGGCGTCCATCGACAGCGCGGTGATGTCGCGGTGCAGGGGCGAGGTGCCGATGAAGGTGTGGATACGGGGCTGGGCTGCGTGTTTGACGGCCTCCCAGCAGCGATCGATGTCCTTGAAATTGGCGCGCGCCAGACCGCAGATGACGGAGTTCTTCGAGGCTTTCGCGATGTCGGAGACGGCTTCGAAATCGCCTTCGGAGGCGATCGGGAACCCGGCTTCGATGATGTCGACGCCCATCTCGTCGAGCATGGCGGCGATCTCGAGTTTCTCGTTATGGCTCATGGTGGCGCCGGGGCTCTGTTCGCCGTCGCGCAAAGTCGTGTCGAAAATCAGGACGCGGTCCTGTTTGGAAGTCGTGGTCATTTTGAAATCTCTCTTGATGTTCTTAGCTTTCGGGCTGTGCTGTCTCGGCGCATGCGGTCACCTCTGAGCCTCGCGCCGAAGGCACGCTCAGAGGCAGCTAAGAAGAAGGCCATGACGCGGCGCTGCGCAGCGGCGCAGGGCTTGGGAAGGAATATGAGCCATCGTCGTCATGGGGCTGGAATATACCCTGTGAGGGGCGGTTGAAAACCCCTTATTTCCATCCCCGGCCTCTGCGTCATGCTGCCGCCTTGCAAAATAGGCTTGCAATCCCATTCAAAAAATTGAATACGAATGTATACCGACTCGATCCGGGGTATAAATCAAGCCGGTACGCAAAAACCTGTGCTATGATTTTACACATTACTCCGTCGGGGATGCTGACCCGGGAAGGCGGAGGCATCAAGGAAGGGATACGACTATGGCGCATATCGTTGTGCTCGGCGCTGGCCTTGGCGGCACCATTCAGGCCTATGAGTTGAAGGAAACCGTGGGCCAGGATGACAAGATCACGGTCATTTCCAACAAGAGTTATTTCCAGTTCACGCCCTCGAACCCGTGGGCGGGCGTCAATTGGCGCACGAAAGACGAGCTGACCATTGAGCTCGAACCTGTGATGAAACGCCGGGGGATCGACTTCATCTGTGACGGCGCCGTGGCGCTCGATCCGAAGGGAAACAAGATCACGCTCGCTTCGGGTCGCGAGGTCACCTACGACTATCTGGTGCTGGCGACCGGGCCGGAACTGGCCTTCGACGAGATCGAGGGTTTTGGCCCCGAAGGTTACACCCATTCCGTCTGTTCCATCGAACACGCCTCCGAGTCGGGGGCGATGTGGGACGATTTCTGTGCCAATCCCGGTCCCATTGTCGTGGGGGCCGTGCAGGGCGCGTCGTGTTTCGGTCCGGCCTATGAATATGCCATGACCATGGACACCGACCTGCGCCGCCGCAAAATCCGCGACAAGGTGCCGATGACCTTTGTGACGCCGGAACCCTATATCGGCCATCTGGGCCTTGGCGGCGTGGGCGACACCAAGGGGATGCTCGAATCCTACATGCGGGATCGGTCGATCCGCTGGATCACCAATGCCAAGACCAATAAGTTCGAAGACGGCAAGGTTTTTGTCACCGAGCACGACCAGTATGGCAACCCGGTGAAAGAGCACGAGCTGCCCTTCTCCTATTCCATGCTGCTCCCGGCCTTCCGTGGCATTCCGGCGCTGATGGGCGTTGAGGGCCTCGTGAACCCGCGCGGCTTTGTCATCGTCGATGAATTCCAGCGCAACCCGACCTATCCGAATATCTTCGGTATCGGGGTCTGTATCGCCATCGCGCCGACGGAGCCGACCGTGATCCCGACCGGCGTGCCGAAAACCGGGTTCATGATCGAATCGATGGTCACTGCGACGGCGCATAACATCCCGCTGATTATGAAGGGCGAAGAGCCGAAGAACCTCGCTTCCTGGAACGCGCTCTGTCTGGCCGACTTCGGTGACGGAGGGGCCGCCTTCCTCGCCATGCCGCAGAACCCGCCGCGCAACGTCAACTGGGCGGGTCACGGCAAATGGGTGCACTGGGCGAAACTCGGCTTCGAGTGGTATTTCATGCGCAAGGTGAAACGCGGCGTGTCCGAACCGTTCTACGAACGCATGATCATGAAAATTATGAAGGTCAACAAGCTGAAACCCTGATCCATCCGCACATGGATCGGCCCCTCCCGACATATGGCCTTGAGGTCCGGCGTCGGGAGGGTTTTGGAACAAGAAAAGGCGGCCGGGATGGGCCGCCTTTTTTCTGCTTTTCCGCGGTGCGGGGTTATTCCGAGGGGGCGGGGGTCTCTTCCGTCGAGGTGTCCGCCGGGGTGGCATCCTCGGAGACCAGCGCGCCGTCGACCCAGTCGCCGGAGACCACGCGGCCGTCCTTGTAGGTGATGGTGCCGCGGCCGTTGGCCTTGCCCGCGACGAACAGGCCTTCGTAGCTGTCGCCATTGGCGTAGACCGCCTTGCCGCGCCCCTGAATTTCGCCGTCCTGCCATTCGCCGGTGTAGGTGAAGCCCGTAGCCATGACGATGGTGCCGATGCCATGGCGTTTGCCAGCGACATAATCGCCCTCGTAGACTGTGCCGTCGGGGTAGGTGCCTTTGCCCTTGCCCTGACGCTGGCCCTCGACCCAGTCGCCTTCGTAGACGAAGCCGTCGGCATAGGTCATCTTGCCGAAACCGTGGCTCTGGGCATTCTTGAACGCACCCTCATAGGACAGCCCGCCGGTATAATTCACAACACCTTCGCCTTCCGGGACGCCATAAAGCCAGTCGCCCTCATAGGTGGTGCCGTTCGGGTAGGTGATCTTGCCTTTGCCATGAGACAGGTCGTCCTTGAACTGGCCGACATAGACCGAGCCATCCGGATAGGTGACCTGCCCTTGGCCTTCGATCCGGCCGTTGACCCATTCGCCGGTGTAGAGATAGCCGTCCGAGCCGGTGAACGTGCCTTGGCCGTGGCGCTTGTCGTCGTCGAAGGCGCCCTCGTAGACGTCGCCATTGGCATAGGTCACCTTGCCCATGCCCTGACGCTTCCCGGCCACCAGCTCGCCTTCGTAGACATCGCCGTTGGGTTGGGTGATCTTGCCTGTGCCGTTGCACTGGTTGTCGACCCAGTTGCAGTCGAGCACCATGCCCTCGTCGGTGGTCAGGATGCCTTGTCCGTGGCGCATGTCGCGCGCCATTTCGCCGTCGTAAGTGGCGCCTTCGGGATAGGTGATCTTGCCCTTGCCCTCCTTGACGCCATTGACCCAGGCGCCTTCGTAGACATAACCCGTCGGGCTTTGCATCCGGCCCTGGCCGTGATGTTTGGCGGCGAGAAACCCGCCTTCGTATTTCACGCCATTGGCATAGACCGCCACACCCGACCCGGTGGCCTCGCCCGCGACCCAGTCGCCTTCGTAGGTGCCGCCATCGGCATAGGTGATTTTGCCGAATCCGTCGGGTTTGCCCTTGGCGAAAGCGCCCTCATAGACCGAGCCGTCGGTGAACCGCGCGAGGCCCTGTCCCTTGATCTCGCCCATCACCCATTCGCCGGTGTATTCGAACCCGTTCGGCAAGCGGTAGGTGCCGACCCCGTCCTGCAACCCGTCCTTGAAGGTGCCTTCGTAAATCCCGCCTTCGTCGAACTGGTGGGTTTCCACTGGGCGGTCGTCCTGTGCCAGAAGTGGTGTTGCCGTCAGGTTCGACAGCCCGATCAGGGTCGCCGCGGTCAGCGTAATGCGCATCCGTGTCACTGTAATCTGTCCCATCCCAGATAATTCGGTCCGGTGCCTGCCTTGGGTGCTCTCGCGCCGAGGTGGGCGGCTTCGGTCGGCGCCAGACTAGGGGCTTGGACTGCGGGCTTCAAATGTTTTTCCCGTGACCGGCTTTCCCTTAGGCGTCATTCTGCTAAATCAGGACGTGATATATCAGGACGCCCGAGCGGCCAGAAAGCATGAGTGCCATGACCGAGACTTTCCGCCTTACCCTTGCCCAGCTCAATCCGACCGTGGGCGCGATCGACGCCAATGCGGAGCAGGTGCGTGACGCCCATGCCGAGGCCAAGGCGGCGGGCGCGGATATGATCGTTTTCCCGGAGCTGTTCCTCATTGGCTATCAGCCGCAGGATCTGGTGATGAAGCCGGTTTTGGTGAACACGGCCATGGCCAAGGCAGAAGAACTCGCGGCTTTGACAGTCGATGGCCCAGCGATTGGTCTGGGTGCGCCGTATTTCTATGGTGACGCGCTCTACAACGGCTATTGGATTCTGGCCGAGGGTCGCGTCAAGCAGGTGTTGCGCAAACATCACCTGCCGAATTACAAGGTTTTCGACGAGAAACGCCTCTTTGCCTCCGGTCCCATCGAAGGCCCCTATGCCATCGGCCCGCTGCGCATCGGCTCGCCGATCTGCGAAGATGCCTGGTACGAGGACGTCGCAGAGGCGCAGGTCGAAAGCGGGGCGGAGATTCTGATCGTGCCCAACGGCTCGCCCTATTATCGCAACAAATTCAACACGCGGCTCACGCATATGGTGTCGCGTGTGGTCGAGAATGACGTGCCGCTGGTGTACCTGAATATGGTCGGCGGGCAGGACGATCAGGTTTTCGACGGCGGCTCTTTCGTGCTTAATCGTCACGGCAAACCGGCGCATATCCTACCCGCCTTTGCCGAAGAGCTGCGCCATGTCGATTTCGTCAAGGAAGACGGCAAATGGGTCGCCGAGGCTGGCGAGATCACCCATCAGCCCGACGAATGGGAGCAGGACTATCGCGCCATGGTCGAGAGCCTGCGCGATTATCTTGGCAAAACCGGGTTCAAGAAGGTGGTTCTGGGCCTCTCGGGCGGCATCGACTCGGCGATTGTCGCCACGATTGCAACCGATGCGCTGGGGGCGGAGAACGTGCATTGCGTCATGCTGCCGTCGGAATACACGTCCCAAGGCTCGCTGGATGACGCCAAGGACATCGCCAATCGTCTGGGCTGTCGCTACGATTTCGTGCCGATTTCTCAGGGCCGCGATGCGATCACCGACACGCTCGCGCCGATCTTTGGCGATCTGCCGTTTGATACGACCGAGGAAAACATCCAGTCGCGCCTTCGCGGGCTTTTGCTCATGGCGCTGTCCAATAAGTTCGGCTCTATGTTGCTGACAACAGGCAATAAATCTGAGGTCGCGGTCGGCTATTGCACGATTTATGGCGATATGAATGGCGGCTATAATCCGATCAAAGACCTCTACAAAACGCGCGTCTTCGAGCAATGCCGCTGGCGCAACGCGAACCATCGCGATTGGATGAAAGGCCCGGAGGGCGAGGTCATCCCCGTCACGATCATCGACAAACCGCCCTCGGCGGAACTGCGCCCCGATCAGCGCGATGACGACAGCCTGCCGCCCTATGAGGTGCTCGATGCGATCCTCGAAGGTCTGGTGGACCGCGAGGAAAGCGTGGCCGATCTGGTGGAGGCAGGCTTTGACCGGGCGACCGTGAAACGCGTGGAGCATCTGCTTTATATCTCCGAGTATAAACGCTTCCAATCCGCGCCGGGCACCCGCCTGACGCCGCGCGCCTTCTGGTTGGATCGTCGCTACCCGATCGCAAGCCGCTGGCGCGACCCGAGTTGATCCTTTCACGGTTGCCCTGTCGACGGACCTCACGACGCCTCTCTTCCTCGCATTAACCTTAATCTGATTAACCTTAGCGCGAGGAGGCTGTCACGATGGCCTCTTGTCCTTGCGCAAGGGGATCGTTAGACAGCGCGCTTTCTGATAAGGAGGCGCGCTATGGAACTCACGGTTGGCATCGACTTCGGCACCTCGAATTCTGCGCTGGGCCTTGCGGTCAACGGCACGCCTTGGCTTGTGGAGCTGGAGCCCGGTGAGAAAACCCTGCCCACGGCGGTGTTTTTCGATCCGCGCGGCAATATGCGGCTTGGATCGGCGGCAAACAGGGCGCTGATCGACGGCGAGGAAGGCCGCTACATGCGGGCGCTCAAATCCGTTCTCGGTACGCCGCTTCTGCGCGAAACCCGTCCCATTGGTGGCAAACGCCAGAGCCTTCTGGAGGTCATCGCGCAGTTCCTTGCGACGCTGAAACAGCGCACCGAAGATCAACTTCGCCAGCCGGTCACGGGCGTCGTGTCCGGTCGCCCGGTGCATTTCCATTCGAAAGATCCGGATCGCGATGCGCAGGCGGAACGCGATCTGCGTGAGGCCTATGAGATGGCCGGGTTCACACGCATCCGCTTCATGGCGGAACCCGAGGCGGCGGCGCTGGCCTCTCAGGATCTGAAACCCGGTGAGATCGGGCTGGTGGTCGACATCGGCGGCGGCACCTCGGATTTTACCCTGTTTCGCAAAGACAAAGGGCAGGTCGAGATTCTCGCCTCCCATGGTATTCGTCTGGGCGGCACGCATTTCGACCGGGCGCTGAGTCTGGCTCATGCCATGCCGCTTCTTGGTATGGGATCACAACTCACGCGCACGCTGGGCGAGGGGCTTTTGCCGATGCCGACGCAGATTTTTAACGATCTGGCGAGTTGGCAGAAAATTCCGTTTCTCTACACCCGCGAGACCCTGATGAAAGTGCGCGATCTCGAACGCCACGCGGTCGAGCCTGAGAAGCTCGGGCGGCTGGTCGAGGTGATCGAGGCGGAGCTGGGCCATGACGTGGCCTTCGCGGTCGAGGCGGCGAAGATCGTGGCGAACGGCGGCAAGGCGGCGGAGATCGACCTGTCTTTGTTGGAAAAGGGCCTGTCTGCGGGGCTGACGCCGGAGGCTTTGGCCGAAGATCTTGCCGCGTATCGCGCCGAGCTTGAGGAGGCGATTTCGGAGACGTTGAGCCGTGCGGCCCTGTCACCGGAGGCGGTGGGGGCCGTGGTTTACGTGGGCGGGTCGTCTCTGATGCATGTGGTGGAAAAGGCCTGCGAGACCGTGTTGCCCGCTGCTCGTGCGCTGCGGGGGGAAGCCTTCACGGCGGTGGTCGACGGGCTGGCGCTGGCCTCCGCTGAGGGCGCGTAACGGGTTCAGAGATCGACCAGTTCGCAGCCGGGCAGAAGCTGGTCGACCTGCGCTTTGGTGCAAAGTTGCGTGCCTGGGGACATCACGGCGGAAGAGGCCGCCGTGGTCCCGAAGTGCAGCGCTTCCTGCATCGTGTTACCACGGGTAAGCGCGAGAGAAAACGCGCCGACGAAACTGTCGCCCGCACCCACGGGGGAGACCACCTCTTCGGCGGAAATGGCGCGCGAGGCGTGCCAGCGCCCGTCCTTGTTCACCAGGGTCGACCCGTCGGCGCCCCGGGCGACGATGACGTTTTCCGCCACACCGCGCGCCACGAGTTCACTGGCGAAATCGGCGGTGTCCTTGCGCGTCGGGAGTTTGCGCCCCGCAAGGTCTTCGGCCTCGACATCGTCCATCCGCAGCACATAGGGGTTCGCGGGGTTCTTGGTCAGCTCATGCAGCGGCTTGCCGGAAGTGTCGACGAAAAGCTGGACACCCTTGGCCGCAAGCGCCCGCGACAGGCGCGCGGGGTAATCCATCGGCACGCCCGGCGGTTGCGAGCCGGAGAGCACGACGACACCGCCCAGAGGTGCGGCCTGCACGATGGCGTTGAGAGATTCGTCCACCATCTCGTGATGCCAATACGGCCCGGGCATGACGAAGCGATATTGCTTGCCGGTCTCCTGTTCGGTCACGGCGATGGATTGCCGGGTGGCGCCGCCGGTGACGGAGAAGGCGGTGAAGCGCACATGTTCCTCGGCCAGAAGCCGCAGGAGAGTCGCACCGGTTTCGCCGCCCACTGCGGTGAAGGCGGTGCTTTCGCCGCCGAGGAATTTGATCGCGCGCGACACGTTGATGCCGCCGCCGCCCGGATCGGCCTCCGGGTTGGTACAGCGCAGCTTGGGGCCGGCGCTGACGGCGGGCGTGGCGGTGGAGAGGTCCACCGTCGGGTTCAGTGTAATTGTCAGAATCTGGACCATTTTTGCCAACCGTACTCTATCTGCCCGAAGCCTGTACCCGAGGTTTATGTCAGGGGCATGATTCACATGCTTCGCGACCCTAGCCTACCCCGGGTAGCGTTAACAGCCCCGATGGAACGCAGATGGTTCAGGTCCGGCGTCTGGTTTTTGCGCAACACCGAGCCCGAACGCTCAGGCTTTGATCAGCTCTCGATCATGGTTTGATAGCTGGCGGGGACATATTCGAAAACGCTGTCTTGCGCGCGCACATAGCCCAGAGCGGGGAAGGGCATGTGATAGCCGATGAAGGGGACGCGGTCGGCGGCCATCATGTCGAGCAGCTTGCGCCGGGTCTGGGCTGCGGTGGGTTTGTCGACGTCATAGAGCACCTCCCAGTCGGGATGGGCGAGCGAATAGACGTAATGATTGGCGAAATCCGCGCCGAGGATCAGGCGTTTGCCTTCGCTTTCGAGATGAAAGGCCATGTGACCGGGGGTGTGGCCGAAAGCTTCCATAGCGGTGATGCCGGAGGCCACTTCGGAACCCTCTTCGAGCAGGTCGAACTGGTCCTGAAGTGGGCGGATCTTGGCCTCGAAGCCGTCATTGCCGGACATATCCCAGTAATCCATTTCCACGGAGCCTGTGGAATAGGCGGCATTGGCGAAGACCGGGGCCTCGGCATAAATCCCGCCGATGTGGTCGCCATGCATATGGGTGATGACCACGCGGTCGACCTGATCGGGCGTGTACCCGGCGGCGGCCAACGCCGCGACGATGCCATCCGGCGCAAGCCCGGTATCGAACAGGATCAGTTCGGAACCGGTGTTCACGAGTGTCGGCGTGAAAAAGAATTGCGCGGCCTCGGGCGGGATGAAATTAGCCTCGGAGGCGGCGGCAAATTCCTCGTCTGTGGCGTTGAGGCCAAAGATCGTATGCGGATCGGGTACGGTGCGGGTGCCCGCCAGGAGCGTCGTGACCTCGAACGCCCCGAGTTTGAAACGGCGGTAAGGGGCCATGCCCGCGCCCATCATCGGCGCTTCGGCACGGGCGGCAAAGGGCAGGGCCGTGGCCATGGGCAGGCTGGCGGCACCCAGCAAAAGGTGGCGGCGGGACAGATGAGGGCTGGTCGGGTGAGAAGTCTTCATGGATGCGTCCTCCGGGGTTGAAATGGCCGGTTTCGGAATTGATTTCCCAAGAGGATAGCACAGAGAGCCGGGTGGCGAATGACATTTGCGTCAGGTGGTGCCTGTCAGTCGTATTCCCACCATTTATCAATCGTGGCGATGTCCTCGTCCGACCAGCCGAAGTGATGTGCAAGCTCATGCACGGTGACATGGGCCACCATCTGCGCCAAGGTCACATTGCCCCGCGCGCACCATTCATCGAGGATCGGACGACGGAACAGCCAGATCGTGTCGGGGGACATCGGCTGATCCATCGTGGATTTCTCGGTCATCGGAATGCCGGTATAAAGCCCGGTCAACTCGAACGGGTCCTCGATGCCGATCTCGGCCAGCAAATCTTCGGGCGCGAAATCCATCACGGTCAGCGCCACGTTCGAGGCAAGCACTTTGAATGCCGGGGGCAGATCGGACATGGTCGTCCGCGCGATGTCCTCGATCACATCGAGATCGGGGGCGCAGGCCTCGAGAAGCGGTGATGTCATGGCGGCGGTTCCCATTCGAATTTCCGTGATTTCCTGTGTCAGACTGCACCCGATATGGACTCTTGAGGCGTGATATGAAAGAGGGAGCGCAACAGGAGACAGAAAATGATCGTCACACGTTTCGCGCCCTCTCCCACGGGCTTTATCCATATCGGCAACCTGCGCTCGGCGCTGTTCAACTATCTGCTGACGCGGAAAGCGGGCGGGCAGTTCATCCTGCGTCTCGACGATACGGATCAGGTGCGCTCGACGCAGGAATATGCCGATGGCGTGCTCGAAGATCTCGAATGGCTGGGCTTTACCTGGGATCGGTTTGAGAAGCAGTCCGAGCGTCTGGACCGTTACGAGGAAGCGGCGCAGGAGCTGCGTGACAAGGGCCGGTTCTACGAGGCGTTCGAGACGCCGACCGAACTGGACCTGAAGCGCAAGAAACAGCTCAATATGGGCAAGCCGCCGGTTTATGACCGGGCCGCTTTGGCGCTCACGGACGAAGAGAAAGACAAGCTGCGCGCCGAGCGCGGCAATGGTGTGTGGCGCTTCAAGCTCGATCAGCAACGGATCGACTGGGAAGACGGCATTCTGGGGCCGATCTCCATCGACGCCGCCTCCGTCTCCGATCCGGTTCTGATCCGTGCCGATGGTCAGTTCCTCTATACGCTCGCCTCCGTCTGCGATGACATCGACTTCGGTGTGACCAACATCGTGCGAGGCGCGGACCACGTCACCAACACGGCGACGCAGATCCAGATCATCGAAGCACTTGGCGGCACCGTGCCGTCCTTTGCGCACCACTCGCTTCTGACTGGCCCGCATGGCGAGGCCTTGTCGAAACGTCTCGGCACCTTGTCCCTGCGTGACCTGCGGGCGCAAGGCGTTGAGCCGATGGCGCTTTTGTCGCTGATGGCGCGGCTTGGCTCGTCGCAGCCGGTCGAACTGCGTACCTCGATGGACGAGCTGATCGAAGGATTCGATCTGTCGCAATTCGGTGCTGCGCCCACGAAATTCGACAGTCAGGATCTCTTTGCTCTGACCTCGCAGATCAACCATTCGAAGCCCTTCTCTGAGGTTGCCGAAGATGTGGCAGCCCTTGGCGTGCCCGCCGAGATCGCAGAGCCGTTCTGGACCGTCGTGCGTGAGAACATCACCGTCAAAGCCGATATGGCCGGGTGGTGGGAGCTGTTCCGCGACGGTGCCGAGCCGCTGGTGGATGACGAGGATAAAGACTTCATCGCCGAGGCTTTCGCCATGCTGCCCGAACCGCCCTACACAGCCGAGAGCTGGAAAGACTGGACGACGGCTGTGAAAGAGGCGACTGGGCGCAAAGGCAAGGGGCTCTTCATGCCGCTGCGCAAGGCCGTGACCGGAATGGCGCATGGTCCGGATATGTCCAATGTTCTGCCGTTGATGCAAAACAAGCCGACGCTTTAAGCGCATCTGTTCAAAAATACACAAAAGGCCGCCTCGGAAAATCCCGCATGGCGGCTTTTTACTGTCGAAATGTCGTAAGTTTCCTATCGGAAATATTTCCGGCTTGCCCCGAATCCTGCCCTCGCATAACGTCGCCGAAAATCGTGCGTTGGGAGAAGGGTCTCCCCTACCGAAGGAGCAACCGCCCCGGGAAACTCTCAGGTAAACGGACCTTCGTGCGGTCAACACTCTGGAGAGAGAGGGTTTTGCCTCCGCCGAAGGGATAACGATCTCAGGCACCAAGACAGAGGGGGCATCCGCAGGGACACCTGTGTCACGATGCCGAGCTGCGTCGGCGAGATGCAAAGGGACGCTATGACCGATCTGACGACTGACCTGAACCGCACGCCGCTTTATGAATTTCACCTCGCGCAAGGCGCCAAGATGGTGCCGTTCGCGGGCTATGAGATGCCGGTGCAATATCCGCTGGGCGTGATGAAGGAGCATCTGCACACGCGCGCGTCTGCCGGGCTGTTCGACGTGTCGCATATGGGGCAGGTGATGCTCGCCTCGCCTGAGGGGTTCGAGGCACTGGCTCTGGCGCTGGAACGCATTGTTCCTGTTGATGTTCTTGGGCTGAAATCGGCGCGGCAACGCTATGGGATTTTCACCAATGAGACCGGCGGTATTCTCGACGATTTAATGATTTCGAACACCGGAGACGGGCTTTTCCTTGTGGTCAATGCCGCTTGCAAGGCGGAAGACATCGCGCATCTGAACGCCACCCTGCCGGATCATGTGACGGTCACCGAAATCACCGACCGCGCGCTTTTGGCGCTGCAAGGCCCGATGGCCGAGGTGGCGCTGGCGCGTCTGGTGCCGCTGGTCGCGGAGTTGAAATTCATGGATTCGGTGCGGATCACCGTCGATACCGTCGAATGGTGGATTTCGCGCTCCGGCTATACCGGCGAGGACGGGTTCGAAATTTCGATCCCCGCCGGGCTTGCGTCTGACGTCGCAGAGAAACTTGTCGCGATGGACGAGGTTGAGCCCATCGGGCTTGGCGCGCGCGACAGCCTGCGATTGGAAGCCGGGCTCTGCCTTTACGGCCATGACATCGACACCACCACCTCGCCGGTCGAGGCCAATATCGCCTGGTCCATCCAGAAGGTCCGCCGCTCCGGTGGCGCGCGCGAAGGCGGTTTTCCCGGGGCGGAGCGCATCCTCTCGGAGTTGCTGGGTGGGGCAGAGCGCAAACGCGTGGGCCTCTTGCCTCAGGGCCGCGCGCCGATGCGCGAAGGCACGCCGCTTTATGCAACCGCCGAGAGTGCCGACCAGATCGGCGAGATCACTTCCGGCGGCTTCGGCCCCTCGGTCGAACGCCCCGTCGCCATGGGTTATCTGCCCGTCTCACTTTCTGAAAACGGCACCGAAATCTTTGCGGAACTGCGCGGTAAACGTCTTCCCGTGACGGTCGCGCCGATGCCGTTCCGCACCTCCACTTACAAACGCTAAACTCTATAGGGACCAAACTATGGCCGCTGATATCAAATTCACCGAAGAACACGAATGGCTCCGCGTCGAGGACGACCTGATCGTTGTCGGCATCACCGAACATGCCGCCGAGCAACTGGGCGACGTGGTGTTCGTCGAACTGCCGGAAGAGGGCGCCACCGTGTCGAAGGACGACGAGGTTGTGGTGATCGAAAGCGTGAAAGCCGCCTCCGACATCCTGGCGCCGCTCGATGGCGAGATCGTCGAAGTGAACTCGCCGCTCGCTGACGATCCGGGCAAGGTGGGCGAAGACCCGATGGGCGATGCGTGGTTCTTCAAGATGAAGATCGAGGACATGTCCGCGCTCGACGACTTTATGTCGGAAGCGGAATACAAAGACTTTATCGGCTGAGGAACGCAGATCGTGGCCTATACCCCGTCGACCTATAACCCCTATGATTTCGCCAACCGCCGTCACATCGGCCCCTCTCCTGCGGAGATGGACGAGATGCTGAAGGTGATCGGCGCGCGCTCGCTCGATGCGTTGATCGACGAAACCGTGCCGATGGCGATCCGCCAGATGAGTCCGCTCGACTGGGCACCGATGACCGAGCATGAGGTCCTGGGCCATATCCGCAAGGTGGCCAAGAAGAACCTCGTGATGACCTCGCTCATCGGGCAGGGGTTTTACGGGACGGCCACGCCCCCCGCGATCCAGCGCAATATCTTGGAAAATCCGGCGTGGTATACGGCCTATACGCCCTACCAGCCGGAGATCGCGCAGGGGCGTCTGGAAGCGCTTTTGAATTTCCAAACCATGGTGTCGGACCTCACGGGGCTTCCGGTCGCCAACGCCTCTCTGTTGGATGAAGCCACCGCCTGCGCCGAGGCGATGACCATGGCGCAGCGTGTGGCGAAATCAAAAATGGGCGCCTTTTTTGTGGATAAGAACTGCCATCCGCAAAATATCGCCGTGATCGAGACGCGCGCGGCCCCCTTGGGGATCGAGATCATCAAGGGCGATCCTGCCGATCTCAACCCCGGCAAAGTCTTTGGCGCGATCTTCCAATATCCGGGCACCTTCGGCGCGGTCACGGACTTCACCGACCAGATCACTGCGCTGCATGAGGCGAAAGCCGTCGCGATCCTTGCGACCGATCTCATGGCGCTGACCATGCTCAAGGAACCGGGCGCGATGGATGCCGATATTGCTGTCGGCTCTGCGCAGCGCTTTGGTGTTCCCATGGGGTTTGGCGGTCCGCATGCCGCGTTCATGTCCTGCAAGGACGAGATGAAACGCTCCATGCCGGGGCGGATTGTCGGCGTCTCCGTCGATGCGAGCGGTAACCGCGCCTATCGCCTGTCGCTCCAGACCCGCGAACAACATATCCGCCGCGAAAAGGCCACGTCGAACGTCTGTACGGCGCAGGCTTTGCTTGCCGTCATGGCGTCGTTCTACGCCGTGTTCCATGGCCCCGCCGGGCTGCGCGCCATTGGCGAACAAATCCATGCGAAAGCCGTGAAACTCGCCGAGGGGCTTAAGGCCGAGGGCTTCAAAGTTGCACCCGAGGCCTTCTATGACACGATCACGGTCGAGGTTGGTGCGATGCAGGGTGTCATCTTGCGCTCTGCCGTGGCCGAGGGGCTGAACCTGCGCAAAGTGGGCAAGGATCGCATCGCCATCGCCATGGATGAGATGGCCGATGACGAGGTGATCGCGAAAGTCTGGCGCGCCTTCGGGCATGAGGCGAAGGTGCCGAAAGGCTTTCCGGGGCTTGGCTTCCCGGAGGCGCTTCTCCGCAAAACCGCCTATCTCGAACATCCGATTTTCGGCATGAACCGGGCCGAGGGCGAGATGATGCGCTATATGCGCCGCCTTGCCGACCGCGATCTGGCCTTGGATCGGGCGATGATCCCGCTTGGGTCTTGCACGATGAAGCTCAACGCAGCCGTTGAGATGATGCCGATCACCTGGCCGGAGTTCAACGCGATCCACCCCTACGCGCCGGAGGACCAGTCCGAGGGCTATCGCTATATGATCGACGATCTCTCCGCGAAGCTGTGCGAGATCACCGGTTATGACGCGATGTCGATGCAGCCGAACTCGGGCGCGCAGGGTGAATATGCGGGCCTTTTGACCATTCAGGCCTATCACCGCGCGAACGGGCAGGGCGGGCGGAATATCTGCCTCATTCCGATGTCCGCCCATGGCACCAACCCGGCCTCCGCGCAGATGGTCGGCCTCAAAGTCGTGGTGGTGAAAACCGCCGGGAATGGCGACATTGATCTGGACGATTTCCGCGCCAAGGCCGAAGCGGCCGGAGACAAACTCGCGGCCTGCATGATCACCTATCCTTCGACCCACGGGGTGTTCGAGGAGACGGTGAAAGAGGTCTGCAAGATCACGCACGACCATGGCGGGCAGGTCTATCTCGACGGCGCGAACCTCAACGCTTTGGTGGGGCTCGCAAAACCGGGTGAGATCGGCTCCGACGTGTCGCACCTCAACCTGCACAAGACCTTCTGTATCCCGCATGGTGGCGGCGGTCCCGGCATGGGGCCGATCGGGGTCAAGGCGCATCTTGCCCGCTTCCTTCCCGGTGCCCCTGACGGTTCGGGCGACATTGGCCCGGTCTCGGGCGCGAGTTTTGGCTCCGCCTCGATCCTGCCGATCTCCTGGGCCTACTGTATGCTCATGGGCGGCGCGGGTCTGACGCAGGCGACGAAGGTGGCGATCTTGAACGCCAACTATATCGCGGCGCGTCTGAACGACGCTTTCCCGGTGCTTTACAAAGGCAAACAGGGCCGTGTCGCGCATGAATGCATCGTCGATCCGCGCGGGTTTGAGAAGACCACGGATGTGAGTGTCGATGACATCGCCAAGCGCCTGATCGACAGTGGTTTTCACGCGCCGACCATGTCTTTCCCGGTGCCGGGCACCCTGATGATTGAGCCGACGGAAAGCGAGACGAAAGCCGAGTTGGATCGGTTCTGCGAGGCGATGTTGTCGATCCGTCACGAGATCGCGCAGATCGAGGCGGGAGAGCTGCCGCAGGACAACAACCCGTTGAAACACGCGCCGCATACGGTGAACGATCTGGTCGCCGACTGGGATCGTCCCTATCCGCGCGAACAGGGCTGTTTCCCGCCGGGCGCGTTCCGTGTCGACAAATACTGGCCGCCGGTCGGGCGAGTCGATAACGCCTATGGCGACCGCAACCTGATCTGCCTCTGCCCGCCGCCCGAAAGCTATATCGAAGCGGCGGAATGATCAGCGGCTCTTGGGCCGCAGGTCGTCTTCGGAAAACGAGATGCCCTGCGGCTCAAGCCATGCGTTGAACCGCGCGATTTTCTCATCCATCGAACAGGTATTGGTTTGCCGCGCCATCTCATCGGCGTAGGCTTCGCGCAGGCGGGCCTGCTCGGCGGGGGCGATGTCTCGGAAAGGTGTCATTTTGGTCTCTTGAACCGGGTTCCGTCAGGGTACATATATTCTTTAACATGAATATGAAAAGGAGGCAGGCCATGGCCGCCATTCTTGACAAGACCGATGTAAAACTGGCCTGTCCGACTTGTGGTCAGGTCAACCGTGTACCTGTGGCAAAGCTTTCGGCCGGGCCGAAATGCGGCACCTGTGGCGAGCCTTTGATGGCAGGGAAAGTGTCGGAATTGGATCCGAAGACGCTGAATGCGCTGTCGAAAAAGGACGATCTTCCGGTGCTCGTCGATTTCTGGGCGCCGTGGTGTGGGCCGTGCCGGATGATGGCGCCGGAGTTCGCGAAGGCCGCCGAGGCGCTGAAAGGCAAGGCGCGCTTTGCCAAGATCAACACCGAGGAGTACCCGACCGTGTCGATGAAAAACGGCATCCGGGGCATTCCGGCGCTGATCCTCTATCAGGGCGGCAAGGAAGTGGCCCGCATCGCCGGTGCGCGCCCGGCCCGTGACATTGTCGCTTTCGTAGAGCAGAATGGCAAATTGCCCGCCTGAGCTTTCCACGCCGGGGTGCTTGACATCCCGGCGCAAAAAGTTCAAATCATCGGCACAAGTGGGGTCGTAGCTCAGTTGGGAGAGCGCGTCGTTCGCAATGACGAGGTCGTCGGTTCGATCCCGATCGACTCCACCAATTTCCCCAATATGTCTGTCATTGGACCATAAGAGTGCATCTTAGTGTCAAGAACATTCTGAAACACAAGATGTAGTAGATGTTTCGCAGGTCCAACACGAACACGCTCCGTTTTCAGCTCTCTCCGAAAGGTCTCCGATGTCCGAAAATCGCTATGGCGTGATCTCTGGAATGCGAAACGCGGAGGATCGGCAGGTCGCGATTGCACGGCTTGCATCTGAAGGTATTCCGACGGACCGGATTTTCACGACCAATCCCGAAGAGCCAAATGCACCGCCCGTCTGGCTCTACTCCATGAGCGCGAATTCGGAACTCATCGCCCCGTCTCTGAGCGCCCTCAACCTCTCAACACAAGGCATCGCCGCCACTGTGGAAGCTGCGAGGGAGTTGGGCATTCAGATCCGCTGCCTTGATGAGGCATTCGACAGCCGAAACGATTGGCAATCCCAAATCGACACTCTGCTGACCGCCCTCAACCGCCTCGACCGCAAAGGCTTCTCGGACCGCACCAAGATCGCACTGCAAGAGGCCAAGGCCCGTGGCCAACGCTTGGGGCGCAAACCGAGCATGACAGACCTGCGCAAAGCAGTCGCTATCCAAATGATCGAGGCAGGGTACAAAGGGACAAGAATATGGAAAACCCTTGCGGTTCTGGAAGGTCCGCCGATCAGCCAATCGGCCTATTACCTCTGGCAGAAAACATGGTTGGCTGAGAGGAAGTGATCAGACGCGAAGGGCGGAAATGGGGAATGAATCTACAATTATACGAAATACGCCTCAAAATCAAACATATAGTAGAGGTCGCCATCTTTGTCGCTAATGTACTCAACGTCGGCACTGGACGTGTCACGGTTTGATGCCGCTCCTTTGATAGCCTTTACTGGAACAAAGGAGACTGACTATGGGACTGAAACGGACGGACGAATTTCGCCAAGATGCAGTGCGTATTGCGCTGACCAGCGGGTTGACGCGCAAGCAGGTGGCTGATGATCTGGGCGTTGGCATGTCGACGCTGAACAAATGGATCACAGCACACCGAGACACGAAGGTGGTTTCACAAGAGGATTTAGACCTCGCCAAAGAGAATGAGCGGCTTCGACGAGAGATCCGGCTTCTCAAGGAGGAGAGGGAAATCCTAAAAAAGGCCACCCAGTTCTTCGCGGGCCTAAAGCAATGAGATTTAGGTTTGTCGAGGAACACAGGAACCATTTTCCAGCCAACCGTTTATGCAGTGTCGTTGGCGTCAGCACACGTGGCTTGCGGGCCTTCCGTAGTCGCCCTGCCAGTCGCAGACAACGATCTGATATGGTCACGCTTGCACACATCAAAGAACAGTCCCGCCTGAGCCTTGGTAGCTACGGCAGGCCGCGAATGACCGAAGAGTTGAAGGAAATCGGTCTGGACGTCGGTCATCGCCGTGTGGGCCGCTTGATGCGCGAGAACGGCATCCGGGTCGAAAGATCGAAGAAATACAAGGTCACGACGGACAGCAACCATGCGTTCAACATCGGGCCAAACCTGCTGAACCGGGACTTCCACGCCGATCAACCGAACCAGAAGTGGGCGGGCGACATCAGCTATGTCTGGACGCGAGAAGGATGGCTCTACCTGGCTGTTATTCTTGACCTGCATTCTCGGCGGGTGATCGGCTGGGCAGTCAGCAATCGCATGAAACGCGACTTAGCGATCCGAGCATTGAACATGGCCATAGCTTTCCGGGCGCCGCCCAAAGGCTGCATTCATCATACGGATCGCGGGTCGCAATATTGTTCACATGACTATCAGAAGCTTCTGCGCCAGCATGGCTTCACCGTTTCAACAACGATGATTTCCAATAGGGCTTTCGCAAAACGATTGGATTCAGGTCAGGAAGCATTCTGGTTCGTAGGCATTGCGATAGGGGGATACCTTCTAGCAACGATAAGCGTGGCGGTATTTCCTGCCATTTTTTCAATCTTTACGGTTGCTGCGGTGGGTTTTGGTCTGGGTTCTAGTGGGATTTCCACAATGTTCTCATTGGGTATGGCCTTTATGCGGGAGGGAGGTTTGACCCACGACCGCCTAAATGCATACATGCGAGCCGCGACTTCTGCCGGATGGATGGTAGGGCCTGCTATCAGTTTTTTTGTTGCGAATACTCTTGGGCGAGTACACGTGTTTGTATTTTGTGCTGTACTGGGGGTAGGCTGGCTACTACTTTGGGTCAAGGGAATCCCGAGAAATGCAAGACTTGTTGCTGCCGAAGGTCCAATTCAAAATGAGATTTACGATTATTCCTCCAGCCGGTCTTTGAAAGCTGCGCTTCTGTTTGTATTTCTCTTATCGTTAGTGAACTCTTTATCCTTTACTGCTCTTCCACTATTTTACGTTAGGGAGGCTGGGCTCCCAAACTACTCGCCTGGCGTATCATTCGCGATTAAGACGCTAGTCGAGGTGGTTGCTGTTTTTTCGACACCGGTACTGATTGTATGGCTTGGTATGCGTGCATCATTGCTCACAACATCACTACTTGCAGTTGTGGCGACGGCATTTCTTGCCAACATAGAAACTTTTCCTCAACTGCTGCTGGGGGCCACGTTGGAAGGGCTTTACTATGGATTATTTGCCAGTCTCGGTATTACCTACGTACAATCCTGTGCCAAAGGTAACCAAGCAACTGCAACGGCTCACTATTGGAACATTCTATTCGCTGGTGGTTTGGTTGGCGGGCCAGCAGTCGGTGTGATCGCAAGTGCGCTTGATTTTCAGATGGTGCTCTATGTTGCTTCAATGTTTGCACTCCTCTCTTTTTTAGTCCTTTGGGTAATCGGTGATGAGCAGCCTCATCTGACTGGTTCAAATTGATTGTGACCCGGTAATCCTCCCGAAAATTAGGGGTGATGGATTCAGCCGGTCACCGCAACACCTGTTCGAGTTTATATGCAGGGGATTGAAAGCCCAAGATCTTTCAACTTTGCGTTCTGACCGAGAAGGAAAGGCTTGGGTCGTCTTGCTCGTTTCCATGCCAGCTTGTCAGCAAGGGCTGCCCGGTACTGGCGTGAACGATACCGGGCGAGAAGAACCAAGCTCACCGTTTCGATACTGCCGCCGCCAGGTTGTCAGCAGTGATCGGCAAATGCCATGCCGCCGCGCCGTGGCTGACGCCTGGCGGTGGCCGATAAAGCATACGCAGTTTGTCATCATCTGACCAATGCCGGCGGCGATCGCCATCTGAAGTGGTCCCAGTTTTCCGGACAGCTTGGCAGCGTTTCTAAGGTGTATCCGGTTTAAGTTTCATGCTGCCAATTTCTGTTCTCGACCGTGCCAATATGCCTCCCTCGGCGTTCGATGCTCAAGGGAAGAATGGGGGCGTTCGGTATTGTAGAAGGTCATCAGGGGACGCAGGGTTTGCAGTTCGTCGGGCATCTCCCAATCGACTAAAGGGGCGGCCTGGTCCAAGGCCCCAGGCTTCGTCTCCAGAAGGGCAAAGTAATGCACAGGGTCGAAGATCATTTGTTCGCGCTCGTAGCAGCGGGCGTGCCGGGCGATGACCCCACCACCACAGCCGATCTCGACCACATCCACAAACGCACGGATCGTCACCTCCCGTAAGCCATAGGTGCTGGGAACCGAGTAATCATTGGATTTGTAGCGCACCAGAGATTGGGAGCTGACCCGGCCCGTTGCCTTGTGGCAGGCTTGGTAAGGCGTTGCGGGCAGTGGCGACATGACGGCCAGATCTCGCTTCAGCCGTTCGCCGATCGTCTCCCGGTGCCCATGCAAGACAGCCGACTGCCGTGCCAAACATTGTTCTTCGAGCCAGTTATTGAAGCTGTCCAGATCAGGGAATTCCGGCAGCGGCACCATCAGGTTGCGCCGGGACCAGCCCACCAGACCTTCGACATTGCCTTTATCATTCCCCTTGCCCGGGCGGCCGTAGCGATTATCAAAAAGGTAGTGTGACAACATCTCCGTGAACATCTGCGTCCGCCGACGCCGCCCACCGGATTCGATCTTCGCAACAAGGCACCCTACCAAAGCTTGCCGGGCGCGCAGGGCACGGTAGAGGCCGTCTTTGCGTGCCATGAGCTCCAAAGGCGTGCCGTCTTCGACGATCCGTCCACGATCAAAGACGAGGATGCGGTCCATCCGTTCGACCGTCGCCAAACGGTGGGCAATCACCAAAGTCGTGCGCCCCTCCATCAGCCGCTCTGCGGCCTGCGCAACCTTGGCCTCCGCCTCTGAATCGAGCGAAGATGTCGCCTCATCCATGATCAGAACCGGCGCGTTCGACAAAAAGGCGCGCGCGATGGCGACCCGCTGCCGCTCTCCCCCCGAAAGTTTGACGCCCCGCTCCCCCACCTTCGTGCCAAAGCCTTTGGGCAGCCGCTCGATAAAGTCGAGTGCCCCTGCGCGCTCAGCAGCCTCCCGGACATCCTGAATCGACGCGCCGGGACGGGCGTAGGCGATGTTCTCGGCCAAAGAGCGGTGAAACAACACAGGCTCTTGCGGGACAAGCGCGATGTGTTGGCGCAGCACCTCCAGGGGAACGCGCGCGATATCGACGCCGCCCAATGTGATGCTGCCGTCATTGATCTCGTGAATCCGCTGGATCAGCTTCACGAAAGTGGTCTTGCCTGAACCAGACCGCCCAACCAATCCGACTTTCTGGCCCTCAGGAATGGCGATATCCAGATTGGTGAAAAGCGGTGTTTCAGCCCCATCGTAGCCATAATCCACATGGTTGAACGCCAATGCTGCCGCGCGAGGCGGCAAGGCGGCTTCAGGCTTCTTCGCGACAGAGGTTTCTGGGGCGACGGCCATCAGGGCCACCAGTTCCTCGGCATCGTTGACCGCCTTTTGCAGACCGCGCACATGGTTGCCCATCTGGCGCAAATAACCATCGAGCATACCAAGGGCCGAGACCACAAAGGCAATTTCGCCCGCATTGGCCAGACCACGGGTATAGGCGACAAGAGCTCCGCCCAGAACCATCGCCCGCAAGGCCCAGATCGTCATGTCCTGCGACAGGCCAGACACTGTGCCGCGCCGCCATGTGCGCCGACTGCGATGTGCCCATTTGTCCAGAACAAGGCCCAGCCGCGTGTCTTCGCGCAGCTCGCCCGCATGGGCACGCACAACCCCGTTGGAGGTGATCGCATCGGCCAGCGCGCCGGAAACGCGGCTGTCTTGCGCATTGGCCAAACGCGCCGCAGGCGCCACCCAGAACAGCGTCAACGACAAGGAGAGGGTCAGAAACACAAGCGCACCGATCCCGGCGACAAGCCCGACTTCCCAGCGAAACGCCGTCAGCGTTCCGATGGTGCCCAAAAGGATCAGCGCCGAGGGCAACAGTGCCAGCAACAAAAGGTCTGCCATTTCGTCCAAGGCCCAGGCCCCGCGTGTGATCTTCCGCACGGTGGAACCGGCAAAGGCGTTTGCGTGCCAGTCGGCGGGAAGCCGTTGAACATGGGCGAAGGCTTCGGCTTCGGCGGCGCGCATCGAAGGGATGGTCAGGTCGATGATGGCAAAATAGCTTTGGATCTTGGCGACGACGGAGAGAACACCAAACACCAAAAGCGCCCCGAAGGCGGGCCAAGGCGTCTCAGACGCGGCCACTGCATCAACGAGGCGTCCCGTGAAGACAGGTATCGAGAGATCGGAAGCCGCGGAGATCAGAACCAAGGCCAGAATGGTGACAACCTTCCCCTTTTGTCGCATCCAAAGACGGAAGGTGAACGAGAAAACACGCGCAAACGCGCCGTGAGCAGAAAAATGGATCATAATGACAATCTCACAACCGGGTTGGTTGCGCCTTGCGAAGGGTTTGGAAAGTGGGTCCAGCTTGGACCAATTCATCTGTAGCTTGTGGGCGAAAGCGCCACGAAAGCGTCAGATAAGGGCGGCTCCGAAACCGGAGGTCCCCGGGAGGAAGCGATAAGCAATCGTCATGAGCGTCCTCCATGCAAGGTATCTAATCATGTGTGTTTTAGTCGGGGATTTTATGATCCGTCAAGTCCAACTTGAGGATCGGTTGAGGGAAGATGCCAAAGACGAACACCCCGATCCTGAGATCGGGGTATTCGCTTTGATCTCTGGCTGACCGCAAGCGATCAGCCGATCAACTTACATGCCTTTCGAGGCAGCAAAGCCCGTAAAGCCCCCCATCCCCAGATCGCCGAGCATGGTCAGCGCGCCGGAGGAGAGGTCTATGGAATAGAGACCTGCGGCGCTTTCGCCGTCAATCTGGAGGATGGCATAGGCGTGGTCCATGCCTTCCTCGGGAGACACGATGTCAAAACCGCCCCAATCGGTCACATCCACAGTCTCGCCGTCGAGGGTCAGATAACCGACCGAGGTCAGTTCTCCCGCATTGTTGGCCAGAGAAACCAGAGCGTTGGCGCGGGCATCGAGCGCAAATTGTGCCGTGGACGCGGCCGTCATGCCATTGATCGCATTGGTATAGGCATTGGCAAAGATCAGCGGCTCGGCGCCAGTGCTCATATCCCCTTCAGCATAGAAGGTATCGGTAAAGCGACGGACGGACCCCGCACGTTCATCGCCGTCCCCGAACCCATCGGGGAAATAGACGAGGTTCGCACCATCGGCGCCCACGGCACGCACCGCGTCGATTTTGTTGTTGAAGTCGAAGGCAACCGCGCCTTCACCGATCATCGCATCCTCCATGAACATCGCGCCAAGGTCCGTCAAAGCGCCCGACATCGGGTCGACCTCAAAGATCATGCCATCGGCATAGCCCAAAAGCTGTCCGGTCACTGGGCGATAGGCTATGGCCCGCAGCGGCATCTCCAGATCATAGGTCATCACCTCGCCGGGGGAGGCAATGTCGGCCATGGTCACAAGGGTTTTTCCGTCTTCGGCAAGCGCGTAGCCCATGGTGCCGGCATGGTCCATGGCGAGCGTGGGCGCAGCGGCGGCAAGTGCGGCAGAGGCGGTCAGGGCAAGTTTCAGGGTCGTCATCGTGGTTTCCTTCCTATGTATTGGCCTATGTATTGGCTTGCGTTGAGCCGAGATTTACGGATCAATTGCCTTTAACCACGGGGGGGCACGGGCAAGAGTTTCAGCCCGATTGATTTTTTTTGAGGACTGCAGCGTGACAGAGGCAAAAGAGGGCGACAGAGAGGATAATGCTCCACCGCCCCAAGACAGGGTCGAAGAGCTGATCGCGCGTGTATCTCTGGGCGAGCGGGCGGCCCTCTCCGAGCTCTATGACCTGACCAGCGCGAAACTTTTCGCCGTGTCGCTGCGTGTCTTGGGGGAACGCCAGTCGGCCGAGGACGCCATGCACGACACCTATGTCAAAATCTGGAAGAACGCGGGACGCTATCGCGTGACAGGTCATTCACCGATGAGCTGGCTGATCACCATTGCCCGCAATACGGCGATTGATCGGCTCAGAGCGCGGCGCAATCACGCCCATGTCGGCGATTACGAAGACACGCTGGCCGCGCCCAGCCAGACACCAGAGCAAGCAACCATCGCCGCCTCGGACGCCCGGCGCATCGTGGCCTGTCTCGACACCCTGCCCGAGGATCGACGTGCCGCCATCACCGGAGCCTATCTCGACGGGCAAAGCTATGCCGAACTGGCCGAGGCCGCCAAAGTGCCGCTCAACACGATGCGCACATGGCTGCGACGCGGGTTGATCGCATTAAGGGAGTGTATGGACGGATGACCCAATCCCATGACGATGATGAGATGCTCGCCGCTGAATTGGCGCTCGGTCTGCTTGAGGGCGACGAGCGGGCCAGAGTGCAACGCCGCGCCGCCTCCGATCCCGGGTTTGCAGGGTTGGTGCGGGGGTGGGAAACGCGCCTGTCCACGATGGCGGATTTGCCGCCCGTGACGGCGCCACCTTCGGTCAAGGCCGCGCTGATGGCCGATCTCTTTCCCGAGACCGTGAAGCCACCAATCTGGAAACGGCTCGGGGTTTGGCAGGCCCTGACAGGCGGGGCGATGGCCGTCGCGCTTGTGCTCGCTCTCATGCTGACGCCACTGAGTGGCCCAAACACGACGGGTCCGCTCTATACCGCTGAGATCACATCGGACATCGGGGATTTCCGTGTCGTCGCCGTGATCGACAAATCCCGCCAAGAGGTCATCCTGACCCGGACCCTGGGCGGCGCTCCCGAAGGGCGCATCCTTCAGGTCTGGGCACATGGCCCCGATGAACCGGCCCAGTCGGTCGGTCTGTGGCCTGCGGGCGAAAGCATCAGATTGCCGCTGCCGCCAGACATCGCCGCGGTGCGCGGGACGCTCACTCTGGGCGTTTCCGAAGAACCCCCCGGAGGCTCGCTGACAGGTTCGCCTTCAGGTCGCGTGTTCGGCACGGTCGATATCGCGAATGTCACGGGAGCGGGTTAAAAAATTTTCTGTCCATACGCTTTTAGGCAGCCCTCAATCGACGCCTTCAGCCCTGAGCGGACATTCGTGCCAAGCAGAGCGAATGGCCGAGGGCTGGCTAAGTTGCCCTTCAGACCTAGCACCGCGCACTTGCCCAACCCGCTCGCCAAGGTTGATTGGCAGGTCCGAAGGGAGCGGACGTTGCGACGTTGATCAACGGCCTGCTTGTCGGCGCGGCCTTTTCCGAAGTTCACCTGTGGCGTCCCTCCATTCCGGTTTGGGGCATCTGGAATGACAACTTCTTCATTCTGGGTGTCGACTGGATCAGTTGGACGATCCTTGCGCTGACGGTTCTGG
Source organism: Celeribacter ethanolicus (assembly GCF_002407265.1). NCBI lineage: Bacteria > Pseudomonadati > Pseudomonadota > Alphaproteobacteria > Rhodobacterales > Roseobacteraceae > Celeribacter > Celeribacter ethanolicus. Next base: position 3,394,805 of record NZ_CP022196.1, read on the forward strand.
TGGGGGCGCTGGTGAGTGCTGCCGGGGCTTATGCGCTAGGGCTACAATGGGCGGAGCGATAAAGCAGGCGCGATGAACGCATATCGGACCTTTGTAGCCCGGCATGTGAATATCGGTTTTGGGCCGATTACTAACTCGATGAATTTTGGCGGTATGCAATTTTCGCGGGAAGGCGTAGGCGCACAGCAGTTGAGTCGCTGTTGTGCTTTCCGTTGAGTTCGTCTTCCTGCCAATGATCTACGATAGGTGACTTGGGATTTGCCGAGCCTTGCCTTTCGTTTCGATCCGTTCGATCGCACTGTGTTGCCGCATTTTGTGGCACTTGTGCAAAACCGTGCTATCCTCCGGCTACTTCGAAATCGTATGGAGGAGCGCGATTTTGTTGGAGAACGCATTTATACTCGATCCGCTCGGCGATCCGGTCCGGCATGGAGGAGATACAAAATCGACAGACTGGGATGAGATCCAGGCGTTTTGCCGTGATGTCTACATGCCCTATGACGTGCGCCCCATGGAGCGCCAGGCCAAGCCCGATGCGACGATGATCTCCGCCAAGGCGGGCGGTGTGACAATGACGCGCTTTGCCTATGGGACGGGGATTTATCTCAACAATTTCGACCCTGCAGCGGGCAATATTCTCGTGCTCAATACGGTGCGCGGAGCGCTCAATCATGCGGCGGATGGCGGCTCTGTGGCAACGGGGGCGGGCGAGAGTTTCGTCGTGGATTGCTCGCGGGCGGAGTATTGGCTGGAGGGTGACCCCGACCATATGCAACTGAACCTGACGATCCCCCACGATCTGATCGAGCAGATTGCAGAACGCTGGTTCGGCTTTGTGCCCGGTGACGCGCTTTGGACAAGCCGCGTCAAGATCGGCGGGGTGCAGACGGCTTGGGGGTCTTTGCTGGACTATTCTGTTCGAGCTTTGACCCGTTCGGGGGTCGTGGCCGAGGATGCCGCTATTGCGCGCCACCTAGAGGAGATCCTCTGCGTAGAGCTTTTACGGCAGTGGGCGGGGGCAGCGGGCGTGAAGTTGGAGGGCGGCGCAAGGGCCGCGGCGCCGCGCTATGTGCGCCAAGCGGAGGCGATTATGGAGGCCGAGGCACGGCAAGCGCCGACCATCGGAGAGATCGCAAAACGGGTCGGCGTGTCGGCCCGCACGCTGTCGGGCGGGTTCCAACAGTTCCGAGGGCTAAGCCCCCGTGACTTCCTTGTCGCACGCAGGTTGGAAGGCTTCCGAGCCGATCTCGAAAAGGCCGAGGCGGATAAAACCGTCACCGATATCGCGACCCGATGGGGGTATTCCAACTTCGGTGCTCTGGCCGGGCGGTATCGGCAACGCTATGGCGAGTTGCCGTCCCGGACCCGCGCGCGGGCCATGGGTGGCCATTAACTTCTCTTCCGAAACCGGACACCCCATTCCGATAAAGAACAGCGCTGCGCTTTGCGAGCGGCCAATCTTCCCTGCACATGTTCTAGGGAGGAACCAATGAAAGACATGCAAATCGAGAATCTGAAAACGCACTGTGATTCCATTCTCGGCAATCTGAGCACGGGCGAGACCCGTGTGCCCGGTGTGGTCGCGATGGCGACTGACCGCACTGGCACGATCTATTCAGGCCAAGCAGGCGAGAGGCGCATCGGGGGCGATCCGATGACCGAGGACACGGTCTTTGCAATCTTCTCCACGACCAAGGCGATTGCGGGAACTACCGCACTGCAATGTGTTGAGGAGGGGCTTCTGGACCTCGACGCCCCCGCCAAAGAATACGCCCCCGCCATCGGAAACCTGCAAGTGATCGAAGGGTTTGAGGCCGATGGAAGCCCACGTCTGCGTGCGCCCAAGACCGATGTAACCACGCGCCAACTGCTCCTGCACACAGGCGGTTTTGGCTATGACTTCTTCAACGAAACCTACAAGCGTCTGGCCGAGGCGCATGGGCAGCCCTCGGTTGTCACGGGGAGCCGCGCCTGTATCGAAACCCCGATGCTGTTCGATCCGGGTGAGAAGTGGGAATACGGCACCAACATGGATTGGGCCGGCCAGGTGGTCGAGGGTGTGCGCGGCAAACGCCTTGGCGAAGTGATGCGCGAGCGGGTGTTCGATCCGCTCGGGATGGAGGACATCGCCTTCACTCGCACCGACGCGATGAAGGCACGCACCGCAACGATCCACGCGCGCGGCGAGAATGGTTCACTCACCCCGATGGACGACTTCGCCCTGCCCGACGCCCCCGAAGTCCACATGGGCGGCCACGGCCTCTATGCCACTGTGCCTGAATACATGAAGTTCATCCGTATGTGGCTCAACGATGGGGACGGCCCGAACGGGCGCGTGCTTAAGCGCGAAACGGTGGAGTGGGCCGTGAAAGGCGCCTTGGTGCCGCCGCAGAAGGTGACCATGCTGCCCGGCGTAATCCCGTCGCTGTCAAACGATGCTGAGTTCTTCCCCGGACAGCCCAAAGACTGGTCCTATACCTTCATGGTCAACAGCGAAGACGCGCCCACAGGTCGCCCCGCAGGCTCCATTGGCTGGGCGGGTCTGGCCAACAGCTACTATTGGATCGACCGCAAAAACGGCATCGGCGGGTACTGGGCGACCCAGATCCTGCCCTTCGCCGATGCGGCGTCCTTCACGGGCTACATGGATTTTGAGAGCGCAGTCTACGCAGCTTTGAAATAACCTAACGGCCAAGTCAAAAGCGCAATCGGGGCTATGTTTGGCCCCGGTTCATCCGGATCAGACCTCAGCGCAATCGACTATGCGTGCAAGCAGAAACCAAACGGATTCACACTTTGGGGCGGTTCTTTCACGTCCGTTTCGGGAAGCCGCGCCGCTGCACAAGGCCATGACGTGTCACTGCCAACAGTGAGTATGCCCGGTCACCGGATTGGCAGCCTGACCGATGTCGCGGGCGGCTTCCTGCATGACCGACAGGATCCATTTCTCTCGTGCGGGATCGACACGTTCGAGCACGGCAGAAAGGCCGATGGCGGCGATGGTCCTGCCACTTGGCAGCCGCACGGGGACCCCGAGGCCGAATACATCCTGAAACACCTCGCCCGGGTCGCGGGCATAGCCGTCGCGCTGAACCTGTCGGATCGCGGTACGCAGGGCGAGTTCGTCGAGGAAATAGGGACCGATCAGCGCGTGTCTGTTGGTTTCGATCACATGATCCGCCTCTTGATCGTCGAGCGCGGCCAGAAGGCAGAGACTGCTGGAGCCGAGCCCCAGAGGTGCGGTCGCGCCGACGTTGGAGTAGATCGTGCGGGCGGTGAACGTGCCCTCGGCGCGCGCAGCGCACATCGCGCGCGTGTCCTGAGCGATCACCAGTGCGATAGAGCAGCCGGTGGCTTGCGCGACCCGGCGCATCGGCTGTTGTGCGACCTTGTGCAGGGGATCGGCCTCAAAGGCGGCGGCGGCAAGAAACAGTGCGCCGCGTCCGATGCGATAGCGTTTCGCCTCGCTTTCCACCAGCCCGTGTTTCTCGAGTGCCTGCAATTGCCGATACAGCGTCGCCTGGGTCAGGCCGGTGAGGTCCGACAGCTCACGCGCGCTCAGGCCGGAGCTTTGCGAGGTTGCGATGATTCGCATGAGGCCAATGGCGCGGTCGAGGGCCTGAGTGCCGGACGCTGGAGTGGGAGGGCCGCTTTTGCGCATTTGTCAGGCTCCGTGAGAATTTGGTTTTGAGAACGAGGGACGATCAGTGGAAATTAATACTCATAATATGAGAAATACTATATTTTTTTATCATTATGTGAATTAATCTCCTTATCTTGCGTTTGGTTTTGCCTAGGCTGACGAAAAGCACGCCCGCTATGGGCTCGAACGTCGGAGACATCAGATGCGCATCACCATGGACCCAGTCGCAGGCAACGAAGACCTGCCGTCGCGCAGCGATGTCATCGTTATCGGGGGCGGGATCATCGGTGTCAGCACGGCGCTGTTCCTCGCGGAGCGCGGTGTTTCCGTCACGCTTTGCGAAAAGGGCATCATCGGGGCAGAGCAATCGGGCCGCAACTGGGGCTGGTGCCGGACGATGGGGCGCGATGCGGCGGAAATTCCGCTGACGGTGGAGAGCCTCAGGCTTTGGCGGCGGATGAATGAAATTACCGGGCTGGAAACCGGGTTTCGGGAGCGTGGCACGCTTTATCTGCTCGACGGGGAAAAGGCGTTGGCGTCCTATGAAAGCTGGATGGAGCATGCCCGCGATCATGCGCTGTCGGCACGGTTCATCGAGGGCGCGGAGATCACCAATCTTTTGCCGGGCCTCGCCAAGCCTTGGAAACGTGGGCTTTATACGCCGACGGACGGGACGGCCGAGCCGTTCAAGGCGACGCCTGCCATGGCCCGCGCGGCGCAAAAGAAAGGCGCGGTGATCCTGCAACATTGTGCCGTGCGCGGGATCGAGACTGAGGGGGGGGCGATCTCCGGGGTGGTCACGGAGCGGGGGGCGATCCGCTGTGGTGCTGTTGTCTTGGCGGGCGGCGCGTGGTCGCGGTTGTTTGCGGGCAATATGGGGCTGAATTTTCCGACCCTGCCGGTGATCAATACAGTGATGCGCACAGCGCCCGACGAGAGCCTGCCCGATCTCGCCGTCGGTGGGCCGGATTTCGCCTTTCGCCGTCGTCTCGACGGGGGCTATTCGGTGGCGATCCGCAATGACAACCTTGCGCCTCTGACACTGGATAGTTTTCGGCTGTTTTTCGATTTCCTGCCGACGGCGCTGAAATCCATGCATGAATATCGCCTCGGCCTGACACCCTATTTCTTTGAAGACTGGAAGCGGGCAAGGCGTTGGGAAAACGATGAAATTACACCGTTCGAGCTGGTGCGGACGCTCGATCCCAAACCCGTCAAACGCGATCTGAAAAACGCCTGGGCCAATACGGTCAAGGCCTATCCGGGGTTTGGAAAGCTCAAGCCGGTGCAGAGCTGGGCCGGGCTGATTGATGCCACGCCCGATGCGGTGCCGGTGATTTCCGAGGTGCCGAACCGACCGAATTTCTACATCGCCTCGGGGTTCTCCGGCCATGGGTTCGGAACCGGGCCGGGGGCGGGGCATCTGATGGCAGATATTGTCACCGGGGCTGCCCCCATTGTCGATCCGACGCCGTTCCGGTTGACGCGGTTCCGGGGGCAAAGCACGGGCTGAAACCGGTGTCGGCTTTCCGTCGGACAAGTGTCGGCAAAGTGTCGGACCTTGTCATGTACTGGAAGGGAGGCACCTGAAACAAAAAGGCCCTCGCGAGGAGGGCCTTTGCTCTTATTGTTGCTCTTACTTCATCGAGCCGGTGTCGATGAAACGCTGGTGCCAGCTCAGCGCCTCGCGCAGGTCGTGGGGCGCATGGCCACCGAATGAGCTTTTCTTGGCGCGCTCGTAATAGTCGCGCAGCATGTCGCGATAGGCGGGGTGGGCGCATTTCTCGATGATCAACTCAGCCTTCTGTTTCGGATCGAGGCCGCGCAGGTCGGCGAGGCCCTGTTCCGTCACGATGACCTGAACATCCTGATTGATGTGGTCGACATGGCTGGCCATCGGTACGATGGCGGAGATTGCACCGCCCTTGGCGGTCGAGGGCGTCATGAAGATCGAGACAAAGGCGTTGCGGGCAAAATCGCCCGAGCCGCCAATGCCGTTTTGAATGCGCGAGCCCATGACGTGGGTCGAGTTGACGTTGCCGTAGATGTCGGCCTCGATCAGACCGTTCATCGCGACACAGCCCAGCCGCCGGATCAGCTCCGGGTGGTTGGAGATTTCCTGCGGCCGCAGGATCAGCTTGTCGCGGTAGCGATGGGCCTCGGCATTGAACTTCATCGCCGCCTCGGGCGAGAGCGAGAAGGCGGTGGCGGAGGCCATGCGCAGCTTGCCCGCGTCCAGCATGTCGAGCATGCCGTCCTGAATCACCTCGGTGAAGGCGGTCATGTTTTCGAACGGGCTGTCGAGAAGACCGGCGAGCACGGCGTTGGTCACGTTGCCGACGCCGGATTGCAGCGGCAGAAGCTCTTTCGGCATCCGGCCCATTTTCAGCTCGTGGTTCAGGAACTCAAGCAGGTGACCGGCGATGTCCAGAGCGGTCTGGTCCGGTTTCGCGAAAGGCGCGTTGCGGTCCGGCGTGTCGGTCTCGACGATGGCGACGATCTTCGACGGATCAACCTTGAAATGCGGCTGGCCGATGCGGTCGTCGGGTTTGATCAGCGGAATGCCGACGCGGTTCGGCGGCAGGGCGGTGCCGTAATAGATGTCGTGCATCCCGTTGAGATATTCACTCTGCCAGGAGTTCAGTTCGAGGATGATCTTGTCGGCGCATTCCAGCCAGGTCTTGTTGTTGCCGATGGAGGACGAGGGGATCAGATCGCCCTCGGGGGTGATGCCGGAAATCTCGACAATGGCGGTGTCGAGCTTGCCGAGAAAACCCTGCCAGGCCATCGGCGCGACCTGCGACAGGTGCATGTCGAAATATTTCATCTCGCCCTTGTTGATCCGTTCGCGGGCGATCGGATCGGAGTTATAGGGCAGGCGGAAATCAATGCCGTCGGCCTTGGCCAGCGCGCCGTCAAGTTCGGGACCGGTCGAAGCGCCGGACCAGATCTTGATGCGGAACTTCTCGCCCTGGGCGTGACGTTCCTCGATCTTGGCCGCAAGTGCGAGAGGCACCGCCTTGGGGTAGCCCGAACCGGTGAACCCGCTCATGCCGACGGTGGCGCCATTCTCGACGAGGCTGGCGGCATCTTCGGCGGACATGATCTTGGATTGCAGGGATTGCGGCACGGGGCGGCGGGCAGTGGTCACGACGGTCTCTCCATTGTGGAATGCGGTCACGGGGAGAGAGGGGTAATTTTATAAGGCCAGCCTCCTCCCCGAGTTGTCCTTCATTGCGCGCACTATGCGCGGGACGCGGGGGGCTTCCAGTCACTTTTGCGGAATTTTTGCAGGAGCATACCCGGTATGCATCCGTGCACAGATTTTTGAATCAATATTTGCAATCGGGATTTGTGTGGATGGGTTTGCAAAGAGTTTTCGGCACGAATATGCAAACCAAAGGCCGCACTGTGCGGCAAGAGAACGGGCCCGTCGGAAACGGACCCGTATCGGATGGCTTCAAGACGACTCAGGCGGTACGACCGCGGTCGATCCGCAGGAACTGTTTCACGCGGGAGGCGGTTTTCGCCTCTTTGCGATCACGGTCCATTTTGTCCCACATACGGGAGCGGGCAGCACCACGGTCGAGCGCAAGGAAATGCACGAGGCGACCGCTGCCGGGGGCACGATGGGACGTGTCGGTGATATGGCGTGTCATGGTTTTTCCTCCTTTTTGCACGAGGACTCTAACACGGAATCGCCTTGCCGTCTCGTATCCAGATCAAACTGGACAACGAAGTGTGAACAGGCGCGAACGTGCCGGGTCAGATCCGCCCGTGTCGCCGTTGCCAGCTCCAGAGGATTGCGCCACCGATCAGAACGATGACCAGCGACACCAGGAACGGTGCGCCGGGCAGGTAATAACCGGTGCCGGGGCGGGAGAACGTGGCGAAGATCTCGGTCATCACCAGCGGGCTGATGATGGTGGCAAGCGCGGCGAGTGAGCCGGTGACGCCCTGCAACTCGCCCTGCTGATCGTCGGGGGTGGCGCCGCTCATCATGGATTGCAGCGCCGGGATGGAGATCGCGGAAATGCCGGAGAGTACGGACATGATCCAGACCATCGGCACGCTTGTGGTGAGGCCGAAGGTGAGGAATACAAGCGCGTCGAGCAGGATGCCGCCCATCGCGACACGGTAGGCGCCGAAGCGTTTGACCAAGGGGCCGACCAGTACGGCCTGTGCCAGCCCCATGGTCGCGCCGAAAGCGAAGAGTGTGAGCCCGATGGTGGCTGTGTCGAAGCCGAAACGCTCCTCGGTATAGAAGGACCAGATCGCCGGGTAGACGAAATAGGCCGTCTCGTAGAGAGCGAAGACGATGAGCAGGCCGGTGAGGCCCCTCAGCCGCCCGATGGCGCGGAAGGCGCCGAAGGGGTTGGCGCGACGCCAGTCGAAGGCGCGGCGTTTTTCGGGGGCGAGACTTTCGGGCATAACGAGCATACCGAAGACCATGTTGAGACCGGCGACGGCGGCGGCGGCATAGAATGGCGCGCGGGTGTCGATGGTGGCGAGCATGCCGCCCATCACGGGGCCGAGGGCGAAACCGATGCCGAGCGCGGCGTGGACATAGCCGAAATTGCGTGCGCGCTCGTCGGGTTTGGAAATGTCGGCCATGAAGGCGGCGGCGGTGCCCGGTGTGGCGGCGGAAATCCCGGCGATCAGCCGTCCGATCAGCAAAAGCCAGATGGTGTGCGCCCGCGCCATGATCAGATAGTCGATCATCATCACGAAAAGCGCGGCGATCAGCACGGGTTTGCGTCCGAACCGGTCGGAGAGATTGCCGACGAAAGGCCCGAAGAAGAACTGCATCACGGCAAAGCCGGTGGCCAGAACCCCGCCCCAAAGTGCGGCATCGGCGAGCGTCTGGCCGGTCAGTTCGCGGATCAGGGTCGGTAGCACCGGAAAGATCAGCCCGATGCCCAGGCCGTCGATCAGCACGGTGGTGACGATGAAAATCAGCGGCAGATTGCGGGGCATGGGGCTTTCCTGAAAACAACCCGGCCTTTGTGACCTGTCGGGGGGCTTCTGTCTATCCGCTCCGGTGCAGAATATGCGCCAGCGTATCGGCCAGCAGCGCGGGCTGGGCGAAATAGGGGGAATGGCCAGAGGACAGGGAATGGACGGTGCTCGCGGGCCAGTCCGCACACATCTTACGCTGTTCGGCGGGAGGGATCACCCGGTCGTTTTCGCAGATCACATAATGCCGGGGCAGGGCGGTGGAGGCGGGGGTGACGCGCAGGGGCGTTTCCTGCGGGCGGATCGCCTGCGGGCCGATATGCTCGCGGACGCAGGTTTTCACCTCTTCGGAACAGTCGTGACACAGGGCCTCGACGCCTGCCTCGGGTTTGAAGCGAAAGGCCCGCCCGTCGCCGGTCTTCTCGATCAGGCCGAGCACGGGATGGTCCTGCGCCGCGCGGCGCATATCGGCGAGGCTCATGCCGTCTTCGGGCACATAGGCGCAGAGATAGACCAGCGCGGCGATGCGGTCGGGGGCGGCCTCGGCGGCGGCAGCGATGGCATAGCCTCCGGCGGAATGACCGACCACTATGGGACGGTCGCCATGGGTTGTGATGTCGGCGAGGATCGCGTCTCGATAGCTGTCGAGGCTGATCTCGTCGTACGGCGTTCGATCCGCGCCATGGGAGGGCAGGTCGAGCGCGCGGGCCTTGAGGCCGCGGGCGTGCAATTCCGCGAGAAGATCGCGCCAACACCACGCGCCATGGGCGGAGCCGTGGATCAGGAGGACGCTCGGGTCAGTCATGGTGACAGCCTCCGGAATGATCATGATCGTGATGGTCATGATGATGACCATGATGATCGTTGTGATGATGGTCGTGACCGGACCCGAGATCGGGGATGTGATCATGCGGATTGGGATCGCGTTTCACATGGGCGATCTCGGTCAGGAACCGGCCCAGAAGCGCGGCATAGTCCTCCGGCGCGTCGACGGGCGGCAGATGACCGGAGCGGCGCATCAACTCGAACCGCGATCCGGGAATGACGCCCAGAGTCTCGCGTACCAGATCGGGTGGGGTCGAGCCGTCATAACCGCCCGCAATGCCGAGGCAGGACAGCCGAAGCCCCGAGGTCGGCGTGTAGAAATCCGTCCCGGCAATGGCGGCGGCACAACCGAGATAGCCCTCGAGCGGGGTGTCGAGAATGGCCTGGCCCCAGCGTTTCGCGGTGTCCGTCTTGCGAAATCCGGGGGCGAACCAGCGTTCGAGCGTGGGGGCGACGATGCTTTGAAGCCCCTTGTCGCGGATCCCGGCGATGCGTTTGTCCCAAATGCTGCGCGCGCCGATCTTGGCCGCTGTGTTTGACAGCACCAGCGCGCGGACCTGATCGAGCCGCTTGACTGCGAGCCCCTGTGCGATCAGACCGCCGATGGAAATCCCGACGAAAACCGCGTCTTTCACCTTCAACGTGTCGAGCAGCCGCTCCGCGTCGCGCACCAGCGTGCCCATGGCATAGGGGCCTTTCGGCACATCCGAGAGGCCATGCCCGCGCAGGTCGTAGCGGATGAGCCGCAGGCCGCCGGGCAGATGCGGCAGCACCGCGTCCCAGAGGTGCAGATTGGTGCCGAGCGCATGGGCGAAGACCACGGGCGCGCCGTCTTCCGGTCCGGTGATCTCGACATTGAGCGTGATGTTGTCGAGCGCAATCCTCATGACAGGGCCTCCAGAAATCGCGCGATGACATCGAGACTTTCGGGTTCGTCGAGAAACGGCACATGGCCGCGATCCCTGACCTCGGCTGAGATCAAGTCGGGGCGGCGGCGCTGCATCTCCGCCACGCAGGCGCGCGACAGGAGGTTGGAGTTCTCTCCGCGCAACAGGGCCAGAGGCAGGTCTTCGAAGGCGTCGAAGAAGGGCCAGAGATCGACCGCGCCGGTGACACTCTGGGCCTCGATCGCGTCGCGCAGTTTCGGGTCGTAACGCAGTTCCAGCCGCCGCTCGCCCTCGGCCCAGATCCGCCGGGCATAGGTGCGCCATTGTTCGCGGGTGACGTTCGGAAATTGATGCCCGAGCGCTTTCGGCAGTTTTTCGGCAGCATCGTCGAAGCTTTTGTAGGCGGAGGGGCGACCGAGATAGTCCATGATGTGGCTGAGGCCGGACGGGTCGAACTCCGGGCCGATGTCGTTCAGGAGCACGCCGGAGAGCCGATGTTTCGCCGTCGCGGTCAATCCCATGGCGATCAGCCCGCCGCGCGAGGTGCCGAGGATCGCGGCCTTGTCGATCCCGAGATGATCAAGCAGCGCCAAAGCGTCCGCCGCCTCCTGCGGGATGGTGTAATTCATGAAGGCCGGATCGTAATCGGAGGCGCCACGGCCGCGACTGTCGAGGCGGATGACCTGAGCCCGGTCGGCGAAATGGTCCACCACAGGCTCGAAATCGTCCATGTTGCGGGTGAGACCCGCGAGACAGAGCAGGGGCGCGCCGTCGCCCTGAATGTCATAGGCGAGGTTCAATCCGTCTTTCGTGGTGAAATGCTGAACCATTGGAATCTCCTTTGGGCGCAGACTGTCACGTCCGTGTCCGGGACGAAAGCCCTAGCGCAGCCCGTTCAGGAGCCATGAGCCGCCGAGGTAATGCACGGTGAGAACGAAGGCGTAACAGGCCATGACCAGCAGCGCCTCGTTGGAACTCAGCGGGGCCTGTTCCGGTTGGCGCCGGTGCCACAGGCTCTGGAGACCGGCGGCGGCCAGAAGCGCCATGGCGATGGAGTGATCGCGCAGCGCCGCAGAGGTGAAGGCGGCGGTCATGAAGAGGGTGACGGTGGTGCCGAACCGGGGCCAGAAGGCGCCCGAGATGGCCCGCATCACCCGCCCGCCCGCAAACGGCAGGAAGGGCAGGAGCATGATGAAGTTGAACGTCCCGAGCATGATTGCCGTCACGCGCAATAGATTGGCCACCATTGGAGCGATGGGGGCGAGGATGGGAAACAGCCCGAAGCACAGCACCATCGGTACGATGGCGAGCGCCGGGGCGTAGAGTGCTGTGAAGCTTTCCTCGAGCGCATGGCCGAAGGGGCGGTCGGAACGCGGTGCGGCCAGTAACGGCAGGGGAATGAGGCGCACGCGGGCGACCTCGTGGCCGATGATGCGACAGGCATAGGCCGAGCCTAGTTCATGCAGCATCACGGCAAGGACAAAGCCGAAACCGAAGAGCGGCGAGGTCAGGGAAACGACCGCAACGGTGATGACAAACCCGACGATCACGCCCGCACCATTGAACCCGCTCGCGCGAATGCGTCCCTGGCTTGTCAGGGGGCGCGTCACGAGCGGCAGGGCGAAAAGCCCGAGCGCGATGGCAAGCAGGAGAAAGGTCATGGTGAGTCGAATTGCGGCCTTTTTATGTCTGTGTCGGATGTGATCGGCCTTGAATGTGGCGAGAATGTGGCAATCGGGGTGCGAATGGCCCGCCCAGGCGGACGCGAGCCGGGGTTCAACGCACTGTTTCCCGGGGGCAAACAGTGGACGTCATGGAGCAACACTTCGCCGGGAAGCGATGGGCCCGTGCAAGGATGGTTTCGTTTTTTCCACGAAACGCCTTACCTTGTCGGGACGGAACGCAAAGAGGCTGGAGGGCCCGATGAACGGCACGGTGGAGAAACTGCGCGAGAGCCTGCGCGAGTTGCAGGTGCAGCTCGAAAAGGAGGCGGTCGAGGCACGCGAAAAATTCCAGTATCATCTGAGCAACGGCCGGGTGGTCTTCGAAGAGGAGGCCCGTCGCCGTGGCCGGGCGCTCAAGGTGCGCTGGTCGGTGTTTCTGCGCCGTGCGCGGCCCTGGGAGATCGTGACGGCGCCGGTGATCTACGGGCTGATCATCCCTTTTGCACTGATGGATCTCTTCGTGACGGTCTATCAGGCGATCTGTTTTCCGGTCTATGGTATCCCGAAAGTGCAGCGTAAAAAATACATCGCGGTGGACCGGCACAAGCTCACCTATCTCAACTTCATGCAGAAGCTGAACTGCGTCTATTGCGGCTATTGCAACGGCCTTCTGGCCTATGTACGCGAGGTGGCGGGGCGCACGGAATATTACTGGTGCCCGATCAAACACGCCCGCGCCCTGCCGGATCGCCATGAGCAGTATCAGCATTTTCTGGAATTCGGCGACGGCGAGGCCTGGGACGAGAAATTCATCGAGATGAAGGGCCGGGCGCGGGCTTGTGAGGGCTGCGACGGTTGCGGGCCGGGCGGCTGCCACTAAGCTCAAAGCAGTCGTGCGGGGGCGCCCATCCGATCGGCGATGTTCTCTGCGATCATCATCGTCGGCGCATTGGTGTTGCCCGCAATGATCGCGGGCATGATCGACGCGTCGACCACCCGAAGCCCCTCAACCCCTCGCACCCGCCCCTCCGGGTCCACCACAGAGGCGGCGTCCTGCCCCATGCGACAGGTGCCGACCGGATGATAGATCGTCTCCGCCCGCGCCTGGATGTCGTCGATCAGGGCGGCGTCGCTTTGGACATCCGGCCCCGGCAGACGCTCGGCCTTGACATGGCGGGCAAGGGCAGGGGCCTGCATCACCCGCCGCGCGATTTTGAGCCCGGCCAGAAGCGTCTCGACGTCTTCCGCCGTGCCGAGGTAATTCGCGTCGATCTTCGGAGGTGTCTGCGGGTCGGCAGAGGCCAGCGTGATGGTGCCGCGGGAGGTTGGCAAGAGGTCACAGACATGCAGGGTCATGCCATAGCCGAATGTGGTCCTGCGCCCGTGGTCGCGCAGATAGGCCGGGATGAAATGGAATTGCAGATTGGGCCGATCCCGCTTCGGATCTGAGCGGACAAACCCGCCCGCCTCGGCGACATTCGAGGTCAGTTCACCCTGCCTCTGTCGCGCAAACTGCCACGCGGCCCGGAGCGCACGCGGTAGATAGGAGGGTGCAATGCCGATGGGCAGACGATCTGCCGTCGCAGACATCACCGTGATGTCGAGATGGTCCGCCAGATTGCGCCCAACCTCGGGCAGATCATGCAAGACCTCGATCCCGTGGTTGCGCAACGTCTCGCCGGGGCCGATGCCGGACAGCATCAAAAGCTGCGGCGAGTTGATAGCGCCGCCGGACAGGATCACTTCGCCGCCGGGATTGAGCCGGAGTTCGCGGTCTGTCAACGCCACGCCATCGGCACGACGCCCGTCGAACAGCACACGCGTCACCTGCGCGCCGGTGAGGATGTCGAGATTGTCGCGATGGCGCACCGGATCGAGAAAGGCCCGAGCGGTCGAGAACCGTTGCCCGTCTTTCTGGGTGACCTGATAGAGGCCGACGCCCTCCTGATCCGCGCCGTTGAAGTCGCGTCGCTCTGAGAAACCGGCCTCGCACCCGGCTTTGACGAAGGCGTTCGAGAGCGGGTTGGGTGCGCGCAGGTCGGAGACCGACAAAGGCCCCTCGCTGCCATGAAAGTCACCGGCAAGCTGGGCATTGCTTTCCAGCCGTTTGAACAGTTCCAGCACCCGTGGCCAGTCCCAGAGTGCGCCTGCCGCTTGTGCCCAGCCCTGGTAATCCTCCCGATGACCGCGGATGTAGATCATCGCATTGATCGAGGAAGACCCGCCCAGCACCCGCCCGCGCGGCCAGAACAGCCGTCGCCCGTTCAGCGCCGCCTCGGGTGCGGTCCGGTGATTCCAGTTCACTCCCCTGAGACGTGCCAGAACCGCCAGACCCAGAGGAATGTGAATGAAGGGCGAGCGATCCTTGCTGCCCGCTTCGATCAGGCATACGCGTTTGCCCGTGTCGCCCGACAGCCGGTTCGCCAGAACGCAGCCCGCCGATCCGGCGCCGATGATGATGTAATCGTACATGATGGCTCTCTCCCCCCTGGGGAGAGGCTACGTCAGTTTTTCCGGGCGGCGCGTGAAACGTGGCGTCATGTTTCCTTTGCTGCGGCAAATACTCAAAATGAAAACCCCGCCGAAGAGGCGGGGTTCAAACAATCGTCTGGCCAAAACTCGTCTGGCCAAGACTCGTCCGGCAAATGGTTCAGAGGTTTTCGATCCGGGGCATGCCCATGATGTGATAGCCGCCATCGACGCGGATGATCTCGCCGGTGGTGTAGGCGCCGCCGTCAGAGGCCAGATAGACCGCCGTGGCGCCGACTGCTTCGAGCGTGGCGTTGGATTGCATCGGGGCGTTTTGTTCGGCGTGCTTATACGTCCGGCGCGCGCCACCGATGGCAGAGCCTGCAAGGGTTTTCATCGGACCGGGGGAAATCGCGTTGACGCGGATGCCCTCAGGGCCGAGATCGTTGGCGAGGTAGCGCACCGAAGATTCGAGCGCCGCCTTGGCCACGCCCATCACGTTGTAATTCGGCACGACCATGTTCGAGCCCGCAAATGTCAGCGTCATCAAGGTGCCGCCCTCGGTCATCAGCTCGGAGGCGCGTTTGGCGACATCGATGAAGCTGAAACACGAGATATGCAGCGAATTCTTGAAATTTGCCTCGGTGGTGTCACGGAAGCGTCCGGTGAGTTCGGATTTGTCCGAGTAGGCGATGGCGTGGACGACGAAATCGAGCTTGCCCCATTTCGCTTTGAGCGCCGCGAAGGCCTCGTCCATCTGCTCCGGGTTGGTCACATCGACATCGACCATCGTGTCGGAGCCAACAGAGCTTGCCAGCGGTTCAAGACGTTTGCCAAAGGCCTCGCCCTGATAGGTGAACGCCAGTTCAGCGCCCTCATCGGCACAGGCTTTCGCGATGCCCCAGGCAATGGAGCGCTCGTTGGCGACGCCCATCACGAGCCCGCGTTTGCCTTTGAGAAGATCAGCCATTTTTATCCTCAGGTTTCTTTGTGGTTTGTTTGGCCTGTTTGGGTCTTGGGGTCAAGGTTTTGGGGTGGGTGAGCGGGTGGCGCGTAATATGTGTTGTCATTCGTGAGGTCTAGCGGGCCCGTGGTGAAAATGTTTAAATCACGCTCGCGCTCGTTTTTCTAAGGTCGCGATAGACAAATGGCTTTTCGCCGTTTGTTTCAAAGAAGATACGATTTTTTCTGTTGGGGGCTACTACGTGGTGACTGATGAAAATGAGTTTAATTATGAAATTCTCGTTGATCGCGTCGATTATCTGGCGGGGGAACTCCAGGGCTTGGCCGAGGATGTCCATCTCTATCATGAAATTTTCGAGAATGCCGAAGCCGTCGAGATGTTGAATAAAACAGCGCCTCGGTTGTTTTTGCGTTTCCAGAGAGCGACGAAAGACGCGGTTTTCTCAGCGGTTTCTCGGATCACGGATAGTGCAGAGTTTGTAACACGTGAGGAACAGAGAAAAAATATTTCGGTCCGACGCATTCAGCAGGATATTCGAGAACTCCGATTGGGTTCCTGTCGAGATCGGACGCGTCTGAACAAAGCCGTGGATAAACTATGCGAGATAGCGAAACCGATACGCAATCTTCGAAACCGGCAAATCGGGCATCTCGATGATGAAGATACGCGGTTGGGCACATTACTCGTGCCAAAGGACGGGTATCAAATTGACGAATTTCTGAAGCAAAGCCAGAAGGTCCTCGACTATGTCGAGGTGTGTATGTCCAAGGGCCGTGGAGATGTGGAGACGTCCCGTAGCTATCTCGTCCAGCGCGATGACTATCAAAAACACGCAAGCGCTTTTGTGTTTTTCTTGAACTATCTGGACAAGAATTGGAACGAATTGGAAGGCGATCTGAGGAGACAAAACGTCGGGAGCGGTATTAAAGAAGTATTATCTTCACACAGGACAACGCGCTAACTTCTGGGCTACTTGAAATGGAGGCGTTCGCGCTCTTCATGCGCGCGAACGCCTCTCAAGTTCTTCCGATGCGAGTCAGTTGCGGTATTTCGACAAAAGCATCGAGCCGTTGGTGCCGCCGAACCCAAACGAGTTGGTCATCACCGTATCGAGGCCCGCATTTTCCACCAGTTTCGTGGCGATCTCACCCTCGCGGATCGCCGGATCAAGCGTTTCGACGTTGATCGAGGGGATGATGAAATCGTTTTGCAGCGCCAGCAAACAATAGACGGCCTCTTGTGCGCCGGTGGCGCCCTGAGAGTGGCCGGTCATGGATTTCGTCGAGGAAATCACCGGGGTCTGACCTTCGCCAAAGACACGACGCACGGCTTCGACTTCGCCCACGTCGCCGACGGGGGTCGAGGTGCCATGCGCATTGATGTAGCCGACCTTGCGGCCTTCTTCGAGCGTGGAAAGCGCCAGACGCATCGCCCGTTCGCCGCCTTCGCCCGAGGGGGCGACCATGTCGGCGCCGTCGGAGGTGGCGGCAAAGCCGGTGACTTCGGCGTAGATTTTCGCGCCGCGCGCCTTGGCGTGTTCCAGCTCTTCGAGCACGAGGATCGCACCGCCACCGGAGATCACGAAGCCGTCGCGGTTGGCGTCAAAAGCGCGGGAGGCTTTCTCGGGCGTGTCGTTATACTTGGACGACATCGCGCCCATGGCGTCGAACAGGCAGGACAGCGTCCAGTCCAGTTCTTCGCCGCCGCCCGCAAACATCACATCTTGCTTGCCCATCATGATCTGCTCGGAGGCAGAGCCGATGCAATGCAGCGAGGTCGAGCAGGCCGAGGTGATCGAGTAGTTGATCCCCTTGATCTGATAGGCGGTCGCGAGGTTTGCCGAGATGGTGGACCCCATGCATTTCGGCACGGCAAACGGCCCGACGCGCTTGGTCGATTTGGTGTTGAGCACGGATTGATGCGCGGTCAGCATGGCGGAGGTGGACGGGCCGCCGGAGCCAGCGATCAGACCGGTGCGCGGGTTCACGACTTCGCTCTCTTCGAGGCCCGAGTCGGCAATCGCCTGTTTCATGGCGATATAGGCATAGGCTGCCCCCGGCCCCATGAAACGCAGCGCGCGCTTGTCGACATGTTCCTTGATGTCGATGTCGATGGACCCGGCCACCTGCGAGCGGAAGCCGTATTCCTTCATGTCCTCATTGGCGGTGATGCCGGATTTCCCGGTTTTCAAAGAGGCAAGCACCTCTTCGGCAGTATTGCCGATGGAGGAGACGATCCCCAACCCGGTGACGACGACGCGACGCATGGCCTGTTCCTTCCCTATATGTTCCTTGACGGTCGGTCCGAGATCAGCTCTCGGACAGCGCAACCTTCATATCGGTGACCTGATAGATCACTTCGCCGTCGGCTTCGACGATGCCGTCGGCCACGCCCATGGTCAGGCGGCGGCTTTGCACGGCTTTCTTGAAATCGACCTTGTAGGTCAGCATCTTCCGATCCGGGCGCACCATGCCGGTGAGCTTCACTTCGCCGACGCCAAGCGCATAGCCACGCCCCTGCCAGCCGCGCCAGCCGAGGTTGAACCCGGTGAGCTGCCACAACCCGTCGAGACCGAGACAGCCGGGCATGATCGGGTTGCCGGGGAAATGGCATTCGAAGAACCACAGATCCGGCGTGATGTCGAATTCCGCCACCACATGGCCCTTGCCATGCAGCCCGCCATCACCGGAAATTTCGGTGATCCGGTCCATCATCAGCATCGGCGGCGCCGGGAGTTGCGCGTTGCCCGGTCCAAAGAGCTCGCCCGCGGCACATTTGAGCAGGTCTTCCTTGGTGAAACTCGTGGGGTAATCGGCCATGAACGCCCTTGCCTTCCTCATCATCTTTCAAAGTCGTATCCCCTCTATCACCCCGGCCCCCGCGCACGCAAGCGCAACAGGGCGGGAGACGAGCGGCGTTTTTGACGCGCTTTCGACACGGTGAAACACATGTGAAATAAGAATTAGAGGATTTCCAATTGAAATTTGCGGGGCTGATCCTGTATATTCCATCGGTATTCCTAGGAATTGGACGCCCATGACCCAGACCGAAAACATCGAAACCCGTCGCGGTGCAGCCTGGCTTGCGACTGCCGGTGTGCGCCCGACGCGTCAAAGGATCGCGCTGGCGACGCTTCTGGTGGGCGATGGCCATGACCGGCACGTTACGGCCGAAAGCCTGTTCGATGCCGCCCGCGACAAGGGAGAAAAGGTGTCGCTCGCGACCGTCTACAACACGCTTCGCGCCTTCTGTCAGGCCGGTCTGATGCAGGAGGTCACGGTCGATGGCTCCCGCAGCTATTTCGACACCAACATGGACGAGCACCCGCATTTCTTCTGGGAAGACAAGGGCGAGTTGACCGATGCGCCGTCCGAAGAGCTGAAGATCGAACGCCTGCCGGCGCCGCCCGAGGGGATGGAGATCGCCTCCGTCGATGTGGTGATCCGGTTGCGTCCGAAATCGCGCCACTGAGCGGAAAAGCCTGAGCCGAAAAGACCAGGCCGAAAAGACCGGGCCGAAAAGACCGGGCGAACAGCTTGACAGTTATGAGAAAGCCCTGCCCTCTGGCGGGGCTTTTATCATGTGGGAGAATGTCATGGAGCGTTTGTTTGTCGCAAGTGACGGGGTGAGCCGGTGCCGCTGGTGCGCTTCCGATCCTGAATACATCCGCTACCACGACGAAGAATGGGGCTACCCGGTCGCCGAGGATCGCCGCCTGTTCGAAAAAATCTGTCTCGAAGGCTTCCAGTCCGGCCTGTCATGGTGGACCATCCTGCAAAAGCGCGAGAATTTCCGCGCCGCCTTTGCAGGGTTCGATTTTCACCGGATGGCGGAGTTCGGCCCCGAGGATGTCGAGCGTCTGGTGCAGGACAAGGGCATCGTGCGGCATCGGGGCAAGATCGAAGCGGTGATCCACAACGCCGCCCGCGCCATAGAGATGGAGCGCGAACATGGCTCTTTGGCCGCTTTCTTCTGGTCCTTCGCGCCGGAAACGGACGAGAGCGGCGGCGAGGTGGTGGCCCAGACGCCGACCTCGCAACGCCTGTCAAAAACGCTCAAGAAAAAGGGCTGGAAGTTCGTTGGACCGACCACCTGCTATGCGTTCATGCAGGCCATGGGCATGGTGAACGATCATCATCCCGGCTGTGCGCATCATGCCAAGGCGGTGGCGGCGCGGGCGGTGTTTACCCTGCCGGTCTGAGCAACGGGGCAAGGCTCTTGAGCCATCGCTTTGCTTCGGCCGGATCGAAGCGCGCCAATGCCGCAAGCCCCGTCTTCGCCACCTCCAGATCCGCAATTCGGTCCCGCAACTCCGCGCGCGTGTCATCGGGCAGGGGCAAGGCCCCGGCGGTCAGAAGCATCTGATGCAGGCTCTGCACCGCACGCATCTGACGGAACGCCTCCATCATCGGGGCGGTGAGCTTGGGTCGCTTCTGCCAGTCTTCGGAAAACAGCGCCGTCACCCGCTGCCCCGCGCCAAGACAATCGAAGGCGACACAGCCGCGATAGCCCCTGTCCGCAAGATCGGCGTGAATGGAGCAGGAGAACCCATCGAGATTGTGACAGGGCAGGCCCGCCGGTTTGTCGTGGCCGAACATCTCGTCGGCATCGAAGGCCAGCGCCAGACAACAGAGCGCGGCACAGTTCGAACAGTCTGGCAAAAACTCGGGGTTCATACCGCCATTTGACGCCAAACCCGCGCACGATCAATGAAAAAGGCGGCCCGCCTATCGCGCGCCGCCCTGTTTCCTTTGCTGAGAAATACTCAGCTTCAGACGATTTCCACCAGCTCGATCGCGAAGGTGAGGTCCTCGCCCGCCAGACGGTGGTTGGCGTCGAGCGTCACTTCCTCGTCGGTCACTTCGACCACGGTGACGGGGATCACCTGACCGGTCGGGGACTGCATCTGAAGCTGAAGGCCAACCTCAAGCGGGATCTCCGCCGGGATCTGGGCGCGCGGCACGGCTTGCTGTGCATCGGGGTGACGCTGGCCATAGGCCTCATCGGCGACAGCGACGATGGTTTTCTTTTCGCCCACGGTCATGCCCGGCAGGTGCTTGTCCATGCCCGGAATGATCTGGCCGGAGCCGACGGTGAATTCGAGCGGTTCGCGGCCTTCGGAACTGTCGAACACGGTGCCGTCTGCGAGCGTGCCGGTGTAGTGAATACGAACTTTGTCGCCCGATTTAACTTCGGTCATGAAGAGTCCTAACTGTTCGGGGTGAGTTTTTGGGGCCGCGTCTTTACGGGTGCCCAATGACGATTGCGCGAAAGGATAGGCGGTGATCTGTGAAATGCAACCCGATGGTGGGAAAAAGCCGCAAAACCAATCGCAAGAACCGCATGTGAACGCGTTTTTCTAGGAAAACGCTGCCTCACATGCGGATGTTTTAGAAACGCTGCGCTTTTTGAGGCGTGGTCACGCGTTTTGGCTTGGTCAAAACGCTCTTAGAACCACTGCCCCGGTTCCATCAGCCCCAAGTCCAGCAATTGCTGGCTGTGCCATTCGAACTCCACCGAGTTGTGCCACATGAAATTGTGGATGTCATAAGTCGACCCGGCGTTGCTTTTCAACGCTTTGGCGGTGCGGAATGATGCGATGGTGGCGGTCAGGTTGTGATGCCAAGGGCAGGCGTAGGTGTTGTATTCCTCGTCGCCGAACAGATGTTCCTCGCTGAGCCGGAGCCCCTTTTTTGCCTTGAAGAGCGCGATCCGGTCGATGCGACGGCGGTGTGGCGGCATATGTTCCTCGAACCGCCATCTGAGCCCGCCGAAGAAATCGAGCTGCCGCTCTTTCGCGTGCCCTGCGGCATCGGGGCGCCCGAGCGCATAATAGCCGGAGCGGTCGAGATGGGCGTCTTCGAGCGAGACGGCATTGGGATGCGCGCTCAAATCGTCGGCGTAGAGATCGACGACATAACACAGCATCGCATCGCGGCGTTCCTCGGTGTGGAAGGTCAGCATATCGGTGATGGTGCGGGTCTCGCAGAACGGGAAGAACAGGTATTCCGCATTGTAGCAGTAATACATCCAGATCCCCGGCGCGGCGGCGATGATCCGGTTGACTGCTTTGGTGAGCATCTCCGGCGCGCGAGTGGCGTAGCGGATGCGGTGGATTTTCGCTTCCAGCCCCTCGGGGAGTTTCAGTTCGTCGGGGGCGAACAGGATCACCTGTTTGAACCCCAGCGAGAGGTGATGGCGCAGCGTCGTGTCCACTTCCACGAGATCTTCGGCAAAGATCATCGCGATCGGCCCTTTCAAAAGGGCGTCCTTGCCGTCGGTGAGAAACGTGTCGAGGCTGTCGTAGCGCATGAAAATCCTTTGCCGGGGCAATGTCCCAGTTTCCGGTAAAAAATGCATGAAGGGCAGGGGATTGCAAGGATTGTGGAAACAATTTCGTCATGAGCCTGCTTATGGCGGTCCGGTCCGAGGCGCTTGCCCTCTTGGCCCTCTTGCGCTAGGACACCGCCTCAATTCCCAGCATTCGTGGACCCATTCCCATGTCCGAGACGCCGAGCAACACCAAGAAGCTCTATATCAAGACCTATGGCTGTCAGATGAACGTCTACGACAGCGAACGCATGGCCGAAGCGCTGGGCGGGTCGGGCTATACCGAGGTGTCGTCGCCGGAAGAGGCGGACATGATCCTTTTGAACACCTGCCATATTCGCGAGAAGGCGGCGGAAAAGGTCTATTCCGAACTTGGCCGCTACAAAGACCTCAAGATTGCGAATCCCGATCTCAAGATCGGCGTGGCGGGCTGTGTGGCCCAGGCCGAGGGTGAAGAGATCATGCGGCGCCAGCCGATGGTCGATCTCGTCGTGGGACCGCAGAGCTATCACCGCCTGCCGGAGCTTGAGGCGAAGGCCGGGCACGGGCAAAAGGCGCTCGATACGGATTTCCCGGAAGAGGACAAGTTCGAGAAACTGAAATCCCGGCCCAAGGCGAAACGGGCCCCGGCGGCGTTTCTGACTGTGCAAGAAGGCTGTGACAAGTTCTGTGCCTTCTGCGTTGTGCCCTACACGCGCGGTGCCGAAGTGTCGCGTCCCGTTGATCGTATCCTGACTGAGGCGCGCGATCTGGTGGAGCGTGGCGTGCGGGAGATTACCCTTCTGGGGCAGAACGTTAATGCCTATCACGGCGCAGGCGAGGGGGGAACTTGGGGTCTCGCGCGCCTGATCCGCGAACTCGCGAAAGTCGACGGGCTGGAGCGCATCCGCTTCACCACCTCGCACCCGAACGACATGGAAGACGATCTGATCGCGGCACACGGCGATTGCGAAAAACTTATGCCTTATCTGCATCTTCCGGTGCAGTCCGGCTCCGACAAAATCCTCAAGGCGATGAACCGCAAACACACCGCCGAGGAATATCTTCGCCTGATCGAACGCATCCGCGCCGCGCGGCCTGACATCGCCATGTCCGGCGACTTCATCGTCGGTTTCCCCGGCGAGACGGATCAGGATTTCGAGGACACGATGAGCCTCGTGCGTGAGGTCGGTTATGGCTCTGCGTTCTCGTTCAAATACTCGCCGCGTCCCGGAACGCCCGCCGCCGAGAAAGGCGACAAAATGGTCGATCCTGATGTGGCGTCTGAGCGGTTGCACCGCTTGCAAAGCCTTATCACGGAACAGCAACACGCGTTTCAAGACGCCATGGTCGGTCGCGAGGTCTCCGTTTTGTTCGAACGCAAGGGGCGGCTGCCGGGGCAGATGGTCGGAAAATCCGAATATCTTCATGCGGTTCACGTCACCGATGATGTGGCCGTGGGGGACATCCAGCGCGTGAGAATCATCGAAAGCGGCCCGAATTCCCTGGGCGGGGTCCTGCTGCGCTGAGAACCGCCGGGGGTGGCAGGCGGCGCGCACCGGCAAAGTTTTCACCGCAGGGTGGAGTATCTTGGCAACAATCCCGGTGCCTGCGGGAGTTCGTCAAGATATGCGACACAATATCTGGTTATTTTTCTTCACTTGGACCCGAAGTTTGCTATCCTTTAGCCACAATCTTGGTGAGTAGGGCGCAGCAGTCTCACGGCTGCAGGGGGCGCGTGTTTTGGAACGGCCCGAAAACGCAAACAGTTGGGGGACGGTAGACGTGACCATCGAATTTCTGAAGACAACGCGACGGGGGCTGGGCCTCTGCGCGGGTGTCGCTCTTGCTTTGGCGGCGGCGACTGCCGACGCGCAAATGGTGCCGGGCACGGTGAATGGCGAAGTGTACAAACCGACGATCTGGATCGACCCGGATGGCTGTGAACACTGGGTGATGGACGACGGGGTCGAGGGCTACATGGACCTCAAGCGCGACCGTCAGGGCAAACCGACCTGCCACCCGGTGCAGAGCTGTGCCGTGATGAACTCCGATCAGCTTTTCGCCACGGACAAATACGCGATCTCCGCTGCGGGCCGCAAACGCCTCACCGATTTCTTCCAGCAGGCGGGCGCCACGGCCTATATCATCGTGGGTCATACGGACAGCCGGGCCTCCGACGAATATAACATGCGTCTGAGCTATAACCGTGCCAATGCGGTTGCCAAGATCGCGGCCTCGGTCGGGGCCAATGTCGTCGATGTGCGCGGCTATGGCGAACGCCAGCCGATCGCCTCGAACTCGACCGCTGCGGGGATGCAAAAGAACCGCCGCGTCGAAATCATCTGTGTGAAGTGAGGAGAGAGACGATGAAAGCCATCAAAGCGATCGCCCTTCTCGCCGTGCTCGGCTCCACCACCGCCTGTACCGAGGCGATGATGGGAGAGGCCGGGTATGAATCCCACAAGACGGACAAGACCGTGGACCGCGGCTTCGACACGAAACACCTGTCGACGCTGGTGGCCGGCATCTGGATCGACCCGGAAGGCTGTGACCACTGGATCATCGACGACGGGGTCGAGGGCTACCTGTCCCCGCGCGTCGACAAATACGGCATGCCGGTCTGCTCCGGTACGGCGGCTCCGAATACGGCTGTCGGCCCGTACAAGGACGGTTCGCCGTTCTATGATCCGATCTGATCGGTCCTGCGATTCCTCAAGTCGACGGCCGTCCTTCGGGGCGGCCGTTTTGCGATTTGGTGAAAAATTGGGCGATGCGCCGTTTTTTGAGCAGAGGTTCGCCGGGTCGATTGCGAAGATTTTGTGTCCCCGCTTGCCAGAAGCCCTATCCCTTGGCACCATCAGACTCAGGAGCCATTCCAGAGTCGGAGACAATATTTGGGCCTGAGCGCGTTGACACCCCCGAAATCGCAGGACGCAGTCCACGAAACGCTTCTCGAATTCCACGACAACAGGTTGTTGATTGACCTGTGTGGAGAGTTCGACCGGAACCTCGCTCAAATCGAACACAAGCTCGAAGTCCAGATCGTCCGACGCGGCAATATGTTGTCCGTCATGGGCACCGGCAGCGCCCGGGGCCGCGCTTCTGCGGTGTTGCAGGATCTCTACGGCAAGCTCGAAGCGGGGCGCGAGATCGAGCCGGGCGACATTGACGGCATGATCCGCATGGGGGAGGCTGAGAGCGACAAGGGATTGCCGGGCGATCAGATGGAGATGTTCCGCGGCGGCGAGGTAGAGATCAAGACCCGCAAGAAGCTGGTGGAACCGCGCACAGCGGCGCAAAAGGACTATGTCACCAACCTGTTCAAACACGAGCTGGCTTTCGGTATCGGCCCGGCGGGGACCGGCAAGACCTATCTTGCCGTGGCGGTCGGGGTGAATATGCTGATCAACGGCCATGTCGACCGGATCATCCTGTCGCGGCCTGCGGTTGAGGCGGGGGAGCGTCTCGGCTTTCTGCCCGGCACGCAGGACGAGAAGGTCGATCCCTATATGCAGCCGCTCTACGACGCGCTGAACGACTTCATCCCGGCCAAGCAAGTGCAGAAGATGCGCGAGGAAAAGACCATCGAGATCGCGCCGCTGGCCTTCATGCGCGGGCGGACTCTGTCGCGCGCGTTCGTGGTTCTGGATGAGGCGCAGAACGCCACCACCATGCAGATGAAAATGTTCCTGACCCGCTTGGGCGAAGGCTCGCGCATGGTGATCACCGGCGACCGCTCGCAGGTCGATCTGCCGCGCGGCGTGCAATCGGGGCTTAGGGATGCGGAGCGCATTCTGGCGGGTCTGCCGAACATCTCGTTCAACTACTTCACCTCGAAAGACGTGGTGCGTCACCCGCTTGTCGCCGCGATCATCGAAGCGTATGAGGCCGACGAAGCGCAGTAACGCAAGTCGGAGGGCCTTATGGCCGTAGAGGTGATCTTTGAGGACGACCGCTGGGACGAGGCGGGGCTTGAGGTCTTGGTGGAAGCCGCCGAGGCCGCAACGCTTGCGCATCTCGGGTTGGATGCGGAGCTTTGCGAAGGGTCCGTGTTGGCCTGTGACGATGCGCGCATCAAGGTCCTGAACGCGGATTTCCGGGAAAAGGACAAGGCGACGAACGTCCTGTCCTGGCCCGCCGAAGAACGTGCGACACCCGGTGAACGCCCGCCCCTGCCGGAGCCGGATTTCGATGGGTCCATCGAGCTGGGCGATATCGCGATTGCCTATGAAACCTGTCTGCGCGAGGCGGAGGAGCAGGACAAGACATTCGCCAACCACGTCACCCATTTGCTCGTTCATGGTCTGTTACATCTGTTGGGTTATGATCACATAACCGACAGGGACGCGGAAATTATGGAAGCGACCGAGGTCGAAATACTTGCAACCATGGGGGTCAAGGACCCATATTAGGCGAACGGTCGAAAAGACCGGTTCAAATTGTTCATATTGGAAAGGACGCATGGGCGACACCGAGCCTGGGTCTTCTACGGCAGCGCAGAGCGCGCCGATTGACCCCATAAGCAGACCGCAGAGCGACACGCGCCGCATCGTGCGCAAATCCTCTGGCTGGTTCGACCGCATGAAGGCGGCATTTACCGCCAAAACTTCCGACACGACAGCCTTGGCCGGGGCGAACTCTTCCGTGGTTCCGCCTCAGCCCGTGCAGCGCCCCGGCATGGTCAACCTGCGCCGGATGCGGGTCGATGACGTGGCGATCCCGAAAGCGGAGATCGTCGCCGTGCCTCTGGACATCAAGAAAGAGGATCTGGTGGAGGTGTTCCGCGAAAGCGGGATGACCCGATTGCCGGTCTACAAGGGCACGCTGGACACGCCTGTCGGGCTTGTGCACCTCAAGGATTTCGCCCTCACCCATGGCTTCAACGGCAAGGGGGAGCGGTTCAACCTGCGTAAGATGCTGCGCCCGCTGCTCTATGCGCCGCCGTCGATGCCGATCGGGGTACTGCTGCAAAAGATGCAGACGGAGCGGATGCATATGGCGTTGGTGATCGACGAATACGGCGGGGTCGACGGGCTTGTGACGCTCGAAGACCTTGTCGAGCAGGTGATCGGGGAGATCGAGGACGAGCACGATGTCGACGACGATGCGTTCTGGACCCAGTCCGCGCCGGGCGTGTTCATCGCCCAGGCCAAGGCCCCGCTCGACGAGTTCGAGGCGGCCATCGGCATGCGTCTGACCGACGAAGAGGAAGAAGAAGAGATCGACACTCTGGGCGGTCTGGTCTTCCTGCTCTCCGGTCGGGTTCCCGCGCGCGGTGAAGTCATCCCGCATCCGTCGGGGGCCGAGTTCGAGATCGTCGATGCCGACCCGCGCCGGATCAAACGCATTCGTGTGCGCTTGCCCTCCGCCGTGAAACCGAAAGTCGAGGCCTGATGCGCCTGCCAAGGCTGCGGCATGTTCTGACCCCGCCCCGGGCCTTCGCGCTCGGGGCGGGCTTTCTGATCGCGGCAGGTCAGGCGCCTCTGGGGTTCTGGCCGGTGGCGGTTGCAGGGCTGGTCATGGCGGCGATTGCCTGGCGCATGGCGCTGACGCCCGGTCAGGCCGCCCTGCGCGGCTGGCTTGTGGGGTTTTCCACCTTCCTCATCTCGCTCAACTGGATCGTGAATCCCTTCCTCGTCGAGCCGATGCGCGACGGTTGGATGATCCCGTTTGCGCTGTTCCTCATGGCGGGGGGGCTGGCGCTGTTCTGGGCCCTGGCCTTCTTCCTCGCGAAAATACTCAAGACCGGCCTGCCGGGCCTCGCAGGTTTCTGGGGCGCGGCGGAGCTCGCGCGCGGACATATCTTCACTGGCTTTCCATGGGCCATGCCCGGCTATATCTGGCTCGACACCCCGCTGGCGCAGCTTGCCGCCTTTGTCGGGCCTTACGGGCTCACGGCGCTGAGTTTTGCGCTTGCCGCTCTCCTGGCCCATGCCGTTTTACAACGCTCTTGGCGGATTGGCGCTGTGGCCGCCGTGCTTTTTGCCGCCGCCTTTATGGTCGGCTGGCAACGCCAATCCGCGCCCCTGCCACCGGACCTCGATCACGCCATTCGCGTGGTGCAACCCAACGCACCGCAACATCTCAAATGGGACCCGGAGTATGTCGGCCAGTTCTACCGCCGCGCGCTCTCCGTCACGCCGCCCGAGGGCGCCGATCTGGTGATCTGGCCGGAAACCTCTGTGGCAGCCCCTCTCTATGCCGCCGGGCCGGAGTTGTTCGAGATCGCTCAGACCGCAGCTCCCGCGCGCGCCGTGGTCGGGCTCAACCGGGTGGACGGGATGCAGGGGTACAACACGGCGGTTCTGCTCGACGAAAAGGGCCGGGTCGCCGATCTCTACGACAAGCATCATCTTGTGCCTTTCGGTGAATACATGCCTCTGCCGTGGCTGCTGGAGCGGATCGGTTTGCGGGCGTTCACGGCGCAGAACGGCTATGGCTACTCCGCGGGTCCCGGACCGCATCTCATGGATATGGGGGCGCTCGGGTCTGCCCTGCCGCTGATCTGTTACGAGGCGATCTTCCCCCGTGATCTACGCACCGAAACGCGCCCCGACTGGCTGTTGCAGATGACCAACGATGCGTGGTTCGGCACCTTTTCCGGCCCGCAACAGGCGCTGGCGCAGGCGCGGTTTCGGGCGATCGAGACCGGGCTGCCGATGGTGCGGGCCGCGAATACCGGGATTTCCGCGCTGATCGACGCGCGCGGCCGGGTTTGGGCGGCGATTCCGTTGGGCACGTCGGGGGCGTTTACCGCCGATCTGCCCGGTGCCCTTCCCGAGACTGTTTATGTTCGGTTCAAGGAAGGTCCTCTTTGGGGTTTGTTAACCCTTCTGGTGTTAAGTGGCGGCATCGGTACAGCCCTGAGGCGCGGCAGAAAAACAGATTGACCCTCCCCGGGGCGAGTTATATCGCATTTTAATCAAAGGCCCGCACAACGGCTTCCTGACGTGCGGGAATCATAACCCAATGGAGCACGACCCCCATGTCCCGCAAAGATTACGTTTTCACTTCGGAATCGGTTTCCGAAGGCCACCCCGATAAGGTCTGCGACCGCATTTCCGATGCCGTCCTCGATGCGTTCATCGCCGAGGAGCCGGAAGCGCGTGTCGCCTGCGAAACCTTCGCGACCACCAACCGTGTGGTGATCGGCGGTGAGGTCGGGCTGTCGGACAAGGATAAGCTACACGCCTATATGGACAAGGTGGACGGCATCGTGCGCGACTGCGTGCGCGACATCGGCTACGAGCAGGACAAGTTCCACTGGCAGACACTCGAGGTGCAGAACTATCTGCACGAACAATCCGCGCATATCGCGCAGGGCGTCGACGCGGCGGGGGACAAGGACGAGGGCGCGGGCGATCAGGGCATCATGTTCGGCTTTGCGACCAATGAGACCGAGGCGCTGATGCCCGCGCCGATCCAGTATTCCCACGCGATGCTGCGCCGTCTGGCCGAAGTGCGCAAGAATGGCACGGAACCGGCGCTCGGCCCCGATGCCAAGGCTCAGATTTCGGTGCGCTACCGCGATGGCAAACCCGTCGAAGTGACCTCTCTGGTGCTCTCGACCCAGCACCTCGACGAGGCTCTGAATTCCGCCGATGTACGCGCCATTGTCGCGCCCTATATCGAAGAGGTGCTGCCCGAGGGGTGGCTCACCGCCAATACCATCTGGCACGTCAATCCGACGGGCAAATTCGTGATCGGCGGTCCCGATGGCGATGCGGGCCTGACCGGGCGCAAGATCATCGTGGACACTTATGGCGGTGCCGCGCCGCATGGTGGCGGTGCGTTTTCCGGCAAAGATCCGACCAAGGTCGACCGGTCTGCCGCTTATGCCGCACGCTATCTGGCGAAGAACGTCGTCGCGGCGGGGCTTGCGGAAAAATGCACCATCCAGTTGTCTTATGCTATCGGTGTGGCGGAGCCGCTGTCGATCTATGCCGATCTGCATGACACGGGCAGGGTCGATGCCGCCCGTATTGAGGCCGTTCTGGCCGATGCCGACACGCTCGGATTCCGGCTGACGCCGCGCGGCATCCGCACCCAGCTTCAGCTCAACAAGCCGATCTATCAGCGCACCGCGGCCTATGGCCATTTCGGGCGTGCGCCCGAGGCGGATGGCGGGTTCAGCTGGGAACGCACCGATCTGGCCGAGGTTCTGGCGAAAGCCGTCTGATGCCGCTGCGCGTCGTCACCGGCTCGATCACCGATCTGGACGTGGACGCCGTGGTCAACGCGGCCAATTCCACGCTTCTGGGCGGCGGCGGTGTCGATGGCGCGATCCACCGTGCGGCGGGGCCGGGGCTTCTGACGGAATGTCGGGGGCTGGGCGGTTGCCTGCCGGGGCAAGCCAAGCTGACGGGCGGTTACGATCTCAAGGCGCGTTCTGTAATCCACACGGTCGGTCCCGTCTGGCGCGGCGGTAATCGGGGGGAGGACGCGGTGCTTGCTTCCTGTTACCGTGAAGCCATGCGGATCGCGCGGGCGCGTGGGCTTCGGTCCATCGCATTCCCTGCAATCTCGACCGGGGTTTACGGCTTTCCGAAAACCCGTGCAGCCCGGATCGCGGCGCGCACGATCCGCGATGAATTGAAAGCTGGGGAGGAAATGGAGGTGCTGCTCTGCGCTTTTTCCGCCCCGGATGCCGCGATTTTGCAGGCGGCTTTGGATGATTTGAACGAGGAAAACTGACATGCCCAAGACGGACACCTCCGGGCTCACGCAACTTGGTGGTGCGACGGCGCTTCCGACCAGTCCGGAAGAGGCGGTGCTCGAACGCGTGCCGCACACCCATGAGGGCGAGCGCTATGTGGCGCGTTTTACCGCGCCGGAATTCACCTCGCTTTGCCCGATGACCGGTCAGCCGGATTTCGGCTATCTGATGATCGACTACATCCCGCGCAAATGGCTGGTGGAGAGCAAATCGCTCAAGCTGTTTCTGGGATCGTTCCGCAATCACGGCGCGTTTCACGAGGATTGTTCGGTCTATATCGGCAAGCGTCTGGCCGAGCTGCTCGATCCGGAATGGTTGCGCATCGGGGCCTATTGGTATCCGCGCGGCGGCATTCCGATTGACGTCTTCTGGGCCACCGGGCCGGAGCCCAGGGATATTTGGATCCCCGAACAGGGCGTGCCGCCCTATCGCGGGCGGGGGTGAGCGCGTCGGGATCTGTTGCTTTTGCGTACAGGCCCGCTACTCTCCGGACACGGCGCGGGAGGAAGCCAATGTCAGAGAGCTTGCGAGATCCGATTGTCATGCTGCTTGCCGGGATCGGCATTCCAGTTTTTGCGGCGCTAAACGCCCAGCTCGGCGCGCGGCTCGGCTCGCCCGCTCTGGCGGCTCTGGTGTTTGCCGTGGTCGCCTTCAGCTCGATTTTCGTCTACCGGGCGGTGTTGGGGCCCAGCGTGCCGCTGTCCAACCTGCTGCATCAACCGGCGCATCTGTTTTTCGCAGGTGTGCTCTTTGCCTTCTACATCCTGTCGATCACCACGATTGCGCCGCGCTTCGGGGTCGGCAATGCGGTGTTCTTTGTTCTTCTGGGGCAAATCCTTTCGGCGGGTGTGATCGACCATTTCGGCCTGTTTGGGGCGGCGCGTCTGGAGATTTCCGGGCTGCGCGCCGCCGGAATGTTGCTGATGGCGGGCGGGTTGTTCCTGATTCAGCGTAGCTGAACTTGCCCCGGGATGGATTTCTTGGCAAAAGCCCCGCCGTAACACGCGGGGTTTTCCATGTCTGACGATCAACAGCACCAATCGGGGGCGCCTTGGCGCAACTTCTATGGCCGTATCCATGGCAAGACGCTGAACAAGGCGCAGGTGGACTATCTCGATGAGGACCTGCCGGGCCTCGCCCCCGGTGGAGTGTCCTGGGAGGAAAACCCGGAGCGCCTCAAGATCGACATGGCCAAGCGCTTTGCGGGCAAGCCGGTTTGGGTTGAGATCGGTTTCGGCGGCGGCGAGCATCTGGTGCACATGGCGCGGACTTACCCGGATGTGTACATCATCGGCTGTGAGCCGTTTGTGAATGGCGTCGCCATGTGCCTCGGCAAGATGCGCCGCGAAGGGCCGTTCGACAATATCGCGATCCATGCGGGCGATGCGCGCGATCTGTTCGACGTGTTGCCGGAGGGCTCGATTGAGAAAGCGTTTCTGAACTACCCCGATCCCTGGCCGAAAAAGCGCCACCATCGCCGCCGGTTCGTGACCGACGAACATCTCGACCCGCTGCACCGTGTGCTGAAGGACGGGGCGGAATTCCGGGTGGCGACCGACATTCCCGATTATGTGCGCCAGACCATGGAAGAAGTGCCGCGCGCCGGGTTCGAATGGTTGGCCGAAGGGCCGGAAGATTGGCGCAAACCGTGGTCGGACTGGATTTCGACGCGCTATGAGCAAAAGGCGATCCGCGAAGGCCGCACGCCGCATTATATGACCTTCAAAAAAGTCTGAGTATTTCGGCTGCCATGAAGACAGCCGATAGACCGTCTGTCCGGCTTGCGGTATCAGGTCGGCGAGGAATGTGAGGAGAGCGACCCATGTCCAGCCACGGCACCCCGATCCCGATGACCGCCCGCAAGAACGGCCCCCTGAAAGGCACGGCCTTGGTGCCGGGGGACAAGTCGATTTCCCACCGCGCGCTGATTTTCGGTGCGATGGCCGTGGGGGAGACCAAGATCACCGGGCTTCTGGAGGGCGAGGATGTGCTCGACACCGCGAAAGCCATGCAGGCGCTCGGTGCCGAGGTGGTGCGCGAAGGGGCGGGCGAATGGACCGTGCATGGTGTGGGTGTCGGCGGATTTACCGAGCCTGAGGACGTGATCGACTGCGGCAACTCGGGAACGGGTGTGCGGCTCATCATGGGCTGTGTCGCGACCTATGATTTTTGTACGACCTTTACCGGCGACGGCTCGCTGCGCAAACGTCCGATGGCGCGGGTGACCGATCCTTTGGCGCTGTTCGGGGCGCAATCGGTGGGACGCTCGGGCGGCCGGTTGCCTTTGACGCTGGTGGGGGCCTCCGATCCGGTGCCGGTCGAATATCAGACGCCGGTGCCTTCGGCGCAGGTAAAATCCGCGGTGCTTCTGGCCGGGCTGAACGCGCCGGGCAAGACGGTTGTCATCGAGAAAGAGGCAACGCGCGATCATACGGAGCGGATGCTTGTTGGGTTCGGGGCGGAGCTGACCACGGAGAAGACGCCCGAGGGCTATAACAAGATCACGCTGACCGGACGGCCCGAATTGAGGCCGCAGGAGGTTGCCGTGCCGCGCGACCCGTCTTCGGCGGCCTTCCCGGTTTGTGCCGCGCTGATCGTGCCCGGCTCCGAGGTCTTCGTGCCCGGCGTCAGCCAGAATCCGACCCGCAACGGGTTGTTCATCACGCTCAAGGAGATGGGTGCCGACATCACGTTTGAGAACGAGCGCGAAGAGGGCGGCGAGCCGGTGGCGGATCTGCGGGTCAAATATTCCAAACTCAAAGGCATTGAAGTTCCGGCAGAGCGCGCCGCTTCGATGATCGACGAATACCCGATCCTCTCCGCCGTGGCCGCCTATGCCGAGGGTACGACCACCATGCGCGGCGTCAAGGAATTGCGGGTTAAGGAAAGCGATCGGATCGACGCCATGGCGCGCGGGCTTGAGGCCTGTGGCGTGGCTATTGAGGAAGATCAGGATACGCTGATCGTGCATGGGCTTGGCCCGAATGGGGTCAAGGGGGGGGCGATCTGTGCGACTCATCTCGATCACCGCATCGCCATGTCTTTCCTGATCCTCGGCATGGCGTCGCAAGAGGCGGTGAGCGTGGACGATGGCGGGCCGATTGCGACGTCTTTCCCGGTGTTTGAGAAACTCATGACTGGTCTCGGCGCGCATGTGGTGCGGGGCAACTGATCTCTTGACCTTGGCGGCGCCTGGGTGCAGCGTGGGGCCCCCTCGGGAAAGGACAGACCATGAGTTTTTGCATCGCCATTGATGGCCCCGCCGCTGCCGGGAAAGGCACGATTTCCAAAGCCGTCGCGGCGCATTTCGGATTTGCGCATCTGGATACCGGGTTGTTGTACCGGGCGGTGGGGGCGAAGACCTTTGAGGGGCTGTCGCCCATTGAGGCGGCAGAAGGGCTGGCAGCAGAGGATCTGTCCCGCGACGACCTGCGCTCCGGCGATGCGGGGCAGGCGGCCTCGCGGGTTGCGGCCATTCCCGAAGTGCGCAGCGCTCTGGTGGATTTCCAACAGGCCTTTGCGCGGCGCGAAGGTGGGGCGGTTCTCGATGGGCGTGACATCGGCACGGTGATCTGCCCGGATGCGGAGGTCAAACTCTATGTCACCGCCTCCGACGAGGTGCGGGCCGAGCGGCGTCAGAAAGAGCTGACTGGAAAAGGCGAAGACGTGAGCGTTGAAGAGGTGCTGGCCGATCTGCGCGAGCGCGACGAGCGCGATGCGGCCCGCGCCACGGCGCCTCTGAAACCTGCCGAAGATGCGGTGGTGATCGACACCACCGAAATGAGCATCGAGGAGGCGGTCGCCAAGGTGATCGCTCTCATTGAGGCGCGCCGGGGATGACGGCGAAGCTCGTCCTCCACCTGCCCGCACACGAGCAGGCGCTTCTGGAGGCGGGCAAGATGTCGACGCTTTATCCGCGGATCAAGCGCATGGTCGAGCGGCGGGGCGGTGTGGTGGAGATCGCGCCGCGGTTTCCGCCGACCGAACCGGATGGCAATCTTCATATCGTCGACAATGCGCGCCAGCCG
The DNA here is from genome assembly GCF_002407265.1 of Celeribacter ethanolicus. NCBI lineage: Bacteria > Pseudomonadati > Pseudomonadota > Alphaproteobacteria > Rhodobacterales > Roseobacteraceae > Celeribacter > Celeribacter ethanolicus. The sequence continues at coordinate 3,429,269 of NZ_CP022196.1, forward strand.
CATCCCGATACGTTGATTTCGGTGCTGGCCTATCTCGACCGCTGCTGGCATCTCGATCCGAAAGGCGTTCTGGCGGATAGCTCCATTGCTGATCGGGTGTTCGACCCGGAAGCGGTCGATGCGGCGCAGGCCGAGGCCTGTGTCGGCGATCTGCGCGCCCGGTTTTCCGATCCGCGTCACTCACGCTATCATCAGAAGAAACAGGTAGAAGAGATCGACCCGGAAGGCATCGTGATCTTCCTGCAAGGCCCGCCGCCCTATCGACGGGGCCATGCCTATATGGGCCGCGATAAGATGATCCGGGCCGTGCTCGACGGCGCGGGCGGGCGTCCGGTCTATATCAAGCCGCATCCGCTGCGCAAGGACGAGGGACTCAAAGTCATCCGTGCCTTCGAGGCGGAGGGCTATGCCCCGATCAAGACCAATGCCAATGTGCATGACCTGTTGCGGCAGGCGGCGGTGACGGTGTCGGCCAATTCCGCTGCCTCAATCGAAGGGTTTCTGCATGGCACGCCGACGGTGCTCTTTGCCCGCGCCGATTTCGATCAGGCCGCCGAAGTGGTGAAGGCCCCGGAGGATTTCCCGGCGGCGCTTGAGCGCGCGGTGTCGCAGCCGCAGGATTACACGAAATTCCTCTACTGGTATTTCTCGCAATGCCTCTGGCTCGACGATCCGGCGTTCGAGGCCAGGGTCTTGGAGCGCTTTGCCGAGGTCGGATTTCCGCCCGGGCGCCTCGGGTTGGGCAATCCCTGAGCCATCTTACGCGCAGTGCCGCTCAAGGGGGTGAGCATTGCCGCAGAGGATTTGGGGTGAAATCAATTATAATCAGTCGGTTGCGTGAAGTATCAGGCGGCTGTGCCGAATTTCGGGCGCTTGTCGTGACCCGATCCCTCCCCATATCCCGAAGCGAACACACATATCTGCAAGGATGTTTCCAATGTTTCTCGACAAACTGAACTGGCGCTACGCCACCAAGAAAATGGACCCTTCGAAACCGGTCTCCGAGGGTAAGGTGGCACAAATCGTGGAGGCCATTCGCATGGCTCCGACCTCATCCGGGCTTCAACCCTTCCATCTCTTCGTAATCCGTAACCCGGAGTTGAAATCCAAACTCAAGGCGGCGGCCAATGCCAAGGACCTTGTGACAGACAGTTCACATCTTTTGGTTTTTGCGGCGTATGACACCTACACAGCAGCGCGGATCGACGAGGTTGTGGCGCGTCACGCGGCGGAGCGTCCGGGCACTGAAGCGGCGCTCGACACCTATTATAGTAATCTTAAGGCAGCTTATTTGCCGCGTGATGCCCAGGTGAATTTCGAACATGCCGCACGTCAGGCCTATATCGCGCTTGGTTTTGCTCTGGCCGCGGCTGCCGAGCTTGAAGTTGACAGCACGCCGATGGAAGGGTTCGACGCGGCGAGGTTCGACGATATCCTGGGGCTGGCTGACAAGGGGCTGAAATCTGTGGTGGCTTTGGCACTCGGGACCCGTGCGGCGGAAGGCGACTGGCTCGCCCCGCTCAAGAAAGTCCGCAAGCCGGCCTATGATCTGGTGACCGATCTGAATTGAACAGGCCGGAGGAGTTCTCTGTGCTGAAATGCAAAAAACGATCGGGACGGTCGAAATTTTTCGCTCGTCCCGTTCTTTTTTGAACAGCGCTGTGCAAATTTGACTTGCTCCCGTTCACGGCTCTGGTGCAGCGTCGCGCAGCCGTGCGATCGTCGCGGTTCACCCGGTCGACATGAGGATGGAGAGGCTCGTGATTCCGTATATTCAGGTGTTGTATCGTTCCTTGGCGTGTCATGAGGATTTCCACCCGTCGGACCTCGATATTTTGCGCCGTTCCATAAAATTCAATGCAGCGCACGGGATCACCGGGCTTTTGTTGCGGATCGACGAGCAGTTCTTTCAGGTGCTGCACGGCCCCGAGGCCGAGGTTGACGCGCTTGTGGCGCGGATTGCGGTCGATCCGAGGCATAAGTACATGGAGGTGCTGTTGCGCGAAGAGGCTCCGGTCGAGACGCCCTTCGGCAACTGGTCGATGGCCTACGATGCTTTGATGGGGTTCGAACAGAACCTCGGGCTGCAAGACGACGGTCATTACCCAGAAATCACGCCCGTGCGGGCCCACGACCTGATCGCGCTTTTCGCCAAGACGTCAACCAGCGTCGACGCTTACGGCTCCGCCTTCCCTTATTCGCGCTTCCCTGGGGAAGAGGACGGGGCGTATCTGGAGCGGCTCGACGGGTTGGCTTGAGAGCGATAGACTGAGAGTTGTTTCGTTTGAAAAGTCTTTGTCATGCCACAAATTGAACCTATCTCCCCTTGGACGAACGATCTTCTCGGATATGAAAAACTCGGGGAGACCTTCACCCGGTTGATTCAGACGGTGGATGACAGCAAGGTGATCTCCATCGAGGCAGGGTTTGGTCACGGCAAGACCTTTTTCCGCAAAGCTTGGGCCGAGCATCTGCGTCAATCCGGCGAGGTCGTGGTCGAGGTTGATGCGCAACGCTCGGATCATTCCGGCGATCCTGTGGTGACTTTTCTTGGGGCTTTGCTTGCGCTCTTGCCGGAAGAAGAGAAGAACAAGGTTCAGAAAATAGGCGTAATCGGGAAGAAATACGGCGGTGTCGCGGTGCGGACCGTGGCCAAGGCGGTGCTCAAGGCCGGGGCCGATGAGGCGATTGATGCCATTTCCGGCCAACTCGGAGAGGTGTTCGAAGGACAAGAGGCCTTGCAAAGCATGGCCGACAGCGTCGGTGAGGAAATGTCCAAAACCGCCGCGCAGATGATCGCCACGCAACTGGCCGCAGAAAAGGCAATTCAAAAGGAACTCCCCGCGCAGCTCGACGCCCTCAAAGACGAGTTGACCAAGGGCAAGGATACGGATCGGGTGATCATCCTGATCGACGAGTTGGACCGGTGTCACCCGGAATATGCCATCGCGCTGTTGGAGGCGATGAAACATGTGTTCGACAGGCCCGGCTATGTGTTCTGCCTGATGGTGAATGCGGATTACCTAGAGAAAGTCGCGCAGCATCGGTTCGGCGCGCATGGTGAGGGGGAGCGCTATCTCGACAAATTCGTCGATCTGCGGCTGGCGTTGAAGGCGACGGCGCAAAGAAAAGCGGAAGCGGCTTGGCAGTTGGTTATGAAAAGACTGGAAATAGGTACGCCTTATGGCGACGATCCAGCCTTTTCTGTGCAGGCCGCTGCGGAGCTTGTGGGTAAAATCGTAAAGGCTAGCAGCTTGTCCTTTAGGCAAATCGAACGTGTGTTAGATCGGGTTGAAGTGGCGCTCAGATGTTATGTTGATATGCCTTTGGATCGTTCGTTGTTGGTGTGGATGGCCTTTAAAGAGGCGGGCTGCGTTGTTCAGGAAGAGTGGTTGCCCCGCATTGCACTGACACCTGAAATTGCTGAAAAGTTTTTAAACGTTGATCGTTGGGAAAATCGGGAAAAAGCGCAGAAGCAAGAGTACGAACGGGATCAGTTTGTTCAAAAGCAATGTGCGCCTTTACTTCGATTGGACGACAGTGCCTATAGATTGCCACCACCTGAAGGTGGCGGCGAGTACTTCGGCTGGGCTAAAGTTCTGAAAGGTCTCGGTCCCCACTACATCCCAGATCACGAAAACGTCCTTAGCCATGCTCACGCTCTCATGGCCGATTAACCCGATTTCCCTTGCTTTTCACGGGATTCGCGCCTATACGCGCGCCAGTCTATGAGGCCATCAGACGTCATCAAGGCAATGCGGGCAGGGTCGAAGAACAGCTTCGGCCCTGATTTGTGTTTTTCTCGCAGTGCCTTCTGAGCGTTGGTTCCATAGGCAATCTGAAATCAAGACCGGTGGAGACAACCACCCGGCCCGCATAAACGTTTGAAAAGGAATCTAGAGACCACATGGCTCAGAACGTATCTATGGAGGATTTCGAAGCCCTCCTGAATGAAAGCTTCGAAATCGACACCCCGGCTGAAGGCTCGGTTGTCAAAGGCAAAGTGATCGCCATCGAGGCAGGTCAAGCCATCATCGACGTCGGCTACAAAATGGAAGGCCGCGTTGATCTGAAAGAATTCTCCAACCCGGGCGAAGCACCCTCCGTGGCCGTTGGCGACGAAGTCGAAGTGTTCCTCGACCGCGTTGAAAACGCCCGTGGCGAAGCCGTCATCTCCCGCGACAAAGCCCGTCGCGAAGAAGCCTGGGATCGTCTGGAAAAAGCCTACGCTTCCGAAGAGCGCGTCGAAGGCGCCATCTTTGGCCGTGTCAAAGGCGGTTTCACCGTCGATCTCGGCGGCGCAGTTGCGTTCCTTCCGGGCTCCCAAGTCGACGTCCGTCCGGTGCGCGACGCTGGCCCGCTCATGGGTCTCAAGCAGCCGTTCCAGATCCTCAAGATGGACCGTCGCCGTGGCAACATCGTTGTCTCCCGTCGCGCGATCCTCGAAGAGTCCCGTGCGGAACAGCGCGCTGAAGTCATCGGCAACCTCACCGAAGGTCAGACCGTTGACGGTGTCGTCAAGAACATCACCGAATACGGTGCTTTCGTGGACCTCGGCGGTGTCGACGGCCTGCTGCACGTCACCGACATGGCATGGCGCCGTGTGAACCACCCGTCCGAGATCCTCTCCATCGGCGAGACGATCAAGGTTCAGGTGATCAAGATCAACAAAGACACCCACCGTATCTCCCTCGGCATGAAACAGCTTCAGGCCGATCCGTGGGATTCCGTTGAATCGAAATACCCGCTCGAATCCGTGCACACCGGTCGCGTGACCAACATCACCGACTACGGCGCTTTCGTGGAACTCGAGCCGGGCGTCGAAGGTCTGGTTCACGTTTCCGAAATGTCCTGGACCAAGAAAAACGTCCACCCGGGCAAAATCGTTTCCACCTCGCAGGAAGTGGAAGTCATGGTGCTCGAGATCGACAGCGCGAAACGTCGTGTGTCCCTCGGCCTCAAACAAACCATGCGCAACCCGTGGGAGCTCTTTGCCGAGACTCACCCGGAAGGCACTGTGGTCGAAGGCGAAGTCAAGAACATTACCGAATTCGGTCTGTTCGTCGGTCTGCCGGGCGACATCGACGGCATGGTTCACCTGTCCGATCTGTCCTGGGAAGAGCGTGGCGAGGATGCCATCCAGAACTACCGCAAGGGCGACATGGTCAAGGCCGTGGTCACCGAGGTCGACGTCGAGAAAGAGCGTATCTCCCTCTCGATCAAAGCCCTCGACGACAGCTTCTCCGGTGCGGTTGAAGGCGTGAAACGCGGCTCCATCATCACCGTGACCGTCACCGCGATCGAAGACGGCGGCATCGAAGTGGAATATGAAGGTGCGAAATCCTTCATCCGCCGCTCCGACCTGTCCCGTGACCGTGCCGAACAGCGCCCCGAGCGCTTCCAGGTCGGCGATCACGTCGATGTGCGCGTGACCAACGTGGATCAGAAAACCCGTCGTCTGGGTCTCTCGATCAAAGCTCGCGAGATCGCCGAAGAGAAAGAAGCCGTCGAACAGTACGGTTCCTCCGACTCGGGTGCGTCGCTGGGCGACATTCTCGGTGCAGCGCTCAAGGGCGGCGACGAGTGATCGCAGAGTGCGACCGGAATTGTGGAAAGGCCCCTTCGGGGGCCTTTTCTTTTGTCTGGGCCGCAACCTGTCCTTTTCGACAGGTCACCGTGCGGGGTTGATTCGAATCGCTTTGGGGAATGCCGCATCGCAGCGCTAACATCCGGGTTCCGGCTTGTGCAAAATGCAATGCCTTGAGGGATTTTTAGGCCAAATCTCAGCACATTACCGGCAAAAAACAGCCCGTGAGAGCGGAACAGACGCTTCCCCGAATACATATCCCGTCCTATAGTCTCTCCATGGTCATGCCGGGGTGCTGGGCGCCTTGGCCAAGGGCTGAATGCGATACCAGAACGTCACAAGAAACGCGTCATCCAGGGGGAGACTTCATGATCCGGTCCGAGCTGATCCAGAAGATCGCAGACGAAAATCCGCATTTGTACCAGCGAGATGTCGAGCGGATCGTGAACACGATCTTCGAAGAAATCATCGAAGCTATGGCGCGCGGCGACCGGGTGGAGCTGCGCGGATTTGGGGCCTTTTCTGTCAAGAAGCGGGATGCCAGAATGGGGCGTAACCCGCGCACCGGCGACAGCGTTCCCGTCGAGGAAAAGCATGTGCCCTTCTTCAAGACCGGCAAGCTGCTGCGCGACCGTCTGAACGAAGAATAAGGCCGATTTAAAATGCGATATATCCGTTACGCTTTCCTCGGAGCACTTGCCGTGGTGCTTGTAACCATGGCTTTGGCCAATCGGGATGTCGTAACGCTCTATCTGTTGCCGGGAGAGCTTGCGACGCTCTCCGGCATTTCGCTTTCCATCCAACTGCCGCTGTTCGTGGTGATCTTTGGTGCGATTCTTGCGGGGCTGTTGATCGGCTTCGTCTGGGAGTGGATGCGCGAATACAAACACCGCTCTGCCGCCTCGACGCATAAGCGCGAGAAGGAACAGTTGGCCCGCGAGGTCGACAAGCTGAAGGTCGACAAGGCGAAGAAGGAGGGCGACGAGGTGCTTGCCCTTCTGGAGCGCTGATTAGCGACAGACATATGGACACACGCGTAAAAATCTGCGGGCTGAAAACGCCCGAGGCGGTGGCGACGGCTGTTGAGGCCGGGGCGCATTATCTGGGCTTTGTCTTCTTCCCGAAATCGCCGCGCCATCTGGAGATTCCGCAGGCCCGCGATCTGGCGCTTGAAGTGCCGGTCGGTGTGGCCAAGGTGGCGCTTGTGGTGAATGCGACGGATGAGGAGCTTGACCGGATCACCGGTGAGGTGCCGCTCGACATGTTGCAGCTTCATGGCAAGGAAAGCCCGGAGCGGGTGACGGAAATCCGGGCGCGCTACGGTTTGCCGGTGATGAAGGCCGTGGGTGTGGCCGAGCCCTCCGATGTGCAGGCGCTCGACGCTTATGGCATGGTCTGCGATCAGTTGCTGGTGGATGCAAAGGCGCCGAAAGGCGCCGATCTGCCGGGGGGAAACGGTCTCGCGTTCGACTGGCGACTGATTTCCAAACGCGGCTGGAACCGGCCCTGGATGCTGGCGGGCGGGCTGACGCCGGAGAACGTGGTTCTGGCCATTCAGATGACCGGTGCGAAGCAGGTGGATGTGTCCTCGGGCGTGGAAAGCGCGCCGGGCGTGAAGGACCCCGCGAAAATCCGCGCCTTCATTGAGGCGATCCGCGCCGCCTGACGGGCTTTTTCGAGTATTTCGACAGCAAAGGAAACGGGCGCGCTTTACGGTGCGTGGCCCCTGCGCTACATCCATGGGCGATCCGCAAGGGAGCATCGCGATGAACGATCTTTACAACAGTTTCATGAGTGGCCCGGACGAGAAGGGGCGCTTTGGCATTTATGGCGGACGTTTCGTGTCCGAGACGCTGATGCCGCTGATCCTCGCCCTCGAGGAAGAGTATAACAGGGCCAAGGACGATCCCGAATTCTGGGACGAGATGCGCGATCTCTGGAAGCATTATGTCGGCCGTCCGAGCCCGCTCTATTTCGCGGAGAAGATGACCGAGGAGTTGGGCGGCGCGAAGATTTACCTCAAGCGCGAGGAGCTCAACCACACGGGTGCGCATAAGATCAACAACGTGCTGGGGCAGATCCTGCTCGCACGCCGTATGGGCAAGACCCGGATCATCGCCGAAACCGGCGCGGGTCAGCACGGCGTGGCGACGGCGACGGTCTGCGCCAAGTTCGGGCTTGAGTGCATCGTCTATATGGGCGCCACCGACGTGGAGCGGCAAAAGCCGAACGTGTTCCGGATGCACCTTCTGGGCGCCAAGGTCGTTCCGGTGAAATCCGGGCGCGGGACGCTCAAGGATGCGATGAACGATGCGCTGCGCGACTGGGTGACCAATGTGCGCGACACGTTCTATTGCATCGGCACGGTGGCGGGCCCGCACCCGTACCCGGCGATGGTGCGTGATTTTCAGGCGATCATCGGGCAGGAAACCCGCTGGCAGTTGGCAGAACAAGAGGGCGAAGGTCGGCTTCCCGACACGCTCGTGGCGGCTGTGGGCGGGGGCTCGAATGCGATGGGGCTGTTCCACCCGTTCCTTGATGACGAGAGCGTGGGCATCATCGGCGTTGAGGCCGGCGGCCATGGCGTCGACGACCGGATGGAGCATTGCGCGTCTCTGACCGGTGGTCGTCCGGGCGTTTTGCACGGCAACCGCACCTATCTTTTGCAGGACGAAGACGGGCAGATCCTTGAGGGGCATTCGATCTCGGCGGGTCTCGACTATCCGGGGATCGGGCCGGAGCACTCGTGGCTGCACGATACGGGGCGAGCGCAATATGTCTCGATCACCGACAAGGAGGCGCTCGAGGCGTTCCAGTTCTGTTGCCGGACCGAAGGCATCATCCCGGCGCTCGAATCGAGCCATGCGGTGGCGCATGTGATGAAGATCGCAGGAGATTTGCCGAAGGATCACATCATCGTCGTGAACCTTTCGGGGCGGGGCGACAAGGATATCTTTACCGTGGCGCGTCACCTCGGCGCGGATCTTGCAGGCGATGAGGGTCGCGACGCGGAGTAAGCGACACGACCGTTTTTCAGGAAAAGCCGTCCTTCGGGGCGGCTTTTTTCGTGCAAAACCTCTTTAAACCAGAGTTTATGTTTGGATGCCAAAGGTTTAGGGACATCTGCGTAAACCCGGGTAAACCTCACGCCAATGGCCGCAGGACCGTGATGCTGGCAAATCGGGGATCGAGGCCACAATGGCCCGATCCATTTGATTTGTTCAGAAGTTCAGGAAAGGACAGGAATATGCGTAAGGTTCTCATGATGTCGGCGTTGGTCACCGGGCTCGGTACGACGGTTGCCGTGGCGCAACCCACCACGGAAGAGATCGTCGCGATGTATCCGGGCGCGACCCGGATCGAGATCGACCGCGGGTTTCGCTATACCGAGGTCGAGGTCTATATGGACGGCAAGGAAATCGACCTGCGGATCGACAATGCCAGCGGGGAGGTCGTGGCGCAGAGCGAGAAGGCTCTGAGCGACGAGGAATGGCGCGACGAGGTCAGGGACGATGATCGCAGCGAAACGGTGGACGGTGTCGAGGTCGAGAACGATGACGAGCGCGATGACGATGATCGTTATGACGATGACCGTGACGATGACCGTGACGACGACCGTGACGACGATCGCGACGACGACCGGGATGATGATCGCGACGACGATGATGATGACGATGACCGCGATGACGATCATGACGACGATGAGGACGATGACCGCGACGATGATTGATCGGTTGCAGGTATGACATCAGAGGTCTGTCCCATGGTGGGGCAGGCCGTCTCTATGGTAAGCAAGGGGCGAGGAAAGACAGTGCTCTCCTTGCCATTATCCTCATGGTGCAGAGCCTCTGTGCCGTGTTTTTCGTGTTCGATATTGTCGCATCAGTCCTCGGCCTGCGCGCGCGTCCCATCTCCTGGCAAATACGCGAGGTCATCGAACTGGGCGCCGCGCTTGGCCTGATCCTGGGCGTGATCATGGGCGGGCTGGCGCTTCGTCGTTCGATGGTGCGGCGGAACCTGGCCGAAGGTAAGCTGCGCCGGGCGGCTTCGGCCTTTGCCGATGTGCTGGAAGAACGCTTTTCCGAATGGGGGCTGACGCCTGCCGAACGCGAGGTGGCGCTTTTCCTGATCAAGGGCTTTCCCATCGCGGAGATCGCCCGGCTGCGCGAAACCTCCGAAGGGACCGTCAAGGCGCAAACCAATGCGGTCTATCGCAAGGCGGGGGTCAATGGCGCTTCGCAGCTTTTGAGCCTGTTTCTCGACGATCTGATGGAGGATCGTTTTCTGCCAGAAGCGGCGGAGCAAGTGGCCTGAGTTAGCCGTCAAGCGCGTGCTGTTCGAGTATCGCAAGTGGCACGATGTCGAGCGCGCGCAGATGTGTTGCACTCAGCGAGACTTTGGGCGCACAGCCTTCATCATGGGCCTGAAGAAACCGGCTGGCGCAGAGGCACCACTGGTCGCCCGGTTTCAGCCCGACAAAGCCGTATTCGGGTCGGGGCGTCGAAAGATCGTTACCGACATATTTCGAATAGGCCAGAAATTCCGCCGTCATCATCGCGCAGACCGTGTGGCTGCCGTGATCCTCGGCACAGGTGTTGCAGGCGCCGTCGCGGAAATAGCCGGTGAGCGGTGTGGTGGAGCAGGGGCTGAGAACCTCGCCCAAGACATTGAGAGCAGGCGCTTTTTCCATGTCGTTCTCCGTCAGAACCGGGGCGGGGACCAGTCGATCCAACGTCCGTGAAAATCAAACCGCCCAAGATCATGCGTCGTCCCGTCGGGCCAGAGCGTGAGCGTCAGTTTGGCACCGGGGCCTTGCCCGTCGGCTTCCATGGCAACGCGGGCCAGCGGGGCTTCTGTCGTTGCTCGCGCCCCGGCCTCGGCCAAAATCGCTTCGCCACGGGTCTGAACCTCTGCCGGAAAATATTGCCACGCAACCGTGTGATAAACGAGATGCAAATGCCCGGGATGGGCCTCTGACAGCCGTTCGGCAAGCCAGTCCACCGCATCGGATTTGGCGACTTTGGGCGGGTGACTTGCGGCGATGTCGAGCGCCGCTTCGATGCGATGAAACCGCGCGGTCTGATCGGGCCAGATGAACGACAAAAGCCGGATGCGTTCCGCGACCGGATCGCGGGGGCTGAGATCGACGCCCTGACGTTCGGTAATGGTGAAACCATGCGGCGCGGGCGCGGGGCTGCGCCAGTCGGGCGTCAGGACCACGGGGCTGTCGGACGGGCCGAAATCCCCCGCAGGCGTGACAAGCCGGAAGCGGTCGAAATTGAGGTTCAGCCCGGCGCTTACGCCCAGTTCAGAGAGCACAATCGGCAGGTCGGTTTGCGCGGCCAGCGCATCGGCGGCAAGTATCAGGGCGCTGGCGCGGGCCACTTCGTTGGTTTGCGGCGCGTCGTTGAGGCGATGGTCGATATAGGCCTCGTGACGGGAAATGGCGGCGCAGGCGGCGTTATGGAGTTCCGCAGGTTCGGCCAAGGGATGGGGAGGATAAAACGCCGCTAACTCCGTGTCGCGACCTTCTAGAACCAGCCCATGGAGCGCCCCCGCAAGGCGGAGCGGCACGGAGGCGCCGTTGCTGGAAATATCGCCGGGCCAATGGGCGATACGCGCGCCGATCGGGCCATCCGGCAGTCCAAATGTGACAAAACTATCGAGCAATTCGGCGGTAAAAGACGATCCAAGGTCGCGGCAGGATTTGGCTTGTGCTGAAAATGCGTTTTTCCAAGTCATTGAAATTTATCTCTTAACCTCTCGAATGGCGTGCGGGTGTCTTCTTTGGGGGCTTCGCCTTGTGGGGCGGGGGGCGCCTTGGGCGGCTTCGTCCCGGTCGAGCTGCGGGGCGGCGCGGTGCGCAGCGCTACGGCGTTGGAAAACTTCGCGGCCTCGCCATCTGCGAGGGCTGCTGCGCCATCGGAACAGCCCCGGATCACATCGTCGAGCCAGACCTGATCCGCCTTGGCGAAATCGGAGAGCACATAGGGCGCGACCCGGTCCTTGTGACCGGGATGACCGATGCCGAGACGCACGCGGTCATAATCCGGGCCGATGTGCTGATGGATCGAACGCAGCCCGTTGTGCCCTGCATGGCCGCCGCCGGTCTTGGTTCGGACCTTGCCGGGGGCGAGGTCCAGTTCGTCATGAAAAACAACGACATCGGCAGGGGTGAGCTTGTAAAACCGCATCGCTTCGCCGACCGCCTGACCGGAGAGGTTCATGAAGGTTTCGGGCTTGAGCAACACGACCTTGTCGCGGCCCAGACGGCCCTCGGAGGTCAGGCCCTGAAACTTGGCGCGCCAAGGGGAAAACCCGTGATCGGAGGCGATCCGGTCCAGAACCATGAAGCCGATGTTGTGGCGGTTGCCCGCATATTTCGCGCCCGGATTGCCGAGGCCGACGAAGAGACGCATGGCCCCTCTCCCCTCTTGTAACATGTTACCGGCACCATATGGGCGGGGGCGGGGGCTTGCAATCTCTTGCCGTCAGAGAGGGATTTTCCGCAGTCGGATTTGCGTCGGCTTTGTGTCGGACTTTTGTCGGACCCCTGCGGTAACTGTCCGGGCGGTTTGCGCAAAGAAAAACGCGGGCCCCGAGAGACCCGCGTTTCAAATCTGTCCGAAGACGACTGTGGAATTATTCTTCCGCAGTGGCTTCTTCTTCCTCGTCGGAACCGCCGCCAAGGCCGGCCGGAGCCGCGATGTTGGCGATCACGAAGTCACGCTCGATGACCGGCTTGACGCCTTCCGGCAGGGTGACGTCGGAGATGTGGTACACATCGCCGATTTTGCCGCCGGTGATGTCCAGCGTGATGTGGTCCGGAATGTCGGACGCGGTCACGATCAGCTCGACGTCGGAACGGACGTGGGTCACGACACCGCCGCGTTTGATGCCCGGAGCCGCTTCTTCGCCGGTGATGACAACGGGGATGAAGAGGTTGATGCGGGAGTTGCGGTGCAGGCGCATGAAATCGACGTGGGTCGGAAGGTCTTTCACGACGTCGCGTTGCACGCCACGGCAGATCACACGAACGTCGTCCTGGCCTTCAACCTTGAGGTTGAAGAGCGTGGACAGGAAACGGCCCTGTTTCAGGCGTTTCAGCAGTTCGTTGAACTTGATGTTGATCGGAAGCGGCTCTTTGTCGTCGCCATACACGATCCCCGGAACGTAGCCCTCACGACGAGCTTTGCGAGCGGCGCCCTTGCCTGTCCCCACACGTTCCACGGCAATAAGATCAGGAATCTCACCAGCCATTTTAATTCTCCTAGGTTAAGGCGGGACTCCTCCAAGGCTGTAGTCCCGCGTGAAGCCGTGGCCTTACACGGGAATCGGTGAAATGGAAAGGGCTATTTCGTCCGGTTTGTCCGCCTTTCGGGGGCCTTTCAGGGGCTTTTTCCGGGGTTTTCCCCGTGTTTTCGCAGTGAGATCGGCGTAAACATATGCGCGCAATTGAATGTCGTGAGGCCGGCCCCCGGACTGTTGTCTCAGCCTCTCATGGATCGACGATGGCGGCACGACAAGGTTGGGGACAAGACGGCGCCAAGATGGGGGGACGTATGAAATTCTCAAATTTGTTTTCTGTGATCTGTGGCTTTCTGCTCGGGGTCGGGGCAAGCGGTGCCGTGGCGGCGGACCGGACGATGATCGTGCTCGATGCCTCGGGTTCCATGTGGGGCCAGATCGACGGCACCAACAAGATCGTCATCGCCCGCGACGTGCTGGGCGAGGTGTTGACGGAGCTGCCGGAAGAGGCTGAGCTTGGCCTCATCGCCTACGGGCACCGGCGCAAGGGCGATTGTGGCGATATCGAGCGGATCGCGGCGCCGAAACCGGGCACGGCGGAGGCGATTTTCGACAAGGTGTCGCGGATCAACCCCAAAGGCAAGACGCCTCTGACCGAAGCGGTACGGCAGGCGGCGGCGGAGTTGGGCGCCGGATCTGATGCAGCTTCGGGCGCGGTGGTGCTTGTAACCGACGGGATCGAGACCTGTGACGCCGACCCTTGTGCGCTGGCACAGGCGCTGGCGCAGAGCGGGGTCGATCTCAAGGTGCATGTGGTGGGCTTCGGGCTGACCGAGGAAGAGGGCGCACAGGTGGCCTGTCTGGCGACGGGGACCGGCGGGCAATATTTCGATGCCAAGAACGCCGAAGGACTCAAAGAGGCGCTTGGGACGACGGTGCTGCCGCCGGTGCAGGAGGCTGTGGTGATCGAGACGCCCAAGCCCGAAGCCGTTCCGGCAACGACGTTGAGCGCGACGGCATCTCTGTCTCCGAACGGACCGCTGTTGCGCGATCCCGGTGTGAGTTGGACGGTGCGCAATGTCGACACAGGCAAGGTCGCCGATCGGGAACGCGGAGCGGAACCGGTGTTCGACGTGCCTGCCGGGGTCTATGATGTGACGCTGCGGGTCGGGAGCTGGGAGTTTACGCAACAGCTCGACGTGCTGGCGGATCAGGACAACGCTGTCCATTTCGATCTCGATATGGCCCGGGTGACGGTTGTGATTTTCGAGGGCGAAGATCAGGTGCCAAGCGATGAGCGCTTTCGCATTAAGGGTGTCAAGGGTACGGCGCTGGCCGGGAATTCCGGCGAGACCTTCTATTTCCCGGCGGGGCGCACGACGGTGTCCGCGAAGAAAGCGGCGGGTGTCGAGGTCGAGACCGAGGTGATGCTCAAGGCCGGGGAGAGCCGGACGGTCGAGTTGAGTTTTGCCTTTGGCACTGTGGCGCCCAAGGTGGTCTGGGCCGAAAACGGCACGGAGGTTGATGCGCGCGTCATGGTCAAATTCGCCGAGGCAGGGAGCGGGGCGCATGTCTCGCAGGCGGTTGCGGGAGACAGCACCCAATTGCCTGCCGGGGCGTATATCGCACGGGCGAAACTCGACGGGATTGCGGTCGAGATGCCGTTTGTCGTGGCGGCGGACGAGGTCGTGGCCCCAGTGATCGCGTTGAACGCCGCGCCGGTGCGGTTCGATGTCGAGGGGGACGGCTTGGCGCGCTGGGCGGTGCTGGACGCGACGGGGGAGGTGGTGTTCTCCCGCCGTCCCGGGACGGCAGAGGTGGCGATGGCCGCCGGGGGTTATGCGCTTGAGCTGCGGATGGAGGACGGCAGTCAGCCGCATGTTCCGTTTGAGGTGATCGCCGGGGAAGCGCTCGACGTCACGCCCTGAGGGTGACGGAATTGCAAATGCCGGCTGCGCCAGGGCACAGGTCCTGGCGCAGTTTTTTCTTGTGCGAGGGAAGACCGGGAGCGTAAGTTGCCAAAGCGCTTTGGTTTTATTCTGGACCGGGCGGAGTTTCGTGACAATTCGGGAGCGCTCCATGGCTCATTCTCTTTTTCGCGCCCTCGCGGTGTCGCGTGCGCCGCTGATGGCTTTGAGTGCCACTGGGGTAAGCTGGGGTTGTTTTTCGGCCATGGTGCCAGCGATCAAGGCGCAGACGGGGGCATCGGATGCGCTGTTCGGGCTGGCGCTTCTGGGCTCCGCCGCCGGTGGCATGTTGGCGATTTTCGCGGCCCCCCGGCTGTTTGCCCTTCTCGGGCACCGGGTCTTGCCGGTGCTGGGGGTGTTTTCGGTCCTGGCGCTGCAATTGCCGGTGGTGGCGCAGTCTTCTGTCATGTTGTTTGTCGTGATGGCGGCCATGGGCATGTCCATCGGCAGTTTCGACATCAACGCCAATTTGCGGATTTCCGCGCTCGAAGGGGCGTCGGGGCTGCATCTGATGAACCTCAACCACGGGGCGTTTTCGCTGGCCTTCGGGCTGTCGGCCTTTGTGACCGGCACGCTGCGGGCGCATGGCGTGGCGATGGAGGTGATCTTTCCGCTCATGGGGCTGGTTGTGGCGGGGCTGTCGGTGCTGACATGGGAGCGTGGCTGGGAGGAGGTGCCGGACGATCCGGACGAGGCGCCGGTCACGGGGGGCTTGCCGTGGCGGGCGATCGTTTTGATCGCGGTGATGCTCTTTGCCTCTTTCGTGGGGGAGAATGCGGTCGACACCTGGTCGTCGATCTTCCTCGAACGCGATCTCGGCGTGGCGGCGGGGCACGGGGCATTCGGGCCGGCCATGCTGGGGCTCGTGATGGGTTGTTTCCGGCTTCTGGGCTATGTCACCACGCAGCGCTTTGGCGAGGCGCGGGTGCTTTTGTGGTCCGGGCTTCTGGCGATGACCGGGGTGTTCCTTTTGTCCTCGGCGCAGGGCCAGGGCGTGGCGCTTTCGGGCATCGGCATCGCGGCGGCGGGGCTTGCGGTGATCGTGCCGACGGCGACCTCGCTTCTGGGCAAGCGGGTGCACCGGCGTCAGCGCAATCTGGCGCTGTCGCGGGCCTGGATGGTCGGGTTCACGGGGTTTTTCGTCGGCCCCTCCGCCATGGGATTTCTGGCGGAACATGTCGGGCTGCGCGGGGCGTTTCTGGCGCTTGCGCTGTTGCTGGCTCTGGTCGCCCCTGCGGTGATGCAATTCGAGCGGATGTCCCGCACAGGGCGGTTGGTGTCAAAGGCGCCCTGAGGGCGCCTTTGGATTCAGGCCCAGCGACCGGCGAAATCTTCCGGCACGCGCAGGATGTCGCGATCCACATCCTCGATATGTTTGCGACCGCAGAGCGCCATGGAGATGTCCATTTCCTTGTGGATCACTTCGAGCGCCTTGGTCACGCCTTCCTCTCCCATGGCGCCGAGGCCATGCACGAAGGCGCGACCGATATAGGTGCCTTTCGCGCCCATCGCTATCGCCTTGAGTACGTCCTGACCGGAGCGGATGCCGCTGTCGAGATGCACTTCGACACTGTCGCCCACCGCGTCTAGGATCGGCGGCAGGGCGCGGATCGAGGAAAGCGCGCCGTCCAACTGCCGCCCGCCGTGGTTCGACACGACAATGGCGTCGCAGCCGGTTTTCGCGGCCATCACGGCATCTTCCGGCTCCATCACGCCCTTGAGGATCAAAGGCCCGCCCCACATCTCCTTGATGGCTTCGATCTTGCCCCAGTCGAGGCGCGGGTCGAATTGCTCGGCGGTCCATTTGAACAGGGAGGACGGATCGTCGACGTTCTTGGCGTGGCCGATGATGTTGCCGAAACCGCGACGTTTGGTCTGAAGCATTTCGAGCCCCCAGCTCCATTTCGTCGCCAGATCGGCGAGCACGGCGGGGGTGAGTTTCGGCGGGGCGGAGAGGCCGTTTTTCAGGTCCTTGTGGCGCTGGCCGAGGATTTGCAGATCGAGGGTGAGCACGAGGGCGGAGACACCGGCGTCCTTGGCGCGCTGGATGATGTTTTTCAGGAAGTCCTGATCGCGCATCACATAGAGCTGAAACCAGAAGGGTTTCGTGGTGTGGGCGGCGACGTCTTCGATCGAACAGATCGACATGGTCGAGAGCGTGAAGGGGACGCCGAATTTCTCGGCCGCTTTCGCCGCCTTGATCTCGCCATCGGCGCGCTGCATGCCGGTGAGGCCGACCGGGGCGAGCGCAACCGGCATGGCGACGTCCTGGCCGATCATTTTCGTGGCGGTGGAGCGGCCCTCCATATCGACGGCGACGCGTTGGCGCAGGCGGATCTGATCGAAATCCGACACGTTTTCGCGAAAGGTCTGCTCGGTCCAGGAGCCGCTTTCGCAATAGTCATAGAACATCTTCGGCGTGCGCCTTTTGTGCAGCCGTTTCAGGTCGTCGATATTGGTGATGACGGGCATGGTGCTCTCCCGGGGTTATTGCGGAGAATTGGTTTGCTTGGCGAACCAATTCGCACATATTCCGGGCGGAGCCAAGGTGCAATCCGGTTGTCTCTGGTGTCTTGGGGCGAAAGCGGACAGTGTGAGCGCGAAATGAGAGGGTGTCATGAGTGTGATCTGGATCGGAATACTGGCGTCGCTCGGGGCCGGGCTCATGACCGGGGCAGGGGCGATCCCGGTGCTGTTCGACAAGTCGATGTCGAAGCGCACCTATGACATGCTTCTGGGCTTTGCCGCCGGGGTGATGATTTCCGCCTCGTTCTTTTCGCTGCTGATGCCGGGGCTCGGCGCTGCGGAGGTGTTGTACGAGTCCAAATGGCTGTCGGCGCTGATCGCGGCGGCGGGGGTGGCGCTGGGCGCGGGGCTTGTGGCGGTTCTGAACGAGACCCTGCCGCATGAGCATTTCGTCACCGGACCGGAGGGGGCAGATCCGGGCGCATTGTCGAAGATCTGGCTGTTCGTCATCGCCATCACCATTCACAATTTTCCCGAGGGCATGGCGGTGGGCATCGGCTTTGGCGGCGGGAATGTCACCAATGGCATGTCGCTCGCGACCGGCATCGGGTTGCAGAACGCGCCCGAGGGACTGGCGGTGGCCGTGGCGCTGCGGGGACAGGGCTATGGCCGTCTCCGGAGCTTCGGTCTGGCGCTCCTGACCGGGCTGATCGAGCCGGTGGGCGGAGCGCTTGGCGTCGGCCTTGTGCATGTGTCGGTGCATGTGCTGCCCTGGGGGCTGAGCTTTGCCGCAGGGGCGATGCTGTATATCATCAGCCACGAGATCATCCCCGAGACTCATCGCAACGGCTATCAGAATTACGCCACGGCCGGGTTGTTGACCGGTCTGATCCTGATGATGGTGCTTGACGTGGCGCTCGGCTGAGGGGACGTCACAGGCTCAGGAACACCTCGAGTGTGTCCTGCAATGCCTGATCGAGATATTCGACGGTGAAGGAAATCTCCGGCAGCAGCATGTCGAGCCGTTCGTCCTTGCCGGGGTGGGTCACGCCCTGAAACAGGGATTCGAGCCCGACCCAGGTCTGCCAGGTGTCGAAGGCGGCCTGTTCCATCGCCTCGGGTTGCGGCGGCGCATTGATGGCGGCGGGGCGCACGAAGGTCAGATCGAAAATGTTGCGATCGAAGGTGGCGAGCGCCGCGTTGAGTTCTTCGACCTGATGGCCCGCTTCGGCAGCGCCGCCTGCGAGATGGATCAGGCAGGCGTCCTTGCCCGCCTGTTGCAAGAGGCGGTTCTGATCGGTCGCGGTGACGATGATGCGGGCGCGGGCGAGGTTTTCGGGCGTGCTGTCGACGGAGGTCATGGTTTCGAGCGACTGGCTGACATTGCGCCAGAGTTTTTCGAGAGAGTCCGCCTTGAAGGTCATCTTTATGACCTCTTCGTCGCTCATTGCCGTGCCGTCGAGAAAGGCCGTGGTCTTTTTGTCGAGCGCGTTCCAGACCCTTTCGAGAGAGCCGATCAGGGTGCGGATGTTGCTGTTGTCGATGGCGGCGATGCCGTGGACAGGATCGCCCTCGAGCAGGATGCGCAGGATGTTTCGGACCTCCGTGCGGCTGTCTTCGATGACACGGAGATTGCGGGCGGTGTCGATCCCGGCCTGCGCGAAACACAGGCTCCGCACGAGGCGATGGCCAAGGCTGCTCTGGCGTCCGATCATTTGGATTTGACGGTCATAGCCGGTTGCGGTGTCGGCGAGCGCCGTGTCGGGCAAAAACGCGAGGCTCAGCAGGAGAGACAGGAGGAAGGGAAACAGTACGCGCATGAGAGCCTCAGATATGATTCAGGGGCAGGCTGGCCGATTCGCCTTTCCATTCGCTTAAATGACACGAAAAGACCCGCGAAATGCGGGTCTTTGGTCCGGGTTTTGAACGGTTTGATCCGTGCTCAGGCGTCCCAGGCTTTGTCTTCGCCACCAAGCCCGCCGATCTGCACGCGGGTCGGAAGGCCCATCTTGTCGAGCAGCGTAAAGAACGGTTTCGGGTCCAGTTCCTCGACGTTTTTCATCGTGCCCGCATCCCATTCGCCCGAGGCGATCAGCATGGCGGCGGCGACGGGTGGTACGCCTGCGGTGTAGGAAATGCCCTGCGAGCCGACCTCTTCATAGGCCTCTTTGTGGTCCGCGACGTTATAGACAAAGACCTCGAAATCCTTGCCATCCCTGGTGCCTTTGACCAGATCGCCGATGCAGGTCTTGCCCTCGTAATTCGGCGCCAGAGACGACGGGTCGGGCAGCACGGCCTTGACCACCTTGAGCGGGACGACTTCGAGACCTTCGGCGGTTTTCACGGGCTGTTCGGAGAGAAGCCCGAGGTTCTGGAGCACGGTGAAGACATTGATGTAATGCTCGCCAAAGCCCATCCAGAAGCGCACATCGGCCTCAGGGTAGTTGGTCGCGAGCGAATGCACTTCGTCATGGCCGGACTGATAGGCGCGGCAGGTGCCGACGACCGGAAGGTCCCAGTCGCGGCCAGACTCGAACATCTTTTTCTCTTTCCACTGCTGGTCTTCCCAGTAGTAGACCACGCCGGTGAATTCGCGGAAGTTGATCTCCGGGTCGAAATTCGTGGCGAAATATTTGCCGTGGGAGCCGGCGTTGATGTCGACGATGTCGATGCTCTTCACCTCGTCCATCATGTCGATGGCGAAGCGCGCATAGGCGTTCACCACGCCGGGATCGAAGCCCGCGCCGAGGATGGCGGTGACGCCTTTCTCCGCGCAGAGATCGCGTTTCTTCCACTCGTAGTTGCCGTACCACGGCGGCGTTTCGCAGATCTTCGTCGGATCCTCGTGGATCGCCGTGTCGATATAGGCGGCGCCCGTCTCGATACAGGCGTCGAGCACGGTCATGTTGACGAAAGCCGAACCGACGTTGATCACGATCTGCGCGCCGGTTTTCTCGATCAGGGCGGCGACGGCTTTGCTGTCCATCGCATCGACCTGATGGGCCTCAAGAACGCCCTCCTGTTTCATCGCGGCCTTTTCACGGACCGACTCAAGGATCGCTTCGCATTTCGAAAGCGTCCGGCTGGCGATATGAATCTCGCCGAGCACATCGTTGTTTTGGGCGCATTTATGCGCGACGACCTGAGCGACGCCGCCGGCGCCGATGATGAGTACGTTCTGTTTCAACTGTAGAGACCCCCTTATCGTTTCGGGTGGTGAATGGAGCGGGCTTAGCCAAGCGCCGCGACGAAATCCTCGTAACCGAAGTCACGCACCAGTTTGACGGAGCCGTCGAGTTCGCGAATGGCGATCCCCGGCATCTTCACCCCGTTAAACCAGTTCTTTTTAACCATTGTGTAACCAGCGGCATCGTCGATGGAGATACGATCGCCAATTTCGAGCGGTTTGTCGAATTTGGCATCGCCAAAGATGTCGCCCGCGAGGCAGGTTTTGCCCGCGATTTGGTAGTCATGCGTGCCGGTCTGCGGCAGCTTGGCGGTTTCGCGATAGATCAGCAGGTCGAGCATATGGGCTTCGATAGAGCTGTCGACGATGGCGACTTTTTTGCCGTTGTCGATGATGTCGAGAACGGAGACCTCCAGCGTGGTCGATTTGGTGATCGAGGCCTCGCCGGGTTCAAGATAGACCTGCACGCCCATCGCGTCGGAGAAGGCTTTCAACCGATCCGCCAGCTTGTCGAGCGGATAGCCCTCGCCGGTGAAATGGATGCCGCCGCCCAAAGAGACCCAATCCAAATTTTTCAAAAACGAACCAAAATCACGTTCGATCCGGCTCAATTGCTCTGAAAAGAGGACAAAGTCATCATTCTCGCAATTATAGTGGATCATCACGCCGTTGATGCGATTTTCGGCCATCTCAAGCCGGGCCATGTCCCATTCGCCCAAGCGCGAAAAGGGCCGCGCGGGGTCCGCAAGGTCAAACCCGGAGGTGGAGAACCGCGGATTGAGGCGCAGGCCGGTGGCGATGCCTTTGGCCTTGTCGCCGAAGCGATCAAGCTGGCCCAGCGAGTTGAAGATGATCTTGTCGGCGTAGCTGACCGCCTCGTCGATCTCATTGTCGGCCCAGCCGACGGAATAGGCGTGCGTCTCTTTGCCGAATTTCTCGGCCCCAAGGCGCAGCTCATAGAGCGAGGACGAGGTCGTGCCGTCCATATAGTCGCGCATGACATCGAACACGGGCCATGTGGAGAAGCATTTGAGCGCAAGCAGAGCCTTCGCGCCGGAGGCTTCGCGCAGCCGGGCGATTTTCTCCATGTTCGGAAGCAGGCGGGCCTTGTCGATCAGGTAGTAAGGCGTCTGGATCATCGTGGTTCCCCCAAGGGTCCAAAGGAACGGCAATAGAGCGCTGCACTTAGGGCGATTCAGGGCGAGGGGCAAGAAAAAAGCACGGTTGCCCGTGCTTTTTGTATATACAGAATGGAGCAGGATCAGGCGCGGTGTGCGCCGTCCGCCAGAGATTTCACGTAAGCTGTGACCTCTGCGACGGATTTGCCCTGTGCGATCTCGTTCACGATGGCGGAGCCGACGACGGTGCCGTCCGCGACAGCGGCGATCTCTTGGGCTTTTTCCGGGGTGCGGACACCGAAGCCCACGATCACCGGCAGGTCGGTCTTGGATTTGATCCGGGCCACTTCGGGCGCGACATCGGCGCCGGATGCGGCGGCGGCCCCGGTGGTGCCGGTCACGGAGACGTAATAGACGAAGCCGGAGGTGTTTTGCAGCACGGTGGGCAGGCGTTTGTCATCGGTCGTGGGGGTCGCCAGGCGGATGAAGTTCAGACCGGCCTTTTGCGCCGGGATGCAGAGCTCATCGTCTTCCTCGGGCGGCAGGTCCACGACGATCAACCCGTCGATCCCGGCCTCCACCGCATCCACCAGAAACTGATCGACGCCGTGCGAATAGATCGGGTTGTAATAGCCCATCAGCACGATCGGCGTGGTGTCGTCGGTTTTGCGGAAGTCTGCGGCCATGGCGAGGGTCTTGTTGAGCGTCATGCCCTGATCGAGCGCCCGTTGACCGGCGAGCTGGATGGTCGGGCCGTCGGCCATCGGGTCGGTGAAGGGCAGGCCCAGTTCGATGATGTCGACCCCGGCGCCGGGCAGGGCCTTGATGATTTCGAGCGACTTGGCCTCGTCGGGATCGCCCGCCATGACATAGGCGACGAAGGCTTTCTTGCCTGCGGCGTTCAACTCGGCGAATTTGGCGTCGATACGGGTCATCGGGCGGCTCCCTGGCTGTTTGCGCAACGGGTTTGGCCGATCTTTGCCGTAAGTGCAATGGGGAAGGCTTGCGCGAGACCCCGTTGCACCTTAGACAGCCTTGGAATTTCGGACAAAGGAGGCCGCAATGGGCTTCAAGATGGGCATCGTCGGACTGCCGAACGTCGGCAAATCGACGCTTTTCAATGCGCTGACCAAAACCGCCGCGGCGCAGGCGGCGAACTTTCCGTTCTGCACCATCGAGCCCAACGTGGGCGATGTGGCCGTGCCGGACCCGCGTTTGGACAAGCTTGCGGAGATCGCAGGCTCGAAACAGATCATCCCGACGCGCATGTCTTTCGTGGACATCGCGGGCCTTGTGAAGGGCGCGTCCAAGGGCGAGGGGCTGGGCAACCAGTTCCTGGCGAACATCCGCGAATGCGATGCGATCGCCCACGTCGTGCGCTGTTTCGAGGACGGTGACGTGACACACGTCGAGGGCCGCGTCGATCCGGTTGACGATGCGCAGGTGATTGAGATGGAGCTGATGCTGGCCGATCTGGAAAGCATTGCGAAACGCCGCGCGAACCTCGTGCGCAAGCTCAAGGGCAACGACAAGGAAGCCAAGCTTCAGGACGATCTTCTGGCCCGGGCGCAGGCCGCTCTTGAGGCCGACAAACCGGCGCGCAGCGTCGAGATCACCGAAGAAGAGCGCAAGCAGTGGAACATGCTGCAACTTCTGACCCAAAAGCCGATCCTTTATGTGTGCAACGTCGAAGAAGAGAATGCCGCGAAGGGCAACGCCTTCTCGGACGCGGTCGCGAAAATGGCCGAGGAGCAGGGCGCGGGTACGGTTGTGATCTCCGCCAAGATCGAGGAAGAGATTTCCCAGCTCGACGCGGAAGAGGCGGAGATGTTCCTTGAGGAGCTGGGGCTGCACGAGGCCGGTCTCGACCGTCTCATTCGTGCGGGTTACGAGCTTTTGCATCTTGAGACCTACTTCACCGTCGGCCCGAAAGAAGCGCGCGCCTGGACCATTCGCAAAGGCACGGCGGCGCCGCAGGCGGCGGGCGTGATCCATGGCGATTTCGAACGTGGCTTCATCCGGGCCGAAACCATCGCCTTTGACGATTACGTCGCCTGCAAGGGTGAGACGGGCGCCAAGGACGCGGGCAAGATGCGTGCGGAAGGCAAGAGCTACATCGTGCAGGACGGCGACGTGATGCACTTCCTGTTCAACACCTGATCGTTAGGGCGGAGGCTGCGCATCATGTTGCGGGCGATGAAGAAGACGGAATGGTATGAGGCTTACAGGCGGCGTCGTAAGGCGGCTAGAAAACTGCATAAAAAGCAGCGCGAACTGGATAAGGGGCTGCGCGTAGTTGAACGCCATTTGCAAAGCTATTTCGAGCAGGTTGGAGCTGCCATCCCTGACCTCAGCTTTTCTCCGTCGGAAGAAGTGGTGAGCGATTTTGAAATCCATCTTCTGCGTGAGGGAGAGAAGGTCAGATATCTCTACAATCCAGAGTATTTTTCTCGTGATTTATACTTGCACGGACATGTTGCCTCGGCCTATCTCTATTGGTTCTCGCAAAGCGCCCCCGAAGTCGAACGGATCTCCTGCGATATTTCGGACGGGGAATTCGTGGGCCATGCGCGCTTCACCTATTCGAGCTGTTTTCGCGACAAGGTGCTCGTGCCGGACCAGCATTTCTTTCGTGATCGCGGTTATGCCGAGACCGACCGGCTGGCGCTGGAGGCGCCGCAATGGGCGGATCGCGGCGAGACGATCTATTGGCGCGGGCAGAACAACAGCGTCGGGCTGTTCTCTCTGGACCCGGAGCATATGGACAAACCGTGGGTGATGCAGAGATTGCGCTTTGCCATGGCTGCTCGCGAGATCGAGGGGGTCGATGCCCGTTTTGTGCCCGGGGGAAGCCACAGGCAGGAGGCGCAATGCGCCGCCGCCGGGCTGATGGGGCCGCGACGGAACTGGCAGGACTGGGCCGGGGACAAATACGCGCTCGACGTGGACGGGTTCTCCAATGCCTGGTGCAATTTCATGCAGCGGCTCAAGCTTGGCTGCTGCGTGCTCAAGGTCGACAGCCAGTTCGGTTTCCGGCAGTGGTATTACGACCAGATCGTGCCCTTCGAACATTTCGTGCCGGTGAAGTCGGACCTGTCCGATCTTGCCGAGAAGGTCGACTGGGTGCGCAGCCACGACCGTGAGGCGCGTGAAATCGCCGAACACGGTCAGGCCTTTGCCCGTGCGCTCACCTTCGAAAGCGAGACCCGGCGGGCGACGGAGATCATTGAACGGAACTGGGCCTGATCCGGGCCGCAACCCTTTGGAAAGATTTGATATGGCACGCCTTTACGACAGTCGAAAACGCATTCTTGTGACCGGAGGGGCGGGGTTCATCGGTTCGCATCTGATGGACCGGCTGTTGGAGCAGGGGCATGATGTGATCTGTGCCGACAACCTGTTCACCGGCACCAAACGCAACATCGACCATCTGCATGGCCATCCGCGTTTCGAATTCATGCGTCATGACGTGACCTTCCCGCTCTATGTCGAGGTGGACGAGATCTACAACCTCGCCTGTCCCGCGTCCCCGGTGCATTACCAACATGACCCGGTGCAGACGACCAAGACCTCGGTGCATGGTGCGATCAACATGTTGGGGCTGGCCAAGCGGCTGAAATGCAAGATCTTTCAGGCGTCGACCAGCGAGGTCTACGGCGATCCGGCGGTGCATCCGCAGCCGGAGGGTTATTGGGGCAATGTCAATCCGATCGGGCCGCGGTCCTGTTACGACGAGGGCAAGCGCTGCGCGGAGACGCTGTTTTTCGACTATCACCGCCAGCACGGTCTGGAGATCAAGGTGGCGCGGATTTTCAACACCTACGGGCCGCGGATGCATCATGCCGACGGGCGTGTGGTGTCGAATTTCATTGTGCAGGCGTTGATGGGGGAGCCGATCACGCTTTATGGCGATGGCAATCAGACCCGGTCCTTCTGCTATGTCGACGATCTGGTCGAGGGGTTCATCCGGCTGATGGACACCGGGCCCGAGGTCAGCGGTCCGATCAACCTGGGCAACCCTGCCGAGTTCACCATCCGCGAACTGGCGGAAAAGGTGGTGGCGATGACGGGGGCGGCGTCGGAGCTGGTGTTCCGCGATCTGCCGCAGGACGATCCGAAACAGCGCCAGCCGGAGATTGCCCTGGCGCGCGAAACGCTTGGCTGGGCGCCGGAAATCGCGCTCGAGGCGGGACTGGAGCGCACGGTGGCCTATTTCCGCGCGCTTCTGCCGGAGCTGAAGGCCTGATCAGAGCCGGTCGAACACCGATCCCATGCGCGGCGCGAAGAGACGTTCATAGGTCTTGAGGAGCGCCGCGTCGGTCATGCCGGCGACATAGTCGCAGATCACCCGCAGATCGCCGGCACTTTCGGAATAGCGCTCCTGATGATCGCGCGGCAAAAGCCGCTCGGGATCGGAACAGAGCGCTTCGAAGACAGAGACCACCATCTGCTGGCCCTTGAATTCGAGCTGCTGCACGTTGGGGCTTTTGATCACCACTTTGAACACCAGGTCTTTCAGCGCTTTCAACACCGGACGCCGTGCCGAGGGCAGGCTGGCGCGGTAGCGCAGGAGCGGTTCGGCGAATTCTGGTACTTCGGTGTAACCCACAGCGGTGATGAAGTAATTCACAAACCGCGAGATGAAGCGCTTGCGGGTGTTGCGGTCGCCGAACAAGCCATCGAGCATCTGGCCGTAGACGTCATTGCCGAACTGATCCGGGTATTTGCCTTTGAGCATGTCGAGAAAATCGCCGATCTCATCCGCCGACACATGCGCCACGAAATCCTCACGCGTCAAAAGCATGAGCGCAATCGCGTCCTCCAGATCATGCACCCCGTAGGCGATGTCATCGGCCAGATCCATGATGCTGCAATCAAAGGATTTATGCAGCGCCTTGCGGTGTTTTCCCGCCTCCACCGGCCCCATGGCACAAAACGCGGCGCGGTCTTCGGGGGAGAGCGGTGAAAGCACCCACTCCACCACGTCCTGCTCGCTGTCGAGGTAACATTTCGGCGGGGTCGAGGCCTCAGTGTCGATGAGTTTAAGCGTTGCGGGACTGTCGCTCAGTTTCGGCCTGAGCGCGGAGTTGCGCGCCTGTGCGTAAGAAACCGGATATTTCAACAGCCCCAAGAGGCTGCGCCGGGTCAGGTTGGCGCCCGCGTTCTGGGAAAAGCTCTCAAGCCGGGACAGGATGCGCAGGCTCTGACCATTGCCCTCGAAGCCGCCAACGTCACGCATGCAATAATTCAGTGCCACCTCGCCGCCATGACCGAATGGCGGATGGCCCAGATCGTGCGAACAGCCGATGGCATGGATCATCGACTGATCCGGCAGATGGGCGGTGGCGGGATGTGTGGGAAAGCTTTTCTCCAACTGGCGCGCGAGGCCTCCGGCGATCTGCGCCACTTCCAGCGAATGCGTCAGCCGCGTGCGATAGAAATCGCTGTCGCCTAGGTTGAGGATTTGCGTCTTGCCCTGAAGCCGCCGAAAGGAGGCCGAATGGATCACGCGGGCATAGTCCACATCGCCCGCACCGCGCGCGTCTTCGGAATGTCCGCTCCAACTCTCTCTGCGTTCAAGCCACATCTGCGCCTCCTCATGGTTCGGGCGCAGCATATGAGGCCAAAAGAGGGAAGGCCAGATGGGGGAACCCCGGAGCGACGGGGAGGCCGCTCCGGGGCGGTAATTACTCTGCCTTCAGGAAGTCCGCGACGTCGAGAAGGATCATCTCGTTGTCGTCAACCCGGCCTTGCTGGCGGCCGGTCGAGAAGGGGTAGTTGTTGTCATTGGCGACGACGATGGTGGTCTCGTCCACACGGTCCACATCCTCGATGGTGAAATAGGGGAAGGTGTAGACCCCATCCATCGTGCCACGCGGGGCGATGCCGTCGGGGTCCTGAATGTTCATCAGGTCGATATAGGCGATTTTTTCCAAGACATTGTTTTCGTCCATCCGCTCCAGATCAATGAGGTAGATGCGTTTGAACATCGCCGGTTGCTCGGACCAGCCCTCGCGCGGGTCGCCTTGGAAGTTGTCGCGCTCGATGATCAGACCACGGGTGCCTTCGATCAGGTTGAAATCCCCGATGGCGTGGTTTTCGTCCTCAAGCGGGAAGTAGCGCACCGTGTCGCCCCATGCGCCGGTCTCGGTGGACAGTTCGAACATCGACAGAACCGGTTTGCCGCCGACATGTTTCTTACCGCCGGTTTCCGGGTCATAGACCGGCTTTTCCAACAGCGGGTAGAGGGTTTTCATGTCCTCGGACAAGGCCATGCCCTCATAGCCGCCGGAGCGGTAGGAGACGACGGTCTCGGGCAGGGCGCCGCCGGGGTTCGGCGTGGCGACAAAGAAGTTGTCGGGGGATTGGATCAGCTCGCCACCCGGCTCAGTCGCCAGCACGCGGAGCACTTCGCCTTCGCCGTTCACTTCGATGATCCACGGGCCGAACTCGTCGCCGATCCAGAAGTTTTCACCAACCGGCTGGATGGATTCCAGATCGAAATCCGCGCCGGTGAGGGTGCGGGCCTCTGTGGCTTCGTTCATGATCGGGAAGGGGACGACGTGGTCCGGGTCGGACAGTTGGACCGTTTTTTCGATGCCAACACGACCGGTCTCCCAATCGACTTTGACGATGTTGAACATCAGGACGATGTCCGACGAATTGGCTTTGGAGCCGAAACCGTTGTCCGTCAGCACGAGGAAACGGTCGTCACCCAAGGAGCGGATGCCGGAAAACCCCTGAAGCGGCTGGCCGGGGAACGGCAGCGCGAGGCCGGTGGCCTCTTGGAAATTGCTGTACAGAACCTCATTGCGCGCGCCATTGGTGAAGCGGCCGGAGGTGTTGTAATAGGGCGATGCGCCTTCGGGGGCGGGGACGAAAGTGTGGCCGGAAAGTTCGGCCTGGGCTTTGAGTGTGGCGGGAAAGGCCTCTTGGGCCTGGGCGGCACCGGCAAGCATAAGCGCAGCAAGCGCTGCACCGTAAACGGGTTTGGTCATGTCACTGTCCTGTGTGATGCGTTTCTTCGTCGTCCCGGCACGAGGATGTGCGGGAGCGATGCGCGCAAGGAACCGAAGAAACGCAACGGATTTGCGACCGTTTGGTCAAAATTCCGCAAAACTTGCGTGACAGGATCACATCAGTTTGCGCATCAGCCCCAGCGCGCGTTTGCGCCAGCCTTTGAAGGGCGGTTCGGCCACGGCCATGCCGTTCCATTTCGCCTGACGCACCACGGGTTTGAGATGGCTGAAAGTTTCGAAGCCTGTGCGACCGTGATAGGCACCCTGACCGGAGGGACCGACACCGCCGAAGGGCAGCGAGCCAAAGCCGACATGGATCGTCGTGTCGTTTATTGTGACCCCGCCGGAGATCGTGTGGTCGAGCCAATGCGCCTGTTCCGCCTTGTCCTCGGAGAAGAGATAGAGCGCGAGCGGATGGTCGCGGGCGGTGACGAAGGCGAGAGCTTCCTCGGGGCTGTCATAGGGGATAAGCGGCAGGATCGGGCCGAAGATTTCCTCCTGCATCAATGCGATGTCGGGGGGCGGATCGAGCACCACGGCGGGGGCGAATTTGCGGGCATTGCCGGAGGGGCCTTCGAGGCGGAGGATTTTCGCACCGCGCGCCTCGGCCTCGGCCAGAAGAGTGTCGAGCCGGGCGAGATGACGGTCGGAGACCACGGCGGCGAGATCCGGGCTTTCCGGGCCTTCAGGGAAGAAATGCATGAAGGCCCCCATGATCGCATCGGCCATGGGCAGCATCTTTTTGCGCGGCACCAGAACGTAATCGGGGGCGACACAGACCTGACCGGCGTTCATCGCCTTGCCCCAGGCGATGCGCCGCCCGGCACGGTCGAGATCGGCGCCGGGCAGCACGACGGCGGGGCTCTTGCCGCCCAGTTCCAGGGTGACAGGCGTGAGATTGCGTGCGGCGGCCTCGGCCACCTTGCGGCCCACGGCGGTGGAGCCGGTGAAGAACAGATGGTCGAAGGGCAGGGCGGAAAAGGCGCTGGCCACTTCCGGTCCGCCTGTGACGGTCGCGACCTCTTCGGGGGAGAAGGCGCCCGCGAGCATCTCGGCCAGCGCGTCGGAGGTGCGGGGCGTCAGCTCGGAGGGTTTGAGCATCACCCGGTTGCCCGCCGCCAGAGCCGCGACCATGGGCGCAAGGGCAAGCTGTACCGGGAAATTCCACGGTGAGATGATGCCGACGACGCCCAGAGGTTGCGGCCGGATCTCGGCGCGGGCGGGTTTGTAGATCAGCGGCACAGGCGCGCGCCGCACCCGCATCCAGCGTTTCAGATGCTGTTTGGCATGGCGTATCTCGCCCAGAACGAGGTCGATGTCATAGAGACGGCTCTCAACCGCCGGGCGATGCGAGAAATCGTCGGACATGGCGGCGATCAGCCGGGGTTCTGCGGCCAGCAGCGCAGTGGCGAGCCGGTCGAGCCGATCCAGACGTGTGTCGAGAGAGACCACAGGCGCGGCGCGCTGGGCGGCGCTTGCCCGTGCGAAGGTGGTCTCGAGTTCGGTTGTCATGTCGGCCTCCCGTTTTTGGCATTGAGCCAGAAAACCGGGGCGCGTGGCAAGCCGTGTCGGCCTCAGAGCTTGAGGGCGCGACGCAAGGTTGCGCGCAGACCGTTGCGGGAAGGTTCCCACAGGCAGGCGAGAACGAAGGCGAAGGGTCGGATCTCGGTCATTTTCAGCTCCCCACAGGACTGATTCCGGGTCGTTGCCCCGGTCATAGGCGGGAATTGTCTCAGGGGGATGACAGATGGGCCGGGACGGGGGGAGATTGTTGACGGGGAAGGGGCGCGGCAAAAGCGGACTGGATAGGCGGAGGCGTATCCGGTAACACGGGGAGCATAAGAATTTCTATTGAGGGTCCTGAGATGAAAATTGCGGTTGCCGGGATCGGCTATGTGGGCATGTCCAACGCGGTGTTGCTGTCACAGCATCATGAGGTGACGGCGGTCGATATTTCCGAGGAGCGCGTCGCCCTGGTCAACGACCGGCGTTCGCCCATCGTGGATGTCGAGCTCGAGGATTTTCTGGCGCACAAGGACCTGCACCTCAAGGCGACGACGGACGGGCCGTCGGCCTATCGCGACGCGGATTTCGTCATCGTCGCGACGCCGACCAATTACGACACGCATACCAACTATTTCGACACTTCCTCGGTGGAAGCGGTGATCGCGCAGGTGATCGCGGTGAACAAGAACGCGACCATCGTGGTGAAATCGACCATCCCGGTGGGCTTCGTGAGCCGCGTGCGGGCCGAGATGAACACCGATCAGGTGATTTTCAGCCCCGAATTCCTGCGCGAAGGCCGCGCGCTTTACGACAACCTGCACCCCTCGCGGATCATCGTCGGCGAGCAGTCCGAGCGTGCCCGTACCTTTGCCGATCTGCTGCTCGAAGGGGCGATGGACAAGGACACGCCGGTGCTGTTCACCGATGCGGACGAGGCGGAGGCGATCAAGCTTTTCGCCAACACCTATCTCGCCATGCGGGTGGCGTTTTTCAACGAACTCGACAGCTACGCGATGTCGCGCGGCATGGACACGCGGCAGATCATCGACGGGGTCTCGCTCGACCCGCGGATCGGCAATCACTACAACAACCCGTCCTTCGGCTATGGTGGCTATTGCCTGCCGAAAGACACGAAACAGCTCCTGGCGAACTATTCCGAGGTGCCGCAGAACCTGATCGCGGCCATCGTCGACACCAACCGGACGCGCAAGGATTTCCTTGCCGATCAGATCATTGCCAAACGTCCGAAGGTTGTTGGCGTCTATCGTCTGGTGATGAAGGCCGGGTCGGACAATTTCCGCCAGTCCTCCATTCAGGGCATCATGAAACGGGTGAAGGCCAAGGGGATCGAGGTGATCGTCTATGAGCCGGTGATGCAGGAAGACGATTTCTTCGGCTCCCGCGTGGTGCGCGATCTCGCGGCGTTCAAGGCGGAGGCAGATGTGATCATTGCCAACCGGATGACCGACGAGATTGCGGATGTGGCGGATAAGATCTTCACCCGCGACCTGTTCCACGCCGACTGAGGATACCGACATGCCCACAGCTCTCGTCACCGGCGCCGCCGGGTTCATCGGCTCTTTCGTCTGTCGCACGCTTCTGGAGGAAGGCTGGCGGGTTATCGGGCTCGATTGCCTGTCCGACTATTACGATGTGGCGCTCAAGGAGCGGCGCGAGGAGACGCTTGCGGCCTATGACAGCTATCGTTCTGTGCATGACAAGGTGGAAACGCCGGGTCTTTTGATGTCGCTGTTCGAGGCGGAAAAACCCGATGTGGTGATCCACCTCGCGGCTCAGGCGGGGGTGCGCTATTCGATCGAGAACCCGCGCTCCTATCTCGAGAGCAATATCATCGGCACGTTTGAGCTTTTGGAGGCCGCACGCGCGCACCCGCCGAAGCATATGCTGCTGGCCTCCACTTCCTCGGCTTACGGCGCCAATGAAGAGATGCCGTACCGCGAGACCGACAAGGCCGATCACCAGATGTCCTTCTATGCGGCGACGAAGAAGTCGACCGAGAGCATGGCGCACAGCTATGCCCATCTTTTCGATCTGCCGATCACCATGTTCCGGTTCTTCACCGTCTATGGTCCGTGGGGGCGGCCCGATATGGCGCTGTTCAAATTCACCAAGGCGATCCTCGAGGGCAAGCCGATCGACGTCTACAATTACGGCGATATGAAGCGCGATTTCACCTATGTCGAAGACCTCGTCCACGCCATCCGCCTGTTGATCGACGCGGTGCCGGTGCGACCCGAGGACGGCGTGGTGGAAGAGGGCGACAGCCTCTCGCCCGTGGCGCCCTTCCGCGTGGTGAACATCGGCAATAACGATGCGGTGCAGCTCACCGATTTCATCGCCGCCATCGAGACGGCGACGGGCCGGGAGGCAGAGCGCAACCTGATGCCGATGCAGCCGGGCGACGTGCCCGCCACCTGGGCGGATGCCTCGCTTTTGAAGCGTCTGACGGGCTATGCGCCGAAAACCGCAGTATCGGAGGGCGTGGCCAATTTCGTGCGCTGGTATCGGCAATATTACAACGCCTGAGCGCGATACCTTCGACGTGTGATTTTGCCTTCTGTTTTGGCTTGTGTCTCTGTGACGGCTCCATTACACGGGTCGACGGAGACGTGGCCGAGTGGTCGAAGGCGCTCCCCTGCTAAGGGAGTAGGCGGGAAACCGTCTCGAGGGTTCGAATCCCTTCGTCTCCGCCATTACCCATTGATTTCATTGGGTAAATTTTGATTTCAAAGAGCCTTTGCATGTCGCGTTGTATGTTCGCAATTTGGCTGTAGTCGTGAAAAATATATATTTCGAAAACGTTGCCAAAGCTGCTGATCCTGCCAACACCAAGGGTACAACCTCTTGGGCTTGTCATGTGACATGTGTCAGGGGGCGATCAGATCGGGTAGCTTGGCATCGATGTCGTTCATCAAAACCAAGGCACACTCGACAACTGATCCATCGTCATTCACAAGCTGCATTTGGCCCGCAGGGGGCGTGTGGTCCCATGCGAACCCGCTGGTAAGAACTTCCAGGACGCTTTGCTTGGCCGCCTATGTGCCAGAAACCGCTCCCCTTTGCTTTGGGGCTGACAGGTTCAGGCAAGCTCGGTTGCGCCATCCTGACGACCATTCCTGTTCACAACTTATACACTTCTCCCTCATGAAGCCGGGAAATGGGCTAACAACCTATTAAGCGCCCCGGAGATGACTAAATCTTTCTCTATTTTTCAGAGACCGAATGGGGGCGCGGAACCCCGCGGAGAATGCGTGGAGACTTCTAAAGGGCGAACCGGGCGGGTTTGCCCGGGGGGGGGGGCATTTCACAGAGGGTTGTCCGATGGCATGAACTCCCGGATCGTGACAGCTCCGAAGTCCATCGCGCGCCGCTCGATCTGACCGGGATCGGGAAAACCGTGCTCCATGCGGTGCTCCGCTCGGAATTCAGCCTTTCCCCAAGGCCAAATTTCAAGGGGCACATCACTGTTTTGCGGCGGCTCTTAGAACTCGCCCGGTGCACATTGCAGGCAGACGAGCCCTTCGGCGCGCCAGGCTTCGACGACGGAGCTGCGGTCGTCGATGATCAGCCAGGGGGCGAGCCCGTCGGCCTTCATCTCGGCAAGCGCGCGGCGTTTGACATCGGGGTCGCTGGCCGCGTCCTGATCCGCCGCACGCAGGTAGAGGCCGTCGAAAGGCAGGTCGTGTTTCTGGAGCCAGGCCATGGTGTGTTCGGCCCAGCCGCTTGGCCGGCCGGAACAGATCACGATGGTCTCGCCGCTCTCCTTCAGCCGTCGCAACAGGCGTGCGATCGGAGCGATCGGGGGGGCGTCGGCCATGGCGTGATGAAAGGCGTCCCAGTGTTTCTCGACCCCGTGCACGAGATGACCGAGCCTGTCGGCATCGAATTCCGCAAGCGTTCCATCGACATCGAAGACCACGCAGGGTTTGGAGGGATGTGTCATAGGGTTTTTTCCTTGAAGGTGCTGCCCGAGCGTTCGAACAAAAGAGGTGTGGCATTGGGGGGGCGGGAGCCGACCTCTCCGGTGGTCCAGAGCAGGCGCGCGGCGCGGATGACGCCGGAATGGCAGACCAGGACGGGGAGGGTGTCGGTGCCGGTCTGGCAGATCCCGACAATCGCCCGTTCGACGCGCCGGATCATGTCCGGCCAGCTTTCCCCCTGTTCGGGTGTCGTGTTCCTGTCGGGTTGCGTGCGCAGGGGGCGGCCCTCATAGACGCCCCAGTCGCGTTCGCGCAGCCCCTCGTGCAGGGTGAAGGGGCGGTCGGGAAAGGCCAGTTCGCAGGTTTCCTGCGCGCGTGCCATCGGGCTGGCGTAGAGCGCGATCCGGGCGGGCCAATCGCGCCGGGAGAGGGCGCGGGCCTGCGCCCGCCCCAGTTCCGTGAGCGGCACATCCGTGCGCCCGGCGATCAGGCCTTCGGCATTGGCCGTGGTCTCGCCATGCCGGATCAGACAGAAGCTTTTGGCTGGGATTTCTGTCATAACCGCACCGGATCGTGCAGGAAGATTTCCACGCCGAGATCTTCGATCAGGTAATCTTCCGGTTGGGCGCAAAAGGCGGGGGCAAAGCGTTTGGCGCCCAGACGTTCGAGCATCTTGACCTGATCGCGCAGCGGCGGATGGACGTTCCAGCGCCGGAAATACCCGCCGGGCACGGCGCAGATACCACGGGCGTGGGCCGTCATATGGCCGGTGAATACCACATGGGCGTCCCGGCCCAGACGGCCGCTTTCGTTCCAGGCACGCACGTACCCCCAGGCGGCACCGCCATCGGCATTGGGCGTGTCGCAGATCAGAAAGCGCGCCATCTCCATCGGGCCTCGGTCGAGGAGGGGCGCGATCTCCTGTACATCAGGGGCGAGGGTGCGGCTGGCAAGGGCGGCGCGCAGCGCAGTCTGGCATTCCGGGTCGAGCATCACGCTGGCTTCGCCATGGCGCCGGATCAGGTGCAGGGCCATCTCGCCTGCGCGCCCCGACGGCGGCACAGGCAAAAGCACCTGACCATGCAACCCGTCGAGCAGGGCATCGAGCACCGCGAAGCGTTCGGCCTGCGGCACGTCGTCGAGATGGTAGGAGCAATCGAGAATGGCGGTTGCGGCGGGCGGCGGCAGGTCGAGCGGGAACCAGTCGGATTCCTCGGACCAGTCGCCGGAATAGAACAGCCCCTCGCCCAGATCGAAATGCATCCAGACCCCGCCCATGGCATGGCCGTTGCGCCCGGTGGTGAGTTTCACCCCGTCGATGACGGTTTCGCCCTGTTCCGGCAAAAGATGCACTTTGGCGGCGGGGGGCAGGGACTTGGCGGTCTGCGCGGTGGCGTAGATCGGAAGGCCGGCCTCCACCGCATGGGAGGCGCCGCCGATATGGTCGATGTGGTCATGGGTGATGAACACTGCGGAGGCGCCCTTGAGCCAGTCGGGATTGAAATGCGCATTGGCTTCGGGGCCAAAGCCGCAATCCAGAAGCCAGATGCGATCCTCGACGGTCAATTGTATGCAGGCGGGCCCCTTGTCCCCGATGCCGGAAAGTAGTCTGACGCTTTGCATTCAATCCTCGGAAAAGGCCCATGGGGTGGTGATGGTGAGACCGAGCTGGGTGCCGACCTCGAATTTCGCGCGGGTCTCGGCCAGAAGCCGTGTGCCGCAGGCGGAGACGGTCTCCAGAAGGTATTTGCCACCGAGATAGGTGACACGCGCCACTTTCGCGCGCAGATCGCCGGTCTCGGAAATGCTCAGGTTCTCAGGGCGCAGGCAGACGTGGCTGATGCCGGTCGTCGCATCGCTGCGGATCGCGATCCGGGTGCCCAGCACATCGGCGTGGAGTTGGCTTTCGCGGTGTTCGACCGCGTTCACCGGCACGACGGTGCCGCGCCCGACGAATTCCGCCACGAACCGGTTTTTCGGTCGTTCATAGAGCGTTTGTGGCGTGTCGAATTGCTGGATGCGGCCCTGATCCATCACCGCGATCCGGTCGGCCATGGCCATGGCTTCGGCCTGATCGTGGGTGACATAGACCATGGTCGCGCCGGTGCGTTTGTGAAAATCGGTGAACACGGTCTGCATCGAGGCGCGCAGCGCGACGTCGAGATTGGCGAGCGGCTCATCGAGAAGAACGGCGTCCGGGTCTGACACCAGACAACGGGCGAGCGCGACCCTCTGGCGTTGGCCGCCGGAAAGATCGGAGGGCATCCGATCGGCATAGGCCGTGAGGCCGGTGGCGGCGAGTGCGGCCTCTGTCCGGTCGGCGATCTCGGGCTTCGTCAGCTTGCGGATCTCCAGCGGGTAGGAAACGTTGCGGCGCACCGACATATGCGGCCAGAGCGCGTAACTTTGGAACACGAATCCGATGTTGCGATCTTCGGGCGGAACCATCGTGGTCGCCGTCGCCATGTCGCGCCCGCCGATGCTCAGCCTGCCGCTCGATGGCATCTCGAAGCCCGCGAGCAGGCGCAGGAGTGTGGTCTTGCCACAGCCCGAAGGACCGAGGAGGGCGATGAACTCGCCGTCTTCGAAACGGGTCGTGATGTTCTGAAGCGCGGGGGTGCCGGCGAAGAGTTTGCCGAGAGAGGCGATCTCTATGTCTGCCATGGAACGACTCCTTTCGGGAAGCGGCGGGAGACCAGTTGGATCAGGCCCATGAGTGCCATGACCACGAGGACGATGGTCATGGCGAGGGCGCTGGCCATGGCGGTGTCGCCGCTGTCGTCGAGGTTGAAGATTACCACGCCGAGGGTCTCGGTGCCCGAGGACCACAGCAGCGCGGAGACGGTGAGCTCATTGAACGCGGTGAGGAAGACGAGGATCGCCCCCGCCGCCGCCGCAGGGGCTGAAAGCGGCAGGATCACGTCGCGCAGGCGCTGGAACAGCCCCGCACCGACCGATTGTGCGGCCTCGGCCATGGCAGGGTCGAGTTGCTTGAGGCTTGCCTGCACCGGGCGGAACATGACGGCGAAGAACCGCGCGAGATAGGCGAGGAAGATGATCCAGATCGTGCCGTAGAGCGTGGCGTCGGTGAAGGGCAGCTTGATCAGCAGGAGGATCATCGAGATCGAGAGGACGACGCCCGGCAGCGCATAGGGCAGGTCGAGCAGGCTGTCGAACAGGCGCGAGAGGCGGGTGGGATGGCGCTCCATCAACCAGGCCAGCGGCAGGCAGATCAGCATGAGAACCACCGCCGCCCCGGAGGCAAGGCTGAAGGAATTGACGAAGGCGCGGGCGGTGACGGGCTGGCGGAACAGCACGTCATTCCATGAAGCGAGCGTCACCGTGTCGAGGCGCAGCGGCACGCCGTAAGCAGGCACCAGGGAGGTCGCCAAAAGGCCGAACATCGGCAGGACGAGGATCGCAAAGACCACGGCCCAGAGCAGGGCTTCCACCGGCAGTCGCGCCGCACCCAGGGGGATCGCGAGCGGGCGGGAGGTGGAGCCGACGAGATGGATTTTCTGGCGGCTCTGGAAAAACCGCTGGATCAGAATGCCCGTGACCGCGACGGCGCCGATCAGCATGGCGAGGACGGAAACCTCGGCCAGCACGCCCGTGCCCATCCCGGCGAGTTTTTGATAGACCAGCGTCGGCAGCGTCACATAGCCCGCAGGGATGCCGAGCATCGCGGGGATGCCGAAATTTCCGAGGGCGGTGACAAAGGTGATGGCGGTGCCCGCAGCGAGGCTCGGGAGCGTCAGCGGCATGATTACCTGCCACCAGGTGCGCAGGCCGCGCGCGCCGCTGATCCGGGCGGCTTCGACGACGTCCTGCGGGATGGCGCGCAGCCCTGCGCGCAGGGTCAGGAAAACGATCGACATGTGCTGAATGCCCAGCAAGAAGATGATGCCTTCGGGCGAATAGAGCGGCTGCGGCGCACCGAGAGGTGGCGCGATCCCAAGGGTTTTCAGCAGAACGGAAGACGGGCCCATGATCTGCGTCCACGACAGTGCGGTGATTTGCGGTGGGATCATCATCGGGATCATCAGGCAAAACACCAGCGCCGCCTTGGCGCGCAGATCCGTGAGTGCGACGAGAAAGGCGAAGGCAGAGCCCAGCACGAGCGAGACCAGCGTGCCGAGACCGGCGGTGATCAGCGAATGCCTGAGCGCGCTGAGCGTCGCGGGCTGTGCCAGCACCGTGTCGATCCGCGACAGCGAAGGCGCGCCCTGATCGGTCACGCCCTCGATGAGGAGGCGCAGCACCGGTGCCAGCGTCAGGCAGATCGCGAGGAGGAGAATGGTGGAAAGCAGCCGGGTCTCGGACCGGCTGCCTCCTTTTTGCAGCGTCGGGGACATTATTCTGCGCCGAAGAGCCCGGTGAATTTCGCCTTGTTGGCCTCGGCGTTCGCGAGCGCCTCGATCGGGTCGAAGCTCATCAGCTTGATGTCCGCGCGGGCCGGGAAGCCGGCGGGCACGCCCATGCCGTTCCGGGCCGGGATGTAGCCCATGTCGAGCACGAGATCCTGACCGTCCTGGCTCAGCACGAAGTCGACGAATTTCTGCGCGCCCTCGGGGTTTTTCGCGGAGGCCATGATCGCCACCGGTTCCGTGACATAGGAGACGCCCTCTTCCGGGAAGACGAAGCCGACCGGGGAACCGTCGGCCTTGCTGCGGATGGCGAGGTAATCGACGACCATGCCATAGGGTTTCTCGCCCGAGGCCACGGCCTTGAACGTGCCGCCGTTGCCGCCCTGGGCGCGGGCCTCGTTGGCGGCGAGTTTGCCGTAATAGTCCCAGCCCAGGCTTTCATCGCCGGTCAGCGTCGCGAGATGGATGAGGGCCGCACCGGAGTAGAGCGGCGAGGGCATGGCGATCTGGCCTTTGAGCGCCGCGTCCTCGAGATCTTTCCAGGAGGTCGGAGCCGTTTCCACACCGGTGTTGTAGACGATGCCGGTGGTGATCAGCTTGGTGGAATAATAATAGCCCTCCGGCGAGGAGAGTGCCGCGTCGTAGTTTTCGGCTTCCGGCGAATGATAGGCGGCGAGCAGGCCCTCCTGCGCCATGCCTTCGAGCGTCACGGTGTCGGCGATCAGGAGCACGTCGGGCTGCGGGTTGCCAGCCTCGATCTCGGCGCGCAGGCGGGCCATGAGCTGGGTTGTGCCGTCACGCACCCATTCGACCTCGGTGCCGGGGTTGGCGGCCATGAAGGCGTCGACGGTCTGTTGCGCATCGGCGTTGGGCTGGGAGGTGTAAAGCGTGATTGTGTCGGCCATGGCGGTGCTGGCCATGAGGGCGAAGGCAGTTGTGGTGAGGAAGGTCTTCATGGGGCTCTCCTGAAAGGCGGGGTTACTTTCGTTCGAAAGTCATTCACGAGGGCCTTATTTCCCTCCGGCGTAACAGTTTTGCGACGTATTCTTAACTTTTTTAATTATATTGCGCGAAATGGGCTTCGCTCCTACCCTTGTCGAAATCGACAATTTTTTCGAAGGAAAGCCATGATGCGACTGGATATGTCTGAGCGGCGCGACCGCATCATTGCGCTCTTGTCGGAAAACGGCGAGCTTTCTGCGGCGGAACTGTCGGCGCGCCTCTGCGTGTCGGTCCAGACCATCCGCACCGATTTGCGCGATCTCGACGCGGCGGCGCTTGTGCAGCGCCGCAACGGTGCCGCGCGATTGCGGCAGCAAAGCGAGAACATCGGCTATCTGCCGCGCGAAAGTCTGGCGCGGCAGGAAAAACAACGCATCGCGCTTGCGGTAAAGAACCTGATCCCGGATGGCGCGCGGGTGGCGCTGGGGACGGGCACCACGGTGGAACAATGTGCACGGCTGTTGGCGGCGCGGGATAATCTGTTCGTGGTGACCAACAGCATTCACGCGGTCTGTGCCCTGCAAAACGCGCCGGGGGCGGTGGTCGAGATGGCAGGCGGCAGCGTGCGGATGCGCGATCTGGACCTGATCGGCGCGGCGGCGCTGGAATTCTTCGCGAAATACCGGGTGGATTACGCGGTTTTCAGTTGTGGTGGCCTGTCGCCCGAAGGTGAGGTGATGGATTACAATTCCGACGAGGTTGCTGCGCGCAAGGCCATTGCGGGCTGTGCGCACAGCACCATTCTGGTTGTCGACAGCGAAAAGGCGGGTCTCGATCTGGCCTGCCGCCACGGGCATCTGCGGGAGTACGACATGATCGTCACGGGCGCCGACCTGCCGCAGGAGACCGTGCGGGCTTGCGCGCGCGAGGGCAGCCGGATCGTGCTGGTCTAGGCTTGCAGAGAACCGGTCTGGGTCATGCCCGAGGCCATGTAGCCACCATCGACGGTGAGCACCTCGCCATTGACATAGGAGGCGGCGGGGCTGGCGAGATAGGCGACCGCTTCGGCAATGTCCTCGGGTTGGCCGCGACGACGCGTGGGCACCATTTCCAGCACACGGCGCCATGTTTCCGCGCTATAGGCCTCAAGCGTCATCGGTGTCTCGATCACTCCCGGCGCGATGGCATTCGTGGTGATGCCACGCGCGCCCAGTTCCAGCGCAAACTGTCGGGTAAGACCCAGAATGGCCGCTTTCGAGGTGCCATAAGCGGTGCGCCCGACACCGGCCCGCAGACCGGAGATCGAGGCGATATTGACGATCCGGCCATAGCCGCGTGCCGCCATGCCACGGGCGATGTGTTGGCTGACCCGGAAAGTGCCGGTGACATTGACCTCCATGACCTTGCTCCAGGTCTCGGGGGCGAAGTCCAGCAGCGGCTCCACGAGAATGAGCCCGGCGCTGTTCACCAGAATGTCGATGGGACCAACTTCGTCTTCGGCTTTGGCAACTGTATCGGGAAGTGCGGCGGCATCCGCGACATCGAGGGCGAGAGCAAGGGCTGTGCCGCCCTGTGCGGTGATCTCGCGGGCGACGTTTTCGGCGGCCTCAAAGCGCAGGTCGGTGACGGCCACACGGGCCCCCAACGCTGCCAGCCGCAGAGCGCTCGCCCGCCCGATACCTGAACCGCCGCCGGTGATGAAGGCAGTGCCGTAATCCGTTCGTTGTGTCATGAAAAACTCCTGTTTTATCGGGCCATCATGGTGTCGGGCAGCCAGGTGATGATGGACGGGAAGGCAAAGAGCAGGACGATGGTCACCATCTCGATGGCCACGAACCAAAGCGCGCCCCGGAACACATCCGGCAGGGGCGTGTCGCGGTCGATACCCGCGATCACGAAGCAATTGAGGCCTACGGGCGGGGTGATCAGCCCGATCTCGCACATTTTCACACAGAGGATACCGAACCAGATCGGATCGAAGCCAAGTCCCGAGACCGTTGGAAAGACGATGGGCAGGGT
This sequence comes from Celeribacter ethanolicus, assembly GCF_002407265.1. Lineage (NCBI taxonomy): Bacteria > Pseudomonadati > Pseudomonadota > Alphaproteobacteria > Rhodobacterales > Roseobacteraceae > Celeribacter > Celeribacter ethanolicus. Next base: position 3,470,636 of record NZ_CP022196.1, read on the forward strand.
GATCACCATCATCGAGAAGGCATCGAGAAACATGCCGAGCGGGATATAGAGCAAAAGGAGCACTGCAACGATCAGATGAGGCGGAATGCCGCTTTCGGTGATGGCGCCTGCGATCATCTGCGGCACCTGTACGAGGGTCAGGAAAAAGCTGAAAATGCCCGCGCCAATCATCGTGAAAAGGATCATCACCGTGGTGGTGGCGGTCGAACGGAAGCTTTCGGAAAGCGCAGTGCTCAGACGCCCGCGCGCCGATTTCGCGAAGACCAGCATGAGCAAGGCGGCGAGCGCACCGATGGCACCGGCTTCGGTCGGGGTGACGAGACCGAGGTAAATCCCGCCCAGCACGATCACGAACAGGACGAGCACCTGCCAGGCCTGCGTCGTCGAGGACAGCCGCTCGCCCCAGGAGGCCTTGGGGGCGCGGGTGGAGTGATGCTGAACCCGATGGCCGATCAGGGCGACACCGATCATGAAGGCGACCGTGGTGATCAGGCCGGGAACAAAGCCCGCGATCAACATTTTTCCGGCGGAGACCTCGGTGAGGGCTGCATAGAAGATCAACAGGACGGAGGGCGGGATCAACACGCCCAGCACGCCGCCTGCGGCCACGGCCCCGGCCGCGAGGCGCGGATCGTAGCCCTTCTCCTTCATCTCCGGGATGGCGACCGCCCCCACCGTGGCCGCCGTCGCCACCGAGGACCCCGAGGTCGCGGCGAAACCTGCAGAGGTCAGGATGCTCGCCATCGCCAGCCCGCCCGGAAGGTGCCCGACCCATTTATTGGCGACATGGAACAGGCGCTTTCCGACCTGCGCATGATGCGCGAAAGCCCCCATGAGAATGAAAAGCGGGATGACCGTAAGCGCGTAGCTGGCGGTATGGCTGAAGGAAAAGGATTTTAGCCGCGCCAGCAGAAAGCCCAGGTTTTCCACCATGACGATGCCAAAGGCGCCGGAGAGGGCCAGTGCGGCAAAGACCGGGGTGCCCAGAGCCATGAGGAAAAAGATCAGCCCGACGGCGAGCAGGGTGATGAGTGTCACATCCATTGTCGATGTCCTGTGAAATGCAATGTCGCGGTCCCGGCGGCATGCGCCGGGACCTCTTCTGGGCACGCCCGGCTCAGTGCTGGGCCGTGTCCCCCGCAGCGGAGGGCGCGGTGTCGATATGCGGCAGCGCGATCTGTTTGAGTGCGATGCGCAGGCTGTGCAGGGCGGCTTGCAGCGCGGCAAACCAGAGCCCTGCGGCCACCGCGATTTTGGCCCACCAGATCGGCACCTGGAAATAGCCCCAACGGAATTCCCGGATCGAAAAGGAATAAGCCGCCTCCTGTGTTGCCGGCCAGGCCAGCATCAGAAAGGTCAGCGCAGCAAACAGCCAGGCAAGCGCCGTGCAACCACGCGAAAACGGTCCGGGCAGCGCATCGGTCATCATGGTGACACGGATGTGGCCGTCATCGAGCAGGGTCGCGCCCAGCCCCATGAAAACCACCATCACCATGGACATTTCCGTCATCTCGAACAGCCCGGGCACGGCGCGCCCGAAGGCGGCGCGGGCCACCACATCCACTGTGATGGCCACCATCATGAAGGCGAGGAACCCCAGCGCCAGCCATGATGTGATCCGGGCGATCCCGTCGAGCAGGCGGTTCAGCCACGCCAGCATTGGCTTACAGACCCGCCGCGATTTCGACCGGGCGTTTCATCGTCCCGGTGCCTGCGTGGCGCGCGATCGCCTCTTCGACCACCGCCTGCATGGCCGCCCCGTCGATGCCGTTGGGCTTGGCCACGGTTTCGATCCACTTGTTGACCTGTGCGGGTTGAACAAGCGCCTTGGTCCGGGCCTTTTCCGCATCCGAGAGCGAGGAGAGCACCACGCCTTCGGCCTGCGCCTTCTGTACGTAATCGGCCAGCACCTTGTTGTAGATCTCGGCAAATTTCCCACCATAGAGCTCATCGGCCAAATCGGTGCAGATCTGTTGGTGTTCTACAGGGAGGCCCTCCCAGACGCGGCGGTTCATGATCGTGACCGCGGGGGCGTGTGGGCCATCGCCGATGTCGTAGAAATTCGGCGCGATCTCATGCAGCTTGTAGGCGACGGCAGTGACGAAATCGAAGCCGTAGACCCCATCGAGAACCCCGCGTTCGAGCGCCTGATAAACCTCGCCCGCCGCCATCGGTACGGCAATGCCGCCGAGGCTTTCGATCACATCGGTGGCGACGCCGTAGCCGCGGATTTTCTTGCCCTTGATGTCGTCGATCGAGGTGATCGGATCGCGCATCACCAGAGGCGCATAATTCCAGTTGGTCCAGTAGAGCACCTTGCTGCGGTGACGCTCTTCCCATTCCTGCCGCAACGGCGCGAAATTCTCGTAGACGTCGCGGCACACGAGTTGCAGCTCATCGGCGCGCTCCATGCGGAAATACCATTCAAGACCGCGTGTGACCGGCAGTTCGGCCTGATAATAGCCCGGCGCGATCAGGGTCATTTCGCTGGTGCCGTCGCGCACCGCGCCGAGATGTTCGCCGACCTTGTTGAGGCTTCCGGCCCAGTAATATTTGACGCCGATCTCGCCATTGCTGCGAGTTGCCAGTTCTTCGAGGAACCAGCGGTCGACCCAGGACGGTCCAGCCGTTTCGCTCACATAGCTGTCGAATTTCAGCGAGGTTGCAGCATGGGCAAGACCGGGCAGGCCCGAGATCAGCCCCGCGCCTGCGAATGCTCCTGTGGATTTCAGAAAGTCACGTCTTTTCATGGGTATCTCCTCCGTTGGTGCCGGGCTCCTCCTGCCCGGAGATGTTTTGCAATTATGCCGGTGTCGGCTCATGTCCCGTGCGAGCCCTGAGCACGGTTTTCAGAACCTTGCCGTAGCTGTTCTTCGGCAGCTCCCGGACGACCGCGTAGCGTTTCGGGCGTTTGAAGGCGGCGATCTGCTGGCGACACCAGCTGTCGAGTTCGGACACGCTGGCGCTCTTGCCGGGTTCGAACACGACATAGGCCACGACCTGCTCTCCCCAATCCGGTTCCGGTTCGCCAATGACGGCGATCTCGAACACGGCCGGATGCGCCAAAAGCGCCTCTTCGACCTCGCGCGGGTAGATGTTTGTGCCGCCGGAAATGATCACATCCTTCGAGCGGTCGGTGAGGTAGAGAAAGCCGTCTTCATCCAGATGGCCGAGATCGCCGGTGTGCAGCCAGCCGCCCGTGAGCGCGGCGGCACTGGCGGTTGGATTCTGCCAGTAGCCGGTCATCACCGTCGGCCCCTGAACACAGATTTCTCCGGTGTGACCGGCGGGCAGGGGCTCTCCGTCGGTTCCAAGCACAGCCAGCGTCACCGCCCCTTGCGCGATGCCTACGGAGGCACGCCGGGCCTGCCAGCGGGGATGGCTCTGATCGGCGACCAGATCGCGCGGCAGCACCGAGATGGTCATGGGCGTTTCGCCCTGACCGTAGATCTGCACGAAACGCGGACCGAAGCAGGCGAGAGCTTCGTCGATGTCATGGGCATACATCGGGCCGCCGCCATAGATGATCGTGCGAATGCCCGTGCCGTCGTAGCCCTGTTGCTTTGCTGTCGCGATCAGGCGTTTGACCATCGTGGGGGCAGCAAAGAACACGAGATTGCCGCGGGTTTTGGCAAGCGCGATGATCTCGTCGCTGTCGAACCCGTGGGAGGCGGGGACGAGATGCGCGCCCCCTGCCCGAATCTGTGCGAACATGTAGAGCCCTGCGCCGTGGGACATCGGGGCGGCATAGAGCATGTGGTCCTCCGCCCGGGCCGCATCGACATCGAGCGCATAGCACAGGGTCATGTGCCGCAGGTTGTCATGGCTGAGCATGACGCCCTTGGGGGTGCCTGTCGTGCCCGAGGTGTAGAACAGCCAGGCGAGATCGCGATCCTCAACGCGTGCGGGGGGCGTGATCTTGTGCGGCCCGGGAACGGGAGCGCCGAGCGCGGCCTCACGGATGTCCGGCTGTTCCGCAAACACCGTGCCGCTTTCGGTCAGGGTGAGGGCCGCTCCGGCGTCGCGGACGATCCATTCCGCCTCCCGCGGGTGCAGCTTGCAATTGACCGGCACGACCACGGCACCGAGCCACCAGCAGGCATGCAGCGCCTCGATATATTCGGGGGCATTCTTGGCAAAGATCGCAATCCGGTCCCCCTTGCGGATGCCATGCACCGATTGCAGCCATGTGGCCCGGTTGCAGGTCGCCTGCAACAGCGCGTGGTAGGTCTGGCGCAGGCTGTCGCCTTCGTAGAGCGCCGGGCGGGAAGGCCATGACAGGGCCGTCTGATACAGCCAGTTCGCGATATTCATTGTCGTCACACTCCGCAGATCATGCTCAGGCGCGGTCGGCCTGCAAAATCGTGGCGTAATTGGCGACGGCGGCGCCGCCCATGTTGAAGGCCAGCCCCCATTCCGCCCCCTTGCGCTGCATTTCGCCCGCGCGCCCGGTCAATTGCCGGAACCCGAGCGCATGCATCGACACGCCGGTGGCGCCGACAGGATGGCCCTTGGCCTTCAGGCCTCCAGACAGGTTCACAGGGGTGCGTCCCCCGGCGTAAACCGTGCCTGCCTCGAGCGCGCGCGCGCCTTGGCCCTTGGGGGCGAGCCCCATGGCCTCGTAGATCAGCAGTTCCGCCGGGGTGAAACAGTCGTGCACCTCCGCGAAGTCGAGATCGTCGACGGTGATGCCCGCGGTTTCATAGGCGGTGCGGATGGCGCGCTCCGGTCCCTCGAAGGCGACGAAGTCGCGACGGCTCATCGGCAGGTAGTCGGAGACATGTTCGGCGGCGGCGATCCGCACGCGGGCGGTGGCATCCTGAGCATGGGCCTCCGAGGCGCTCAGGACGATGGCGGCGGCGCCGTCCGTCACCAGGGAGCAATCGCTCAGCCGCAAGGGCGGTGCGATCAGCGGGTTCTTGTCGCTGACCTCGCGACAGGCCTCATAGGACAGCGGCTTGTGCATCTGCGCCAGCGGGTTTTTCATCGCGTTCTCGTGGTTCTTCGCGGCAATCCGGGCCATGGCATCCATCGGGTCGCCATAGCGGTCGGCATATTGCCCGGCGGCGATGGCGAAAACCTGCGGAAAGCTCAGGGCCGCCTCGGTGGCATCGTTCTGATAGCCTGCTCCCGCCAGTGCGGTGGTGACATCGGCGGTGGGACGATGGGTCATCTTTTCTGCGCCGACGACAAGCACGTTGCGGGCACGCCCGGCGCGAATGGCGTTCAGCCCGGCATGAATCGCGGCGGCGCCGGACGCGCAGGCGTTTTCACACCGGGTCGCGGGTTTGAAGCGCAGGTCCGGATGGGCCTGAAGGATCAGTGACGAGGCGAAGCCATCGGGCACCAGCCCGGAGTTGAAATGGCCGAGAAAGACGGCGTCGATATCCGCCGGCGAAATTTGTGCCTCTTCCAGAGCTTCGCGGGCCGCTGCGACGATGAGCGCCTCGAGCGTGTCCTCGAGCCGTCCGAAACGGGTGTGGCCGGAGCCGGTGATAAAGATGTCCTGGGTCATGTGTCGTCCTCCGATCTCAAGAGTGATGCAAAAAACACATGGCAGGTATCCGTGTAACTACGTATAAATATACGTATGAGTTACGTAGATGCAGGTGCAGCGAAAGGGCAGGTCGATGACTTATGACAAGATTTCAGAGGCGGATCTCAATTTTACCGGCTTCATGGATGCGCCCATCGGTCTCATGGTGCTGTCCAACCGGGTGATTCAGCGGGTCAACACGGAGATCGAACGGATTTTCGGCTGGACCCGCGATGCGCTCGAGGGCCAGTCGATCCGGGTGCTCTATCCCTCGAGCGTGGATTACGAGAAGACCGGCACCCGCTGGCGCCGCTGGCTCGACGGGCGTCCGCGCTATACGGATGAGCGTTTCATGCAGTGCCGCAGCGGCGAGATCATCTGGACACGGGCTTCGGGTCGCACCCTGACGCCGACGGATCCTTTCCGCCTCATGGTCTGGACCTTCGAGCATCTTGAGCATCGCCCGCCGAACTCGGCCACGCTGACACCGCGGGAACGCGAAGTCGCGCGCTATATCGTCAACGGTTACACAAGCAAGGAAACCGGGCTGGCGATGGGCATCTCGCCGCGGACGGTCGAAGTACATCGCAGTGCAGTGATGAAGAAACTGGGGGTGCAGAACGCCGCCGAGCTTGTCGCCAAGATGATCGTGCAGACCTGAGGCGCGGCGTGGATCTCAGCCTATGCGGCCTGACAGCTTTCCCAGATTTTCAGCAATTGGCCCGGCAATTCCATCGGTTCGAACGGCTTGAGGATGATGTCCTGGGCGCCAACGGCCTTGAGATGACCAAAATCGGCACGCGATGTTTTGGCGGTTACGAAAATGACCGGCACCTCGGCATATGCAGCAACCTCGCGCAGCCTTTTCAGGGTTTCCACCCCGTCCATGACGGGCATCATGACATCCAGCAGAATCAGGTCGGGCGCCTCGGTGGGGAGATTTTCCACCGCGTCCTTGCCGCATTTGAACTGGATCACGTCGAAGCCTCCGACGAGTTCGAGCGACATCCGGGTGATTTCCCGAATGTCCGGATCGTCTTCCACGTGCATGATGCGGTGTAATTCCTTCATGCGCGGAGTATATCGGGTGCCGAAGGCCAGACAAGCGAATTCACGCCGCTGGAATGCTCCCGAAACGGCAATTCGGCAACCGATGTTCTGGAAAGCGACCGGGGCCATAGCGGAAAGTGCAGGTCAGGGTGCGAATTCTCACTTTTGACACAATTTGACCCAAATTGGCGACAAATCTCTTCCTAAGGTTGTTTTCAACGCCGAGGCTGTTGCGTCCCTGGGGGCAATCGCGACAAGGCTGACGGTTTCGCTTCGCTGGAGAGACAAATGACACTTTTGGTCGTGGACGATGATCGCAATATCCTGGAGGTGATGAGCGCCATCCTGCCCTCTCTCGGGTATGAAGATTTCCTCTGTGCCGAAAGTGGCGAAGAAGCGCTGAGCCTGATCCGGGAGGGGCGGCATCAGTTTTCCACCTTCTTCCTCGACATCCAGATGCCGGGTATGGACGGGATCGAACTTTGCGGTCGCATTCGTGCCACGCTGGAACACCGCAATACGCCTGTCATCATGCTCACCGCGATGAAGGACAAGGCGCATGTCGACGCGGCCTTCCTGCGCGGGGCGACGGATTATCTCACCAAGCCGATCGACACGACGGAACTCGGGGCGCGGCTGCGCGTGGCCCAGTTGCTGTTCGCTGAACAGCAACGCTCCATGGACGCAACGCGACGTGAGCAGATTCTGCGGCTCGGCATGAACAGCATCGCCGATGCAGAGATGCGGTTCGATCTCGCCGATCCGATCGCCATCTACGATGTGCCGCGGGTGATCGGTAGCCTCGAACTCGAGAACTATCTGCACCGTCTGTCGCGGATCAAGCGCTTCATGTTCGGGGCCATCGGATTTCGCATCGATAAACCTGAAAGTCTTTTCACGCTCACGACGCCGCTGGAATTCCACGGCATCCTGACCGATGTCGCCGAGGCGATCTTTGAGACGCTGCGCAGTTTCGACGTCATCATTTCCTATCTGGGCAACGGTGAATTCGTGGCGCTTCTGCCGCGCGCCCTGCATTTCGACGTGGAGCAGATCGAACTGGATCTGGCCATGAAGCTGCGGGAGTTCGGCCTGGTCGAAGGCGATACCGTTCCGATGGAACTGCGCGTGAAGGTGGGGACACCGACCAAGATGTCGATGTTCAAAACCGATCCGCAGCACATGATTGCGCGCGCCTTGGCTCAGGTCGATGCCGATAGAACGTCGGGCAGCAAGTTCAAAAGCACTTTCCTTGTCGCGTGATTGAGGCCACTCTCGGAACCGGGCAAGGTGGAAGACTGGAAGGGCTCGGGGGGATTGCATGCCAAACAAATCGCTTTCTGACGCGGCAATCAGACAAAGATTGGCCGAGGCCATCGGGCGTACGCGGCAGAATTTCATTGACGATCTGATCGTGAAGATGCCGGAGATCGAAGGGCTTCAGGCCCGGATCGGCGCATGTCCGGGCGACCGGGACGCGTTGGATCGACTCGCTTTCCTGACCCACCGCATGAGCGGTATCGCGGCAACCGTCGGATTTCCCGAGATCGGGAAACGGGCCGGAGCGATCCATGATCTGGTGTCCAGTTTCGAGCGGTCCGACCGGCATCAGACCATCCTGTCACGCGAGATCGAGACCCTGCTCGATCTTATGGAAGACGCCGTCGTCGACGAAATGTGACACAGACTTTCCTCCGAAGCTGACGTTCCCGGCAAGATGACCCCGAAGATGACCCCTGTGGGGGCCAGAACTGTATCGCTGTTTCGGGGGAGGGCGAGGGGCTGCGCCGCCGCGTGGTCGCGCGGATGTTGTCTTCCATGTCACAGTTGCTGACAGAAAAACATTTGTCATCCTGCTTAACGCTCGGTAATGCACGTTAAGCGCGAGTTGTTCTTTACTAAAATGAAAAAGAGCAGCCTATAATCGGTCGCAAAAGAGCTGAAACGAGCAGAAAATTGCATATGACAAATAAAATGGCGCAAAATGCCGGATAAGAACCGCGTCAAATACATGAACCTGTTGATCGAGGGTGCCTCCTACGCCGCGATTATCGGGATTTGTGTGCTGATCTATCTCGGAGCGATCCGAACGGCTTCGATTGAGGCGACCGAAGAGCAGACCGATCTCATGTATCGCGACCAGTCGGTCATCGCCACACAGATCCAGCAATCGGTCAACAAGAAGCTGTTGTTTGCGCGTGGCCTTGCCGGTGCCCTGTCGCTCTCTCCGGACATCTCGGCGAGGGAATTTTCGGAACTCTGCACGTTCATCAAGACCGAGGATGCATCGGTCGTGAATATGGCTCTGGTGCAGGGCACCACCATCACACATGTCCATCCCTACTCGGACAACAGCACCTTCATCGGGCGCGACCTGGCGGCTCTGCCGGAACAATATGAGGTTCTGCAACTGATCGAACGCACCGGCGAAACCTTCGTGGAGGGGCCGACGCGGCTGTTTCAGGGCTATCAGGGCTTCATCATCCGCGAACCGGTTTTCGTCCGCGGCGGACGGCAGGGGGCGCAGGGCATGATCGGGGTGGCCTCGATCGTGTTCGCGGCAGACCCTTTCATGGAGGAAATCGGCCTTTCCCGATACGCCTCCCTTTACGATATCGCGATCGAAGCCGAGACTGCGCTTGGCAAGCAGGCGCTCATCGTGGGCGATGAGACGACGCAGCAAAATGCCAAGGCCGTCTATGAGTTTCCGTTTCCCGGCAGCACCTGGACGGTTTCAATGGCCCCGAAGGAAAAGGCGCAAATCGCCCCGGCTAAGCTGAGCTTCATCCGACTGAGCGCGCTGATCGGCGGGGTGCTGACGCTGATTTTCGCACGGTATCTTCATAGCCTCAGACGTCGAAACTGGCGCATCGCCACCCAGTTGCGCACGGCGCTGAATGTCGCCCCGTCGGGTTTTGTGATGTTCGACAAGGATGACAATCTTGAGTTGTGCAATCGCCGGTATCGCGATCTGCATGGCGCGGCCTCCGATGCCATCGTGACCGGCGCCTCTCTCGAAAGCATCTTGCGTGCAGGGCTCGAAGTCGGCCTTTACACGGATGCCATCGGCAACGAAGAGGAGTGGCTGGCACGGCAGCTTTTGCGGGGCCCGCAAAAGGGCTCCGGCTTTACCGTGGCGCTGAGCGACGGCACATGGATGCAGCTTCTCGAACATCAGACTCCCGAGGGCGGGCGTGTCGCCATTCTCAACGATATCACCGAAGTCCTGTGCAGTCGCGAGCGTGCCACGCTTGCCGAACAGCGGCTGAACGATGCCATTGATGCGCTGCCTGTCGGGTTCTGGCTGTTCGACAGCGACGACAGGCTGATCATGTTCAACACCGTCGCCGGGGACCGGCTCGACGGGATGAAGCGCAACCTGATGGTCGGGCGGCCTCTGACGGACCTGATCCACCGGCGGCTGGAAATTTCCGACGAGGTGCTCCTCAATGGGGTTCGGAGCGGGGACGAGACAGAGATTCTCTCGGCTTTGACTGGAGAAACCTCCGAGCTTGAAGTGCGCTATAACGGAGACCGCTGGTTCAAATACTTTACCCGACGCACATCCGAGGGCGGGTTGGTCATGTTCCGGGTGGAGATTTCGGATCTGCGCCGCCATCAGCGGGAGCTTGAAACGTCGAACTGTGAATTGCGCGCTGCACTGCGCAAACGTGACGAGGCGGAGGCCCGTCTTCAGGATGTGGCCGATCTGAGTGCGGAGTGGTTCTGGGAACAGGATGCCGACATGCGGATGACCTATGTCTCGGAGGGGTTCGCCCGGATGATCGGCGTCGATCCGGCGGATTACATCGGAAAGCCGCGCAGCTATTTTGTCAAATCCGCCCACGGCAGCGAAGACACGCTCCAGAAACTCGTCGCCAAGATGCAGGCACATGAGCCCTTTCTGGACATCGTCTACAGCTATCATTTCCTCCCGGATCGCCTCAGCTGGATTCGGATCAGCGGCAAGCCGCGCTTCGACGAGCAGGGCGTGTTTACCGGCTATATCGGCATTGCCGAGGATGTGACGAAATTCTATGCCGCCCTGCGGGAAGCGGAACAGGCCGACGAATCCAAGACGCAATTCCTCAATGTGATCAGTCACGAGTTGCGCACGCCGCTGTCGGCGGTTCTGGGCTTCAACAGCTTCGTTGCGAATTTCGAGAAACTGCCGAGCTATGCCGCCCTGCGCACGGCGCTCTCTGAAGGGGGAGATGAAAGCATCTCGACCGCGCTCAAGGGCTTTGAAGCGGATATCGCCCGGTTCACCACGCGGATTCAGGCCTCCGGGACGCAATTGAAAGCGCTGATCGACGATATGCTCGACATCGCGCGTATCGAGGCCAACACCATGCGCGTCAACCACGACAAGGTGAACAGCACCAGGATCGTCGAATCCGTGGTCGACCAGATGCACGCTCTGGCCGAGGAGAAAGGTCTGTCGATCACGCTGGATCTGGTCGGGGCGGATATCCGGGCGGATGAAATCCGCTTCCGGCAGATTTTGACCAATCTTCTGGGGAATGCGTTCAAGTTCACTGACGCGGGGGAGATCACGGTGCGCAGCCGGGTGCAGGGCGACATGGCGATTTTCGAGATCCGGGACACCGGTGTCGGGATCGCCGAGGATCGCATCGGCATCATCTTCGATCGCTTTGCCCAGGCCGCTTCCGGGACCAACCGGAAAAACCCCGGCGTCGGCCTCGGTCTTGCGATTTGCAAGGATCTCGTTGCGTTGCAAGACGGCTGGATCAAGGCGGAAAGCGAACTCGGCGTCGGCTCGACGATGACATTCGCTCTGCCGCTGTGGTGCGACGCGAACTAAGGAATTACACGTCTGGATTGTAATTATTTTTCGCGGGACACATTTTTATCACAAATTAACCATAGCCAGGTTTAAATTCACCTGCAGGATTATCTTTGTGTGAAGGGCATTCTAAAAAGCGTGCGGTAACGGGTCATCCTGAACCAGCGGTTTTGAACAGTTCGGGTGTAATCGTATGACATGTAAGCTCAAATACGGTATGGCTGGCTATGCGTTCGGCGAGGATGCGGCGTGCTTCGCACAGGCCGGCTCCGAGCTGAACAGGGCGCTATGGGACGGGATGTCCGATGCCGTGCTCGTGTTCGAGCGCACGATGGAGGCGCCGCATTACATGAACGCCGCAGCCCGCGACATGCTGGGTGATGGATCGGCGGCACGGGCAGCCGAACATCTCTGCGAAGGCGGTTTTTTTCACGATCTGATGGCCGAGGGCGGTCCTCTGGATCAGGCGCAAACCACCGGAAGTGCGGCCTTCCGCACCCATCCGTCCTTCGGCGACAAACGGTTGAACGGACGCGTGATGGCGACATCGGATGAGCAGGGCAACCGCTATTTCGTTGCGATGTTTCATTTCGAAACCGAACAGGAAAGCGCGGACTGTCTGCGCAGGGAAGTGAATTCCGTCATCACCCATGAATTGCGCACCCCTCTGACCAGCATCAAGGGGGCGTTGGACCTGATGAAATCCGGGCTGGTCGGGCCGCTGTCGGACAAGGCGCAATCGCTTTTGAACATCGCGGGGGCCAACAGCGACCGGATGCTTGCTCTCATTCAGGAAATCCTCGATCTCAATGAAAGCGCTCAGGCGGGGCCGAAACACGAGAGCGAGGACATCGGGGTCGCAAGTCTGCTTGAGGGGCTGGTGGCGACCCATCAGGGTTATGGCGCCTATCACGGAGTCGATGTGAAAATGCGCCCGACCGATGCCGCGCTTCAGGTTCGGGCCGTGCCGGCGCAACTGACCAAGATTCTGTCCAACCTGCTTTCTAATGCGGTCAAGGCCTCCGAATGTGGTCAGTCCGTTGAAATCTGGGCGCAGAAAGCCGATGCGCAGATTGCGGTGTTCGTCCGCGACCATGGGGATGGCATTCCCATGGCATTGCGCGACACGCTTTTCGAACGCTTCACCAAGGCGAGCTGGGACAACAACAAACGCGCCAGCAGTTCCGGTCTGGGGCTGAACATCGTGCGCACGCTGGTCGAACAGATGAACGGCACGATTTCGTTTGAGACGCAAAGCGGTGAGGGCACGACATTCTGTGTCTGCCTGCCGTCCTTTTGATCTCGCTCACGAAGAAGGTCCATGTCCGGGAAGGAAAGCGCCTGTCTTCCAGGAAGGGTTCTTCTGTCAATGAGGATGTGTGGGGCATCTCCGCTCGGTCTGTGATCCCGGTGGAACCAGATGTGTCGTTCTGCGCGAGGAACGACGGCTGGGCGTGAACGATGTGCCCACAGTCACCCTCTGGCCGTCGGCATGGGCGGCGCATCATACGAGCCTTGTCTGGAGCCGGATTGAGTGCCAGCCGGGGAGCGTTGTGCGTCTTGAGAGGCGCGACGAGGAGCTACGCGTGACGACACGGTTCATGGCTTGCGACCGGCCCTTTTCCCGGACGCGGCCATTTCGAGCGCGGGGACGATGTCGATGCGATGCGGCCTGGCATGGTGTTCGAGGGTGGAACAATGCAGCTTCAGCGCCGCAAGATCGGTGTCTGCCCCGCTTTCCAGCACCACTTCCGCCACCGGGACCAGCCCCAGCAGGCGGTGCTCCTGTGCGTGGCAGGCGGCGTCATGTACCGCCGGATGCCGCATCAGCAGGTCCTCGATCTCGAGCGGGTTGACGAGCTTGCCGCCGGTCTTGAACAGCCGGTCGTAGCGGCCGAGGAACACCAACTGGCCATCGCGGTCGCAGACCAGATCGGTGGAGCGGAAGAAACCGTCGGGGCCGACGCCCTCATACTGGTTGCCGGGCTGAATATAGCCCAGACAGACGCTCGGCCCGCGCAGCGCAAGACGGCCGGCCCCATCCGGCAGCCCCTCCTGCGCCACCGGGTCGATGCGCCAGTCGAAATGATCGAACGGACGCCCGACCAGCAGGCCCGCGCCGTGATGCTGGACGGTGCGCATGTGCGAGATGCGCGGTCCGGCCTCGGTCATGCCATAGACCAGCCGGAAGGCGCTTTGGGGAAAGGCTTGCGAGAGCTTGTCGACCAGATCCGCGTTCATGTATTCGCCGCCGGTGGTCACGAGGCGCACGGAGGGGAAGGGCGTGCCGTTCCAATAGGCCAGAAACAGGCGCATCAGCGAGGGCGGACCCTGCAAAACCGTGATGTTTTCGCGCCGGATCGCCGCCTGCACGATGGTCAGCGGCTGACCGGGCAGGAACATGCGCAGCGCAGCCCCGGACAGCAGGGCGCTCACCGAGGCCCCCATCAGCCCGTACATATAGGTCAGCGGCGTGGCGACCGCGATGATGTCCCCCTCGGCAAATCCGAGGTCTTCGACGATGGCCTGGGCCGTGGTCGCCACCCCTTCGGCGCAAAGGGCGACGAGTTTGGGCGTCCCGGTGGTCCCGGAGGTGCAGATCACAAGCGCCTCGTCGCGCGGACCGAAAGGGGGACGGGGCTGCCGACTGTCCGGGAGGTGGGCTTCGGGCGTCTCGTCGGAGAGGATCGCGATGGGGATGGCGATCTCGCGGATGCGCGCAAGGCTCTCGGGCGTTTGCCCGTCGCGCAGCAGGACGGGGACCAGCCCCTTGCTCCAGCAGGCCAGCACCCGCACCAGAAGGGTGACCGGCTCCGCCGACACGAGAAGCACACGGGCAGGCGCTGCGCCGGTGGGACGGTCCGGCAGTTTGTGCGCTTCGGCCTTTGCCCGGGCGACAAGCTCCGTGTAGCTGAGGGTGCCCTGATCGCCGATCAGGGCGGGGGCCGCGGCATGGCGTGCGGCGGTGTCGAGAAAACGCTGCCAGATCATCGGGTGAACTCCTTGCGAAGCGGCGGGGCGAGGAAGCGGAGATTTTCGGGGGAGCTTGCAATCACGGAAGACAGGCTGCGCCAGTACGCCTCGATCCAGGCCCGGTGATGGTCTTCGGGGGCAAGCTCCGCCGGTACTGTGATCGGGGTGCAGCGCAGGGCGATCCGCTCCCCCTCCCAAAGCGCCAGGAACACGAAGCTGTCGGCCTTGAGCTTCCGGGCGAGCGCGGGCAGGCCGACGGAGAACTCCCAGTGTTGACCGAAGCCTTCGACGCCGAGTGTGTCCCGGGTCTGCTTGCCATCGGGGGCGGCAAAGAACACGCCGCCGCGACGCAGTTGCACGGCGCCCCGGAGCAGGATTTGTGCCCGGGCCTGAGGGTCGCGGGGGTTGAGAAATCCCCCCTCTTCGGCGCGCTGCCAGTCCGGCATGTCCTGTGTGTTGGTCACGATCAGGGGCTTGGCAAAGCGGTCGAGCACCAGATTCATCGCGAATTTCGGCGGGCCGAGATGCGCGGCGGCCAGAATGGCACCGCGCCCGGTTCTGGCGGGATCGAGCGCGGAGAGGTCCGGCGGGAGAACGAGATCCATCGCCTGGGCACGGCTGGCGCGGTCATAGAGGTGGACGCGGAGCAATTCGCCCGCCGCGATCCCCCACCAGACCCGGGCGCACCAGTCGCGCCGCTCGGACCGGGTCCCCGGGCAGAAATGTTTCGCGCGTTTCCAAAGCCTGGGATGCGGCGGGCGCTCCTTGGCCATCTCGCGCAACTGGGTGAGCTTGTCGGCGAGCGTGCCGGGGGCGCGAGCGTGCTCCGCCGCGAGGTAGCGCTTGGGCCGGTGGATCAGAGAGAGCACATATATCGGATCAGCCCTCCCAGCGTTGCCAGATCGTCACCCCCCAGCGCTTCGCTGCGCAATTGCAGGCCGGTGACGTCCTCGAGGTCCAGCACGAGGTCCAGCATGGCGATGGAGTCGAGGCCAAGCCCGCCTGCGCCCAGAGGCGTCGTGTCGGTCAGGGTTGCCTGGTCGACTTGCGCGGCCTTGGCCACGGCGTCGAGAATGGCGGTTCTGATCTGGGTGTCATCCATATGGGGTCTCCTGCGTGATCGTAAAACATGGCGAAAAGGTACGTGCAGGGCGGGATGCGGGCGTCCTGGTCGGTGATGTCACGGCAGCTTTGCGAAGCCCGCCACATCCGTCAGGTTCTGTGTGCTGGCCGCTGCGATCTACAACCAGCCGGTGAGCCGTGCCTCCAGCGCTGCCAGAAGAGTTCGGTTGTCGAATTGTGCAACCGCCCGTCTGCGTCCGTCTGCCCCCATGCGGGCGACCGTCTCGGGGGCGTTGGCCAGCGCGACGATGCCGTCGCGAAAGCCTGCTTCGTCATGTTCCGTCACCAGGAGACCGTTTTCCCCCTCGACCACCGCTTCGGGGATGCCCGCGTGGCGGGTCGAGAGCACGGCCATGCCCGAGGCCATGGCTTCCTGGATCGAAGTCGGCAGGCCCTCGGTGTTGCCGTTTCGCGCGGTCACGGAATGTTGCAGCAAAATGGCTGTGCGGGACATCAGGGTACAGACCTCCGAATGGGGCAGGGCCCCGGTGAAGGTGACGCGATCTTGCATGCCGCGCGCTGCGACCAGAGCCTGGCAGGGGGCGGAAAGCGTGCCGTCTCCGACGATCGTCAAATGGGCGTCCGTAACGCGTGTGGCGGCGTCGAGGAAGGCCCGCAGCACCAGGTCGGGAGCTTTTTTTTCGATCAGCCGTCCGACGTAGAGAAAGCTCGCGGATCGTTTCTCGGCGGGATGAAACAGCTCGGTGTTGACGCCGCTTGGGATGACCGCGCTTCTCGGATGGGCGATGTCATGGGCCGCGAGATTGTCGAGCAGGAATTGCGAAACTGCGAAGACGCCGTGCCAGTGGGGCATGCATTTGCGATAGGCGCGCCGTTTGCCCGGATCGCGCAGCAGTTTCGAGGCGTCGTAGCCGCGGAAATACCCGAAAAGGGGCAGGTCGAGCGCACGGGCGAGAGGGGTCAAGGCGACGGCTTCGGGGCCGAATTCGGCGAGAATGAGATCGGGTTTCTGATCGCGAAGAAAGGCTTCGACACGGGACCGCGCCTTGCCGTGCGGCAAAGAGGTGGTGCCATAGCGCGGCAGCTCTCGCAGCGTTTGCCAGAGTTTGCGCGGTGAGGCCTCGAACCGGTTGCGCCGGGACATGTTCGGCTTTTGCAACGGGTTGTCGCCTTTGGCGGTGTTGAACAGCACACAGGTATTGCCGCCGAACAGCTCCGCGATATGCCGATTGACGAAGGTCTCCCCGGCCGCATGATAGGTGCCGGTTGCGATGCAGGCTTTCATGTCCCGGTGTCCCCACGGGTTTGGTCGTGTCGTCGCGAAATAGTATGACGACCGTCCGGCAGGTTTTGACGAGCTGTGCGTCTCAATGGACCTGAAGAGATTGACGTTACGTCAGCAATCTTATGCAATTAGAACGTCACACAGGCGTTTGGCAAGTGTGTTTTGCAGTCTGGTGGAAAGCCGTTGGGCGTCGCGGACTCAACTGTACCAGGTGTCGAAATCTTGGGCATAGACCGCGCGGATGCGGGTCCTGGCCCTTTCGGTCAGCACGAGGGCATGTTTGCGACCGGTGTTCAGGCGCGGCACCTCGCCGACACGGGGCAGGCCAAGCTCCCCGGTGACCCGGTCGTAGACGCTTTGCAGCCCGTCCTCGAAACGGAAGACATGCAGGCCCGGCCAGTTCGTGAAGGCGCTTTGCGGGCGGACATGGTTGTCGTCCCAGAACGGGTATTTGCGAAACTTGGCGAAGGCGCGGTCCTGCCAGACCTCGAAATAGCGGCTCATCTGCCCCGTCGTCATCTCATCGAAAGACCGCCTGCGCAGATAGGGGCCGATCTGTCGGGTGCGCTTGTCCTTGTGACGATGAAAGAACTCGCTGACCATCCGCTTTTCCGGATGCCGCACGATGGCAAAGGCGAAATCGGGGGCGCCATGCGGCACGAGTTTCGCAAGAGCTTCGGCGTGCAGATGTTGCGGCACACAGGGCAGCCAGTCGATTTCTGCGCCAATGGAGCCGAGGATGGGGGTGCCGAGACTGCGCAGCCAGTGATCGACCGATGTTCCGCCGGTTTTCGGAATGTGCATGAACAGGATCAGCTTGCCGTTAATGTGATATAAGGGCATGCCGCCGGGTGCTTTCCTAGGTGCTTCCTGGAGATTTCACTGCGCAGGATACCGTGCGCCCGAAGGCTTGTCACGGCGTTTCCGGAGCCGTTTCGTGCCCGGGTCTTGACCGGCTGGCGCAGGAAGTCCGGAAAATCTGTGCATTTTGCGAAAATCTGTTTCCCCGGCAGGGAGAGCTGTGTTTTCTGATGCAGGCTTCCCCGAAGTCACCCGTTCCGATGCCAAGCCTCGACACCTCGCCAGATGGACCCTCATATGTCACAGCAAAACCACAGCAATCTCGCCGACACGTTTCATGCCCTCGGGGCGCGGTACGGAGCACGTTCCGCCCTCGTTTCCGGTGCGCGCAGCGTGTCCTTCGCCGGGCTCGTGGCCACCTCCGCGCAATGGGCGCGGCAGTTTCAGGCCGAAGGGCTGAAAGCGGGCGATCAGGTCGGGCTGGTGCTGCGGGACAGTGTCGATACGGTGCTCGCGATGGTGGCGATTTGGATGCTCGATGCGGTGGCCGTGCCGATAGATTTCCGCAACCGGGCCGATGAGCGGGGGCGTCTGAGCGAAGAGTTCGACCTGGCAGCTCTTCTTGAAGATCGGGACCTGTCGAATGGTGCCTATCGGTCGATCGCCTGCGATGCGGGGTGGAAAGACACCGCCGCCCGCCATTCGGATGCTCCTGTCGAACGCAAAGGGACCGAAAGCCACCCGGCGCTCATCTCCCTGACTTCCGGGACGACGGGGCGGCCTCTGGGCATCGTCGCAAGTCACCGGACCATCCAGTTGCGTTCCTTCGGATACGGGTTCGAGGCGCATTATCCTTTCGAAGGCAAATTCCTCAACGCCTATCCGCTGTCCTTCTCCGCCTCGCGCAACCATACCATCGGGCAGTTGATGCGCGGGGCGACCGTGTGTTTCCATCCGCCGATATTCGCGGCCGACGAACTGATCGAAAAGGTGAACTCCCAGGGCATCACCTTCCTCTTCGCGGTTCCTGCCACGGTCAAGGCCATGCTCGGCCTGTCGAACGGGACCGGAAAGCCGCTGATGCCCGATCTGAAAATGCTCTATTGCGGCGGCTCCGGCATGGAGGCGCATGACAAGCTGCGGGCCTGGCAGGAGTTGACGCCGGGGTTCCTGCATTGCTTTTCCTCCTCCGTGTCCGGCACCTGTTCGGTGCTCGCCGGGGCGGATGTCGCCAGCCACAGCCACACCGACGGGCGGGTCCTGCCGACCGTGCGGCTCGAGATTGTCGATGAGGACCACACCCCGCTGCCTGCGGGCGAGGTCGGCGCGCTGCGGGTCCGCAGCCATGGCATGGCCGAGGGCATGTACAAGAACCGTGCGCGCGACACCGGCGACAAGATCCGCGACGGCTGGGCCTATACCGGGGATCTTGCGAAAGTCTCGACGGACGGTTTCCTGACCGTGGTCGGGCGCAGCTCCGACATGATCATTCGCGGCGGTGCCAATGTCTATCCGGCGGAGATCGAAACGGTGCTTCAGGCCGTCCCGGGTGTTGCGGATGTCGCCGTCACCGGCTTTGCCAGCGTCGAGTTCGGCGAAGAAATCGCCGCTTTCGTCGTGGCCAAATCCGGCGTGACGGAGGGCGATCTCGCTGCGGAGTGCCGGGTGCAGCTTGCGCCCGACAAGCGGCCGCGAAAATTCATCTTCCTCGACAGCCTGCCGCGCAACACCAACGGGAAGGTGCTGCGCCGGGAACTGCGCGCCTCGCTCGAAAGCTGAGGCGGGAGTTTCAGGCCAGCGGTTCCAGCAGAAGCTGTTCCATCCGCGCGGCCACGGCGCCCGCATTGGCCTGACCGATGTCGCCATGGGTTTCCGACAGCACCTCGACGGTGCGGTTCGGGATGAAGCGCTGCCAGACCGAGGTTTCGCAGGCCAAGGCCTTGGCGCGTTGCTGCGAGGCGATGATCGTCACCTTGCCGGTGTAGGGGGCGGGCCATGCGAAACGATAGGCAACGATCAGGCTGGCACGCGGCAGGATGCGAAACCCGGCGTCCCGGTATTTCCAGAACGCGCCCTGCTTTTTCCGCGAGGCCTTGCGCGCATCGTCCAGAGTGGCGAGCAGGCGCAGGCCACGTTCGATCCGGTCCCGAAGACGGTCGAATGCGTTCGGCGTGCGGGGCGTATAGCGCAGCCGATGCCGCAGCCGGTCGAGCGTATTGGCGTTGCCGGTCTCGATCTTCGACTGAAGCCTGTGCCGGTCGAGCACGCGGCGCGGCGCGCTGGGGTCGAGCAGCACGAGACCGGGCACCTCGCGCCCGGCGGCTTTGAGCTGGGCCATCATCTCGATAGCGATCAGCCCGCCCGCGCAGAAGGCGGAGAGCAGCACCGGCCCGGTTGGGTAGTCACGCATGATCTGCGTGACATAGGCCGCGGCGACGGCGGGAATGTCGCGCGGATAGTCCGTGCGCGTCCGGATGCCGGGGAGCTCGAACATCACGAGCTTCGTGCCCTGCGAAAGACCGGCATAGAATTCGGGACGCGGCGCGGTGTAGCCGCCCTTGCCATGCACGACGAAAATCGGATGCGAGTTCGGAGCGATCTCGGCCTTGCTGTCTTGCAGAAATTCGGAGATGAGGCGGGGCGTGGGATAGTCGAACAGGGCGGAGACGGCAAAATCCTTGCCGGTCTTTTCCTGAATCATCAGGCTGATCTGTTCGCCCATGAGGGAGTCGCCGCCGAGATCGTAGAAATCGTCGTCGAGACCGACGGGAGCGACCTTCATGACATCGGAGAAAATGCCACAGACCAGACGTTCGCGCTCCGTTTCAGGCGGAGCGAAGTCATAAGCGAGCCGGAGCGCATCGCGCGCGGTCGTATCAAGCATGTCCTGCGCCAAACCGTTTCGCCATTGCGACCCCCCGCCTCTGGCCTGTTCTGATGGTTTCGGAGGCTAACGGATGTCAAATTTGCAGGCAAGTTCGGAACGGGGGATATTGTCGTTGATTTGTTTGTACGGCCTGTTGCATCTTCCCTAACGTCAACAACAGACCTCTCAGGGGGGGGATTCAGATGTTCAGGAAAGTCGTCACCGCGCTGATGGCATTGGGGATTTGCGTTCCCATGGCTGCCACCGCAGAACCCAGCACCATTGCGTCCGCTGGCCAGGGATCGAGCACCTACAATTACGCGCTCGCGATCAGCAAGGCGGCCAATGAAGACAGCGACATGGATCTGCGGCCGCAGCCCTATGACAGCACCAGCCAGGCGAGCCCGTTCATCAACGCGGGCGAGGTCGATTTCGGTCTCGAGAACGCCATCGCGGTACGTCAGGCGATGCTCGGCGAAGGCCGGTTCAAGGACCACAAGATGGACAACCTGCGGCTTGTGGCGCGGCTTCTGCCGATGCGTATGACGCTCGGCGTGCGCGAGGACAGCGGCATTGCCTCGGTCGCCGATCTGAAAGGCAAACGAGTGCCCGCAGGCTTCGTTCAGGCCGTGACCGGCGAGGCGCTGATCACGGCGCTGCTGGCCTCGGGCGGGCTCAGCTATGACGATGTCGAACGGGTGCAGGTCGCGAATTTCACCGCCATGGCGGAGGCGTTCGTGGCGGGAGATACCGATGTTCTGATCCATGTGATCGGCACGCCGCGCGACGAACAGGTGTCGCGTGACGTGGGCGGTCTGCGGGCGTTGCAACTCGGGGGTGTCGAGGATGCCGCCGTGAAGATCAGGGAAATCATGCCGGTGGCGAGTCTTCAGATGCTCGATCCGCAGCCCGCGCTGACGACGATCAAGGCACCGACCCAGATCCTTCAGTACGATTATTTCATCTACACCCATGCCGATGAGGACGATGCGACGGTGACGGCGCTGCTCAAGGGGCTCTACGAGGGCAAGGCGACGATGGTCGAGTCCGTGGCCAGCCTCGACTGGTTCGAACCCGAGGCGATGTATGTCGACATCGGTCTCGATTATCATCCGGCCGCCATGGCTTTTTATGAAGAGCACGGCCAGATCAAGTAGCAAGATGACCCGCGATCGCAGGAATTTTGCTGACAGGGCGGGGCAGGTTCTGATCTCCCTGTCCGGTCTTGCAGTTGTGCTGCTGCCATGTCTTTGGGCGATTGACCCGTTCGACTGGCTGCGCTCCAACCTTGTTGTCGATCAGTTTCTTGCGGTCGAACTTGCTTTGGCGCTCGGGTTCACCCTGTGGGTCCGGGCGCGAAACATGTCCGGGGGGATGTCGCGCGCGGCTCTCGTTCTCTCCGGTTGCGCCGCACTCGGCGTGGGACTTTTCCTGTTTCGCCATTTCGCGGGCGAGGCGGCGCTGTTCATCATGCCGACGCCAAGGCTGCTCACCGTCTCGGTGCTGTTGATCGCAGTCACCCTGCTGGCCTCGTTCCTGGCCAGCGGCTCGATGATGGGGCTCTTGTTGTTCGGCGTGTTCGGTGTCGGCTATCTGGCGCAGTTCTTCCCTGCGCCGTTCGACGCCGCGCCCGTCGATCTGAAACGCTATACGGTCTACCTTGTGTTTGGCGGTAACGGTTTTCTCGGTCGCACGCTCGGCGTGATCGCCGGCACGGTGACCATCTATATTCTCTTCGGCGCGGTCTATGAGATCTCCGGCGGGACGGCGGCCATCGACGCGCTCGCCCGCAGGATGTCGCGGCGCGGCAAGGGCATGGCGATCAAGGCGACCATTGTCTCCTCGGGTCTTTTCGGCATGGTCTCCGGCAGCGCCAGCTCCAATGTGCTGACCTCCGGCGCTTTCACCATTCAGGCCATGCGCCGCTTCGGCCTTCCGGGCACCAAGGCGGGCGGGATCGAGGCGGTGTCCTCGACCATGGGGCAGATCACCCCGCCGGTGATGGGGGCCGCCGCCTTTCTCATGGCCGATCTGACCGGGCTGTCCTATGGCAGCATCGCGCTCGCGGCGACGGTTCCGGCGATCCTTTGTTACACGGTGATGTTCGTGCAGGCGAGTTGGATGGCCGCGCGGATCGAGGGCGCGCCTCTGCCCGAGGGGGCCGAACCGTCCGCCACGACAGTACAAGACGAGATGCCTGAACTGGCCTGGCGCGATCTCTGGCATCTCCTGCCGGTGATCGCCATCGTGACGGTGATGTTCAAGGGCGACAGGATGACGGAACTCGCGGGCATCGCAGGCATCGCGGCGGCGCTTCTGTCGGGGTGGATTCTGCATGGGCCTGCCGAGCTTTGGCGCCGGATCAGGTCCTCCGCCCAGGGCGCCTATAAGACCACCGCTTCGCTGGTGATCGCGGGTTCGGCCCTTGGGGTGGTGCTCGGTGTGTTGGGGATGACCGGGCTCGATGTCAGCCTGACGCTCGGCATTCGGGAGATCGGCGAAACCAGCCTCCTGCTGTCCCTGATCCTGACGGCATTGTCCGCCATGGTGCTGGGCGCGGGGATGGCGACGACGGGGGTCTATATCATCGTCGGCACACTTCTGGCGCCGGGGCTGGTGGCGCTCGGTGTGCCCTTGATGGCGGCACATCTGTTCGTGCTCTATTTCGGCGTGGTCTCGATGATCACCCCGCCCGTGGCCTTCGCGGCGCTGGCGGCCAGCGGCATCTCCGGAGAGTCCTTCACGAAAACCGCCTTTGCGGCGATGCGGTTCGGCTGGATCATCTATGTCCTGCCGTTCCTCTTCGTCTATGCGCCGGGTCTCCTGCTCGTAGGCGATCTCTGGACCGTGGCTGCCAGCCTCGTCGGTGCCTTCGTCGCGATTCTGGCGGTGGATGCGCTTCTGGCCGGGGAGAGCCGACTGACCACGGGTCTGGCTGCCGTCTCTCTGGCTCTGGCGGTCTGTGCCGTGTTCGATCCTCTTGGGGCTGTGTCCGTCGCCGTTGCGGCAGCGATCCTCGCGCTTTGCGGTCTGCTGGTCCTGAAAGGCTGGGCGGCGCGGCTTGGCAAGGTCTGAGGCGGGTCAGATGTCCGACGTTCCGTTCAGGGTATGCCCATGACGTCTCCTTCAAAGCCGAAGCCGAAACTGGTGTTGCATGTCGGAATGCCGAAGACGGGTTCGACCGCGCTTCAGAGCTGGCTTGCGGCGTCCCGGTCTTCTCTGCGGGCGCAGGGGGTGCTCTATCCCGGCAAGGGCACGTCGCACGGTTTCCTCGTCCTGCCGCTCGATTTCGCGAACCACGGGCCGCGTCTTTTGATCGACCGGATCGGGCGCGTGCAGGCCGAGGCCGATCGGCTGTTCGAGACGGAATGGCAGGCCCTCGAGGCGGAAATCGCCGCAACCGCACCCGAGACCGTCGTGCTCTCGACCGAATATCTTTTTGTGCGCCTTGGCCTCAAGGGGCACGAGACCCTTTTGGCGCGATTAGGGGAGACCTTTTCCGAGGTGCAGGTCGTGGCCTATTTGCGCCAGCCTTCGAAACATTATGCCTCACTCGCGCTGCAACGTGTCCGGCATTCGGCAATACTTCCACCGCTTGCCCCGATGCGGGTTCGGGAGACGCTCGAGACTTGGGAGGCGGCCTTTCCCGGTCGTGTTTCGGTGCGCGCTTATGATCGGGACGCGCTTGTGCAGGGCGATGTCGTGACCGATTTCCTGACCACGCAACTTGCTCTGAGTGGGCAGGGGGGCGAGACAGGTGCGCGCGTCAACGAGAGTATGAGCGCCGAGGCCGCGCATCTGATGCAGCAAGTGCAGCGCGTGCGGTTCGCCGGTCAGGACAATGTCGTGCTGCGTGCGAGAAACCGCTATCGCAAACGCCTTCTGACCGCTGATAAACGCGTGCCCGGGGCGCAGAGGCCGAAGCTCCTGCCGGAGGTTGCGGCCGATCTGGATGAAAGCTCGACCGATCTGCTCTGGTTGCGCGACCGCTATGGCGTGATCTTCGCGGGGCTGGCTTATGAGCGGATCGCGGAACGCCCGCTTAACGTCGGGTCATCGGAACGGATTGCCGATCTGTTCGAGCTGGACGAGGCGCGTTTGCTCCTTCTCGAAACACGAATGCAGCGGTTGCATGTGCCGCTCCTGTCGTGGTTCAGGGGAGGGCGGGGTTAAGCGGGGCCTTCATGCGCCACTGAACACCTTGCGCATCATCAGAGGATTTTCCCGCACCCATTCGGCGGCGCCTTCCGACACGGCGCTGTAAACGGCCTGGCCGATTGCTTCGCCCAAGGCGGTATGCAACCCGGCATAGGCGCCCTGTCCGGCCGGGGCGGCAAGCGCAAGGCAATCGGTTCCCGTGCCGGTCACCGGCCCGCCCGCCAAACGCAGGCCCGCGTCCATCACCGCCGCGGTGCGGGCCTCCGCCGCGATGGTCAGCGCTTCGATCTGGGCGGTTTCGCGCAGCGGGGTGTCGGCCTGGACGGCGACGTTGATCGTGCCGTAGCGTTCGACCGCCCAGTCGCGGGCCGTGCGCGCGCCGATGCGTTCGGCATTGCCGAGGCCCACGGTCGCAAGAGCGGCGACCCGCACGTCCTCGACCGTCGCTTCGGTGCGTTTGAAACGTGTGATGTTGCGTGAGGTCAGAAGACCGACGGCATCGACATGTCCGTTGCGCGCCATCACGGCAGCGATCCAGTCATCTACCTCGAGCCCGACCGGCAGATCGGCATTCTTCAACTCGCGCCAGACGATGTGTCGCGCGGTGACGAAGCCGGGGCGGTAGGGCGCAAAGCTCAAGACCCGCATCGGCGCGCCGAGATCGGCGATCAGCCAGGGGCGGGTGAGATGCGGGGTGAGGAAGATGTCAGCCATGTCAGGGCTTTGATAGCTGGGCGAGCGGTTGCACCACAAGCCCCTCGGGTGTGTCCGAGAGCAGGCAACGGATCGCAAACACCTCGGCCAGGAGTGTTTCGGTCAGTACATCGCGCGGCGCGCCATCGGCGACGATCCGGCCCTCGGAGATCACGATCAACCGGGTGCAATGGCGCGCGGCAAGCCCCAGATCGTGCAGCGAGGCGATGACGCCCCGGCCCTCAGACGCGAGGGTGGCAAAGGTCTGCATCGTGCCGATCTGATGCGCCGGATCGAGCCCGGCGGTGGGTTCGTCGGCGAGCAAAAGCGGGGTGTCCTGCGCCAACGCGCGGGCGATGAGCACACGGGCCTGTTCGCCGCCCGACAGGCCGGTGGCGGGGCGCTGGGCATAGGCCATGAGGTCCATGCGGTTGAGGGCGGCGATGACCTCGGGGGCGTTCTGGTTTTCGTTCTGCGCCAGAGAGACCAGATGCGCGACGCTGACCGGCCAGGCGATCTCGCGCGCCTGTGGCAGCCAGGCTGCGGCCTTGGGGCGCGCGGCGGGGGAAAGGCGGGCCAGAGAGCTCCGTCCCGCAGCCGGGATCAACCCGAGAGCGGCCCGCAGGAGCGTCGATTTGCCCGCGCCGTTGGGGCCGATGAGGCCGACGAATTCGCCTGGTGCGATCGAGCAAGACGCCTGATCGAGCGTGGCACGGGAACCGCGCCGGACGGTGAGGTCTTGGACGGTCAAAAGGTTCATGGCTGCCCCCGCATGCGCCAGATCAGGTGGAAGAACACCGGTGCGCCGACCAGTGCCATCAGGACGCCGAGTTTCAGATCGCGCCCCGGCAGGATCAGCCGCACCGCAACATCGGCAGCCAGAACGAGAGCGGCGCCGCCCAGAGCGGAGGCGAGCAAAAGCCGCGCCGGTCGGGCTCCGACAAGAGGGCGCAGAATATGCGGGATGACCAGGCCGACAAAGCCCACGGCGCCTGCGACGGCGGTGGCGGCTCCGACGGAGGCGGCGACGCCCGCAACGAGAATGAGGCGCAGACGTCTGAGGTTGACGCCCATGGAGGCGGCGGCTTCCTCGCCGAGGGTCAGCCGGTCGAGCCCGCGACCGGTGAGCGATAGCAGCAGCCAGCCCACGGTCATCACCGGCAGGGCGGTCCAGACATGCAGGAAGGAGCGGTCTGCGAGCGAGCCCATCATCCAGAAGACGATCTCGTTGGCGGCAAACGGGTTGGGCGAGAGGTTGAGCACGAGGGCCGTAAGGGCGGAGGCGAGGGCCGAGACCGCGATGCCCGCGAGAATGAGCGACAGCGTGCCGCCACCGCGTCCGGCGAGGAGCAGGATGAGGAGCACGCAAGCCGCAGCCCCCGCGAGGGCGGAGAGCGGCAGGGCGAGGGCGAAGAGGGCGGAAAAGCCGCTTTGCAGCGCGATGACGGCGCCGAGGGCGGCGGAGGCGGAGATGCCGATCACGCCCGGTTCGGCCAGCGGATTGCGCAGATAGCCCTGCATCGCCGCGCCCGACAGGCCGAGGCTCACGCCGACCATGATGCCCAGAAACGCACGCGGCAAACGGATTTCGCGCATCACCATGCTGAGCGGCCCGTCGCTGTCGCGCACGAGTGCTGCGAGGCTTTCCAGAGGGCCGACTTCGATCACCCCGACAACCAGGGACAGCGCGAAAAGCAGGGCGACAAGCAGGCTCAAAGCCGTGATCAGAACGGGATATTTCATTGGGTTTCCAACCTCTCGCGCTCCTCGCGCAGCCGCTCGACGGCCCCGATCACGGCGGGCAGGCCACAGACCCAGTCGCGATCCTGCATCGCCATGTGACCGCCGGTCAGTTGCGTCAGGGCCGGGTGATGCAGCACCTCCTCGGCGCGGGCATAGCCAGCCTGACCCCGGCCCGAGATCACCAGATCGGGATCGGCCATGATCAACGCCTCAAGGGGCAGAAAGCCGCCATGGGGCAGGCCGAGCTCCGTGGCCAGGGTATGGAACCCGGCGGCGTCGATGATCTCTCCTGCGAGACTTTCGGCGCCGGTGCTGTAGCCATTGGCGGCATAGGTGGCGGCTGTGGGGCGCTCTTCGGTGGGGCGGATTTGCGCCGGACTTATGTCGGACAAGCGTCGGGCAAAATCGTCGGCGATCTCGCGTGCTTCCTCTTCGCGCCCGAGGGCTGCGCCCATCTTCAGGACGTTGGCTTCGATGTCATCGAGGGAGCGCGCGGGGGCGAATTCGACGACCTCGATGCCGAGACGCCGCAGCATGGAGACGGTGGCCCGCGCAGTGTACTGACCGGCGACGACCAGATCGGGGTTCAAGAGGTAAATTTCTTCGGCCTGACCGTGATTGACCGGATAGCTTTCCGCCTCTGCGACCATTACCGACGAGTTCGGGTCGCGGGAATAGGCGGTGATCGAGACGAGCTGGCCGGGAGCCGCGAGCATCATGGCGAGCTGATCGGTGCAGAGATTGACCGAGACGACACGCGCGGGTGCTGTTGCGCTCTCCCCGGCAAAACCCGCCGCCCCCGATAAGAGGGCGACGGTCAAGGTTATGATCCCGGAAAAACGCACTCAGAAGGACGCTTTGAGACCGAGATAGGCGGAACGCCCCGGCGTGTTGTAGCCGCCGGCGGTCTCGTAATCCTCGTCGGTGAGGTTCTCGATCCGCAGCGACAGCGCGGTCGCATCGTTGAGCTTGTAGGTCATGCCGGCGTTGACCAGCGTGTAATCGCCCACCTTGTGATCGGCGGGGGCATAGGCGCTCGGCACGACATCGGCGACATATTGTACGGTGAACTGGCCGCTGATGCGGTCGTTCAGCAGGGCGTCGATGCCGACGACCAGATCGTGACGCGGGACGCGTTCGGCGCGGGCCCCGGCGGTTTTCGCATCGGTATAGGTGTAATTGCCGAAAAGGGAGATGCGATCGGAGAAGGCATACTGGCCGGAAAGCTCGACGCCTTTGGAGGTCGTGGTGCCCTTGACCTGATTGTAGGTCGAGGTCGCGAAATCGTAGTCGATCCTGTCCTCGATCTCGGTGTAGAACAGCGTACCTTTGAGGAAATCCGTGTCACTGAACCGACGTTCGAGGCCGAGTTCGGCGCTTTGGCTGGTTTCCTCTTTCAGGTCTTCCTTGCCGTAGGAGCTGTAGCGTTCATAGAGAGAGGGCGCGCGGAAACCGGTGCCGAGTACGGCGCGCAGGGTCCAGTCGGGCGCGACTTCCCAGGCGGCGGCAAGACGGCCGGAGATGTGATCGCCGAAATCGGAGTGATCGTCATAGCGCAGCGCCACGGAGAGATCGAGCGTGTCCATCGGCGCCAAGAGCCATTCGGCCTTGGCGGAGAAGGTGTCATCGCCCCCCTTGGTTTCCGTGAGCGAGCCGCCGGCTTGCAGGTCGTTCAGGGTGAAATCCTCTTCGGTGTATTCGAGACCGAAGGACAGGGTGGAGGCGGCGGACAGTTCGGCACTGCCAAGATAGTCGACGGAGCGCCGTTTGCCGGAGAAGTCCCGGGTGTAACCGACCGGGGCGAGCGGGTCGGAGCGGTCGATGTCGAACAGGGAGACGCCGATTTCGTGCTGAACCATACCGGTGTCGAACCGGGTGTAGGCGCGCAGCCCCTTGCTGTCGTTGGTGGTGTAGCCGCTGGGGGCCGTTGCGGAGCGGTCAAAATCCGCCTCGGAGGTCATGTAGAGACCGGTCAGACCCACGGTCACGACATCGCTGAGATCCTGTTCCAGACCGAAGGTGAGGTTGGTGCCCTCGAACCCGTCCTTTTCGTCATTGCCCGGACGGTTGGTGAACCCGTCGGTTTTCATATGCGACAGGTTGAAATAGAGCATGCCACTGTCGCTTTCCATTTTGGTGGAAAGACCTGCAGCATATGTGTTGTCGCTGCCTGCGGTGAGTTCGACGGTGGTGTTATAACCCGGTGCGACGGCATTGTCGGTGCGGATGTCGATGAGGCCCGCGACGGCCTCGGAGCCGTAAAGCGCCGATTGCGAGCCTTTGACCACTTCGATGGAGGAGATGCCGAACCCGATTAGGCCGTTGAAGTCGTAGGCGATCTTGTTGCCGGTCATGTCGGTGACATCAATGCCGTTGATGCGTGTGGCAACATAGGCGGAGGGCAGGCCGCGGATGCGCAGGGAGGAGGAGGACCCGATGCCGCCGTTGCTGGAGTAAGAAAGCCCGGGAAGCCTGTCGAGCAGGGTGAGTGCCGGCACTGCGGCGTCCGGGATGGCTGCGGCGTCGAGTTTTTCCACCGTCGCGCCGGTCTTGCTGGCGGGGACGGGGGTGAGGCTGCCGGAGATGATGATCTCGTCGAGTTGGTAGGGGGTCTCTTCGAAGCTTTGGGCGAGCGCCGAAAGCGGCAGGGTGAGTGCTACGGTGGCCAGAAGCGACACGCGCAGGCTGTGTTTGACAGACATATGTCAATCCTCATGGAACGGGGGATGCCCCGTCGGTTGAAACGCGTCCATCGGAGGAGACCTCCGCAGACAGTGAGAGCGTCACCGCTGCGGATATGCCGCTTCCGTGGCGCGCCCCGCGCCCGGGAAAGGGTGATCATCCAAGCAGGTCTCCTGGCTCACGGATCTCGGCGACAGCCAGCCTTCCCGGGGGAGATCCCAGTGGCTCTGGTTGGCTTCGCTCACCGCTCACAGTTGCGGGGGCAGCCACGGCTTCGGACGCGCGCGATTGTGCCGGACCGTTCCGTGTTCCCTTTTCATCCGGCTGGGCCGGAACTTGAACGGGTGCAGAAAAGCGAACTGGCCGGAGAAGTCAAGATTCTCCGGCCAGTTCTTTGGTCTCGTCACGTTGCGGAAGGGCGTTTAACGCTTCTTCTTCATCGCATCGAGAAGCGCCGCACCAAAGGCACCCTGGCTCTCGGAGGCTCGGGGTTTGGACGCGTTGCCGCCACGGGGTTTGCCGCCGTATCCGCCTTTGCCGCCCGCATTGCCGCGCGGTTGCTGTGCGCTGCGGTCCTGTTTGCTCTTGTCTTGTTGGCCTCTGTCTTGCGCGCCGTCCTCCTTGCGCATAGACAGGCCGATGCGTTTGCGCGGGATGTCGACCTCGGTCACCCGCACCGACACGATGTCCCCCGCCTTCACCACCTCATGCGGGTCTTTCACGAACCTGTCGGCCAATTGGCTGACATGCACCAACCCGTCCTGATGCACGCCGATGTCGACGAAGGCGCCGAAGGCGGCAACGTTGGTGACCGTGCCCTCAAGCCGCATGCCGGGTTTCAGATCCTTGATGTCCTCGACCCCGTCGGTAAATGTCGCGGTCTTGAACTCCGGGCGCGGGTCGCGGCCCGGTTTTTCCAACTCGGTGAAAATGTCGCGCACGGTCGGCAGGCCGAAGTCCCCGGTGACGAATTGCTCGGCTCGCAGCCCTTTGAGCGCCGTCGGATTGCCCATGATCTCGCGCATGTCGCGGCCACAGGCTTTGACGATTTCGCGCGCCACGTCATAGGCTTCGGGGTGCACGGAGGAGGCGTCGAGTGGCTCATCTCCCTCGCGGATGCGCAAGAACCCCGCACATTGTTCAAAGGCTTTCGGGCCCAAACCAGACACTTTCAAAAGCGCCTTGCGCGACGGAAATGCGCCATGAATGTCGCGATGGGTGACGATGCTCTGGGCCAGAGACGGGCCGAGACCGGCGACCTGTGCCAAGAGTGGCGCGGAGGCCATGTTGAGGTCCACCCCCACAGCGTTCACGGCATCCTCGACCACCGCTTCGAGCGCCTGCGACAGGCGGCGCTGGTCGACGTCGTGCTGATACTGGCCGACGCCGATGCTTTCGGGCGTGATCTTCACCAGTTCCGCCAGCGGGTCCTGCAAGCGACGTGCAATCGACACGGCACCACGAAGCGACACGTCGAGATCAGGGAATTCCTGCGCTGCGAGTTCCGAGGCGGAATAGACCGAGGCGCCCGCCTCGGACACCACAACCTTGGTCGGGGCTTTCACGCCCGGCGGCAGGAGTTTCAGCGTCTCGCCCACCAGCTTCTCGGTCTCCCGGCTGGCCGTGCCGTTGCCGATGGCAATCAACCCGACGCCGTGACGGGTCACCAAGTCGATGATCTTCGCCTCCGCCCCGCGCACGTCCATTTTCGGCTGGAACGGGTAGAGCGTCGCAGTTTCCAACAGCTTTCCGGTGGCGTCGACCACGGCGGCTTTGACGCCCGTTCGGATGCCCGGATCGAGGCCGAGGGTGGCCTTGGCACCGGCGGGGGCGGCCAGCAAAAGGTCTTTGAGGTTGCGCGAAAACACGGTGATCGCGTCCTCATGCGCGCGCTGGCGCAGTTCGCCCAGAAGGTCGATGTGCAGCGAGATCGCGAATTTCACCCGCCACGCCCAGCGTGCCACGGTGCGCAGCCACAGATCGCCCGGTTGTTCGGTCGAAGTGCCCAGATAAGACGCGACCATGGCAATGGCGCGGTCGGCACCGGCCTCAGGCTCGGGTGCGATCTCCATAGTGACGATCTCTTCCTTGGCGGCGCGCAGGATCGCCAAGGCGCGGTGCGACGCGATGTCGGACCATTTTTCGGAATGGTCGAAATAGTCGGAAAACTTCGCGCCCTCCTGTTCCTTGCCCGCGATGACCTTCGCCGTCACAAGCGCCTCGCGCCGCATGAAATCGCGCAGCTTGCCCAGGAGATCGGCGCTTTCCGACAGCTCTTCGGTCGCAATGTCGCGCGCGCCATTGAGAGCGTCTTTCACGGTCGGCACGGCCTCGGTGATGAAGTCTTCGGCAAGCTTTTCAGGATCGGCGGAACGGTCGGCTTTGATGGCCTCCAGCAAAGGCTCCAGCCCGTTCTCGCGCGCGATCATCGCCTTGGTCCGGCGCTTGGGCTTGTAGGGCAGGTAGATGTCTTCGAGCGTCGATTTGCTCTCCGCGCCTGCGATGGCACGTTTCAGATCGTCGGTCAGCTTGCCCTGATCCTCGATGGATTTGAGGATCGTCACTCGCCGCGCTTCCAATTCGCGCAAGTAAGACAGACGGTCGTTCAAGAGGCGCAACTGTGTGTCGTCCAAACCGCCGGTGACTTCTTTGCGGTAGCGCGCGATGAAGGGCACGGTCGCGCCCTCGTCCAAAAGCCCGATGGCCGCTGTGACCTGCGCCGTCGAGGCGGCAATGTCTGTGGCGATGGTGCGCGAAATGCGGGCGGCGGTCTGCGGATCGGTGGCGGTGCTCAAATTCTGTCCTCCTGTCGGGAGGTCCGTCTTAGCCCGACGGGGCAGGGGCGCCAAGAGGGGAGATGACCTCTCCACAGTCGATATGATATGCCTATCGTAATGCGCTCTCTCGATCAGGTTTTCGCCATGCTCAACAAACTCGAAATGTTCATTGCTGTCGCAAAGGAGGGCCATTTCGGTCGCGCCGCACAGGCCCTCGGCATCACCCAGCCCAGCTTGTCTGCGGGGATCAAGCAGCTTGAGGACCAGTTGGGTGTGCAGCTCATCTTTCGTGGCTCGCGCTTCGGCGGATTGACGCCGGAGGGGCAGCGCGCGCTGGTCTGGGCGCGCAAGATCGTCGCCGACAGCCGCCAGTTGCGCGATGAAATGCGGGCGACGAAACACGGCCTGTCGGGGCAAATCAGGATCGCCGCGATTCCGACGGCGCTCACGTGGGCCGCACGGATTTCAACTGTGTTCAGCGCGGCGCATCCCAATGTGAAACTGACCATCCTCTCGCGGCCTTCGTCGCAGATCCTCACCATGCTGGACGATCTCGATGCCGATGCGGGCCTCACCTATCTCGACAATGAGCCTCTGGGCCGGGTCAGCGCCGTGCCGCTTTATGAAGAGCGCTACATGGTGGTGAGTGCCGAGGGCGGCGTTTTTGCGGGGCGCACGTCGGTGGATTGGAGCGATCTCGACGGGGTGCCGATGTGTCTTTTGTCGCCGGAGATGCAGAACCGGCGGATCATCGACCGCAACCTGGGCGCCTCGGGCGTGGTGCCGCAGGTCGGCGTCGAATCGAATTCCACCGTGGTGCTGATCGCCCATGTGCAGAGCGGCGGCTGGGTCACCGTCCTGCCCGAAGGCGTCGCGCGGTTTTTGACCGAAGGCAAGCCGCTGGACCTCATCCCGCTCTCGGGCGGCGAAGTCGGGCACCGTGTTGGCCTGATTGCGCCACACCGCGATCCCAACACGCCGGTTCTGGCCGCTTTGCTGGCCGAAGCGGGGCGTGTGTCTGATCTTGTTTGATAGGTTTTGACTATCGTTTGACGGTTTAGCGATATTGATTTCGCGATGCATCCCATGCTCTCATGGGGGAAATGTATACGGTCGTATCCGAAGAGGTCAGCCATGACGCCAGCCAGTTCCCCGCAAGATGACGGGGCTATCGCGGAGATCATCTCTGCCCACGCCCATCTCGAAGGCCCGCTTTTGCCCATGCTGCACGCGCTGCAGGAGGAGTTCGGGGTGATTCCCGAGGTGGCCCATGCGCCCCTTTGCAAGGCGCTGACGATCACGCGGGCGGAGTTGAAAGGTGTGATTTCCTTCTATCATGATTTCCGCGAAAAACCCGCCGGCAAACATGTGCTGAAAATCTGCCGGGCGGAGGCCTGTCAGTCCATGGGCGGCACGGCGCTGGCGGAACGGCTTTTGGCGAAACTCGGTCTGGACTGGCATGGCAGCACGCCGGACGGCAAGCTGACGGTGGAGCCGGTCTATTGTTTGGGCCTCTGCGCCTGTGCCCCCGCCGCGATGGTGGACGACAGGTTGATCGCGCGGGCCGATGAAGTCCGCGTTGAAAAAGCTCTGTCGGCCAAGAATATTGGAGTGTCGGCATGAAGATTTACGTCCCCATGGACAGCGCCGCCAAGGCGCTCGGCGCCGATGAGGTGGCCGCAAAACTGACGCAAGAGATCACCGCGCGCGGGCTCGAAGCGGAGATCGTGCGCAACGGCACCCGTGGCATGATCTGGCTTGAGCCTTTGGTGGAGATCGAGAAGGACGGTAAACGTCTGGCTTATGGGCCGATTGCCGAGGAAGATGTCGCGGCACTTCTGGACGGTCAGATCGACACGCTGGGCAAGGTCGAGGACATCCCGTTCTTTGCCCGTCAGACCCGCCTGACCTTTGAGCGCTGCGGTGTGATCGACCCGCTGTCTTTGGCCGATTACGAGGCGCATGGCGGTCTCCAAGGCCTCAAGCGCGCGATTGGCATGTCGCAGGACGCGATCATCGACGAGGTGAAAACCTCCGGCCTGCGTGGCCGTGGCGGAGCGGGTTTCCCGACCGGCATCAAATGGGACACCGTGCGCCTTGCCCATGCGCCGCAGAAATACATCGTCTGCAACGCCGACGAGGGCGACAGCGGCACCTTTGCCGACCGGATGATCATGGAGGGCGATCCCTTCACCTTGATCGAAGGCATGGCTATCGCGGGCCTCGGCTGTGGTGCCACCAAAGGCTACGTTTACACCCGCTCCGAATACCCGGATGCGGTTGCCGTGATGCGCCGGGCGATCGAGATCGCACGGGCTGCGGGTGTGCTGGGCCCCAATGTTCTGGGTTGTGGCCGCGCCTTTGACATGGAGGTCCGCGTCGGTGCGGGCGCCTATGTTTGTGGCGAGGAAACCTCGCTTCTCAACTCGCTCGAAGGCAAACGCGGCGTGGTCCGCGCCAAGCCGCCGCTTCCGGCGCTCGAGGGTTTCTTGGGGCGTCCGACTGTGGTGAACAACGTGATCTCTCTGGCGACCGTTCCGGTGATTTTCGCCAAGGGGGCGGAGCATTATGCCAATTTCGGCCTCGGACGTTCCAAAGGCACCATGCCGATCCAGATCGCGGGCAATGTGAAATTCGGCGGCCTGTTCGAAACCGCGTTCGGCATGCCGCTTGGCACTTTGGTCAACGAGGTTGCGGGGGGCACTGCCTCCGGGCGTCCGGTCAAGGCCGTGCAAGTCGGCGGGCCTTTGGGGGCCTATCTGCATACGGATCAATTCGATACGCCCTTTGGTTACGAAGAGTTTGATGGGCAAAAGGCGCTGATTGGACATGCTGGCATCGTGGTGTTCGACGACACGGCGGACATGCTTGCCATGGCGCGGTTTGCGATGGAATTCTGCGCGGTGGAAAGCTGTGGCAAATGCACGCCCTGTCGCATCGGCGCGGTGCGGGGCGTTGAAACACTCGACCGCATCAAGGAGGGCGACGCCAGCGCGATCCCTCTGCTCGAAGATCTCTGCGAAGTCATGACCGACGGCTCGCTCTGCGCGCTGGGCGGCTTTACGCCCTATCCGGTGCTCTCCGCACTGCGCCATTTCCCCGAAGAATTCGCGCCCAACACCGCTCAGAAGGAGGCCGCAGAATGAAAGATTTCATTATTCCCTGGGAAACCGGCACGGGTGTCTATGACGATGTTGATCGTGGGACGCCCGCCAAGACGGGCAAGCCGGTGACGCTGACCATCGACGGCATGGAAATCACCGTGCCGGAGGGCACGTCCGTGATGCGCGCGGCCTCTGAACTGGGCATTCAGGTGCCGAAACTCTGCGCCACCGACAGCCTTGAGGCTTTCGGCTCCTGCCGTCTCTGCGCG
This sequence comes from Celeribacter ethanolicus, assembly GCF_002407265.1. NCBI lineage: Bacteria > Pseudomonadati > Pseudomonadota > Alphaproteobacteria > Rhodobacterales > Roseobacteraceae > Celeribacter > Celeribacter ethanolicus. The sequence continues at coordinate 3,506,463 of NZ_CP022196.1, forward strand.
GTCGAAATCGAAGGCCGCCGTGGCACTCCTGCGTCCTGTACGACGCCCGTGCATGCCGGGATGAAAGTCCACACCCAGACCGACAAACTGCGCCGCATTCGCAAGGGCGTGATGGAGCTTTATATTTCCGATCACCCGCTCGATTGCCTGACCTGTTCGGCCAATGGCGATTGCGAATTGCAGGATATGGCGGGCGCCGTCGGCCTGCGCGATGTGCGCTATGAGGCGCCGAAAAACGCGCCGCTTGCGAACCATTTCGAAGCGCGCAATACGTCGGGCGAGGCCAATCCCGAATGGTTGCCCAAAGACGACAGCAACCCCTATTTCTCCTACGATCCGTCGAAATGCATCGTTTGCAACCGCTGTGTGCGGGCCTGCGAAGAGGTGCAGGGCACCTTTGCTCTGACCATCGAAGGGCGTGGCTTTGACAGCCGCGTGGCCGTGGGCGCAGAGAACTTCCTGGCCTCCGACTGTGTGTCCTGTGGCGCCTGTGTTCAGGCCTGCCCGACCGCGACGCTGCAAGAAAAATCCGTGATCGAGATGGGCACGCCGGACCGTTCCGTTGTGACCACCTGCGCCTATTGCGGCGTGGGTTGTTCGTTCAAAGCGGAGATGCAGGGCGATCAATTGGTGCGCATGGTGCCCTATAAACACGGCAAGGCGAACCGGGGTCATTCCTGTGTTAAAGGCAGATTTGCCTACGGATATGCCACCCATAAGGATCGTATTTTGAGCCCGATGGTGCGCGAGAGCGTCGATCAGCCGTGGCGCGAAGTGTCCTGGGACGAGGCGCTGTCTTTCGCGGCGAAGAAACTCGTCGGCCTGCAACAGAAATACGGCCAGAAGAGCATCGGCGTCATCACCTCCTCGCGTTGCACCAACGAGGAAACCTACCTCGTTCAGAAACTCACCCGCGCGGTCTTTGGCAACAACAACACCGACACCTGCGCGCGTGTGTGTCACTCTCCGACGGGCTACGGCCTCGGCCAGACCTTTGGCACCTCGGCGGGCACGCAGGATTTCGACTCGGTCGAGAAATCCGACGTCGTGGTGGTGATCGGCGCGAACCCGACGGACGGGCACCCGGTTTTTGCCTCGCGCCTGCGCAAACGTCTGCGCGAAGGGGCCAAGCTGATCGTGATCGACCCGCGTCGCATCGATCTCTTGGAAACCCCGCACCTGAACGAGTCGCATCACTTGCCGCTCAAGCCCGGCACCAACGTCGCTGTGATCTCTGCGCTGGGTCATGTGATCGTGACCGAAGGGCTCTATGATGAGACCTTCATCGCGGAGCGCTGTGACGTCGACGCCTGGGAAGATTACAAGGCGTTCATCTCCGACGAACGCCATGCGCCCGAAGCAACCGAAGCCCTCACCGGTGTGCCCGCTCTGGCACTTCGCGAAGCCGCGCGCGCCTATGCACAGGGCGGCAACGGGGCGATTTATTATGGCCTCGGCGTGACCGAACATTCGCAAGGCTCGACCACGGTCATGGCCATCGCCAACCTCGCGATGATGACCGGCAACATCGGCCGCGAAGGCGTCGGTGTGAACCCGCTGCGCGGTCAGAACAACGTGCAGGGCTCTTGTGACATGGGCTCTTTCCCGCACGAACTGCCGGGTTATCGCCATGTGAAACAGCCGGAAGTGCGCAAGATTTTCGAAGACACCTGGGGCGTCGAGCTTGACGCAGAACCCGGTCTGCGCATTCCGAATATGTTGGACGCCGCGGTCGACGGTACCTTCAAAGGACTCTATTGTCAGGGCGAAGACATCCTGCAATCCGATCCGGACACCAAACATGTAGCCGCCGGTCTCGCCGCCATGGAATGCGTCATCGTGCATGATCTGTTCCTGAACGAGACAGCAAATTACGCACATGTTTTCCTGCCCGGATCGAGCTTTTTGGAAAAAGAAGGCACATTCACCAACGCTGAGCGCCGCATCAACCGCGTGCGCAAGGTGATGGCGCCGAAGAACGGTTACGAGGATTGGGAAGTCACCCAACTGCTCGCCAATGCGGTTCTCAAAGAGACCGGCGGCAAGCCGTGGAACTACGCGCACCCGGCGGAAATCATGGCGGAGATCGCCGCGACCACGCCGTCCTTTGCTGGCGTCGATTACACGGTGCTCGAAGAAAAAGGCTCCGTGCAATGGCCCTGTAACGAGGAGCACCCGGACGGCACGCCGCTCATGCATGTCGACGGCTTTGTGCGTGGCAAGGGGCGGTTCATCGTCACGGAATATATCGCCACGGACGAGAAATCCGGACCGCGTTTCCCGCTTTTGCTCACCACGGGTCGCATCCTCAGCCAGTATAACGTGGGTGCCCAGACGCGGCGGACGGAGAACTCCGTCTGGCACGATCAGGACGTGTTGGAAATCCATCCGCATGACGCCGAAAATCGCGGTCTGCGGGATGGTGACTGGGTGCGTCTGGCGTCGCGCTCGGGCGAGACGTCTCTGCGGGTCAAGATCACTGATCGGGTCAGCCCCGGCGTGGTCTACACCACCTTCCACCACCCGGATACGCAGGCCAATGTCATCACCACGGATTATTCCGACTGGGCGACGAACTGCCCGGAATACAAGGTGACGGCGGTGCAGGTGTCGCCGTCGAACGGCCCGTCGGAATGGCAGGAGCGCTACAACGCACAGGCCGAGCAATCGCGCCGGATCGAGGCCGCTGAATGAAGCAGGTCGACGCCCTCCCCGAAGAAGCCCCCGTCGCGCTCGTGTATAACGGCTCGACGGCGGCTGTGATGATGGCGTCGCCCTTTGATTTACCTGAGTTTTTGACCGGGTTTGCGGTGTCCGAGGGCATCGTCTCCGAGGCCTCTGACGTGACCGAGATTTCGGCGATCAAACATGCCCACGGCTATGAGGTGCGCGGGCGCATTCCTGACGACCGCTCAGAGGCGATGGATGCGCGGCGACGGGCTTCTGTCGGGCCTATGGGCTGTGGGCTGTGCGGGATTGAGAGCCTGGATGAAGCGACCGCTTTTCCAGGGACGGTGACGCCGATGGTCACGGGGTTGGAAGCCTATGCCCGCGCCGCGTTGGATGCGCTGAATGCTGGACAAAAGCGTCGTGATCAGGTGGGCGCGATGCACGCCGCCGGGTTCTTTACCTCCGACGGGCTCATTGCCTTGCGCGAAGACGTCGGGCGGCACAATGCGCTCGACAAGTTGATTGGCACACTTGCCGGAACGGATGTGAGCCAAGGCGCGGTGATCATCACCTCGCGGCTTTCCGTCGATCTGGTGCAAAAATGCGTGCGTGCCGGGATTTCCGGGCTCTTCGCTCTGTCCTCGCCGACACGCGCGGCGGTGGAGCTGGCAAAAGACACAGGACTGACTTTGATGGTGCTGCGCCGCGAGGCGGTGGTGGCCTATACGGATGAAAAGGAACACTGCGCATGACCGATGCGAAAATGGTGCTGATGGCCAATCAGATCGCGAGCTTTTTTGCCACGCAACCGGGCGGGGATCAGGCCGCCGGTGTGGCCGCGCATCTCAAGGATTTCTGGGAGCCGCGGATGCTCAATCAGCTCAAGACCTACCTGGGGCAGGGTGGCGAAGGCTTGCATGCTCTGGTGATTGAGGCCGGTCAGACGCTCTAAGGGATCGACCGAAAGATCAAAATGCCATTTAAAAACCCCGCCTATATGGCGGGGTTTGTTGTTTTTGAGGCTTAGGAGCGGGGGCGTTCCTTTTTTGGATCATAATGGGGGAAGGGCGAGACGCGCGCCGAGTAGCGTTTCAGGTGGCCGTCGAGTTGGCCAACCTCGACCAGCGTGCCCTCTTCGGCATGGGCCACGTCGATGCGGGCGAGCGCGATCCATTGACCCGTGCGCGGGCTGCGCATGGCGGAGCAAATCTCGCCCACCTGTGCGCGCCCGATGCGGATGCAATCGCCATGGGCGACGGCGTTTTGCCCGTCGATCTCAAGGCCGACGAATTTGCGCGACGGCGTTTCCTTGCGACGCAAAAGCGCGTCACGTCCGACGAAATCGGCGGTTTTGGATTTCAAAGGTACGGTGAAGCCCACACCCGCCTCGAAGGGATCGGTCTGATCGGAGAAATCGTAGCCCGCGAAGACAAGCCCGGCTTCGATGCGGACGAGATCCAGAGCGGCGAGGCCCATGGGTTTCATGCCGACTTTTTGACCGGCCTCCCAGACCGATTTGAAAATCTCCGCGCCATGTTTCGGATGACAGAAAATCTCATAGCCCAGCTCGCCTGTGTAACCGGTGCGCGAGATCACAACCGGGATGCCGTCGTGATCGCCGAGACGGGCAGGCGTGAAACGGAACCACCCCATCTCCATCAAATCAGGATGATGTGGCGCCGTCCAAAACAGCTCATTGATCAAATCACGCGATTTTGGCCCTTGGACGGCGAGGTTGTGCATCTGGTCGGTTGAGGAGCGGATCATGACGTTGAGGCCAAGGCGTTTCGCCTCTTCGCGCATCCAGACGCCGCCTTCGTCGGAACCACCGATCCAGCGGAAATTATGCTCGCCCAGACGGAAGAGCGTGCCGTCGTCGATCATGCCGCCGTGCGGGTAGCACATGGCGGAATAGACGACTTGGCCGATGGCGAGTTTTTCGACGTTGCGGGTCAGAACCCAGTTCATCAGCGCCTCGGCATCGGGGCCGGTGACCTCGAATTTTCTGAGCGCGGAGAGGTCCATGACCACCACGCCTTCGCGGCAGGCCCAGTAGCTTTCCACCGGATCGCACTCCGGGAAAGAATTCGGCAGCCAGAAGCCGTTGTAATCGGAAAAGTCGCGGGTCATCGCGGCGAAGGAGTCGTAGAAGGCGCTTTCACGCGTCATGATCGGATCCTCGTCAGGGGTCGGGCGCCAGGCGGTGGCGCGGGAAAAGCGTTCTTCGGCGGCATAGGTGCGCACATGAATGTCGGTCAGGTGCCAGCCGTTGGCCGCCGTGGTGTCATCGGGACAGGAGGAGGACACGCACACGAGATCGGTCAGGGCGCGGAGCAGCACATAGTCGCCGGGGCGGGACCACGGTTCGTCGGCCAGCATCACGCCATGTTCGTCGATCGCAGTGTTGAAGAAGAAGTTCGCGGCCATCCAGCCTGGGCGGGCGGGAATGCCGTAAGGGGCGAGAACGGCGTTGAAATTGTCGGAACAGTTGGTGTGACCGGGGTAGCCGATATCGTCGTAATATTTGGCGTTACAGGCGAGACCGAAGGCGTCGTGTCGCCCGCAGGTGTCTTGGACGACTTCGACCAAAGGCGTCAGATCGTGGTCGAAATATTTCGCATGCAGACCGGGCATCGGGTAGGCGTGGCCTTGGATCGTACGGGTGGTGGTGACGTCGAGCGGGTGGAAAATGCCCTTGTCGACCTTGCGCGCGTCGAAACATTGGAAATCGGTACATTGGCGGCCGTCTACATCCATGATCTGGATGAATTCACCCTTTTTGACCGTATAGGCCTTGGCCGTGGCGGAGGCGATGCGGATGTCTTGCAAAGTGTCGGCGAGCGGGTCGGGGAGGACGAAACTGCCCTCATGGCGGGCCTCCGCGCGGGTGATCGTGATAGTCAAAGGCGTGGCGGTGGTTTGCGCCTCGAAATCCGGCTCCGGTGCGGGGGCGGTGATCAACAGCCAGCCTGCGTTTTGCGCCGTAAAGCTGACGCCTTCGCCTGCGGGGCTTGTCGCGGAAAAGAGGCCGATGGTCTTGGCGCCAGTCAGTTCGATCTGACGTTTCGCAAGGCCCAAACGGAGACGCGCCATGCCGGGCAGGGCGCTGTTGACAGTGGCGCGCAGATCATCGCCGGAGGCGTCAGCGGACCAGCCCAAGACGCTCGCGTCAACGCTGCCGTCCGTGTGCGCCGCGAGCAATTCACAGCGTTGGCCGCCTTCGGTGTTGGTGACGCTGATCCGATCACCGGGCTTTACCTCAAGCAAAGACGCCCCACCGCCCTGGACGGTGTGGCGTTCCTCGTTGGAGGCCAGTCGATAAGCGCCAGCGCGACGCGGGAGAGAGGCCGTTGGCGGGCCGGATCGAAAGGGAAGGCCGGAAGGATTGAGGATCAACGGGATCTCCATCGGTATAAAAAAATCCGGGGGTGCGTGATGGCAATCCCCCGGACCAGGGGAGGGAAATGCGCGCCCGGTCACCCGGACGCGAAGATCGGTTAGTTCTGCAAATAGGCTTCCATGCTGTCGTCCAGCGCGTCTTTCCAGGGCGTGTGGTGCACAGGCGCCATGGTGCCGGTGATGACCGAACGGTAGGAGTTGTTGCGGAAGTCCATGATGTCTTTCGCCTTGTGTTTCTTCCACTCGAAGAAGGCCTCGCAGGCGCCGTCGATGTCGAAGGACGGGTAGTCGGTGTCGGCCACCAGTTCCTTGACGTAATCGGCCTGATATTTGATCGCGTATTTCACATCGTCATCGGCGTCTTCGCGCTCCACACGTTCCACAACGTCGGCCTCCAAAACGGCTTTGTCGGTCGGAACCTCGATGCGGCCAAGAATGATGTCCCGCACATACCACGCCTGCGCGTCGAACATGTTGAAGGTGAACCACTGGTCCTGCATGCCGAGGTAGAAGAGCTTTGGATTGTGGGTGTAGACCACACCTTTGTAGAGATCGGCGGTCGCCAGACGGTTCTTGGTCTTGAGGCGCAGATCGTCGGGCAGGAAGGGAAAATAGTGTTTGTAGCCGGTGCACAGGATGATCGCGTCGACGTCTTTCGAGGAGCCATCGGCAAAATAAGCGGTCTTGCCCTCGACCTTTTGCAGCGCCGGTTTTTCTTCCCAATTGTCTGGCCATTTAAAGCCCATCGGCGCGGAGCGGTAGCAGGTGGTCACCGAGTTCGCGCCGTATTTCCAGCACTGCGAGCCGATGTCTTCGGCGGAGTAGGACGAGCCCATCAAAAGCACATCCTTGCCTTCGAATTCGCGGGCGTCGCGGAAATCATGGGCGTGGACGATGCGGCCGTTGAACTGGGCGAACCCTTCGTATTCCGGCACGTTCGGGGAGGAGAAGTGGCCGGAGGCGATGATCACATTGTCGAAACGCTCTTTGTAGACGCGGTCCTCGACCATGTCGTGCACGGTGACTTCGAAGTCGCCTTTTTCTGCGTCATATTCGACCCAGCGGATAACGGAAGAGAAGCGAATCCACTTGCGGACGTCGGCTTTGATCACGCGGCCTTCGATGTAGTCGAACAGCACGGCGCGCGGCGGGTAGGAGGCGATTTGCTTGCCGAAATGTTCCTCAAAGGAATAGTCGGCAAATTCCAGACCCTCTTTCGGACCATTGGACCAGAGGTAGCGGTACATAGACCCGTGCACAGGTTCGCCATTCTCATCGACGCCGGTGCGCCAGGTGTAGTTCCACAGCCCGCCCCAGTTCGATTGCTTCTCGAAACAGACGACTTCCGGGATCTCGGCGCCCTTTTGGGCGGCGGATTGGAAGGCACGCAGTTGAGCGAGGCCGGAGGGGCCAGCACCGATGACGGCGACTCGTTTGGTCATATTGATAACTCCCGTTGGTTGAGCGTGTGTTGGTATGGACCAATAATCAAGATTGGTTCTTTTGGATTGACTCCGGTTTGGTCCAAAAATTTTCTACTGGTCAATGAATTTTCCTTAGAGGAATATGTGAATCGGGAATTCTCTCGGTCTTTTGACCTATTTTTGAGCGGGAGGTGAAAAAATGAGCAGCGCTTCGCTGGCACAGAGACTGGCCGTCGCAGGCAGCCTGCCGCGATTGAGCGTACAGGACCGCGCGCCGATCCGGGTTGGAGCGCTGGTGCCGATGTCCGGGGCGGAGGAGCGTTGGGGGCGGCCCGGCATAGATGGTTGTCGCCTCTGGGTCGACTGGATCAACGCCCATGGCGGCATGATGGTTGGCGGCCGGCGGCATCTTGTGGAGCTGATCGTGCAGGACAGCGCGCAGGGCGCGGCGGCGACACTCGAGGCGGCGCGGCAGATGGTGGAGGCGCAACGCGTGCGGCTCGTGCTGACGCTCGGGGGCGGCGATCTGGGGCTGGCGCTGGCCTATCTGATGGAGCGTCGGGTGCTGACCGCGACGCTTCTGCCGTCGGACCTGTCGCCGGATCACCCCTATCTCATCGCGCCCGCGGAGGTGCACCCGTTTTTCAACGTCACCGGGGTCGACTGGCTCGCGCGCACCCGGCCCGAGGCCAAACGCGTGGCGCTCTGCTCCCAAACTGATCTCATGGGGCTGCCGTCGCTTGCGACCTATCGCGCGGCCTTCGATGTCGCCGGGCGGGAGATCGTCAGTGAAGTGCTTTATGATGCGGAGGCCGGGGACGCGCGCGAGATCGTGGCGGAGATGCTGGCCGAGACGCCGGATGTGCTGTGCTGGTGTTCTTCCGCACCGCCGATGATCGAGGCGCTGACCGTCGCGGCCTATGAGGCGGGGTTCCGGGGCGAGATTCTTGCCTGTACCTGCGACAATTACCAAAGCCTGATCACGCGCACCTCGGACGCTTTCATGGAGCGTTTCACCTTCCAGTTCCCGGATTTCGACGATCCGGAACTGGCGGATACGGCGTTTTTCTTTCACCGGCCGAAGGCGTTTTTCGACTCTTATAATGAGCGCTTTCCAGAAGAGTGGGCGGCGGTGAGCTGGGAATATGCGTCGATCCTCGATCTCTGGCATGAGGCGGTCGAGACGGCGGACAGCCTTGTCAGCACCTCCGTGTTGGCGGCCCTGAAGCGCGGGCGGCGCATGCCGCATGTGTTCGGGCTGGCGAATTGGTGGGGCATGGAGGTCTACGGCATCGACAATGCGCTGGTGGGCGACTGGCCTGTGGTGGCGATCCGCGAGGGGCGGGCGCGCATTCAGGAATTCGGGTCGGTGCTGAAATGGCTGGAAACCTATGGCGAAGAGCTGATGACCGAACTCGGGGCCGTCGGCCAGCTTTGGCACCAGCGCGGCAAGCCGGATCTGGCGCGCGCGCTGGCGGATGAATGAGCGAGATAGAGAAGAGAGAGCATATGGGACGACAGGAGTTGGATTTGAAAGCCAAGGACAATGCATTGCAGCAGAACCCGCATGCGGTGAAGGAGCAGCGGGAAAAGAACCTCGAAGTGGCGATCGGACGGCAGGTGCGCGAGCTGCGCAAGCGGGCGCGGATGACCGGGGCGGACTTGGCGGCGCAGACCGGGTTGTCGGTCGGCATGCTGTCGAAGATCGAGAACGGAGTGATTTCGCCGTCTCTGAATACGATTTCTGCGCTGGCCCATGCGTTGCGCGTGCCTTTGGTGCAGCTTTTTTCCGGTTATGAGGAAGAGCGCGGCTGCATGCATGTCAAAGCGGGCGAGGGGGTCGAGATCGAGCGTGCGGGGACGCGGGCGGGGCATCAATACAATCTCTTGGGTCATATCGGGTCGAACAACTCGGGCGTCGTGGTCGAACCCTATCTGATCACGCTGGACAGCGCGTCGGACCGCTTTCCGGCGTTCCAGCATGAGGGCATCGAGCTTCTGTATATGCTGGAGGGGCGGGTCAACTATCGCCATGGCGATCAGATCTATGATCTGGAGCCGGGGGATTCGCTTCTGTTCGATTCGGATGCGCCGCACGGGCCGGAGGAGATCGTCGAGCTTCCGGCGAAATATCTGTCGATCATCACCTATCCGCAGGCACGCTGAGTGTCCTGTATTTTCTATTTCGCACAATTCTCAGGCGGCTGATGCGGATCGGCCGCCTGTTTGCATAAAAACAGAGCAATTTTCCTGTCGGTGAGATTTTCTTCCAATGGGGATAAAAACTTTCTTGAAGAGAAAATAGGTTTCCCATTAGTGAGGTTGTGACGGCGCTGGACGCCTGATGAACTCACCCACAATGGAGGAACCTATGTGTGGCATTGTTGGCCTCTTCCTGAAAAAGGATGAACTGCGCCCGCAACTGGGCGATATGCTGACCGATATGCTCATCACCATGACCGAACGCGGCCCCGATAGCGCCGGGATCGCGATCTATGGCGATGAGACGGACGGCATGGTGAAAATCACCGTTCAATCGGACACGCCCGCCGAGGCGTTTGCCGATCTCGACGCCGCCGTGTGTGCGGTGGTCGATGCGCCGGTGACGATCAAAGTGGTCGACACCCATGCGGTTCTGACACTGCCGGAAGCGAAGGCGAAAGAGGCCATCGCGGTGCTCGAAGACAAGGGTCTTCGCATCATGGGTTCCGGCGCCTCCATGGAAATCTACAAGGAAGTCGGCCTGCCGAAAGACGTCGCGGCGCGGTTCGGTCTGCGCGCGATGGGCGGCTCCCACGGCATCGGCCACACCCGCATGGCGACCGAGTCCGCGGTGACCACGATGGGTGCCCACCCGTTCTCGACCGCCGACGACCAGTGCCTCGTGCACAACGGCTCGCTGTCGAACCACAACCAGATGCGCCGCACGCTTGCCAAAAAAGGCGTGTTTACCCGCTCGGAAAACGACACCGAAGTGGGCGCGGCCTACATCTCGTCGCGCATCGCCGATGGCGCAACGCTGGGTGAAGCGCTCGAAGGCACCATCGAAGATCTCGACGGGTTCTTCACCTTCGTGACCGGCACCAAGAACGGCTTTGGCGTCGTGCGCGATCCGATCGCCTGCAAACCGGCGATCATGGCGGAAACCGAGGATTACGTCGCCTTCGCGTCTGAATACCGCGCCTTCGCCGACCTGCCGGGCATCGACAATGCCCGCGTCTGGGAACCGGAACCTGCAACTGTTTACTTCTGGGAGCGCTGATCCAATGACCACCACGCTCGATCTGGCCACAACGGAACTCCGTGAGGTCAACACCACGCTTCAGGCCGCTGCCAAGGGCAAGGCGAATGAAGATTTCGAACTGACCAACCCGCGCGGCGCGCATGCCGTGGCTGTCGGTCTCGACGGTCCGATTTCCGTGACCATCAACGGGTCCACGGGCTACTACTGCGCCGGGATGAACAAGGAAGCCACCATCACCGTCAAAGGCTCCACAGGCCCCGGTGTTGCGGAAAACATGATGTCCGGCGTTGTGACCATCGAAGGCGACGCCTCGCAATACGCGGGCGCCACCGGGCACGGCGGTCTTTTGAACATCAAAGGCAATGCGTCCTCGCGCTGCGGCATCTCGATGAAGGGCATCGACATCGTCGTGCACGGCAACATCGGCCATATGTGCGCCTTCATGGCGCAAAAGGGCAACCTCGTTGTTCTGGGCGATGCGGGCGATGCGCTGGGCGACTCGCTTTATGAAGCGCGCCTGTTCGTGCGCGGTTCCGTGAAATCGCTGGGCGCCGACTGCGTCGAGAAGGAACTGCGCCCGGAGCATATCGAGATCCTCAAGGACCTTCTTGAGAAAGCCGGGGCGGATGCCAAACCGGAAGAGTTCAAACGCTACGGTTCGTCGCGCAAACTCTACAATTTCAACATCGACCACGCTGGCGAATACTGAGGAGCGCACCGATGGAAAAGACACCCCACACCCCGCCGCGCGACAGCTACACGTTCAGCAACGCCGCCAACGCCGAGATCCGCCGTGCGGCGGCCACCGGCATCTACGATATTCGTGGCGGCGGCACCAAACGCCACCTGCCGCATTTCGATGACCTGCTGTTCCTCGGCGCGTCCATGTCGCGGTACCCGCTCGAAGGTTATCGCGAGAAATGCGACACCTCCGTGACCCTCGGCACGCGGTTTGCGAAAAAGCCGATCGAGCTGAAAATCCCGGTGACCATCGCGGGCATGTCCTTTGGCGCGCTCTCCGGTCCGGCGAAAGAGGCTCTGGGTCGCGGCGCGACCATGGCGGGCACCTCGACGACCACCGGTGACGGCGGCATGACCGAGGAAGAGCGCGGACATTCCGAGAAGCTCGTCTACCAATACCTGCCGTCGCGCTACGGCATGAACCCGGACGATCTGCGTCGTGCTGACGCCATCGAGATCGTGGTGGGCCAAGGCGCGAAACCGGGCGGCGGCGGCATGCTGCTGGGTCAAAAGATCACCGAGCGCGTCGCCGGGATGCGCGACCTTCCGGTCGGCATCGACCAACGCTCCGCCTGCCGTCACCCGGACTGGACCGGCCCGGACGATCTCGAGATCAAGATCCTTGAGCTGCGCGAGATCACCAACTGGGAAAAACCGATCTACATCAAGGTCGGCGGCGCACGCCCCTATTACGACACCGCTCTGGCCGTGAAAGCGGGCGCGGACGTGGTTGTGCTCGATGGGATGCAGGGCGGTACGGCGGCGACGCAGGATGTGTTCATCGAGCATGTCGGCCAGCCGATCCTCGCCTGTATCCGCCCCGCCGTTCAGGCGCTTCAGGATCTGGGCATGCACCGCAAGGTTCAGCTTGTGGTCTCCGGCGGCATTCGCAACGGCGCGGATATGGCCAAGGCGCTGGCGCTTGGGGCCGATGCGGTGTCCATCGGCACGGCGGCTCTCATTGCCATCGGTGAGCAGGACCCGAAATGGGGCGCGGAATACGCGGCTCTGGGCACCACTGCCGATGCCTATGATGACTGGCATGAGGGCAAAGACCCGGCAGGTATCACCACGCAGGACCCCGAGCTGATGAAGCGCGTGAACCCGGTGGAAGCGGCGCGGATGCTGCGCAACTACCTCAACGTGATGACGCTGGAATGCCAGACCATCGCACGGGCCTGTGGTCACAACCACGTGCACAACCTCGAACCCGAGGATCTGTGTGCGCTGACCATGGAGGCTGCTGCCATGGCGCAAATTCCGCTCGCCGGGACCAATTGGTACCCGGGGAAACCGGGCTTCTGAGGCCCACGAAGGGGGGCCAAGCGCCCCTCTTTCTCCGACAGGGAACAGGAAAAATACAGATGAGCAAACTTGCCAAATTCGCCGAAGAGAACGGCGTGAAATATTTCATGATCTCCTACACCGATCTGTTCGGTGGCCAGCGCGCCAAACTGGTGCCGGCCTCCGCGATCGCGGGTATGGAGGAAGACGGGGCTGGCTTTGCGGGCTTTGCGACCTGGCTGGATCTGACGCCGGCGCACCCCGACATGCTGGCGGTGCCGGATCCGGATGCCGTCATCCAATTGCCGTGGAAGCCGGAAGTGGCCTGGGTGCCCGCCGATTGCATCATGGAAGATGAGCCGGTCGAACAGGCGCCGCGTAACGTTCTGAAGAAACTGATCAAGGAAGCCGCCGAAGAAGGTTTGCGCGTCAAGACCGGGATCGAGGCCGAATTCTTCATCCTCACTCCCGAGGGCGATCAGATTTCCGACCCGTTCGATACGGCGGAGAAACCCTGTTATGATCAGCAGGCCGTGATGCGCCGCTATGACGTGATCGCCGAGATCTGCGATTACATGCTGGAGCTGGGCTGGGGTCCGTATCAGAACGACCACGAGGACGCCAACGGCCAGTTCGAGATGAACTGGGATTTCGACGACGCGCTGATCACCGCCGACCGTCACAGCTTTTTCAAGTTCATGGTGAAATCCATCGCCGAAAAACACGGTCTGCGCGCCACTTTCATGCCGAAGCCCATTCAGGGCCTGACCGGCAACGGTTGCCACGCGCATATCTCCGTGTGGGACCTCGACGGCAAGACCAACGCATTCGCGGGCAATGCCGGTGGGCAGGTCGGTGAAGTGGGGCTTTCCGAGCAGGGCGGTTACTTCCTCGGCGGGATCATGAAACATGCCGAAGCCTTGGCGGCGATCACCAACCCGACGGTGAACTCCTACAAACGCATCAACGCGCCGCGCACCATGTCGGGCGCGACCTGGGCGCCCAATACCGTCACCTGGACCGGCAACAACCGCACCCACATGGTCCGCGTGCCGGGCCCCGGAAGGTTCGAGTTGCGCCTGCCGGACGGGGCGGTGAACCCCTATCTCTTGCAGGCCGTGATCATCGCTGCCGGTCTCTCGGGCATCCGCTCCAAAGCCAACCCCGGCCCGCGTTACGACATCGACATGTATGCCGAAGGTCACAAGATCGAAGGCGCGCCGAAACTGCCGCTCAACATGCTGGATGCGATCCGCGCCTATGACGCCGATCCGGAACTCAAGGCGATGCTGGGCAACGATTTCTCGGCCTCCTACATCAAGATGAAGCACCGCGAGTGGAATTCCTTCGTGTCGCATTTCTCGCGCTGGGAAAAAGACAACACGCTGGACATCTGATCCAAGAACTTCCCTGAGTGGCGGCCCCAGAACCGCCACTGTTCCCCAAGGCCCGGCTTATGCCGGGCCTTCTTTTATGGCCTCCCGTTTTCGCAGGGTGGAGGGGGTAGTGCCGTAGAGTTTGCGGAAGGCATCGGAGAAATGCGCCTGCGAGGAGAACCCGGTCATCTGGGCGATCTCGGTCAATGGAATGCGGGTCGAGGTGATCAAATCTTTCCCTGTTTCCAAACGGATACGGCGATATTCTTCCATGATCGACCGGCCCGTCGTCTCGCGAAACTGGCGTTGCAATTGCCGGGTCGAAAGGCCTGCGAGCGTGGCGATCTGATCCTGGCCGAGAGGGTCGGCGATATGGCTTTCCATCAGTTCCAAAGCGGCCTCGACCGGGAGCGGGATGACGCCATAGCGCCCGGTGATCGAGGACCGTTGCGGCGCATCCGCTCCGCGCACTTCGGTCTGGATGAACCAGTCGGAAATGCGTTGGGCGAAGGCGGTTCCGTGGTCACGGGCGATGATCGCATGCATCATGTCGAGCGGCGCGGAGCCACCGGCGCAGGTGTAGCGGTCGCGGTCGATCACGAACAATCGCCGCTCCAAAAGCCAGTCGCCGGGGAGCTTGTCGAAATCGTTGTAATGGTGCCAGTGGACGGTGAAGCGCCGGTTCGCCAGAAGTCCGGCCTTGGCCAGAATGACCGCCCCGCCGGAGATGCCGCCGAGCGCCACGCCGGACCGGTCGGCCTGTCTCAGCCAGGCAAAAAGTGCTGGGTCGTTGACGCGCGCAGGATCGCCCCCCGCAACGACGAAAACCAGATCGAAACGGGGGAAAAGATCCCGAAAAGAGCGGGTCTCAAACGCGCCGCCGACGGAGGATTTGACCATGCCGCCGGAGCTTGAAAGCAGGGTCACCTCATAGCGCAAGGTGGGCGAAAACAGGTTTGCCGCACGCAGCGGTTCGAGCGCGGATGCGGTCGACAAAAGGGCGAATCCATCGACCAACAGAAAGGCGATTCTCTTCATGTTCAGGGCCTGTCGAGAAATATGAAAATACGTCCTGAATTTGAAAATATACGACTTTTATATGGAGGTACAGAGCGAAAATCCCCGCTACAAAAGGATCAGACGAAGGAGCGCACCTGCATGAAATTCTCTGGTTTCAAAGTCGTGAAAGAGGCCCTGACCGGGCACAAGGGGTGGACGCCGCTGTGGCGCAACCCGGAGCCGAAACCCGCCTATGACATCGTGATTGTCGGCGGCGGCGGGCATGGGCTTGCGACGGCCTTTTATCTGGCGAAAACCTTTGGCGAGCTGAAGGTTGCGGTGCTGGAAAAGGGCTGGCTCGGGTCGGGCAATATTGGGCGGAACACGACGATCATCCGGTCGAACTACCTGCTGCCGGGCAACGAGCCGTTCTATGAATTCTCGATGAAGCTCTGGGAAAATCTGGAGCAGGAAACCAATTTCAACTCGATGGTGTCGCAGCGCGGTATCATCAACCTGATCCACACCGACGCTCAGCGCGATGCCTATCGCCGTCGCGGCAATGCGATGATGCTGGCGGGCGCGGGGGCGCGGCTGTTGTCGCGTGATGAGTTGAAACAGATGGTGCCCTTCCTGAATTTCGACAATGCGCGCTTCCCGATCAAGGGCGGGCTGATGCAGGAACGCGCGGGCACGGCGCGCCACGATGGGGTGGTCTGGGGCTATGCCCGCGGCGCCGATATGCGCGGCGTCGACATCATCCAGAATTGCGAAGTCACCGGGTTCAAGATCGAAGGTGGCAAGGTTTTGGGTGTCGAAACCTCTCGCGGCTTTATCGGGGCCAAAAAGGTCGGTGTGGCCGTCGCCGGGTCCTCGGGGCGGGTCATGGCGAAAGCGGGCATGCGCCTGCCGATCGAAAGCCACGTCTTGCAGGCCTTCGTCTCTGAGGGGCTCAAACCGACCATTCCGGGCGTTATCACCTTTGGCGCGGGGCACTTCTATGTGAGCCAGTCCGACAAGGGCGGGCTGGTGTTCGGTGGCGACATCGACGGCTACAATTCCTATGCGCAGCGCGGCAATCTTCCGGTGGTCGAAGATGTGCTCGAAGGCGGCATGGCGCTCATGCCGATGATCGGGCGCGCGCGGCTTTTGCGCAGCTGGGGCGGGATCATGGACATGTCCATGGACGGTTCGCCGATCATCGACCAGACCCATATCGACGGGCTCTATCTCAACGCCGGCTGGTGTTACGGGGGCTTCAAGGCGACGCCCGCCTCCGGCTATGCCTTCGCGCATTTGCTTGCGACCGGGCGCCCGCATGAGACCGCGACCGCCTATCGGCTCGACCGGTTCGAGCGCGGCTATGTCATCGACGAAAAGGGCGTTGGCGCCCAACCCAACCTGCATTGAGGTGAAAAGATGCTGATCCCTCATCCCCTTCTCGGCCTGCGCGACAGTCAGGAATTCACCTATCTGGGCGACGCCAATCTGATGCACCGGCCCGATGCGACGGCGGAAAATGCCGAAGCGCAATTCTGCGACTATGTGTTCCAGCGCGACAACCCGGCGGGCGTGCACCGCGAACTGTGGTTCCACGAACAGGGCGACCGGAGCTGGCTTGTCGTGACGCGCGACACCACCACGCATGAAATTCTCGGGGCGGAACTGGCCTCGAACGTGAAACTGGGAGCGGCAGAATGACCCGTCTTAAAGGTGGTCTGATCGACCGTACTGCGCCGCTGAATTTTACCTTCAACGGCAAGGCTTACAAAGGCTTTCAAGGCGACACATTGGCCTCAGCCCTTCTGGGCAATGGTGTTCAGCTGATGGGCCGGAGTTTCAAATATCACCGACCGCGCGGCGTTGTGGCGGCAGGTTCCGAGGAACCTAATGCCATGGTCGAACTGCGCACCGGCGCGCGGCAGGAGCCGAACACGCGCGCCACAGTGGCGGAACTGTTCGACGGGCTGTCGGCACGCTCGCAAAACCACATGGGGCCGCTTCATCGCGATTTTCTGGCGGTGAACGATTTGCTGTCGCCCTTCTTCGCGGCGGGGTTCTATTACAAGACCTTCATGTGGCCGAAAGCGTTCTGGGAAAAGCTCTACGAGCCGATGATCCGCAAGGCGGCAGGGCTTGGATCGCTTTCGATGCTGCCGGACCCGGACGACTACGATAAAGGCTTCCTGCATTGCGATCTTCTGATCGTAGGAGCCGGTGCGGCCGGGCTTGCGGCGGCTTTGACGGCGGGTCGTGCGGGCGCGGATGTGATCCTTGCCGATGAAGATTTCGCCCTTGGTGGGCGTCTCATGGCGGAGAGCGATGTGCTGGATGGCGCAAATGCGATGGAGTGGGTCGCAAGCGCGAAGGCCGAACTTGAAAGCCTGCCGAATGTCCGCATCATGACCCGCACCACGGTGTTCGGCGTCTACGATCACGGCATCTTCGGTGCAGTTGAGCGGGTGTCGGATCACTTGGCCGTTCCGGGCGACAAGGTGCGCCAGACGCTTTGGCGGATCACCGCGAAGCGCACGGTTCTGGCGGCGGGCGCGACGGAGCGGCATATCCCTTTTGCCGACAACGACCGTCCGGGTGTGATGCTGGCGGGGGCGATGCGCGCCTATGCCAACCGCTGGGCCGCAAGCCCGGTGAAGCGGGACAGCGACGCGATTGCGATTTTCACCAATGGCGACGACGGTCACCGCACCGCGATGGATTTGATTGCCAAGGGCGCGAAGGTGATGGGCGTGATTGATGCCCGCGAAGCCGCGCCGCGCTTTGGCGACTATGACGTCTTTGCGGGATCGACCGTAACCGGGACCAAGGGGCGTCTTGGCCTCAGCGCGATCGAGATCACCCGCAACGGCCAGTCGCAATGGCATAACGTCGGCGCGCTTGGCGTCGCGGGCGGTTGGAACCCGAACGTGCATCTGGCCTCGCACCACCGCGGGCGTCCGGTCTGGGACGACAACCTTCTGGCCTTTGTGCCGGGGCCGAATGGTCCGGCTGGGTTGATCCCGGCAGGGGCGGCGGCTGGCAGAGGCGGCACCGAAGAGGCTTTGACCGACGGTATGAAAGCCGCGATCACGGCGCTCTCCGAGATTGGTGTCTCGGCGTCCGAGATTGTGCTGCCGAAGGCGGAGAATATGCCGTCTGAACAGGTTGCCTTCTGGCATGTGCCGGGCACCAAAAGAGCGTGGGTCGATTTCCAGAACGACGTGACCGTCAAAGACATCGCCTTGGCGCATAAGGAAAACATGACGCCGGTCGAGCATCTGAAACGCTGGACCACGCTGGGCATGGCGACCGATCAGGGCAAGACCTCGAACATCTCCGCGCTGGCGGTGATGGCCGAGTTGACCGGCAAGTCGATCCCCGAAACCGGCACCACGATTTTCCGCCCGCCCTACACCGGTGTGTCTTTGGGCGTGCTGGGCGGCGGCGATACGGGGCCTTTGTTCCGGCCGCGCCGCCTGACGCCGACGCACGCTTGGGCCGAGGCGCAGGGCGCCGAGTTCGTTGAAGTCGGACCGTGGATGCGGGCGCAATATTTCCCGCGTGCGGGGGAGACGACTTGGCGCGAAACTGTGGATCGCGAGGTTCTGGCCGTGCGCTCGGGCGTTGGCCTTTGTGATGTGACCACGCTCGGCAAGGTCGATGTGCAGGGCGCGGATGCAGGTGAGTTCCTCAACCGCATGTATTCCAACATGATGGGCACGCTGAAGGTCGGCATGGTGCGTTATGGCCTGATGCTGCGCGAAGATGGGCACGCCTATGACGACGGCACCTGTGCGCGCATGAGCGAAGATCACTATGTGGTCACGACGACGACCGCCAACGCTGGCCTCGTCTATCGCCAGATGGAATTCGCGCATCAATGCCTCTGGCCGGAGCTGGACGTGCAACTGATTTCGACCACCGACGCCTGGGCGCAGATCGCCGTGGCGGGGCCGAAATCGCGCGAGCTTCTGACCCGGATCGTCGATGGGTTCGACCTTTCGAACGAGGCGTTTCCCTTCATGGCCTGCTCTGAGCTGACGATCTGCAACGGTTTGCGGGCGCGTCTGTTTCGCATCTCCTTCTCTGGCGAGTTGGCCTATGAGATCGCGGTGCCTGCCCGCTACGGCCATGCTCTGATGCAGCGGCTGATGGAGCAGGGCGCGGACCTTGGCGCGACGCCCTACGGCACCGAAGCTTTGGCGGTTCTCAGGATCGAGAAAGGTCACGCCGCAGGCGCGGAACTCAACGGCCAGACCACGGCGCAGATGCTGGGGCTGGGCAAGATGGTGTCGGCGAAGAAAGACAGCATCGGCGCCGTGATGTCGCGGCGCGAAGGCATGGCTGCGGAAAAACGTCGACTTGTCGGTTTCAAACCGCTCGAGGCGCAAACGCAGGTCATGGCCGGGTCGCATCTTTTCACCCAAGGTGAGGCGCAGACGATGACCAGCGATCAGGGTTGGATCACCTCGTCCTGTTACTCGCCGCATCTCGAAAGCTATATCGCGCTCGGGTTCCTTGAGAACGGCGCAGAACGGATGGGCGAGGTGCTGATCGCGGCCAACCCGGTGGAAGGCAAGGAATTGAAGGTCGAAGTGGTCTCTGCCCATTTCGTGGACCCTGAAGGAGGACGTCTCCGTGACTGATCTGACCCCCATCACCGCCCTGGGCGGCACGGTGGCGCGGACCGAGGTATTCGGCGCGCTGACCATCACGGAAAACGCCGATCTCGGTCTGGCCTCCCTGAGCCTGCGGGCCGGGCAGGAGGTGCCTCAGCCCTTTGGCCTGATGCTTCCGGGAGTCGGCAAAGCCGTGTCCATGGGCGATTATGCCGCCTTTTGGACCGGACGCGGACAATGGATGATCGAAGCTGCGGGTAAGGCCGAGGTGGATTTCGCCGCGATGTTGAAATCCGAGGTGCCGGAGTGTTCCGTCACCGAGCAAACGGACGGGTTCACCGCGTTCGAGATCGCCTCGACGCAGGGCGCGGGGTCGATCGAGGCGCTGATGAACAAGCTCGTCAACATCGAGCCGAAAGCCTTCGGGCCGGGGCAGGCGACGCGCACGGGGCTTGAACATATGACGGTTTTCCTGATCCGTCGGGCCGAGGACCGGCTCGCGGTGATCGGGATGCGTACCCTGGCGGGGTCGCTCTGGCACGCACTGGCCGTGGCCGCCCGCCGCCTTGAGGACTGAGTTTTCGGACTGAGGTTCTCGGAACCGATTGGAGGATAACCAATGACTGCACAGATCATCGACGGGAAGGCCTTTGCCGAGACCGTCCGCGAGAAAGTGGCCGCCCATGTGGCGCGCCTCAAAGAGGTTCACAACATCACGCCCGGTCTGGCCGTGGTGCTGGTCGGCGAAGACCCGGCAAGCCAGGTTTACGTGCGCAACAAGGGCAAGCAGACCGTGGAATGCGGGATGAATTCCTATGAGCACAAGCTTTCGGCGGACACGTCGGAGGCCGATCTTCTGGCCCTCATCGAGCAACTGAACGCGGATCCGGCGGTGCATGGCATTCTCGTGCAACTGCCGCTGCCGGATCATCTCGACAGCGATCTTGTGATCAACTCGATTGATCCGGCGAAGGATGTGGACGGGTTCCATATCTCGAACGTCGGTCTTCTGGGCACCGGGCAGAAATCCATGGTGCCGTGCACGCCGCTCGGCTGTCTGATGATGCTGCGCGATCAGCTTGGCAGTCTGTCGGGGCTCAATGCCGTGGTCGTCGGGCGCTCGAATATTGTCGGCAAACCGATGGCACAACTGCTGCTGCGCGACAGTTGCACCGTGACCATCGCGCATTCGCGCACCAAGGACATCGAAGAGGTCTGCCGCCGCGCCGATATTCTCGTGGCTGCCGTGGGTCGTCCAGAGATGATCAAGGGGAGCTGGGTGAAACCCGGCGCCACCGTGATCGACGTGGGCATCAACCGCGTGGAAGCCCCGGAAAAGGGTCTGCGCGAAGACGGTACGGTCAAGACCAAGCTCGTGGGCGACGTGGAATTCGACAGCGCTGCGGCTGTGGCGGGCGCCATCACGCCGGTTCCGGGTGGGGTGGGGCCGATGACCATCGCCTGCCTCCTGGCCAATACCGTGACGGCGGCCTGCCGCGCCCATGATCTTCCCGAGCCCGACGGGCTTACCGCCTAAATCAATAATAAAACATAACAAAAACAACACACCAACATCGAGGGCGCGCATCAGGGGAGCGCCTTGCATCTGGAGAAAAAGATGACGAAATACTGCCTCACCGTGACCTGCGCCACGACGCGCGGGATCGTCGCCGCCATCGCCACCTTCCTCGCGGAGCACGGCTGCAACATCACCGACAGTTCGCAATTCGACGACACCGAAACCGGCCAGTTCTTCATGCGCGTGAGTTTCAATTCGGAAGAGGGCGTGGCGCAGGCGTCGCTTGAAAAGGACTTCGCCAAGATCGCTGAAGACTTCGCCATGACCTATGCCTTCCATGACGAGAGCGTGAAGATGAAAGTCGTGATCATGGTGAGCCGTTTCGGCCATTGTCTGAACGATTTGCTCTACCGTGTGCGCATCGGTGCGCTGCCGGTGGAAATCGTTGCGGTGATCTCGAACCACATGGATTATCAAAAGGTTGTCGTGAACAACGATATTCCGTTCCACTATATTCGTGTGACCAAGGAGAACAAACCGGAGGCCGAGGGTGCGATCATGAAAGTGGTCGAGGATTCCGGCGCCGAGCTGATCGTTCTGGCCCGCTACATGCAGATCCTGTCTGATCAGATGTGCAAGGTGATGTCGGGTCGGATCATCAACATCCACCACTCTTTCCTGCCGTCGTTCAAGGGCGCGAACCCGTACAAACAGGCTTATGCGCGCGGCGTGAAGCTGATCGGGGCGACCTCGCACTATGTGACCGCCGATCTCGACGAGGGGCCGATCATCGAGCAGGACGTCGTGCGGATCACCCACGCGCAGAGTCCGGACGATTTCGTGTCTCTGGGCCGTGACGTGGAAAGCCAGGTTCTGGCCCGTGCGATCCATGCGCATGCCAACCACCGGGTCTTCCTGAACGGCAACAAAACGGTAGTGTTCCAGGCCTCGCCGGGGTCCTATTCCAGTGAGCGGATGGGGTGAGGCGCGGTCGGCCCTAAGGGGCCGATCCATCGCTCCGGTGGAGCGATAGAAGCGCCGAACGCGCCCGCACCCCTGCGGGCGCCGGGCAAACTCTCGTCAAAGACCAAACCCCCTAGAACTTCCCCAAAGAGGCGCGGTTTTCCGCGCCTCTTTCGCATTCTGGGCGATTGAACCAGCACGCTCTCTCTGGACCAGTTGTAAAAAATTGGTCTAATAGTCGGAAACCGCAAAGGACTGACCGCGTGCCCAATTCTGCCCTGCCTCCCACGACCTCGCTTCCCGGGGCGACGGTGAAATATGTGATCGAGACGCTGTCGACGCGGATCGTGACGCAGGAATACGCGACCGAAGAACGCCTGCCGTCGGAGCGGCAACTGGCGCAGGAACTGGGGGTGGCGCGCAACACGGTGCGCGAGGCTCTGGATCAGCTCGAAGCGCGCGGCATGATCCGCCGGCGGGCAGGGTCTGGCTCTTTCGTGACCTATGATCCGGACGGACAGGGGGAGGCGCTGTCGCCAGTTGCCGCTGAGACCGGACCGCTGCAATTGCAGGTGATGCGGGGGATCATCGAGCCGGAAATGGTGCGGCTCGCGATCGTCAATATGTCGCCGCGACAGATCGAGGCGCTCTCCGTCGTCTTGTCGAAAATGGAAGCGGTACAGACCGATGCAGCGGCCTTCGTGCGGCTTGAGGAAGAGTTCCACCGGCTGCTCGCGGAGGGTACGGGCAACCCGCTTGTGATCGCCTGCTACAATCTCGTGCTCGATGCCCGGCGGCAGTCGTTCCGCACCGCGATGTACCGGCGTCACCTGACGCCGACCCGGATTGCGATCTATCAGCAGGGCTACAACGGGTTGTTCAACGCCATTGCGGCGCGGGACATCGAAGAGGCCAGCGAATTCATGAAACTTGCCCTGATCGAGGATCAGCGGCTGTTGCTCCAGGAAGGCTGACGTTTTTCCTTTGGGATTGGCCCTACCAATCCGCGAGGAAGGCAATTCGGGTTTCCTTGCTATTTCTTGACCGTTTGATCCGAGAAAGCGGGCGAATCTTCGAGCCGTTTCCGTCCTGTCGGGGCGGTGGCCCTGGGCTTTCTCTGCGGCCGTATTCCCTCTCGCTTTGTCAGCCGGGTCTGGCGACATTCCATCTGCGCCCAGAAATTCAGCACTCCGTCAAATAAGGGTGGTCGTTTGACCTAAAAAGTGGCGCAGCCCGTGTCAAAATTAATTCCTCAGAGGAAAAAACTTTGACCCATGGTGATCCCTTCCGCTTTCATGAACTCACTGAGTGAGCCAGTTCGCACAATTGGTCCAAACCAAAACCGGGCCAAGCTGGCTTGATATTCCAATCAAGTTCAACAGGACAGGGAGAACGACTTGGAACAGGATCTTGCATCCTTGGCTGCCGCGGTTGCGGAGCTACAGGGAAACCATGCCGCGACAAATGGCACGTTTTCCGAGACTTTCTACTTTCTGACGATCCCGCTGATGGTGCTCATCCACGCCGGGTTCCTCGCATATGAAATGGGCGCATCGCGGTCGAAGAACGCGCTGGCCTCCGGCATCAAGAACATCCTCGCCTTCGCGATGATCGTTCCGTTCTTTTATTTCGTCGGCTGGTGGATCTACTGGGCCTTCCCGACGGGTCTGACGCTGTCCGAAGGTGCGATGGGCACGTCCGGTCTGGCCTATGCCAATGACGTCGCCCTGCCGTGGAGCCAATACATGGGTCCCAATCTCGACGACCGTGCCTCCGGTGTGTTCTGGGGGGCATTCGTGCTGTTTGCCGCAACGACCGCATCCATCCTTTCGGGCGGCGTGATCGAGCGCATCAAGCTGACCGGCTTTGTCGTTCTGGCCATCGTTCTGGGCGCCTTCGTCTGGATTCTCGCGGCCGCCTGGGGTTGGCACGCGGATGGCTGGCTGGTCACCAAGTTCGGCTATCATGACTTTGGCGCCGCAGGTGTCGTGCACATGATCGCGGGCTTCTTCTCGCTCGGTGTGCTGATCAACCTCGGGCCGCGGATCGGCAAGTTCAATGCCGACGGTTCCGCCAACCACATCCCGGGTCACTCCATGCCGATGACGCTGATCGGCCTCATGCTGATCATCGCCGGGTTCTGGGGCTTTTTGATGGGCTGTGTCATCGTTCCGGGCGAAGCCTGGTCCTGGGGCACGGACATCGAAGCGACGATCTACGGCACGCCGATGACCATCTCCGGCATGACCTTCAACACGCTGATGGGCTTTGCCGGTGGCATCATCGGGGCCTGGATGATCACCCGCGATCCGTTCTGGATGATGTCCGGGGCGCTCGGCGGGATCATCTCCTGTGCTGCCGGTCTGGACCTCTGGTATCCGCCGATGGCGTTTGCGATCGGGTTCATCGGTGCCTGCGCCATGCCCTTTGTCGCCTCCTTCATCGAACGTCGCGGCATCGACGACGCCGTGGGGGCCTTCGCTGTGCACGGGTTCCTCGGCATGTGGGGACTTCTGGCGGTCGGTATCGCGGCCCAGGGCTACCCGGCAATGTTCGGCGAAGATGTCATCGAGACCTCCTTCCTCGGGCAGCTTGTCGGTGCCGGTGTGATGGGCGCTCTCGGGTTCGTGCCAGGCTATGCCATCTCCTTCATCCTGAAGGCGACCGGTCAGCTCCGCGTGCCGGAAGAAGCCGAGATCATGGGGCTCGACAAGGTCAAAGTGCCTGCCGAAGCCTACCCCGAAGCGCTTCACCCGTCGGTCAGCCCGGCTGAGTGATCTCAAGAAAGGACTATCGAAATGGAAGCACCTTTTGACGCAACCTCCTGGGACGGCATCACCGGCGCGATTTACGCGGGTTACGGCTCCGTCGAAGGTCTCTGGCTCTTTGCCTGCCTCGCCATGGTCGTGATCGCGATCGTGTTCGGCTGGCGCCACGAGGAACATGCCTACAAGGCGACCGAGAAGAAAGACTGATCCCGGTCTCAAGACAGGGCTTCACACCCTTCCCCTGAACCGGCGGCGCAACCCGTCGCCGGTTCCCATCAAACAGAATTCAAAATACGACCCTAAGGATAAAAACAATGATCGCATCATGGAGATTTTCCGCACTGGCGGACCGGCACCGCGCCCTTGGCTCCGATCTCGAAGACTGGAGCGGCATGGGCACCGCCTGGAGCTATGACAAGGATCAGACGGAGGAGTATCTGGCGATCCGCACCAAGGCGGGCGTCATGGATGTCTCGGGCCTCAAGAAGGTTTACGTTGTGGGGCCGCACGCCCAATACGTGATCGACAAGGCCACGACCCGCAATATCGAAAAACTGAAACCCGGTCGATCGACCTATGCCACCATGCTCAATGATGCCGGCAAATTCGTCGATGACTGTGTGATCTACCGTCTCGGGCCGCAGAACTTCATGGTCGTGCATGGCTCCGGCGCGGGCCATGAACAGCTGACCATGTATGCCGCTGGCCGCAATGTCGCCGTGTTGTTCGACGACGATTTGCACGACATTTCGCTGCAAGGGCCGATGGCCGTCGATTACCTCGAAAAACACGTGCCGGGCATCCGCGATGTGGTCTATTTCAGCCACATCCAGACGACGCTCTTCGGCAAACCGGTGATGATTTCCCGCACGGGCTATACCGGCGAGCGCGGCTATGAGATTTTCTGCCGCCGTCAGGATGCCGTCGAGATCTGGGACACCATCGTGGCCGAAGGCAAGGAGATGGGCATCATCCCGACGCGCTTCACCACGCTCGATTGGCTGCGTGCGGAGAGCTATCTTCTGTTCTTCCCCTATGACAACTCGGAAATGTACCCGTTCGAGAACGACTCCAATGGCGACACGCTTTGGGAACTGGGCCTCGAGTTCACCGTCTCGCCGGGCAAAACCGGCTTCCGCGGTGCCGAGGAACACTACCGTCTGAAGGGCAAAGAACGCTTCAAAATCTACGGTGTGAAACTCGAGGGCACCACGCCCGCCGCCGAAGGCGCGCCTTTGCTGAAAGACGGCAAAGAGGTGGGCGTCGTGACCATCGGCATGTACTCGCCCCTCAATGAGCACAACGTCGGCATCGCACGTATGCCGGTCGATTGCGCCGTCGAAGGCACCGAACTCACGGTCAAGAACCCGGATGGCGAGATCAAAGCCATCGCCCATCCGATGCCCTTCTACGACGTCGACAAGAAACGTCGCACCGCCAAGGGCTAAGCCCCAAACATAAATCAGCACAAAGACTTACGAGGCGGGCGCAATCCCGTGCCCGCCTCCTGAGACCAACAGGACCCGTAATGCCCAAGACTGAATTTTCCCCGTCCATCGACAGCCGGCCGACCTATGCCGGGCTTGTCTCGCAAGGTGCCGCCCCCGCGATCATGGTCGCGGATGAGGCGGGGGCTCAGGCGCTCATCGACCTGGCCGCCTCTGACGCCTCCGTCATGGATCACGCCCATGTGGTGCTGGTCGGCTGTGGCGCGGCCGCTCTCGGTGATGTCAAACCCGTCGCCATCCACGTTGCCCCCGATTTCGACGCCGCCACGCCGCTGGTGACCCAGCTTTTGAACACGGCACGCATGGGCACGCAGATCTATCTCGCGGGCTCCGAAGGTCTGATCGGCCATGTCTCCGCCCTGGCGTTTGCCGCCGGGATGCCGGTCGATGAGATCCAGATGGAGCATCGCGGTTCCATCGCGCGGCGGATGCAATGCGTGCATTGCAAGGGCATCACCGAAGATGTCACCACGGATCCCTTTACCTGCGCCCATTGCGGGCTGACGCTCTTCGTGCGCGATCATTTCTCGCGCCGTTTGGGCGTGTTCCAAGGCGTCTGTGTCGATGCGGAAACCCCGGGTGTCGTGCCCGAGGTCGTGGAGATTCAGGCATGAAAAAACTGTGTTTGAAAGTCACGGCGGTTGAACAACTCTCGCCCTTGGTGAAACGCTTCCGCTTCGAGGATCCGACGGGTGCCTCTCTGCCGGTCTTCTCCGGCGGGGCGCATTTGACCGTCGAAATGCCAGAAGGCGACACTATCCGCCGCAATTCCTATTCGCTGATCTCCGATCCTTATGACGGCAGCGGCTATGAGATCGCCGTGCGGCGCGAGGACAAGGGGCGGGGTGGCTCGCTCTACATGCACACGAAAGTGTCGGAAGGCGATGACATCACTGTCTCATTGCCCTCGAACCTGTTCCAACTCGACCTGCGTGCGCGCAAGCATGTGCTGATCGGCGGCGGCATCGGCATCACGCCTTTCCTGTCGCAACTGCGCCAGCTCGACATGGAGCAGAAGCCCTACGAGCTGCATTACGCGGCCCGCTCACGCGAAGAGGCCGCCGGGATCAAGCTTTTGCCGCAGGCCGCGCATATCCATGTGCATATCTCGGAAGAGGGGGCGCGCATGGATCTTGGCGCCATTCTCGATGGCCAGCCTTTGGGCACCCATGTTTACACCTGCGGTCCCGACGGGTTGATCACGGCGGTGGCCGATCAGACCGCGCGCTTGGGCTGGCCCAAAGCTGCGGTGCATTCCGAAGCCTTCACTGCGCCCCCGCCGGGCGAACCCTTTGACGTGGTGGTGAAATCCTCCGGCAAGACCGTGCATGTGAAAGCCGATCAGAGCCTTTTGGAGGCTCTGGAAGCCGCCAAGGTGGAGATTGATTATTCCTGCCGTGGCGGGGCTTGCGGGCGGTGTCACACCAAGGTGACGGCCTGCGACGGGCGCATTTTGCACAACGATCACTGGCTCTCGGACGACGAGCGCGCCGCACAACAAGACATCATGCCCTGCATGTCGCGTTTCAAAGGCACGCGGCTTGAACTGGACCTGTGAGGAGACAGACCGATGACCATGCAATTCAATGACGAGACCTTCCGGGGCGATTACACCTATCACAATTCCCCCGAGGCGATCCGCCGGTTTCCCTTCCCGTTCGATCAGGACAGCTACATGTATTCGGTCAACATCGAACAGCATCCGGGCGGCCCGAAAGGCACACCGTTCGAGAAGATGTTCGATGTGGACGAGCACTATGTGGCGGAGATGAAGGACCGCGAGATCACACTGGCCGAAGACCCGCTGCGCTGTCAGTCGCTGCCGCATATGGAGCTGGCGGGTTGGGATTTGCTCGAACTTATCATGGTGTCGAAGGCGAAGGATTATCCCGATCTCTTTACGCTGCATCGTGATGGCAACGACTGGCATTGGATCAACAAGCCGTTGGGGATTGAGAAGAAATTCACGTTCCTCGACGCGACCACGCTGCCGTGTGGTCCGATGGAATATATCACGCGGCAGACCCAAGGCGATTTTGCCCTCTTGCATGAGCGCGACAACAACCTCTGGATGGACGCGGGTATGGTGACGTCTCAGGCCGATTGGTCGCTGGATTTTGACGTGGGCATGAACTTTTTCGAATGGCACGCCCCGGTGCCGAAAGCCCGCAAGATGGGCGTGTTCGACAAGGCGTTGAAATTCCTGTTGGCGGTGGGCCAAGGGCAACATTACCGCCGCTTGAACTGGACGATGACGGTCAATCCGCGTCTCGATACCTCGCCCGAGAACTACCACAAATGGGGCCCGGAAAAGCGGACGATTACGCCGGAAAACGTCGGCCAGAAACAATTTCTGCGCGTTGAGCTACAGACGTTTTTCCGCCTGCCGCGCTCCAATGCGCTGGCGTTTCCGATCCGGTGCTATTTGATGAACCTCGAAGATATTGCGTCGAAACCGAAATGGGGCCGTCGCCTGCACCGTGTGCTGCGCGACATCGACCCGGCTCTGGCGGAGTACAAAGGCTTTGCGGTGAACCAGAAAATCATCGTGGACTACCTGGCGCAATTCGATGATGGTGCGCCGACGTCGCCGGGGATTTTCCCGGACGCATAAGGACGCAGAAGAGGACGCAACATGGCGTGGATTCTCTTGACCATCGCAGGGCTTCTGGAAGTCGTCTGGGCGACCGCGATGAAATCCTCGAACGGGTTCACGGTGTTCTGGCCGAGCGTGGTGACGATTGTCGCCATGCTTGCCTCCTTCGGTCTGCTGTCCATCGCGATGAAAAGCCTGCCGCTGGGCACATCCTACATGGTCTGGGTCGGCATCGGCGCGATCGGAGCGTTCATCGCCGGGGTCGTGCTGCATGGCGAGGCGCTCAATCTCACGCGCATCGCCGCCGCCACGCTGATCGTGGCCGGGATGGGGCTGATGAAACTGTCGGCTTAAGCCGGAAGGCCGACGATGCTGCGGGCCTGCGACAGGATTGCCGGGCGCAGCTCCTCCGGCAGGTCGAACATCCGGCCGCAGGTTGGCCCGACCGCCTCGACCAGTGCCGCGATCATCGCCGCTTTGCGGCGAATGTCCTGCTCTGAAATGTCGGGGGCGAGGAGGGCGATCATGTCTTCCAGCACGCCGGTGTGAAACCGGCAGATCTGTGCCACATGCCGGGCGGGGCCATCCTGACGCAGGGCCAGATCCCTGAGGCCCGTGGTGATCGCCTGCGCTTTCGGATCGGCGGCGCGTTCCATGCGGAATTCGAGATAGGCGGTGAATCGCTGCGGCGTCTCGATGAGGCCCAGCGGCCCGCGGGCCTGTAGCTCCGACAGGCGCCGGACCAGAACATAGCGGGTGACGGCGGTCAGCAGGTCTTCCTGTGTGGCGAAATAGTATTGCAGGTTGCTCAGCCGCATGTCGCAGCGCCGTGCAAGCGCCCGGAAGGTGAGCCCCGCGACGCCCTCCTCGGCCAGAACCGCCTCCGCCTCTTCCAGAACCTTTTCGACGGTCGCCCGGCTTTTCGCGGAGGGGGCGGTGACGCCGTACAGCTCATTGGGGCTGTCGCTGCTGCTTAGCTGCGCCAGCGTTGCGTCAAGGGAAAGGGACATGTCAAACGGCTCGGTCCTGTGGCGGTGGAATGACCCTGCCCCTAGCGCCCGCCGGGAGGGAGGTCAATCGCTTTGCAGGCGGTTCCGTTACGCAAGCCGGTTCAGAGTCGGTTGGAAATCCAGCGGCACTGATAGGGCGCGAAGGTGATGTTCGGCTTCGTCAGGTCGATCTTTTCACCGCTCAAAAGATCATACCAGGCCTCTCCGTCGATCAGGTTGATCGAAATATGCGGCACTTCGACCATGCGGTCGGTGACATTGTGCAGCGCAAAGATCGACTGATCGCGGTTCGGCGACTGACGCCAGATGCCGAACAGGTCTTCGCCGAGATGCATGGTGAATTGCGTGGCGTTCGGGTGGAAGGCCTTTTGCGCGATGCGAATGCCGATCCGGCGTTTCATCTCGGCCAGCACCCGGGCGTTCTGGCTCTCGGGATCGTCGAGCAGGGCGCGCAGTTCCGGATAATCCCAGCGATGCCGGTTGATCGCACGTTTGACGCCGGTTTTCTCGACGCCCGCGTGATCGTTATGTGTGCCGATCAGCGAATGGATGTAGAAGGCAGGTACGCCTTCGAGCGCCATGACGATGGTTTGCGAACAGAGGAACCGCGCCACCTGCTTGCCGTCCTCACCTTTCGCGATCGTGCCTTTGAGCGCGTCGAAATAGGTGATGTTGAGCTCATAGGGTTTTTCCGAGCCGTCGGGCAGCGAGCGCATCGACACCAGCCCACCCGAGTCGCGCACGCGCTGGATCACCTGACCAAGCTCCTCAGGCGCCAGAAGCCCCTCGGCCCCGCGCACACCGATGCCGTCATGGGAGGCGGAGAAGTTGAGATAGGCACACCCGAGCTGCGCCGGCGGCATCCGCATCAGCCATTGGTTCAGATAGAGCGAGCTTCCCGATAAAAGTGCATGCAGCAACAAAGGCGGCAGCGAGAAGTTGTAGATCATATGCGCTTCGTTGCGGTTGCCGAAATAGCTCAGGTTCTCGGCATTGGGCACGTTCGTCTCGGTCAAGAGAACCACGCGCTCCTCGGCGTAATCGCAGAGAAGGCGCATGAGCCGCACGATGGCATGGGTCTGGGGCAGGTGGATGCAGGAGGTGCCGAGTTCCTTCCAGATAAAGGCCACGGCATCGAGCCGCACGATGCGCACGCCGTTGTCGACATGCAGCCGCATGATCCGCAGGAATTCGAGCAGGACCTCGGGGTTCTTGAAATCCACGTCGATCTGGTCGTGCGAGAAGGTGCACCAGACATGTTTCGGGCCGTTGACCGTCGAAACCTCGCGCAGCAGGGGCGAGGTGCGGGGGCGTGTGACCATCGACAGATCGTCCTCGGGGGAGGCTTCGACGAAGAACTTGTCATAGGGCTCATGGCCCTGACGATATTCGGTGAACCAGGTCGACATCGAAGAGACGTGGTTCAACACCAGATCGGACATCAGGCGGAACTCACCGCCGATGCGTTGAATGTCGGCCCAGTCGCCAAGCTGGCTGTTGACCTGACGGTAATCGGTGACCGCGAACCCGTCGTCGGAGGTGAAGGGGAAGAAGGGCAGGATATGCACGCCATGCACCGTGCCCTTGAGATAGCGATTGAGGAAGTCATAGAGCAGATCGAGCGGTTTGTGCTGGCCGTCAATCAGCGAATTGCCGTAGGTGATGACCAGCGTGTCGGTCTCGTTCCAGAGGCTGTTGCCCGGCACCCGCGCCCGCGCCCGCGGTTTGGTGCCTTCGGGCCAGAAGGCCACGACGATCTCTTCGGCGAGCCGCTTGCTGTTCTGTTCCGGATAAATCTGGCCGATCAGCGCGCGCAGCCGCGTGCTGAATTGCGAAGACGGTTTTGCCATCGGGCGTCCCCTTCTGTTGCTCTTTCACTTTGGTAAATCAAACCGTTTGCACGGGTTCAATGCAACGACGGGGGAAATCCCGGCTTTGCTGTGCAAAATTCGTCGGAATGCAGAGAGACGTTTCAAAACCGCTCAAAAAGCAGGCAGTCGAAACGGTTTCGGCAAAAATGGGGGCTCCGAGGCTGGGCGACTCGGGGTTAGATGCGGTCGCCGAGGCTCGTGTCGATGAGCCAGCCACCGGGGCCTGCGATACGGTCGGGAAGCGCCACGATCATGACCTCGCGGATCGCGATAGTGGTCATGATGGCCAGTGCGAGCTGGTCGAAGGTGATGGTGGACAGGTCCATGGCAACACTCCTGAAGTAGACGCATGTTGAGTGCTGACAGGGAAATCGGGCGGAAATGCGGCGGGCGCGGGGCGGCTTTCGGGAGATTGTGGGTGACTTTGCGTCACTTTGCGAAGGGATCTTTCGGATAGCCCACGCCCACCAGATACAGCCCTTCCGGCGGACAGACCGGCCCACAGGCGGCGCGGTCCTTGGCTTCCAGGGCCTCTGTCACATCCTCTGGCGACCAGGCGCCGGAACCGACACGCTCCAAGGTGCCGACGAAACTCCGCACCTGATTGTGCAGGAAAGACCGCGCCCGGAAATAGAACCGAAATTCCTGCCCGTAGGGAATGTCGCTGGCCTCGACACGGGCCTCGTCCAGCGTCTTCACCGGGCTGTCCGCCTGACACATGGTCGAGCGGAAGGTGGTGAAATCATGCAGGCCGATCAGCCGATCCGCCCCCGCCTGCATCGCGTCGCGGTCGAGATCGTGATTGACCCGCCACGCCAGTCCCGCGTCGTGCACCAGAGGCGCGCGCCGCGTAATCAGCCGGAACATGTAGCGCCGTTCCATCGCCGAAAACCGTGCGTGCCAGTCGTCCGCCACACGCGCCGCCTTGAGGACCGCCACGGGATGGGGTTTGAGATGATGGTTCAACGCCTCACTGAGGCGAAACGGGTCCCAGTCCTTCGCCATATCGCAATGCGCCACCTGAGCGGTCGCATGCACCCCCGCGTCCGTGCGCCCGGCGGCGCCGATCCCGGGACAGTCCGGTTCGAGTTTGCGCAAAGCCTCCTCCACCGCCTGTTGAACGGAAGGATGCTCTTTCTGGCGTTGCCAACCGGCAAAAGGCGCGCCGTTATATTCGATCAAAAGGGCGTATCTGGGCATATGCGGGCCATAGCGCGGCGTGCAGCGCGCGTCCAGTCTTTCTCCCTTACAACCGGGGCTTTGAATGCCTATGTTGAGCGGGTAAACATTGGGAAAGAGGCCACGGATTTGATCCTGAACGACATTGCAGACCGGATTTTGCGCGGCGTCGAGACGGTGCAGGGCGGCGTCCATGAGGCGCTGTTCGAACCGGTGATCCGGCTGGGCGTCACCGGGCTGTCGCGCTCCGGCAAGACGGTGTTCATCACCTCGCTCGTGGCCAATCTTCTGGACCGGGGGCGGATGCCGCAATTCGGACCTGCGACCGCGATCACCGCCGCCTATCTGCAACCGCAGCCGGATGACACGGTGCCGCGCTTTGACTATGAGGCGCATCTCTCCGCGCTCACCTCGCCCGAGCCGCATTGGCCGGAGAGCACTCGCGCGGTGTCTGAGTTGCGCCTGTCGTTCAAGGTGAGGCCCGCTGGGCTTTTGGGTGGTCTGACGGGTCAAAAGACTGTGCATCTCGACATTGTCGATTATCCCGGCGAATGGCTTTTGGACCTTGGGCTGATGGAGAAATCCTTTGCCGAGTGGTCCGCCGAGGCTTTGCAAGCTGCACGTGATCGGGCGGAAGGGGAGGCGTTCCTTGCTGTGCTGGACGCCGCTGACCCGAGCGCCAAACAGGACGAACCTACCGCCAAATCGCTGGCCCAAAGCTTCACGGCCTACCTGCAATCCGCCCGCGCGGCGGGCTATTCCGATTGCACGCCGGGACGGTTTTTGCTGCCCGGCGAGTTGGACGGCTCACCCGTCCTGACCTTTGCCCCTCTGCCCGCGGGCGAGGCCCCGCGCGGGTCTCTGCACCGCGAATTCGAACGCCGGTTCGATGCCTATAAACGCGAGGTGGTCAAACCTTTCTTCCGCGATCATTTCTCCCGGATCGACCGGCAGGTGGTTCTGGTCGATGCGCTGGGCGCGATTCATTCCGGGCCGAAAGCCGTCGAAGATCTGCGTCGGACCATGGCCGACATACTTTTGGCTTTCAGGCCCGGACGGGTGGGGCGGATCATGTCTTTGCTCGGGCAGCACAAGGTCGAAAAAATCCTCTTTGCCGCCACAAAGGCCGACCACATCCACCACAACCAACACCCGCGCCTGACCGCGATCATGGAGGCCTTGGTGCGCGATGCCCGTGACCGTGCCGATTTCGCAGGCGCTTCGACGCAGGCCATGTCCTTGGCTGCGCTGCGTGCGACGGTCGAAGAGACCATGGAGCATCAGGGCCAGAGCCTCGATGTGGTGCGCGGCATGACCGAAGGCGGCAAACAGGCGGCGTTTTATCCCGGCGAATTGCCAGAAGACCCGGCGCATATCTTGTCGCCCGCGCGCAAAGGGGCGGAGCGTTGGCTGGATGCGCAGTATGAAATCATGAAATTCCGCCCCGCGCGGCTCACCCTGCGTCCCGGCGAAGGGCCGCCGCATATCCGGTTGGATCGCGCCGCCGAGTTTTTGATCGGAGACAAGCTATGACAGACAATCAACCGAGTCGTGGCCCGATCCTGATCGAGCTGGAAGACGCGCCGACCATCACCCCCTCCACCGCCGATCCCGTTCCCGATCTCGCGCGGCCTGCGGCAATGCAGCGCGTGGCGGTTTTGGCGGCGCGCAAGCCCTCGGCTTTGGCACGCTGGTTCTGGCGGCTGTTTGCAGCGCTTTTTGCCTTCACCGTTTCGATCGTGACCTATGATGCGATCATGGGGCTGATCGCCGCGCATCCCGTGTTGGGCTATGTCGCACTGGGGCTGACGGGGGCCTTTGTCCTTGTTCTGGCGGCGATTGCGCTTCGGGAATTGTCGGCCTTTGCCCGGCTCAAACGCATCGACACGCTGCAAAAGGCGGCTGTGGACGCGATGGGGGCCGCCGATCTGAAAGCCGCGAAAGGCGTCACCGATAAGCTTTTGTCGGTCTACGCCCATCGTTCGGAGCTTAACTGGGGCAAGGACAGGTTTCGCGAACGTGAGGCCGAGGTGTTCGATGCTGACGGGCTTTTGGGGCTGGCGGAAACGGAACTCCTTGTCCCGCTCGACGCGAGCGCCCGCCGCGAAGTCGAAGCCGCCGCGCGTCAGGTCGCCGCT
This sequence comes from Celeribacter ethanolicus, assembly GCF_002407265.1. Classification (NCBI taxonomy): domain Bacteria; kingdom Pseudomonadati; phylum Pseudomonadota; class Alphaproteobacteria; order Rhodobacterales; family Roseobacteraceae; genus Celeribacter; species Celeribacter ethanolicus. Next base: position 3,541,768 of record NZ_CP022196.1, read on the forward strand.
GTCACCGCCCTTGTACCGCTGGCTTTGGCGGATGTGTTCACCGCGCTGACCGCGAACCTGCGGATGATCCGCCGGATTGCGGAGATTTACGGCGGACGCTCGGGTACGCTCGGGTCCTGGCGGGTGACGAAATCCGTGCTCACCCATCTGGTCGCGACCGGGGCGGTCGCCGTAGGCGATGACCTGATCGGCACCATGGCCGGCGGTGGCGTGATGGCCAAGGTCTCGCGTCGCTTCGGCGAAGGCGTGGTCAATGGCGCCCTGACCGCCCGCGTGGGTGTGGCCGCCATCGAAGTCTGCCGCCCGCTGCCATTTATGAAGGCCAAGAAGCCGTCGGTGTCGGGGACGGTGAAGCGGGCTTTGACAGGGTTGTTTGATAAAGGCGCGGGCTAACGGAAAGTCATTCCCGCAATTTTACCCATACCAGGATCGTTCACCGCTGGCAGAAAGCCGACCGAATAAGATCCGTAGGCCTCTCTAAAGGATTGGACGACGAGTTCTCCGACGACTTCTGTCCCTTTGATGATTTCGTGGCAACGGTAAATGGCGGTGAGTTCAGTCTGTTCGATCAAGAGCAGAGCCAGCTCCGCGTTGGGCAGGCAGTCCCCATGTGCGTCAAATAGGTCCCGATCTCCGGATAGGCTCCCGTCCCGCCCGACGCCGTTCATGGATTTCAGGCGTTCCCCCCCAAGCGAAGAGAGAGGCCTGTTCACGGATGTTCCATGGCGTGAGCATGTAACGTGCCGACCACCCGAGAAAGATGCCAAGCGAAAAGGCGATCCCAATCGTTTTTATATTCATGAGATTGTCCGCCGAAGATAAATAAGGCTCAAAACAGCTTCGGCGGCGCGTCTTTCGGCTGGTCGCGGCTGACGATCCCCATGCGAAACGCCCGCCCGATGCGATGCGCCATTTCCGACCATTTGGCCGCCGTCTCCGGGTCCAGCTCGGCATTCAGCGTTTCGTCAAAAAGCCCAAGCCACATGGCAAAATGATGCTCTTTCACCTCCGGCGCCATCAGGTGGACGCGCTGCGGAAAGCCGTCGTATTGCCGTTCGTGCAGAATCGCATTGCGCCAGAAGCGGCCGATTTTCTCCTCATGCGCGGGCCAATCCTCGACATGGGCGCCGAACACCGGGGCGAGCTCGGGGTGCTGACGTACACCCGCATAGAAACGTGTGAGCACGCGGTCCATGTCCTCATGGCTGATCTCGAATTTCGGGGGCAGGGCGGAACGAGGCTCTGACATCAGGGGCTCCTTGAGCGTTTCGCTAAAGGTATATTCTCGATGGTCTTTTTTCACCAGTGCCGGAATGTCGCGCATATTCCGACTGTTTTATTTTTCATTTCTGAGTGTTTTTGTTGTTAAGTGAATCTGTCAATCAATTGATTTTGTTTAATATTCTTCTTGATCTCTCCTGTGCGTCACGCCTATATCAATCTCAGCAAGGACGAAACGCCACCCATCGCAGGCAGCCATTCTCCCAGCCACTTCAGCCAAATAGCCAAAACCTATGAGCCCGAATTGGGAAGTCTCACCATGTCTGACACAGCCTGCAAAACCTGCGCCTTCTTTGAAATCAAAGCCGCCGAAACCGACGCCAAAGGCGAATGCCGTTTCAACCCGCCGACCTTCCTGACCGAAGCGGAACACAAAGGCATGTGGCCGGTTGTGAAATCCGACGACTGGTGCGGTCAGTTCGAACAAAACGCCGCCTGAGATTACGCGCTCCAGCCAGACAGCGACCGAAGCACGCCAGGCAACACCCAGGCCAGCCACGCCGCCCTCTCGCCAGACAGCACATGAGAAAGGGATGCCTCAGACAGGGTCTGCGGCGTCCCTTTTTCCTATCCGGTTTTCATATACGGCCCCTGTTAAGACGGGTTTACCGCCCGCAAGCCGCGTCCTATAAGGCGCTTATGACATTCATGGTCGCGATCATTATTCGAATTATCAGCCCGGCGCTCTGATCTCAAAGATCCTACGAGCCGCCGGGACAAGGCGTATGGAGACCCGCGCCGCCCTCGAATTTTCCGACCATTCCTCCCAAGGACAAAAACATGTGTTCCGAGACGACCACACCCGAGTATAAAGACACGCTCAATCTGCCGAAAACCGATTTCCCGATGCGCGCGGGCCTGCCGAACCGCGAGCCGGGCTGGTTGGAGCGTTGGGCCAAGATCGACGTTTATGAAACGCTTCGCGCCAAGGGTAAGGCGGACGGTCGCCCATCCTTCGTGCTGCACGATGGCCCTCCCTACGCCAACGGGCATCTGCACATCGGCCACGCGCTGAACAAGACGATCAAGGACATCATCACGCGCTCGCATCAGATGATGGGGTTTGACGCGCGTTACGTGCCGGGTTGGGATTGTCACGGCCTTCCGATCGAATGGAAGATCGAAGAGAAATATCGCGAAAAGGGCAAGAACAAGGACGAGGTCCCGGTGGTGGATTTCCGCCAGGAATGCCGCGCCTTTGCCGATGAATGGGTGAACGTCCAGCGCGAGGAATTCAAACGGCTGGGTGTCTACGGCAAGTGGGACGATCCCTACCTGACGATGAATTTCCATGCCGAGGCGGTGATCGCCGAGGAGTTCATGAAATTCCTGATGAACGGCACGTTGTACCAAGGCTCGAAACCCGTGATGTGGTCGCCAGTCGAAGAGACTGCATTGGCCGAGGCCGAAGTCGAATATCACGACAAGGAAAGCCCGACGATCTGGGTGAAATTCGCCGTCGCCAATGAGGGTACGGACCTTCAGGGCGCCTATGTCGTAATCTGGACCACCACGCCTTGGACCATCCCGTCCAACAAGGCGGTGGTCTACGGTGCCGATTACAACTACGGCCTCTACGAGGTGACGGGCACGCCGGACGAGTGCTGGCTTAAGGTCGGGGAGAAATATGTCCTCGCCGATAAACTCGCGGCGCAATGCTTTGCCAAGGCGCGCCTCTCCGAGGATCAATGGACCCGCGTGCGCGATGTGCCGACCTCTGAGTTCGAAGGGCTGGGGCTTCTGCACCCGCTCGCAGGGGCCGAAGGCGCCAATGGCGAATGGGACGACCTGCGCGACTTCCGCGCGGCGCCTTTCGTGACCGATGACGAGGGCACGGGCTTTGTCCACTGCGCGCCCTCGCACGGGATGGAAGAATTCGAGCTCTACCGCGATCTCGGCATGCTCGAGCAGGTGATCACCTATAACGTCATGGACGACGGCAGCTTCCGCGAAGATCTGCCCTTCTTCGGCGGCAAACGCATCCTGCGCGACAAGCCGAAGAAAGGCGATTGGGAGGGCGATGCCAACGCCGCCGTGATCGCCAAGCTGACCGAAGTGGGTGGTCTCATGGCGCGCGGTAAGATCAAGCACAGCTACCCGCATTCGTGGCGTTCGAAAGCCCCGGTGATCTTCCGCAACACGCCGCAATGGTTTGTCGCGGTCGACCGTAAACTCGATGACGGTATGGACACCTATGGCGATACGATCCGGACCCGCGCGCTGACCTCCATCGACCAACTGGTGAAATGGACGCCGCAGACCGGGCGCAATCGTCTGTACTCGATGATCGAGAACCGCCCCGACTGGGTGCTCTCGCGTCAACGTGCCTGGGGTGTGCCGCTGACCTGTTTCACGAAAAAGGGCCTGTTGCCGACCGAGGACGGGTTTCTTCTGCGCAATGACGAGGTCAACGCCCGCATCTCCGCCGCTTTCGAGGAAAAAGGCGCGGATGTCTGGTACGAAGAGGGCTTCAAGGAGCGCGTGCTCGGCAATGTCGTGAACCCGGATGAGTATGAACAGGTTTTCGACGTGTTGGACGTGTGGTTCGACTCCGGTTCGACCCATGCCTTCGTGCTGCGTGACCGCGAAGACGGCACGCCTGACGGTATCGCGGACGTGTATCTGGAAGGCACCGATCAGCACCGTGGCTGGTTCCATTCCTCGCTGTTGCAGGCCTGTGGCACCAAAGGTCGTGCGCCCTATAAAAATGTTGTGACGCATGGGTTTACGCTCGATGAGAAGGGCATGAAAATGTCCAAATCTCTGGGCAACACCATCGTGCCGGAGCAGATCGTCAAGCAATACGGTGCTGACATCCTGCGGCTTTGGGTGGCGCAGACGGATTACACCGCCGATCAGCGGATCGGGCCGGAAATCCTAAAAGGCGTGGCGGACAGCTACCGTCGCCTGCGCAACACCATGCGCTTTATCCTCGGCTCGCTCGGAGACTTCGATGAAGCCGACCGGATGCATTGTCGCGACATGCCGGAGCTGGAGCGCTGGGTGCTGCATCGTCTGGCCGAGTTGGACACCACGGTGCGCGAGGGCTACGAAACCTTCGATTTCTCGGGCGTCTGGCAGGCGGTGTTCAACTTTGCGACCGTCGATCTGTCCTCCTTCTATTTCGACATCCGTAAGGACGTGCTCTATTGCGACGGGGACACGGATCGTCGTCGCGCGGCGCTGACCGTGCTGGACATCCTGTTCCACCGTTTGACCACCTGGCTCGCTCCGATCCTCGTGTTCACGATGGAGGAAGTCTGGCTGGAACGCTTCCCGGGGGACGAAAGCTCCGTGCATCTCGTGGACTTCCCCGAGGCCGCGCCGGGCTGGCTTGATGGGGCTCTGGCCTCGAAATGGGCCGGTATCCGCAAGGCACGCCGCGTCGTGACCGCCGCCCTCGAAGTGCAGCGTCGTGACAAGGTGATCGGCGCGTCTCTCGAAGCCGCACCGACGGTGCATGTCGAGGATCAGGCGCTTCTGGCGGCGCTGAAATCCATCGACTTTGACGATCTCTGCATCACCTCCGGGATCACGCTCACGGGCGATCCGGCGCCGAACGAGGCCTTCCGCCTCGAAGGCGAGGTCGAGGGGATCGGCGTCGTTTTCGAGAAGGCCGAAGGGCAGAAATGTCAGCGTTGCTGGAAAATCCTGCCGGATGTGGGCACCCATGGTCACGCGGGTGTCTGCGGGCGCTGCGACGAGGCGCTTGGCTAAACGTCACGCGTTTCAGGCGCGCGGCCAGTATCGAACACACTGAAACGGGGCTTTCGGCCCCGTTTTTTCATTTCTCGCCCTTCGAGGGAGGTGCCTGACTTTTCACCCTGCGTCGCGGAACGCGTCCTCCACCCATTTCCATTCTTCATCGGTCAGAACGCCATCGCCGTCCTGATCGTAAAGCGCGACGATCTGCGCGAGTTGCGCAAGGAAATCTTCCTGAGTGATGCGTGTGACGGTTGCGACCTCTTGCAGTTTCGGTCGCTCACCCTCCGGTCCCGTGTCAGTCTCTGACATGTCATTCCCCGTTTTCCCCTGATCTTAGCTCAGCATAGGCAGAGAGAGGTGAACAAAAGGTGAGGAGGATTAAAGCGTCACGCCTTTTTCGCGCGCGGATGGGCGGCATCGTAAACTTCGAGCAGACGCGCCCCATCGACCGCCGTATAGGCCTGCGTCGTCGACAGAGAGGCATGGCCCAAAAGCTCCTGAATCGCCCGCAGATCGCCGCCCGCATTCAAGAGGTGCGTTGCAAAGGAGTGGCGCATGGCGTGGGGCGTGACGGAGGCGGGAAGGCCGAGTTGCATGCGCGCGGCTTCCGTCACCTTGGCGATCAGCCGGGGATTGAGCGCGCCGCCGCGTTTGCCGCGAAACAGCGGGGCGTCGGGCGTCATCTCATAGGGGCAAAGCCGGACATACTCGGCTACCGCACGGCGCGCGGCGGGCAGGACCGGCACGATCCGCTCCTTGTCGCCCTTGCCGACGATGCGAATGACCTCGCCCAAAGGCAGGGCATTCCCGGTCAGCGACAGAGCTTCTGAAATCCGCAACCCGCAGCCATAGAGCAGCGTCACCACGGCCACGTCGCGCGCCGCGATCCATGGCTCGTCATGCTGCATCTCGACCGTTGACAGCATATCGCGGGCGGCGTCCGGAGACAGCGGGCGTGGCAGTTTCTTTTGGAATTTCGGCGAGCGGGTGGACAGGATCGCGGTCGGATCGAACCCGTCGCGTTCGGCCAGCCAGCGAGTGAAAGTCTTGACCGCAGACAAGGACCGCGCCAGCGAGCGCGGCGCCACGCCCCGGCTGCGCTCATGCGCCATCCAGGCCCGCATGTCGGTGATCCTGAGCCGGGCGATCTGGGCCACGCCGAAGGTGCCGCCCTCATGCCCGGCCAGAAACGACAGCCAGCCGGAGACATCGCGCGCGTAGGCGGTGATCGTGTGCTCCGAGGCGGATTTCAGCGCTCGCTCGTGATCGAGCCAGCTCGAAAGCCGATCCCGCAAGCCGTCTGAAATCGCGAGGCTCATCCGAGGTAACGGCGCATCATCCGCTCGAACACACCGGCGAAGAAGGCCAGAAGATCGGTGCCCTGCGTCGGGCGGAACATATGCGGGTCCTCCGCGCCGAAGATGAGCAGGCCGGGCAGACGCCCGGGGCCGAGATCGAGCGTCATCAGCGCTTCGGAATGGACGAAGCCGTCACCGTGGATCAGATCGGCCTCGGGCGAGACCTGCCGCAGGGTGACGGGGCGCACGGGCACATTGCGGCCATAGGTGATATAGGTCTCGATGAAACCGGGCTCGGCGGTCAGGAGTACCTTGCCGAGTTTATGAATGGCGGGCTCTTCCTCGGTCACCTTGGTTTCGAGCAGAAGTTTCACGCTGTCGATCCTCAGCGTCTGGGCCACCTCGCCTGAGAGCGCGTTGAGGAATTCGGTGAATTGCGTCGGTTGCAAAAGCTGCAACACGGCGCGGTGAATCTGATTGGTCCCGGCGAGGTTCTCATAGGCGGCGGCGATCACGCCGCGATGGGTGTCCTCGAGCCGCCCAAGCCGCTCTTCGAGCCGCTCCATCGCCAGCCCGCGCAGATCGACCACATTCGCCCCGGTGCTACGCTCATTCGCGGCGATCAGGGCGCGCATCACGTCCAGATCTTCGAGCACCATATCCGGGTCGGAGATGATCTTTTCGCGCAATTCATCGGCCAAGGGCGTGATCGCCCGGGGAAGCTGGGTACTCATGGTGCCTCGTCTACTGTCTCGATCCGCCGGTTTTCCGGTCGTTGTTTCGACTATGCCCGAAAACCGGGGGCGGGCGCAATTGTTTGTGGCCGCAGGCGGGGCCGTCCTCGCGTCAGGCATAAAAAATCCCCCGAACCTGTGGCGCGGGGGACTCTTTGATTTTTCTGAGCGGATCGGATCAGACGATCTTGATCCCGGCGTCTTCGGCGTCTTTCACGAACTGCGCCAGACCCTTGTCGGTGAGAATGTGGTTCGCCATGGCCTTGATCACGGCGGGCGGTGCGGTGATCACGTCTGCGCCGATTTTCGCGCAATCGGAAATGTGGTTCACGCTGCGGATCGAGGCGGCGAGGATTTCGGTCTCGAAGCCGTAATTGTCGTAAACCGTGCGGATGTCTTCGATCAGCTCCAGCCCGTCGAGGTTGATGTCGTCGAGACGACCGACGAAGGGAGAGATAAAGGTCGCACCGGCTTTGGCCGCGAGGATCGCCTGATTGACGGAGAAGCAGAGCGTGACGTTGATCTGATGACCTTCGCCGGAGAGCGTCTTGCAGGCTTTCAGGCCGTCGAGCGTCAGCGGAAGTTTGATCACCACGTTGTCGGCGATGGTCGCAAGCTTGCGGCCTTCGATGACCATGCTATCGTAATCGAGGGCGACGACTTCGGCGGACACCGGACCGTCCACCATGTCGCAGATTTCCTTGGTAACTTCGAGGATGTCACGACCGGATTTCTTGATCAGGGACGGGTTGGTGGTGACGCCATCGACAAAGCCCAGATCGTTGAGCTCGCGGATCGCATCGACATCTGCGGTATCGACAAAGAATTTCATGGGCGCTTCTCCTTTCGCCTGACTGTTAGCGCGTACATAGTGCAATGCGCGCTTCAGAGAAAGGGGGCCATGGAGGGGGAGACTGCAAAAGTGAGGCTGGTTTGCCCCGAGCAAACCTCCTATCTCTGATCCATGGATGCCGATTTCTTCCCCGAAGGCGCGCTTGTCGCCGTGCTGACCACCGAACCCTTGGACCGGACGCTGGATTACAAAGCGCCCGAGGGCGGGGTCGAGCTTGGCGCCTATGTCGAAGTGCCTTTGGGGCCGCGCAAGGTTTTGGGCTGTGTCTGGGGCGCGGGGGCGGGGGGCTTCGATCTCTCCAAGGCGCGCTCTGTCTCGACCGTTCTCGATGTTGCGCCCATGCGCGAAGAAATGCGGCTTTTCCTAGAGAAAGTCGCGGCTTACACGTTGACGCCCATGCCCGCCATGCTGCGGCTGGCGACCCGTGCGCCGGGGCTGATGAACCCGCCGTCGATGCGCAAGGTGTACCGGCGAGGGACTGGCCGCCCGCCGCGCGAGACCGACGCGCGGCGCAAGGTTCTGGACACTTTGGAAGAATACGGCGGGCTGGCCTTTACGCTCAAGGAACTGGCGGATGCGGCGGATGTGACGACGTCGGTGATCAAGGGGCTTCTGCCCTCGGGCGCGATCCTCGAAGAGGACACGCCGCGCGATCTGCCCTATCGCCGTCTCGATGCGGAGGCCCCCGGCAAAGACCTGACCGAGGCGCAATCGGAAGCCGCCGCTGCGCTCCGCGACTCAGTGGCCGCTGAACGCTATTCCACGACGCTTCTCAAAGGCGTCACCGGCTCCGGCAAGACCGAAGTCTATCTCGAAGCCGTCGCCGAATGTCTGCGCCATGGGCGTCAGGCTTTGGTGCTTTTGCCGGAGATCGCGCTGACCTCCGCCTTTCTGACCCGCTTCGAGGAACGCTTTGGCGCACGCCCCGCCGAATGGCATTCGGGCGTGACCATGACCGAACGTCGCCGGGTTTGGAAAATGGTCGGCCAAGGCGGTGCGCAGGTGGTGATCGGGGCGCGCTCTGCGCTTTACCTGCCGTTTCAGAACCTCGGGCTGATCGTCGTCGATGAGGAGCATGACGGCTCCTACAAGCAAGAAGACGGAGTGCATTACAACGCCCGCGACATGGCGGTTTTGCGTGCGTCGCTCTGTTCGGCGGCGGTGGTTCTGGCTTCTGCGACGCCCTCGCTGGAAACATGGGCGAATGTCGAGGCCGGGAAGTACAAGCGCCTCGATTTGGAGAGCCGCTATGGCCCCGCCGTGATGCCCGATATGCACGCGATCGACATGCGGAGCGAGAAACTTCCGGCGACGCGGTTTATTTCTGACGCGCTGGTCGGCTCGGTGCGCAAGCGGATGGAGAAGGGCGAGCAGTCGCTCCTGTTTCTCAACCGTCGCGGCTATGCGCCGGTGACGATTTGCCGGGCCTGTGGCTATCAAATCCAATGCGACCATTGCGATGCGCGGATGGTCGAGCACCGGTTCCTCAAACGCCTCGTGTGCCACCAATGCGGCGAAACAAAACCGATGCCGGAGGCCTGCCCCTCCTGTGGCGTCGAGGGGCGTCTTGCGCCGGTCGGACCCGGCGTGGAGCGGCTGGCCGAGGAAGTGGCGGAGCGGTTCCCGGAAGCGAAATGCGCCGTGCTGTCGTCGGATCTTTTTGCCTCGGCGCGGGCTTTGAAGGAACAAATCCGGCTGATTGCCGAGGGCGACACGGATATCATCATCGGCACGCAATTGGTCGCCAAAGGGCACAATTTTCCGAACCTCACGCTTGTGGGCGTGATCGACGCCGATCTGGGACTGCAAGGCTCCGATCTGCGCGCCGCCGAGCGGACGTTTCAGCTGATGCGACAGGTGGCGGGGCGCGCGGGGCGGTCGGAGAAAAAGGGCGTGGCTTTGCTCCAGACCTATCAGCCGGAGCATCCGGTGATCCGGGCCATTCTCGCGGGCGATGAGGAAGGGTTTTGGCGCGCCGAGGCCGCCGAACGCAAGATGGCGGGCGTGCCGCCCTATGGCCGGATGGCGGGGATTATCCTGTCGGGGCCGGATTTGGCTGTGGTCTCCGATGTTGCCAATCATCTGGCGCGCATTGCCGGGCCTTTGCAGCGGATAAACGCCCAGCTTTTCGGCCCGGCACCTGCGCCGATTGCGCGGGTGCGCGGGCGGCATCGCATACGGCTCTTGGTCAAGGCCGACAAAAGCGCGCCGATCCAGGTGGCGATTTCGGAGTGGATCGGGCAGGTGAAACTGCCCGCCAATGTGCGTTTGCAGGTTGATATTGATCCGCAATCGTTCTGGTGAGGGTGAGGGGCGCTGCCCCTCACTTGGCGCGGGTTCCCCGCGCCAAGCTCACCCGGGGATATTGTTAGACAAAAGAAGCATTAACAGGCCAGTGCGGGATCTGCCTGTTTGTCGATCAGAAGTGTTGTGGCAATCGCGCCGATCCACATGCAGAACAGCGCGAGCCAGGCTGTGGCGGCGAAGACCGAGCTGCCGGTGACGCCATTGCCGATGGCGCAGCCGCCCGCCAGCATCGCGCCGAAGCCCATGAGCACCGCCCCGATCATCGAGCGGCGCATGACGGGGACGGAATCGAAGCTTTGCCAGCGGAATTCACCCGCTATCATCGAGGTGGCAAAAGCGCCGATCACCACGCCCGGAACGAGGCCGACGTCGAATTCCAGAACGGCGTTGCGGTCGAGAAAGAACATCAGCGTGTTGGCCGAGGGGCCGGAGAAGGTGACGGAGGAGACCGGCACGGGATCGAAGGCGACCTGCGCCAGTTGCCATGTGAGATACCAGCCGACGGCGACGGCAAAGCCCACGCCCGAGGCGAAAATCCATGTTTTCGGCCCGATCTGGTTTTTGACGGCGAGAAAGAGCGCGAGGGCCGCAAAGGCGAGGCCGAGGGCTAGGCCGGAGCCGCTTGGAAGGTGAAGTGCGTTCAGGAGATTGACGTTTTCGCTCCCGGTGATCGAGAGCGAGGCGAGCCGGTCGCGATAAGGCGAGAGGATGCCATGGAGGCTCATCTGGGCGGTGACGGCGAAGATCAGGCCCGAGACAACCGAGCGCAGATTGCCGGTGGAGGCGAGCACGAGCAAACGTCCCGAACAGCCGCGCGACATCACCATACCCGCGCCGAACATCAGCCCGCCGATGATCGCCCCGGACCAAGACCCGGGCACCGCCATGACGCGGGCGTCGGCTTCGCGGAACAGGCCCATAAGCTGGGCGCCTTGCACCCAGACGATGGCGGTGGAGAGCGTGAGGAACCAGACGGCGACCTTCGGGCCGAGGCGACCTCGGGCAAACTCGACCGTGGCTGCGCGCAGGCAGAACTGCGAGCGTTGCGCCGAGACGCCGAAAATAAGCCCGGTCAACAGGCCGAACAGAGCGGTCGTCGGGCTTTCCCCGATACCCTCGACAAGGGTCAGAATATCCATGGTTTTTCTCCTCCTTCCGCACACAGATTTCGTGCAAGTTTAAAGGGCTCTGTTCGCGATGCAACGATTTGGCTTTGATCAGGTTTCATGCCAATGTAATCAGTAATGCCGCAGGTATTGGAAGGCGAAGTGTTTTGAGATCGTTGTTTTCTCAGTTGCGAAACTATGCGCGAAGAAAGCGCGATGTCGGGAGGCAAATAAGACGAGATTCCGCCGAGACCAAACGGCGGGGCTCCGACGCGATTAACATGCGCCGCATGGAAGAAGCGCGGATTGCCAGGTGGGTCCGTGACAAGGGGGCGGATATTTTCAAAACCCGGGAAACGGCCCAAACGGCTTATTCCGTTCATCAGATGTGGACATGCAGGGATTGCAAGGGGGAGAACGAACGGTTTCTGGACGAGGTTGCCGGTCATCTCGAAAGCGTGCGTATGGAAATTCCGTTTTCATGTATCTGGTGTGGGGGGAAGGATACGTGGGGCTCAAGTGTGTCGTATTCTGGTGTGTCGCCGGAGGCGCTGGCCTATTGGATCGCACATGAGGATGAGTACTTCCTTTCTCAGGATGAAGATTTGATCCTTGCAGAATATGATACGCAGGCGCTCCTTGAGGCATTGGAACTTTGTGAGCCAAACGAAACTCGGTCTGCGAAAGGGCTGGATCTTGTGTCAGCACTCCTGGTCCAGTTTCGCGATGGGGACTGCACGGTACAGGAGGAGCCCATCTTGCGCGAGTGGTTGACTCACAACCGGGAGCGCTGGGATCACAATGGGCTTTGGGAGTATCTGCGTGAGGATGTGATCAGGAAACTCGGGAGCTGAGCGTTCGCACTCGGCACCCTGTGCAGGAAATCTCTCTGGGCAGGTCTCACGGCGTCTTTTATTGCGTATACATGAAAAACGCTCCCATCTCCCTCTCCGACGTCTCCCACCTGCCGCGCTGGCGGCGGCCGGAGTCCCTGTTGTTCCTGATGGCCTTCGCCATGCCTGTGGCTTTTGCCACATGGAACGCGCTTCTGAACAATTTCGTCATCGAAGTGGCGGGTTTCACCGGCGTTCAGATCGGCTGGCTTCATACGGTGCGGGAAATTCCCGGTTTTCTGGCCATCGGGGTGATCGCGCTGATCATGATCGTGCGCGAACAGGTTCTGGGCGTGGTGTCGCTCCTGCTTCTGGGGGCGGCGACGGCGGTGACTGCCTGGTTCCCCTCATTGGGCGGGATCCTGACCATCACCATGCTCTCCTCCATCGGCTTTCACTATTACGAGACTGTGAACCAGTCGCTTCAGCTTCAATGGTTGCCGAAAGAGCGGGCGCCGATTGTGCTCGGGCGTCTGTTGGCGGCGGGCTCGGCGGCCTCTCTGGTGGCCTATGGGCTTTTGGTTCTGACGTGGAAGACCTTCGATCTGTCTTACAATCTGGTCTATCTGGTCTCGGGCGGGTTTACCGCGCTCGTGGCGCTCTTCGCGCTTTATGCCTATCCGCAGTTCGAAGCGCCTAATCCGCAGGCCAAGAAGCTCATTCTGAAACGCCGCTATGGGCTCTATTATGCGCTTCAGTTCATGGCAGGTGCGCGGCGGCAGATTTTCGTGGTTTTCGCGGCCTTCATGATGGTCGAGAAATTCGGGCTTGGCGTCGAAGAGATCACCGGCCTGTTCCTGATCAACTATCTCGCCAATATGATCATCGCGCCGATGATGGGGAAGATCGTCTTCATCAAGGGGGAACGTTTTGTCCTCATGCTCGAATATATCGGGCTGACGCTGGTGTTCCTGGCCTATGGCGGGATCTACTGGCTCGGGTGGGGCGTGCTCGTGGCGGCAGCACTTTATGTGATCGACCACATGCTGTTCGGTCTGGCTTTCGCGCTCAAAACCTATTTCCAGAAGATCTCCGACCCCGAGGACATCGCCCCGACTGCGGCTGTGGCTTTCACGATCAACCACATCGCGGCGGTCTTCCTTCCTGCGCTTCTGGGCTATCTCTGGGTGGTGTCTCCGGGGGCGGTGTTCGGCCTTGCGGCGGCGCTGGCGATGGGGTCGGTGGGGCTGTCCGCGCTGATCCCGCGGCATCCGGAAAAGGGCAATGAATGGCGTCTTTTGCCGCGCGTGCGTGAGGTGGCTCCGGCGGAGTGAGCCTCCGGCCATTCGTGTGTGATGACGGGACGATTGGCGCAGGGCCGATTGCGGACTATATTGCAGGACAAACCGCACATACGGAGGACTGCCATGTTTGCCGCTCTGACCAGGAAACTCACCATGCCCACGCCCGATGAAGCGTTGCCGGGGCGTCCCGACGCGATCCCAACGGCGGAAGAGCATTTCGTTCTGCATGTGCCGCTTGTGACACCGGTGCCCGAAGGCTGCGCGGAGGCGGTGTTCGGTATGGGCTGTTTCTGGGGCGTCGAGCGCATCTTCTGGCAGGTGCCGGGCGTGGTGAACACGGCGGTGGGCTATACCGCGGGCTATACGCCGAACCCGACCTATGAGGAAGTTTGCTCCGGCAAGACCGGCCACAACGAGGTGGTGCGCGTGGTCTACGATCCCACAAAGGTGAGTTACGCGACGCTTTTGAAGACCTTCTGGGAAAACCACGATCCGACCCAGGGCATGCGTCAGGGCAATGACCGCGGCACGCAGTACCGCTCGGGCATCTACTGGGCCTCTGACGCGCAGCGCCGTGAAGCGGAGGCGAGCCTTGCGGGCTATAACGTGTTGTTGCAGGACAAGGGGTTCGGTGCGATCACGACCGAAGTTCTGCCCGCGGGCGAGTTCTATTTTGCGGAGGACTATCATCAGCAATATCTCGCGAAGAACCCGAATGGCTATTGCGGCATTGGCGGCACCGGGGTGAGTTGCCCGGTCGGTTTGACGATGGAGCGCTCCGTGCAGTGGAACGAAGAGATGGAGCGGCCCGACAGTCCCGCGTAGTTGGGCCAGAACCGGCGGCGGGTTGTGAAAATCCCGCCGGGCGGCTAAGGCAGGGGAAACCACCCAGGGAAAACCTCCTAGGGGAAACCCAAGTCCGGAGTGCCGCCATGCCGACCTTTACCGCTTTCACCAAGACCAAGGGCAAAGCCCCCGCTGAAGCCATCGGCGACGCGCTCGAATTTCTCGATCCGGAACCGACCGGCGTCGGTGTCTTCGAGATCGAGGACGGATCGGGCCTTTGGGAGGTCGGCGCCTATTTTACCGAAGCCCCCGACGAGATCGCTCTGGCGCTTCTGGCTAAGGCCAACGATGCGCCGGATTTCGTCATCTCCGAACTGCCGGAAACCGATTGGGTCGCCAAGGTGCGCCGCGATCTGGCCCCTGTGGAGGCCGGGCGCTTTTATGTCTACGGCTCGCATGACGCCGACACGCTGCCCGCCGACAAGATCGGCCTGCTGATCGAGGCGGCCATGGCCTTTGGTACCGGGCATCACGGCACCACGCTTGGGTGTTTGAAAGCGCTCGATCATCTGATGGCGGAGGGGCAGAGCTTCGACAACGTGGCCGACATCGGTTGTGGCACGGCTGTGCTCGCGATGGCGGCGGCGAAGATCTCTGACAAGACGGTCTATGCCTCCGACATCGACGAGGTGGCGGTCGAAGTGGCCGAAAGCAACGTGCGGGCCAACGATCTTGCCGGTCGGGTGATCTGTCTCGAAGCGGCCGGGTTCAATCATCCGGTTCTGTCGGAGAAAGCGCCCTTCGATCTGGTCTTCGCCAATATCCTCAAGGGACCTCTGGTGGCGCTCGCTCCCGACATGGCGGCGAACGTGCGACCGGGCGGGCATGTGATTCTCTCCGGGATTCTCAATCCGCAGGCCGATGAGGTTGTCGAGGTTTATACACGCTCCGGATTTAATCTTGTGGAGCGCCAGGAGATTGTTGACTGGACGACGCTAACGATGGTGCGAACTGCCTAAAATCAAAGGCAAAAACCTCCTTCTCGCCCCGTTTGCCCCAATTTCGCCACATTTCGCCGCAAGAATGTCTCAGTCGGTGGGGGCCGATGTTCACGAGGAGGCTGCCATGGCTTATGCCGGTTCGCAGCAATTGGAGAAACGGCTCACTCGCATTGAGGCGCGCAGGCGCGCGCTCAAGCGTGGCGCGGTTTATTCGGTTAACCAGGATGGTCTTATCATCGCCCGCCCGCGTCGTCGCGGGATGCGGCGGCCGCTCTATCTGGTGTTTTTCGCCCTTGCCGGGGTGATTGCCTTCAAGGCGGCACTTTATGCGAGCCTCGGAGCTGCGTCTTATGCGATGCGGGTTGATGAACTGGCGCAGGGGACGGCGGTTGAGCGCGCCGCGGCCTGGGTCATGCATGCCGACCAGATCACCGTCTGGCTGGCGCTTCAGGGCAAAATGCTTCTGAGCTGAGAAATATTCATCGGGGGTCGGATGGCTGTTTCCCTCCATGCCGCCCGATCCCTGCCACGTCAAAACCCGCACCGCCCTCCGGTGCGGGTTTTCACTTTTTATATCTGCTCGCGGCGGAGCCTCCGCAGTGGGTGGGCTGATCGCCGGTCATGCGGTCGCAGGGCTCGCCACCTTTGGCGGCGGATCAGCGCTCCGGTGGAAACGAGGGGCTTCAGGCAAACCAGCCTTGGCAAATGTTCTCGTTTCGTGCTAACCAATTCGTAACGAATAAAACGAGCAGGTGAGACCATGCGTGTGATGGGCATCGACCCCGGGCTGCGCAATATGGGTTGGGGCATCATTGATGTCGCAGGGCCCCGTATCAGCCATGTCGCCAACGGCATCTGCCGCTCGGCCTCTTCCGACGATCTCGCCACGCGGCTTTTGTCGCTCTTCGATCAGCTCACCGCCATCGTCGAGACCTACCGTCCCGACAGCGCCGCCGTCGAGCAGACCTTTGTCAACAAGGACGCCGTCGCGACGCTGAAACTCGGCCAAGCGCGCTCTGTTGCGCTTTTGGTTCCGGCGCGTGCGGGCATTCCCATCGGCGAATATGCCCCCAACGCGGTGAAAAAGACCGTCGTCGGCGTCGGCCACGCCGCCAAGCAACAGGTCGAACATATGATCAAGCTGCAATTGCCCGGAGCGAAACTCGAAGGCCCGGATGCCGTTGACGCCTTGGCCATCGCGATCACCCATTCCTATCACGCGCAATCCTCCTCGCGGCTGCAAGACGCGCTTAGAAAGGCCGCCTCATGATCGGCAAACTCACGGGTGTCATCGATTATATCGGCACGGATCATGTCCTGATCGACGTGCGCGGCGTCGGCTATATCGTCTATGTCTCAGAGCGCACGCGGATGTCGCTGCCGGGGCGCGGTGCGCCGGTCGCGCTTTACACCGATATGCTGGTGCAGGAGACCAATCTGCAACTTTTCGGCTTCACGTCCTTGTTGGAAAAAGAATGGTATCGCCTGCTGATTTCCGTTCAGGGCATCGGCTCGAAAGCCGCCATGGCGATCCTTGGCACGCTTGGACCGGAGGCGACAGGGCGGGCGATTGCGCTGGGCGACTGGACGGCGGTCAAAGCCGCGCCGGGCGTCGGGCCGAAGATTGCGCAGCGTGTGGTCAATGAGTTGAGAGATAAGGCGCCGACGGTGATGTCGATGGGCGGCAAATTGTCGGAGGCTTTGGAAGCGCCGGAGACGGTCGAGGTGATTGAAAGCAACGCGCCCGCCGCCAAACCCGCGCCGAAGAAAGCGCCCGCGAAGGCCAATGCATCGGCAGAGGCCGAAGCCCTGTCCGCCCTGCAAAACCTCGGCTATTCTCCGTCGGACGCAGCGCAGGCCGTGGCGCAATCTGCCCAAGACGCGCCTGAGGCGGACACCTCCATCCTGATCAAAGCTGCGCTGCGCCTGCTTGCGCCGAAAGGGTAAGAGATGGAAAGCCCCGATCCCACTTTGCGCCCCGAGCGCCAGCCGCAGGATGCCGACCGTGCCCTGCGCCCGCAGGCGCTTGAGGAATTCATCGGCCAACAGGAAGCCCGCGCCAATCTGCGTGTGTTCATCGAAAGCGCAAAGATGCGCGAAGAGGCGATGGACCATGTGCTGTTCCACGGCCCGCCCGGCCTCGGCAAAACCACACTGGCACAGATCATGGCGCGCGAGTTGGGCGTGAATTTCAAGATGACCTCCGGCCCGGTCTTGGCGAAAGCGGGCGATCTGGCGGCGATCCTGACGAACCTTGAGGCGCGCGATGTGTTGTTCATCGACGAGATTCACCGGATGAACCCGGTGGTCGAAGAGGTGCTTTACCCGGCGATGGAGGATTTCGAGCTCGATCTGGTGATCGGCGAAGGCCCCGCCGCGCGCACCGTGCGGATCGAGTTGCAGCCCTTTACGCTTGTGGGGGCGACCACGCGGCTTGGGCTTTTGACCACACCTTTGCGCGACCGTTTCGGCATTCCGACGCGGTTGCAATTTTACACCACAGAAGAGCTGCACGAGATCGTCACCCGTGGCGCGCGACTTTTGGGCGTGCCTGCGGATGCGGACGGGGCGCATGAGATCGCCAAACGGGCGCGCGGCACGCCCCGGATCGCCGGGCGGCTTTTGCGCCGGGTGGTGGATTTCGCGGTGGTCGAAGGCGACGGGCGGATTACCAAATCTCTGGCCGACGGGGCGCTCACGCGGCTTGGGGTGGACCTTATTGGCCTCGATGGCGCGGACCGGCGGTATCTCGGGATGATCGCCGAGAATTACGGCGGCGGGCCCGTGGGTGTCGAGACCTTGGCGGCGGCCCTCTCCGAGTCCCGCGATGCGATTGAGGATGTGATTGAGCCCTATCTTTTGCAGCAGGGTCTCATTCAGCGCACCCCGCGCGGACGGATGTTGACTCAGAAGTCGTGGAAACATCTGGGGCTTGAGGCTCCGAAAGCGCCGGACCAGTCGGACCTGTTCGGAAAGTGAGTATTTGCGGCAGCAAAGGAAACGGATGGGGTTGACCTTTCCGGGGCGTTTGCGCGCAAATGGGTCGAATTCCTTTGAGGTGAGGGGCCATGCGTCTTTTCGTTCTGTCGTTCGTTCTGAGCGCTTTGCCGTGTGTCGCTTTGGCGGCAGACCGGGTGGAGACCTCGGTGGGCGTGGCCGAGATCTTGCCGCTCGGGCCGTTTGACACGGATGCGCTTTATCTCGCGGATGAGGCGGTCGATTTGCCGCAAGCGGCGGATCACCTCGACATTGCGGCGCAGGATGGGGATGTGTTGCTGATCCTCTTGGCCTCCGGCGGGACGGGCTGTCCGAAGCAATGGGTTTATGTCGATGCCGGGAGCGAGCCGGTTTGGGTTTCTGACATGTTCGGGACCTGTCACGACGACGGCAAAGCCTTGGTGACAGAGCGCGGGATCGAGGTGATCTCTCCGGCGACGGAGCCAGGTCAGAGTGGGGATGTGCGCTATTGGCTCGTGGGGCATGAGCTTCATGAGGAGCTGGGCCCTCCGAAATCGCTGGGCTTTACGCAGGTCGCCGAGTGGCAGGGGCAGCATCCGAAGCTTTTGGTCAACGATCCGGCTTGGGAGGGGCGGTTTCTTGCGACCGTAGGGCCGGTGGGCCTGCTCGATCTTCGGGCGCTCTTTGAGCAGGCGAGCTTGCTGGAGTGGCAAGGCGACTGGCTTGTGGCGAGTGGTTGCAAGACCGATGCCTGCGGTTCTCTCGAAGGCGCCTTGGCGATGAGCCGGGATGGGCATGCCATGGTGGCGGTGATCGACCGTTCGGAATTTGAGCCGCCCGCGGGGCTGCGGTTTTATGGCGATGCCCAGAACCAGCCGCTGCCGCAGGCGATCATTCAGGTGTTTGTCGATCACACCGAGTGAGATTTAGCCCAGAAGGTGTCCCATCTGCGCCACGGCCAGACGGTAGCCATTGATCCCGAACCCGGCCATGACCGCATCGGCGCGCATCGAGACATAGGAATGATGGCGGAAGGCCTCGCGTTTGTGGACCTGGCTGATATGGACCTCGATCACCGGGCCTTCGAAGGTGTTGAGCGCGTCGAGAATGGCGACCGAAGTATGCGTGTAGGCCGCCGGGTTGATGACGATGCCGGCGGCTTTTTCGCGGGCTTCATGGATCAGCTCGATGATCTCGCCCTCATGGTTCGACTGGGCGAAAACCACGTCGAGGTCATTCGTTGCGGCCTCGGCGGCACAAAGCGCCTCGACATCTTCGAGCGTGTCATGGCCGTAAATCTCCGGTTGGCGTTTGCCCAGAAGGTTCAGGTTGGGACCGTTCAGGATGTAGATCGTCTTGCTCATGATGTGCCTCGTCTTGTCTGTGCCGGAGGTTACGCGGGGCAGGGGTTGCCGCGCAAGTCGCGCTGTAGCAAAAGGACGGCAAGAGACGCGAGAGGGCCACATGAGCGAGATCACACCGGAACGTATCGAAGAGTTTTTCACCCGTTCGAACGGCGACTATGTCTTTGCGCGCTGGGGGCGGCCGATTGCGCCGGTTGTCTTTGGTGTCGAGGAAGAGACGCTGGTGACGGTGAAATCCGCCATCGAAGCCTGTGTCGCCATCGCGGGGCACCGGATCGAGGAAATGGACCCGGAGTTGGGCAGCAACCTCATGGTGTTTTTTCTGTCCGATTGGGCGGAGCTGTTGGACGTCCCGCATATGGGCGATCTGATCCCCGATCTGGAGGCGCGGGTGGCGGCTTTGCAAACGCGTGGTGCGCATCAGTACCGTGCGTTTCGGTTCGACGACCAAGGTGCGATCAAGGCCTGTTTCACCTTCGTGCGCATGGGCGGCGCGATGGATGAGGTGCCTGCCGAGGTGATCGCACTCAGCCAGGCGGTACAGGCGATGTTGTTGTGGTCGGATATGGAATTCACTCAGGACAGCCCGCTGGCCGTTGCGCCCGAGGGCACGGTGGTGCGCCCGGATGTGGCCAATGTGCTGCGTGCGGCCTACGATCCGATGCTGCCCAATGCTGCGCGGGAGGCGTCACACGCGCTCAGGCTCTATGCGCGGGTCATTGCGGGATGACAGGCCGGTGAGAGTCTTTGTCGGCATTCCTCTGCCGGAAGATTTGCGCGATCGGCTTGAAGAACTGGCGGCGGGGCTTCGGTTCGGGCGGGTCGTACCGGCGGAGAATATGCATATCACGCTCGCGTTTCTCGATGAGCAGCCGGAAGAGCTTCTGGCCGATCTGCACGAGGAACTGTCCGGGCTGTATCTGTCTGCGCCTGAGATCGCCATCGACGGGCTCGACCTCTTCGGTGGCGACAAGCCGCGCCTGCTCTTTGCCGCCGTGCGGCCAAATGAAGCGCTCAGCGATTTGCACAAGAAAGTCCGGCAGGCAGCGCGGGCGGTTGGCATCGAACTGTCGCACGAAAGGTTCCGCCCGCATGTCACCCTGCGCCGGTTTCAACGGCTGGGCTTTGGCGAGCGCGATGAGTTGGAGCGATTTCTGACGCAACAGGGCGCTTTTCATGTCCCGGCTTTCCGTGCTGCAAGTGTCGAGATGGTGCAGTCGCACCTCACGCATGAAGGCGCGCTTTATGAGACCCTTGCGAGCTATCCGCTCGGCCAATAGGGTCGTGACCAAAACGAAAGGCCAAGACGATGACCCACAGATTTCCCGTCCATGTCTATTACGAGGACACCGATCTCGCGGGCATCGTCTATTACGCCAATTACCTCAAGTTCATCGAACGTGCGCGGACCGAATGGGTGCGCGATCTGGGCATTGATCAGGTCAAGCTGAAGGAGGAGGATGGGATCGTCTTTGCCGTCCGCCGGGTCGAGGCGGATTACCTCGCGCCTGCGAAATTCGATGACGATCTCACTGTGGAAACCGCTTTGGAGGCCATGACAGGGGCGCGGATCGTGATGACCCAGGTGGTCAAACGCGGCGAGGATGTGCTGTTTTCGGCACAGGTGACCATCGTGGCGCTCACCGCAACCGGTCATCCGGCGCGTCTTCCGGCAAATCTCCGCCGAAATCTGCACTGAACTGTCGAAATTCCGCAAATTCCTGCCTCGCCTCACATGTTCGTGTTGGCGCTCCCCCTGACGATGCGATAGAATCGGGGGTAATGATGAGAGCCGTGCAAATGCGGCCCATAAAGGCGATTAAAGAGCAGGTTCATGGACCAACAAACCCTTGCGATGGCGCAGGAGATCGACTTCTCCTTGCTCGCGCTTTTCATGCGCGCCACCTTCACCGTGAAAATCGTGATGCTGATGCTGATCGTGGCCTCTTTCTGGTCATGGTCGATCATCATCCAGAAATTCATTTCCTACAAAAAAGCCCGTGCCGAGGCGGCGGCTTTCGATCAGGCCTTCTGGTCGGGCGAGCCCTTGGATGAGCTGTATGACCAGATCTCCGGCGGGCCGATGTCTGCGCCGGAGCGGGTGTTTTCTGCCGGCATGACCGAATGGCGGAGGTCGCATCGCGCAGATGGCGGGTTGATCGCAGGCGCCCAGTCACGGATCGACCGGTCGATGGATGTGGCGATCGCCAAAGAGAGCGAAGAGATGACCAAAGGTCTGTCCTTCCTCGCGACCGTCGGTTCCACCGGGCCGTTCGTTGGTCTCTTCGGCACGGTCTGGGGGATCAAGACCGCGTTTGAGGACATCGCCATGGCGCAGTCCACCAACCTCGCCGTCGTGGCGCCGGGGATCGCGGAGGCGCTTTTGGCAACCGCGCTTGGTCTTCTGGCCGCTATTCCGGCGGTGATCTTCTACAACAAGCTGAACGCCGACAGCGAACGTATCCTTGGCGGCTACGAGGCCTTTGCCGACGAATTCGCCACCATCCTGTCGCGCGAGCTGGACAGTTAAGATGGGTGCCGGTGTCATTCAGAAATCGGGGGGAGGCGGTCGCAGAGGGCGCCGTCGTCGCCCCGCCGCGATGAGCGAGATCAACGTCACGCCTTTCGTCGACGTCATGCTCGTTTTGCTGATCATCTTCATGGTGGCCGCGCCGATGATGACCGTGGGTGTGCCCATCGAGCTGCCGGAAACGGCGGCAACGGCCCTGCCGCAGGAAGAACAGGAACCGCTGACCATCACGCTCACCGCCGATGGGCAGGTTCTCTTGATGGCGAACGAGACCCCCGAAGAGGATCTTGTGACCAAGCTCAAAGCCATCGCCGCCGAGCGTCAGGACGATAAAATCTTCCTGCGCGCCGACGGATCGGTGCCCTACGCTCGTGTGGCTCAGGTGATGGGCGCATTGAACGCGGGCGGGTTTCGCTCCATCGGTCTTGTGACCGAGCAGGGCGGGCCGCGTCTCGACGGGTCCGGAAACTAAGGGGCAAAACGCGTGAACGCGGGCCAATATATCTCCGGCGCGGGCCATATCGGCCTGATTGCCTATGTGCTGTTCGGGGGGCTGTTCCTGCATCCCGAGGAGCCCACGGACGTGTCCGTACAGGAGGTGGCGCTGATCTCCGAGAGCGAATACGCCGCCCTCGTGGCGCAGAGTACGGCGCCCGACACCTATGAGGTGGCCCCGGAGATGCGCGCGCCGGAAACGGAAAGCGCGCCGGAAGTGAGCCAGCCCGCAGAGACGAAGCCCTCGCCGAGTACACCGGAGACACCGCCGCCCACCGCGCCCGAGCCGAAGCCCGTCACGCCGGAGGCTGTGACGCCGCCGGTCGAGGTGCAGCCGACGCCGCCGAGTCCGCAGGCCGAACCGGAGATTTCGCTCGAGGATCCGGGTGCGGGCCTGCCCGACATTCCGGATCGCAAACCGACGCCACGCCCGGTGCCGCGCATCGCCGATCAGGTGGTGACCGCGCCCGAACCGCAGCCGGAAATTTCCGACGCGCCGGTCGAAGCCGCCAACGAGGAAAGCGAGAGTCCTGAGGTGGTTGAGGAGAAGGTTGAGGAAGCCGCGCCAGAGGAGACAACGACAGAGATCGTGACCGAGGCGGAGAAACCGTCGGGCATGTCGACCTCGCCGCGTCCGAAATCGCGCCCGGCCAATCTGGCGGCGCAGGCGGCAGCGGCGGAGAAAGCGCAGGAGACGCCGAAACCCGCCGTGCCCGCAGCCGAACCGAAGGCCGAGCCGAAGCAAGACAGTTCGGATGCCGTCGCCGAAGCCGCCGCTGCCGCCGCTGCGGCCCTGGCTGCCGAGAGCGTCGGAAGCCCTGCCGCTCCCGAACGCCCGGTCGGTCCGCCGCTGACCGCAGGCGAGCGCGAGGGCATGCGGGTGGCCGTGTCGCAATGCTGGAACGTCGGTGCGATGTCGACCGATGCGATGCGCACCGTGATCACGGTGGGTGTCGCGATGAATGAAGATGGCACGCCGCAAGCCGGTTCTATCAAACTCCTGTCCCACACGGGAGGCACGGAGGCGGGCGCGACAGCCGCTTTCGAGGTGGCCCGACGCGCGATTATCCGCTGTGGGGCGAAAGGATTCCCCTTGCCGGTGGAAAAATATGCCCATTGGCGCAATATCGAAATGACGTTCGATCCCGAACAGATGAGGTTTAAATGAAACGCCTGACTGCTTTTGGCTGTGCCGTTGCCGCAGCGCTCTCCTTCGCAGGAACCGCGCCCGCTTTCGCACAGGACCCGGGCCCGCTGAAACTCGACATCACGCGCGGGGTGATCGAACCCCTGCCGCTCGCCTTGCCGGATTTCGTGGCGGAGACGCCGCAGGCCGCCGACTACGCCCGGCAGATTTCCGAAGTGATCGCCGCCGATCTCGTGGGCACCGGGTTGTTCCGGGAAATCCCGTCCTCGGCCTATATCTCGCAGGTGACGAATTTCGGCGCTGCCGTGCAATATGCCGACTGGAAAGCGATCAACGCGCAGGGGCTGGTGACCGGGGCTGTGAGCATGGACAGCGCGGGCAACCTGTCGGTCAAGTTCCGGGTCTTCGACGTCTATGCCGAAGCGCCGCTGGGCTCTGGGTTGCAACTCGGCGGTTCGACCACGAGCTGGCGCCGGATCGCGCATAAGGTGGCCGATGTGGTCTATTCCCGGATCACCGGCGAGGGCGGTTATTTCGACAGCCGCGTGGTCTTCGTGTCGCAGACCGGGCCGAAGAACGACCGCAAGAAACGCCTGGGCGTGATGGATTACGATGGGGCGGGGCTTCAATACCTGACCGACGACCATTACATCGTCTTCGCACCGCGTTTTTCCCCCACGGGCGACCGGGTGCTCTACACCTCCTATGAAACCGGCACGCCGCAGATCATGATGCTCGACGTCGGCACGGTGACGCGCACGCGCCTGCCGGTTCCGGCCGAATCCGTGACCTTTGCGCCGCGGTTCTCGCCCGACGGACGCTCCATCGTCTATTCCATGTCCACGGGGTCGAACACCGATCTCTACCGTATGGACATCGCCTCGTCGCAGATCACCCGGCTGACCAACACGCCCGCCATCGAGACCGCGCCGAGTTTTTCGCCCGATGGTATGCAGATCGTGTTCGAATCCGACCGTTCCGGCACGCAGCAACTTTATATCATGCCCGCGGGCGGCGGTGAGGCGCGGCGGATCTCTTCGGGGATCGGGCGCTATGGCACGCCGGTGTGGTCTCCGCGCGGTGATCTCATTGCTTTCACGAAACAAAATCAGGGTCGGTTCCACATCGGCGTGATGCGCACCGACGGCTCTGAAGAGCGCCTGCTGACCGCGTCCTTCCTCGACGAAGGCCCGAGCTGGGCGCCCAATGGCCGGGTGATCATGTTCACCCGGGAAAGTCAGGGCACGGGCGGCGAAAGCGCGCTTTACACCGTCGACATTTCCGGGCGGAACCTGAAACGTGTGCCGACCACGGCGGGCGCTTCCGATCCGGCCTGGTCGCCGCTGTTGAAGTGAAATTTGCGTGTCGGATAAGTGTCGGCCTTGCGTCGGACTTTTGTCGGACCCCGTTCGACGGGGGCATGGCGCACCGATGTGTTGTCTGCGCCGCCCGGATGGGCAAAACATTTAAGTGAAATTCTGCACCCTCCCCAAGTCCAGGGGAGGCTGCTATAGTCCAAACCAGAGCAGTTCCGAGCCTCCCAAAGGATCATCCATGTCCCAGTTTCTGACCTCCAAAGCCTCCCGCGCGTTTCTTCTGGTCGCGGCCCTTGGCCTTTCCGCCTGTACCAACCCCGGCCGTTTCGGCAACAACGGCAGCTCTTCCGCCAATGGCGTCGGTGCCAATGGCCTGATGGACGGGTCGGTGTCCGATCCGACCTCGATCGCCTATTTCAACCAGACCGTGGGCGACCGCGTGCTTTTTGCCGTGGACCAATCTACGGTTTCGGATGAGGCGCGCACCATTCTGGCCGGTCAGGCCAACTGGCTGAACAGCAACCCGGGATACACCGCGATCATCGAAGGCCATGCTGACGAACAGGGCACCCGCGAATACAACTTTGCGCTTTCCGCCCGCCGCGCCGCCTCGGTTCAGGATTACCTGATCAGCCAGGGCGTGAACCCCTCGCGTCTGAAAACCATCCCCTACGGCAAGGAGCGCCCGCTCGCCGTCTGTTCGGATGAAAGCTGCTACAGCCAGAACCGTCGCGCGGTGACCGTGCTCGCCGCTGGCGCCGGCATGTAAGCGAAAAGGGAGAGTTTGCGATGAAAGCGACGATCTTTGGCGCGGTGCTGGCGCTGAGCTGCGTTGGCGGTGCTCTCTGGGCGCAGGATGCGCAGACGCTGGCGGATATTCGTCAGGAGGCGGCTGTGCTGTCCGTCGAGATCAACAAGCTCAAGCGCGAGCTCTCCACCACCGGCGCGCCGAACACGCAGTTCGCGGGTGCCGATACGCTTCAACGCGTCGACCTGATGGAGGCGTCTCTGGCCAATCTGACGGCGAAGCTCGAAGCGTTGGAGTTCCGCATCGACCGGGTGGTCAAGGACGGCACCAACCAGTTGGACGACCTGAATTTCCGGCTTTGCGAGCTGGAGAGCGGTTGCGATGTCGGCAACCTGCCGCCGCTGAGCCCTTTGGGCGGTGAAACCGCTGCGACCGGGGCCACAGATGTGATCGTTCCGGGACCGGGGGCGAATATGGATGACGGCAGCAATCTTGCCATGACCGAACAGAGCGATTTCGATGCCGCCAAGGCGCTTTATGACCAAGGCCAGTATCAGGCGTCTGCCGACGCTTTTGCCACCTTTGCCCAGACCTACACCGGCGGTTACCTGACCGCCGAAGCGCATTACATGCGGGGCGAGGCTCTGACGGCGGCGGGCGATACCGCCAATGCGGCGCGGGCCTATCTCGACAGTTTCTCCGGCAACCCGGAAGGCGAGCGCGCGCCCGATGCGCTTTTGAAACTGGCGGGCGCTTTGGGCAAGCTGGGCCAGACCGACAAGGCCTGTGTCATGTATAACGAGGTAGGTACGCGTTTCCCGGGATCAACCGCTGCGGCGCAGGCTCCGACGGAGGCGCGCGGCTTCGGCTGCCCGTAAGCACATGACCGGGGTGGAGACGAACCGGGCGATGTTGCGCCATTTCGTGGCCACCGCCTTTGCCTTCGAGAAACCCGATCATCTGGCCGTGGCCGTCTCCGGGGGCGGCGACAGCATGGCTTTGCTGCATCTGCTGAGTGAGTGGGCGCGCGAAGAGAAAGTGCGGCTTCAGGCGGTGACGGTGAACCACGGGCTGCGCCCGGAGGCCGCAGAGGAAGCGCGGTTCGTAGCCGAGGTGTCCGAGCGGCTTCGGATCAGGCACACGACATTGAACTGGGCCGGGAAGACGGCGGACGGCAATCTTCAGGACGCGGCGCGACGTGCGCGGTATCGGCTCATGGCGGACTGGGCCAAGGGGCAGGGGATTTCCACCATCGCGCTGGCGCATACCGCCGACGATCAGGCGGAGACGTTTTTCATGCGTCTGGCGCGGGCGTCGGGGATCGACGGGCTGACGGGGATGCAGCGACGGCGGGTGTCGGACGGCATCACCTGGGTGCGGCCGCTGTTGATGCAGGAACGGTTTGAGCTTCGGCAATATCTGCGGGAGCTGCGCGAGCCCTGGGTGGACGATCCGTCGAATGACGATGAGGCCTATGAGCGGGTGAAGGCGCGGCGCGCGATGGCGGAACTGACGAAGCTCGGAATTGATGCGCATGTGGTGGGGCGGGTGATGGATCACCTGTCACAGGTGCGTTCCGCTCTGGATTTTGCGACTCACGACCATGCGCTCGATTGCGTGACCGAAGATCGTGGCGATCTGATCCTCGACCGGCGACGGTTTGCCGAGGGCGCGCCGGAGGTGAACCGGCGTCTGGTGGAGGCGGCCCTGCGGTGGATTTCCTCGGCGGATTACGGCCCAAGGGGCATGAAATTACAGGAATTTCTCTCCGCGATGATGCGCGGGCGCGATGCGACGCTGCATGGCGTGCGGCTTTTGGGCGGGAAAGAGAGCTTTCGGCTCACGCGCGAACATGCGGCGGTGGCGGGGGCCGTGGCCTTGCCCGGCGCGCTTTGGGATGGGCGCTGGATTGTCGAAAGCGTTGAAAATCAAGACGGTATCGTGCGTGCGTTGGGGGAAGACGGCTTGTTGCAACTGGGCGAGCGGCCCGCGACTGCGCCGCCGCGTGAAAGCCTGATCGCGTCTCCGGCGCTGTTTGTGGGCAATACGCTGATCGCGGCCCCTCTGGCGGGTCACGGTCCGGCGACGGCGCGTCTCGTTCCGGCGAAGGGCGGTTTCCATACTGCGCTTTTATCGCATTGAACTTGGCCTCATGATCCCTATTTTATAGGGAACCCCGCGCGCGCGACCGGGTTCGGTCGGGCGTGAATGATCAATCAAGGAGATCCCCTTTGGGCAATGCACGCAATCTTGCCTTCTGGCTCGTGCTCTTGATGCTGGTTCTGGCCCTGTTTCAGGTGCTGGGCGGCAATCAGTCGAGCATGTCGTCGGAAGTCGTCCCCTATTCCGAATTCATGACGAAAGTGGATGACGGCACGGTCACCTCTGTCAAAGTCGACGGGGAGAAAGTCTATTTCACCGGTGCGGACAGCCGCCAGAAATATACGATCAACCCGGGCGATCAGAACCTCGTGAGCGAGCTTCTGGCCAAGGATGTGAACGTCGAAGGCAAGCCGCAGGAAGAAAGCGGCATCATGCCGTTCGTCATCTCCTTCTTGCCAATTTTCCTGATCATCGGCGTGTGGATCTATTTCATGAACCGGATGCAGGGCGGCGGCAAAGGCGGGGCGATGGGCTTTGGCAAATCGCGCGCGAAACTGTTGACCGAAAAACAAGGCCGCGTCACCTTTGACGATGTCGCGGGCATCGACGAGGCCAAGGAAGAGCTGGAAGAGATCGTCGAATTCCTGCGCAATCCGCAGAAATTCTCCGCGCTTGGCGGCAAGATCCCGAAAGGCGCTTTGCTCGTGGGCCCTCCGGGCACCGGTAAAACGCTTCTGGCGCGGGCCATTGCGGGGGAGGCGGGCGTGCCGTTCTTCACCATCTCCGGTTCCGACTTTGTCGAAATGTTCGTGGGTGTCGGTGCGTCGCGTGTTCGGGATATGTTCGAACAAGCCAAAAAGAATGCGCCCTGTATCGTGTTCATCGACGAGATCGACGCGGTCGGTCGTCACCGTGGTGCCGGTTATGGCGGCGGGAACGATGAGCGCGAGCAAACACTCAACCAGTTGCTCGTTGAGATGGATGGCTTTGAATCGAACGAAGGCGTGATCATCATTGCCGCGACCAACCGTCGTGACGTGCTCGATCCGGCACTGCTGCGTCCCGGTCGTTTCGACCGGCAGATCACTGTGCCGAACCCGGACATCAAAGGCCGCGAGAAAATCCTCAACGTCCATGCCCGCAAAGTGCCGCTTGGCCCGGATGTCGATCTGCGCATCATCGCGCGCGGCACGCCCGGCTTCTCCGGCGCGGATCTTGCCAACCTCGTGAACGAGGCTGCGCTCATGGCTGCCCGTGTCGGCCGTCGTCAGGTGACGATGGAAGATTTCGAGCAGGCCAAGGACAAGGTGATGATGGGCGCGGAACGCCGCTCCATGGTTCTGACCGACGAGCAAAAGGAAAAGACCGCCTATCACGAGGCCGGTCACGCCATCGTCGGGCTCAAGCTGCCGAAATGCGATCCGGTCTACAAGGCGACGATCATCCCGCGCGGTGGTGCGCTTGGGATGGTGATGAGCCTGCCGGAAATGGACAAGCTCCAGATGTTCAAGGACGAGGCCCGTCAACGCATCGCCATGACCATGGCTGGTAAGGCCGCCGAGATTTTCAAATACGGTGAAGAGGAAGTGTCCTCCGGCCCCGTTGGCGACATTCAGCAGGCCTCGCAACTCGCGCGTGCCATGGTGATGCGCTACGGCATGTCCGACAAGGTCGGGAACATCGACTATGCCGAGGCTGCCGAGGGCTATCAGGGCAACACCACGGGGCTCTCCGTGTCGGCCCATACCAAGGAGCTGATCGAGGAAGAGGTCAAACGCTTCATCGACGAAGGCTATGCCGAGGCGTATCGCATCATCTCGGAATACGAAGAGGAATGGGAACGACTGGCGCAGGGGCTTCTGGAATACGAAACCCTCACCGGTGAAGAGATCAAACGCGTGATCGCCGGTCTGCCGCCGCAGGCGGACGAGGACGAGGGCGGCTCCGGGGGATCCGGTGAGGCCTCGGTCACGGCGATCCCGAAGACCAAGAAAAAGCCCAAAGGCGATGGCGGCATGGAGCCTGAACCCATGGCCTGAGGCCCGAAAGCCTGTTAGACAGAGACCGCGTCCCTTTCCGGGGCGCGGTTTTTGCTTGAGGAGACCCGCATGAGCGACTGGAGCCCCACGAAATACGCGCAATATTACGATCTGCGCCTTCTGCCCGCCCGCGATCTTCTCGCCGCCGTGGGGGAGATTCCCGACGGGGCGATCATGGATCTCGGCTGTGGCTCGGGCGGTGTCGGCGGTCTTCTGGCGGACCGCTTTTCCGGCCATGCGCTATATGGTCTCGAGCAGTCGCAGGCGATGCGTGAGGCGGCAGAAGCCACGGGGGCCTATGCCGAAGTGCGGAGCGGCGATCTTGCCAGTCAGGACCTTGGCGCCGATCTGGCGCTGATCTTCACCAATGCGGCGCTGAACTGGGTGCCGGATCACCGCAGCGTTCTGCCGCATCTGATGCAGTTTCTCGCCCCCGGCGGCTGGTTTGCCATGCAGGTCCCGAGCCAGCACGATGCGCCGTCCCATGTGCTCGCGCGCGAAGTGGCGAACCGTCTCGATCCGGAGGCCTTCCCCGATGCGGACGCCAATTCCAACGTCCTGCCGCCACGCAGCTATGTCAGCATTCTGGAGCCCTTCGGCGAGGTGCGCGTCTGGATGACGGAATATATGCAGGAGATCAAAGCGCCCTTCGGCCATCCGGTGCGGCATTTCACCCAAGCCACCTATTTGCGCCCCTATCTCGAGCATTTCGGGGCGCAGGGGCGTTTGGATGCCTATCTCGACGCCTATGACACAGAGCTGAACGCTGCCTATCCGATCGACCGTCAGGGCCGGGCTTGGTTCCCGTTCAAGCGGCTCTTCGTGACGCTGCACAAGGCCTGAGCTTTCGCTGAGGGCGCGGGCATGATAAAGGCCCGCGAAAGGCCCACAAGGGATGACTATGATGCTGAAATCACCGAAAGAGATCGGTACGATGGCCGAGTTGCGCGGCCAGATCGACGAACTCGACCGCAGGCTCGTCGATCTTCTGTCTGTGCGTCAGGCGCATATCGACCGTGCAGCCGAGATCAAGCCGGGCGAGGGGCTTCCGGCGCGGATCGAAGCCCGGGTGCTCGATGTGCTCGACAAGGTGGAGGCTCGCGCTCGGCTGAGCGGGTTCGACCCGGTTCTGGCGCGCCAGATGTGGGCCTTGATGATCGAAGAGATGATTGCCCGTGAAGAGCGTGTGCTCGGGCGTGAGACGAAGGAGTAGGACATGACGGCAACCCTGATCGACGGCAAGGCGTTCGCAGCCTCCGTGCGCGAACGTGTTGCGACCCATGTGGCGCGGATCAAGGAAGCGCAGGGTGTGACCCCCGGCCTTGCCGTGGTCCTGGTTGGCGACGATCCCGCCTCCGAGGTCTATGTGCGCTCGAAGGGCAAGCAGACGGTCGAGGTCGGCATGCACTCTTACGAGCATAAACTGCCTGCGGACACGTCGGAGGCCGATCTTCTTGCACTGATCGAACAATTGAACAGCGACAAGGCGGTGCATGGCATCCTTGTGCAACTGCCGCTTCCGAAGCATCTGAACGAAAGCCTCGTGATCAACGCGATCGACCCGGCGAAGGATGTGGACGGGTTCCATATTTCCAACGTCGGGCTTCTGGGAACCGGGCAAAAGAGCATGGTGCCTTGCACGCCTCTGGGCTGCCTGATGATGCTGCGCGATCATCTGGGCGAGTTGTCGGGCAAGACTGCGGTGGTGATCGGCCGGTCGAACATTGTCGGCAAGCCGATGGCACAGCTTCTTTTGGGAGATAGCTGCACGGTGACCATCGCGCACTCGCGCACGAAAGACCTCGCCGAGGTGGTCAAACGCGCCGATATCGTCGTGGCCGCCGTGGGGCGTCCGAATTTCGTGCAGGGCGGCTGGATCAAACCGGGCGCGACCGTGATCGACGTGGGCATCAACCGCATCCCGGCGCCGGAAAAAGGCGAGGGCAAGACGCGGCTCGTGGGCGACGTGGATTTTGAGGCTGTGAAAGAAGTGGCCGGGGCGATCACACCGGTGCCGGGCGGGGTGGGGCCGATGACCATCGCCTGCCTTCTGGCCAACACGCTCACCGCCTGCTGCCGCAAACACGGGTTGGTCGAACCCGAGGGGCTGACCGCCTGAGCCATATTTTTCTTGGCATAAATACTCGAAACGCCTCGCCAAATGGCGAGGCGTTCTGCGTTCTGGAGCCCTTGTTCAGTGCGCGAATTCGCTTTCTTCGACGAACATGTTCGCCCAGGCCCGTTCCATCAGCTCCGGCGTCATCTGATAGGGGATGCCCTCGAAGTCGCAGATCGAAATGATCTGGTCGATCAGGAAGACCGGCTGATAGTTGGCGTAGACATTGTCGATGGTCGGGTATTTTTCCTTGAGCAGGTAGACCAGCGCCTCCTCGTTGAGTGGCATCTTTTTCTTGCGCGCGACCATGGCGAAGATTTTCAGGAACCCCGCCTGATCCGGCCCGTCGATCTTGATCTTGTAGAAAATCCGGCGAAGGGCGGCGGTGTCGAAGATCTTGTTCGGGTGGAAGTTGGTAGAGAAAATCACCAGCGTGTCGAACGGCACTTCGAATTTTTCACCGGACTGGAGCGCCAGAATATCCTTGCTCTCTTCGAGCGGAACGATCCAGCGGTTGACGAGCTTTTGTGGCGGTTCTTCCTGGCGGCCAAGGTCGTCGACGATGAAAATCCCGCCGGTGGATTTGAGCTGCAAAGGCGCCTGATAGGTCCGTGCGGTGGGGTTGTAGACCAGATCGAGCATGTCGAGCGACAGCTCACCGCCGGTCACAACAGAGGGCCGCTCACAGCGCACATAGCGCCGGTCGAAGCGATTGGAGGTTTTCCTGAGCGCATTGGGATCGTCCTCCGCATCTTCGCGTTTGACATGCATAAGGGGGTCGTAAACCGTGATGACCGACCCGTTGTATTCAATCGCGCGCGGCACATAAATCAGATCGCCAAGCGCATCGCGAATGCCGTTGGAAATCGAGGATTTCCCGTTCCCCGGCGGCCCATACATCAGAATCGAGCGTCCGGCGCCCACCGCAGGCCCAAGCTGATCGAGAAGGTTCGGCGGCAGGATCAGATGGCCCATCGCGCCCAGAAGCGCATCGCGTGTCACCTTCATGTTCCGCACGGACTGGCGTTTCACCTGCTCGGCATAAATCTCAAGCGGGATCGGCATCGCACCGTAATATTCCGACTGCGACAGCGCATCGAGCGCGCGCGCCTTGCCGGTATCGGAGAGGCGAAATCCCATCTCGGAGCCCGCGCCCGCATGCATCGTGCCGGTGGCCTCGACAAGCCCCTGTTCGCGGGCACGGTCAACCAGATCCTGCGTGATCGACACCGGCAGGCACAGCGCCATCGAGAGGCGCGAGACCTGTTCGAGATTGGTGCGGAACATGGTTTTCAACACGATGTCGCGCATCATCACCGGCGACAGGCCGGTCTCCTCGGCGCGCTTCGGTGCGACGGGTGCGATCACGTTCGGTGTCGGTTCCATCATGGTCATGGTGGCTGCCCTCTGTTGTGCCTGTTCGCAGGCTTGTGCTTTTGCCGACAGTCTACGGAGACCCGTACATAAAGCCAAGATTTTCGCGCGGATTTGCCCGCCCGGCTTTGCAATGCGGAGTGTTTGGCCATAACCTTTCGCAAAAATGAATAAGGCAGGGCAGATGGGGCGAATTTCTCCGATAAGATACATCGTATTTCTTGCGGTTCTGATCCTTGTTCTGGGCGGGGCAGGGCTTGCCAAAGGCGGGCTCTATCTCACGCAACACGAGGGCGACGCCACGCATATGGTGGATGTCCTGCTGCGTATGGGGCTCGGGCAGGTGCCGCATCTGGATTTCTCCACCCCCATCGGGATTTTCGCCTTTCTGCCGATCCGCTGGATGATGGATGCGGGGCTGGGCGTCGGGCAGGCCTTTGTCGCTGCGCAGGTTCTGATCGCCGTGCTGTTCGCACCGCTGGTTGCGCGTGTCGCGCTTTCACGGCTCACGGGGCTTGCGGCCTGGGGCTTTGGCGTGGTGGCGGTGGCGATGATCCTCGCTCTGGTGCATGGCGGGAATGTCACCGCGATCTCCGTGGCGATGTATTACAACCGCTGGGCCTGGGTCGCGTCCTTCATCGCGGTGCTTCTGGCGGTGCTGCCGGAACGGGACGGGGACAAAGCCCCGCTGATTGACGGCGTGATCGCAGGGCTGATGCTGGCGGTTCTGGCGCTGATCAAGCCGACTTATTTCGTGGGGTTCGTGCTGCCGGTGGCGTTTGGCTTCGTGCTGCGCGGGGCCTGGCGCAGTCTGTTCGCGGGACTGATGAGCGGTCTCGCCGTCGCTCTGGCGATGGTGGCGATTTACGGCACGGAGTTCTTTCCGGCCTATGTCGCCGATCTGCTGACGGTCACCCGTTCGGGGAACCGTGCGGCCCCCGGCGTGTCCTTCGTTGACGTGTTAAACGCGCCCCGGTTCCTGATCGGGACGCTCACGCTGATCCTGTCGATCATCGTGCTGCGACAGGCGGGGCGCGACCGTACGGGGCTGTTGCTTTTGCTGCTGGCGCCGGGCTTCGTCTATGTCACCTACCAGAATTTCGGCAACGATCCGCAATGGCTCATCCTCTTGTGCATCCTGCTTCTGGCGGAACGGCCTGAGCGCGGGCGGCGGGTTCTGTTCAACACCGATGCGCGCGGTGCCATTGCCGCGCTGGCGCTTGTGGCCTTCGCCCTCATCGCGCCCTCGTTGCAGAATATCGTCACCAGCCCTTTTCATAATCTCGTTGTGAAAACGGAAGGTTATGTGCCGCCTTTCGCGGACCGCACGGGTCTGGACGATCTGTTTGTTTCTGAGCGGCGGGCGTCGATGATGCTGACGCGTGAAAACCTTGCGGCGCGTCATCCGGAACTTGCCCCCTATGCCGGTGACGAGAAGGTGTTCGCGCCGCTCGAATTCCTCGGCGAGAGCATGCCGCATTGTGCGCTTCAGTTAGGAGATCTGGCCGTGCATCGCTATATGGCGGACCGGCTGAAGGAACCGCCGTTCAATTTTCCGGCGACAAGCCAGTTCTTTGTCGCCGATCTTGCCTCCGCGATCTGGATTTTCGGGGATTTTGCCCCGCTGAAAGGCGGTGCGCCATGGTATTATTCCGGCACGCCGGGGGTGGAGAACGCGGATGCCATCATCGTGCCGACCTGCCCGGTCGATCCGGGAGTGGCGCGCCGTGTGCTGGCCGGGCTGGAGAGTGCGGGGCTGACATTGAGCGCGCCGCTGCGCGATCCGATGATGCTGGTTTATCCGGTGGTGAAAGAATAAGGCCTGCGACCTCAGAAACGGATCGCGAGCCCAAGATAGCTGATCATCGTTCCGGCAAGCGCCAGCCCCATTGGGAATTTGCGATGCTCCCAGGAGATCCAGTCCGGCGTGGCGCGCCGCACCGGCGGCAGGGCACGCAACAGGCGATGGGCGAAGAAGGCGCCCAGCAGGAAAGCGGCAAAGAGCGTCAGAACGGCGCCGAGATCCGCGAGGGGAATGAACATCGCCATGGCGGCTGCGAATTTCCCGTCGCCCGCGCCGACGCCGAGATAGGCATAGGCAAAGAGTGCGACGACATACATCACTGCGGCATGGGCAAAGCCCCAGAGATACTGATCGAACGGCAGCAGAAACGGTCCCATCACCACATAGATCGCGGCAAGGGCCAGAACGACGGCATTCGGCAGTTTCATGCGTTTCAGGTCGTTGAACGCGGCGACGAAGGACACCAGCGCGACCGGCAAAAGGAACCAGAGCGCGGCTTGAGAGGGCAGGGTCAGCATGCGCGGGTCAGCCGTTCGAGACGTTCGCTTCCAGCGCGCGCAACGAGCGCACGGCGGCTTCGAAATGCTGCGGATGGGTGTCGATGGCGTCCTTGATCAGCCCCTTGCCGATGGTGACGTCCCCGGCCTTCACCGCCGCAAGCCCCAGCGTGTAGAGAAGCTGTGCGCGCTCTGTCTGGGTCATCTCCATCACCGGCAGGTCGTATTTGCCCTGCGCGCCACGGGCGAGGATGAGGTTGTTCTTGGCGGTGAACAGCGAGGAGTCATAGGTGATCGCCTGTGCGAAGAGTTTTTCCGCTTCGCTGTATTCGCCACGGGTCAGTTTCGAATAGCCCCAGTTGTTCAGCACACCGGCGGGACGGGTCGTCAGGCCGACGGCAGTCTGATAGAAACTGTCAGCCTTCTTCCATTCCTGATTGCTGTCGGCGATCATCGCCTCGAGCCGGTAGCGTTTGTAGGTCTCATGGGTGGGCGGCACGGCGTCGAGCTGGGCCTCGGCCTCTTTCCACGCTCCGGTGCGGATCAGCGCATCGGCGTAATCCACGCGGTCGTCCATTGTCGAGGCCTTGTGCGCAACGACGTTTTTCCAGGCGCTGACCGCAGCCTGGGTCTCGCCCGCACGCACCAGAGATTTCGCCAGCCCGCGTTGCAGGTCGATGCGGTCGGGGTTTTCCCCCACTGCGCGCGAGAAATAGCTTACCGCCTCGGCCGGGTCGGCGGCGTTGAGCATGATGTCGGAGAGACCGGCGCCGTCAATGGCGTTCACGGAGGTGTCGGCGCGGCGCACATCGCCGCCAAAGGGTTTCTGACAGGCCGTCAGGGCCACGGAGCCCGCCAGCGCGAGCGTGATCACATGAAGGTTGCGCATGGTGCCTGCCATCCTCTGTCTCGGAGCCGGGCAGTCCGCCTTGTGACGACGCGCCTCTTGTTGCCCCAGTTTGCCTCAACTCGTTTTCGCCTCGTTCCGACCGCCGGTCCGTTTTCGGATCTCAGACGATCTCAGCGTGCAAGGATTTCGTATTCGCTCGTCCCGCGCCGCACCAAGGTGAAATTGCTCTCGTTTTCCTCACTATACGTGGGGTTTTCGAGTTTTGCGAGCGCCAAGCGCAGGTTTTCGCGAATTTCGGCAGATTGGCCACTGTCCAGCGCAAAGGCGGTGCGGAACACCCGCTCGGCCTCGCCATAGACGCCGCGCTCCATCAACACGACGCCGAGGTTGTTCCAGGCGGGAACGAATGCGTCGTCCAGCTCGATCGCACGACGCAGATCGGCCTCGGCCTGGCCGAGACGCCCGAGGCGCAGCTTGGCGGAGCCGATGGCCGAGAGCGTGTCGACGGTCATGCCCTGATGGGCTGCGGCACGGTAATAGGCCTTGAGCGCCAGTTCGTATTCGCCCGCCGCCATCAGACGGTGGCCGACGATCAGCCCGTCGACCGAGACCGCGTGGGCATCGACGCCTGTGGGGGCATAATCGCCGTTGTCCCTGAGCGGCTTGAGCATGTCTTCGGAGCCGCAAGCGGCCATGAGAGAGAGGAAAAGCGCAGCCCCGATGGTGTATCTGGGGCCGCGCGTGAGATGTCGAGACATGCTGTCCCTTGCCTTCTTGTGCGGTCCTGCGACCGGAGCCGGTGCTCGCGAGCCCGACAGGCGGGCTCAGAAACTGGCTTCCGACAGCAGGACGTAGATGTCATAGACCGACGGTCCGATCAGGATGATCAGAAGCGGCGGCACGGTCAGCATCATTGTGGCAAGGGTCATCTTGGTAGGCAACTTGTTTGCGGCCTCTTCTGCGCGCATCACGCGTTTGTCACGCATTTCACCGGCATAAATCCGAAGCGCGTCGGCAATGGATGTCCCGAATTGCTGCGACTGGATCAGCACGGTCACGAAGGAGGCCACATCCGGCACGCCGCAGCGCTCCGCCATGTCGCGCAGCACGACGGTCTTGTCCTTGCCGGCCTTGATCTCATAGGAGACGATCTCGAATTCGTCGGCCAGCGCCGGGAAGCCGGAGCGGATTTCCTTGGCCACCCGGATGATCGCCTGATCGAGCGACTGACCGGCCTCGACACAGACCAGCATGAGATCGAGCGCGTCGGGGAAACCGTTGGTGATCTCTTCCTTGCGGGCCTCGACGCGGCGGGTGACCCAGTATTTCGGCAGCATGTAGCCGATCACCGCGGGGAACAGCACCATGAACACCAGCGAGCGCGGCGTCACCTCCTGTTGCGAAGATTTCAGCAGGGCAAAGAGCAGGCCCAGGATCAGTGCGCCGATGCCCATCGCGAATTGCGCGAAGTGGAACATACGCACGGCATTCTTGCCGCGATAGCCCGCCTGGATCATCTTGAGCTGAGCGGCGGAATACTCCTCCTCGTCCTGCGGTTCGAGGAAGGCGGAGTATTTCTCGAGCTTCGCACCTTTCTTGTCCTCATAACGCAGCGCGGCCTTCTTGTTTGTCGCCTTGCTGGCCTGGGCCTGGGCCTTGAGCCGGTCCATCGGGTCGCGTTTGCGGTTCAGAAGCGCGGGCAGGGCGACGAGGATCAGTACGGTGCCCAGCGTGCCAACGAGGATCAGCGGCCCGAAGGGGCCGAGCTGATCGCCGAGCAGCGAGGTAAAGAACTCTTGCATGGCGTGTCCTCCTCAGACCTTGATGTTCACGAGCGATTTCATCACGAAGATGTTGACCGTGAGAAAGCCCGCGACCACGAGACAGGCGGGGATGAAGGCGGATGTGTCCTTCACCCGGTCGTAATAGTCGGGTTTCATCAGATTGATCGCCAGCAGCATCAGAAGCGGGAAGCCCGAGAGGAACTTGCCGGACCATTGCGCCTCGGCGGTGATCGCCTTGACCCGGCGGAAGAGTTTGAAGCGCGAGCGGATCACCTTGGCCAGACCGTCGAGCACCTCGGCCAGGTTGCCGCCCGATTGCTGCTGGATCGACACGGCGACGGCGAGAAAGCGCAGATCCTGCATGTCGAGCCGTTCGGCCATATCCTTGAGCGCCTCGCCCACGTCGCGCCCATAGGCGCTCTCGTCGGCGATCACGCCCATTTCGGTGCCCAGAGGATCGGGGACCTCCTTGGAAACGATGGTGAGCGCATTGGAGAACGGGTGGCCGACACGCAAGCTGCGGACCATGAGTTCGACGGCGTCGGGAAGCTGTTCCTCAATCAGGCTCAGACGTTTCTTGGCTTTGCCCTGGATCCAGACATAGACCGCGCCGACGCCCATGCCGACGGAGACGGCGATGCGGATCGGCAGGGAAGCCGAGGTGCCAATCGACAGGCCGACGAAGGCGACCATGCCCAAAAGCACCATGACCATGAGAAGCTGGGTGGGGGAGAAGGCGATATTGGCCTTCTGCGCCTTTTCGGCCAGCACGGAATAGAGCGGCACCTGACGCGATTTGAGGTGCTGGCTCATTTCCTTGCGGAGCTGATTGAGTACTTCTTCGCGGTCGCCTGTGCCTTTCTCGAGCAATTCGTAGCGACGGTTGACGCGGGAGTTCAGCGAGATCGACTTGCCGAACACGGTCAGATAGATGCCTTCGACCAGAAGCAGCACGGCGATGAAGATGACGCCGTAAATGACCGGTTCCAGGGAAATGATCATGGGGGAGGCTCCTTAACGCGGGTTGGTCGGTTCGAAAATCGCGTGCGGCAGGTCGTAGCCCCACATCCGGAAGCGTTCCGAGAAGTGGCTTCGGACCCCGGTCGCCGTGAAATGGCCGATGATCTTGTTGTCGGGGGTGAGGCCGGTGCGCTGGAAGCGGAACACCTCCTGCATGGAGATCACGTCGCCCTCCATGCCGGTGATTTCGGTGATCGAGACCATGCGGCGCGAACCGTCCTGAAGGCGCGAAGCCTGCACGATCAGGTTGACGGCGGAGGCGATCTGCGAGCGCACGGCCTTGAGCGGCATTTCGATCCCGGCCATGGCGATCATGTTTTCGAGGCGCGACACCCCGTCGCGTGCGGAGTTGGCGTGGATCGTGGTCATCGAGCCGTCGTGGCCGGTGTTCATGGCCTGTAGCATGTCGATCACCTCTTCGCCGCGGGTCTCCCCCACGATGATGCGGTCCGGACGCATCCGCAGCGCGTTGCGGAGACAATCGCGCTGGGTGACGGCGCCCTTACCCTCGACGTTGGCGGGCCGGCTTTCCATCCGGCCGACATGGGTCTGCTGAAGCTGAAGCTCCGCCGTATCCTCGATCGTCAGGATGCGTTCATCGTTGTCGATGAAGCTCGAGAGGGCGTTGAGCGTGGTGGTTTTCCCGGAGCCCGTCCCGCCGGAGACGATGACATTGAGACGGGTGGAGACGGCGGCCTGAAGATAGGCGGCCATTTCCTCGGTAAAGGCGCCGAAGCGGACCAGATCGTCGATGCCGAGCTTGTCCTTTTTGAATTTCCGGATGGAGACGAGGGAACCGTCCACCGCAACGGGGGGCACCATGGCGTTGAAACGCGACCCGTCTTTGAGACGGGCGTCGACATAGGGGTTCGATTCATCGACGCGGCGGCCCACGGCGGACACGATCTTGTCGATGATCCTGAGAAGGTGCTTTTCGTCCTTGAAGGTGATGTCCGACAGTTCGAGCTTGCCGGCGCGTTCGATGAAGATCTGATGCGGGCCGTTGACGAGAATATCGTTGACGCTTTCATCTTTCAAAAGCGGCTCGAGCGGCCCGAGGCCGCGCACTTCGTCGTAGAGCTCCTGATTGAGCAGGATGCGTTCGTCGCGGTTCAGCACCAGCCCCTGATCGGCGAGGAATTCCGCCGTGATGTCGGAAATCTCCGATTTCAGGTCCTTTTCCTGCGCGGTTTCGAGGGCTGCGAGGTTCAGGTCCTCAAGCAGGCGCTTGTGCATCTCGACCTTGATGTCGCCCAGACGCTCCTTGCGGCGGCGTTCCTTGTCCTGCGGCGCAACCTGCGCGCTGCGCGGGGCTTCGCGACGCTGAACCTTGGCGGCCGGGGCGGGCGCTTTCGCCGGGGCGGGATCTTGCGCGGCGGTCGGGGTCGGGGCAGCGGTTGCGGTCCTGACCGGGGCGACCTTTTGACCATCGGATTTTTTATATCGCGAAAACATCGTCTTGCTCTCTCACCTCATGCCCGTGGACAGGCTTCATTGCGCCGCTTCGAGTTGCTGGGTCTGCCGCGCATGCAGCGAGGCTGCGAGTTTCTGGATTTCCTTGCGCAGCGGATTTTTTGCGGCTTCGATACCAAGCGGCATGCCCTGATCGCAGGCATCGCGCACCGGGCGACCGCCATCGGGAAATTGCACGTCGATGTCGATTTCGAGGTTCTCCGCCATGCGTTTCAAACGGGCCCTCGCGGAAAGGTCCATGGCCTTCGGGGCCCGGTTCAACAGGAAGCGCATCTTGTCGAAAGGCAGCTCCTCCGCCTTGAGCGCATTGCGCAGACGCAGGATGTTCTGGGCCGAGCGCAGATCCAGCTCGACCGGCGCGAAATAGAATTCGGCGGCGTTGAGCACCGTTTCGGTCCAGCTCACCAGCGTCGTCGGCATGTCGAGAATGACATAGTCGAAATGTTTGCGGCCCATGTCGAGCAGACGCTGCACATCGGTCGCGTCGATGAAATCGAGCGGCAGGATGTCCGGCGGCGAGGTCAGCACCGAAAGCTTGTCGTTGAAATTCATCAACGCGCCCTTGAAAGCGTCGTCATCCATCATCTCGGTGGAGGACAAAAGCTCATAGACCGCATTGCGCCGTGGCAGGTCGAGATAGGTCGAAACCGAGCCGTATTGCAGGTTGAAATCAATCAGAAGCACACGCGGCTGCTGGCCTTTCTTTTCGATATTGGCGAGTTCCCAGGCGAGGTTGACCGCAATGGTCGTGGCGCCGGCCCCGCCAGAAATGGATTGCACCGGCAGCACGATACCATGCGCCCCGCCGCCTTGGCCGACATGTGCCGGGCGGGCATCCACGAAGTCGATGGCGGGCACCTTGCGCGGCGCATCCAGCCGTTCGATCGCCTCATGCAGGGCGTTTTCCGGCAGCGGGTAGGGGATGAAATCCTCGGCACCAAGTTGCAACAACTGATGCAGGACCATGGGGGAAATTTCGTCGGCGACCAGAATCACCTTGATATTCTGTGCTTTGGCCGACTTGATCAGATCCGCGATCATCGCCAGGAGGCTCTCGTCCTCATGATCGAGCGCCATGGCGACGAATTTCAGCCCGCCGCTTTCCGGTTGGCGGAAAAACTGCCGCGCGTCTTCAAAGGAGAGATCGCCCCAGGCTTCGCCCAGTTCAGCCTCCATGTCCTCGATCAGCAGATCGAAGTTCTGCACGTCCCGGCTGACGGTACAGGCCACAAGCGGGGCCGGGTCGTTTTGCAATAGAGCTTCACTCGTCATTGCTCAAAGCGTCCTTTATCTCGAACGCCAGGCTTACCGAGGCTCAGAGTGCCTCAAACGAGAAACCCGGCCCTGATCCCCTGGCGCGTTTGCCCGACTCGGTTGTCGGGCATACTGCTCCCATTGGGGATAAGGTGCCGGGGTATTGGGGCAACAATAGGGCCGAAATCGCGTAATAATTCGCTATTCCGCGACGATCGTTTAGCCGTCGACGCTACCGCTGGCGGAAATGCTGGTGCGAGATTGCGCGCTGCTGAGATAGCCGCGACGGACGATCTCGGCATATTTCCCATCCATGATCAACGGGGAGTTCTCCACGAAACCAGAGACTTCCGTCACCGTCCGGCGGTTCTTGCGCTCCGGGCTCTGGGTGACGATCAGGGGCTGGGTTTCACCAAAAGACACCATGGCCTCGAGACGCGAGCGGGAGATGCCATTGCGCGCCAGTTCGGCAACAACGGCTTTCGCCCGGCGCAGTCCCAGCGCTTTGTTATAGGCGTTGGAGCCGACGAGATCGGTGTGACCGTAGA
Organism: Celeribacter ethanolicus; assembly: GCF_002407265.1. Lineage (NCBI taxonomy): Bacteria > Pseudomonadati > Pseudomonadota > Alphaproteobacteria > Rhodobacterales > Roseobacteraceae > Celeribacter > Celeribacter ethanolicus. Next base: position 3,584,396 of record NZ_CP022196.1, read on the forward strand.
CGCGGAAGCGCACTTCCGGGAATTGCGCCATGAAATGCGCCTGTTTTCGGATCGCGTCGCGGGCGGCACCGTCGAGCGTCGCGGAGTTGAATTCGAAATTCACCGTGGTGGGCACGCTGGCGGCAAAGCGCTCGTTCAGGTCGATCACATACTTCAACTGGCCAGTCTGTGCGAGCGTGTTGTTCATCGTCGCATTGCCGAAGGTGCCGTTGTCGAGATAGCCGCCGGCCTCCTGGTTGAAGTAGTTCAGCGCGTTCTGGTCCGAACAGGCGCCCAGGGCGAGAAGGGCGGTGGCGGCAAGGGAAAGTTTCAGGGAAATCCGCATGTCGTCTTACTCCATCACGTAGCCATAGGAGCCGGAGAAATCCTGCTTCGCGACTTCCGCGGCTGCGCCGGTTTTCGGGGCCGTGGTGCCGCCATAGGTCTTGCCGAAGAGGAAAAGCTCACCCTCCGTGGGGATTTTTACCCGGTCGGTCGGCAGGCTCAGCGCCATGCCATTCACCGGCGTCACGAGATGCGGCGTCACGATGATGACGAGCTCGGATTGGCGGCGGGTGTAGTCGGTCGAGCGAAACAGCGCGCCGAGCACCGGGATGTCACCGAGCCATGGCACCTGGCCGACCAGATCCTCGAAATCGTCCTGCAACAGACCGGCGATGGCAAAGCTCTGACCGTCGCGCAGTTCCACGGTCGTGGAGGTTTCGCGGCGCTTGAAGGAGTTCAGGGTGAAGCCGTCGACGGTATAGTTGACAGAGCTGTCGACCCCGGAAACGGCCGCGCGCATTTCAAGGTTGATCTGATCGCCGTTGACCACGCGGGGCGTGAACTCGAGCTCGACGCCGAAGGGTTTGTAGTTGATCGACACGCCATCGTTGTCGCGCACGGGGATCGGATACTCGCCCCCGGCGAGGAATTTCGCCTGTTGTCCCGAGAGGGCGGTCAGGTTCGGTTCCGCAAGGGTGCGTACGACGCCTTTTTCCTCGAGTGCCTCGATGGCGATGGCCAATTGCGTGTTGCCGATGGCGCCACCGATCATGAGCTGGCCGAGGCCGTCGCCGGTCATCGACGGGCCGAGAGATGTTGTGCCGGACGCGCTTCCGGCGGAATAATCGACACCGAGCGCTGCGCTCAGATCTTTCGACACCGAACGGGACATCTCGGCGAACCGGACTTTCAACATTACCTGTTGCGTGCCGCCGATGTTCATCATGTTCGACACACGGTTCGGGGCATAGCGTTCGGCCAGTTCGATGGCCCGGTTCATCATGATGGCCGAGGAGATCGTGCCCGACAGGACGATCCCGTCATTGGCGGTGCGCACCTCGATGCTCTCGTTCGGCATGATCTGGCGCAGACGTTCCTTGAACTCGGTGACATCCGGCGTCACCTGGACCTGGACGTTGGTGATCAACGAACCGTCGGGCGCAAGAAGTGTCATGGTGGTCATGCCGGGCGCGCGGCCCAGCACATAGATCGAGCGTTCGGACAGGGTCGAAATGTCGGCGATGGCCGCATTGGCGATCGAAATCTCGGCGAAGGGTTCGTCGCTTTCGACAACCACGGCGCGGTTCATCGGCACGTTCAGAACGCCGGAGGGGGCTCCGGTCATGACGCGGAGTTTCTCTGCGAAAGCCCCGGTCGGGGTAGCGCCGAGTGCGGCAAGCCCGACGAGGGCCGCCTTGATCAAATTCAACGTTTTCATGTGATCCTGCCTCTGTCGACCACGCCTCAATCCATCGGGTTCTTTGCGACCCATTTGGACAGACAATGCGTTAATTTAACTTTTTTTGCAAGAATCAATCTCTTGGCGGGTGTTTGTGATGTGGAGAAGCCACAAGTGGCAGGGCCGGTTTTCACCTCATCTCAGGGCAAGTCTTTGATCAAATCGAAAAATCCCGGCTGCGGCGATGCCGCCATCCGGGATTTCGTGAGCGTGGTGATAGGCCGTGACGGCGGCGTTCACTCCGTGCAGGGAATGTTCATCACGATGATTTCGCCGCCTTTGCGGGTGCGCACCGTACAGACCTTGGCTTTCGGGGCGGCGGTGTAGACCTGTTCCTCGATCCCCAGAAGCGTGTTCTTGTCGACCTCGACACTGTCGATCACGGTGTCGTCGTTGCGGCCGACGAGGGCGAGCGACAGACGTCCTGTGCTTTGCGCCGTCGCCAGTGTCGCGACCTGCGTCGGCGTGGCTTCGACGGTCACCGTGCGGGCGATGTTGGTGGTCTGCGGATCGCTGTTGGAAATCTGGTCGACGGCGACCAGCGGGATCGAAGTCTGGATCAGCTTCGTCACGTCGCGCCCGGAATCGGGCAGACGCCCGGTCCAGTAGACATCGACACGGTCGCCTGGATGCAGGAAGCCCGACACGCCGGAGGCCACGTCGACGCGGATCGCGAAGGCGCGCATGCCCTTGGCGAGACGGGAGGCCACACCGGCATCTTCGCCGGGGGCGGTGAGCTTGACCGCGAGCAGGGGCTCCATCGGTTCGATGTTGCGCAACACCCGGCGCGGCACGTCCGGGCCTTCCGGGAAGAGGGCTTCTTCCGTGAGGAAAGCGCCTTTCGGCATGGCGTCGTTTGGCCAGCGAATCTTTTTCACCATGTTCGGCAGAAGCGGGTCGCCATAGCTGAGGGGTTTGACCGCGACATAGATGTCCGTCGTCTGGACGACATTGGCGCGCATGGCTTTCTCACGGTCCAGCTCGGCCTGATAGGTCGACAGGTACCCGCGTGTCATATGAACGGCAAACCCGGCCAGGGCGACGCCGATCACAAGGACCAATCCGAAAATAATACGCATGACTTTCCCTCTACTTGCGGCCCCACTTCCGGGCATGCCGACCGCTTCGCGGTCCAGTCCCCCGGGAACACCCGATCAGAGTTTCATCGAAATACGGCAAATTGGTGGTTTCACCGCGGCGCAGTCGTGAATTTTTGCCGATTCACGAACAAACGGTGCGAATTCCGATGGCTGTTCGTCAAAGGTGCCCGGGATCCAGAGACGGTTTGCCCGAAAGGAAAACCGCGCCCGGGAGGGGCGCGGTTGTGTCATGCAGTCCGATACGTGTCGGAAAACGTAGATTATGCGTCGGGGGCCGGATCGGCGACCGGGTCGGTCGCGGTGTCGGTGGCGGTGTAGTCGATCACGGTGCGGCCAGCGAGGTCGGTGGAAATTTTGTCGCCGAGGGCTGTGGTGCCTTTGGAAACGGTGGTCAGCACGGCGATGCCGAGGCCCACGACGGCGGAGGTCAGCACGACCCAGTCAACGGTCACGGCACCGTCTTCGTCACGGGAGAAGCGTTTGTAGAGCTTGAAGAATTCCATTTTATATCCCTCCGAGGATGTGTTCAGTTTGGTTTCCACGTCTTGGCGATTTCGAGCTTGGCGTTTCCCTTGCCTCAGCGCTCCGTCTCGCTTTCGATGACCCTATATGGCCCCCCAACTGGGGCGAGAGTGGGGCAGGATTGGTACGTTTTTGGAAACGGCGTGAATTTTGCAGGGGTAAGGGTTAACTTATTGATTTTAAAATTAAAAAAATTTTAACTATTTTGTCTGAAAATGCTTTTTAGCGGTTTTTCAGGTTAACCTTGGCATAAGATTGGTGGTGGAATCGTCTAAAATTCTGGCTCTCGGGCGAGATTTTTGCGAAACTGGTGGCAAAAGCGGCCAGTGTTCCGAACCGGACCGCCCCTTGAGAGCAGTATGATCATGTCGTTTCTTCTGAATCGCGCCGGGTTTTGCGCGCTTGTCGTGAGTCTGAGCTGTCTTGTTGGCGGTTCTGCTTTGCGTGCCGAGGAGGCGAGCGCGCCGCCGCCCTGGCCCGAGGTGCGTCCGAAACGCATCGGAGTGCCTTCCGGCGGGGCCGGGCATCTCATCGACGTGCAGATCAGGCCGGGGATGAAAACCGTGACCGCCCCGCCGACCGTGCCCGATCCGGTTGCCCCGGTGCCTGCGGAATTGCTGGACTGGTACTGGAGTGCTGTGCCGCACGATCTTGCGGGGGCAGGGCCGGAACGCTTCGGTGCAGCGCTCGCGGCGCTCGATCTCGATCCCGGCAAGTCGGTTCCCAGCCCGAGCTTTCAGCAGGTCACGGACATCGCCAATCGCTATGGCAGCTCGCTTTTGCTGCATTCCATCGGGACGAAGGTGAGCCCCGCGCTGGCGCTGGCGGTGATGGCGGTCGAATCCTCCGGCAATGCGGAGGCGGTGAGCGGGGCGGGGGCGCTGGGGTTGATGCAGCTCATTCCGGCGACGGCGGAGCGGTTCGGCGTCGATGCCAAAGACCCGGATCAGAATATCAAGGGCGGCATTGCTTATCTCGACTGGCTTTTGAACGAGTTCAACGGCGACGTGGCGCTGGCGCTGGCGGGGTATAATGCGGGAGAGAATGCGGTGAAGGCTGCGGGTGGCCCGCCGCCCTATGCCGAGACCCGCGCCTATGTGCCCAAGGTTCTGGCGGCCTGGCAGGTGGCCAAGGGGCTGTGTCTCACTCCGCCGGAGCTGTATTCGGATGGGTGCGTGTTTGCGACCAATGCGGTGCGGGCGCAGAACTGAAAAGAGGGCCCGAAAGCCCTCTCGTCAGATCGAAAGTTTCTTGAAGATGAATTCCGGGATCAACCGGATGATCAGCATGATGTAACGCCAGAAGAACGGCGTGTAGATCACGTTCTTTTTCTTGTGCACGGCCTCGAGGATGTCTTTCGCCACGGCGTCGGGGGAGGCGACGAGGAACATGCCCTCGATGCCCCAGGTCATCGCCGTGTCGACGAAGCCGGGTTTGACGGTGACCACATGCCCGCCCGCCCGCGTCAGACGGTTGCGCAGGCCGGAGAGGTAGGTGGCAAACCCCGCTTTCGCGGAGCCGTAAACGTAATTGCCGATCCGGCCCCGGTCGCCCGCCACCGAGGTGACGCCCACCACCGTGCCTTGGCCGCGCTCTTCGAGATGCGGGGCGAGCAGGGAGAGGAAGGTGGCGGGGCCGATGTGGCTGTCCTGCACCACGCCGTCGGTCAGGGTCGGATCGGCGTCGATGGCGGATTGCTCCGGCATGGACCCCACGAAAACGGCGCAGTTGAGCGTGCCGTCCTCGGCGCGCGCGCGGTCGATGATCGGTGCGAATGTCGCGTTGTCGCGGGCGTCGAAGCGCAGGGCTTCGGCTTTGGCTGCGCCACGGGCAAGGCAATCGCTGGCGGTGGCGGAGAGGTCGTCCATGTCGCGACCGCAGAGCAGGAGCACCGCGCCGTCTTTCGCGAGACGGCGGGCCGTGGCGCGGGCCATGGAGGAGGTGGCGCCGAGAATGATCCAGGTGTGTTGCATCTCAGGCCCCTTTCCCGCGCAGGTTCAGACGCCGCACCAGATCGGTTTCGAACGCGCGGGTTGGGTCGGCGGCATTGACGGTCTCGGCCCAGAGGTCCAGATCCGGGTACATGCCCATGATCTGTGCCGCATCGGCGACACCGTCCTTGGCGAAATAGATCCGCCCGTCCGCGTCCTGCGTCATCTGGGTCAGCTCGGCGATCAGCTCTTGCGATCCGTCCCGGTTCGGGACGTCGATGGCCAGCGTATAGCCCTCCATCGGGAAGGACAGATAGCCACCACGCCCCGGCCCCATCTTCTTGAGCACGGCCAGCGGCGAACAAAGATGCGAGGCGGCGATCTTTTCGAGCATCGCGCGCAGCACGTCGACCCGATCCGTGGGCAGGACGCATTGGAACTGGTTGAAGCCGCGCTTGCCATAAAGCCGGTTCCAGTCGTGAAGCGCATCGAGCGGGAACAACACCTTGTGGATCGGTTTGACAGAGGTGCGGCCCCCGGTCGGCACTTTGCGGAGATAGGCGGCGTTGAACAGGCGCACGATGGGAGACGACAGCGCCCAGCCCGGCGCATTCATCGGCACCGAGACTGTGCCTTCGCCGGAGCTGTCGACACCGGCCACCAGTTCGCTTTCCTCAAGAATGCCACGGCCAAGCTGGTCCCCGGTGGCGGTGCCGTCGATCCACCCGACCGTGTAGGGCGTCTGGCTGTCGTCGAAGGCGCGCAGGAAGGCGTCGAGGTTCTCGATTCGCCGTTCCGTGAGGCGCATCATCTCGCCGGGGCAGGGCATGAGTTGCAGGGTCGCCTTGGCGATCACCCCGGTCTGGCCGAGCCCGCCGAGGGTGGCCAGCCAGATCGCGCCGCTGTCCGGGGTGATGGTGCAGGAGGTCTCGCCTTGCAAAAGCGTGATCTCTGTCACGTGTTGTCCGAAGCTGCCTTGCGTGTGGTGGTTCTTGCCATGCACGTCATTGGCGATACAGCCGCCGACGGTGGCAAAGCCGGTGCCGGGCATCACGGCGGGGAGCCAGCCCTTGGGGGCCGTGAGCCGCGCCAGATCGCCGATGGGCATCCCGGCCTCGACGGTGACGAGACCGCTGTCCGTGCCGAATTCCAACACCCGGTCGAGCCGGGTCATGTCATAGGAATTGCCGCCATCGTTCAGCGCCACGTCGCCATAGGAGCGGCGCAGGCCGAAGGCGGGCGCGGGGCGTTGGGCGACAGCGCTGGCGAGGACGGATTGACGTTCGGGGCGGGCGATCTGGCCCGTGGCGGAACGCGCCCGGCCCCAGCCAGTATAGGTGAGGGAGTTCCAGACCGTCGGGGGCTCTGATTTGGGGGAGGGCTGCTCTGGGATCATGGTCTTGTGACTGTGTCTGATTGTCTTGCCGTTTAAACAACAATTGGGGCGAGAGTGTGGTGCTGTTTCGGATTTCCGAACAATCTTTGCAAAAGAAAACGCGGCCCCGTCCGGGAGCCGCGTCTTGTCTTGAGTGCAGTGAAAAGACTCAGATCAGTTGACGATTTTCGCCTCGGTCGCGGCGCGCAGCTCTGCCTCAGACACGCCTTCGGCCAGTTCGACGATCTTCAACCCGCCCTCGACCACATCCAGCACGCCGAGATTGGTGATCACCCGATCCACCACGCCCTGACCGGTGAGCGGCAGGGTGCATTGGTGCAGAAGTTTGCTCTCGCCGTGTTTGTTGGTGTGATCCATCACCACCACCACACGGCCCACGCCCGCCACGAGATCCATCGCGCCGCCCATGCCTTTGACCAGCTTGCCGGGGATCATCCAGTTCGCCAGATCGCCCTTCTCGTCGACCTCCATCGCCCCCAAAATTGCCATGGCGATCTTGCCGCCCCGGATCATGCCGAAGCTGAAAGAACTGTCGAAATAGGCGGTGTTGGGCAGTTCCGTGATGGTCTGCTTGCCGGCGTTGATCAGGTCCGGGTCCTCGTCGCCCTCATAGGGAAACGGGCCCATGCCGAGCATGCCGTTCTCCGACTGAAGCGTCACGGTGACGCCTTCGGGGATGAAATTCGGCACCAGTGTAGGGATGCCGATCCCGAGGTTCACATAGGTGCCGTCCTGAAGTTCCTGCGCCGCGCGCGCGGCCATTTGATTGCGGTCCCAAGCCATTTTTAGTATCTCCTCCTGTGTCTTTTCAATCCGCGAGACTCTGTAGGTCCTCGGGGTGAAGTTGCAGACGGCTTTCCGCGAAAGCGCAGAACACCTGCCATCCGTAATCGGCATTCATGTGGCGATGATCGACGGTTTCCGTGCCGGGCTCCGTGTCGGGCCGGGCATAGCGATCCTCGGTCATGAATTGTCCGGCGCGCGTGTCATGGGGTTGCAGCATGACATCGAGGCCGACACGTGCCATTTCTTCTTCGATCATTGCTTCGTAGCGTTGCATCCATTTCGCGCCATGCGGGCGTTTGCGCAGCGAGGCGAGGGCGAATTCATGCCCCGGTCCTGCCCCCACGGACCGCGCGAGCGGGTAGGGGGCAGGCAGGAAGCACTGTCGCGGATCGGCCCCGAAACGCTCTGCCAGCCGTTCGGCGCGCTGGCGCACCAGCCCGCGCAACAGGTCGCCGAGCGCGGCTTCTGAGAGGAAGGCGCGGGAGGTGCGTTCCGGTTCCTCGAGAATGTCGTGAAAAACCATGAGCCGCATGGCGTGATTGAGCGTATAGCGCTCGCCGACATGAAGAATGCGGGCGAAGGGCGCAAAGTCGATTTCGTTTGTGTCCATCCAGCCCAGCAAATGGCTGGCGTCCTCGGGAGCGCGAAACACGCCGTCCTCGTAAAGGGCCGCGCTGTAGATCTGTCCGGGCAGGCCGAAATAGGTCACATCCAGAGTTGGAAACGCTTCAGCGATCCGGTGCCGTGCGGTGTAGAACGCGCCGGTGTGAGAGGTGCCGATGATGAGGATTTTCTGTCTGTCACTCATGACCGGCTCGCCTCGATCAAAGCTTCTTCGCAGACCAGATCGGCCTCTTCCAACCCGTCGTCCTCCGGCGTCTTACGGACGATCCGGGGCACGTTTTCGGCCTCCGGGTCATGTGCCCGGAAGAACATACGCATCGCCGAGGCAACGCCTTCTTCGGTGACGGAGCGCAGGTTTTCCTTGTAGAACCGCCCGCCTGCCGCCGGGTTGGTCACCAACTCATAGGACGGGAAGTAATCGACATTGTCGTATTTCGCCGCGACCTCGCCTGCGGCCGCGCGCAGCGTCGCTTTGGAAAAGGCGGTGGCGGGCAGCACATGGCCACCTGTCGCGGTGGCGGTCAGCGGCACGGGGGAGATGGTCAAAAGCATGCGAATGTCAGGGCGCAGCGCCATCAGACGGCTGCGCAGCTCTTCGAGATCGTCGCGCACCTCCGGCAGGCTGAAATTGTGAAAGCCAAAGACCTCGGGGGCGTAATGGCCCGCGAGCGTGCCGGGCGCGGTCGGGTAGACCGTGCCGCTCTCAAGATGAAACCAGACCTCCGTCAGCCCCAGCGTGAAGACAAAGACATCGGCGCGGCGCACGGCGCGGAGCACGCGGCGGAGGTGGACGGCGCGGGCCTCTGTCACATGCTCGGGCGTCGCCAGCCCGCCGGGTTCGACATTCGGGCGTTGCGCATCGAAATAGCGCCCGTCGCGCTCCCAGATCGGCTCGGCCGGTTTGATCTCGCCCTGCGCCTCACGCAAAAGCTGCACCATCTGGCGCACCGTGTAGATATTGCCGTAGCGCGCGGAATAAAGCGCATATCCATAGCGATTAAGCACCTCGCGCGGGAACGGCCCCTTGGGCGTCTCCACGTCGATCACCGCCCAGTCGCGCGCCACGAGGTTGCGATGCACATGCTGGGCGAAACAGCTCCCCGCCGTCATGATCCGGTCGGTGGGCGAGATGCGGAATTTCGGCAGGCACAGCCCCACGATCGCCGTTGGATCGGCCTCGGCCACACCGCTCCGCCAAAAGGCGGAGCCGGGCAGATGATCGTAGGGGGAGCCCATATGCGCTTACGCCGCCGGGCGCGGGCGTGTGGTGCGCTGTTCAATACGCTTTTCATGCGTGCCCTGAACCAGACGATGCACATAAACCCCCGGCAGGTGGATGCAATCCGGATCGAGCGAGCCGGTCGGGACGATCTCCTCGACCTCCATGATGCAGATCTTGCCGCACATCGCCGCCGGCGGGTTGAAATTGCGCGCGGTCTTGCGGAACACGGCATTGCCGGTCTCGTCCGCCTTCCACGCCTTTACGATGGAAATATCGGCGAAAATCCCCTCTTCGAGGATATAGGTCTCGCCATTGAAGTCCTTGTGCTCTTTGCCTTCGGCGATCACCGTGCCCACACCCGTCTTGGTGTAAAACCCCGGAATGCCCGCCCCGCCGGCGCGCATGCGTTCGGCCAAAGTGCCCTGCGGATTGAACTCCAATTCAAGCTCGCCCGAGAGGTATTGGCGCATGAATTCGGCGTTTTCGCCCACGTAAGACGACATCATTTTCCGGATCTGGCGGGTCTCCAGCAGCTTGCCGAGTCCGAACCCGTCGACGCCCGCATTGTTCGAAGCCACGGTCAGATCCTTGACGCCGCTCTCGACGATGGCGTCGATCAAAAGCTCGGGAATACCGCACAGCCCGAACCCGCCCGCAGCGATCAGCATGCCGTCCGTCAAAAGCCCGTCAAGGGCATCCGCTGCCGATTCGTACACTTTTTTCATTTCTCTCCTCCCGGAAACTTGCAAATTCCTCGCGCCGACTAAATCGGCTTCTGCATAGGCAAGTCAATCATATGCTGCGTTGCAACGTATCGGGTTCGAAATGCGAACATTTTGTGCGCATATATGGTTGCGACAAAATAGCTTATGGTTTCAGTCGGGCTTGAAACTTCGCAGGGGTTATACGTATTCCATTTATAGAATATGAAAGCAACGCACAGGAGACCTTCATGCAATTTTTCGCCGCTTCCGCAAACCCCGGCAGCCCCGACGTCGCCGCCTTTTACGAAGAGGTGACCGGGTCCTGGCAATATGTCGTGTCCGACCCGAAAACCAAAGCCGCCGCCATCATCGACCCGGTGCTCGATTTCGACGCCGCCGCCGGGGCCACATGGACCGCCAGCGCCGATGAGATTCTGAGTTATGTGACGGACCGGGGATTGAACGTCGTCTGGGTGCTCGACACCCACCCGCATGCGGACCACTTCTCCGCCGCGCCCTATCTCGCCGGGAAGCTGAGCGCTCCGCAGGCGATCGGAAAGAAGGTGCTTGAGGTGCAGAACATCTGGGCCGATCTCTATGCCGACGACAGTCTCAAGAACCGTGACGATTACTGGGATCGTCTGTTCGAGCCGGGCGATACATTCGGCATCGGCAGCCTGACGGCTAAGGTGATTCTCTCCACCGGCCACACGCTGGCGTCGATTTCCTATGTGATCGGCGATGCGGTCTTTGCCCATGACACCTTCATGGTGCCCGACAGCGGCACCTCGCGCGCCGACTTCCCCGGTGGCTCTTCCGAGGAGCTTTGGGACAGTTTGCAGGCGATTCTGGCGATGCCCGGCGACACCCGCGTTTTCGTCGGTCACGACTATCGCAAGGGCGGCCGCGAAGAGGCCTGTATGGCTACGGTCGCGGAGCATAAGGCCGCGAATATCCACGTGAAAGACGGCATCGGCAAGGACGAATTCATCGCCACGCGGGACGCCCGTGACGCCACTCTGCCGCTGCCGAAACAGATGCTCTACGCGCTTCAGATCAACATTCGCGGCGGGCGATTGCCGGAGCCTGATGACAAGGGGCGCGCGGTGCTGCGCATCCCGCTCAACCGGTTTGAGCCCAAGCGCTGATTCATGGATCGGCGAAAAGGCGCTCCTGCGGGGGCGCCTTTAATTATTTGTTAAGAAAGAGAGCGAAGGCTTAACCCAGGCTACATACTTTCCAGGGAGGAGAATATTATGTCCCAGCTTTATTCCATGATCCGCGGCAACCACATCTTCTCGAAGAGCGGCACTTTCGAGGGGCTGATCGCGAAGGATGCGGTGATCGAGGAGGGCGTCGAACTGACACTCAAGGGGATGGTGGGCGGCAATATCGTGGTGAAACCCGGCGCCGCGCTTTATCTCAAGGCCATGGTCGGCGGCTGCATCCACAATCACGGTGGGCGGTTGCATCCCGTGACCTGAACCGGCAGAGAAAAAGGGCGCTCAGAGGCGCCCTTTTTCATGCTTCTCGGCCTCAGCCTTCGATGACCGGATCGTCATCGGCATCGGCGACTTTCTTTTTCGTCGCGGTTGTTTTCGCCGCCGTCTTTTTCGGGGCTGCTTTCTTCGCGGCCGGTTTCTTGGCCGTGGGCTTTTTCGCGGGGGTCTTTTGGGCGGCGGTTTTCTTGCCCCCCTTCGCGGCTTTTTCCGCGATCAACTCCACCGCCTGCTCCATGGTCAGGTCTTCGGGCTTGATGTCCTTCGGCAGGGTCGCGTTGACCTTCTCCCATTTCACATAGGGACCATAGCGTCCTTCCATGACACTCACCGGTCCGCCATCCGGATGCTCGCCCAATTCCCTGAGCGGTTTCGCCGCCGCAGAGCGCCCGCGCCCCGGATTGTTGCGCTTCTCGGTGATCATCTCGACCGCGCGGTTCATGCCGATCTCGAACACGTCGTTCGGGTCCTTGAGATTGGCGTAAACCGGCTTCGCCTCATCCGGGAGCTGGTGCATCAGATAGGGGCCGAAGCGTCCAAAATTGGCGGAGATCATAGCGCCTTCGTACTCACCAATCTCGCGCGGTAGGTTGAGAAGCGTGAGCGCTTTCTCCAAGTCCATGTCGTCCTTCGACCAACCTTTCGGCAGGGAGGCGCGCGGCGGTTTCTTGTTCTCGGGCGTCGGTTCGCCGCGTTGAACATAGGGTCCAAAACGCCCGGATTTCAGCCAGATCTCGTCGCCATTGTCCTCGCCCAACACGCGCTCGTCGCCCTCGGCGCCTTCGCCCGCGATCGGGCGGGTGTAGGTGCAGTCCGGGTAGTTCGAACAACCGACAAAGCCGCCGGTGCGCGAAGTTTTGAGGTGCAGAGAGCCTTGACCGCATTTCGGGCAAATGCGCGGATCGGTGCCGTCTTCGCGCGGCGGGTAAAGCTGCGGCGCGAGCGCATCGTCGAGCTTGTCGAGCACTTCGGAGATGCGCAGCTCGCTGGTTTCCTCGATGGCGGCGTGGAAATCGCGCCAGAAGCGGGCCAGCACCTCCTTGTAGTCGAGATCGCCCGCCGAGATTTCGTCGAGTTGCTCTTCGAGATTGGCGGTGAATTCGTAACCCACGTATTTGCGGAAGAAATTCATCAGAAAGATCGTGACGATCCGGCCCTTGTCCTCCGGGATCAGGCGGTTCTGTTCCTTGCGGACATATTCGCGGTCGACGATGGTCGAGAGCACGGAGGCATAGGTCGAGGGGCGCCCGATGCCCAGCTCTTCCATCCGCTTGACCAAGGTCGCCTCGGTATAGCGCGGCGGCGGGTTGGTGTGGTGCTGGAGGCCCAGCACGGCGGCGTCGGCGCCCAGAACCGCCTCTTTCTCCGCCGCTTCGGCCTTGAGCGCGCCCGCGACCTTTTTCAGAGCCTCGCCCTGCATGATCTGCGGCAGGCGGCCTTCGTCATCCTCGTCCACATCGTCGCGGCCTTCGGTGTAGACCGCCATGAAGCCGTCGAACACCACGACCTGACCCGTGGCGCGCAGCACGACTTCGTGGTCGTCGGAGGCGATGTCGACCGTGGTGCGTTCAAGCTTCGCGCCTTCCATCTGGCAGGCAATCGTGCGTTTCCAGATCAGATCGTAAAGCTTGCGCTGATCGGCATCCGTGAGCTTCACGCTGTCAGGGGCGGCGAACATGTCCGTCGGGCGGATACATTCGTGGGCTTCCTGCGCGTTTTTCGCCTTGTTCTTGTAGATGCGCGGCGAGGCGGGCACGTATTTGTCGCCATAGCGCGACTTGATCGCATCGCGGGCCTGCGTCACGGCTTCGGGTGCCATGTCGATGCCGTCGGTCCGCATATAGGTGATCAGCCCCGCCTCATAGAGCCGTTGCGCCGCGTTCATCGTCTGGCGCGCGCCCATGCCAAATTTGCGGCTGGCCTCTTGTTGCAGCGTCGAGGTCATGAAGGGAGCGGAGGGATTGCGGGAGGCGGGTTTCGCCTCGACCGAGATCACCTTGAGCGCACGGGACGACACGGCCTGAACGGCCATTTCGGCGCGCATCCGGTCCTTGAGATCGAATTTATCGAGCTTTTTGCCGGAGAGCTGGGTCAAACGCGCTTCGAATGTCTGCCCGCGGGGCGTCTCAAGCATCGCCTTGACGGACCAGTATTCCTGCGGATTGAACGCCTCGATTTCCATCTCGCGCTCGACGATCAGGCGCAGGCACACCGATTGCACACGGCCCGCCGAGCGCGCGCCCGGCAGTTTGCGCCACAAAACCGGCGAGAGGTTGAAGCCCACAAGATAGTCCAACGCCCGGCGCGCCAGATAGGCGTCGACCAGCGGCACATCGACCTGACGCGGGTGTTTCATCGCCTCGAGAATGGCGGGCTTGGTGATGGCGTTGAAGGTGACGCGCGATACGGCGGTCGATTTTTTGATCGCCTTGCGCTTGGTCAGCGCCTCTTGCAGGTGCCACGAAATCGCTTCCCCTTCGCGATCGGGGTCGGTGGCGAGGATCAGTTCGTCATCGTCTTTCAGCGCATCGGCGATGGCCTTGACGTGTTTACGACTGTCCGCGCCGATCTCCCAGGTCATGTCGAAATCGTTGTCCGTATCGACCGAGCCATCCTTCGGGGGCAGGTCGCGAACGTGGCCGTAGGAAGCCAGAACGGTGTAATCCTTGCCGAGATACTTGTTGATCGTTTTGGCCTTTGCGGGGGATTCGACGACAACAACAGGCATGGAACGTCCTTCGGATTCTGAAACGGGGGGTCTTATGGCGGCGGAAAATGGGCTGAGGGAGGCCGGATTGTCAATGCATTGCCGGGATTATTGTTCCCCCTCGGGTCCGAATGCGCGAGGATCGGGCAGGTTTATGAGTATGGAGTGGGGCGGATGAGACGATGGGCGGTAGCGATGGCGACGATGATCCTGCCCACGCTCGGATTTGCCCAGAACTGGCACGAACCGGCGCGCGGCACGGCGGAGCGGGCGCAGTTGATGAATGCGATCCGGCCGGTTGTCGAATGGCAACTGGGACGCCCGGTTGAGTTCGTGGTGCGTCAATTGCGCGCGAGCGGCGACCATGCCTTTGCCATGCTGGCACCGCAGCGTCCGGGCGGCGGTGCGATCCATGTCGCCGCGACCCCCATGGTGCGCTATTTCGGCGAGGATGCGTCTTACTTCGAGGAGGTCGGCGGGCTTGATGTCATCGCCTTTCTGATCCGCGAGGGCGATCAATGGGCCGTGGTCGATCACAGCATCGGCGCGACGGATGTCTGGTTTGCCCGCGAGCCCTATTGCAGCGCTTTTCCGGTCGTTTTGCACGGCTACTGTCCTCTGAAGTGACGAGAATGCCATCGGCGCTGGCGGGTGTTCCTGACACGTTTCGCATTAATCTGAAACACGGATTGAGTGTGAAGCGCTTGCAACGCTTTAACCCAGCGCCAGCAGCCCGCCGGGTTTGCGAAAAATCCGGCCTGCCAGTTCGAGATTGAGAATTTCCGAGCTGACCCGGTCGGCGGCGAGGCCGATGTCGCGGATCAGATCGTCTTCCGGCAGGGGCGCGCCCGCGAGCCGGGCGAGGATTTCCCTGTGGAGCGCGGCATGATCGGCGAGGTTGCGGCTCTCCGGCGGGGCCTCCGGGACGGGAATGGCCATGTCCGGCGTCTCCATCGCGGTCTGGGCCAGAGGCGAGGCGACCGCGAGGGCGTCGATCACATCGCGCGCGCCACGGATGAGCGTGGCCCCATCGCGCAGGAGAATATTGCACCCGGCGGAGCGTGCATCGAAAGGATGTCCGGGCACCGCCATGACCTCCCGCCCCTGATCGAGGGCGTTGCCCGCCGTGAGAAGCGAGCCGGAGCGTGCGGCAGCCTCCACCACGATGGTGGCGCGGGAAAGACCGGAAACGATGCGGTTTCGCATCGGGAAATGCCGGGCAAAGGGTTTCATGCCAAAGGGCTGCTCAGAGATCAGCAGGCCCTGTTCGGCGATGGAATGATAGAGCGCGGTGTTCTCGGCTGGGTAAATCTCGTCGAGCCCGCCCGCCAGAACGGCGATGGTGCCAGTATCCAAGGCGGCCTCATGGGCGCTCGTGTCGATGCCGCGGGCAAGCCCGGAGGCGATGGCGAAGCCTTCCGCGCCCAAGTCGCGCGACAGAGTGCGGGCAAAACGCATGCCGAGAGAGGAGGCATTGCGCGCGCCGACCACGGCCAGCACGGGGCGTTCCAGAAGCGACAGATCGCCCTTGACCCAAAGTGCGGGCGGGGCATCTTCGATCAGGGCGAGGAGCGCCGGGTAATTGTCATCTGTGCGCAGGATCAGCCGGGCGCCGGTCTTTCGCCCGGCGCGCAGTTCGGCTTCGATCACCCCCTTGGGGCAAATCTGATACTCGGCAACACCGGCGTTTCTGGCGATTTGGGGGAGGGTCTCAAGTGCGATGCGGGCGGAGCCGTGTTCCTGCATCAACCGGTAGAAGGTACTGACGCCGACGCGTCTGGAGCGCAAGAGCCGGAGCCAGTCGGCCCGATCTTCCACGGTGTGGGGTGGGGTGAGGGGGTGGTGGGAAGGGATGAAATCCAATGAACCAACTCTCTCCGTCTCTTGCCCCCTTAGAATCCCTTAAAATGGTTAATGAGCGGTTACCAAATTGCGGAAACTTCGCCTTTTAACCGCAGTGAATCGATTTTTTACATCTTGTCGCTGAGGAAAAAGCAAAAACGCGCGCGCCTCTTTCAAATTTGCAAAAGGTCTCAGGTGCCCGAACCGCCGACGGTCAGCCCGCCGATCAGCAGAGTCGGCTGCCCGACCCCCACCGGAACCCATTGCCCGGCCTTGCCGCAATTGCCGACGCCCGGGTCGAGCGCCATGTCGTTGCCGATGGCGCGCACATGTTTCATCGCGGTTGCGCCGTCGCCGATCAGGGTGGCGCCTTTGACGGGGGCGCCGACACGGCCTTTTTCGACGCGGTAGGCCTCGGTGCAATTGAACACGAATTTGCCGTTGGTGATGTCGACTTGCCCACCGGAGAAGCCGACCGCATAGATGCCATCATCCATGCCCGAGAGAATCTCGTCCGGTGCCATGTCTCCGCCCAGCATGTACGTGTTGGTCATGCGCGGCATCGGCGGGTGCGCGTAGCTTTCGCGCCGCCCGTTGCCGGTGGGTGTGACGCCCATGAGACGCGCGTTCTGGCGGTCCTGCATATAGCCGACGAGAATGCCGTCTTCGATCAGAACGGTTTTCTCGGATGCCGTGCCCTCGTCATCGACCGAAATCGAGCCGCGCCGGTCCGGGATCGTGCCGTCATCGAGAATGGTCACGCCTTTGGCAGCCACCTGTTGCCCCATCAGGCCCGCAAAAGCGGAGGTTTTCTTGCGGTTGAAATCGCCTTCGAGCCCATGGCCGACGGCCTCGTGCAGCAAGACCCCCGGCCAGCCCGGCCCAAGTGCGACGTCCATCACGCCGGCGGGTGCAGGCACGGCGTCGAGGTTCACGACCGCGATGCGCAGCGCTTCGCGCGCCACACCTTTCCAGTGATCGGGGGCGATCAGACCTGTGAGGCCAAAGCGCCCGCCGCCGCCCGCATTGCCGCTTTCCCGGCGTCCGGCATGCTCGACGATGACGGAGATCGACAGCCGCGCCATCGGGCGTACGTCGGAGACAAGCCCGCCTTCGGGGCGCAAAATATAGACCTCCTGATGCGAGGCCGCGAGCGAGGCGGTGACCTGTACCACGCGGGGATCGAGATCGCGCAGATAGGCGTCGATCTCGCGCAGCGTGTCGATCTTGACCTCGAAAGCCGCACCCTCGAGCGGGTTTTCATCGGTGTACAGTTTCACGTTGGTGGCGCGCGGGGGCTCGGCCAGCGTGCCGCCGCCGTCCCCCACCGCGAGGCGCGCGGTCTCGGAGGCACGGCGAATCGCGGCCTCGGAAATTTCGGTGGAATGGGCGTAACCGGCGGTTTCGCCCCGCACGGCACGCAGCCCGAAACCCTCGGATGCGTCATAGGAGGCGGTGCGGATGCGCCCGTCATCGAGCACAAGACCCTCGGAGGTGCGGCGCTCCAGAAACAGTTCGCCATCGTCCGCGCCCGCCACGGCTCCGCGCAGAATCGTCAGGGCGGCTTCAAGGTCGAGGCTGGTGTTGAACGGATCGAAACGTCCCGAGGTCACGGATATTCTCCTTGGTTGCATGGGGCTCAAGCGCAAACCGCGCGCGGCATGGCACGGAAATTCTTGTTCCAATGCGACTAATATGGTTTCTGTTAGACCAGACTCAATGAAAAAGCACCCGGAATACCGGGGCTGCGGAGAAAACGCCGCATGACGTTCCGCATCAGGTTCCATTGTGTCAAAGGGAGGAAAAATGCGCACACACGCCAAATGGCCCGTTTCCGCGGCCACTTTTTTCGCAACCATGCTCGGCGCCATGGTCGCCCCCATTGCAGGCATGGCCCAGGAAGGCGAGCTTCTGGGGGCGCCGGTCAACGGCAAGATGGGCTTTCAGCCGGCCGCGACCGAACTGGCGCGCGACCTTCAGGGGTTGGATCATATGATCCTCGTGATCATCACGGCCATTGTCCTTTTTGTCGCAGGGCTGATCCTCTGGGTGATCCTGCGCTACAACAGCCGTGCCAACAAAGCGCCAGCCAAGTTCACCCATAACACGCCGATCGAGGTGGCGTGGACGCTGATTCCGATCCTGATCCTCGTGGTGATTGGCGCCTTCTCGCTTCCGGTGCTGTTCAAGCAACAGGAAATCCCGGATGGCGACATCTACATCAAGGTGACGGGCTATCAGTGGTTCTGGGGCTATGATTATGTCGATGAGGGTATCGCCTTCGACAGCTTCCTTCTGCCGCGTGAGGAGCTTGCGGCGAATGGCTACAGTGACGATCTCTATCTTCTGGCGACCGATACACGGGTGGTGGTGCCGGTGGGCAAGACCATCGTCATGGGGGTGACTGGCGCGGATGTGATCCACAGTTGGACCATCCCGGCTTTTGGCGTGAAACAGGACGCCGTGCCGGGGCGGGTGGCCGAGCTGTGGTTCAAACCGGAGAAGACCGGGACGTTCTTTGGCCAGTGTTCGGAGCTGTGCGGCAAGGATCATGCCTTTATGCCGATCACCGTGCAGGTGGTGACGCAGGACGAATATGACGCCTGGCTGGTGGAGGCGAAGGAGCTTTACGCCGCCAATGACACTGCGCCTGCGGCGATCAAGCTGGCCTCTGCCGAGTAATCTTGCGTTAAAATACCGGTGAGGGCGGGTAATCGCCCCATCGAAAGACCCACGCACAATATGCGCCGACAGAGGCAAAACCCGCGGTGCACAGGGAGGAGAACACGCGATGACGGATGTGACGATCAGTCTGGAAAGCGGACGGGACGACAGCCGGGAAGCCGGTTTTGGCGATTACTTCGCGCTTTTGAAGCCGCGGGTCATGTCGCTTGTCGTCTTCACCGCCTTTGCCGGTCTGATCGTGGCCCCCGGCGGGGTGCATCCGTTTGTCGGCTTTTTCGCGATCCTCTGCATCGCCATTGGCGGCGGGGCATCTGGCGCGCTCAACATGTGGTATGACAGCGACATCGACCGGGTGATGAAACGCACGCAGTCGCGCCCGATCCCGGCGGGCAAGGTGACGCGCGAGGAGGCGTTGGGGCTCGGGTTGACGCTGTCGACTTTTGCGGTGGTGATGCTCTGGCTGGCGACCAACTGGGTGGCGGCGGCTTTGCTGGCCTTCACCATCTTCTTCTACGTTGTCGTCTACACCATGGGGCTGAAACGCCGCACGCCGCAGAACATCGTCATCGGCGGGGCCGCCGGGGCGTTTCCGCCGATGATCGGTTGGGCGGCGGTGACCGGAGACATCACCCTGTCGTCGGTGCTGATGTTCATGCTGATCTTTATGTGGACGCCGCCGCATTTCTGGTCGCTGGCGCTGTTCATGAACGCGGATTACGATAAGGCGCGTGTGCCGATGCTGACCGTCACCCATGGCAAGCGCGCGACCCGCAATCACATCCTCGTCTACACGATCTTGCTCGCCGGGTTCTCGGCGGCGATGTTCGCAACACCTCTGGCGGGCTGGTCGTATCTCGTGGTTGCGGTGGTGATGAACGCGCTCTTCGTCAAAGGCGCTATTGCGCTCTGGCGCCGCGATGAGACGGTGGCGGAGGCCGACGGCTACAGGGCCGAAAAGGCATTCTTCAAACTTTCGCTTGCCTACACCTTCCTGCATTTCATGGCGCTGATGGTGGACAAGGCGCTGTTTTCTTTCGGTTTCGGAGGGCCGTTCTGACATGGCGATCACCAAACTTCATGAAATTCACGACCGCCGCCGTTCCCGCAACGTCGGGCTCGGTCTCGTGCTCGGCGCGTTCGTTGTCCTGCTGATGGGGCTGACGGTGGTGAAGGTCACCGTGCTCGATCCGGCGCATTTCGCGCAGGAGGCGTCGCGCTGATGCCACTCAGGGCCCCGCAGAAAACGGTTGTGAAACTGCTCGGTGTCGTCACCGTCATGGGCGCGCTCGCCTGGGCCTCCGTGCCGTTCTACAGCTGGTTCTGCGCGGTCACAGGCTTTGGCGGCACGGTCGATGTGGCCGAAACGGGATCGGACGTGATCCTCGACGAGACGATCAAGATTCGTTTCGATGCCAACACCGATCCGGATATGCCGTGGCATTTCAAACCTGTGGTCAACACGATGGAGCTGCGCATCGGCGAGACGGGGCTGGCGTTTTACGAGGCCTACAACCCGACCGACCGGGTCGTTGCCGGCACGGCGTCCTATAATGTCGCGCCCTTCGAGGCGGGCGGGTTTTTCACCAAGATCGACTGTTTCTGTTTCACCGAACAGGTGTTGCAACCCGGCGAGCGGGTGCTCATGCCGGTGACCTTCTATGTCGATCCCGAGATCACCACCGACAGGGATGCCAAATACGTGCATCGCATCACCCTGTCCTACACGTTTCACGAAACGGACCTGCCTGAGGACTATGCCGCGCTGGATGTCGGCGGGTCTTCGGACACGAGTCTGAACTAAGCCCGAACGGGCATCCAAGGGAGAGGACGCACATGGCGCATGAAAAAAACCACGATTACCACATCCTTCCGCCGTCGCCCTGGCCGCTGATGGCGGCGGTTGCGGCCTTCATCATGCTCTTCGGGGCGGTGATGTGGATGGCCAACGACATGCCCTGGCTGTTTTTCGTCGGGCTGATCGGCACGCTTTACGTGATGTGGTCCTGGTGGGGCGATACGATCCGCGAGAACGCGGTGGGCGATCACACGCCGGTGGTGCGGATCGGGCTGCGCTATGGCTTCATCCTGTTCATCATGTCGGAGGTAATGTTCTTCGCCGCCTGGTTCTGGGCGTTTTTCAAGAACGCGCTCTATCCGATGTATACCTATTCCGGGACGGAGTATGTCAAACCCGAGATCGTGCCGATCGAGGCGTTCCACCTGCCGCTTCTCAATACGCTGATCCTGTTGTGTTCGGGGGCTGCCGTGACCTGGGCGCACCATGCGCTGGTGCATGGCAATATCCGCAAGGACATCGTCGCGGGGCTGGCGCTTGGCATCGGTCTCGGTGCGGCGTTCACCATCTTTCAAGCCTATGAGTATTACGAGCTTTTCGTCCATGAAGGCTACACGTTCGGCGGCGATTTCTTCTATGGCTCCTTCTTCATGGCGACGGGGTTCCACGGGTTCCACGTCATCATCGGCACGATCTTTCTCACCGTCTGTCTGGTGCGGGCGATGAAGGGCGATTTCACGCCGGAGAACCATGTCGGGTTCGAGGCCGCCGCGTGGTATTGGCACTTCGTCGACGTGGTGTGGCTTTTCCTCTTCGTCGTGGTCTATATTTGGGGACAGTAAGGCCTGAGTATTTCGGGCACAAAGGAGAGGGGCGCTTTGGCGCCCTTTCGCTTGGAGACGACACTTTGAAACGCATGATCTTTCCTCTGGTGATCGGGGTGCTGGGCTGTGCGATCCTGATCGCGCTCGGCACATGGCAGCTCAGGCGGCTGGAGTGGAAACAGGGCGTGCTGGCGGAGATCGAGGCCAAGATTGATGCCGCTCCGGTTTCTTTACCTGCGGTGATCGACCCGTCGATGAAATACCTGCCAGTCATGGCCTCGGGCGAGATCGGGACGGATGAACTGCATGTCCTCGTGTCGCGCAAACAGGTCGGTGCGGGCTATCTGATCATTGTGCCCTTCACCACGGTGGACGGGCGGCGGGTGCTTCTGGATCGCGGGTTTGTTCCGGAGATGGCCAAGGATGCCCCACGCGGCGGTGGTCCCGCAACGGTGATCGGCAATCTGCACTGGCCGGACGATATGAACAGCTCCACACCCGCCCCCGACCTGGGCCGCAACATCTGGTTTGGACGGGACATCCCGGAAATGGCGGATGCTCTGGACACGGAACCCGTGCTGATCGTCGCCCGTGAAAGCACGGGGGAGGGGATCGCCCCGATGCCGGTGGGCGTCGAGGGGATTCCGAACGATCACCTGCAATATGCGATCACATGGTTTTCGCTGTGCCTTGTCTGGTTGGGGATGACTCTTTTCCTCCTGTGGCGTATCAGGGCGCGAACAATCTGACGAGCGGAACACATGCGTTACATTTCGACCCGTGGCCAAGCGCCGGTGCTGAACTTTGAAGAGGCCATGCTGACGGGCCTTGCCTCCGACGGCGGGCTTTACGTGCCCGAGACCATCCCGACCCTGAGTGCGGATCAGATCGCCTCTCTTGCCGGGCTGTCCTACGAAGAAGCGGCGTTCATTGTGATGAAGCCCTTCATCGGCGAGACCTTCACGGATGCGGAATTCAAGGAAATCATTTCCAAGGCCTACGCCGGGTTCAAACACGATGCCCGCGCGCCGCTGGTGCAGTTGGGGCCGAACCATTTCCTTTTGGAGCTGTTCCACGGGCCGACGCTGGCGTTCAAGGATTTCGCGATGCAGCTCATCGGCCAGTTGTTCCAGGCTGCCCTGTCGCGCTCCGCCAAACATGTGACCATCGTTGGCGCGACCTCCGGCGACACCGGCTCCGCCGCGATTGAGGCGTTCAAAGGCCTGTCGAATGTGGATGTGTTCATCCTCTTCCCGCATGGCCGGGTGTCCGATGTGCAGCGTCGCCAGATGACGACGCCGCCGGAGAGCAACGTGCATGCGCTCGCCGTCGAGGGGGATTTCGACGATTGTCAGGCCGCGCTGAAAGAAATGTTCGCCGATCAGGACTTCCGCGAGGGCGTCAAACTGGCCGCTGTGAACTCGATCAACTGGGCGCGCGTTTTGGCGCAGGTGGTGTATTATTTCACCTCCGCCGTCTCTCTCGGCGCGCCGCATCGCAAGGTGTCCTTCACCGTGCCGACCGGCAATTTCGGCGATATTTTCGCCGGCTATATTGCGAAACGCATGGGGCTTCCGGTCGACAAGCTGGTGATCGCGACCAACCAGAACGACATTCTGCACCGCACCATGGTGACGGGCGCCTATACGAAAGAGGGCGTGACGCCGTCGATCTCGCCGTCGATGGACATTCAGGTGTCTTCGAACTTCGAACGTGCCCTGTTCGATGTCTATGACCGCGAAGGGGCCGCGATTGCCCAGCTTATGGATGAATTGAAATCCGGCTCTTTCGCGATTTCCCAAGGTGCGATGGACCGTCTGCGTGAAACTTTCACCTCTGGCCGGGCCTCGGAGGAGGAAACCAGCGCAACGATCACCGACATGTATGCGCGCACCGGCGAAGTGCTGTGCCCGCACACTGCCGTGGCCGTCAAGGTCGGCGAGGAGAACCTGTCCGAAGTGCCGATGATCTCGCTGTCCACCGCCCATCCGGCGAAATTCCCCGCTGCCGTGGAAGCCGCCTGTGGCGTGCACCCGGCGCTTCCGCCACATATGGCGGACCTGTTCGAACGCGACGAACGCTTCACGGTTGTGCCGAACGATCTTGAAGGGCTGAAAACTCTGATCAAGGAGCGTCTTGCTTGAGCCCGCGCATTCACACGCTGCCCAACGGGTTTCGCATCGTCACCGAGCTTCAGCCCTCGATGCAGTCGGCCTCCATCGGTGTCTGGGTCATGGCGGGCGGGCGGCATGAGCGGCTCGAACAAAATGGCATTGCGCATTTTCTCGAACATATGGCCTTCAAAGGCACGCATCGCCGCACGCCGCTGGAAATCGCGGAAGTGCTTGAAAACGTGGGTGGGTATCTCAACGCCTATACGACGCGGGAGACCACGGCCTATTACGCGCGGGTGCTGAAAGACGACGTGTCTCTGGCGCTCGATGTGATCGGGGACATCGTTCTCAATCCGATTTTCGATCCGAAAGAGTTGGAGCTTGAGCGCGGTGTGATCCTGTCGGAAATCGGGCAGGCGCTCGATACGCCGGACGATGTGATTTTCGATTGGTTGCAGGAGGCGACCTTCCCGAAACAGGCGCTGGGCCGGACCATTCTGGGCCCTGCCGAGCGGGTGCGCAATTTCAGCCGCGATGATCTCGCAGGCTTTGTCGAAGAGCATTACAGCCCCGAACGTATGGTGCTCTCGGCGGCGGGCAATATCGACCACGACCGGATCGTCGCCGAGGCCGAAGAGATTTTCGGCGGCCTCAAACCGCATGGTCGCGATCATGCCGATCCGGCGATTTTCGAAGGCGGCCAGTATCGCAAGGTCAAGAAACTCGAACAGGCGCATTTCACGCTGGCCTTCGAAGGCCCTGCCTATCGCGACGAAGACATCTACATCGCGCAAACCGCGACCACCGCTTTGGGCGGCGGCATGTCCTCGCGTTTGTTTCAGGAACTGCGCGAACGGCGCGGTCTTTGCTATACGATCTACGCGCAATCCGGGGCCTATTCCGACACCGGTCTGACCACGATTTATGCGGGCACTTCGGGCGATCAGATCAAGGATCTGGCGGAGGTGACCATCGACGAGATGAAACGCGCCGCCAAAGAGATGACGCTCGTGGAAGTGGATCGCGCGCGGGCGCAGATCAAGGCCGGATTGCTGATGGGGCTGGAAAGCCCGTCGTCGCGCGCCGAGCGCAATGCGCGGATGATCGGCATCTGGGGGCGCATCCCGGCGCTTGAGGAAACCGTCGAGCGGATCAATGCGGTGACGGTGGATAACGTGCGGGAATTCCTTGTGAAAACCGGTATGGGTAAGGCCTCCATGGCGCTTTACGGCCCGGTCAAAGCCGCCCCTGAACTGGAGCATCTGCGCGAAAGGTTCGCCGCCTGATGCTCAAGCGCCGCCCCAAGGTGAAGATCGACACGGAGCGCATGGTCTTACGCCTGCCGCAACATGCCGATTATCGCGCCTGGGCGGTGTTGCGGGCGGAGAGCCGGGAGTTCTTGCAACCTTGGGAGCCGACCTGGGCGGCGGATCACCTGACGCGTAAGGCCTTTACCAATCGTGTCTTCTGGGCGGAGCGGACCTATAAGGCGGACACCGGCCTTCCGGTGTTTCTGTTCCGCCGGGAAGACGAAGCTTTGGTGGGGGCCCTGACGCTGGATAACATCCGGCGGGGGCCCGCACAGGCGGGGACCATCGGCTATTGGATCGGCGCGCGTTACGCCCGTCAGGGATATATGAAAGAGGCCATCGCGGCGGTGGTGCATCATGCCTTTACCAAGCTCGATCTGAGCCGGATCGAAGCCGCCTGCCTGCCGGAAAACGCCGCCTCGCGGGGGGCTTTGGAGAAGGCCGGATTCAAATACGAAGGCGTTGCGCAGGCGTATTTGCAGATCAACGGGCGCTGGCGCAACCATGTGCTTTATTCCTCGCTGCGGCACGACCGGCGAGGGCCGACGGATGTCGGGCTGGCCTGATTGCGGCGCTGAAACCTCTGTCGGCAAAGCGTCGGATTTCTGTCGGACTTTTGTCGGACCCTTGCGCGGGCGCTGCTTCTTTCCGTGTGAGCCGCTTTGAGCTACATCCGGGGGAAAGGAGTTCCCGATGACCCAACCCGCCACACCCGAATTTCTCGACCGGCTTGACGCGGCCCTGCCGCCCGGCATGCTGCGCGACCGCCGTCCCGGCGAGTTGGAAGACCCGCGCGGGCGCTATCACGGGCAGGCCGCAGCGATCGCTTGTCCGAAGACGGTCGAAGAGGTCGCCACCGTGGTGCGGCTTTGCCACGAGGCAGGCGTGGGCATCGTGCCATTGGGCGGCGGCACCGGATTGGTCCTTGGTCAGATCGCCTATGAGGGACCGGCGCCGGTGGTTTTGTCGCTGGAGCGGATGACTCACATTCGCGCGGTCTATCCGCAGGAGAACATGATTGTCGCGGAAGCCGGGGCGATTTTGGCCGATGTGCAGAACGCGGCGGAAGAGGCGGGGCGGTTGTTCCCGCTCTCATTGGGGGCCGAAGGGACCTGCCGGATCGGGGGGAATCTCTCGACCAATGCGGGCGGGCTGAATGTGCTGCGCTATGGCAATGCCCGTGAGCTGTGCCTCGGGATCGAGGCGGTGCTGCCGGATGGGCAGATTTTCCACGGGCTGAAACGGCTGCGCAAGGACAACACGGGCTACGATATTCGCAACCTGCTGATCGGGGCGGAGGGGACGCTGGGGGTGATCACGGCGGCGGCGCTTCGGTTGTTCCCGAGGCCGGAGCGGACGGCGGCGGCGATCCTTGTGGTGCCGTCCCCTGCGGCGGCGCTGGAGCTTTTGAACATGGCACAGGGGATTGCCGGGGAGGGAATTTCGGCCTTCGAATTGATCTCCGGGATGGGGCTGGAGTTTTTGGCTGAGACGGTGCCGGATATTCGCCAGCCGTTCGAGACCCGCCCGGAGTGGTGCGTGTTCATGGATCTGGGCGTGTCGGGCGCATCCGACCCGGACGAGATGCTGGCGACGCTGTTTGAGCGCGCGTTTGAGGCGGGGTTGGTGAGCGATGGCGTGATTGCCCAGAGCGAGGCGCAGCGGCAGGAGTTCTGGACGCTCAGGGAGACGATCCCGGAGGGCAACAAGCGGATCGGGTCGATTTCCTCGCATGACATTTCCATTCCGCTGTCAAGGATTGCGGCGTTCATCCCGGAGGGGATCGAACGGTTGTCGGAATTGGGAGATGTGCGGGTGAATGCCTTTGGCCATCTGGGGGACGGCAACCTGCATTACAACGTCTTCCCGGCGAAGGGGCGGGACCGGTCGGAATATGAGAACATCCGGGCCGAGGTGAAGCGCGTGGTGCATGATCTGGTCGCGGAGTACGACGGGTCGTTTTCGGCCGAGCACGGCGTCGGGCGGCTGAAGGCGGAGGATTTGGAGCGCTATGGCGATCCGGCGAAATTGTCAGCGATGCGGGCGATTAAGGCGGCGCTCGATCCGAAGGGGATCATGAACCCCGGCGCGGTGCTGCGGGGCTAAGGGGGCTGAGTATTTCAGCCATCAGAAAGCTGGTTTGTGCTTTGAGAGCCGGCGGGGCACAGAGAAAAGCGCCCTGACCGGGGGCGATCAGGGCGCGGGATGTGAGTGCTCACATGTGGTGCAGACAGCATTCCGGCTCCTCGGAACAGGCACAGCTTTATGTTCGATTCCTTACGAAAGCGTTTAAAGCCCTTCGAATTGGCAGAGGGCGTGGATGTCGTAGCCGAGATCTTCCAGACGTTTGCGACCACCGAGGTCCGGCAGGTCGATGATGAAGGCGCAGCCGACGATTTCGCCGCCCAGACGTTCGACCAGTTTGATCCCGGCCTCTGCGGTGCCGCCGGTGGCGAGAAGATCGTCGACCACGAGGATTTTCTCGCCGGGCTGGATCGCGTCGTCATGCACCTCGACGACGGCCTCGCCATATTCGAGTTTGTACTCTTCGGAGATCACAGCACCCGGCAGTTTGCCCTTTTTACGGATCGGGACGAAACCGATGGAGAGCTGGTGCGCGATGGCCCCGCCAATGATGAACCCGCGGGCTTCGAGGCCGACCACCTTGTCGATGCGCTGGCCGACGTAAGGATCGAGCAACTGGTCGATGGCGAGCCGCATGCCGCGCGGGTCGGCAAAGAGCGTGGTGACATCGCGGAACAGGATGCCCTCGTGCGGGAAATCGACGATGGTGCGGATGTAATCCTTGACGGTTTTCATGGTCTTTCTCTCTTCTGTCAGGCGGCGCGGCGCAGCGTGGCGGTCAAGGCCCCCATGCCGAGGAGCGCGATACCGCCCGCGCGGGTCATGTTGCGCAGCACGCGGGGACGCTGGATGCGTTGGCGCATACGATTGGCGAGAAGGGCATAGGCCAGCGCGTTGAGGGTGGCGAGGGTGACGAAGGTCGCGATCAACACGGTGAACTGGGGCACGATGGGCGCGGAGGGGGTGATGAACTGCGGCACGAAGGCGATGAAGAAGCCGATGGATTTCGGGTTCAGCGCGGTGACCGCAGCGGCATGGGTGAACACCTGTTTCGAACTGACATGGCCCATCTGTTCGACCGTGCCGAGCGTGGCGTGGGGGGCGGATTTCAGCATCTTGAAGCCGAGGTAGAAGAGGTAGATGGCGCCGACCCATTTGAGGGCGGTAAAGGCGGTGGCCGAGGCCATCACCAGCGCGCCCAGACCCAGAAGCGAGGCGGTCATGGCGATGAAATCGCCAAGTGCGACGCCGAGAGCGGTGGCGACGGCGACGCGTTTGCCCTGGGTGAGGGCATAGGAGAGCACCAGAAGGATCGTCGGGCCGGGGATCATCAGCAAAGCGGTGGAGGCGGCGACAAAGGCCAGCCAAAGGTCTAAGGGCATCGGGTTATCCTTTCAAGACACGACCTGCGACGGTCGCCAGTTTCTCGATCATCTCCGGGTCGCGTTTGTCCGGCGCGGTCATGATCGCATAGTCCAGCGCGCGGTCGCAGCCGAAGGGGCAGGGCTCATAAGCGCCGCCCAAAAGCTCGGGGAGCGCCGCGACAAGGGATTTGGCGTGCGCCGTGTTGGCCTTGAGCGTCTTGAGGATGTCGGTGATCTGCACTGCGCCGTGATCCGGGTGCCAACTGTCGTAATCGGTGACCATGGCGATGGAGGCGTAGCAAATTTCGGCTTCGCGGGCGAGTTTGGCCTCCGGCATATTGGTCATGCCGATCACGTCGCAGCCCCAGTCCCGGTACATCTTGCTCTCGGCCATGGAGGAGAACTGCGGCCCTTCCATGGCGAGATATGTGCCGCCCATATGAACCGTGACGCCCGTCACGCGCGCGGCCTCATAGGCGATGCCGGACAGGCGTTCGCAGACCGGGTGGGCGACGGAAACATGCGCGACGCAGCCCGTGCCGAAAAAGCTCTTTTCGCGGGCAAAGGTCCGGTCGATGAACTGATCGACGATGACGAAATCGCCGGGCGCCATTTCCTCGCGGAACGATCCGACGGCGGAGACGGAAAACAGGTCCGTCACGCCCATCTGTTTCATCGCGTCGATATTGGCGCGGTAATTGACGGTGGAGGGTGAATGGACATGCCCGCGCCCGTGACGGGGCAGGAAGACCATTTTGACGCCATCCAACGTGCCGGTGAGAAGCGCGTCGGAGGGATCGCCCCAAGGGGTGGTGACCTCCTGCCAGGCGGCATCCTCCAGCCCGTCGATCTCATAGACGCCAGAGCCGCCCATCACGCCGATCACACGCTGTTTTCCCGTCATATTCGTCTCCTGGCTCGCCTGTTCAGCCCAACTTTGCGGCGCAGCATTGCGGCGCGCAAGAGGCAATTCGACAGGGCGCACATTGAGTGCACGGCGATCTGGCTCAGGATAACTGCGACAGGAGGCGCAGGTGGACTTGCCAAAGCGGGGGGGCACGCCGTAGAACGCTGCGCGTCCGAACACGCCGGGGATGAGATGCGGATCGAATTCGATACAGGACCTTTGAACGAAGGCAGCCTGTTCCATAACCCGAAAGATATGGTCTTCGCCCACCACCCGGACGAGGTTGCGGTGGCGTTCGATCGGTTGGAGGCGGCTCTGGCGGAGGGCTTCTGGATCGCGGGCGCGTTTTCCTATGAGCTGGGTTATTGTTTCGAGCCGTGCCTCTTGCCGCTCTTGCCGGAGGGGCGCGATGTGCCGCTTCT
The DNA here is from genome assembly GCF_002407265.1 of Celeribacter ethanolicus. Taxonomy (NCBI): domain Bacteria; kingdom Pseudomonadati; phylum Pseudomonadota; class Alphaproteobacteria; order Rhodobacterales; family Roseobacteraceae; genus Celeribacter; species Celeribacter ethanolicus. The sequence continues at coordinate 3,613,958 of NZ_CP022196.1, forward strand.
GGAAGTCGGGATTTACGAGGCGCCTGTGTCTTTGAGCGCCCGCGAGGTTCCGAACGAAGGCTCTACGGATAAGCAGCCGCTCTGGGGCGCAGGGCGCTATGAGGAAGCCTTTGACGCGGTGGCGCAGTACATCCGTGCTGGCGATATTTATCAGGCCAACCTGACTTTTCCGCTGACACTGAGTTCCGATCTCGCACCGCGCGCGCTCTATGACCGGCTCAAGGCGCGCCAGCCTGTGGGCCACGGCGCTTTGATCGAACGGCCCGATGGCACGGCGGTTCTGTCGCGTTCACCGGAGCTGTTCTACGAGACCGACGGGGCGGGGGGCATCACCGTACGTCCGATGAAAGGCACCGTGCCGCGTGGCACGACGCCGGAAGAGGATGTCGCTTCCAGGGATTGGCTCGCCGGGTCTGAGAAAAATCAGGCTGAGAACCTGATGATCGTCGATCTGTTGCGCAACGACCTGTCGCGCGTGTCCGAGGTGGGGTCGGTCAAGGTGCCCAAACTTTTCGAAATCGAAAGCTACGCCACAGTGCATCAGATGACCTCGACCGTCACGGCGCGTCTTTTGCCGGGGATCGGCCTTTACGATCGCTTCCGTGCGCTGTTTCCTTGCGGGTCCGTGACGGGTGCCCCCAAGATCCGCGCGATGGAGATCATTCACGAGCTGGAGGCCGGTCCGCGTGGGCATTATTGCGGCTCCATCGGATGGGCCGCGCCGGATGGGCGCTCGTGTTTCAACGTGGCGATCCGCACTCTGGAAATGGCAGACGGGCAGGCACGACTGCATGTCGGCGGCGGTGTGGTCTATGACAGTGAGGCGCAGTCGGAATATGACGAGGCGCTGCTGAAATCCCGCTTTGCCGATCTGGAGCCCATCTCATGAGCGACGGTTTCCGTATCATCGAGACTTTTGGCTACGTGCCCGAGAAAGGGATGACGCGGGGAGAACTGCACCTCGCGCGGATGGCGCGGACGGCGGAAAAGCTGAACGTCGCGTTCGATCAGGCGGAGGCCGAACGCCTCATGACGGAGTTTCGCGCCGACATCCCGCGCCGGATGCGTCTGACGCTGGCTTGGGCGGGTACGCTCGAGTTGCAAGACGCGCCGCTTGCCCTCGCGAAACCTGTGTTCAGGGTGCAGGTGCACGAAACGCGCCTTGATCCGACCGCCCCTTGGCTCTCGGTCAAGACGACCGAGCGCCAGCTCTACGATCAGGCCCGCGCGGCGTTGCCCGAGGGGGTCGACGAGCTGCTGTTCCTCAACACGCGCGGGGAGCTTTGCGAAGGCACGATCACCAATGTCTTTCTGGAGCGGGGCGGCGAGATGCTGACCCCCGCCTTGTCTTCGGGGCTGTTGCCGGGGGTGCTGCGCGAGGAGATGCTGGCCCAGGGACGTGTGCGCGAAGCGGTTCTGACCGAAGCGGACCTGCGCACGGCGGTGCGGGTCTGGGTCGGAAATTCCCTGCGTGGACTGATCCCGGCGAAGCTGGTCGGGTAAACCGGCCAGCTCCGTCGAACCTGTTGCGGTCCTGCCACTCGATTGGGGGGAGCGTTCGGCTTCGGTCTTTGCGCCACGGTGACAATCGCGCTAAGAGGGGGCAAACGCACCTTTCCTGACATCTGGGGGCCCCCCGTGATCCAATCCGCACTCGCAAGTTTTGCGAAGAATCTCTCCATTACCTCTTCGTCTTCCTATCCGCTGACGCCGAAACAAATCAAAACCGACCTGCTGTCGGGGTTGACCGTCGCTCTGGCTCTGGTGCCGGAGGCGGTGGCTTTTGCCTTTGTCGCCGGGGTGAACCCGTTGGTCGGGCTCTATGCCGCTTTCCTGATGGGGTTGATCACCGCGCTGATTGGCGGACGTCCGGGGATGATTTCCGGGGCGACGGGGGCGATCGCGGTGGTGCTTGTGAGCCTCGTTGCGGACCACGGGGTCGAATACCTTTTTGCGACCGTGGTTCTTATGGGGCTTCTGCAAATCTTCGCGGGGATTTTCCGGCTCGGCAAATTCATCCGTCTGGTGCCACATCCGGTGATGCTCGGGTTCGTCAATGGCCTCGCCATCGTGATCTTCCTTGCTCAGATGACGCAATTCAAAGAGCCGGGGACGGATCATTACATGTCCGGTCTGCCTCTGATGATCATGCTGGCGCTGGTCGGCCTGACCATGGCGGTGGTGCATTTCCTGCCCAAGTTTACGTCGGTCATACCGGCACCGCTGGCGGGCATTCTGGTGACCGCAGGGGTGGTGATCGCCTTTGGCATCGACGTGCCGCGGGTGGGCGATATGGCGACGATCAAAGGCGGGTTGCCGCAGTTTCATATCCCCGCCGTGCCGATGTTCGAGAGCATGGACAGCTTCCTTGCGACGCTCAAGATCATCTTCCCCTATGCGCTGGTCGGGGCCGCCGTGGGCCTGATCGAGAGCCTTCTGACGCTGAACCTCGTGGGCGAGATCAAGGGCGAGCGTGGTGGCGTGTCGCAGGAATGTGTCGCACAGGGCACGGCCAATGTCGTGACCGGTTTCTTCGGCGGCATGGGCGGTTGCGCCATGATCGGTCAGTCGATGATCAACGTGAAATCGGGTGGCCGCACACGTCTGGCCGGGATCACTGCGGCGGTGTTCCTGTTGCTCTTCATCGTGGTCGCAAGCCCGCTGATCGAACAAATCCCGCTCGCAGCTCTCGTGGGGGTGATGTTCATGGTGGTGATCGGCACGTTTGCGTGGAATTCGTTCAACGTGATGCGCAAAGTGCCGCGTGTCGACGCTTTCGTCATCGTGCTCGTGACCGTGGTGACCGTGTTCGAAGACCTCGCGGTGGCGGTGGTCGTCGGCGTGATCGTCTCCGCGCTGGCCTATGCCTGGCAGAACGCCTCGCGCATCCATGCCAAGACCTATGAAACGCCGGAAGGGGCGAAGGTCTATCAGATCCAGGGGCCGCTGTTCTTTGGTTCGGTCGAAGGCTTCCTCGAAATGTTCGACCCGGCCACCGACCCGTCGATGGTGATCGTCGATTTCGGCGACAGCCGGGTGGCGGATCAATCCGCACTCAATGCCATCGAAAGCCTGGCGGGCAAATACGAGGCGCAGGGCAAGGAGATTCAACTCCGTCACCTGTCGCGCGACTGTCACCGGTTGTTGAAAAACGCGGGGCACCTGATGATCGACAGCGACGACGACCCGGATTACGAGGTCGCGACCGACTATTCGGTGCGCACCGGGGTGCTGGGCGCCGGGCACTGAGGGCGAATGTTCGATAAAGACAAGAAAAGGGGCCTGGTGGCCCCTTATGCGTTTCCTTTGCTGGAAAAATACTCAGACAAGCTCAGTCATTGGGGATTAATCATTCGGGCGCGTCAGTTCGAAGACCTCTTTGACCTCGGCGTAATCGCGATAGCCGAGGCGCGACAGCATTCGGGCGTGGACGACATCGAACCGCCCGTCGATGACGCAATCCTCGCGGATGTGGATGCCGACGACCTCGCCGAAAATCGCGAAGTTCTCCTTGCCTTCGAGGCGCACGATCTGGCTCACCTTGCATTCGAGAGAGGCCGGCGCGTCCTCGACGCGGGAACAGGCGATGTCGCGACAGGGGGCGCGGAGCGCGCCGGAATGGGCGAATTCGTCCTCCTCGAAGCCGAGCGCCTCGGAGGAGGCGTTCATCACCGCGATCTGGTTCGCGCCCACCAGATTGACGCAGAATTCGCCGGTTTCCCGGAGGTTGCGCAGGGAATCCTTCGCACCGACGGTGGAGAACATCACCTGCGGCGGGATATAGGCGACGGCGTTGAAGAAGGAATAGGGCGCGAGGTTTTCGTGCCCGTCCGACGAACGGGTGGAGATCCAGCCGATGGGGCGGGGCGACACGATGGCGTTGAACGGATTGTGTGGCAGGCCATGGCCGTCTTTGGGGCGGTAGAACATTGTGCGGGACCTCTTCTTCGCGTTGCCCCTCATGTAGCGTCGTGCTAGCAGGATTTCGAGCAAAACCAGCAGGCTGCAAGCCCTGCGGCGAGAAATGAGGCGGATGTGTACAAGCTCGACGTGGAAACGGACGCGGATTGGTGGGAGGTCGAAGCCCTCTACGACACCTGTTTTGCACCCGGACGCGAGCTTTTGTCGTCTTATCGCCTGCGCGACGGCGTGCCGAAGGTTCAGGATCTTTGTCTCATTGCCCGCGATGAAAACGGCGTTCTGGCCGCCGCGATTCGGTTCTGGCCGATCCGCATCGGGGCAGGCGAACACCGCGCGCTCTTGCTGGGGCCTGTCGCCGTGCACCCGACGCGGCAGGGCGAGGGGCTTGGCGGCATGTTGATGACCGAGTCGATGGCGGAGGCGGTGCGCCTTGGCTGGGACAGGGTGATGCTGGTGGGCGATGCGCCCTATTACAGCCGTTTCGGTTTCGAGAAGCTCGACCGTGTCCAGATGCCACCGCCGACCAACCCCGACCGGGTTTTGGGCGTGGCTCTGCGCCCCGGAGCCTGGGACGGAGTTAAGGGGCTTGTCCACAAGGACGACTGATCCCATCTAAGGGACATGATGAAAGAATTGCCGCCCCTCACCGATGGCTCTCATGCCGTGTTGCAAGCTCCGACGCCGGAGGCGATCCGCGCGCTCGCGCGGCGTCTCAAACGCGCCAATCACCCCGGCATGCAATTGCTGAACATGGTCGGCGGCACCGCCGACGGGTTGTTCAACAAGCTGCCCGGGCCGGTGCGCGGGCAATTGGAAAGCGCCACGATGTCGGCGCTTGAACTGGCCTTTGACGGTGCGGCGCGCGGACGGCGCAATGTGAAGGGCAATGCGTGGCTGTCGCGGGCTGTGACCTCCGGGCTTGGGGCGCTGGGCGGGGCCGGGGGCTTGCCGACCGCTCTGGCCGAATTGCCGGTGACGACGACGGTGCTTTTGCATGCGATTCAGGTGGTGGCCGAGGAACACGGCTTCGATCCCGAGCGCGAGGATGTGCGCAAGGCCTGCATTCAGGTCTTTGCCGCTGCCGGGCCTTTGGAGGCGGACGACGGGGCCGATCTCGGGTTTCTGGCGGCACGCACGACGCTGACCGGAGCGACGCTCAACGGCATCATCGCCAAGGTCGCGCCGCGGCTGTCGGTGGTGCTGGGGCAGAAGCTTGCAACCCAGACCATTCCCGTACTGGGCGCAGTGGCAGGGGCGGCGACGAATTACGCCTATACCGCCTATTATCAGGACATGGCGCATGTGAGCTTCGGGCTTCTGCGCATGGCCGAGGACAGCGATCTGGGGTTTGACGCGCTGAAAGAGATGCTGCGGGTGGAGATGAAGCGCTAACGCGTTTCAGGTGATGAACCCGCGCTCCGCGAGGTGATCGGAGAGCGCCTTGCGCACCGATTGCGCGCCTTCGGTCGCCGCCTGGTCGATCACTGCCGCCACTTCGTCGAGGTCCAGACGCCGCAGCATGGCCTTGACCGGGCCGATCGAGGCCGGGCGCATCGACAGGGTGCGCACGCCCATGGCGGCGAAAGCCACTGCCTCCAAGGGACGTCCGGCATCCTCGCCACAGAAGGACACGGGCGTGTCGAACTGGTCGCAGCGGGCGACGATCTGGCGGATGAAGCTCAGGAAGGAATAGTTCAGCGTGTCGTAGCGCCGGCGCACCCGTTCGTTTTCCCGGTCGGCGGCGAAGAAGAATTGCTTGAGATCGTTGCCGCCGATGGAGATGAAATCGGTTTCCTCGAAGAACCGGTCGGGGGCGAAGGCCAGCGACGGGGTCTCCAACATCGCGCCCACCTCGAGCGAGGCGGGAAGGACATGGCCCAGTTTGCCTTCGCTTTCCAGCACGGCGGCGAGCATGGCCTTGGCGTCGCGGAACTCGTCGAATTGCGCCACGAAGGGAAACATGATGGTGAGCGGGCGGCCTGCCGCGGCGCGGATCAGGGCCTGCAACTGCATCCGCATGACACCGCCCCGGTCGAGACCGACGCGGATCGCGCGCCACCCCATCGCGGGGTTGGGTTCTTCCTGCGGCTTCATGTAGGGCAGGACCTTGTCGGAGCCGATGTCGAGGGTGCGGAATACCACGCGCTTGCCCTTGGCGGCATCCATGACGCGGGCATATAGCGAGGCGAGATCGCCGCGTTTCGGAACCTTGTTGCGGATCAGGAACTGCAACTCGGTGCGGAACAGCCCCACGCCTTCGGCCCCGGATGTGGCGAGGGAGGGCAGGTCGGCCATCAGTCCGGCGTTCATGTGCAGCGCGATGTGTTTGCCGCAGAGCGTCTGGGCCGGAAGCCCCACCAGACCGGCATAGCGTTTCTGCGCCTCGGCCTGCATCGCGATCTTGTCGCGGAAGGCGGTGGCGACGGTTTCTTCGGGACGCAGGTGCACGATGCCCTGATCGCCATCTATGAGGATTGCGTTGCCATTGAGCGCTTCGGTGGTGATGCCCTCGGCATGGATCACCAGAGGGATCGCCCAGGCGCGGGCGACGACGGCGGCATGCGAGCCGACGGAGCCCTGCTCCAACACGATGCCCTTGAGATCCTTGCCATAGTCCAGAAGCTCGCCGGGGCCGATATTGCGGGCCACGAGAATGGGGTTCTCCGGCATCTCGGCGCCGGTTTCCTTGCCCTGCCCGGTGAGGATGCGCAAAAGCCGGTTCGACAGGTCGTCGAGATCGTGCAGGCGCTCGCGCATATAGGGGTCGGGCACGGTGGCGAGACGGCTGCGCGCGGCGCTTTGTTCTTTTTCGACGGCGGCCTCGGCGGAGAGACCGCGCCCGATGTCCTCTTCCATCCGGCGCATCCAGCCACGGGAATTGGCGAACATGCGATAGGCCTCAAGCACCTCGCGCTGGTCCTTGTCGGAGGGTTCGACACGGGCAAGCATGCTGTCGACGGAGATCCGCAGCTTGTCCACCGCTTCGCGCAGGCGCAGGGATTCGGCCTCCGGGTCGTCGGCCACCGGGTTGGTGATCACGACGCGCGGTTCGTGGAGATAGACATGCCCTTCGGCGACGCCCTCCTGGCCGGTGGCGCCGCGAAACAGCACGGGGTGCGTGTGGAGCGCGCTCATGCCGCCCTCGTCGCCGACGAAGGCGCCAAGCTCGGTCATTTCGGCCAGCACCATGGCGACCACTTCGAGGGCGTAGACCTCGTCATCGGTGAAGGCGCGGGCCTCTTTCGACTGAACGACCAGAACGCCGAGTATTTCGCCAAGACGCTGGATCGGCAGGCCGAAAAAGCTGGAATAAATTTCCTCGCCGGTCTCGGGCATATAGCGGAACCCCGGCTCGGCGGGGGCGTCGGCGGTGTTGACCATGCAGCGGGTGCGGGCGACCCGGCCCACGAGGCCTTCGCCGATGCGCATCCGGGTCTTGTGCACGGCCTCGGGTTTGAGGCCTTCGGTGGCGCAAAGTTCGAGCGTGTCCTTGTCGCGGAACAGGTAGATCGAACAGACCTCGGTCTGCATGCTGTCGGCGATCAGATGGGTGATGCGATCAAGGCGCGCCTGCCCGGCGCTGTCCTCGGCCAGAGTGTCCCTGAGCCGGCCCAGAAGCTTCCGGCTTTCGCTCTCCATATTGTTTGGCATGTCCCCGCCGGTCCTCTTGCGCGCCTTGCTTTGGGCGTCGTCTTCTTAGAGCACAGATGTGGGGATTGCCCAGAGGAAATCAACCTCTGCGGGCACGGTGAGCGTGAATTTGCGTGGAAAAAGTGCAGAAAAATCCGGGAGTTGCCTGTGCAGGTGCAGAAAAATTCGCCGCAGGTGCGATTTGCCCGGTATTTTCGCCGATCTGGTCAGGGACTGTGATCACAAAAGTTCCAGGTGATTTCCGAGACGATCATGCGACCAGGATCATGACCGGATCGGCGCTGCGCCGATATCCGCTCATCCTGTGGTCGCGGCTGGCAGGGGGGACGGCATCTGCCTAACCTGCGACAGGTCATGAGGGCACAGGGTAAGGCGGCGACATGAGTGCAATAGGGGCGGCCTCTGGCCACAGGCGCATGCGGATGTTTCGGTCGGCATGGCGCCGGGGTCATGGATATGCCCGGCGATTCGCTCCGATTCTGGTCTGTTGTGTTTATGTCGCTTGTCCTCCACCGGCACAGGCCAGTGAATGGCGAGAGGCAGAGTGGGACTGGCGCGCCGGGGATCTCATTTTCCGCTCGGGGCTGGACCCGCTGGACGATCTGATCGCGCAGGCCACGCGGACGGCATTCGGCTCCGTGGCGATCGTGCGGGCCGGAAGCGGTGCGCCGCATGTTGTCTATGTCGATCCCGAGAATGGTGTGACCGAGACCCTGCTCGACGATTTTATTTCCGGTCTTGGGGCGGACGATTATGCCGCCTATCGGGTGCGGAACATGGCCGACTGGGGCCAGGGCGACAGTCCGGTGTCTTACAATGCGCTGCTTGTGGCTTATGGTCATGCGGCGGACCGGTTTCGTCTGGTTGGCGGAGATGCGTATTACGGTGCCGAAATGGTCTATCTTGCGGCTTTGGGGGCAGGGGTTGCTTTGGCGTCTCCTGTGATGCTCTCGGATCTCGCAGAGGGGCACCCGGAGATTCGGGAGGCGTTCCTGACCGATTGGCAGGACCACCCCTATTGTACCTATGTCGCCAGCCGGGAAGGCTGTTGGGATGTCATCAAGGGGACGGCCATTGTGACAACCGGCGGGATATTGGAGAGCCCGGGGCTCGAAAAACTGTACCCACTGGCCGAATGACTATTCCTGTTTCACTCAATGCATAGATGGAGATCAGAATGAAACGCAGAGACTTTGTGCTGGGCGCCGCCATGTTGCCCTGGAGCGGCGGTATCGCGATCACAAAGCCGGATGCCGATCTTTACATGCAAGACAGGGAGCGTGAGCTGACGGCGCGGATCGGGGTCTGTGTCCGAAATCTTGCGACGGGGCAGGTGTATCTGCACCGGGCCGAAGAGCGGTTTGCCATGTGTTCGACCTTCAAGGCATCTCTGGCGGCCTTATGTCTTCGAGAGTCCGATGAAGGTGCGCTGGATCTGGGCGAGGCCCTTGCCTTCGGTGCCGAAGATCTCTTGCCAACCTCTCCGGTGACCAAGGCGTATGTGCAGGCAGGGCGGCTTGAGATCCGCAGCCTTTGTCAGGCCGTGGTCGAATGGAGCGACAACACGGCGGCCAATCTTCTGCTGGCACGTGTCGGAGGCCCGGCCTCGGTGACGCGGTTCTTCCGGGACATGGGCGATCCGGTGAGCCGTCTGGATCGTGTGGAAATGGACCTGAACAGCAATAGCCCCGGCGATGCGCGGGACACGACGACGCCTCTGGCCATGGCGCAGAATGTGCAAAGGATGACGATGCCCGAGGGCGTCCTGTCGGAGCGGTCGAGATCCCTTCTGGTCGATTGGATGCGCAACGAACAGAATGCGAAAAACCGGATACGCGCCGCCGTTCCGAGGTCCTGGGAGGTGGCCAACAAGCCGGGAACGACGCCCAACGGCGCGGCCAATGACATTGCGATGCTGTGGGCGCCGGAGGGGCGGGCGTTTGCCATGGCGATCTATGTCGATACGAAAAAAGGCAACACCCCGGCGGCCGTTTCCGCCATTCGCGGCATCGCGGAGGTGGCTTTGGGCATGGTGGTGTGACGGCTCGTCCCGCGATCGGCAAAAGAAAAGCCCCCGCGCATTGCACGGGGGCCTTGAGGCGATGTGTGAAGGGCTTACGCCTTGTCGAGTTCGAAAGCGTCGTGCAGGGCCTGCACGGCCAGCTCGGTGTATTTGCGGTCGATCAGCACGGAGATCTTGATCTCGGAGGTGGCGATCACCTTGATGTTGATGCCTTCGTCGCGCAGCACCTTGAACATTTTCGCGGCGACGCCGGATTGCGAGCGCATGCCGATGCCGACGAGGGAGATCTTCGCCACGTTCATGTCGGAGATCAGTTCGCCGAAGTTCAGATCGCCCTTGGCCTTGGCCTCGTCGAGCGCGGCCTCGGCGCGTTTCACCTGATCCATCGGGCAGGAGAAGGTCATGTCGGTGCGACCCTCTTCCGAGATGTTCTGGATGATCATGTCGACATTCACACCGGCCTCGGCCAGCGGGCCGAAAATCGCGGCGGCGATGCCGGGACGGTCGGCGATGGAGACGAGGGTCATCTTGGCTTCTTCGCGCGACGAGGCGATGCCGGAGACAGGTTTGTTTTCCACGATATCCTCCTCGGCACAGATCAGCGTGCCGGCATTGGGGTTATATTCCTCGAAAGACGACAAGACGCGCAGGCGCACGCCGTAGCGCATGGCCAGTTCGACGGAGCGGGTCTGAAGCACTTTCGCGCCGAGGGAGGCCATCTCCAGCATCTCCTCGAAGGCGACTTTCTCCATCTTGCGGGCTTTGCTTTCGACCCGTGGGTCGGTGGTGTAGACCCCGTCCACATCGGTGTAGATGTCGCAACGCTCGGCCTCGAAGGCGGCGGCGAAGGCCACGGCGGTGGTGTCGGAGCCGCCACGGCCCAGCGTGGTGATCCGGCCTTCGGGCGAAATGCCCTGGAAGCCAGCCACAACGGCGACTTTCATGCCCTCGGCGAATTTCGCCAGGATGTTGTCGGTCGGGATTTCTTCGATCCGGGCGGCGGAATGCGCAGAATTGGTCTTGAGCGGCACTTGCCAGCCCTGCCAGCTGCGCGCGGGCACATCCATTTCCTGAAGCGTCAACGCCATGAGGCCCGCCGTGACGTTCTCGCCCGAGGACACGACGGCGTCATATTCGCGCGCGTCATACATCGGCGAGGTGTCGTTCACGAAGCCCACAAGCTTGTTGGTTTCGCCCGACATGGCCGAGACCACGACGATCACGTCATAGCCATTGGCGACTTCGCGACCGACGCGCTTGGCGGCGCGTTTGATCTTGTCGAGCGTTGCGACGGACGTGCCGCCGAATTTCATCACGAGAATTGGCATTTTTGCCCGGTTCCCCCGTCTCAAACTGGTCACGGTTCTCTAAGTGGCAAAGGGGCAAAGCGCAAGGGTGACGGTTGTGTGACGCCGTTATTTTTAAGCCGGATCGGCCTCAATAGGCGTGGGCGCGCCCGTCCCAGGTCTCGAAACAGCCGGTGGTCGCGATGGAGAGGGCATCGAAGCGGTCCGAGAGGCCGGTGGCCGCCGCTTCGGGCGTGATCTCCGCGCCAGCACCGCCCATGTCGGTTTTGACCCAGCCGGGGTGATAGATGCCGACGGCGATGCCTTCGGGGCGCAGATCGGTTGCGAGGTTGCGCCCGAGATTGAGGGCGGCCGCTTTCGAGGACCGGTAGATATAGGAGCCCCCCGGTGCGCGGGTGTGCGAGGCCATTTGCGAGGAAATGATCGCGATCTTGCCCTGTGCGGCACGGAGCGCGGGAAGAAAGGCCTGAATGGTCAGGAAGACGCCGGTGACGTTCACCGCGAATTCCATGGCCCACATCGTGGCTGGGTAGCCGGTCGCAAGGGTTTGGCCGCGGTCGAGATAGAGCCCGGCGTTGCAGACCAGAAGGTCGATGGGGGTGCCGGAGAGCGTTTGCGCCAGTGCGGCGGGGCCTTGCGGGTCGGTGACGTCGAGCGGGTAGAGCCCGTCGCCGCCTTTCGTGGAGGTGCCGATGGTGTCAAAGCCCCGGGCGGTGAGTTCGCGGGTCATGGCGGCCCCGATGCCGCGAGAGGCGCCGGTGATCAATGCGGTGGGCATGGTATCTGTCCTGAGGGTTCGTTCCGGTGTGGCAGACACATAGAGCGCCGCGACGAGGGGGCAACCGGGTCAGTTCATTTTCCGTTTCGGTGTAAACGGCAGGGGCAAAACCGGCACGCCGTCTTCGATCAGCGCCTTGGCTTCGTCGAGTTTCGCCTCGCCATAGATAGCGCGGGCGGGGGCCTCGCCCTCGTGGATCTTGCGGGCCTCGGCGGCGAATTCGACACCGACGTAATCGGAATTGGCCTCGACCTCGGCGCGCAGCTTGGCGACCGCCTGTTCGATCTGCTCAGGGCTGGGAGGCGGAGATATATCGGGCGCGGGCGTGGCGGGCGGCGTCCCTTGTGCGGGGGCGTCGGTGCGGCTCCGCGAGGTGCTGACCCGGGGCGCCATGATCGCCTTTTCGACATCGGTCGCGCCACAGACCGGACAGCTCACCTGTCCGCTGGCCCGCAACGTGTCGAAGGCGTCCGCCGAACGGAACCAGCTTTCGAACTGGTGGCCTTCGGCACATTTGAGGCTGTAGCGGATCATGGTCGGGGCGGGGGCTGGGGTGTCTCTGATGCGGGTTTGCAAGTGCCCCAGACTAGCTGCCCTTGGGGGGCTTGGCAATCTGATTGGCGGCCTGATTGGCGGCGGCTCCGTGGTTCAGAGTTTGTAATGTCTGGGATCGAAATGCCGGATGATCTGCGCCAGTTCCGGTTCGGCGACGAGGCTCGCGGCTTTTTTCTGGGACACCCATTTGCGTTTGCGTTCGTGCATTTCCGGGTATTTGTCGAACACCCAGCGGGCCTTGAGCGGAAACACCGCGACGACGCAGGGTTTCGGCAAACCGCCCTCGCGCGGGGTTTTCAGGTAGGAATAGAGGCCGATGCAAATCGGCGCAGGGCGCCCCTTGACGCCCGCTTCCTCCCAGGCCTCGATCGCCGCCGCCTGAACCGGGGTTTCGCCATGCATCGGCCAGCCCTTGGGGATGATCCAGCGCTTGCTGCGCCGGGATTTGACCAGAAGCACCTGCAATTTGTCCTTGCGCTGACGCCAGATCAGCGCGCCGAACTGCGTGCGCACCCCGTCTTTCCCGCCCCGGCCCAGTTTGACCGGAAGTTGTCTGGCTCTGATCAATGACACCTGCTCTAAATCCTCCGACGCCGCTGCATCTGCGGCCCCCCAACCGGCAGATGTGCAACAGACTAGCGCATGAGTAACAAGCTCATGTGACGGCTGAAAAGCAAAAACGTCCGTGGCTCAGGCCAGCGCCTGCAATTTGGGCAGATCGGCGAGCGCGTTCCAGAATGCTTCCTGACGCATCTGGGCGGCACGCAGCGGAGCGAGGGCGGTCTGGGCGTCCTGTGCCATACGCCGGGCAATGTCCGGCTCGGCCATCAGCCGGTGGGCGGCCTGCGCGAGAGTGGCGGCATCCGTCACCTCAACAGCGGCAGAGAGATCTGTGAGAGCCTGATAGGCGGCGAGGTGGTTTGAGACATGCGGGCCGTGCAGCAGCGCGCAGTCGAATTGTGCCGGCTCGAACGGCGTATGACCGCCGCGCGGGGTCAGGGAGCCGCCGACGAAACACAGGCCTGCAAGCTGATACCAAAGCGCCATCTCGCCCAGCGTGTCGGCGAGATAGACCGGCGCGGCGGCGGGATCGTCGTTCAGGGAGCGGCGGGCGAAAGCGAGCCCCGCGCGGGTCAGCTCCTGCGCCACCGCATCGCCGCGCCGGGGATGACGGGGGGCGAGGATCAGCCGGGCGTCGGGCTGGCTCTGACGCAGCAGACCATAGGCTTCGAGCAGCACGCGCTCCTCGCCCTCATGGGTGGAGGCGGCCAAAAGCGTTGTGGCATGCGGGAAATGCGGGCGCAGCGCGGCAAGCGCGGCTTCGGGGGCAGCTTGCAGATCGACCGTGGTCTTGAGGTTCATGCGCGGCAACAGGCGGTCGGTGGGCAGACCCAGTTGCAAAAGGCGTTGCTCGGAGGCGGTGTCCTGCGCCGCCAGCCGGGTGATCGCACCGATGGTCGTGCGCATGGTCGGGCCGAAGAGCCATTGCATGTGGGACCAGCGCCGGGCGGTGCGTTCCGACATGCGCGCGCCCGCGACGATCACCGGGATGCCGCGTTTCTTCAGAATCGTGAAGCGATTGGGCCAGATCTCGTTTTCCAGAGAAATGAGGGCGGCGGGATCGTAAAGATCGAGAAAGTGCCGCAGCACCGGACGCAGATCCATCGGTGCCAGTCGCACCTGAACCCGCGGCAGATGCCATTTGCGCACCATGCGCCGGGCACTCACCGTGTTGACGGTGACGAGGATCTCGAGCCCCGGTGCGCGGTTCAGGGCCTCTTCGATGAGGCTGCGCGCGGCGGTCAACTCACCGTTGGAGGCACCATGCACCCAGAGCCGGGTGGCGCAGGACTGCGGGTGGCGGGGGATGCCTGCGGTGAAACGCTCCGCCAGATCGCGCGGCTTTTCGCGCCCGCGCAGCACTTGCCGCAGGAGGGCGAGTGCAAAAAGCGGGCTCAGGAGCAACAGAAGGGCACGATACAGCAGCAAGACATCGCCTCAGGGGAGAAACCATATTCCCCGCTTACGACGTGGATCGCTTCGTTGGCAAGGGATCACGGGACGCACAGCGATCAGAGGAGGGAGGGTATGGGCGGTCAAGTGGCGTTCCGGAATTGGAATTGATCCAAGTCATGGTTTGGAATTGGAGGAATTCTAAATTTGATCACGGACGCGCGATCGTCAAATTGCATCTTTGAATGCGAGGGAGAGATTTATGAGACTTGCACCGCGTATTGCTCTGTTGGCCAGTGTCGCCGCTCTGGGCGCTTCGGCCGCCTCGGCGAATGAGTTGAGAGACACTGCGCTCGAATATTTCAAACCGCTCCCCTCCACGGTGCCTGCCGTGGCGGACAACCCGATTACCAAGGAAAAGATTGATCTCGGCAAGGCGCTGTTCTTCGATCCGCGCCTGTCGGCCTCTGGCGTGTTCTCCTGCTATTCCTGCCACAACCTGACGACGGGCGGGGACGACAACATGGAGACCTCGGTGGGCCATGGCTGGCAGAAAGGGCCGCGCAACTCGCCGACCGTGCTGAACGCCGTGTTCAACGAGGCGCAATTCTGGGACGGGCGCGCCGACGATCTGAAGGCACAGGCCAAAGGACCGATCCAGGCCGGTGTCGAGATGGCCAACACGCCGGAAAACGTGGTCGCGACCCTGTCGTCGATGGGGCAATATGTGGAATGGTTCGAGGAGTCCTTTCCGGATGAGGCCGAACCGGTGAGTTTCGACAATATGGCCAAGGCGATCGAGGCCTTCGAGGCGACGCTTCTGACCCCTGCGCCGTTCGATTCCTGGCTCAACGGTGATGACAATGCGCTGAGCGAAGACCAGATCGCCGGCCTCGAACTGTTCATGGACAAGGGCTGTGTCGCCTGCCACGCCGGTGTGAACATCGGTGGCGAGGGCTACTATCCCTTCGGTCTGATCGAGAAACCCGGCTCCGACATTCTGCCGGAAGGCGACCGTGGCCGGTTCGCGGTGACCGACACGGTGGATGACGAATATGTCTTCCGCGCCGGGCCGCTGCGCAACATCGCGCTGACTGCGCCCTATTTCCATTCGGGCAAGGTCTGGGACCTCAAGGTCGCCGTGCAGATCATGGCCGAAAGCCAGTTGGGCGAAGAACTGAGCGATGAGGAAGCTGGCAAGATCGTGGCCTTCCTTGGTGGGCTGACCGGCGAAATGCCGGTGATCACCACGCCCGTCCTGCCGGCCGAGACCGCGACGACCCCGCGGCCGACGGCAGAGATCATCGTGGAGTGATGGGCCTGCGGTGCCGGGGCGCTTTTCGGACGCTCCGGCATCGACCACCACAGAGGCTCCAAACGGCTGGAGCTCTGCCCGTGTCCTGCCCTGCCGGGGCCTCATGCAGTTACGGCAGTTCCTGCGGTTCCGTGGGGGTGCCATGGTTCTCCCGGTGACTTTCCCAATGATTTTCCCGGTCGAGAAAGATCTGCATCATGCGCATGCCGATGCGGTCGATCAATGCGGCAAGCTCGTCCTTGCCCTGATGCTGATACTGCGTGCAACGCTCCAGCAGGTGCTCGATTCTTTCATGTTCCCGGCGGGGCAGAGCGTTCGGGCGCGGCGGAGCGTCGAAGCGCGGCGGGGCGGTCCGGTTGTCGCTGGGGCCGAGAGGCGCGGTTATGAAGCGCAGACGCAACTGACCTGGGGCGGTGGCGATGACGATACGGCGGGCCTTGGTCGGGGAAGGCTGGGTCATGGGGCACTCCTGAGCGAACGCCTGAAACCTCCGCACCCGAAGGGGCGAAGACAGGGGGAACGGGACGGGGACAATCAGGCGGAGAGAAGCTCCAGAACATGGGCGCGCAACTGATGGTCGCGTGCGGAGAGGAAAGCGTAGCTTGCCGCATCCGGCGTGTAGCGCAAAAGATCAAGGAGCCCCTCGCCGGTGGCCTTGATCCCGGGCAGGGCGGGGATCAGCAGGATGCCCTGCCTGTCCTCGGTCTCGGGCAATGTCAACCGGAAGCTGATCTGTCCCCCCTGATGTCTGTGCGGGCCGGTTTTGATATTAGATTTTCTTATTTTATATCAAAAATAATACAATTTCTTTTTATTTATCTGGCTTGCTACCCCTGTGCTCAAGGGGTGACAGCTTGTCGCAGTTCGGAACCTGTTGTCGGGCGAAAGCGGTTGTTCCCAGACGCATTCACGTCAGTCAACGGAGGACCAGATGGACGGCAACGAGATGAAAACCGCGGGCAAATGCCCGGTCATGCATGGCGGCAATACGGCCATGGGCAGCAATGTGATGGACTGGTGGCCGAATGCGCTCAACCTTGACATCCTGCACCAGCACGATACCAAGACCGACCCGATGGGCGAGGCCTTCGACTATCGCGAGGCCGTCAAAGGTCTCGATTTCGACGCGCTGAAGGCCGACATGCATGCGCTGATGACCGAAAGCCAGGAGTGGTGGCCTGCCGACTGGGGGCATTACGGCGGCTTGATGATCCGTCTGTCGTGGCACGCGGCGGGGTCCTATCGTCTGGCCGACGGGCGTGGCGGTGGCGGCACCGGCAACCAGCGTTTTGCGCCGCTGAACAGCTGGCCCGACAACGTCAGCCTCGACAAGGCGCGTCGCCTGTTGTGGCCGATCAAGAAGAAATACGGCAACAAGGTGAGCTGGGCCGACCTGATCGTTCTGGCGGGCACGATTGCCTATGAGAACATGGGTCTGAAGACTTTTGGCTTCGGCTTTGGCCGCAAAGACATCTGGCACCCGGAGAAAGACACCTATTGGGGGGCTGAGAAGGAATGGCTCGCGCCCTCCGACGAGCGCTACACCGATGTCGACAAGCCCGACACGATGGAAAACCCGCTTGCGGCGGTGCAGATGGGCCTGATCTACGTGAACCCCGAGGGGGTGAACGGCAAACCGGACCCGATGAAAACCGCCGCTCAGGTGCGCGAGACCTTTGCCCGGATGGCGATGAACGACGAGGAAACCGCGGCTCTGACGGCTGGCGGTCACACGGTCGGCAAGACCCACGGCAACGGCGATGCCTCCGTTCTGGGCGCGGACCCGGAAGCCGCAGGTCCCGAGATGCAGGGGCTTGGCTGGTCGAACCCGAACCAGCATGGCAAGGCGGCGAATGCCGTGACTTCCGGTCTTGAGGGCGCATGGACGACCCATCCGACGCAGTTCGACATGGGCTTCTTCGACATGCTCTTCGGCCATGACTGGGAGCTGCGCAAATCGCCCGCAGGGGCGTGGCAATGGGAGCCGGTCGACATCAAGGAAGAGGATAAACCTCTGGACGCGACCGACCCGTCGAAGCGCCACAACCCGATGATGACCGATGCCGATATGGCGATGAAAGTGGACCCGATCTACAACGCGATCTGTCAGAAATTCATGGCCGATCCGGCCTATTTCGCCGACACGTTTGCCCGCGCCTGGTTCAAACTGACCCACCGCGATATGGGGCCGAAGGTGCGCTATATCGGGCCGGATGTGCCGTCCGAAGACCTGATCTGGATGGACCCGGTGCCCGCCGGTTCGACCTCTTACGATGTCGATGCGGTCAAGGCGAAGATCGCCGCCTCCGGTCTGTCGATTTCCGAGATGGTGTCGACCGCCTGGGACAGCGCCCGGACCTATCGCGGTTCCGACATGCGGGGCGGGGCCAATGGCGCGCGCATCCGTCTGGCGCCGCAAAAGGACTGGGAAGGCAACGAACCTGCGCGTCTGGTGAAGGTGCTCTCCGTGCTCGAACCCATCGCGGCAGAAGCCGGGGCGTCGGTGGCCGACGTGATCGTGCTGGCCGGGGGCGTGGGCATCGAGCAGGCGGCGAAAGCGGCTGGCTTTGACATCACCGTGCCGTTTGCGCCGGGTCGGGGCGACGCCACCGACGAGATGACCGATGCGGCCTCCTTCGACGTGCTGGAGCCGATTGCCGATGGCTATCGCAACTGGCTCAAGAAGGACTATGTGGTCTCTCCCGAGGAGCTGATGCTCGACCGCACCCAGCTCATGGGGCTGACCGCGCCGGAGATGACGGTTCTGACCGGCGGTATGCGGGTTTTGGGCACCAATTACGGCGGCACGAAACATGGCGTGTTCACGGAGCGCGAAGGCGCGTTGACGCCGGACTTCTTCGTGACTCTGACCGACATGGATTACAAATGGGTGCCGGTCAAAGGCGGGGTCTATGAGATCACCGAGCGCAAGTCGGGCGCGGTGAAATACACCGCCACGCGCACCGATCTGGTGTTCGGCTCGAACTCCATCCTGCGCGCCTATGCGGAGGTCTATGCCCAGGACGACAACGCGGAGAAATTCGTGGAGGATTTCGTCAAGGCCTGGGTCAAGGTGATGAACGCGGATCGGTTCGACCTGACCGCCTGATCGCCTCGGACATGCAAGAAGGGCGTCCCGTTCGGGGCGCCCTTTTTCATGGAAATTTTTACGAATGATCAGATCGCTTCGAGAAAGGCGACCAGGGCCGCGCGTTCGTCCGTCGTGAGATCGAGCGGTTTTAGCAGCGGATCGACCTCGGTCGCCAGGAGGAACATCGGGTCGCGGGCGGCGCGTTCCGGTTGCTCGGGCTGACGCGCGCCGCCTGCGTTGTAGAGGTTCACGAGGCCCCGGAGCGTCGGGAACAGACCGTTGTGCATGTAGGGCCCGCTGCGCGAGACATGGCGCAGGCTCGGGGTCAGGAAGGCCCCGGCATCCGCCGCCTCACCGGTGATCTCATACCGCCCCATGTCGTGATAGCTGCGTTCGTAATAGGTCAGGCCGATTTTGTGGAATTCCCCATCCATCAGCGCGGGTCCCATATGGCAATTCACGCAGCGCGCCTTGGTGCGGAAGAGGTGCAGCCCTTCGATCTGTTCATCACTGAGCATGGCGGTTTCGCCGGACAGAAACCGGTCCAGCCGGGTCGGCGCATCGAGATGGGTCTGGAACGCGGCCAGAGCGCCCGCCACGCGGTCGAGCGTGATCTCCTGATCGCCATAGACCGCGGCGAAATCCTCGGGATAGCCGCCCAGCCATTTCAGGCGATGGGTCACGCTGCTCAGATCGTGATTGGCCATTTCCGCCGGGTCCGACAGCGGCCCCATCATCTGATCTTCGAGACTGTCGGCACGCCCGTCCCAGAAAAACGCCGGACGCGCCCAGGCGGCAAACAGCGCGGGCGCGTTGCGGCGACCTTCCGTGCGGGCGTGACCGAAGGGACGGGGCAGACCGTCGCCCCAGCCCTCGCGTCGGTTGTGACAGCTCTGGCAGGCGATGTGACCGGACTCGGACAGGACCGGATCGTTGAACAGTCGCTCCCCCAAAGCGACCTGCAAGGCCTCCCGGCTGCCCTCTTCGGGCAGGGCGGGCAGGGGGGCGGGGGCCAGTTCGACATAGGCGACACCGGAGTCGACCCAGGGCGCGGGCCAGTCCGAAGACGGGCCGGAATAGATCTGACGCAGCCGGTCGGTCTCGGACGGGGTGAGTTCGAGACGGTCATAGACCCCCACGCCCAGAACCACGGCGACGGCGGCCCAGACGGGCATGTGCCAGAGATGGGTGCGGAGTGCGGAGGTCTTTGTCATAGGATCACCATGTGAGGGATGTACCGAGATAGAGGCTGCGGCCTTCGAGCCACGGGTTATCGTCACTGGCAACCTCGTTGCCGGTGTCGTTGAACAGGTTGGAGAGTTTCATGTTGAGATCGACGGTCTTGCCCTGCACTTCGGCCAGACGCAGCTTGGCGGTGAGGAACGCGGTGGCGGTGGTCTTGTAGCTGTAGTCTTCGTAGATGTAATGCTCCACCTCGCCATAGCTGTCGTTGACGAAATCGTCGTCCTCGCCGGTGTAGCGCACCCCGTTGTAGCCAAAGACCACATTGGCCCCGAGGCCGAGCTTGAGCCGTTCGTCGTGCCAACTGCTGCGCAGCTCGAGCGTGGTGCGCAGGGGAATGTCGAGATTGTTGCGCATGCGCTCGAACTCGCCATAGGTGTAGCTCTTGCCGTCGTAGTAATAGAAAGAGGTGCTTCCGACCTCTTCGGCGAAATAGCTGTTGGCGGACGTGGCGCTGTCTTCCATCACGCCGGAGATGTAGATGCCGAGGCTGTCGAGCGCCCCGTGGTTGATCTCCCAGTTGTTCTCATATTCCAGCGATACGGATTTGTATTCGGTCCAGCCGTCGTTGGTCAGCGTCTGATCGCGGGAGGAGCTGTCCTCGGAGGCGGCAAACTGATCCTTGCCCTCGCGGTAGGTGCCGTTCAGTCGCCATGTGCCGCCGGTCCAGCGGTCGCGGAACAGCGCGGTGAGCGCGATTTCGTCGGTATAGGGCGTATCGAGATTGCCCTGAGTGTAATAATAGCCGCCGAGGTCGATCTGGGTTTCCCATGTGTCCTCGACCTCGCCGGTGGCGCTGTCATGGCTGCGGGTCTGGTTCAGGCCGCGCGGCAGGGCGTCGTGGATCGCATAGCTCATATAGCTGTCGCTGTAATACCGATTGGCGCCGAGGGTCAGGGAGAACTCGCCCGAGGGTTTCCACGTCGCCATGAGCCGGGGCGCAATGTCGAGATTGTCGAGCACATCGTTGTAATCGGCACGCAGGCCCGCGCGCAGGGTCACGTCGCCCCAGCTCTGTTCCAGCTCGGCGAAGGTGTCCGCCGCGAAGACATCTATGTCGATGTCATAGGCCTCCTGAATGATCCGCCGGTTGAAATAGGCGTCTTCATAACAGGCGGCATCGCCTGCGGGGCAGGTGAAAGCGTCGAACGCGTAGCTGTCGGACATCCGGGTCGTGGTCGAGTAATAGGTGAAACCGGAGCCGGTGCGATTGGCGGAGATCTGTTTCATCGCACCGCCCAACAGGAATTTTCCGTTCCAGATATCGCCCTCAAAGCGGGCTTCGATGCGGTTCTGGGTGTCGCTGTAGTCGGTGCTGCCCAGCCCCCCGGTCAGACAGGAGACGGAGGTCGTGCCGGTTTCGTCGGCGATGCACCAATCCTCGAAGGCGTCGCTGTAGTATCCGTTGCGATAGGAGCCGTACCAGTAATAGAATTCGGTTGCGTCGTTCTCGTTGGCGTTCTTGTTGTCCTGACGGATGGCGCGCAGGGTCAGTTTTGTGTCCCTGAGATCGACGCCCGCAAAGGACAGGGTGCCGAGTTCTTTCTCGTATTTCGCATCGAGCGACAGCGATTGTTTGGTGACGTCGAGGTGGAAATCCTCGGCGAAATTGCTGTCCCAGTCCTGATTGTAATCGGTGTATTGGCCGGAGAGGGTCAGCCTGTCCCCATTCAGAAAGTCGTGCAGATAGGACAGGGTGTAGAAATCGCTGCGGCTGTCGCTGTCGACGGTGTCCTCGACATATTGCGTATTCATCGCCTTGCTGCCTTCGGCGGAGCGGCGCGAGAAACCGAAGCGCAGCGCAGAGCGGTCTCCCAGCGGCTGGTTGACGTCGAAGGCGTATTCGAGCTTGGTCCATGTCGGTTCCGGCTGATCCTCGGGGTTCTCGCCGTCCTCCGTGCCGATCTTGTAGTCGGTCCAGTCGGAGCTGCTGTAATTCAGCGTGACCGAGCCTTCTGCGCGCTCAGGCGTCGGGGCGTTCAGCTCGTATTTCACAACACCGCCCTGAAACCCGCCATATTGCGCGGAGATGTTCGAACTCAGGACCTCGGCGCTGTCGAGCATCGAGCTCGGGATGAACTGGTTCTGGGTATGCATCCCGTAGAAGGAATACATGTTCGGCATGTCGTTTTCGCGGTTCAGGTCGGTTGCCGTGGTCGGGCTTGTGTTGCCGGTGACGGAATCGATGCCGACGCCGTTCAGGAGGATGCTGTTTTCCGACAGGGTTGCTCCGGAGATCGACAATTCCACCGGCTTCAGGTCGAGCACATCGTCGATGTTGCTGCCCGCATCGTTGATGTCGGCGGTGGCGCCCTGCACCTGCGGCAGGGTGGTCAGCGCGGTGTTGGCATCGCCCGAGCCGTCGCCGCGAATGGCAATGGCATCGGCGTCGAGCGCGGTGGCGCCGACGCCCTCGTCCGAGCCCTCAATCGCCTGAATTTGCCCCTCCGCACCTTCGATCAGGATCGGGTCGAGCACCGTGGCCTCCTGTGCGAAGGCGGCGGGGGCGGAGAGGAGAAGTGCGCTTGTGCCCATGAGCACGGCGCGGCGGCGAAGAGAGAGAGATGTAAAGCGCATGGGGCCCGTCCTGGATGTGCGTGGGTCCTTGGGCTGGCGCTTGGCTTGCTTCGGAGGATTTCCGGCGTTCTAGAAGGGCTGCGGAAAGCCGACAAGAATAATTCTTATGGTTTTTGTCGTATATGTCGTTGTCGTCGCGTCAGGTGATGAAAAAGCAACAGGCCCGCTTGGAAACGGGCCTGTTTCAGAGGTTTGGCAGTCTTACGTGATGCGTTCGATTCGGGCCGGAAGGCCCTGCCGCACGGCAGTGCCGGAGACCGGGTCCACCCAGACGCCGGGTCTGGAGCGGGTCGGGTCGATGATGCCCAGATCGTTCAAAAGAACCCCTGCGGCCAGACGCGCATCACCCGGCGTGGTGTGGCCGTCGATGGTGATGTCCTGCGCACCGAAGCCTTTGTGACCGAAGCCGTGCTCGATTGCCACGGTGTCGGGCGCGATGCCGTTCCGAACCACGGCGACGCTTTCGAGCGTGCCGCCGGGCGTGGTGAGCCGGATCATGTCGCCGGTCGCGATGCCGTGTTCCCGGGCCAGAGCCGTGCCGACGATCACCGGGTTGGACGCAACGATGCGCAGCAGGGCCGGGGAGCCGACCGAATAGGAGTTCTGCAACGGCGATTTGAAGCTCATGACCTTCAAGGGCCAGTCCTTCGGCGTGAAATGCTCGGAGACTTTCGAGCCATCGGCAAACTCCGCCTCCCGCCAATAGGGCGTGCCGGGAAGCCGCGTGCCGGTGGTGGCGCGGCGGAAGCTGCCGAGCCCTTCGTTCCAGACCATCAGCGGCTCGCTGAAGGCATAAGTGGCCTTGTCGCCCTGATAGCTGCGGGTGATATTCTCATAGCGCCCGCCTTTGGCATAGATCGTCGCGGCCTTGCGCCATTCGTCGGGTTTCAGCGTGGCTTTCAGATCGTCGAGAATGCGGGTGACATTGGAGAGCGCGATGTCCTCGTCCGTCGCATCCGCCACCGGCTTGCCGATCATCGCGACATTGACCGCCCCGCGCATGAACCAGTCTTCGGCCCGGTTGAGCGGATGGAGATTGCCCTCCGCATCCGGGATCGCCTTGTCGCCAAAGCCCGGCAGGCCGATGCGTTTGGCAACCGCGATGAGGAAGGTCTCCATCCCGATGCGCTCGCCTTCGGCGTTTTTCTCCATCTTCGGTTCAATGACCGGCCAGCGCGCCGTCGTGGCCTTGGTCGCCACGCCGCCCCAGGGTTTCGAGAAGCCCCATGTTTCGTACATCACCGAGTCCGGCACGATATAATCGGAGATCGCCGTGCTCTCGTTGATGAACGGGTCGATGGAGATGATCAGCGGGACGACCTCTGGGTCTTTCAGCCTGTCGACCACATGGGCGATGCCGGGGATGCCGTAAACCGGATTGGTGTTGCGGAAGATCAGCGCCTCGGCGCCATAGGGGTAATGGTTCACCAGCGAACTGATCCATTCGGTCGCAAGCCCCGGCGCGTTCGGATACCACGGCCCGTCCGCCGGATAGGGTTTGCCCGCCGCTTTCTTGGTCTTGAACTCGGTGGTTTTCTCATAGGGCGCATTACGCCCGTAAGGCAGGCCTTTGGCTTTGACCGCACCGGGGAAGCTGGCGAGATCATAAGCAGGCCCCTTGTTGTCGGGGAACCAGCCGCCGGCGATCATCGTCCCGCCTTTCCAGTTCAGGTTGCCAATGAGCGTGTTGAGCATCATCAGAGCATAGGCATTGCCAAAGCCCGAACCGTTCATCATGCCGCCATGCGAATTGACGGCGGCTTTGCGGCCATGGCTGGTGAACTCGCGGGCGAGCTCTTCGATGGTTGCAACCGGGATGCCGCAAGCGGCGGCATAGTCGTCCATGCTCAGCCGGTCGGCCTCTTCGCGCAAAAGCGTGAGGCTGGTTTTCACCGCGACTGGCCCGTTCTGGGTCTCGGTCCGCCCCTCGTGGAACAGAGGGGCGGCCGAGTTACCGGCAGGGACCGGGCCGGTATCGGAGGCGATCATGAAGGGATCGGTTTCGGAATAGGCCTCGCCCTCGATCGCAAGCCCCATGTCGGAGCCGCGCAGGAGCTTGCCGTAGCGGGGATGGCCCTCTTCGACGATCACCAGATGGGTGGCATTGGTCCAGCTTGTCTCGCCCACGGCTTCGGCGGTGGCCATGGAAGGCTGGGCGAGGTAGGCGTGATTGATGCGGTCATTGGCGAACATCCATTGCATCATCGCCATGGCCAGCGCGCCATCCGTCCCCGGTTTGATCGGGATCCAGCGCGACCGTTCGCCCGAAGGGCCGTTTTGCGCATGGTTCAGCACCGGGTCGATGACCACATATTTCAGATCGCCATCGACGCGCGCCTTGGCGACAAGGTTGCCGACGCGTTTGAACGGGTTCCCGGCATTGCCCGGTGCCGTGCCCGCGAAGATCACGAATTCTGCGTTGGAGAAATCGGGTTTCGCGTGCGGCATGGCTTTGACATCGCCGAACATCGCGCCGGAACCCGAGCGGTAGGCACCGCCGCAATAGCTGCCGTGACGAGTGAAGTTGTTCGAGCCAAAGCTCTGTTTCAGCCAGCGCAGCACGAAATTGTCGCGCCCGTCATCGACGCAGTTCATCCAGACAAGCCGGTTGGCGCGCGGCCCGAATTCGGGCGCGCCTTCGACGGCCAAAGTATCCAGATCGCGGATTTCGCGCAGACCGGCCACGCGGCCCTCGCCAAAGAGATCGCCGCCTTCGGTGACCTCTTCGATCAACTGTTCAAAGCTGATCGTCTCCCATTTGCCGGAGCCGCGCGGGCCGACCCGTTTCAGGGGTTTCAGCACCCGGCGCGGGTTGTCGACCTGTTGCAACACGGCATTGCCGCGCCCGCAGGCGGTGGAGCGATTGGTGAGCCCTTGCCCTGTGCCCGCCTGTGCCATCGCGGCAAAGCTCTCGGCGACGGAGGATTCGTAAGGAATGAACGGATCAGTGCTCATGGCGCTGTAGGGGTTGCCGGAGACGCGCAGCACTTTGTTATTGGCCTTGTCGACCCGCACCCGCACGCCGCACATGGTGGTGCAGCCGTTGCACATCGTATAGCTGATCGCCTGATCCGGGTTCGGCGTTACATCGCCGGTCGCCGGATCTACGGAATATTCCGCCGGGATCGAATTGCCGACGACATGTTCGTCGCGGGGTTTCTTACCGGACCATTTTCCGCGTGCGAGTTTCTGGACGGTTTCGGTATAGCCGACCCCGAAGGTTCCAAGCGCACCGGCGGCTGCGACACCTTTGAGAATGTTACGACGTTTGGTCATTTTCGTCTCCTATGAGCGGGCAGGGGCGGGGTGCGGTTGGGAGTGTGCGGGGGGCGTGGCGTCCGTCCACGGCACAAACGTGGTGTAGACGATCATCAGGAAGACCCAGAGGCCGAAGGTCCCGATGACGCCCATGAGGCCTGCGACCCCTGTGGGCATGAGCGCGTCATAAAGGCCTGAGCCGACTTTCGGCACGGCTTGGCCGCCCATGAACACGGTCCAGCGGAACATCCACGCGGCGTGGATCGCGATCAGCCCGGTGATGAGGCCGGTGTTGCGCGGCAGGGCGAGGGCCAAGACAAAGGGGATCGCGACGGAGGCGGCCCCCCAGAGGGCGATTTCTTTCCAGACCGGGAAGCCTGCGACAGAGGCCAGGGCTTCGGAATGCACCGGAGAGATGCCCGAGAGGGCGACGGCGAACCATGCGATCCCGAGGCCGCCGACGACGGCGAGGGCGAGGGCCAGACGATGGTTGAGCGTGGCTTCCAGAGTGCCATCGCGGCAGAGGCTGCGTTCGAGCACCAGCATGACACCCAGCGCGCCGACAAAGCCCGTGGCGGCGAATTGCAGCGGCAGGAAGGGCGTGTTCCAAAGCGGGCGGGCCCGCACGACCATCACCTCGGAGCCGGTGTAGGTCAGGATGCCGAGCGCTGCGATCCCGGCAAGCATACCCAGCGGGCGGGCGAAACCATTCGACGCGCCGCCCAGAGAGAACAGCCGGAACAGCCATGCGAACCGCCAGTCGTCCTGACCCATGCGGTGAAACTCGGGGCGGTGGATCGACCAAGCAAACAGCAACAGGAGACCCACATAAGACGGCACAATCCACGCCCCCCAGGCCATCCACGAGCTTTTATGCGTGTAGACGAAGAACTCCCAGAAGCGGAAGGGTTGGTGCAAATCGGCCAAGAGCGCGATGGGCGCGGTGATGCCGGTGGTGACAGCGACCATAAGCGCCAAACGCGCGGCGCGCAGGTCTGTCATCTTGCCAAAGGCAAAGGTGGGAAGCGCCATCAAAAGTGCGGTGACAGAGATCGCAATGAGAAAGAAGTACTGCACCGCCCAGGGCTGCCATGCGGCATCGTGTACGGCGCCGACGAGTTCGTGAACTTGGATTTCCATCACAGGCCCTCCCCATGGTGTTGCACAGATGCGGCCATCTCCGGGTGATAGGCGGCTTCGCCCGCCACACGCCCGTCGAGCACGTCATCAAGGCCGATGTAATAGACGTTCGGGTTGGTGTGCATCTCGGGGCGGAGCACCGAAACCTCATTGTCGCGCAGCATCTTCGAGACTTCGCTCTCCGGGTCGTTCAGATCGCCAAAGTTTCGCGCACCGCCGACACAGGTTTCGACACAGGCGGGCAAAAGCCCCGCTTGCGTGCGGTGGAAGCAGAAGGTGCATTTGTCGGCCACTTGGGTTTCGTGGTTGATGAAGCGTGCGTCATAAGGACAGGCCTGCACGCAGTACGCGCAGCCGACGCATTTCGACGCGTCCACCAGAACCTCGCCATTCTCGGCCTTGAAGGTCGCCTCGACGGGACAGACCGGAAGACAGGGCGGATCGTCGCAATGGTTGCACAGCCGGGGCAGCATCACCATCGCGGGGTCCTTGCCGTCCTTCACCAATTCATAGACCGACACATGGGTGCGAAAGGCATCCTCGGGCACCGCGTTTTCCATGATGCAGGCGACGGTGCAGGCTTGGCAGCCGATGCATTTCCTGAGATCGACGACCATGCCCCAATGGGGCACATGTTCGCCCTCGGCGGCGCTTGCGGATTGGCCGGCGCCCGCGACAGAGGCCGCGGCACCGATGGTCACCTGTCCGATCGCTCCTAAAAACCCGCGACGTGTCGTGTCCATTTGGCTGATCCTTTCTTTTGGCTCAGCCGGACCCTACGTCGGGGACATTTTGCGCGGTATTGGCAGAAACCCGCAGGGCCTAGGGGTTAACCCCTAGTTTTGCGCCCCTTCCGGCAAGCCGATCCACGTCAGAGCGTAGGTGACCGGGGTGGCGGTGACCGGCCCGGGGGTTTCTTGCAGCAGATCAGACAGAGAAATCCCACCTTCCCGCGCCTCACTCCCGCTTGCGGGGGGCGCGGCGTTATAGGCGCGATGCAACAGGTCAGCGTCGCGATCCCGCAGCGTCAAGGTCATGAAATCCAAGGCCGCGATCCGGTCACAGACCGTCTGGATGCAGGCGATCTCAAGCACATGGCGCTCCATGGTAAATTCCCGCAAATCGCGCAGGCCCTCCGGCCCGTCGATCACAAGGCGTTTCTGCCAGACGGGAACATCGCCGCCCTCGATCATGATCTGCGTTCCGGACACGGAGGGGCGGGTGTCGTCGGAGCGAAACCATCCTGTCGCGCCGTCGCCAAAGGGTGCGAGCATCCGGTCGAGCCGTTCGGTGAGCGCGCCTGTCCCAACCGCATAGGGCCCCTCCGCCCAGATCGTCGGCAGCGGGATGTGATAGGTCTGGTCATAGGCGCCATAGGTGTCCGGTGCGCGGATCACGCGGCGCTGCGGATCGCGGGTGATCTCGGCAACGCGCACCCGATGCGCCTCCCGTGTCAACACCTCTTCACGCAAAGTCACCGGAGTCGCCTTGCGCCAGAGGGTTCGGAAATTCAGCGCGGTCGGGCGGCAATACGCCCGCTCGGCCAGAATGTCGCCCGCGACCACCAGCGCGATGATCTTGCCCCTCTGCTCCGCCGTCGGGCGACAGGCCGCATAGCTTGGCCCCGGTGACCAGTTTTCGAAAACCGTCTCGAAATAGCCGAAGCGGCTTTCGGGATCGAAGATGATCTGCGGATCGGTGATCACCCGCGCCTCTCTGCCGCCTCTGTCGGTCTGTGTCAGGAACAGCGTCACCTCCCCCATGGGACGCTGCCCCAGCCATTCCACAACGCTCACCTCGGTCAGATCGCGCTCCGGGATGGTCAGGTTGAACAGGCGTCCAAAGATGTGAAAGATGAACAGCACCTGAAGCGTCGGCCAGACGGCGACAAGCGCAATGAGAGCGGCGAGACCGATCAGACCGTATTTCACAGAGCGAGGCATCGCTCAGCCCCCGTGCTCAACTGTCCCATCCTGCCGCCATCACCAGCCGCACGAGATCGGCCGCAGAGCGCGCGCCGAGTTTTTCCATTGCGTTATGGCGATGAATTTCGACGGTTTTCTGACTGATGCCAAGGTCGTGGGCGATCTGTTTGTTTTGCAACCCCTTGACCACGGCGCGGGCCACTTCGGCTTCGCGTGCGGTCAGGCTTTCAATCCGGGTGGCGATCTCGGCGCGCTCAAAGGCCTCGTGTGAGCGGCTGCGGCTCAGCTCCAGAGCCTCCTTGATCCGTTCGATCAGGGCCATGCCTTGCACCGGTTTCTCGAAGAAATCCATCGCGCCCGCCCGCATCGCCTTGACCGCCATCGGCACATCGCCGTGGCCGGTGATCATGATGACGGGCAGGGGACATTGGCGCTGGGCCAGCTCGTCCAGAAGTTCGAGGCCGGACATGCCCGGCATGCGCACATCGGCGAGGATGCAGCCGACGGTGGCGGTCGCGTCCAGCGCATCGAGAAAGGCCAGAGCGGAGCTGTGGGTTTCGGTCTCCAGCCCCAGAGAACCCAGGAGAAACCCAAGCCCCTCGCGCACCGCGCGGTCGTCGTCGACGATGTGAATGAGGCCGTTATCGCTCATGTTTCTTCCTTCACCGGCAGCCAGATCAACACCCTGAGACCCGGACCGTGCTCGGGCGCTTCGGCCCGCATCCAGCCGCCATGGGCTTCGACGATGGAACGCGACAGCGCAAGGCCAAGGCCGATCCCCTCGGGTTTCGTGGTATAAAAGGCCTCCGCGAAATGGTCCATCGCCTCCGGGCTCATGCCATGACCATGGTCGCGCACCGAGAGGCAAATCCCGGCGCCGCGGCTCAGATCGTCGTAGCGCGCGCTGCGGATCTCGAGGCTGCGGGCCTTCGGATCGGTGTCGGTCATGGCGTCGATGGCGTTTTGCACGAGGTTGAGAATGACCTGCTGCACCTGCACCCGGTCGGCCATGACCGTCGGCAGATTTTCGGCGACAAAAACATCGACCGAGACCCCCGCACGATTGGCCGAGGCGGCATAGATCGCGGCGCTTTCCTCGATGAGCGCCCCCATGTCGACCGGCCCCATCTGGCTTTCGCGTTTACGCACAAAGGCGCGGATGCGTTTGACGACCGTGGCGGCGCGTTCGGCCTGTCCGGCCATTTCTTCCGAGGCTTTCACCATGTCCGCTTCGGAAAACCGCCCGGCCTGAATGCGCAGGAGGCACCCTTGCGCGTAATTGGAAATCGCGCTCAAAGGCTGGTTCAGCTCATGGGCGATGGAAGACGCCATTTCGCCCAGGATCGACAGCCGCGCCACATGTTCCAACTCGCGCCGGTGCTGGCGGTCGGCGGCTTCGGCGCGCTGGCGGTCGATCATCTCCTGTTTGAGTTGGGCGTTGGCCTCATCGAGCGCCCGAGTGCGGCGGCGCACCAGCGTTTCGATCCGAACGGAATAGAGCGCCCAGAACATCAGAGCGACCCCCAGCACGATCAGCCAGTCGCGATAATCGGCGATGAAGTCGCGGAGCGACACCGGGCCGGTGCGGGCATAGGGACCGATCTGGAGGCCGCGCATCAGATCGTGCACCGGCTGATAATCGAGCGGCACGGTCCAGAGGTTGCCGTCGGTCATCTGCAAGAGCGCGACGGCGACCTGCTTGGCCAGTTCCGGCGAGGTGCCGGGCGTTTTGGCAAAGGGCCAGCCGGGATAGACCGGGCTCGAAAGCAGGCAACCGGCGTCCTGACTGGCCGAGTCATCGAGGGCGAAGGCGGTGAGCGTGCCGAACCGGTCGGGATCGCTGGCTTTCAGGGTTTCGAGCATGCAGCCCCGCAGCACTGCCGCATCGGCCCGACCGTCCAGCACCGCCTCGGCCGCGCCTTGCATCGGATAGCCTGTGACCACCAATTCAACCTGTGCGGGCAGGCGCGGATCGACTGCCTGCATCTCGGCCCAGATCAGTTGGAAGCCGCCGAAAGCATCGGGATCGACAATGGCAAGACGTTTGCCCGTAAGCTCCCTGAGTGTCGTCATCTGGCCCGTGCCGACCAGTGTCGAGGCCACGGGCAGATCGCCGTCGATCGTGGCGATACGGCTGATATGATGGTGAAATTCGAGATCGGCGTAATTGCCCGGATTGGTGATGACGAAATCGAGCCGCCCCTCGGTGAGCGCCGCATCGAGGGCATGAATGCCCAAGGCTTCGAGTGTGACGTCATGATCGGGCAGGGCGGTTCTGAGCGCCTGTTGTGTCGGCGCCCAATGCGACAGGGAATGATCGGAACCGAGATAATCCAGCACGCCGATGCGCAACGGCTCGCCGGCCTGAATCGGGGTGCTCAGGACGAGCGAAAGCATCGCGGCGACGCATCGCAAAGAGCTTCTCTGCCATTTCTGTTTCCAGATCACCTGCCAACCTCACATGGATGCCCCTCCCAGTGATGGCAGAGCGCGAGATGAGGGTCAAATGATCCGCAAGAAAACAATTGCTTCAGGAAGAAGTGGTGCCCGGGGGCTGCTTGGGTCTCCCGTTCAGCTCCCGTTACAGGCACCGCATCAGCTCGTAGCCTCAGCAAAAACAGGTGTATCCGTATCGGCGAGTCCACGTCAACAGGCGCGTGGTGTTCTACGGCTTGTTCTGCGGCAGCGGTGCGGATGGTCGCCAGGGGCAGAAGACCTCGGATTGGCGCTTGGCTTGCTCCTTGGTCGCCTCGTTGACGCCAGCTGCGGATCGTCTCGGTCATGCGCCAGCATCCTTTCCAGAGACTGCGACGGGTTCGCCCGCAAAACAGGACTTCTGGGGTCTACGGTGACATAGATCAGCCCCTTCTCGGGAGCATATCCAAGATGCCCTTTCTCCCGGATGACCCCTTGTCCGGCCTTCAGAATCACATCCGTAGACCGCAGCGACAAGAGCTTCGCGGATGCAGAAAATGATGCGTGCAGTCTTTCAGCCAGCCAGTCCTCCATGTTGGCAAGTTGCTGGCGTGCATTGATGATATGCAAGGTCATCTGAGGCATGGTGGGGTAGTATCTCATTTGAACGCCAGCGATAGCAATGGGCTTGGCACCGCCTTGCGGCGGTGCTGCGCTACTCGATGAAAAATGCGGCCAAAGCCTGGCAATCACCGACTTGGCTAAGCGCTCCGGTTGTCATGGTTTCCCCCGCTGGGAAGCCCTCGCCACCTGAGCGCGTATGAGCTTGATTTTAGCGCTGTCCTCACCTTCGCCTGCTTGTCGACGAACCTCACCAGTGGTGCGGGCTGCTTTGTTGGCGCGGGCGGCCTCGATCATGCCTGCGCGCCCGGCTTCTCGCCGTTCGGCGCGGCTGACCACCGAGCCGCGTTCAGCGTGTTTCTGGCCGATTGTCTCACGGTTCTTTTTCATCGCATCGGAGGTCATCTTGGCGTCTTGAAGGGCAGCGGCAACCCGATTGCCTGGTTGTGCGGCGCGCGCCGCGCCTGCGGCCGACATGCCCTGCATAACGCGCGGTCTGGTTGCGTCGATCGCACGGGAGCCAGCCATTTTGCCCGCGCTTGCGGTGTGCCGCGCCTCCTGCAATCCGCTGGTCGTCGCCACGATTGTCCCGGCCAAGCCACTCGCCATCGTCGGGACATTCGCCATCATGAAGATCGCCCCGCCGCCAACAATCAAAAAGCCCGCTGCCTGGCTCAACTCTGTCGCTTTCCCGGCGTCATCAATCATTCCCTCCCCGACGCCGACGACCGCCCCCATGATGCCGGCCAAGACCAGCGGGATCAGGGCAAAACCTATCGTAAATTTCGCCCAGCTTTCGAACAGGCTGTTGGTGGTCTTGAACAGCAACGCCGGAACGAAGACGGGGGCAAGAGAAACCGCCATCGCAAGACCGATCTTTCCGATGGAGGTGACGATGATCGCCACGCAAGCCATCAATGCCCCCAAAACCCATACCAGAACGGACGTAATGCTGATCCCGATCATTCCACTTTCTTTTGCGGCGCGATCCGAGAAATCGAACAGCCCTGTAATCATGCGATCCAACGCCTGATTCAGGTTTGGTGACTCTGTCGCGCCCAATAGAGCTGCGCCGATGGAGCCGGGCGTTTCTGTTATGATGTTGTAGATTGGCTGGAACGATGCCCAGCTGGTCGCCACCGAGAGAACCAGAATGTAGCGCACGCTCCATTTCATGTAGTCCGAGACTCGTATCGGCGCCCATTGGAGGAGAGCATTCGCGGCGATGAACGCGACCCCTACGATCCCCATGGCCTCCACCATCCTTGCGACCGGCTCGCCAAATGTTTCGAAAACGCTTTTTGAATATCCTTCGACAGCATCGTCAATCAGCTTCATTGTATCCGCAATGTGCGTCGCCATGCTCTTACCCCCTTACTCGATAGCGCCGACATCGCGGCAGTAGGCTAGCGCGGCACTGGCACCGCTATCTTCTTCTTGCAGGGCCAAATAAATCGGACGAACCGCGCTGCGTGGCAGTTCCCAGACCTCTTCCGGCACCATCGCTTCGATCTCGTCCCAGTTCCGCCGTCCATTCAGGCAGGAGATTTCATGGGGCTCTCCCTTTACGAAGGCTTCACATTGAGCGCGCATGTGTTGGGCGTCCCACCGATCACGGTATTCCTGAAGCACGCGCACCATTGCACGATTTGGTGCACGTGCCTTGATTTCGTCATCGTCGATGTTTGTCGCGCCATCGCAATGCCAGGAATTCTCTGCGGCGATGGTTGTCGCTGGGTTGGCAATCAGAATTACCGCCATCGTGATTGCTGAAAGCTGCTTTTCAATAGAGAGCATTTTATCCTCCTTTTTCGTTGCCTCGATTCTATCGAGCGGGAGGAGAAATGCTATAGGGAGTGTAATTTATCTTTAAATTTCAAATACATGTCAACTTTCAAACTTGAGGTGTCAGGAAGCAAACTTGAGACCTCAAGATCGAAAGTTGTGTGTCGTCAAAGATGTTTCGCCGGCGTCTTGCAAACTGCAAAATCAGATCTGGATGGTCGGAGACCCGCGCGAGGGGCGGACAGCCGACCTTCGCTGCGCCCCGGACGAACGGCAGCGATGCGCAGAAATGTGGAATCTGCCTTGTGAAGTTCAGCTCCCGCAAGCGTAGCGATTGCGATCACCAAGCCCAGCTGGATCGATGCTGCCTTGCGGCCCAAAGGCAGGTTGTCAGGAAGCTGCCATGAACGTATCAATCGAAAAACAAGGTCTTGACTGGGATTATTCATCTCCGCTGGACTTCTTTCGCATCATGTTATCCTCGTGCATGACGAATAATTCCGTTTAGACTGGAGCAAGGCGTGCCCACGATATTTCTCGACACAAACGTTTTTATAGATGCTCAATACTTCAGGGCGGCTGGCGCTCAAGCGTTCCTGCGAACATGTAAATTCGCAGGTTTTGATATCGCCGTGCCCGAAGTTGTCCTTGATGAAGTGCGAGGGAACTTTCAGCAAGGACTTTCTACGGCATTGGTCTCTCTAACCAAAGCGGAGCGACAGGTTGCTCGGTTTGTGACGCTTAACAACTCCGAGATATCGCTTGATGAAGAGATCGAAGGTTTCAATGCATTCCTTGACGAGTTGCTGGAAGATGTGGGGGTGGACGTCCTTCCCTATCCTGACACAACGCCAAAAGATTTAGTTCTCGGTGGATACTCCAAGAAGAAGCCTTTTAAGGAAAGTGGCGAAGGACATAAGGACTATCTGATATGGAAGTCCATAGTGGAGGGGGTGGATCCAGCCGACGGACCGCATATCTTTGTCACCAGCAATACGTCAGACTTCGCCCAAGAGAAGACGAGGGAAACGTTTGTTCTTCATGCGGAACTGAAGTCGGATCTATCTGAAGAGGTAACTATTCTGGGCTTTACGGGTCGACAATCTCTTCTTGAGAACTATGTTCTGGCACGCCTTGATGGATGGAAGCCTTGGTCTGATTCAAAGGTCGATATTGACGTTGAGAGCTTTGCTGAAAAGGTGATAGGAAAAGAGCTCCCATACAAAACAATGTATGGGCTGGAGGGGCTACCATTCAGCAACGAAGTTACGATTACGATGTATGGGAATCCAGAAAACTTGGATGTACATTATGCCCGCATCGGAGATCAATACATGGTCCGCATTCGCGGCGATTCAGAATGTCTTTTTGACGGATACATGGATAAGTGGGAGTATTTCTCAGAGCATTCTGAAACCATGTCGGGAAGCGATTGGAATGATCATGTTGTGAACGTCGAAACTGAGGCCGTAGTGGAATTTGAGATCATGGCTACCTACGACCCTGCGAGTGGAGAGTTGGGTGGCGCTACCCTGAAGGTGCTGAATGAGATCGAGGATGACATCTACCAATAGAGGTTTTTTCGCATGGGGTTTTTACTTCCTCATCAGTTTCGGGTTTTGACCATGATACGGAAGAAGCAAAATGCTCCACTCAAAGCAATCAAGAGCCGTTTCTCAAGAAGACATTTTCTTAGGCTGCGAAATCGGCAGGGATCACTGCATATCGGAACGGCGGCTGTATCTGCTTGCAGCAAGATGGAGTGAAGCGTGGCTGTTGCCTGCCTCCCGTCATCCGCTGCACCTGGAGCGAATGTCCGGAGAGGGTCGTGTATGTCTGCAAAGAGCGGCTTCTTTACCACCTCCGCCAGCTTAGCCCCATCGTTGAAGCGATGGATGCAGGATAACCTGCCTGAACACGGCTTCGATATGCGCGTACAGATAGCCCGTTTTGCAGCGCAACAACTTCCCACTCATCATCCGGATTATGCGCTATTTCCCGAACACCTTCAGTTGCAGCTCTTTCACCCGACCAACCTCGCTTGAGCCTTTGTTTGAAAGTTTGAAATGCTACCCCATTTTCTTCAGCAACAGGCCAAGCTGGTAGTCCATTATCTAATTCAGCCAATCCATCACGGTACCGGTTTTCGAAGGCAGCACGGTCAAATGGGAATTGGGTATGCTCACAAGGAACCGCCCAAACCTTCGCCCCATTCTCGATCTCCTCAAGACGAACCACTGAGGCGTCATCCAATGGAAATGGCTTCAGCCCATAACGACTACAAAGCCACCAAGCATCTTCGCGACTTGTGGCCTTGCCAATGACGTCACCGCCCAGCGGAGCAACATAGTTGAACATCAATACTCTCCACTTCAAAAATGGTGTGAACTCGCATAGTTGATTCAGTTTATGTCCCTATTGCGCATTGAGCGCAGGCGCCGAGAGAAATAGCTCTCGATACCAACGGCTAGTACGAAAGCCGGAAGGGCGAGCACTACGACAAGAGCGGAAATGGAGGCAATCAGGAGTGGCGCCCATGGCATGCTATCTCCGCCCCAAAGCACACATAGCATGCCCCACGACATCAGGTAAGCCATTGAAAAACCACACATCAAGTCGATCACAGGGCGTGTGAAACGACCAATATCGGACTGCATCCGTTCGGTTGCCGCTAATTGGTGGCGTTTCCAGGTTTCAGGCTGTCTCAAGTCCATTCTTATTCTCTCAAAAGTTCAATCCATGTGTGGACGTCGTCCATAGCTATTTCCTTTCCCTCTAGGAAAGATCGGTACCAGCGCGCGGCAATCGCGCCGCGTTTTTCGCTCTTCAGCTTGGTTCCGCTCTCGGACAGATGTTTGTCCAGAGCGACCTCGAATTCTTCCAAGGCGGCAATGTCGTGCGTCATACGGACGGCCTCCGCTCCCAAGAGTATCCAGTTGAGATCAACATTGAACTGGCGGTTCAACTCGACCAGCGCTTCGACGGGGATTGAGCGCTTGCCCAATTCGTAGCTTTGGTAAGCGCGCAGCGATATTCCCAGCGCTTCGGCCATTTTCGCCTGCGACATACCAAGTTCATTGCGCGCAATCGCGATGCGCGCGCCAAGAGCGCTCAGGTAGTCATACGGACGATCAGCCATTTTCGACGGCAATCCACTTGCAGGTGCGATCATTTGAGTGCTATACGCACAAATGAGCGTAATTTGTTGTGTTCAGTATCTGAGCATGGCTTATGGGCGCGCTCAACCCGATTCGCATTATCTTACGAAAAGGAGAAGGTTTTGGCACCGGAAAAGCTACTTTCGCCGAGGGAGCTGGGAGACATCGTCGGGCTAAGCCCTGCGCAAGTTCGCGCGTTGATGAACGATGGGAGGCTCGAATTCGTCCAGATTTCCCCAAAGACCAAGATGCTGACCATGAGCGGTTGGGAGCGGTTTCAGCGTAGCGCGACCAAAGTCAAAGTGCCTGAGCCTGACTGTTCGGGCGCGGCCTCTGGTGCAGATTGACGGAGCATACGCCTCATGGCAACGACCAATCTCAATATCAGCGTGATAGACAAGCGTATGCTTCGCCAATCAGAGGCTGCAATTTATACAGGGCTGCCTGTCAAGCACTTCAAGGCAACTTGTCCGGTGCGTCCGGTGGAGCTCAAACAAGGAACGTTCCTCTATGATCGAAGGGACATCGACCAATGGATCGACCAAGTCAAATCCGGTACTGAAGCCGATGCGCGCGAAAAAATCTTAGAGCGCCTCTAATGACGGTTGTCCGTGTTCGGGGGTTCAAGATTTTCCGGGATCGTCATGGGCAGATGCGCTGTTATCATCGAGAAACCGGGCGCAAAGTCGATCTGCGGAAGGCCCCATTGGGGTCCGCCGAATTTTTCGGAGAATGCGCCCGCATTGCAGCTCATGCAGAAGCTGTAAGAGAGAAGGCACCGCAGCCCGGAACGCTGGATGCACTCATGGCCTCCTACTTTGCAGAAGATCACTTCCTGAGATTGTCGGACGCAAGCAAGCGAGAGTATCGGATGTGTGCCGATGTGCTGGAGCCCATCAGGGATACCCCGGTGTCAGCCATAGACACACCGTTGCTTGCCGCCATCCACGATAAGCTCGCGAAGAAGCATAGTTGGGACAAGGCGAACCGCGTGCGCAACTTCCTCATCCAAGTGTTCAAATTTTGCATCCCAAAGGGATTGATATCGAAGAATTTCGCCGAAGACGTTATCAAGAAGCCCCGGCCAAAGGACGCTCCAGAGGCATATAGGACATGGGCATTCGAAGAGGTGCAAACCGTCCTCGATGCAGCTTCGCCTCAGCTAAGAGCCGTCTTGGCTACGATCTTTTGCACCGGGCAGGATCCGAGCGATGCCTTGGAGTTTCGCAAGGATCAGGTGGACGATGGCGTGATTTGGAAAGGCCGCAATAAAACCAATGTTGGTGCGGCAATCCCGATCAGCAAAGTCCTAATATCAGAACTGGCAAGGGCGCCTGCGCATGATGCGCCCACACTTCTCGCCAGCTCGAAAGGTACGCCTTGGACCTACGACGGTTTCGCGAGCGCCTGGCAGCGACTTCGTACAAAGCTCGAAAAGGATGGAAAGGCCGCACCTGGCCTAACCCCGAAGGGGCTGCGGCACACGATAGCGACATGGCTTAGGGAGGCAGGGCGGGACGAACGTGAAATCTCCGATCTGCTGGCTCAGGACTCGAAGGTCATGGGATTGCATTATTCCAAGAATGCCGCGCTGGCCCGCAAGAACCGGAAGACGATGCAGGTCTGGGAAGAGGAGTACGAACGACGTTTAAAGGAAGCAGAAGTGTCAAACCAACAGGAAAAACTGTCAAACCCACACGAGGAGGGTCCGTCAAATGGCTAAGATTCAAATACTTTTCAAAGATTTAAATGGTGCCCGGGGGCGGTCTCTTTTCAGTAAATCGAACTGAAGAAAAAACCAAAATGCCCTTATTTATCAAGACATAAAACGCCTCTAAGGAAGTGCTCTATGTTCTCCTGTGTACTCTAGGTGGGGGCGCTTGTGTACTCTAAAAATGGACCCCGCAGGTTTTTCTTTTTCGCCGTAGGAATGGACCGGCTAGCCTAAGATTTGGAATGGAATGAATTAGCTAGGGGCGGTGGCGCGACTTGTCCCTGTGTGTGGGTGAGACTTACACATGTGGAGGGGTTACGAATTACGGCTTCCATACGAAAGAAACTCTTTCCCCTCCGCCAAACTCATGGAGGGGTTACGAATTATCACGACCATACGAAAGAAACTCTTTCCCCTCCACCTAACTCATGGAGGGGTTACGAATTACGGCTCCCATACGAAAGAAACTCTTTCCCCTCCACCAAACCCATGGAGTGGTTACGAATTAGGACGCCCATACGAAAGAAACAATCAGGGACATCCTAGCCCAATCTAAAAATTTATATATTAGATATGTGTTTAAGTGGTCCGAGCTTCTACCGCTGTATCCAGAGGTCTTTCTTTCCGATCTTGACATACCATCCCGCAGGATCGCGGCATACTTCAAAGGTATGGCCTATCTTTAGTGTAAACATGGGTCTCTCCACTCCTGTTGTGCAACTCTATAGGAGATTGGAAATTTTATGTCAACATATTGAAATTAAATACAAAAGTGTAATTTTTACATCTCCGAAACCCCCGCATGAACGTAACCAAATGAGGACTGAAACATGATGAACATGAGAATGTACCGTAAGAAAGAGCAACGGCCCCGAGAAGCTGACGAACACAGTATCTATGTCACCGTCCGGGGTGATGCCTACCGAACCATCTTTCGCGCTAAAACAACTCTCGAAGACCAGCTTGGTGATCGGGTGTCTTGGCAAGTTTTCCTTACGGAACTCGCCACCCGCTATCTCCACTGCCTTCCCGCTGTTTAACCCCTAACCTCAGACACAAACACAAATGCAGATCACAGAAGAAACAAAGTCAGAAGCCATTAAACGGCTCCGTGCAGACTCGGGGATAAGCTCCCCTGACGATTGCACACCCACAGCCCTCCCTCTAAGCAAGCTAAAAGTCGCCCCTGCTGTTTTCCAGCCCCGCGAGTTTTTCTCCGAGCGCCATGTGAAGGCCCTAGCCACAGCAATTAAGGCACAGGGAGGGCAGCCCTTGGAACCGCTAACCGTATGGTATTCCGGGCGGGATTGGTACGTCATAGATGGGCATCACCGCCTTGAGGCATACATGCTGTTCAATAGCAGTCTTTCCCCGAAGGACCGAGCAAAACGGACCTTCCATACTATTCCGGTTTGGTCGCCAATTACATCAAGGGAGATGGGGCAGAAATTCTAGGGGCTTTTGAAGCCGCAGGCCTTGGCAGGGATGCCCTCGGTGAGCTTATTGGTCAGATCGAAGCAAACGCGGAGGCTTTGGCGTTCAACGAACTTTCACCGGAGGACTTCGAATACTTGACTTGGGCCTCTGAGGCTAATCCCGAGATTAGGGAGCTTATCGCGCTACAGGGATGGAAGGCTTCCCGTGGTACGGCCTCTATGTCTTGGCCTGAGTTTGCCCGCCGGGTAAGGGCGAAACTGTCCCGCGCCTAACGTAAAGTCTATTGGGAGCTACCTTTTCTCTGGACTTGTTGTGATGCGGGAACAAAGACAGACAAAGAGTGAAATGGTAGCCCCCACCTAATCGCCCAGAGAGCGTCCTATGACTCTTATGGGGGCTTCTCTGGTCCCTTTCCTTGAGATGTTCCTAGCGGCGCTCCTGAGGCTTCTCAGCGTCTCAGAGCAGCCTTATTTGCCCAGCGCCCGATACACTGACGCTTTTGAAAGCCCCATTCGATCCATGATTTGTGGGACTGTCTTTCCGTCTTGCCTCATGCCCTTAATTGTCTCTATCACATTCTCTGTGAGTAAGGTCTTGCGCCCAAATCTGACACCCTTGGACTTGGCCTTCTCAATCCCATCCATTTGCCGCTCTTTGCGGATGCTTGTTTCAAATTCCGCGAACACAGCCAGCATCCCTAAGAACGCTCTCCCCGCTGCATCTTTGGTGTCTATGGGTTGGTCTAATACCTTAAATGCAACGCCCTTGCCTTCGAGTTCTCGAACAATCCGAAGCAGGTCTTCCGCACTCCGCGCTAGCCGGTCAATTCGGGAGATAACAAGTGTGTCCCCCTCTCTGAGATAATCAAGGCATTGCTTGAGAGCGATCCTTGAACTGTCTAGTCCCGACCTCTTTTCTTCAAATATCTTATCAACCCCAAAGGCTGTGAGCTTATCCCGTTGTACCTCTAAAGATTGTCCGAGGGATGATACCCGCGCATAACCTACAGTCGCCATTTCTCCTATCCTTTAAGAGTTTGAGAGAAATCATATATGAGACATAAAAAGGAACGTGTCAAGAAGGTGTCTCTCAAAGTATACTTTTAGATACGGTTCGGGCTGGTTGAATTGTGGGGCATGTAATCGAGAGGGACATGGGCGGCTCTAATCTAGTAAGTCGTGCGTGCGCTGTTGTGTGCCGGGAAATATTTACAACTCCCATCAGATATAATCTGAGTAGCCCTGTGCTACCCCCGCCTCTGTTTGAGGGAAGCTCTGTAAGGCTGTCCGCGTTTAAGGTCGCGCCTCTAGGGTGGTGAGGGTTGACGAAAAGGGGGACGAGTGATCCCCCTATGGGGGTAACTAGCGCAACAAGTTACACATATTCGATCAGAGACTTTTAGGCGCTTTTCACGCCCCCACACATCACGTCTTTTTCTTAGGGGAGGTGGCCTCATGGACAACAGCCGATGGGACCATGAAGAACACCCCGAGGGTGAACATATAGCCGACTGTTACGTCGAACCAATAGGGCAGATGGGGCCATCCAAAGAGTATCTGGAAAAACGCCGTGAAGAACCCGAGGAAAAGCCCTAATGATACTGCGATGATAGATGCTAGCAGAAGCATGCCTGATATGCGGTTAATCATATGTTAATCCTCATGGCGTTCTGGTGCGGGCGGTAGGATTTGAAGCCCCGCTCCTGTCAGGATGCGGATTTTATACTTACTTCCGTCATCCATTCAGCAATATCGGAACATTCTTCTTCGCCATACCAATTCACCTTATCAACAAGCAAACTTATGAAGATTTCTAGGCTTTCCTCTACGCCCTTCAAAATCTCAGGGCTTCTTGTCCTGTCCAACTTTGTTTCCAACAAAATTCCTGCGAATACTGCCAACGCGCAGCTCCGTGCTCTGAAACCCCTCGCTCTTGCCCGACCATAGAACTCATTCGATAGCGGGAATGTCTTGAGGCATTCGCTTAGAGAGGGCAGCATCATTCCGGCTTTCATGTTCCCACTAGTGCGGGCGGCAATTTTTCTCAGTTCATTCTCGGTGCGAAAATTGTATAACATCTCTAATAATCCGTGTGTTCAAACCCTAAAATTACTAGCCAGTCCTTGCCTGTGATCTAACATACCTTTTCAAGAGCTTCTTTCATGAGGGTCAATCTCGCCTCAACTCCCCCATACCTCTCCGTAATCCCCTTGCTGGCATGCCCTAGGATCATTTTAAGCACATCCTCTGACACCCCAGCCAATCTCAATCTATCAGCCATTCTGTGTCGTAGAGAGTGGTTTGTCACCTTCGGATCACTTACGACACTTCGAACATGCTTCATGAGTGCTGCTGAGGCTCGGTCATTGCCTCTATTTAGGGCGTAGTGTGGGAACAGGTAGGGGCTATCTCCAGCGCCCGCCAAGGCCTCTTTGACAGCTTTAAGGGTCTCGCCAACTAATGGGATAGACCTTGCCGACGCCTTGTTCTTTAGCCCCCTGTGCTCATGCGGGATAATCCTGATGTGTGGCACTTCCACCTGATCTAGAACTACGTCATTTTTGAGCAGTCCCGAAATCTCCCCAACACGGCAGCCGGTTCCTTCTAGGATGGCCCAGATCAACTGTAGGTCGGGCTTTGCATGTTCTTGGAGTCTTTTCCGAATGGCGGTTACTTCGCTATGGGTGAA
The DNA here is from genome assembly GCF_002407265.1 of Celeribacter ethanolicus. Classification (NCBI taxonomy): domain Bacteria; kingdom Pseudomonadati; phylum Pseudomonadota; class Alphaproteobacteria; order Rhodobacterales; family Roseobacteraceae; genus Celeribacter; species Celeribacter ethanolicus. Next base: position 3,656,512 of record NZ_CP022196.1, read on the forward strand.
GGGTCGCCGATCATCCTTTCCGCTCCCCTCTGTTTCGACAGTCAGTTTCTCGAAAGGATTTGTGGAGTTTATCTCAAACTCCCTGATTGCCAGACTTACTATTGCTTTTAGGTCAGTGAGGTATCTCTTTGCTGTAGCGGCTTTGACCCCCAATTCATTTTTGAAGTGGTCTCTGATCAACCGGGCATCTTGTCGCCGAATTTCCGTAATCTTGCGGTCCCCACCCAGCGCATCGGTTGCGTGTTTGATAACCCGTTCAACTCGTAGACGCTTTTGTTTGTTCTCCTTGTCAGTGCCTACCAATACCTTCTCTTGCAAATAAAATTTCTTTGCGTCCTCAAGGGTCGGGGCTGGTTGTGGGGGCAGTTCGCCAGAAAACAAAGCTCTGACAAACCGTGCGTCTTCTTCTGACATCCCAACGGGTTCTCCCGTCCTCGGGTCCATCGGGTAGCTTTCAAGTATCCCGTAGGCGATCCTATCCCAATCCGGTCGGTCGAGGACAGATACACCATCTACGTCTATATAGCCCGAAGTGTAAGGGTTTAGGCCCTCGCCTTGGAACCGTTCGACAAGTCTCTTCTGTATTTCAAGCTCAGAAAGCGGCCTACTCTTGCCCGCAAGACTCGCTGTGTTCCTCGCACGTCTAAACTCTGTTTCAACCTTCTGATGCACAGAAGGGTAGGCTTTCAGGGCCTCCCTTTCGGTATCCCCCAGAACTTTAGTGATTTCAGCTTTGCCAAGTATCGGGCGCAAATCATCGGGTACTCGCCTTCTATACCGCCAAGCCCCTTTTTTTGTCCGTTGAACGTACTTCAATACTAAGCCCATGTGTAGTTCCCGTGTACTTTCTTGTGTACCACGAGCACTTCCTAAAGTCATGTATTGTCAGGATAATAAGGTCTTAACCCTAGTTAAATGGTGCCCGGGGGCGGAATCGAACCACCGACACGAGGATTTTCAATCCACTGCTCTACCCCTGAGCTACCCGGGCATCGGGAGCGATTTCTCGCTGAACGTCTCTGTCGTTCGGGTAGCGGGTTTCTAGTCGGCGGCTCCGGGAGTGTCCAGAGGAAAAACACCTCTCTAGTGAGGTTTTTTCGCGCCGTCCTCAAATGCCTCCCGCAGGTTTTCATTGAGCGCCTCTTCAAGCGCCTCGGCAATCTCTTCCGGGTCCTCTTCGCGCATCGACGGCACGGCATAGGAGCCGTTCAGCCATTTCGCGAGATCGATGTCGGCGCAGCGTTTCGAGCAGAAGGGCCGGTAGGCCGGAACGCTCTCATTGCCGCAGATCGGGCAGCTCATGCGATCAGCTCCGCGATTGGCACGCGGCTGCGTTTCTTCTGAATCTCGAAATTGCCAAGCGGCGTCCAGCCCGCCAAGACGACATCGCCGCCTTCGGATTTAAACGCGGCCTTGAGGCTCTGTTCGAATTGACGACGATCCTTCTTGGCCATCGGCGCGAGTTCCACCGTGATCTGCCCGGCAAGCCCGCGTACACGCAGTTGCCGCGGCAAATCACGGGCCACGGCGATATTGGCCTTGAGCCCCGCCGCCGGCGAAAAATCCCCGCCGGTGTTCACATCCACCGCCACCATCGCGCGGGTCGGTTCGATAAAGGCATAGCCCGCGCCCTTGAGCGGCACGCGCACATCGAGTGCTGCGTCGATCAGCTCATGCACGCCGTGGTTCTCGAAGGCATCTTCGCTGTCGTCGAACACATCGGCATCGGGCCAGTCGCGCCAGGCGGCTTCCCAGGCATCGGCGCCCGCGAGCAAAAGCTCCGGCTCACCGGCTTCATCGGCCAGAACCGCCTCGGCCAGGTCGCGCATCGCGGCGATGTCTTCGGCAATCGCGTCAGAGGACACGCCTTCACAGGCGGAGCGCAGGATCAGACCCATCGTCTCATCCGCGCCTTCCATGCCTTCGGAGGCGAGGTCGTGGAGACGCAGCAGTTCCTCGTCTTCGGAGATTTGCCGGGAGATGTTCAGCCCCGGCGCATCTGGTGTGACAATGGCGTATTTCGATTTGAACAGCAGGCGCGTGGTGACAGGAACGGCTTTGCCTTCCTCAGCGATATGGCTGACCTGCACCAACATCGGCGCGCCGGGTTTCAGCCCCTTGTTGCCGCGCAGATAGGCCTTGTCGCCATCCGGCAGATCGAGAAGCGCGCCGCCCATGCCCTTGAGACTGCGCCCACCCCTGGCGCGAAAGATCGAGCCGGGGGCAGGGGGGGCGTCTTCGCCCGCGTCGATCAAAAGGTCTTCGAGACGACCGTCAACGATCCAGGCGGCGGCGCGTTTGCCCTGAACCTCGCCCAGTGCAATGACAGAACCCTTCATGCGCGATCTCCATAAACCGGATAGCCTGCGGCCAGCAAAAGATTGGCGGTCTCCGCCACGGGCAATCCCATGACGGCGGAATAACTGCCTTGAATCCACGGGATAAACGCGCCCGCCGGGCCTTGGATGCCATAGCCGCCCGCCTTGCCGCGCCAGTCGCCCGAGGCCAGATAGCTGTTCAGCTCATCGTCCGAGAGCCGTTTCATTTTCACCGTGGTGACGACATCCGCCTCCCAGACCCGATCGCCATGGGCGACGGCCACAGCCGTAATCACCCGGTGGCGACGGCCCGACATGGCCAAAAGGAATGCGGCGCATTCCTTTTCATCGGCAGGCTTGCCCATGATCCGGCGGCCCAAAGCCACCGTGGTATCGGCGCAGAGCACGACCTCATCCGCCGCTCGCGGTACTGCCAGCACCTTTTCCCGCGCCATGCGCGCGCAATAGGGGCGCGGAAGCTCGGCCTTCTGCGGGTCTTCATCAATGTCGGGGGAGCGAATCTCGTCGGGCACAAGCCCGAGTTGCGCCAGAAGCTCTTTCCGGCGCGGGCTGCCTGAACCGAGGATCAGTTTCATAGGATCGCGGGCGCTGTTCAGCGGAAGCGATAGTTGATCCGACCCTTGGTCAGATCGTAAGGGGTCATTTCGACCTGCACCTTGTCGCCAGCCAGAACGCGAATACGGTTTTTCCGCATTTTGCCTGCCGTATGCGCGATGATCGTATGGCCGTTTTCCAGCTCGACCAGGAATGTCGCGTTCGGCAGGAGTTCCTTAACGACACCGGGGAATTCGAGCATTTCTTCCTTGGCCATGGTCACTCCGTGATTGATTTCTCCCGCCAGTTTGCGGGCGCTCTGGTAAATGCGCCTTTAAAGCCGCGTTTTCAAGCTGGTTTTAACGGAAATTGCGCGTCTCGGGCGGGTTTTGCGGCGTTTCACTCTCCGGCCAGTGGGCAAAAACGCTCACATCCGTGCCTTTGCGCGCTTGCGCAAGCGACTCGGACAGGGTGTTCAGAATGGCAAAGCCCGGCGCATTTCGCGGCCCTTGCGCCAAGGTTCCGTCCTCTGGCGAGGTTCCGTCGGGTGGGCAGAAGATGCGCGCCTGACCGAGGTTGACGTCGATCACCTCGCATCCGGGCACCTCGCCGACGAGCGGCGCCATGGCGACGATCATCTGGCCTTCGAGCGCGCGGGCACGGCATCCGATCTCCACCCGGCTCGCCCCCTGTTCCGTGTCGGTGCAGGAGGGGACCAAAAGGAGTTCGGCCCCGGCCTCGGCAAAGCGCCGTGCGATCGGAGGGAATTCGCTGTCGTAACAAATGACGGCGGCGATTTTGCCGAAGCGGGTGGCAAGGATCGGCATCGCCTCGCCCGGAGCCATGTCGAGCGCGCGCTCATAGGGCGTCGGCATTTGCTTTTCCAACCACGCCTCGCCCTCGGGCGCGCAAAACAGCGCCCGGTTGACGATCTGATCGCCCTTGCGGGCAAAGCCGGACCCGCCGAGGATCGTCGCGCCCGTGTCTTTCGAAAGCGCACGGATGCCGTCGCAATAGGCGTCAAAGTGATTGGCGCCCCGCTGCATCCAGCCCCGCGCATCCAGCGTGACCGTGCCGTAAAATGCCGCCTCAAGCGCCGCATATTCCGGGAAGACCACCAGAGTGTCTCGGTCCGCCGCGACCTCCGCCAAGGCGGCTCGGTAGCGATCCAGCCAACCCAAAGGCGTCTCATGCCACACGGGCTGCCATGTCGTCGCGATCAGTCTCATAGCATTTTACCCCAGAATTGCAGGCGCTTCTCCGAGCTTTCCGCCTCATCCACGTCTTTCCAGTGAAACGACGCAATCACGCCCGCCATCGGTGCATAACCGCGCCCCCGCCAAAACGCATCGTGACTGCGCGCGCCTTCGGGGCGGAGCGGATGGGTTTCCGGGCGGATCACGGAACAGAACGCTGAATAGCTGAGGCCAAGGCTGCGCGCATGGGTCTCGCGCGCGTCGAAAAACGCATGCCCCGCGCCATGGCCACGATAGGCGGGCAAAAGCACCGACTCGGCACAGTAGAACACGCGCTCCATCGGCAGATCGACACCCGCAAAGGCCGCCGCGAAATCTTCGGCATGTTCCGCCAGAGGCGATCCTGTCGCTGCACCGACGATCCGGTCGCCGTCGAAGGCCGCGACAAGAACGGCGCGCGGATTGCCCACGTAACTCGCCATATAGTCGCGCTCATAGGCCAGCGAGCCGTCATAGAGATAAGGCCATTCACGGAACACCGCGATGCGCAGTCGCGCCAGGTCGTCCAGCGCGGCTTCGACCTCGGCGCCCTTGAGGGTGCGAAAGCTCAGCGTCATGGTGCCCTCCTCAGGAGACCTGCGCCACCCAGTCCTCGGCATTGTAATAGACCGAGACACGGGCGATCTTGCCGCCGCGAATGTCGAAAAAGGCACCCGCAGGAAGGTTGTAGCGCTGGCCTGTCGCTTCCGGGTAGCCTTCGGCGGTCTTCAGGTACTTGCCCAGCACCCGGAATTCGGCGGCCCCATGCGTGCCTGCGTCATTGGCGAATAGCACCATGTCGGTGAGGACCTCTTCATATGCGGTGTCCATCGCGACCATGAAGGCGGCGAAGGCTTCCTTGCCGTGCTCGATGGGCCCCTGGTTGATCCGGTGCTCGATGTCGTCGGTCAGGCAGTCGAGCATGGTGGCGTGATCATGGGCGGCGAAAGCCTCGTAATAACGGGTCAGGAGGGCCAGCGTTTCAGCGCGGTTCTGGGTCATGGAAGATCCTTGAGGAGAGGGGAGGTTAAGAGTGGGAGGGGCCGAAACGGGCCTGCATCCGGGTGATGATCTGATCGCGGGCCTGACGGTAGGCATCGAGTTTCGCGTCCCGCGTCTCGCCGATGCCGGTCGGGTCCATGATCGGCCAATATTCCACGTCGAGGTGGTAATAACGTGTCAGTTCAAGCGCCTGGCGTTGAGAGGCGGGGGAAAGCGCGATGATCAGGTCGTAAGAGGAAATGTCGTCGCCCCAGTCCTTGAGATCGTCGAAGGAGCGGGCCTGATGGCGGTGCAGCTCGATGCCCATTTCCTCGCAGACCGCGACGGCGAACCCGTCGACATCGAGATCGGAATGCACGCCCGCCGACTGAACGTAAACCTGACCGGGGTAGAACTTCTTCATCAAGCCCTCGGCCATGGGGGAGCGGACCGCGTTGTGGTCACAGCAGAACAGAACCGAGTGGGGAAGATCTGCTGCCACGCCCCTCACCCCCAGTGCAATACGCAAATCAGGGTGAACAGCCGCCGCGCCGTGTCGATGTCCACGACCGCCTTGCCCTCAAGACGTTCCTGAAGCACCCGCGCGCCTTCGTTGTGGATGCCGCGCCGGGCCATGTCGATGGCTTCGATCTGCGACGGCGGCATCTTTTTCACCGCGTCGAAATAGCTTTCGCAAATCTGGAAATAGTCTTTCACCACCTGACGGAACGGCCCGAGCGAGAGGTGGAACTCCGCCGCCTTTTCGCCCGCCTCCGTCGTCAGATCGAACACCAGGCGCCGTTCACGGATCGCCAGAAGCAAGCGGAACGGACCCTCCGGCATCTGCCGGTCGTCACGCGCGGGCAGGGTAAAGGAATTGTCCTCCAGCAGGTCGAAGATCGCGACCTTGCGCTCCTGCTCGATCTCGGGCGTCGGCGGCGCGAGGCCAGCCTCGTCGATCTTGACGGAAATCAGTTTGCTCATCGCGTGCTCGCCCGCTTCATGCCCGTTTCGGGCTGTGTCTCAAGTCCTGTGCGCAGGAGGGTTGCGCTCTTGCCGTTACGTGTCCGTGGAAATCTCGTCCCAGGATTGCTTGCCATATCCGACCAGCCAATTGAACGCATAATGCCGCTCATAGACAACCCCTCCATCGAGGTTCGAGGGCGCCGGACGGTTGTTCATCCGCGCATTGGTGGCGGCCCAGTTGTAGCGATAGGTCAATTCGGCCGCGTCGAGGATCTCGTTCTGTGGCCGCAGGCGCGCTTCCCGGATCATCCCCTCGCGCCCGAGACGGCTCATCAGCCCACCCATGTCGGGCACATGCACGATGTCGGTCGGGTAGGGCAGGGTGTCGAAGAACCCGAGCGCCCACATCAGCACATAGACCCCCTCATAGCGCCAAGCGAATTGGACACAGGTCTCCTCGGATGGGGCGGGGTCGTCGATGAAGGCGCGCTCCTCGGGGGTAAAACACTCCGCCGCGCCATATTGCGCAATCACCTGCGCGATCAGGGTGTCGTCGCGGGTCTCGCCTTTGACGGCGGCGATCATAGCGCCAAGAAGCCGGGTCACGACCTCTTCCTCGCTGCGCCTGATGTCCTCGCCCACCGCCATATGCGGCGGCAGGAAGGCATTGGTCGGCACTGCTTCATCGGTGAGTTGCGCGATGGCGCGTTCCTTGCGCAGCTCCGCGGCATCTTTCTTCTCGCCGAACATCCGCCCGAAGAGCTTCATCTCAATCGTCCGCGTTCAATCGGTCTAGCCGCGCTCGCACCGACAAGCCGTGGGCCTCGAGGCTCTCGGATTTCGCCAGACGTTCCGCCGCCGGTCCGATGGCCTTGAGCGCCTCGGGGGACATTTTTGCCAGCGTCGTGCGTTTCAGGAAATCCAGCACCGACAGGCCGGACGAGAACCGCGCCGAGCGCGCCGTCGGCAGGACGTGGTTCGGGCCTCCGACATAGTCGCCGATGGCTTCAGGCGTCCAGGCGCCAAGGAAAATCGCCCCGGCGTGGTGGATTTTCTCCGAAAGCCCGTCCGGGTCCTCGACGCAGAGCTCAAGGTGCTCGGGCGCGAACCGGTCCGACAGCATCGCCGCCTCACCCAGATCGCGCACGGTGATCACCACGCCGAAGTCTTCCCAGCTCTTGCCCGCAATCTTGCGCCGTTCCAGCGTCTCAAGCCGTTTTTCAACGGCCTGCGCCACCGCCGCACCGAACGCGGCATCGTCGGTGATCAGAATCGACTGCGCGCTTTCGTCATGTTCGGCTTGCGACATCAGATCGACGGCGATCCAGTCCGGATCGTTGTGCTTGTCGGCGATCACCAGAATCTCCGACGGCCCCGCGATCATGTCGATGCCGACCTTGCCGAACACCCGGCGTTTGGCGGCGGCCACAAAGGCGTTGCCCGGCCCGGTGATCTTGTCCACCGGCGCGATGGTTTCGGTGCCGTAAGCCAGTGCCGCAATCGCCTGCGCCCCGCCGACGCGGTAAATCTCGTCCACACCCGCAATGCGCGCGGCCAGAAGCACCAGCGGGTTCGCCACGCCGTCGGGCGTCGGCACGGTGATCGCCAAACGCTCGACCCCCGCGACCTTCGCCGGGATCGCATTCATCAGCACTGACGACGGGTAGGACGCCAGCCCCCCCGGCACATAAAGTCCGGCCGCCGACACCGGCGTCCAGCGCCAGCCCAGCGTCGCGCCGTCCGGGTCGGTCCACATCTGGTCAAGGGGCATCTGGCGGACGTGATAGGCCCGGATGCGCTGGGCCGCGAGTTCCAAAGCCTCGCGCTCCTCGTCCGACACCTCGGCACAAAGCGCGTCGATCTCTGCGTCGGAGAACCGCAGCTTGTCCGCCGTCAGTTGCATCCGGTCGAACCGGGCAGTCAATTCGAGGACCGCCGCATCGCCGCGGGTGCGCACATCCGTGATGATCTTCGCCACCGCTTCGTCGACATCCGGGCTGTCCTCGCGCTTCATGGTCAGAAGCGCGGCGAAACGCGTCTCGAAATCGGGGTCCGTGGTGGACAGGAAATGGGGCATGTCGGTCTCCTTGCGTGGCTCCGACATAGCGTGGCTTGGCGCCGGTCTCAAGCACCGGAACGGCAACGCTCGCAGAGAAACTCTGCGGGCGCGGTTCCGGTGCGGGCGAGCCCGCGCGTCATTATGGGGTCAGTAGCGGAACGAGCTTTTGGTGGAGAACATTTCCACCGAGATCTTGCCCTTTGGCACGGGCGTTCCCGTGCGCACGCAATTCGCCGCCTCTCCCAGATGGCCACTGGCCTGATTGTTGCTTTTGAAGTTCGCGAAATAGCGCAGATTCTTGATGAGAACCTCACCGTTCAGCTTGACCCCCATCGTCCCCAGAGAATCGCCCGAGGCCTTGTAGGCGTAGCTCCCGCCGGTTGCGGAATAGCCGCCACAGACTGCCACATAGCCACCATCGTTGATGACATCCCAGCGGATAAGCGTCTTGCCGCGCGGTTTCCAGATCAGCTCGTAAGTGGCAAAGTCCTTGTCGACCGGAAGCGTGGAAGTGACCTTGCCCGCATGCGCGGCACTGGCCGCCGACAGCGCGACAAGGGCGGCGAGAAGTGTTTTCTTCATGAAATCCCCCGAAGAATATGCGTGGTACAATCGTTTATGCGCTCAAGAGAAAGCACGCTGCCGTGGGGGGGCAAGGTCGAACGTGACGTTCAGTCGTCGTGTTTCGGAATGTGATGCGACGGGGCCACATAGGGGCGGGTCACATCCTTGAGCGTCACATCCAGGGCCTCGACCTGAAGCGCGATTGCGCCGTCGCCCGCCAAAGTGATCTCGACCGTGCCCATGCCGTCCTCGGAAGGAGTAAAGGCAACGGCCAGAAGCGACAGGATCATTTGCTTGTCCCCCGTCGGCACACCCGAAGAGCGTGCCGCCATCACATCGTCGAACAAAAGAACCGCCTGTACGCGTTCCACCGGGCGGCCCCGGCGTTCGGCGGCCTCGACATCTTCCCAGCGAAAGCGGTTGATCAGAAGCGCGAAGCGGCGATGTGTGGCGTCATAGGAAATTTCGCCCATCGGCACGATAGCGTCCTGCACCAGGGCCGAGATCACCGTCAGGTCGTCCGCGTCCATCGCCTTGAGCGCCAGCGGGCGCTCGCCACCGTCTTCGAACCGGGCGTCTTCCACCATCAGCCTTTGATCCTCTCGATATGCGCCCCGATGCCGGAGAGCTTTTGCTCGATGAACTCATAGCCCCGGTCGAGGTGATAGACGCGCGAGACCACGGTTTCTCCCTCCGCCGCCAGACCGGCCAGAATGAGCGACACGGACGCCCGCAGGTCGGTTGCCATCACCGGCGCGCCCTTGAGCTTGTCGACGCCATGCACCGTGGCATGTCCGCCATGCACTTCGATCTGTGCGCCCATGCGGATAAGTTCCGGGGCATGCATAAAGCGGTTTTCAAAAATGGTTTCTTCCAGAACCGACGTGCCCTCGGCGGTGCACAGAAGCGCCATCATCTGGGCTTGCAAATCGGTCGGGAAACCGGGGAAGGGCTCGGTCACCACGTCCACGGCTTTCACCCGGTCGCCATTGCGTTTGACGGTCAGCCCGCGCTCCGTCTCGGTGACGGAAATCCCCGCTGCTTCGAGTTTCTCGACAAAGCTTTCCACGAGCGACAGCTTGCCGCCGAGACAGGTGACTTCCCCGCCACAAATCGCAGGCGCCAGCATGAAGGTGCCAAGCTCGATCCGGTCGGTCACCACCGGGTGCGTCGCGCCATGAAGCCGGTCCACCCCCTGAATTTCGATCCGCGAGGTGCCCGCGCCTTCGATCTGCGCCCCCATTTTGTTGAGGCAATCGGCCAGATCCACAATCTCCGGTTCGCGCGCCGCATTCTCCAGAACCGATGTGCCTTTCGCCAGAGAGGCGGCCATCAAAAAGTTCTCGGTCGCGCCCACAGACGGAAAGCGCATCTTGTGCACCGCGCCCTTGAGACGCCCGCCCGCCACCTTGGCGTGCAGATACCCGTCCTTAAGCTCGATCTCCGCCCCCAAGGCTTCCAAAGCCGTGGTGTGCAGATCCATCGGCCGCGCACCGATCGCACAGCCGCCCGGAAGCGACACAACCGCATGCCCAAGCCGCGCCAGAAGCGGGCCGAGCACCAAATTCGACGCCCGCATCTTGCGCACGATGTCATAATCGGCAACCGGGTTGATCTCCCCGTGACAGGACATCGCCTGCACCTTGCCGTCCTGCAATGCGGAAACCTCCGCACCGAGAGAGGCGAGAAGCGCGGTCATCGTCTTGATGTCCGACAGCCGCGGCGCATTGGTCAGCGTCAGCGGCTCATCCGACAAAAGCGTCGCGGGCATGAGCGCGAGACAGGCGTTCTTCGCCCCCGCAATCTCGATGTCGCCATTCAGAGGCCCGTTGCCCCGCACCAGAATCGAATCCATCCGCTCGTCTCACTCGTCCTTGCCGTCGCTCTCCTCGGAGGCCGTGCGCGCGCGCGCCTGCGCCTTGCGCCGCTGAAGATTGGCCTTCAGCGCGGCTTTCAACCGCTCATCCCGGCTTTTCGGCGCGGGTTTGGCGGGTTTCCGTGAGGGATCGGTCTTGTTGTCCATGCTGTTCCATGTAGCCAATGCGGTTCGGTCCGTCCAGTGGGGGCGGGCCGTGGCTGTCTGAGAGCACTCGCGACTAAAACCGCCTTCGCTACTCTTTCTTTGTCAAAGCGTCGACAATTTTCTCCGCAAGCTTGTCAAGATCAAGAGAGGGCATCGTCGTGGTTTCGACCTTTTCCCCCGTCGGCGCGTTTCCAACGACGGCAAGATAGTTCGCGATATTCTCCTCGCTGAGCGCCCCGGACTGAATCGCCTTCAAGGCAATGAGACGCGCCTCCCAATAATGACGTTCGCGGTTCTCGGACATCATTACGGTATGAAAGATTTTGACGGAGACCAACGCGACCAAGACAATCGCCGTTCGCAAAAGAATGAGATCCCAATTCGTTCGAGCCGTGTTTGCCAACTCCGTCCGCAATTCAGAGAGTTGAGACAGAAACCCGCGGAGTTCTGCGGGAAGTTCTTCTTCTACATCTTCGTAGCTCTGCAGCACCCTAAATGTCTCATTCAGGTAGGATTCCACGCTCAAAGATTCTCCGTCTAACGCTTCAAAGTTCATGCCGCTGGAATTGCTATCGCTCGTCTCCTTTACGACAACGACGTGACCTTGACGCTCTTCTCGCTGAATCCGTGCGGTGATGCGCTTCAGGTTTCGAACGCGATCGCTAAACGTTGCGCTAAGAGCCACAGGAGAGGTTTCGATGCTTTGTATGAGTTGCGTGGCGCGTGTGGTCGCGGACGACTGGAAAACATATTGAAACGCGATGACGGCCGCCACGACCGTGATGACCATGGCAAACATGGCGACATAACTTTTGAGTGTCGCGCGATTGATGTTGTTCTCAATCTGCTGCTCTAGCCCTTGATAGGGGGCAACGGCACTTTGAGGACTTGTTCCATAAATTGGCTGCTGCTCGGTCTCGGTCTCGGGCTCAGGCGTCGCGCCGCCCCAAAACGCCAGAGCCGCAGCGATCCAGCTTTGTAAAAAGTCGAGATAGGCGCGCACAAGCCACGTCGTGAGCGGCAAGGTGACAAGCAATAGAAAAATGTAGATGGGCTCTTCGAATTCAATATCGACTGGACCGGAGGGGAAAACCGAGTAGATGCCAAGCTGGTTGAGAACACCGCTGATAAAATCGCTAAAATTCCATGCGTAGTACGTCCCGGCTTCAAGCGCGAAGACGAGGGCAAAACGAGGGAAAATTTTCGCATGGTTGGTCTTCCATGAAAAATCCCGCGTGCCAAATATGCGTAGCCGCTTGAAGGTGTAAATCAAAAGGTATGCGTTAACGACGAACGCCACAACATAGGCAAACGTTTGTCGGTCATAGTCTGGGTAGCTGCTCTGAAATCTGGCCCAATTCGCCAAGAGAAGCACACTCGGTGCACTGACCAATCCAACAAGCGCCCAGACGCCCGCAGCAAGTTTTGGGTTGTCGAGTGTTTTCAAAATAGCCCCCTACATCAAACTGCATCATCTCAAAATTCATTGTCGTTCGTCCCAGAAGGACGCATTCTGCCGTTCATTGCAATATTTTTGCCGCCTTACCCCACCGCTCTTTGGGGGCCGACAAAAGTCCGACGCAAGTCCGACGCTTTGCCGACAGGGCTCTTCTCGGAAATCTCTCTAAAATCCGGCCCGTCGGAGAGGTGGGTGCAAGGGGAGAGGGGCGGTTGGAAAAAGAAACTTTGCCCGAGGTGAGATTTTTCGCGAAAATGCGCTTGCACCCTGCGTCGATCACGTCTAATTAGCCGCCCACAGCGACGGTGATACGGTCACTTGACGCACCCCGGCGCTGCTGTAGCTCAGAGGTAGAGCACTCCCTTGGTAAGGGAGAGGTCGAGAGTTCAATTCTCTCCAGCAGCACCATTTCATCCATGATAAACAGTCACTTGAGCATCGCCCGCCTGTGCGCGTCGGGCGGCAATTCGTCTCGTTTCGGACATTCTCCGCGACAGGCTTGGCGAAACCTGTCACTGAGGTCCTGTGTCAGGAGGGACCATGACGATCATCGACATGTTGAAAGCGCGCGTGCGCGGCAAGGGCTTGCGGATCGTGTTTCCCGAGGGCGGCGACGCCCGGCTCCGGCCTGTGATGGACACGCTGATCCGTGAAAATCTGGCGCGCCCGGTTTTGCTGTTCAATGGCTGCGAAGTCTTGGAAAATGCGGGGAAATTCCCCGTTGGTGTAACCTGTCTGGCGGTCGATAATCCGGCGCTTGCGCAGCAGTGGGCCGCAGATTTTCGAGAGCAAAACCAGAGGGTTTCCGAGGCCCGCCTGCTGCGCGGTTTCCCGAACCCCCTGCATGCTGGGGCGATCATGCTCGGTGCGGGCGGGGCCGAGGCGATGGTCGCAGGGCTTGTCGCCCCGACCGAAGAGGTGATCCGCACCGCCTTCACCTATCTCGGGCTGAACGACGGGTTGAAAGCGCCGTCGAGCCTGTTTCTCATGCGCATTCCGGGGTTTGCGGGCAGCGAGGGCGAGGCCGTGATCTTTGCCGATTGCGGTGTGCAGCCCGCCCCCGACAGCGCCGCCTTGGCGCAAATCGCGTTGACGACGGCCCAGACCGCGACCGACCTTTTGGGGTGGGAGCCGCGGGTTGCCTTCCTGTCGTTTTCCACCGATGGCAGCGCCAGGCACGACAAGGTGGATTTGGTCCGCGACGCGGTGCGGCTCGCACAAGCCGAAGCGCCAGAGATGAAAATCGACGGTGAATTTCAACTGGATACGGCCATCGTGCCGGAGGTCGCAGCCCGCAAGCTGTCGCGTCCCTCCGAGGTGGCTGGCCGGGCCAATATCCTGATTTTCCCCGATCTCGATGCGGGTAATATCGCCTACAAGGCGGTGCAACGCTTTGCCCTCGCCGACGCCTATGGTCCGTTTTTGCAGGGCTTTCGCCACAGCGTCAGCGACCTGTCGCGCGGCTCGACCTCTGAAGACATTCTGGGTGTCGCGCTGATGGCGCTCGCCCGGGCCGAGGGCCAGATGCGGCGTGCCTCTCAGCCCTGCGGCGGGTAGGGGCGAATTGCCGGTCGGGATCACGTCGGAGCCGCCCGCCGTGGCGTGCGCCTCCGAGTAATATGTGGGACGGGTGAGCGAGAAGGGCCCGAAATCGCGCAGCCATCGCCCAGAACCGACCCTGGCGTTGATCGTCCCGACAGTACGGAGGAACGCGGCTGCGGTGTCAGGTCGGGGTCGCCGCAAGTTCCGAGAGTGTCAAGCACAGCTCTGTCGCCACAACCATGTCCTGAACCGAAATCCATTCGAGAGGGCCGTGGATGTTCTGCATCCCGGTGAACAGGTTTGGTGTCGGCACGCCCATCTCGGTCAGGCGCGAGCCATCGGTGCCACCGCGGATCGGCACGGAGACCGGTTCGAGGCCGATCTTGCGACAGGCTTCATTGGCCAGATCGACCGGTGTCATGTCCTTTTCAAGCCAGTAGCGCATGTTACGGTATTGCGGGCGAATCTCGCAGGTGATCGTCGCGCGCGGTTCGGTCGCGGCCACCGTTTCGCAGACCTGCTGCAACAGCGCCCCCTTCGCCGCCAGCCCCTCGCGTTCGAAATCGCGCAGGATGAAGCGAATTTTCATTTCGGACGAACCGCCGACCATGTCGGTGGCGTGGATGAACCCCTCCGCCCCGTCGGTGGTCTCTGGCGTCATGGTGACATGGGGCAGGGTCTGGATGATCTTCGAGGCGAGATGGATGGCGTTCACCATCTTGTCCTTGGCAAAACCGGGGTGGATTGAGACACCGGTGACAGTCACCTCTGCGGCGTCGGCGGAGAAGGTTTCGAACTCGATCTCGCCGACCTTGCCGCCGTCGAACGTATAGGCGAACTCCGCGCCGAGGTCTTTCGGGAGCTGGGGCGACACGCCGCGCCCGATTTCCTCGTCGGGGGTGAAGGCGATGCGGATCGGACCATGCGGAATTTCGGGATGTTTGAGCAGGTGCTCGGCGGCGGTCATGATGATCGCCACGCCAGCCTTGTCATCGGCCCCCAAAAGCGTGGTGCCGGAGGCGGTGACGATGTCATGGCTTTGTTTTGTGGCGAGATAGGGGAACTCTTCGGGCGACAGGATCAGGTCGGGATTGTCGGGAAAGGTGATCTCGCCGCCGTTGTAGCCGCGCACGACACGCGGCTTGACGCCCGTGGCGTTGAACTGCGGCGCGGTGTCGACATGGGCGAGAAAGCCGACGGTCGGGCCCTCGGCGGTGGCGGGAATGGTGGCAAGCACCACGCCGTAGCCGGTCAGTTCCACATCGGATGCGCCCATCGCGGTCAGCTCGGTCTCGAGCAGACGCAGCAGGTCGAGCTGGATCGCGGTGCTCGGCGCGCCGGGGGCGTCCTCGTCGCTTTGGCTGTCGATGGCGGCGTAACGGACCAGACGGTCCTCGAGGGCTTTGTCGAACGGATGTGTCATGGGATGTCCTTCTCTGTTGTTCCGAGAAGGGAACGCGCGGGGAGAAGAGTCAAGTTCGGGCCGGAGTCTGGACGGACAAGCTTACGTGAGACGCCCCGAAGGCCGTCTCTGTGCCAGGTTACGCAGCGCCGGTGATCTTGTTCACATGGCCCATCTTGCGGCCCGGCTTCACATCCGCCTTGCCATAGAGGTGGATCGCGACGGAGCCGTCTTTCGCAAACTCCGGGATGCGATCCACATCGTCGCCGATGAGGTTCAGCATCTCGACATTGGAATGCCGCTTGCCGTCACCCAGAGGCCAGCCTGCCACGGCGCGGATATGCTGTTCGAACTGGTCGATGACACAGCCGTTTTGTGTCCAATGGCCGGAATTGTGTACGCGCGGCGCGATCTCGTTGACCACCAAACCGGCGGACGTGACGAAAAGCTCGACCCCCATCACGCCGACATAATCCAGTGCATTCAAGATTTTGGCCGCGAGCAAGACGGCATCGGTCCGTTGCGCGGGTGTCAGCCGTGCAGGCACGGTGGTGGTGTGCAGAATGCCGGATTTGTGCACGTTTTCGCCCGGGTCGAAACAGGAGATATCCCCCGCCTGACCGCGCGCGGCGATCACGGAGACCTCATGGCTGAAATCGACGAAGCCTTCGAGGACCGCGGGCGCTCCGGCCATGTCGGCCAGCGCCTGATCGGCCTCCGAAAGCTCCATGATCCGGGCCTGGCCCTTGCCGTCATAGCCGAAGCGGCGGGTCTTCAGGATTGCGGGGGCGCCAATCTCTAGCAGTGCTTCGGCCAGATCGAGATCGTCGTCCACCGCCGCGAAGGGGGCGACCGACAGGCCCAGATCGCGCAGGAAATTCTTCTCGACCAGACGGTCCTGCGACACGGCCAAGGCCTTGCGGTTCGGGCGGATCGGCACGAGGGACTCGATCAGGTCGAGCGCCGAGGTCGGCACGTTTTCGAACTCATAGGTCACCACATCGACGCTTTCGGCAAAGGCGCGCAGTGCCGCTTCGTCTTCATAGGGCGCGGTGGTGACGGTTTCGGCGACGTGACCCGCGGGCGGGTTGGCACCCGGCTCATAAATATGGCTCTTGAACCCGAGGCGGGAGGCGGCAACGGAAAGCATCCGACCCAGCTGCCCGCCGCCCAGGATGCCGATGGTTGCGTTCGGGGCGAGGGTTTGCCCATTCGTCATCACGTCAGTCATCGGAAGGCTCATCGGGGATGGAGGCAGACAGGGCTTCGCGCCAGGCGTCGAGACGTTCGGCCAGCGCCGGGTCCGCAGTGGCGAGAATCCCCGCCGCCATCAGCCCGGCATTGGCCGCGCCCGCCTCGCCGATGGCCATGGTGGCAACCGGGAAGCCCTTGGGCATTTGCACGATGGAATAGAGGCTGTCGACGCCCGACAGTGCCCGGGTCTGAACCGGGACGCCGATCACCGGCACGCGGGTTTTGGACGCCATCATGCCCGGCAGATGCGCGGCCCCGCCAGCGCCCGCGATGATCACCTTGAGACCGCGCCCGGCGGCTTCCTTGCCATAGCTCCAGAGCCGGTCCGGCGTGCGGTGGGCGGAGACGATCTTGGCCTCGTAGGGCACGCCCAATTCATCAAGAATGTCCGCTGCGCGTTTCATGGTGGGCCAGTCGGACTGGCTGCCCATGATGATGCCGACCTCGACGCTCATATGGCTATCTCCCGGGAAAGTGTCGCTTTCCCGCCTTATAGCCGATGCGGGGCGTTACGCAATGATGTCCGGGGTGATCTGGTCTTCCAGAAGCGCGATCCGGTCCTTGAGAGCGAGTTTCTGCTTTTTCATCCGTTGCAGGCGCAGGGCATCGAGGTGTCCGGTCTCCTGCATTGCCTCGATCGCGGCGTCGAGGTCACGGTGCTCGCGTTTCAGCATCTCAAGTTTGACCTTGAGCACCTCCAGATGATCCATTCGGTTGGACACGTTCATCGCGTTGTCTCTATGTGTTGTTTCGGCGGTCGCTTTCCAAGTCTAACGGGAATTCTTCAAAACTCAAAGCGTTCTGAGAAGCTCTTGAAGCCCGTGGCGTCTGGCCCCATATTTTCAGGGAAGGGTTGCCGTATCCGGGACCCGTGTGACGGACACAGTCGCTTCTGAGAAAGGACGTGGTGATGACGAAAGTAAGCTTTGGCGCCCATCCGTTTCTGCTGGGTTTTGACCAGTTGGAGCGTTTGGTGGAGCGCACGGCGAAATCCGACGCCGGGGGCTATCCGCCCTACAATATCGAACAATCCTCCGAGAACACCTATCGAATCACGCTCGCGGTGGCGGGGTTTGCCGAGGAAGATCTCGCCATCACGCTCGAAGATCGCCAGCTTGTCGTGCGGGGGCGCCAGCCCGAGGCCGACGAGGCGCGCGTCTTCCTGCATCGCGGCATTGCCGGGCGGCAGTTCCAGCGCTCTTTCGTGCTTGCGGAGGGGGTGGATGTCACCGGAGCCTCGATGGAAAACGGGCTTTTGCACATCGACCTGACCCGGGCCATGCCCGACACCATCGTTCAGACCATTCAGATCAGAAAGGGGTAAGCCATGAACACGCGCTATCCGCATCTGCCCTTTGAGGGGGGCGAGGAAAAAATCGTCTATGTCCGTCCGGTTGCCGTGGCTGATCTGCCCGAAGAGGTGCAGGCACAGGCCGGGGGGCTCGACCATATCTATTCGGTGAACGGTGCCGATGGCACGCGTCTGGCGCTGGTCGCCAATCGCCATCTCGCCTTCGTGCTCGCGCGAGAGCACGATTTCGCGCCGGTGAATGTGCACTGAGGACGCGGCCCGGCCCTCCCTCTTGCAAAGCCGGGGGGGCTGGCCTACCGAAGGGCAAGAGAAGTTTTGCTCCCCGGAAAGGTCATTATGAAAGATTTCATTGTGTCGCTGACCGCGATCCCGCCGCGGTTCAACGAACTCATGCCGACGCTGTTGTCTCTGAAGGCGCAGAAACACGTCAACATCCGCGAGATTCGTCTCGATCTGCCGAAGAGCTATCGTCGTTTCCCGTTCGATCCGGCGACCGATCTGCCCGACCTGCCGGACTGGGTGACGCTTCACCTGCACGATCAGGACTACGGGCCGGCGACAAAGATTCTGCCTGCGGCGCAGGACTATTCCGGACAGGACGTGTTCCTGTTTTTCTGTGACGACGATCAGCGGTACGAACCGGAGCTGCTTTTCAAGCTCGGCACCGCCGCCGAGGCCCATCCGAACGATGTGATCGCCAACATGGGCTACAACCTCAACGAGAGGCTGGCCAATCCCTGTTACGATTTTCCACGCAGCTTTCAGCCGCGGGCAAAACGCCGGTGCAAGGACTGGCGCTATCGTCTCTGGCGGCTGCGCACGGGGATGCGCAAGAAATTCGCCTTCCTCGGGACGCCTGGCTACATCGACATTGCCGAAGGCTTTGGTGGGGTTCTGGTCCGGCCGTCGTTTTTCACGCCGGACATGTATGACATTCCCGAGATCCTCTGGACGGTGGACGATCCCTGGCTGTCGGGACATTTCACGAAAAACGGTCATGGCATCTGGCGCCCGGCGGACACGCTGCGGTTCGGTCACAACCGGGGCGCGGAGGCGCTTGCGGATTTCGTCTACCAGGGGCATGGGCGCGCAGAGGCCGACACCGCCTGTATCGAATACTTCCGGCGCGAATACGGGCTCTGGGGGGGCGATGACCCCGCGACCCGTTTCGATCGCGACCTGACGCAGCCGCGCCATTGGCAGGGCTGAGCTCGTTTGTGCCTTTCGCGGCTAAACCCGGGTTATAGACCGGTTTATTTCCCGCGAAAGGCATTTGCCCAGGGCCTGAAGAGGGCCTAGCTTCGGCGCATCGACCGGGGGGCGATCCCCGGGAGGCAAGCCAGAAAGCGAGCGAGTATGAAAATTTCCCAATCTTACAGCGGGCTGCAAAAGATCCTGCACTGGGCGGTGGTGCTGACCTTCGCCTTCAACTACGTGGTGTCCGATGGCATGGGGCGGGCGCTGCGCACCTTCACCGAGACCGGGGTGAACGACAGCACGACCGCGAAGCTGCATGTCATCGTCGGGGTGACGACGCTTGTGCTGATGATCCTCCGGCTCGTGGTCCGTCTGATCCAGGGCGCGCCAGCCCTGCCGCCCGCGCCGCACCCGCTGATGGAAAAGGCCGCCCACGGGGTGCATTTTCTGCTTTATGCGGCCATGATCGCGACGCCTGCCGCAGGCGGCGCGGCCTGGTTTCTCGGCATCCATGACGCGGGGGACGTCCATGAGGTGCTCGTGAATCTGACGATTCTGTTGATCGTCGCCCATGTCGCGGCGGCGCTCTATCACCAGTTCATTCTCAAGGACAATCTTCTGAAACGCATGGCCCCTCACTGAAAGCCGGACCCATGTGTGAAAAGCCCCGACCGATGGCCGGGGCTTTTTTATGTCTGATGGAACCGCCGGATCAGTGCGCGGCGATCAGCCCCATGGATTCGAGTTTGAGAATGACCTGGTGGGCGCAGTTGTCCACGTCATGGCCTTCGGTCTCGACCCGAAGCTCCGGGGATGCAGGCACTTCGTAAGGGTCTGAGATGCCGGTGAATTCCTTGATCTTGCCTTCGCGCGCGAGCTTGTAGAGCCCCTTGCGGTCGCGGCGTTCGCATTCCTCGATGGAGGTGGCGACGTGCACTTCGACGAAGGCGCCAAAGGATTCGACATCCTCGCGCACCGCACGGCGGGTGGTGGCATAGGGCGCAATCGGCGCGCAGATGGCGATGCCGCCGTTCTTGGTGATCTCGGAAGCCACATAGCCGATGCGGCGGATGTTGAGATCGCGGTGCTCTTTCGAAAAGCCCAGTTCGGAGGACAGGTTTTTGCGCACGATGTCGCCATCGAGAAGAGTCACCGGGCGACCGCCCATCTCCATCAGTTTCACCATGAGCGCGTTGGCGATGGTGGATTTGCCGGAGCCGGAGAAGCCGGTGAAGAACACGGTGAAGCCCTGTTTCGAGCGCGGCGGCTTGGTCTTGCGCAGCTCGTTCACCACTTCGGGGAAGGAGAACCACTCGGGGATCTCGAGACCTTCCTGAAGGCGGCGGCGCAGCTCGGTGCCGGAGATGTTGAGGATGGTCACGTCATCCTTGTCGGCGATCTCGTCGGCAGGTTCGTACTGGGCGCGCTCCTGCACATAGACCATGTGTTTGAAGTCGACCATTTCGATGCCCATCTCATCCGCGTGTTTCGCGAAGAGTTCCTGTGCATCGTAGGGGCCGTAGAAATCCTCGCCCGCAGAGTTCTTGCCCGGACCGGCGTGGTCGCGCCCGACGATCAGATGGGTGCAGCCGTAGTTCTTGCGGATCAGGCCGTGCCACACGGCCTCACGCGGACCAGCCATCCGCATGGCGAGCGGCAGGAGCGACATGGTGGTCGTCGACTGCGGGTATTTGTCGAGCACGGCCTCATAGCAGCGCACGCGGGTGAAGTGGTCCACATCGCCGGGTTTGGTCATGCCTACGACCGGATGGATCAGCAGGTTGGCCTGCGCTTCCTTGGCGGCGCGGAAGGTCAGTTCTTGGTGCGCGCGGTGCAGAGGGTTGCGGGTCTGGAAGGCCACGACACGACGCCAGCCCAGCTTGCGGAAATAGGCGCGCAGCTCGTTGGGGGTGTCGCGACGGGCGCGGAAATCGTAATGCACCGGTTGCTGGATGCCGACGACTGGACCGCCGAGGTAGATCTTGCCGGCACTGTTGTGCAGGTAGTTGACGGCCGGGTGCGCCAGATCGTCGGCGCCAAAGACCATCTCGGCCTCTTTCGACTTGTTCGGCTCCCAGCGGTCGGTGACCGTCATGGTGCCGAGGATCACGCCCTCCTGATCACGCAGGGCAATGTCCTGTCCCAGTTCGAGCCTGGCGGCGAAATCCTCGGAGACATCGAGCGTGATCGGCATCGGCCAGAGCGTGCCGTCGGCAAGCCGCATGTTCTCGACAACGCCGTTGTAATCCGCTTCGGAAAGGAACCCTTTGAGCGGGTTGAACCCGCCGTTCATGAGCAGTTCGAGGTCGCAGATCTGACGCGGGGAGAGGTCCCAGCTCACCAGATCGGCGGCTTCGACTTTGAGCTTTTGGGCGCTGTCGTAGGAGACATAGAGCTCGGGGATCGGGGCGAGGTTCTGCGGCATGTTTGGGGCCTTCTTGCGCTGGACGGTACGAACGAAATTGGCCCGCACAAACATGACGCCGCAGGCTCCGGGGAGCCATACTCCCTTGCGGGTCGGCAAATCAATAGAGCCGGTTCAAGAAACGGAAAATGAGGCTTCAAGGCCTCATTTTCCGTATTTTATGGAACAAATGTCCCGGTAATGTCGCTGTTCCGCGATCAATGTTTCCGGGGTCTTGGGATTGGTTCTTTTCGCACGAGAGGACATGGATGTTGTCAGGTGGAAAGGCGACGTATCGCCCGGATCACCTGCGGGGTGAAAAGGACGCAATGGGTCAGTTCTGGGCGCGAGCGCGAGGAATAGAGCATGGCCTCTGCGCCTTTCATGCGGGCTTGGTCCGAGAACCGCCATGTTGGCGCAGGCTCCCCACGGGCACGAATATTCTGCCAGATGACGGAAAGCGCGGGGTTGCCGCTGTGGTCCGAGAGCTGCGTGAGGGCAATCTCCAGCGCCCAAAGATCGCGTTCGACCCCGTCGGTCGCATAGCGTGCAATGGCGACGCGGGTGCCTTCCGGGGTGAGGGAGGTGTAGATCGCGGGTTGCCCGTTATGATGAAACCGCCCCTCTGGAGAGGTGACGGGTCGTTCCGGGTTTTGCCCCGGAACGACCAGACGATAGACGGTGAGCAGAGTGCTATTCACTCCTGTGCGGCGAGCCAGTGTTCGGCGTCGAGCGCGGCCATGCAGCCCATGCCTGCCGAGGTCACGGCCTGGCGGTATTTGTGATCGGTCAGGTCGCCCGCAGCGAAAATGCCGGGGATGGAGGTTTCCGTCGAGCCCGGTTTGACCGAGACATAGCCGCCGTTGTGCAGCTCAAGCTTGTCTTTCACCAACTCGTTGGCGGGGGCGTGGCCGATGGCGATGAACACGCCCTTGGCCGGAATGTCGGTGATCTCGCCGGTCTTGACGTTGCGCGCCTTGACACCGTTCACGCCCTTCATCGGGGCCTCATCGCCGTAAACCTCGACCAGTTCATTGTCCCAGAGCGGCACGATCTTTTCGTTCTTCATGAGACGGTCGATCAGGATCTTTTCGGCGCGCAGGCTGTCGCGGCGGTGGATCAGCGTCACTTTCGAGGCAAAGTTGGTCAGGAACAGCGCTTCTTCCACGGCGGTGTTGCCGCCGCCGACCACCACGATCTCCATATTGCGATAGAAGAACCCGTCACAGGTCGCACAGGCGGAAACGCCATAGCCCTTGAACGCCTCTTCGGTCGGCAGGTTCAGCCATTTGGCGCGCGCACCGGTGGCGAGGATCACCGCATCTGCCGTATAGACCGTGCCGCTGTCACCCTTGGCCACGAACGGGCGGCTGTCGGTGTCGAGCTCGACGATCAGGTCGGAGATGATCTCCGTGCCCATCGCGCGGGCGTGCTCTTCCATTTTCACCATGAGTTCCGGGCCCTGCACTTCGCTGTAGCCCGGGAAGTTCTCGACTTCGGTGGTGGTGGTGAGCTGACCGCCCGGCTCCATCCCCTGCACGAGGATCGGCGAAAGCATCGCCCGCGCGGCATAGATGCCCGCAGTATAGCCGGCCGGACCGGAGCCAATGATCAGAACTTTCGTGTGTTTCGTGTCCGCCATGTCGGGACCCCATTTTTGCGTGTTGTCTTTGCTGTTGGCTTCGATATAGACACCGCGACGCGGCGTGGCAAACCCTGTGCGACGCACAGCCGCGGTGAAAAAATGGGCAATCGAAGGCGGAATGCCCGTTTGCCGCACATGACGCAGGCGAAATCCTCTTGAAACTTTCTTGCCATAATGAGAAAGAATATTGCGCGTAAACGCCTGTTTGCGCACATCTATGGAATTAATGGCCTTTTATGGCCAAGGCGGAAGACAGATGCCCTCACATAAACTCGACGAGATCGACCGGAAAATTCTTGCGGAGCTTCAGGCCGACGGGCGGATGACCAACGTCGAACTGGCCCGCCGGGTGGGGATTTCCGCACCGCCCTGTCTGCGCCGGGTCCGCACGCTCGAGGAAAGCGGGTTCATCAGGGGCTATCACGCCGTCGTCGACACGCGGGCGCTGAATTTCGAAGTGCAGGTGTTCGCCATGGTGGGCCTGCAAAGCCAGGCGGAGAGCGACCTTTCGAAATTCGAGGCGAAATGCCGCGAGTGGCCGCTGGTGCGCGAATGCCACATGCTCAACGGCGAAGTGGATTTCATCCTGAAATGCGTCGCCCCCGATCTTTCGACCTTCCAGAGCTTTCTGACCGGAGAACTGCTGTCGACCGAGAATGTCGCCTCGGTCAAGACCTCGCTGGTGATCCGCTGTGCCAAGGACGAGCCGGGCGTGCCTTTCGACGTGCTCGAAGCGCGGCTGGCCCAGAACGCCTGATCTGTCGACATTTGCATGAAAAAAAACGGCCCGCCTTCTGGCTGGGCCGCTTTTCGTGGAGGCCGGTCGGAGGGAAGGCCGGCCGTGGAAAGGTTTAGCGGAACATCAGGTCCAGAAGATCGCCGGGGGTGAGCCGCGGATGGGCTAGTGCGCCGAAATCACCCAAGTTGTCGAGATGCGGAAACAGCGCCATGAAGCGCGCCCGCAGATCGCCCTGCAACTGGCCGGAGGCAGAGGGGCCGGGGTGATAGCTTTCGAGATCGACGCCGTTGACCCGGATCAGGCTGTGACGCCCGAGCGCGAGGTGATAGCTGCGCACGGCGGAGATCGGCGTGACCTCGATCACCGAGACCCCGTCGACCATGCCGGTGATCGGGGCCAGCGCTCTCGATGTGCCCAGCCAGGATTTCAGTGCCTCCGCCTGCAAGAGATAGCTCGCGCCTCCCCCCAGCACGAGATCCGGTGCCGGACGGTCGAGCCCGAATGTGTCGGCGGTGATGCGATAGAGACGCTCGGCGCGGGCCTCGGGCGACCGTGTGCCGCGTGTGTCGAGTGTCATCGACCCGATCCAGTCCACCCGCTGCACGCCGTTGTCGAGCGTCACCACCTCATCGCCGGGCAGCAGGTCCTCGATCGCCACGGGCCCTGCGACGGTCGGGATCAGAGCCCCGCGTGCGAATGCATTGAACGCGGCCTCGAATACCGGGAGTGCCGGGGCGGTGTGTGGCGTTTCGCAGATCTCGCCAGTCGGCGCGCGCCAGAGAAGATCGTAGCGACGCAGGGCCTGCGCCTGATGCTCCATAGGACGGGCGCGACGTACGGTCCAGGCGGTTTTCGGCTGCGCCGTTGTCAGGCCGGAGCCGGGCATCTGATCCAGATCATGGGGCAGCGATTGCGGAAGGGCACGGCGCTCGGCGCTCAGGTGCGATCCGGCCAGAGAGCCAGACAGGGGCTGCGACATCGGAAACCTCTTACTGTGTCGGCCCCCACCGATACCAGTTCCTATACGATCTCAGATTTCCGCCAGGATTGTCAAAAATTTTAGCTAATTACAGTTAACGGCGGAACCAGTCGCCCGGTCCGCCGTCGCTTTGTTTCTTTGTATTGGGGCAATGATGTGCCTATCGCGCCAGGCAGGCGCTTCAAGGTGCGAATCGTCGCCGTGATCGGGTTCAGGCCGAGCGGCGCAGCACCGGTTTGTCAGCCTTCTTCGCGATGAAGGCGGTGCGGCGCGTGCCGCGCGCCCAAGGCATCTCGACCTCGGCCTTCTTGGCTTCGGCAATCATCGACTTCATCCAGCGACGGTTTTTCATTTTTGGCTCTCTCGTGACCTGCGCCGCAGGGGACAGTCCTGGGGGCTGTCGCGGCGTCTGTTTCGGTGTTGAGAACAATATGCCGGGGCGATTCGGCGAAAATGGGGCGGGTCGAGGAGAAAGTTTTCGGAAACCCGATGCGATATGGCGCATTGGGGGCGCTCGGGTTTGGGGTGCATTAACCTTAAGAAAATTAAGGTTAATTCCAGATTCCATGCAGCGATGGCGGCGGCTTGCGCGGGGTGTTTCGGGCAAAATTGGGGCGGGGAAGGGCCCTATTCCTGCCCCAAAGACTTCGGGGGCAGGGTAAATTCGGCTCAGAGCCGGATGAGCGAGATGAGTCGTCCGTAATCGGCTTCCTTGCGATGCACCGAGCGGCGGTAGGAATAGAACCGCTCCGGATCGGAATAGGTGCAATGTCGGGTCCATTCGGCATGGCCGACACCGGCTTCGCGCAGCCGATGCAACCCATAGGCCGGGAGGTCGAAGAGGTAACGATCGCCCTCGCCATTGGCGAAGAAGCGGGCGTTTTCAGGGGTGTCCGCGAGGAAGTCCTCGAAGAACTCGGGGCCGACTTCATAGGCGCGTTGCGAAATCGTCGGGCCGATGACGGCGGAAATATTGCCGCGAGTGGCGCCGAGCGCCTCCATCGCGTCGAGCGTCTCTTCGAGCACGCCCGCGATTGCGCCCTTCCACCCGGCATGGGCCGCGCCGATCACGCCGGCCTCACGGTCGGCGAACAAAACCGGCTGGCAATCGGCGGTGAGAATCACCAGCGCCAGTCCCGGCCGGTCGGTGACCAGCGCATCCACCTTGGGGGCAGTGCCGTCCTGCGGCCCGTCGATGCGGGCGACATCCGGGGAGTGCACCTGATGCGCCGCGCAAAGCGCTTCGGGCCCGAGCCCGAGCGCCTGTGCCGCGCGGCTGCGGTTGATTTTGACGATATCGGCCTGATCGGTCGATCCGAGGCCGCAGTTGAGCCCCTCGAACACGCCGGACGAGGCGCCGCCCTTGCGGGTGAAAAAGCCGTGGCGGATGCCATCGAGCGCGTCGGAGGTGATGATGTCGAGTGTCATGCGTCGAATCCGGGGGGCAGAAAATCGGGGGCGGGCGCAAGTGCCAGCGCTTTGAAGAGGGTTCCCATTTCCGAGGGCGAGGTCAACCGGTCAAATGCACTCTCGTGGCTCTTGAGGGCGGTCCCGCTCAGATTTCGCGCAAGCGCCTCGGCTCGGGCCGCGATGCCGAGGTGGGCCAGAAGCGCGCCTTGCGGGAGCATTTGTGAGGCGGCGACACCTGCGCTGCGGGCGGCAAGGCTCAGGGCTTCGAAATCCACATGGGCGGTCAGATCGGCGTGACCGGGGTGGGCGAGCGGATCGACACTCTTATGGGCTTCGAGCGCCTGAAACGTATCGCCGAGACTGCGCCAGTCGCCGTAGTCGATGAAGATCGCCGCGCCGCCTTGCTTGAGATGCGTGGCGATCTCCGTGACGATGGGCGCGGCGGCGGGGCAAAGCTCGACCACATCACCGTCTGTTGTGTCGCTGAGGCGATGGGCGAGAGCGGCGAGGGGCGCGGGGGCGGCGAGACCGAGGGTCAGAGTGCCGTCTTGCAGCCCGACCTGCGTTTCTGCCCAACCGTCTCCCTTGCGGGTGAATTGCCGGATGGGAAGCGCGTCGAAAAACTCGTTGGCGATGAGCCAGAGCGGCGCGTCGGGCAGATCGGACACCTGATCGCACCATGTGACATCATAGTCTGACAGACGATCCTTTTGAGCGGCGCGCAGGGTGGGGGAGGCCTCGATCAGATGCACCTGCGCGGCCGTATGGAACCCCGGAACGCCGCGCGTGGCGCGCAGGATATCGGCCATCAGCGTGCCGCGTCCGGGACCAATTTCGGCCAGCGTAAAGCGTACGGGCGCGCCCTGATCGAGCCAGCTTTGCGCAAGGCATAGCCCCAGAAGCTCGCCGAACATCTGGCTGATTTCCGGCGCGGTGGTGAAATCGCCTGCCGCCCCCAGAGGGTCGCGCGTGGTGTAATAGCCATGCTCCGGGTGAAGCAGGCACTCCGCCATATACTCCGCAAGCGAGATCGGCCCCGTCTGGGCGATGCGGCGCATCAGAATATCCGTGAGCGCGGTCATGAGCGTTTGGCGCGGAGTATGAAGAACAGCCCGATCAGCATCATCGGCAGGGACAGGAGTTGCCCCATCTGCATGCCGAGGAGGACCGTACCATTGGGATTGGCGGCGGTGACGAATTGCGCATCGGGTTGGCGGAAGACCTCAACGATGAAGCGCGAGATGCCGTAGCCTGCGAAGAACAGCCCCATGATCAGGCCCGGTCGTTTGAAGGCTTTCGTGCCCCAGACGAGTGCAAGGATCAGCGCGCCGAGGATCAGCCCCTCCATCCCCGCCTCGTAGAGTTGCGAGGGATGGCGGGCACAGAGCGGGCCGACATTGGCGCAGGCCTGTGCCGTCTCTCCGGGGAAGATCACCGCCCAGGGACCGTCCCAGGGCTTGCCCCAAATCTCTGCGTTGACGAAATTTGCGATCCGTCCGAGCAAAAGCCCCGGCGGGGTCGCCATGGCCAGAAGATCGCCCAGTGACAGAAGCGGTTTCTTGTGTTTCTCGCCCCAAAGCAGGGCCGCGATGATGACTCCGAGAAAGCCGCCGTGAAACGCCATGCCGCCCTGCCATACCATCGGGATTTCAATCGGATGGGAAAGGTAATAGCCGGGTTTGTAGAATAGCACATAGCCAAGACGCCCGCCGAGGATGACGCCGAGGATCAGCCAGGTCAGCAGGTCTTCGAACTCGGGTTTGGTCAGGGGGGGCGTGTCGGCGGCCCAGAGCCGCGTGGCCTTGAGGGCGCGCAGGATGAGAAACCAGCCGATCAGGAAGCCGCCGATATAGGCGAGCGCATACCAGTGCAGCGCGAAATGCACCGGCCCGAGATTGATCTCGAACAGGATCGGGGAGAGATCGGGGAAATTCAGAACGGCAGGCAGGCGTGTCAACATGAGCGCAACTGTCGCCACGGCGGGGCGGAAGTCAACCTTGTGATTTGCGCCCCGTCGCCCCATATAGGTCACAAGACATCACGAATGTGCCGGACGGAGCCAGACATGCAGACCCGCAACAAGATTCTCGACGATTTTTCCCAACTCATGACCAATGCCATGGGCGTGGCGCAGGGCGCGAAGGACGAGGCAGAGACCGCGCTCAAAAGCGTCATGGACCGCTGGCTGGCGGATCGCGATTTCGTCACCCGCGAGGAATTCGAAGCGGTTCGCGCCATGGCCCAAAAGGCCCGCGAGGAAAACGAAGAGCTGAAAAAGCGCCTCGACGCGCTGGAAGCTGTGAAAAACGCCTGATCCGATTGCCTCACGTTTCCTGACTGCGAAAGCCTCCCGTTTGGGGGGCTTTTTTCTGTCCACAGGGGGCTTTAGAGGGCTGGGGAAAAATTAAGCAACTTGTGGATGACCCCGGAATGCTGGGGATAACACAAATATTTCGCTTTACAGATTCGTCGCTTTCATCACACCATATCTGGTAAGGGGAGGTGAAATCCCACCGATCCTTAGAGCAGGCACCAAGTCTTAGTGGCCGCCGCTGTGATGTCGCGCAAGGGGGGATGTCGCACAGCCACGGGACGCAGACCAGAAGAGGCCCGTGAATGTCGCTTATTGAGCAGAGCTTTTCCACCGAAATTCACCCGATCGACCTGTGCGAGCACCTGTGCGAGTACAATGACTGGGAATTCGACCGTGTCGCCGAAGATCAGATCGCCATGGCGGTCGAGGGCCAGTGGCGCACCTATTCCATCACGCTGGCGTGGTCGGAATATGATGAAACGCTGCGCCTTATCTGTACTTTCGAGATGGAGCCGCCCGAGGAGAAGCTGCCGCAAATCTTCGACGTGCTGAACCGCGCTAACGATCAGATATGGACCGGGGCTTTTACCTATTGGCACGAACAGCGCCTGATGGTTTATCGCTACGGTCTCGTGCTCTCGGGCGGCCAGATCGCCAGCCCCGAACAGGTCGACCGTCTGATCGGCGCGGCTGTGGGCGCCGCCGAACGCTTCTACCCGGCCTTCCAGCTTGTGGCCTGGTCGGATCGCTCGCCCGAGGACGCCATGGATGTGGCGATCCGCGAGGCTTACGGGCGCGCATAAGCGGCATAAGCACCCGCGCGAAATCGCACCGCTTGCCCGCGTTGCGCTCGGGCTTACGATTGATAGAGTGCCCCCTGATGCCCTCAGGGGGCTTTCTTATGACAGACGGAGTGGATCATGGAAAATGTGAAAGCGCGTGGATTGGTGCTTTTGGGCTGCGGCAAGATGGGCTCGGCCATGCTCAAGGGCTGGTTGGCCGGAGGTTTGCCGCCGGGCTCCGTCACCGTTCTCGATCCGCATCCTTCCGATTGGCTGCGCTCGACCAGTGTGCATCTCAACACCGACCTGCCGAAAGACCCGGCCATCGTTCTGGTGGCGGTCAAGCCGCAGATGATGGGGGATGCCCTGCCGAAGCTTCAGGCATTGGGAAATGGTACGACGCTGTTTCTGTCGGTGGCGGCGGGAATCACGCTTGCGACCTATGAAACCGTGCTGGGGGCCGACACGCCTGTCGTGCGCGCCATGCCAAACACGCCGGCGGCCGTGGGGCGCGGCATCACCGCGATCATCGGCAACGCTAAAGCCGGGGCTGCGGATCTCGATCTCGCTGAGGCGCTTTTGAGCGCGGTGGGACAGGTGGTGCGGCTAGAGGGCGAGGCCCAGATGGATGCGGTGACCGCCGTCTCCGGCTCCGGCCCAGCCTATGTGTTCCATCTGATCGAAGCACTGGCCGCCGCCGGGGTCGAGCAAGGGCTGTCGCCGGAGCTTGCGATGCAACTGGCCAAGGCCACTGTCGGCGGTTCGGGACAACTGGCCGAGGAGTCGGACGAAGACCCGGCCCAGCTTCGGGTCAATGTAACCTCTCCGGGTGGTACGACGGCTGCGGCGCTGGCGGTGTTGATGGATGAGGAAACGGGCTTCCCGGCGCTGCTTTCCAAGGCGGTCAAGGCGGCGGCAGATCGGTCGAAGGAGCTGGCGGGATGAGCGATCTCATAGATTTCGACGACTTTATGAAGGTCGATGTCCGGGTGGGGACGATCGTTCGTGCCGAACCCTATCCAGAGGCCCGCAAGCCCGCGATCAAGCTCTGGATCGACTTCGGCCCGGAGATCGGCGAAAAGAAATCCTCCGCCCAGATCACTGTGCATTACGCGCCTGAGACGCTTGTCGGGCAACAGGTGATGGCGGTCGTGAACTTTCCGCCGCGTCAGATCGGGCGGTTCATGTCCGAGGTGCTGGTGCTCGGGTTCCCGGATGAAAACGGCGCGGTGGTTTTGGCGCGTACGGATCTGGCCGTGCCGAATGGCGGGCGCTTGCACTGATCCTAAGAACGGGGCGGATTGATCCGCCCTTTTTTCGTTCGATTGACGGTTTGATCCGTGATCAGATGATCCTTAACGCCCTGTCACAAACGGACGCGCAAAGCTTAACGCGCTGTCACAGTCCACGCCCGCCCCTGTCATAGTCTTTAAAAAACGGTAAACGCGGCCTCAGACGTCGCCCATGGCCTCGCGCCAGTGTTTGCGACAGAGCGAGACATAGCGTTCGTTGCCGCCGATCTCGACCTGCGCGCCCTCGGTCAAAACCATCCCGCTTTCCGACATGCGCACCACCATCGTCGCTTTCTTGCCGCAATGACAGATCGTGCGCACCTCGCGCATTTCATCGGCCAGTGCCAGAAGGGCTGCCGAGCCGGGAAACAGATTGCCCTGAAAATCGACGCGCAGCCCGTAACACATGATCGGCACGCGCAGATCGTCCACCACGCGGGCCAGTTGCCAGACCTGATCTTTCGAGAGGAACTGCGCTTCGTCGATGAAGATGCAGGCCACCTCACTCTCAGCCAACCTACGTTCGATTTTGGCGAACAGATCCTCCCCCTCCTCGAACGTGTCGGCCTCGGTGCCGATGCCGATGCGGCTGCCGATCCGGCCTTCGCCCGCGCGTTTGTCGAATTTCGCGGTGATGAGATAGGTATCCATCCCGCGTTCGCGATAGTTGTAGGAGGCCTGAAGCAGCAGGGTCGATTTGCCCGCGTTCATCGTCGAATATTGAAAGTAGAGCTTTGCCATGACGCTCATCTGCCAGATCGGGGGGAGGGGGATCAAGCGGTGTTGCGTCGTGGGGCGGGAAAACCGACGGAGAATCTGAACTCTGCGGGGTCGGTTCGCGAAAACGCGCACGGGTGGAAACCGGAAAAAAGTGAATACTCATTACCAGAAACCGGCTGACGCCCGTAAGGGCTAGGGGATGAGGGAGCCGGAAACGTGCACCTGAGACCCAGACTTCCTTCCCTGAAACGGCTTCCACCCGGCCCGGTGCAGTGCACCGGATACTCGTTCATCTCCTGCGACGGCAGGTACGCTCTTGTATGTCATGCGAAAATCGGGAATTTAATGGGAAATGGTAAAGCGAATTCCCCATCCGGGGATGCGCTGAGGTTTAGGGGCACAGGGTATGGATGCAGCCGGAA
The DNA here is from genome assembly GCF_002407265.1 of Celeribacter ethanolicus. Lineage (NCBI taxonomy): Bacteria > Pseudomonadati > Pseudomonadota > Alphaproteobacteria > Rhodobacterales > Roseobacteraceae > Celeribacter > Celeribacter ethanolicus. The sequence goes on from NZ_CP022196.1 coordinate 3,688,086, forward strand.
CGTATTTGAAGAAACACACCGAGGCTTTGGTCAAGGATGTGGGTTTGGAGGCGGCCTGTGCGCTGACCGGCAAGTCGAAAGCGACGCTCGGGCGCTATTATTCGACGGCCGACGAGCATTCCGACCGGTTCATGCCCGTGGATGCGGTGTCCCAGCTCGAGGCGGCGGCGGGCTATCCGCATGTGACCTCGGCACTGGCCGAGCTCAAGGGGATTGCACTGTCCTATGACGCGGCCCGCAATGAGCATCCGAAACAGGGTGGGGTGAACGCGGATGTGGTTGCGCTGTCGCAGCGGTTTGCCATGTTGATGGCGGAATATACCGATGCGATCGAGGATGGCATCATCACCATCAACGAGGCGAAACGGCTGTTGCGCGAGACGCTTGAGTTGCAACAGGTGCTGATCAACATGAAGCTGCATCTGGAACAGGAAGCGACCTGATACCAAGGGGCTGGAATGTATGAAGGCGGCTCCGGGAGCCGCCTTTTTTCGTCTTAGCCGCGAGACCGTCTGCGCTGCGGGCGACCGCCTCCGGGACGTCCTGCCCCTTTGGGGGCGCCGGGTTTGCCGCCTGCCGGTTTGCCGCCGCCGGAGTTCGCACCACGCGGACCGCCACCGCCCCCGCGGCGTCCCTGCGGCTTGGGCTTCGGCTGGGCCTTCTGGTCGTCGGCAGCCCATGAGGCCTTGGTCGCCACGGGAATGCGAATCTTCATCACTTTCTCGATGGCGCGAAAATCGTCCAGCTCGGTCGGCGAACAGAAGGCCACGGCTTTGCCGTCGCGGCCCGCACGCGCCGTCCGGCCGATGCGGTGCACGAAGTTTTCCGGCACATTCGGCAGCTCGTAGTTATAGACGTGACGCACCGCTGGGATGTCGATCCCGCGCGCGGCCACATCGGTCGCGACCAGCACCTTGAGCTTGCCGGATTTTGCCGCCGCCAGAGTGCGCTCGCGCTGGCCCTGCGATTTGTTGCCGTGAATCGCACCGGCTTCGAAACCATCGCGCACGAGGTTCTTCGCCATCCGCTCCGCCCCGTGTTTGGTGCGGGAAAACACCAGCGCCAGCTCGTCGGAGTGGTTACAGAGCAGTTCTTTCAACAGCTCGTATTTCTCCGGCTGCGGAATGAAATGCACTTCCTGGTCGATCTTGTCGGCGGCCTTGCCCGGAGGCGACACTTCGATGCGGATCGGAGAGGTCAGGTAGCTCTGGGCGATCTCGTTCATCTCTTTCGACATGGTGGCGGAGAACAGCATGGTCTGCCGCTCTTGGGCCAGCATCGGCACGAGTTTGCGCAGGGCATGGATGAAGCCCATGTCGAGCATCTGGTCGGCCTCGTCCAGGACAAGGAAGGTGGTTTCGTCGAGACGCACGGCCTTGCGGTCGATCAGGTCCATCAGACGACCCGGCGTGGCGACAAGAATGTCGGTGCCGCGATCCAGACGGTTGATCTGGGCGTTGATCGACACGCCGCCCACGACGCGGTTGAGCTTGAGATGCGAGCCCTTGATGAACGGAAACAGCCCGTCGGCGATCTGGTTGACCAGCTCGCGGGTCGGGGCGAGAATGAGCGCGCGCACGGTCTTGGGCGCGGGTTTCGAGCCATCGGAAAACGCCATGTGCAAAAGCGGCAGGCCAAAGGCGAGCGTCTTGCCCGTCCCGGTCTGCGCAAGGCCCATGACGTCGCGGCCGTTCATCACTTCGGGAATGGCGCGGGCCTGAATGGGGGTCGGGGTCTCGATGCCGATCTCTTTCAACACATCGAGCAGCTTCGGCTTGAGGCCGAGCATGGAAAAATCAGTCATATCTGTCCTTTGGTGGGAAACCCACACGCTAGACGCACCCGCTTTTGCGGGCACTTGGTTGGTCGCGGAAAAGGTCTCCGGAGCGTGCCATATGCCCACCCCGTCTTTCCGCCGGACCCCTTGCGTGAATGTGGGAACCTGTGGGCGGGTTGCGCCCGATCTCCGCCCCCTGTGGCGCCTGCCTGAAACGGCCTGTGCGCGGCTGCTCACGCGGCAGCATGGGGAGACGGTTGGATGCCAAATGGGGGAGAGCGGGGAAGAAGTCAAGGGATTTGCTGCATTCGCAAAAGAGACAGGCCCCGACTGAGCGGGGCCTGTCGCAATAGCTGTCTCAATTCAGGAGAGGTAAAACCTCACACGTCCTGCAAGCTCAACACCTCGATCTCGCCTTCGAGCCGCGCCTTGATCGCCATGGCGGCGGCGTGAGAGGCGGCGGCGGTGGTGAAATACGGGATCTTGTCGTAGAGCGCGACGGAGCGGATTTCGCGCGAGTCTTCCAGCGCCTGATTGCCTTCCGTCGTGTTCAGAACCAGCGCGATCTCGCCGTCCTTCATCATGTCGACGATATTCGGGCGGCCCTCATAGACCTTGTTGACAACCTTGCTTTCGACGCCGTTTTCCTTGAGGAACTTTGCGGTGCCACGGGTTGCGATGATCTCGAAACCCAGATCCGAGAGGGTCTTGATCGCCTCGACCATCTTCGGCTTCTTGTCGTAGTTCTTCACCGAAACGAACACCTTGCCGGAGCTGGGCAGGTTGGTGCCTGCCCCCATCTGCGCCTTGAGGAAGGCGCGGGCAAAGCTCTTGTCGGCGCCCATGACTTCGCCCGTGGAGCGCATTTCCGGGCCGAGGATCGTATCGACGCCGGGGAAACGCGCGAAGGGCAGCACGGCCTCTTTCACCGCATAGCGCCCGGTGCTCGCCGGATCGACCAGTTCGAACGTGTCGAGCTTTTCGCCCGCCATCAACCGTGCGGCGATGGAGGCGATCGGGCTGTTCACCGCTTTCGCGACAAACGGCACGGTGCGGGAGGCACGCGGGTTGACCTCAATGAGGAAGATCACATCGTCTTTGACCGCATATTGCACGTTCATCAGGCCGACCACGTTGAGCGCCAGCGCCAGAGCTTCGGTCTGACGTTTCAGCTCCTCAATGATCTCGGGCTTGAGCGAGTAGGGCGGCAGGGAGCAGGCGCTGTCGCCGGAGTGGACGCCCGCTTCCTCGATGTGCTGCATGATGCCTGCGACATGGACTTTCTCGCCGTCGCAGAGCGCATCGACGTCGATCTCGGTCGCGCCCGAGAGGTAGCTGTCGAGCAAGACCGGGCTGTCGCCGGAGACGACCACAGCGTCGCGGATGTAGCGTTTCAGGCCTTCCATGTCGCGCACGATCTCCATCGCGCGGCCGCCCAGCACGTAGGACGGGCGGATCACCAGCGGAAAGCCGATGTCGGAAGCGATTTCAATGGCCTCGTCGTCGGAATGCGCGATGCCGTTGTGCGGCTGTTTGAGATCGAGACGGTTCACGAGGTCCTGGAACCGCTCGCGGTCTTCGGCAAGGTCGATGGCGTCCGGCGTGGTGCCGAGGATCGGAATGCCTTCGGCTTCGAGCGCATTGGCGAGTTTCAGCGGTGTCTGGCCGCCGAACTGCACGATCACACCATGAAGCGTGCCCTTGTCCTGCTCGACGCGCAGGATTTCCATCACATGCTCGAAGGTCAGCGGCTCGAAATAGAGGCGATCAGAGGTGTCGTAATCGGTCGAAACCGTCTCCGGGTTGCAGTTCACCATGATTGTCTCGTAACCCTGTTCGGTCAGCGAGAAACAGGCGTGACAGCAGCAATAATCGAACTCGATCCCTTGGCCGATCCGGTTCGGACCACCACCCAGAATGACGACTTTCTTGCGGTCCGAGGGGCGCGCTTCGCATTCCACCTCGCCCATCATCGGCATTTCATAGGTGGAGTACATGTAGGGCGTCTGCGCCTCGAACTCGGCAGCGCAAGTGTCGATGCGTTTGAACACGGCGGTGACGCCGAGGTTGTGGCGCGCACGGCGCACATTGGCCTCGTCGCGACCCGTCAGTTTCGCCAGACGCGCATCGGTGAAACCGAGCATCTTGAGCTTGCGCAGACCCTCTTCGGTGACCGGCAGGCCGTCTTTCTTGATCTCGCATTCGGCGACCATGATTTCGCGGATGCGGGCCAGGAACCACGGATCGAAACTGTTGATCTCGTTGATCTCTTCGTCGGTAAAACCAAACCGCATGGCCTGCGCGATGACCCGCAGACGATCCGGCGTTGCCTTGGCCAGCTCGCGGGTCACGGTCTTGTCGATCATCTGCTGCGCGCTTTCGTCGGCGCCCAGAAGGATGCGCGGCAGGCTGTCTTCCGCACCGTCAGCCTCGACGATCTGTGCGGCTTTCGGCATGTCCGGCAGTTCGATTTCGTCGAAGCCGGTGAGACCCGATTCCATCGAGGCCAGCGCTTTCTGCATCGATTCGTGGAAGGTCCGGCCAATCGCCATCGCTTCGCCCACGGATTTCATCGCCGTGGTCAGCTCCGGTTTCGCGCCGGGGAATTTCTCGAAGGCGAATTTGGGGATCTTGGTGACGACATAGTCGATGGTCGGCTCAAAGGAGGCGGGCGTCACCTTGGTGATGTCGTTGTCCAGCTCGTCGAGCGTGTAGCCGACGGCGAGTTTCGCGGCGATCTTGGCGATCGGGAAACCGGTGGCTTTCGAGGCAAGAGCGGAGGAGCGCGACACGCGCGGGTTCATTTCGATCACGACCATCCGACCATCGGCGGGGTTCACCGCCCATTGCACGTTGGAGCCGCCGGTTTCCACACCGATCTCACGCAGCACGTTGATCGAATGGGTCCGCATGATCTGGTATTCTTTGTCGGTCAGCGTCAGGGCCGGGGCGACGGTCACAGAGTCGCCGGTGTGCACGCCCATCGGATCGACGTTCTCGATGGAACAGACGATGATGGCGTTGTCCGCCTTGTCGCGCACTACCTCCATCTCGTATTCCTTCCAACCCAGAAGGCTCTCGTCGACGAGGATCTGGGCGACCGGCGAGGCTTCGAGCCCGGAGCGACAGATTTTCTCGTAATCGTCGCGGTTGTAGGCCACGCCACCGCCGGTGCCGCCGAGGGTAAAGGCAGGACGGATGATCGCGGGAAGACCGATGTGCTCGAGCGCTTCCATGGCGATCTTCATCCCGGCGGCAATGTCATAACGCCCGTCTTCGCGTTTCGGTGCGGCGACGATGTCGGCCTTCGGGTTCTCGATGCCGAGACGGTCCATCGCCTCGCGGAACAGTTTGCGGTCTTCGGCCATCTCGATGGCCTCGCGTTTGGCACCGATCAGCTCGACGTTGAACTTGTCGAGCACGCCCATGTCGGCCAGAGCCAGAGAGGTGTTCAACCCGGTTTGCCCGCCCATCGTGGGCAGGAGCGCGTCGGGGCGTTCTTTCTCGATGATCTTGGCGACAACCTCGGGGGTGATCGGTTCGATATAGGTAGCATCCGCCATGTCCGGATCGGTCATGATCGTCGCCGGGTTGGAGTTCACCAGGATGACCCGGTAGCCCTCTTCGCGCAGCGCTTTACAGGCTTGCGCGCCGGAGTAGTCAAACTCACAGGCCTGCCCGATGATGATCGGCCCCGCACCAATGATCATGATGGAGGAAATATCGGTTCTCTTCGGCATGGCGGACCCCGGCAATATGTTGAGCAGCACTTCGCGCGCACCTCATAGCAGGGCACGCGCAAATTGTCGTGGGTTATAGTCATGGAGCGATTGGGCGCAAGGGTGGAAAGCCGGCTTTGGGGCATGTTTCTTGAAAAAAGCGATAGCCCGGGATCGGCGGCTTTTTGAGACGGGATCGCCGTCGGCCCGTGTCTCTCAATTGTCCCCAATCGGCCCGATTGGGGCCGTATTTGTCCCGTTGAATTGGACGGAATTCAGAGAGGAAAATGTGTTTTAAAGGTGTTTTATATGTCGATAGCCGATATGCCGCAGCATGCGACTTCAGGACAGTTTTTCAAATCCATTTGGCGCAGGGCAAGCGCTCCGGATGCCGTTCTGGGGGCGGGGACCTTGATCTATCTGGTGATCGGCAGCCTGTTTCTGATTCATACAGGGCAGAATCCCCTCGTCGTCCTGACGGCCGTCACCCAGGCGTTCAGTTTCGCCGCGAAACTTGCGGGGCATGTTCTGCCTGTCTGGCTCCTCGTGTCGGGTGTTGCGATCGTTGCTTTCCTTCGTCCCGTGCGGCGCCATCTCACATCGCGTTGGGTGCCGAGTATGGCCGCGGTGGTTTATTGCTCGGTGTTCACCTGCATGTTCAGCAGCGTAAAGGTCAACATGCCCGAGGTGATGCCGTTCTGGGCCGATGACGTGTTGACCCGCCTCGATGTCGCGCTGCATTTCGGCCATACGCCGCATGATTTGCTCGGGGCGCTTTCCGGTCTCGACACCACAGGGCTTGCGACGTTTTATCTCAATTCCTGGATTCTTCCGGCGACCTTCTTTCCCGTGCTCCTTGTGGCTTGCGACCCAGATCCGCAGCGTCGGCGCCAGTTCATTTTGCTCTGGATGGCGGCCTGGGTGCTGATTGGCAACGTCGCCGCCGTGGCTTTCCTGTCCTATGGCCCCATTTTCGCGGATCTTTTTCCGGGAGGGCTCGAGGAGGCGCATGCCGGCGCACTGGCGCTTGTCGAGCGGGAGGACGCGGGGCGCCTTCTGGCGGTCAAGACGCGTCTCTGGGCGGCCTATTCCGGTGAAGCCGGTGTCGTGGGGTCCGGGATTTCCGCCTTTCCCTCGGTCCATATCTCCATGGCGACGGTCTTCGGTCTCTACATTTATCGTCTCGGGCGCGATCTGTCCCGCCGGTTGTTGTCCGCCCCCGTGGCGCGGAGCCTGCCGATCCTGAGCGCCGTGCTCGGGGCGGTTTGCGTCCTGATCTACGGCGTGCTCTCGGTGTATCTCGGCTGGCATTATGCCGTGGATGGATACGCCTCTGTCCTGATCATGGTCGGGCTCTACCGCGTCATGGTGACGGCGAGAGGTCCGGTCGCGGACAAATGGTCTGCATCGGGCCGTGTGGCTGTCGCGGCCCCGATGCGCTGAGTTTTGTACGCTTCGGGCAGTTCGGACCGCGTGAAAGGCCGCGAACCCTTGACTTTCCCTGCTTGTACGAGTGTATCAGCCCAAGCGCCTTTTAAAGGCATGGCACGTTTTCCAAAGGGACCTGATACATGCACGTCTATCGCAGCCACACCTGCGCCGAACTGAACCAATCCAATGTGGGCGACTCCGTGCGCCTCTCCGGCTGGGTGCACCGCATCCGGGACCACGGCGGCATTCTCTTCGTCGATCTGCGTGACCATTACGGCATGACCCAGGTGCTCTGCGATCCGGACAGCCCGGTGTTCTCCGCGCTGGAAAAGGTCCGTTCCGAATGGTGTATCCGCATCGACGGTACGGTGAAGGCACGTGACCCGGAGCTGGTGAACCCGAAACTGCCCACCGGAGAGATCGAGGTCTTCGTGCGCGATCTCGAGGTGCTGGGCTCCGCCAAGGAACTGCCGCTCATGGTGTTTGGCGATCAGGAGTACCCGGAAGAGACCCGTCTGAAATACCGCTATCTCGACCTGCGCCGCGAGAGCATGCAGCAGAACATGATTCTGCGTTCCAATGTGGTGGCCGATCTGCGTCAGCGCATGTGGGCCAAGGGGTTCAACGAATTCCAGACGCCGATCATCACCGCCTCGTCGCCCGAGGGCGCGCGGGACTTTCTCGTGCCGTCGCGTCTTCACCCGGGCAAATTCTACGCCCTGCCGCAGGCGCCGCAGCAGTTCAAACAGCTTCTGATGGTGTCGGGTTTCGACAAATATTTCCAGATCGCGCCCTGTTTCCGCGATGAAGACCCGCGAGCTGACCGCAGCCCGACGGACTTCTACCAGCTCGACATGGAAATGTCCTTTGTCACGCAGCAGGACATCTTTGACGTGATGGAGCCGGTGATCGCCGACATGTTCGACAAATTCGGCAAGGGGCGCAAAGCGAACCGCGACTGGCCGCAGATTTCGTACAAAGACTCGGCACTTTGGTATGGCACCGACAAGCCGGACCTTCGCAACCCGATCAAGATGCAGGACGTTTCCGAGCACTTCCGGGGGTCGGGTTTTGCGATCTTCGCCAAGCTCCTCGAACAAGAGGGCAACGAGGTCCGCGCCATTCCGGCGCCGAAAGGCGGTTCGCGCAAATTCTGCGACCGGATGAACAAATTCGCCCAGCAAGAGGGCCTGCCGGGGATGGGCTATATCTTCTGGCGCGAGACCGACGGTCAGATGGAGGCCGCCGGTCCGCTTGCGAAAAACATTGGCCCGGAGCGCACCGAGGCGATCCGTCAGCAGCTTGGCCTCGAAGTGGGCGACGCGGCCTTCTTCTTGGGTGGCAAGCCGAAGTCCTTTGAGCGTGTGGCTGGCAAAGCCCGCACGGTGATCTGGGAAGAGACGCCGAAAGCGCCGGAGGACGAAAACTGGCGCGATGCCTTTAAATTCGCCTGGATCGTCGATTTCCCGATCTACGAGCAGGACGAAGAGAGCGGCAAGATCGACTTTGAACACAACCCCTTCTCCATGCCGCAGGGCGGGATGGACGCGCTCTTGGGCGATCCGCTCAAGGTGCTGGGCAACCAGTATGACCTGGCCTGTAACGGCTATGAGCTGGTGTCGGGTGCGATCCGGAACCACAAGCCGGAGATCATGTTCAAGGCCTTCGAGATCGCGGGCTATGGCAAGGATGAGGTCGAGAAACGCTTTGGCGGTATGGTCAACGCTTTCCAATACGGCGCCCCGCCGCACGGGGGCTGTGCTCTGGGTATCGACCGCGCGGTGATGATCCTCGCCGATCAGGACAACATCCGCGAAGTGATGCTCTTCCCGATGAACCAGCGCGCCGAAGACCTGATGATGGGTGCACCCTCGGAGCCCTCGAACGAACAGCTCCGCGAGTTGCACCTCCGGGTCATCCCGCAAGAGCAGTAAGCGGTCTGACAAAGACATGACAAAGGCGCGGAGAGCGATCTCCGCGCCTTTTGTTTGGTAAACAGCGGGCGTTACACCACCTTGCGCGGTTCGATCCGGGATTGCACCAGTCCGGCGATGCGTGCCACCTCTGAGCCATAGGGCAGGCCCTTTTCGCGATGATAGGCGAGCGCCTGGGCGGCCACCTCCATCTCCGCATCGCCCGCGGTGCGCGCGACGCCGCCCAGAAATTGCGCGATGTAATCCAGAAGATTCTCCCCGCCTTCGGTGGTCAGAAGATCGGCGATATGCACGAAATCGTCCTGAAGCGCGATTGGGTCGGGGCTGATTTCGTCGGAATTGACGGCGTGCAGCCCCTCGGGCCGCACGCCTTCGGGCAGACAGGAGAGAACGCGTTCCTGAAAGGCCCCGAGCGAGGAAATCGGCTTTTCGATGAAACCGTCGGCCCCCGCGGCAATCGCAAGCGCCTCCGCACCGCTGTCGCCGGACATGCCGAGCAGCACATCGACACGCGGGCGGGCATTGGCAAGCTCGTCGATCAGTTCGGCGCCGGAACCGTCCGGCAGGCCGAGATCGACGATCACCACATTCGGACGATAGACCCGCAGGTGTTTATGTGCCGCGCTCAGCGTGTCGGCGCGTCGGATGCGCGCCCCGGATCGCAGACACAGAAGGCGCATCGCCTCGGAGGCAAAGCGGCTGTCCTCCACCACGAGAACGGTGAGGCCCAGAAGCGGGCGGTCGGCGGTCGGCATCGGCGCGACCATCAGGCTGTCGAGATCGTCGGTCATTTCATGGCTCCATCCAGTGCGAGTCGGATTAAAGCGCGAAACTGGTGAATGAGCGGTTAACCAAGCGCTGCTCGCGGACGGATCGGCACTCTGTGAGCGCAAACGCCCCCTTGCGGCCTTGCCTGCGGCGGGCGATAACCGGGAAAAGACCCCATCTGGAGGAGAGAAACATGATCGGTCGTCTCAACCACGTCGCCATTGCCGTGCCGGATCTCGAAGCGGCATCCGCGCAATACGCGAATACGCTCGGCGCCAAGGTGAACCCGCCGCAGGACGAACCGGATCATGGTGTGACCGTGGTGTTCATCGAATTGCCGAACACCAAGATCGAACTGCTCTATCCGCTAGGCGAAAACTCCCCGATCCAGGGCTTTCTCGACAAGAACCCTTCGGGCGGCATTCACCACATCTGTTACGAGGTCGACGATATTCTCGCCGCCCGCGACAAGCTGAAATCCGAAGGCGCCCGCGTCCTCGGCACAGGCGAGCCGAAAATCGGCGCCCATGGCAAGCCGGTCCTGTTCCTGCATCCGAAGGATTTCAACGGCTGCCTGATCGAGCTTGAGCAGGTCTGATGGCGATCACCTCGGCCATCGTTCTCTATGCGGTGACATGGTTCATGACCATGCTGGTTGCGCTGCCCATCGGTTTGAAGACACAGGGCGATCTGGGCGAAAAGGTTGAGGGCACGCATGACGGGGCGCCGGCGAATTACAACCCGAAGCGCAAGGCGCTTTGGGTCACTCTTGTGGCGACGGCGATTTGGGCCGTACTGGTCGCGGTGATCCTGTCGGGTTGGGTGAGCTGGCACGATCTCGACTGGACCGCGAAACTGCCCTCAGTGGCCGACAGTTGAGCCGCCTTCAAGCCGCATGAACATATGGGTGAAGGTGGCCGCGCCCAGCACCGGGATCAGCAGGTTCACCAGCGGGATCGACAGCGGAATCGCCATCAGAGCCCCTGCCAGCCAGATCTCCGGCATGTGGCGTTTGCGCGCAGCTTTTGCGCCCTCGCGCCCGAGGCGGCGCATCGCAACCATCTGGAAATATTCCCGGCCCAGAAGGAAGCCGTTCAAGGCCCAGAAGATCACCGGTGCCGCGATGTTAAGGAGCAGGTAGAGCACCAGCGCGATCAGGTTGGCGACGACGATGACGCCAAGAAAGCCCAAAGAGTCCAGAAGCATGTCGGAAAACGACTGACGCGGCACCTCGGGCAGGCCGGGGTAATGTACATCCTCGACGGCCTCGGAGACCTCTTCGAGGAAGAGACCAGTGAAGGCGGAGGCCACAGGCACCATCAGGAAGACTGACAGGCCGATCATCAGAAAGAACGAGCCGATGGAGAGCGCGTTGTCGACCCATGTGATTTCGCCGATGAGCGGCAGGGTAAAGGTGTCGGGCACGAAGATGCCGATGACCCAGACGAAGACCAGATAGATCGCCACAAGAAGCGCGACCGTCAGGCCCAGCCCCTTGAGCAGAACCGATTGAAATCGCTTGTCTCCAAGCTGGCCGATGGCCTTGGCAAAATCGCTGAACATCACGCATCCATCCATGTGACGATGGTCGACAGGTCGGGGCGCGGGCGCTCCGGCGGGGCAATGGTTTCGGTTCCGATGTGAATGAGACCGGCGATGCTTTCATGGGGCGCGAGGCCGAGGCCTTTTTCGCAGAAGTCCCGGTCAAAGGTGGCCCAGCCCGAGAGCCAGTTGGCGCCCCAACCGGCGGCAAGGGCGGCGTTCAGCAGCGACAGACAGACGGCGCCTGCGGAGTAAAGCTGTTCGATTTCCGGGACCTTGTCGCTCTCTTTCGGAGAGAAGACAACGGCGACGGCGAGATCGGCGTCGGCATATTGGCGATAGGCTTTCTCGATCTTCTCTTCGGCGATTTTGTTCTTTTTGGCCAATGGGTTGATCATCCCGGCGAGGCGCGTGAGGGCGTCTTTTTCCAAGACGATAAAGCGCCAAGGTTCGAGCTTTCCGTGATCCGGCGTGCGTGCCGCCGCGGTCAGGATCGGCATCAGCGCGTCGCGATCCGGCACGGGGGCCGTGAGCGTCTTGGCAGGACGGGACCGACGGGTCAGGAGGAAGTCGAGAGCGGCGGGATTGGGAGCGGGCATGAGGAGCCTTTCATCAGCGGGTCGCCCAACATGTCGTCATTTTTGCAGGTGTTTTCAACCGCTCAGATGCTATGAGGGGCCATGGATAAAGCGGAATTGAAAACGGCGCTTGAGGCGGCGGTGACAGACGGGCTTTTGGCGGTGCGCGTGACCCCCAAAGCCTCGCGCAATGCGGTGACGGTCGAGGACGGGCAGGTGCGTGCCTATGTGACCACGGTGCCTGAGGGCGGCAAGGCGACGAAAGACGTGATCAAGCTTTTGGCCAAGGCGATGGGGCGGGCGAAGAGCACGGTGGTTTTGGTGCGGGGAGAGACCTCGCGGGACAAGCTGTTCCGGGTCGAGTAACGCCGCCATTCAGGATCAAAATCGCTGTCGGCAAAGCGTCGGACTTTTGTCGGACTTTTGTCGGACCTCTGGTCGGTGTTTCCCCCATCATTCCTCGATGCCGCGACTTGCCGGACCAGGAGAGCCGCGTTAGGGTCATCGCAAGGCTCGGCCCGCGCCTCCCTCCCTCCACACGGGGCAGTATCTGACATACGGGGCTGTTGATCATCGACACGTCTGTTCGGGCGCACGCATGAGGAGGGATTGCGTTTTGGACCCGGAACGGAGGTTTCGACATGCGGCTTTCCGCACCTGTTTATCATCTGAAACGCCGCGCCAGGAAGTTGGCGCGGGATCATGACATTTCATTGCACGAGGCGCTTGACCGGATTGCCCGGCAAGAGGGCTTTGCGCGTTGGTCGCTTTTGGCTGCGGGGCTCAACAGGGCTGAGGCCGGGGCGCTTCTTCCCCGCTTCGCGCAGGGCGATCTTGTTTTGCTCGGGGCGCGGCCGGGGCATGGCAAGACCTTACAAGGGCTGCGCGTGCTGCTTGAGGCGGCTGAGGTGGGGCGCGAGGCGGTGTTCTACACGCTGGAATTGACGGAAACAGAGGTGCGTCACCGATTGCACAGGTTGGGCCGGGCGGGCGCAGATGGGGCGCAGATCAGAATCGAGACCTCAGATGACATCAGCGCGGCGTTCATCTGTGCGGACCTCGCTGACGCTCCGCGTGGCACGGTTGCGGTTGTCGACTATCTGCAAATCCTCGATCAGGATCGCCACAAGCCGCCCTTGGCGGAACAGTTGCGGTCTTTGCGCAACTTCGCGCAGTTACGGGGCTGATTTTGATCTTCATCTCACAGATCGACCGATCCTTTGCGCCGGGGCCAACGGCTTTGCCCGGGCTGGCCGATATTCGCCGCCCAAATCCCGTGCCCAACGTGTTCTCGAAGGCATGTTTTTTGCATGACGGGATGCTGCGGATCGAAACGGTTGCCGATCTCTAAAGGTTCAGTGCGGACGTGAGGTGCGGCCTCACTCCTCGACAGGTGTCAGCCGATAGGCGCCTTCGGGCAGGTCGAGGGCGGCGCCGAGGTCGCGGAGCTGTTGCAGCGAAAAGGTGATCTTGTGCACCCGGTCGGTGCGCGGATCGTGCTGTTCCACGGTCACGCATTCGGCGAAGGCGGAGATGATGACATCTTCCAGCAGAGGGGCCTCGCCCTCATCGACTATGGTGACGACGGTCGCGTCGAAATCGTGCTCGATGGTAAACATGAGACGATGCTGCACCTGCCGCAGGGCAAAAGCAAGGGGGCGGTGCAATGATTTTATGTGGCTTTGCGGCAACGTCCGTGCGGCAGTTTTATGGCTGACTAAATAACTCGGATACCGGGCTTGCGCCCGGCTTTCGGGTCTGTTTTCTGAAGGCAGCCAGTGAAACGCGAGCTGAACGCATCCGGGAACAGATTTCGGAAAGTGATCTGCCCCATGTCCCGACGGTTTGTGTCGCGTCGCTGTGCCCGATTTGAAGCACGGTGTTGTTGCGTGTTTTCGGGCGGGTTTCCCGGATGTCGTTTGTCATTTCAAACGCATATATCGGAGACCTCATGTCATTCCTCCCGTCCCGCCCCCATTCTGTGTCCCGAAAGCTCCTGTGTTCCACGGCTTTCGCACTGCTGCCTTTCTCCCTGTCGGCACAAGAGGTTCTGGAACTCGATCAGATCGTCGTGACCACGGCGTCGGGGATCGAGACCACCGTGCAGGATGCGCCCGCCTCGATCACCGTGATTGATCAGGAAACGATTGCGCAGGAAGGCGCCCGCGATCTCAACGACCTGCTGCGTCTCGTGCCGGGTCTGAACCTGACCCGTGGCAATGACGGGATTTCGAAAGTCTCGTTCCGCGGCATCTCGTCGAACCGGACGCTGACGCTTGTCGATGGCCGACGGATCAGCACGGGCAAGAGCTTTGCGCGTCATTATCAGGGCGATCTCAACGTCGTGCCGCTCGATGCGATCGAACGCATAGAGATCGTGCGCGGTCCGATGTCGACGCTTTACGGCTCCGACGCCATGGGCGGGGTGGTGAACATCATCACCAAGAAACCGTCCGGTGTCTGGTCCGGCTCGATCACCACGGATTTCGGCTTTGGCGAACATGCGACCACGGGCGACAACCGCCAGATCTCTGGCTATGTCAGCGGGTCGCTGAGCGAGACCGTCGATGTGGAATTCTGGGGCAAGACATCCGAGCGCGAGGCGCCCGATGCCTTTACCTACACGGATGGCACGGGGGCGGAGAATTCCGTCTACGGCTCGGACGGGTCTTCCGCACGGGAGCTTGGCGCGCGTCTGACATGGCGCCCGAACGGTGCCGTCGAATGGGGTTTCGAGGCGACGACGGGTCAGGAGACATACCTGGCGTCGGATGGGGCGCATGATACGAACAAGATCGACCGCGACGGATTTGCCATCACCAATGAATGGATGATCGGTGCAGGGACGTTGTCCAGCTACCTGCGCTATGAAGACAGCTCGAACGCCTCCTGGAGCGACCCGGCCTGGGGCGATCCGATCACCTACAAGACCACCACCTTCGAGACGCGTTATAGTGCGGAAACCCTGCTTGGCGGCAAAGGCTTCGGCTATACGGTCGGTGGCAGCGTCGCCAAGGATGAGCTGAGCGATCCGGCGACCAACCGCGATGGCGCGTTGATTTCCGGTGAGGCGGTGACCAGCGCGCTTTACGCCGAAGGCCGCTGGGATGTGACGGAGGCGCTGACCCTCACAACCGGGCTGCGGTATGATCACCATGAAGATTTCGGGGATCACTTCACCCCGCGGCTTTATGCGAATTACGATCTTGGCAACGGGCTGATGCTCAAGGCGGGTTATGCGCAGGCCTTCGTGGCGCCGGACCTGCGGGCGTTGAACCCGAATTACAAGATGTCGTCTCGCGGCAATGGCTGCAAACCCTATCCGGGGCCGTGCATCATCTACGGGAACCCGGACATCGGGCCAGAGACCTCGGACAATTACGAAATCGGCCTGAACTCTCAGGGCGGGGTCTTCAACTGGGAGCTGACCGCGTTCTACAATGACATCACCGATATGATCGGGGCGCGGAAAACCGGCGAGGTCGATTTGTCGACGGGCTATGACATTTTCGAGCGGACCAATATCGAGAGCGGGAAGACGGCGGGGATCGAGGGCGGGTTTTCCTTCGACGTCAGCGAAGACCTGACCTGGACCAGTTCTTTCACCTATCTGGCGAAATCCGAGTTCAAATACGAAGGTCTGGACCACGCCTTCCCGATGGCAACCACGCCGAAATGGAACATCACCACGGGGGCGAGCTGGGTGGCGAATGACCGCCTGACCCTGTCGGGGAATGTCACCTATGTCGGCAAGCAGGTGGGCTATGTGACCGAGGATGAGCTGAGTACGGAGGAGGCACGTGCCGTTCCGGCGGGACAGAACAAGAATCCGTATTTCCTTGTCGATGTGGCGATGGCTTACGATCTGACGGACAAGACGCGTCTGAATCTGGGGATCGACAACCTGTTCGATCAGCAACCGGCGGATGAAACCGCGTATCGCGAAAACGGGCGGCTGTTCAAACTGGGGCTGACGACCTCGTTCTGAGGCGGGTTCCGGCACGGGGCGACCGCCTTTGATCTGCGCTGTGAGAGACGGTAAGCCGGAGCGGGAAACCGCTCCGGTTTTCTCATGACGTGCCGGGAGGGCTGGTCAGGGCAAATGGCTTTGCGTAATGTCGCAGCTCTGTGAGAGTGCGGTATGCGATTGGGAGATGAACATGTATCGTGCGGGTTTATGCGTTCTGGCGGCTCTGGCGCTTGCGGGCTGTGTCGAAACGACCTCTGTGCCGAGTTCGACCGCTCCGGCTGCGGTGAGCCGCGCGACGGGGCCGGGGCTGTCCGTTGCGGATTTCAGGCAGGTCGTTTCCCGGGTGGAACCGGTGGCCGAGCGCGAATGCCGGACCCGGACCACAGGGGCGAATTGCGATTTCAAGATCGTGGTGGAGAACGACCCGAGCGCGCCGGCCAATGCCTGGCAGACGCTCGACAGTGCGGGGCGGCCGGTGCTGACCTTCACGGTGGCGCTGATCGCGGAGGTGCAGAATACCGACGAGCTGGCCTTTGTCATGGGGCATGAGGCGGCGCATCACATTTCGGGCCATATCGCGCGCAGCCAGGAGAAGGCGCTCACGGGCGCACTTCTGGGCGGGGTGCTGATTGCCGCGATGGGCGGGGACGCCAATGCGATCAGCAGCGCGCAGGACATCGGCGCCACGGTGGGCGCGCGGAGCTATTCGAAGAACTATGAGCTGGAGGCCGATCAGCTCGGCACGGTGATCGCCTATCGCGCGGGCTACAACCCGGTGCGCGGGGCGGAATATTTTACCCGAATCCCAGATCCGGGCGACCGGTTCCTCGGCTCGCACCCGCCGAACGCGCAGCGGATCGAGACCGTTCGCCGGACCATGGCGACGCTGTAGCCCAGGTAACCTTCGGAGTTTTCACAGATTTGTGTGGGGAACCACGGTTTCGCCGCAGCCCTGTCCCGGTTTTGCCACGATCTGTGTTCAGATCGGAGGACGACCCCGCGTTAACCTTAACGCCGGGCGCGGACTGGGCTGAGGCAGAGGGTGCAAATGGCGATAGAAATCACCGGCGACATGATCGGGACCTATACCAGCGCCTCGCTCAACGGCACCAACCCTCCCAATCTGGAATTGACCGTCTCGGGGGTCACGCCCCTGGGCAGTTCGGCGGATGTCTATTATCTTGAGGTGTATCAGAATGTCTCCGACACCTTCACCAACGGTCAGTTCTGGCGGCTGACCGATGCCGAGGGCAATGTGATTGCCGAAGGTTTGAACCCGGACAACAACAATTACCAGAACATGGGCGCGGGCGACGAGCATGTGCTGTTTCAGAACGGCTATATCCTCGATATTTCCGGGCTCGACAGCTCTACCATGGTCTATACGGGGGCCGACGAGACGGCGGACCCGGCGGCGGGCAACAATGACGGAGAGTTGCAGGTTTCCGAGGTCGAGGCGGCGGTCTGTTTTGCCGCGGGTTCGGTCGTTCGGGGACAGCAGGGGGCGGTGGCGATCGAGACGGTGCGTCCCGGCGATCTGATCTGGACGCTGGACCACGGGTATCGCCCGGTGCGCTGGGTTGGCACCTCGAAGGTCGATCTGAGCCGCGCGCCCGATCTTGCGCCGATTGAAATTCTGCGGGGAGCCTTGGGGCAGGGCGTGCCGAGCCGCCCGGTTCTGGTATCGCCGCAGCACCGGGTGTTGATCACGGGCCATCTGGTCGAGCTATACGCCGGTCTGGACGAGGCGCTGGTGCCCGCGCGCTGGCTGGTGAACCGGCGCAATATTCGTCAGCGCAGCGATCTGACCGAGATCACTTATGTGCATCTGATGTTCGAGGCGCATGAAATCCTCGACAGCGGCGGGCTGCTCTCCGAGAGCTTCTATCCCGGGGAGACGGCGCTGAGCCTTCTGGAGCAGGGCGCGCGGACGGAGCTTTTTCGCATTTTTCCGCAACTGCGCCTGTTCGGAGAAGCGGCGAGCGGGCCTCTGGCGCGCCCCGAGATTCGGGGCAGTGTGGCTGCCCTATTCGGCCATGCGGCCTGAGATATTCGGGAAAAGCGTAAACAACGCCTTAATTTCCGTCAGGATAGAGGGTCGGACGGTGCAGAATGGCCCGGAAATCCGGCAATTGATCAGGATCAAGGAGTGTGGACCCGGTGCATGGTCTGTTTTTCGCGGGATGTGAAACGCAACAGATCGGAGGCTGTCATGACCGGGACCAAGGGCTACGAGACGCATGAACGTCTTATGAACCGTATGGCGCAGACACTTGGCGTCGATTTCGAGGAACTGAAGCAACGCGGGCAATGCGACGAAGGAGCGATGGAAAATCGCGTTCATCGTTGCATGGGCTGCACCGATCCGGAGGCCTGTGAGGTGTTTCTCGCGGATCATGAGGCGGGTGCGGAATTCGCCCCGGCCTATTGCCGCAACAAGACGGATCTGGAACGCCTCGCCGCGCGCTGAGGGCGTTTAACGCAAACTGGAGGAAAGACCATGACGGATACACTGCTGCGTCCTGGTGAGGCCTGCCTGATGCATGGCATGGCCGAACGGTTGGGGGCCGATGTGGTGCGCGCCGCCGCGTCCGGGGAGATTGCGCCGGAGGACCTGTCGAAGATGGAAACCGGTTGCGGGCAATGCACCCAGCATGACGCCTGCATCCTCTGGCTTCTGGAACATCAGGGGCACCAGGAGCAGGCACCGGACTATTGTCTGAATGCGCAGAAGCTCTATTACGTGCGGGCGCTGCAAAATCCGTTGCTGGCCGCCGAGTAAGGCCAGAGGCAAGTCCAGAGATCTAGAGATGACAAAGGGGCCGCGCGGGCCCCTTTGTTTGTTGGGAGACGGCTCAGTTGCGCGCTGCACCGACGCCTTGCCCACCCGTGCCGGAACCGTCCGCGGCCATGGCGGAAAAGGCCTCCATCTGGGCGCGGGTGTTGGACCCGGCGATGTCCTCGACGGTGCTCGCAGGGGTTGCGCCGGTGTAGCCCGCATCTTCGAGCCGGGTGACGAGAATCTCGCCGGTGGTGTCGAAGATCGGCCCCAGAGTGGCAAGGCTTTCATCGGCGAATTTCGAGAAGGCGGCGAATTGCGGCGGGCCACCACGGGCCTGCGTCTGATCCGGCACCAGATAGGCACCCACCGTCAAAACCACGCCCAGCACGATGATTCCGATGGCGAGCGGGCGTTTGAAATAGGTCTTGAACGCGCGCCAGTTCAGCACGACGTGCAGTGCGACGACGACGACCATGGCCAGACCGATGATCTCATGCATCCAGCGGCCGGCGGAGGTGATGACATGGAAATACCAGAGCACGCCCGTCACGCCGACGATGGTGAATGTGGCGATGGTCAGGGGCGTGGCGAATTTACGTAAGGTGGACATTGTGAAAGCCTTTCTTGTCTCTGCCCTCTTTTACGGGCGTGCCTCCCGCTTCCGTCGCTTGCCTTGGTCTTTTTCCTCGATCATGCTCTGACGACGGAGGAGGCAAGATGAAAGACAAAGCGACCTACACCGCGAAACGACTGGTCCTGCGCACGATCTGGAGCATGGAGGGGCTGCGGTATGCGTGGCGTTCGGAGCATTCGTTCCGCACCTGGGTCTGGGCCAATCTCATATCGGCCTGTCTGGCCCTTGTCCTTGATCTGACGGCAGGCGAGCGGGGGCTGGTGATTGCGCTGGGGCTGTTGGTGTTGGCCGCCGAGCTGTTGAACACGGCGATCGAGGATGCGGTGGATTACATTTCGGAGCGCGAACACCCTCTGGCCAAAACCGCCAAGGACGCGGGCTCCGCCGCTGTGACGGTGACCGCGATTGCGGCGGGGGTGGCGTGGCTGGCGGTTCTGATCTCATGATCCTATAAGCGGCTTATGCAGATTTATGACGGCATCATATCCGACCGCGGCTCGAAATATGCGGTCTCCGGCGGCGCCTGTGGGTCGGAGGCGGAGGCCAAGGCGTTTGTCAAAGAGCTGTGCCGCAAAAAGAAATTCGCCAAGGCGACGCATAACACATGGGGCGTTGTGCTCCCCGATGGCATGCCTCTCAAGAATGACGACGGCGAAAGCGGCGCGGGGATGGTGATCCTGCGCATGTTGGAGCGCGAGGGCGTCACCGGCCAGATCGTCGTGGTGACGCGCTGGTACGGGGGCAAACACCTTGGCGGCGACCGGTTTCGCCATGTGCAGGACGCGGTGCGCTATTACCTCGACCGGCTTTAATGTTTTTCGACGGGTTCGACAGGCCCACCGTGCATCTTCCACGCGGAGAAGCCGCCTGCGACATGGGCGACGTTGGTGAAGCCCATTTCGATGCAGGTTTGGGTGGCCAGCGCCGAGCGCCAGGCGGAGGCGCAGTAAAAGACGAACTTTTTGTCCTCGCCGAATTTCGGTTTGTAATAGGGGCTCTCCGGGTCGATCCAGAATTCGAGCATGCCGCGCGGGCAGTGGAAAGCGCCGGGAATGCGGCCCTCGCGCTCAAGCTCGCGCCGGTCTCTGAGATCGACGAAGACGACACCGTCGTCACGGGTGAGGGCGATGGCGTCTTGGGTTGGGATCGTCTCGATCACCTCATGGGCGGCTGCGAGCAGGTCTTTGTAGTTTTTGAGCATGGGGGTCTCCCGTATAGCGAGCAAAAGGTAGCCAGCTATCTATCATCTATTTTGACGATGGCTGAAGGTTGCGCAAAGCGTTTACAATGAGCGGTTCGAAGCAGTCCCACATTGTTATTAAGTCATCTTCCGATGGCATTTGGCTTGTTGAATGCAAAATCCGTTGCAGGTTCTCGATAGAGACCATGGATCGTGTATCGCTAATAAGACGCATGACGTCTTCGTGAGTTTTGGGATCAATAATGGTCTTTTCTTTAAGATCGTCAGCCATAAGCCGAAGATTTTTTGCAAGAGTACCTTTATCGGACAAGTTGTTTTTCTCGCCATACTTCTTTGCAACCATTTCCAACAAAGTTCGAAGCACTACTGCAATTGAGAACTTATGTCTCTTGAGGCTGAGCTCGAACTGTAGCTGCTCCCAAGCTTGGGAAATTTTTGTTTGTCCATGTGACCACGCGAAACGATAGTTAACGTCCGACGGTATTAGGCTGGTTCTTCTTCGCTTAGTCGGGTGTGGTGGAATTGGCTGGGGTTTAGGTAAGTTTGGCAAGCTCGGCGGTGGCGGTGCAGGTTTTGGGGGTGCGCTTTTCTTGTCAGGTACCAGTCCTTCCGACCTCAAGCGCGCCAAATACTTATCAATGTCAGCAGAAATTAAAGTTTCTTTCAGAGTGAGCTTGTCATCACGCATGTCGTGAGCAAAGCGAATAAAAAGAGCGAGTGGATCGTACCCTGCAACAGTAGAAATTATTTTACGTTGATCGCCTAGGGAGATGCCAAGCTGTTCTCTACGTTTCTTAGCTTTCAAAATTCGATCGAGGGTTGATCTTTTTATTGCGGCAGCTTCGTCAGAATAGCCCCGTTCCTCTAAGAAGTTTTCAACCAACTGAGGCCATTCATAGTCTGATTTGCCTGATACTCTATTCGCGTGGATTGCCTTTTCCTTTGGCCCCCACATAAGCTGGCCTGCGCCTTTTTGTGTGCCGTTATGCCTCAAGCCAATTATTTCATCGGCAATATCTTGGTCATCCTCAACTTGACAAACGACATCTGTAGCCAAGCTTTTTTGGAAGTTTTTCTTCAGATCGCTAAAGAAATTTCGAAATTTTTGAGGAGCGCGAGCAGGATTGTGTATTAGTTTGAGACAGGTGACTCGTCGATTGCCATCTTTGACAAGAAAATTAGAGCCTTCACGGATAACGAGTGGCGCGTCGTAAATACGTCCAGCTTTCGCAATTCGGGTTGCTAAGTGCTTCATTTCGGAAGCTTTATGATCAAATAACCAACCAATTGCAGTGTCTTCGGACGGCGTCTGTCCATGGCGGTCGTTATTTGGATTAACGATTAATTTCTCAATGGCGATGTTTTCGAAATGCAAAGTGAAGCCTCAAAGTACAATCTTTCCCCAAAGATCGTATTCACCCGCTTCATCAACTTCAACAAAAACCAAATCCCCCACAGACAACCCCTCGGTCCCCTCGTCAATAAACAGGTTCCCGTCGATCTCCGGCGCGTCGGCCTTGGTGCGGCAGGTGGCGATGCCGTCCTCATCAATGTCGTCCACGATGACCTGTTGAACGGTGCCAACCTTGGCCTGCAGTTTGGCTTCGGAAATCGCCTGAGCTTTCTCCATGAACCGTTCCCAGCGGTCCTGTTTGACCTCGGGGGCGACGTGGTCGGGCAGGGCGTTGGAGCGCGCGCCGGCGACGTTTTCGTATTGGAAACAGCCGACACGGTCGAGTTGCGCCTCGTCCAGCCAGTCGAGGAGGTATTGGAATTCCGCCTCCGTCTCGCCGGGGTAGCCGACGATGAAGGTGGAGCGCAGCGTGATGTCCGGGCAGACCGCGCGCCATGCGGCAATCTCGTCGAGCACCTTCGCGGAGGCGGCTGGCCGCGCCATACGTTTGAGCGTGTCCGGGTGGCCGTGTTGGAACGGGATGTCGAGGTACGGCAGGACGGCGTTGCCTGCGTCGGCCATGAGCGGGATCAGGTCGCGCACATGGGGGTAGGGGTAGACGTAGTGGAGCCGCACCCAGAGGTCATCGGCGGCGCCCAGTTGGCCCAGTTCGCGCGCCAGATCGGTGATGTGGCTGCGCACGTCGCGATCTTTCCACGGGAAGGAGACGTATTTGCGATCAAGGCCATAGGCGGAGGTGTCCTGCGAGATCACAAGCAGTTCCTTGACGCCCGCTTCGACGAGTTTCTCGGCCTCGCGCAAGATGGCATGGACCGGGCGCGATTGCAGTTTGCCGCGCATGTCCGGGATGATGCAGAATTTGCAGGCGTGGTTGCAGCCCTCGGAAATCTTGAGATAGCTGAAATGCCGGGGCGTCAGGCTGACGCCGGTGGCGGGCAGCAGGTCGATGAACGGATCGGGCGAGGGCGGTACGGCGGCGTGGACCGCGTCGAGGACCTGCTCGTATTGATGCGGGCCGGTGACGGCCAGAACCTTCGGATGGACGCCGGTGATATATTCGGGATCGGCGCCGAGACAGCCGGTGACCAGAACCTTGCCGTTTTCCTGAAGCGCCTCGCCGATGGCCTCAAGGCTCTCGGCCTTGGCAGAATCGAGAAAGCCACAGGTGTTGACGATCACCGCATCGGCGCCGGAGTAATCCGCACTGATCTGATAGCCTTCCGCCCGGAGCCGGGTGAGAATGCGTTCGCTGTCGACCAGCGCTTTCGGACAGCCCAGAGAGACCATGCCGATGGTCGGCTGGCCGTCACGGCGGTTCGTGTCGAAGACGGGCTTCGGGGCAAGGTCGGGGCGGAGATTTGGCGGGTTCTGGCTCATGGCGGCGATATACTCCGAAAGAAAGGGTCGGGAAAGCCCCCAGAAGAGGCGGGTGTTCCTGTCGGATTTGCCGCGTCGCGGCGGAAAATTTCGTCGCCGGATCGAAAATATTCGCATAGGTTGATGGAGATCACAGACGCGTGATCCCATAATTTTTAGCACAGGCCCGCGGTGTGCGGGTTCGGGCGCGGCCGCAGCGTTTGAGGAGGCGCGGCATCACCCGAAAACCTTGGAAGGATGATAGATGTTCAGGATGGAACACACCCGTGTCGCGGGACCGGTCGTCTTGTGCCTTGCCGCCAGTATGTTGCCGCAGGAGGCCTCGGCCACGGAAGGATATTTTGCCTTGGGCTACAGCCCGGCGGCGCGGGGCGTCGCGGGGGCGGGTGTGGCCTATTCGCAGGACGCCATGTCGGGTGCGATCAACCCGGCCTCAGTGGCCAGCGTGGGGCGCGAGCTGAGTTTCGGGTTTCAGGCGTTTTCGCCGTCGCGGGGCTATACCGGCACGGGCACGGGGTTCATCGCCGATGGCGAGGTCAATTCGGGCAAGGAGTTCTTCCCGGTGCCGAACGCCGCCTATAACCTGCCGCTCGCCAATGGGGCGGTTGTGAACTTTGCCGCCTATGGCAACGGCGGGATGAATACCTCTTACCCGGATGTGAGCAATGCCAATTGCGGCGGCGGTTCCGGGGTTTATTGCGGTGGCGAGGCGGGTGTTGACCTGACCCAGCTTTTCGTCTCGGTGACCTATGCGCAGAAGATGGGCCGGTTCTCTTACGGGATCGCGCCGACGCTGGCGGTGCAGGCCTTTGACGCCAAAGGGCTTTCGCAATTTTTCAGCATGTCCGTGGATTCCTCGGCGCTCACGAACAATGGCCTGGAATTTTCCTACGGTCTGGGGCTCAGGCTCGGAATGCAATATGAGTTGAGCGATCAACTCACACTCGGGATCGCGGCGCAGACGAAATTCGACATGTCGGAATTCGACGATTACGCCGGGCTTTTCGAAGGCGGCGGGGATTTCGACATTCCGGCCTCGATCACCGTCGGTCTGGCCTATCAGCCGACGCCCGATCTGGCGCTTTTGCTCGATTACCAGAAGATTTTCTATTCGGATGTGCCGGCCGTGGGCAATGCCTCCGACGCGGGCGCGCTGGGCGCCGATGGCGGAGCGGGGTTCGGTTGGGAAGATGTCGAGGTGATCCGTCTGGGGGCCGAATGGAAATCCTCGCCCGACATGACCTGGCGGGTGGGCTACGCCCATGCGTCGAACCCGATCGGATCGGAGGACGTGAGTTTCGGCATTCTCGCGCCGGGCGTGGTGGAGGATCACTTCACCTTCGGCGGCTCGCGGCAGATCAACGCCCGCGACCGGATTGATTTCTCGATCTCCTATGTGCCGGAAAACACGGTCACCGGGCCGGTGATGTATGGCGGCACGGCGGAGCTGGAAATGAGCCAGCTTTCGGCGTCGATCGGCTGGACCCGCAGCTTCTGATCGCTGTGGCGCTGGATTTGAGAAAGCCCCTCCGGGGGCTTTCCACCTGTTCGCACAGAGTCTGTGCGGCGGATTTGGATGTGTGGGGACGGCGTATCGGCTAGGCTGCGGTAAACCGCATGCAACACAGGTCGCTTCATGCTTACCAATACAGCCACCCGCTATGGCGCGCTTGCGCGCTTTTTCCATTGGGCGATTGCCCTTTTGATCCTCACCGACATTGCTTTGGGCCTGATCGGGGAGAACACGCCGCGCACGGCAGAGACCGCCGCCGGGCTCACGACGCTTTATTCGGTGCATAAAACCATCGGTGTGGCCGTGCTCGGTCTTGCCGTGCTGCGCATCCTCTGGGCGATCACGCAGCCGAAACCCGTGCCGGTGCACCCGGAGCGCAAGGCGGAGACGTTGCTGGCCGAAGTGATCCACTGGATGCTTTATGGCGCGATTGTGATCATGCCGTTGTCGGGCTGGGTGATGCATTCCGCCGAAACCGGCTTTGCCCCGATCCTCTGGCCGTTCGGGCAGGACCTGCCGTTTGTGCCGAAATCCGAAGATGTCGCGCATATGGCGGGGGCGGTGCACGGGCTTTCGGCTTTGGTGATTTATCTCACGGTCGCGCTGCATGTCGCGGGGGCGCTGAAACATGCGGTGATCGAGAAAGACGGCGTGCTGTCCCGGATGTCGCGTGGCACAGATGCGGGTGTCGAGGGGGAGGCCCATGCCTCTGCCCTGCCGCCGGTTCTGGCCGCCGTGCTTTGGATTGCCGTTGTGGCCTTTCCCTTCGTGATGCCCGCGCCGGAACGCCCGGATGGGACCGCCGCGCCGATGGAACAGGCTCAGGTGGAACAGGCCGAGCTTGCCTCCGATCTGCCCTCATGGACGGTCGATCAGGGCAGCCTGACGATCTCCGTCAAACAGATGGGCGCGCCGGTCGAGGGCAGTTTTGCGAACTGGAGTGCCGCCATCGCCTATGACGAGGCGACGGGTACGGGCGAGGTGACGGTCACCATAGACACCACGTCGCTCACGCTCGGCTCGGTGACGCAACAGGCCATGGGGCCGGAGTTTTTCAACACGGAAACCTATGCGACCGCCACGTTCGAAGGGGAGATTTCCCGCATCGAGGGCGCATCGCATCAGGCGGTGGGGACGCTGACGCTGGTCGGGCAGGAGGTGCCGGTGACACTGGCTTTCGACCTGACGATTGACGGAGACACCGCGACGATGAGCGGGACGAGCACGCTCGATCGCCGGGACTTCGGCATGGGCGCGGGCTATGCGGATGAGGGCACCGTGGGATTTGCGGTCGAGGTCGCGACGACGCTGACGGCGGTGCGACAGTAAATTCCGGGACATTTGGATCAAAAAGAAGGCCGCCGGATCGCTCCGGCGGCCTTTTGACTGCGTGGGCGGGGCGGCTTATTCGGCCAGCATCGCTTCGATGGAAATCTCGATTTCAACCTCGTCGGAGATGTAGGGCGCATACTGACCCATGTCGAAATCGGAGCGCAGCACGGTCAGCTCGCCGTCGAAGCCGAGCCAGGGCTTGTTCATCATCGGGTGCTCGCCCTTCTGGGTCAACTCGGCCTCGATGGTGACGGATTTGGTGATGCCGTTGATGGTCAGATCGCCGGTGATCAGGCCTTCGTCTTCGTCCTCGACGGTGATCGAGGTGGATTTGAAGGAGATGGTCGGGTTCTCTTCGGCACCGAAGAAATCGCCTGTCAGGAAGTGCGCGGTGCGCTCGGCCCAGCCGGTGTAAAGGCTGTCGGTCGGGAAGGAGACTTCGACGGAAGAGTTCGCCGGATCGGCCTCGTCGAACATGATCGTGCCGTCGAAGCCGGAGAACATGCCGGTGGTGGTGGAGAAGCCGAGGTGTTCATAGGTGAAGACGATCTGGCTGTGCGAGGCGTCGAGGGCGTATTTCACCGGTTCGGCAGAAGCGGCGGTTGCGCCGAGGACGAGCGCGGAAGTCAGAAGCAGGTGTTTCATGTCAAAGCTTTCTTTGGCAGTGCGGTTTGAAGATGGCTGTAAAGCTAGCGTGCTGACCGTGAAGCTCAAATTCCGCAGCGCCAAACAGAGTCTGTGCGCAAAGAAACACGCATATGCAAAAATATGCGAATACTGTGTGGAAATCGTCTTATACAGGTTTGAAAAAAGCCGCCCCTTCGGGCGGCTTTGATCTTCAGAATAGCAATGTGGGCCTTGCCGTCGTTTCGCCGCAGGGCTCAGCGGCGACGGTCGCGGCGCGAGGACATCGGCTGGAACGCCACGCCCACATGCGCCTCGCAATAGGGTTTGCCGGGCACGGAGGGCAGGCCGCAGAACCAGAAATCGTCAGTCGCCGGATCGCCGATCGGCCATTTGCAGGTCTTTTCGGTGAGTTCCATGACGGAGATCCGCTTGGCTTTCTTCTCGACCTCAGTGACCTTGGCCAGAGCTTCGGCGGGTATCTCGTTGGTTGAGGGTTGCGGCGGCAGGGGCTGACCGGCGGGGATGATCTGGCGACGGGCGGGCACGGCGGGTTTCGGCGTGGCCTCTGCCATTTCGGTCTGCGCGGCCGGTTGCGGCGCAGGTTTCGGCTTGGCCTCCACCTTGGGTTTGACCGCAGGCTTCGCTTTCGGTTGGGCGGCGGCAGGTTTGGCAGCGGGCGTTGCACTGGCGCCAGCGCGGTTCGACAGGCCGAGACGATGCACCTTGCCGATCACGGCGTTGCGCGTCACGCCACCAAGTTCCTTGGCGATCTGCGAGGCGGATTGACCCTCGCCCCACATTTTCTTCAACAGTTCGACGCGCTCATCGGTCCAGGACATGGTTCTTCCTTCGGTTGTCATCGGGCCTGTGGTTGTCTTAGGTGCGGCCCCGCACCACGCATAAGATCACAAAAACGATCCTGCACAGGGGTTTTGCAGTGCAGGACGCTTGAGATTTCTGTCTGCCCCCTATTTTAAACACGGCGCTTGCGGTTACAAGCGGGCGCGCGGGGAAAACCGCAGACAGGGGTCTATAGCAGGAGAGCGCGGCAATGGAAATGGCTCAAAATGAGGTGCAGATGGGCGTTCGGCGGTTTGGCCGGGTCAACTGGCTTGGACTTTACACGCTGATCGGGCGGGAGATCTCGCGCTTTCTCGCGGTCTGGACACAGACGCTCCTGGCACCTCTGGTGACCGCCGGGCTGTTCCTGACGATCTTCACGCTGGCCATCGGCCCGTCGCGCGGCGATGTCATGGGCGTGCCCTTCGTGCATTTCCTGGCTCCCGGCATCCTCACTATGACGGTGATCCAGAACGCCTTTGCCAACACCTCCTCCTCGATCATGATTTCGAAGGTGCAGGGCAATATCGTCGACACGCTGATGCCGCCTCTGGCGCCGTTCGAACTTGTGATCGGCTATCTGTCGGGCGGGGTGGCGCGCGGCATGTTTGTGGCGATCGCGATCTGGGTCGTGATGGCGGTGTTCGTCGGTCTGCCGCTGCATCATCCGCTGTTTGCCATCGCCTTCGTGGTGCTGGGCGCGCTGTTCATCGGCGGTCTGGGCGTTCTTGCGGGCATCGTCAGTCAGAAATTCGACCATATGGCGGCGATCACCAACTTCATCATCACGCCCTTGTCCTTTCTGTCGGGCACGTTCTACTCGGTCGAGACCCTGCCGCAATGGTTCAAGGTGCTGACCCATCTGAACCCGGTGTTCTATCTGATCGACGGGGTGAGATACGGCATCATCGGCACCTCGGACAGCTCGCCCTGGATCGGGCTTGCGGTGATGAGCGGGGTGACCGCCGTGGTGGTGTTCATCGATTGGCAGTTCTTCAAACGCGGTACGAAGCTGAAATCCTGACGTGAAAATCGCAGAGGAATGCCGGGCGGCCCCATTGTCGCCGGATTTCCCGGCTATCGACCCCGGTAAGTCTCAACTTGCCGGGGTTTTCGATGAGTCTCAGCGCGCGTTTCCTGTCTCTCTTTGTTCTCTGTTGCGTGCCGTTTGCGATGCGGGCGGAAGAGATCTTGCCCGCGAGCGCAGAACGGATTGGCTGGGAAGGTGTTGGACGGCTTGAGATGGCGGGGGAGGGCACCTGCACAGGGGCATTGATTGCACCGGATCTGGTACTGACCGCCGCGCATTGCGTGATGGATGCGGAAAACACGCCGCTTGCGCCGGAGAAGATCACGTTTCGCGCCGGGCTTCGGGAGGAGCGCCATGTCGCCGCCTCGCGCGGGGCCGCGGTGGCGGTGATGCCGGGATTCGAGACGGCGGAGCGGGAGACGGGCGACCACCTGCGGCGCGATGTGGCGCTGGTCAAGCTGGCCTCGCCGATCCCTGCGGCGCTGGCCAGGCCTTACGCGCTGCATGGGCCGTCGGGGCCGGAGGGCGATCTGACGGTCGCCTCCTATGGTCAGCCGCAGAATGACGTCATGACCATTCAGCGCGCCTGTCATCTTCTGGATGCGTCTCAGGGGCTTTATGCCTTTGATTGCTATATCAATTACGGGTCGTCCGGCGCGCCGGTCTTTGCGGAGGATCAGGGCCGTCTGGCGATTGTCTCGCTCGTGTCCTCCATGGGAGAGGCGGGCGGCAGGCGGGTCGGCTATGGCATGTCGCTTTCAGGGAAAGTTGAGGCGCTCAAGCGGCAGCTTGCGCTTGGGGTGCCGTCATCGGAGGTAAAAGCCGCAGTGGTCAAGCGTATCACGGTCGGCGGCGGAACCTCCTCGCGTGCGGTTGGCAATTCGAAATTCCTTTCGGCGGAGTGAGGGGTGCTGCCGCAAATTTCCTTTGACAGTGCGGGCGGTTTGATCGAAAAGCGCGTCATGAACATGACCCGCGCATATGCTACCGGTAGCCGACGTCGACGCTGAAGCGTCCCTGACGTCCGTTCATCCGTGCCCGAGGCGTGATCCGCGTGGCACAAACCGCGCCAAACCGGCGCAATCCCTTAAAAAATATCCCCCAACCGTTGACAGGCCCGCTGGCTTTCGCCACCCATGAGGCCTCTCTTTTCCAGAGGAACCACACGATGATCTCTTCCGTTCTGCCGACCTACAACCGGGCTCCGCTGTCCTTCGTCAAAGGCGAAGGCTCCTGGCTTATCGAGGCGGACGGGCGCCGTTTTCTCGATCTCGGCGCGGGCATCGCGGTGAACACGCTGGGCCACGCCAACCCGGAGTTGGCGCAGGTGCTCAAGGATCAGGCGGACACGCTGTGGCATGTCTCGAACCTCTACAAGATCCCGGCGCAGGAGGCTCTGGCCGACAAGCTGACCGAGCTGACCTTTGCCGACACCTGTTTCTTTACCAACTCCGGCACCGAGGCCGCCGAGCTGGCGATCAAGATGGCGCGCAAATACTGGTACGAGAAAGGCCAGCCGGAAAAGATCGAAGTGATCTCTTTCGAGGGCTGTTTCCATGGCCGTTCGACAGGCGCGATTGCGGCCTCTGGAACCGACAAGATGGTCAAGGGCTTTGGCCCGCTGATGCCGGGTTTTGTCCATCTGCCGTTCGGCGACTGGGAAGCCGTGGCCGATCACGTCACCGACAAGACGGCGGCGATCCTGATCGAGCCGGTGCAGGGCGAAGGCGGCATCCGCGTGGTGCCCGACGAGGCGCTGAAATTGCTGCGCAGGATTTGCGAGGAGAAGGGCGCTCTGCTGATTTTCGACGAGGTGCAATGCGGGATCGCGCGCACGGGGCGGCTGTTCGCCCATGAATATGCGGGGGTGACGCCGGACATCATGATGATTGCCAAGGGCATCGGCGGCGGCTTTCCGCTGGGCGCGGTTCTGGCGACCGAAGAGGCGGCATCGGGCATGACCGCTGGCACGCACGGCTCGACCTATGGCGGCAACCCGCTGGGCTGTGCCATCGGGCTCAAGGTGCTGTCGATCGTTTCCGATCCGGCGTTTCTGGCCGAGGTGAACCGCAAGGCGGGGCTGATGCGGCAAAAGCTCGAAGAGCTGGTGGCAGCTCATCCCGACGTGTTTGAAGCCGTCCGTGGCGAAGGCCTGATGCTCGGCCTCAAATGCAAAATCGCGCCTGCCGATCTGGTGGGCAAAGGCTATGAGCAGGGGGTCCTGACCGTGCCCGCCGCCGACAATGTGGTGCGGCTGTTGCCCGCGCTCAATATCACCGACGAAGAGATTGCCGAGGCCGTATCGCGGATTGATGCCGCCGCCAGTGCGCTCTGACAGACGAAGAGAACAGACCTATGAACCACTTCCTCGACATTCACAAAACCTCAGCACAGGATCTGCACCGGATCATCGAGACCGCGAAACTGACCAAGAACGCGCGTCACGACAAACCGAAAGCCGCGCTTGATGCGGAGCAGCCGCTCAAAGACAAAATGGTCGCGCTGATTTTCGAGAAACCCTCGACCCGGACGCGCGTGTCCTTTGATGTCGGCGTGCGCCAGATGGGCGGCCAGACCATGGTGCTTTCGGGCGCCGATATGCAGCTTGGCCATGGTGAAACCATCGCCGACACCGCGCGGGTTTTATCGCGCTACGTGGACATGATCATGATCCGGACTTTCGAGGAGCAGACGCTCTTGGAGATGGCGGAATATGCTTCCGTGCCGGTGATCAACGGTCTGACGAACCGCACCCATCCCTGCCAGATCATGGCCGACATCCTGACGTATGAGGAGCATCGCGGTTCGATCAAGGGCAAGAAAGTCGTCTGGCTCGGTGATGGCAACAATGTCTGCGCGTCCTTCCTCCATGCCGCCGGTCAGTTCGGCTTTGACATGACCTTCGCAGGTCCTGAGCCGCTCGATCCGGAAATGGGCTTTGTCGAGGAGGCGCGGGCGAAAGGCTCGAATGTCTCGATCACCCGCAGTGCCGAAGAGGCGGTTGCGGGCGCCGATCTCGTGGTGACGGATACCTGGGTGTCGATGCACGATCCGGCCTCGGCGCGGGAACGCCGTCACAACCAGCTTCGGCCCTACCGGGTGGATCGGCGTCTGATGGGGCTCGCGAAGCCCGATGCTCTGTTCATGCATTGCCTTCCGGCGCACCGGGGCGATGAGGTGACGAATTCGGTGATGGATGGTCCGCAATCGGTGATTTTCGACGAAGCGGAGAACCGTCTGCACGCCCAGAAGGCGATTATGCGGTGGTGTGTCGAGGGCAAATGACAAGGGCTCCGGAGGAGCCTTTGGTCCGAGATGCGGGCAGAGCCCTAACGGGGGGCTGGTCTTCCGGTCTTCACATATGAAAAAGGGCACCCGATGCGGTGCCCTTTTTCATTGTTCGGAGAGGTGTCAGTTTGCCAGATGCGCCAGGAACCAGAACACCACGGCGGACATCGTGGCGGCGGCGGGGACGGTGATGATCCAGGCGGCGACGATGGTCATGAAATGGCTGCGGCGCACGAGTTTGCGGCGGTGACGTTCCTCGGCGGCGATGCGGGTGATCTTCTTGGAGCGCGCGGTCTCGTCGAGGCGCTTCTCGTGATACCACTCGCGGAAAAAGCCGACGCCGAACACGCCCCCCACGGCGATATGGGTAGAGGAGACCGGCAGGCCGAGCCAGCTTGCGAGGATCACGGTGATGGCGGCGGAGAGCGCCACGCAATAGGCGCGCATCGGGTTCAGTTTGGTGATCTGGCTGCCGACCATGCGGATGAGTTTCGGGCCGAAGAGGATGAGGCCGAAGGAAATCCCCAGCGCGCCGATCACCATGACCCAATGCGGGATATTGACGCTGCCGGCAAAGCCGCCCTCGGCATTGGCATGGACGATGGCGGCCAGAGGGCCGACGGCATTCGCGACATCGTTGGCGCCATGGGCAAAGGACAGCAGTGCGGCGGAGATCACCAGCGGCAGGCCGAACAGCGCTTTGAGCGATTTGTTGCGGTTTTCGAGCCCCTGGGACTGTCGCCGGATCAGCGGCGCGGAGCCGACATAGGACAGCGCGCCCACGGCGAGACCAATGAGCAAAGCGGTCAGCAGGTCGATATGGACGATCTTTTTCAGGCCCTTGATCGCCAGATAGGTGGCAAACGTACCCATCATGATGCCGATCAACACCGGCACCCAGACGCGGGCGGCGGCGATCTTGTCGTCTTTGTAGATGATGCGCGCCTTGATGAACCACAGGAACCCGGCGGCGATTACACCGCCCAAGAGCGGCGAGATGACCCAGCTTGCGGCAATTGCGCCGATCGAGCCCCAGTTGACGGTGCCGAAACCCGCCGCCGCGATGCCCGCGCCCATGACGCCGCCGACGACGGCATGGGTGGTGGAGACGGGCGCGCCGATCCATGTGGCGAGATTGACCCAGAGGGCGGAGGACAGGAGCGCGGCCATCATCGCCCAGATGAAAATCCGGGTGTCGGCCATGGCGGCCGGGTCGATGATGCCCTTGGAGATCGTGGAAACCACGTCGCCACCTGCGAGAAGCGCGCCTGCGCTTTCGAACAGGGCGGCGATGACGATGGCCCCGCCCATGGTCAGCGCATTGGCGCCGACCGCAGGTCCCATGTTGTTCGCGACATCGTTGGCGCCGATGTTGATCGCCATATAGGCGCCCAGAGCGGCGGCGGCGATCACCACGGCGGAGCCCGGTTGACCGCCGAACAGGAAGGCGGCGAGAAGCCCTGCGACGATGATGAAGGCCAGCGCCACACCGAGCCCCACCATCGGACGGGCGATGTGAAAGGTGGCGGACTCGAACTGGGTGATCCGGTTCAGGTCCTTGTCCAGCGTATTCCACTGTTTTCCGTGATCTTCCGTTTCCGACATCGGCGCTCCGCTTTGTCATAAAACCGTTACAGGCGGCGCAGCGCTACCGTGCCCGGCCTTGCATTGCAAGCCTTTCGGAACGCGACGTGACGAAGATGTGCCGGGAAGGACCGGATCAGAAGCCGAGCAGAAGGTCGCGCAATTCCGGTTCGTCGACCAGGGCGGCGGCCTGTTTCGGACTCATCCAACTGCGTTTGCGCTGGCCTTTTTCGGGGAAATCGCCTTCGAGATGGTCGACCTCGATCGGATAGACCGTGGCCTCCACTGGTGCGGGCAGGCCGTTGTCGAGTTTCTTGATGTAATGGTAAAGACCCACAGGCTGACGCTTCACTCGTGCGGGTTTGACACCGGCCTCTTCCCAGGCCTCCTGCGCCGCGGTTCCGGCGCCGTCGAGACCGTCGATCGGCCAGCCTTTCGGGATGATCCAGCGCCCGGTGTCACGCGAGGTGATCAAAAGCACTTCCTTGCCCTTCTTGCCCTTGCGCCAGCACAGGGCGGCCGATTGCACGCGGTCGGGCCGGCGCAGCAGAGGGTCGAAGACTCCTGTCCAAGCGGATTTGAGCAAAGTTGCCATGGGATGAGTTTGTGCCTGTTATGTCTATATTGCGTATATACATAGGGCGGGATTTCCGGAAATGCAAGTTTTCTTGGGGAAATGCTTGTCGCAAAGCCGGTTTGCCATATCTTTGAGCGGAAACAAGGCCGCGCGTTTCACCGCAGTGTGCGTGGTGTTTCACCTGACAAAAGAAGGAGTTGCCCGAATATGTCTCAGGCTCGGATCGGTCTTGTCGGCCTCGGCGTCATGGGCGCCAATCTTTCGCTCAATATCGCCGAAAACGGTTTTCCCGTCGCCGTGTTCAACCGCACCGGCTCGGTCACAGACGCTTTCGTGGCCTCGGCGGGCGATCTCGCGGAGCGGCTCGTTCCGGCCAAGTCCTATGAGGCGCTGGTCGCGTCGCTGAGCCGCCCGCGCGCGGTGATCATCATGGTCAAGGCGGGTGGGCCGGTCGATGCGGTGATCGACGCGCTTGTGCCGCTGATGGCGCCGGGAGACATGATCATTGATGCGGGCAATGCCGATTTCCACGACACGCGCCGCCGGGAGGCCGCTCTGCGGGACAAGGGGCTCAGCTTCATCGGCATGGGGGTGTCGGGTGGTGAAGAGGGGGCGCGGCAAGGGCCGTCGATCATGGTCGGCGGCAATCCGGAGAGCTATGCGGTGATCCGCGACATCATCGAGGCAATTGCCGCCAAACATGAGGGCGTTCCCTGTGCCGCGTATTTCGGGCCGGATGGCGCAGGGCATTTCGTCAAGACCGTGCATAATGGCATCGAATATGCCGATATGCAGATGATCGCCGAGGTCTATGGCATCCTGCGCGACGGGGCCGGACGTGCGCCTGCCGAGATCGGCACGCTGTTTGCGGCGTGGAACGAGGGGCCGCTCAACTCCTATCTTGTAGACATTTCGTCCCGTGTGCTCGGCACCCTTGATCCCAAAACGGGCCAGCCGATCGTCGATGTGATCGTCGATAAGGCCGGGCAGAAAGGCACCGGGCGCTGGACCGCGATCGAAGCGCTCAGGCTGGGGCAGTCGCCGTCCGCGATCGAGGCCGCGGTGGCCGCGCGGTCCTGGTCGGCGGAGAAGGCTACGCGGCAGGCGGGTAAGGCGTTGTTCGGAGATCTGGGCTCCGAGGCCTTGCCGATCCCATCGGAGGCGGATCTCGAGCGCGCGCTTCTGGCCGCGAAGATCATTGCCTACGATCAGGGATTTAAAATCCTGGCCGCGGCGTCCGCCGAATATGACTGGGCGCTCGATCTGGCCAGTGCGGCGGAGGTCTGGCGCGAAGGCTGCATCATCCGTTCGGCTCTGCTCGACGATATGGCTTCCGCGATCCGAGAAGGCCTGCCGCAGGGCCAGTTGATCTTTGCGCCGCGTTTCGCCGGGCTGATCCGCGACGGTGCCACAGCTCTGCGTCGCACGGTGGCCTATGCCGCTTCCGCGGGGGTGCCGGTGCCGGCCTTTGCCAATGCGCTGGCCTATTTCGACACGATGCGACAGGGGCGCGGCACCTCCGATCTCATCCAGGCGCAGCGAGATTTCTTCGGGGCGCACGGGTTCGAACGCACCGATGGGGGCGAAGGGCAGCACGGGCCATGGGCCGGCAGCGTGGCACATAGCTGAAGAGACCCGCCCCTTGCGCGGGGGCGGGGTTTTGTGATTTCTCATCCCCATGCCCGACTCCCCGGGTGAGAGAGCGATGCGCATGAGTTTCGTCTTCTTCATCAACGGTCTGGTGATGGTCTTCTTCGCCGCCCTCATGGGGGTCGTTGCGCTGCTCTTTCCAGATACCTCGAAGATGTTCGGGGAGGCCGCGCTTTTGACCGGCTTTATGGGGGGTACGCTTGCGATGGCCTCTTCGCCGCGCACCGAAGGCCTGCGCCCGTTGCACACCTTTTTGTTGACCTCCTCGGTCTGGATGGTGGCTGCACTCTGCGGCGCGCTGCCGCTTTATGCCTATGACCTGTCGCTCGCCGATGCGTTTTTTGAGGCGATGTCGGGGATCACGACCACCGGCTCTACCGTTATGTCCGGGCTCGATGAGACCCCGCGCGGCATCATCCTATGGCGGGCGATGCTTCAGGCGGTTGGGGGCGTCGGCTTCATCGTCACCGGGATTGCGCTTTTGCCGATCCTCAAGGTCGGTGGCATGCAGCTTTTCCGTTCGGAAAGTTCGGAGACCGGCGAGCGCGAGTTGCGCAACGCCACGATGTTCGCCTCCGCCACCTTGCAGATTTACTTCGCTCTGATCGTGATTTGCGGGCTGCTCTATTTCGTTGGCGGCATGTCGCCCTTCGATGCGGTCACCCATGCGATGACCACGCTGTCGACGGGCGGCTATTCCGGTTACGACGCCTCTTTCGGGCATTTCGACAGCGCCTTTCTGCAATGGACCTGCACGCTGTTCATGCTCTTCGGGGCCTTGCCGTTTTCCTGGTATATCAGAGGGTTGCGGCATGGGCGCTGGAAGTCCGAACAGGTCACGGCCATGCTCGTCTCGCTCGCGGTGAGCATCGGGGCGCTGTCGCTCTGGCTGATGATCACGCGGGGCGAGGGGCTGTTTGATGCGCTGCGGCTGGTGGCGTTCAACGTGATTTCCGTGGTTACGACAACCGGCTATGCGACCACGGATTACACGCTCTGGGGACCGTTCGCGGTGGTGGCGTTCTTTGTCCTGACGGCGGCGGGCGGCGCCACCGGATCGACGGCGGGCGGGGCCAAGGCGATGCGCTGGCTCGTCGCCTTTCGCGCGCTCAAGGCACAGATCCGGCAAAGCTATGCGCCCCACCGGGTCACGTTCGTGAAATACGAAGATCGTCCCGTGGCCCCGGATGCGCTTTCGGGCGTGATCGCCTTTTTCGTGCTCTATGCGGCCACCTTCGGGGTGATGGCTTCGCTTTTGAGCTTCTTCGGGCTCGATATGTCCACCGCGACATCGGGGGCGCTGACCGCGCTTGCCAATGTCGGTCCGGGGGTCGGCGACATCATCGGTCCGGCGGGCAATTTCGCGACGCTGAACACGCCGTCGAAGCTGGTGCTGACCTTTGGCATGTATCTCGGGCGGCTGGAGATGGCGACGGTCTACGCGCTCTTCGCGCCGCTGTTCTGGCGGGAGTTGATGACGGCGCGATAACTCTTAACCGCTCGTCATACAGCGCCCTAAATAGGTTAAAACGCTGTCACATTTGTCCCGCGAAGACTGTCACGATCTTTAACAAATGGTTTTCACGTTCCGCGGGGTTTGGCCCGCAGCGTTGGATTGGCCTCGGTCGGGTCCTCGGGCCAGGGGTGCTTTGGGTAGCGCCCGCGCATGTCCTTGCGCACATCGGCATAGGAGGTTTTCCAGAAGTTCGGCAGGTCCATCGTGACCTGAACCGGGCGATGCGCGGGGGACGTCAGGACCACTTTCAACGGCACGCGTTTCGGGCCGACGGTTGGGTGCACTGTGGTGCCGAAAAACTCCTGCAACCGCCCGGTGACTTCGGGATGTTCGCCCGAATAATCAATCGGCAACCTACGCCCGACGGGGCTTTCAAACGCGCTGGGAACCTCCCGGTCGAGCCGTTGCATCTGATCCCAGTCGAGCATGCCCCGCAGCGCCTCGGTGATGTCGAGAGCGCGGAGCTGGGCCTCGGTTTTTGCGCCCTTGAGGTAGGGCAGAAGCCAGTCTTCGAGATGATCCAATAGAGCGGCGTCGGTCATGTCGGGGTAATCCGCCCCCATCAGCGCGACACGGGCGGCAAAGCGGCGTGCGGCATCGGTCCAGGGCAGGCCGATCTGGCGCAGACCGACCAGCGCCCCGCGCGCGATGGCCTCCGGGGGGGCGTCTTTCCATTGCCGGTCGTCCAACACCAGCGCGCCGAACATCTCGCGCCTGCGCGCGACCACGCGTTTTTCGCGCCTGTCCCAGTCGCAGACCTCGACCCATGCAATCTGATCGCCGTAGAGGCCGCGCAGTTCGCTTTCGCTGATCTGGGCGGCCTGCCGGATTTTGGCATCCCGCGCTGCGCCGTCCGTGTCGGTGACAACAATGAGCCGGGTGGAAGCCAGATCGTCATGCTCCGCCATCACCGCGCCCTTGCCGCCGGACAGAAGATAGCGCGGCTGATCGCCGGGACGGCGCAGCCCGATCCGGTCGGGGTAGGCGAGCGCGGCCATTTCACCAAGGTTCATGGGCGCGGTTTGTGGCAGGCCCTGCCTGAGGCGTTTGGCCTCCTGTTTGACGCGTTCGATCACGCCACGGTCGGCGGCATTGCCGGGAGACGTGAGCGCCCGCATGCGCAGGGACAGATCCGCGCCTGCCCCCCGCAAAGGATCGCGTTCGTTCAACAGTGCGGCCAGTTCGGCGGCCTGTGTCCCCGCGATTTGTAGCATATGTGCAAGTCTTGGGTGTAGCGGTTTCGCCGCCAAAGCTTTGCCATGGGCTGTGATCCGACCTTCGACGTCGAGCGCGCCAAGGCTGTGAAGCAGGGCGCGCGCTTCCGCCAGAGGTCCGGCGGGGGGCGGCGTGAGGAAGGCGAGATCCGTCTCGGCGGCCCCCCAGAGCGCGAGTTCCAAAGCCAGGCTGGTAAGGTCGGCCGTCTCGATCTCTGCGGGGGCGAAGGCGGGCAGGGCGCCTTCTTCGCCTTTGGTCCAGAGCCGGTAACAGACCCCTTCGGAGACCCGGCCCGCACGGCCCCGGCGCTGTTCGGCTTCGGCACGGGAGACCCGCTCGGTCACGAGGCGCGACATGCCCGAGGCCGGATCGAACAGCGCCCGGCGGGCCCGGCCCGCGTCGACGACGATGCGGACATCCTCAATGGTCAGAGAAGTCTCGGCAATCGAGGTCGCCAGTACGATCTTGCGGCCCTCTCGGGCGGGGGCGATGGCGGCGCGCTGATCGGCGAATTTCATCGCGCCGAACAGTTGGTGGAGTGTGCAGTCGGAGGGGATTTTCCCCTCCAGGAGCGCCTGAACCCGGCGAATTTCGCCTTCGCCTGGCAAGAACACAA
Source organism: Celeribacter ethanolicus (assembly GCF_002407265.1). NCBI lineage: Bacteria > Pseudomonadati > Pseudomonadota > Alphaproteobacteria > Rhodobacterales > Roseobacteraceae > Celeribacter > Celeribacter ethanolicus. The sequence goes on from NZ_CP022196.1 coordinate 3,727,001, forward strand.
GCGCGGAGCCCGGCGCCTCCGCAATGGCGCGGAGCGTCAGATCGGCCACCGCCTGTTCCAGCCGCTGCATCTTGGGAACGGGCGCGTCGAGCCAACGGGTCTCGACCGGATAGGCCCGCCCCTCCGAGCGCACCACAGGGGCATCGTCCAGCAGCGCCGCCACCGGATCTGCGTCAAGGGTCGCAGACATGACAATCAGCACAAGGTCGTCGCGCAGCGCCTGCCGCACCTCCCAGGTGAGCGCCAGCCCGAAATCCGCGTTCAGGCTACGTTCGTGGAATTCGTCAAATATGACCGCCCCGATCCCGGTCAATTCCGGGTCGGCTTGTAGTATGCGTGTGAGTATTCCCTCGGTCACCACCTCGATGCGCGTGGCCTTCGAGATCTTCGCCTCGCCTCGAATGCGGTAGCCGACGGTCTCGCCCGCGCGCTCGCCCAGTGTCTCCGCCATGCGTTCGGCGGCGGAGCGCGCGGCGAGGCGGCGCGGCTCCAACATCACGATCCTGCCGGTCACCACGGGCAAAAGCGCCAGAGGCACGCGGGTGGTTTTCCCGGCTCCCGGCGGGGCCATGAGCACGGCGCGACCCTCCGCTTTTACAGCGGCGGTCAAGTCGCCCAGCACGTCGTCGATCGGCAATCTATCCATGGCGGTCTTATCGGCGATCTGCGGGGGCGTGAAAAGCACCCCGTTTCCTTTGCTGTCGCAAATACTCATCCCTTTGTGCCACACTGGACACCAAGGCCGGAAATGTGCAAGTCAAAGGCCAAAGCGACAGGGAGGCCCGAGATGGAGATCAGCACATTAGCCGAACAGGTGATTGCCGGAAACCGTCGCGCTCTGGCCCGTGCCATCACGCTGGTTGAAAGCGCGCGGGAAGATCACCGGGCGAAGGCGATCACGTTGATGGAAGAGATCGGCAAGTGCGGGCGTCAGGCGCTGCGGCTCGGGTTGTCGGGGACGCCGGGGGTGGGCAAGTCCACCTTTATCGAAAGCTTTGGCATGATGCTGATCAAAGAGGGGCTGAAGGTGGCGGTTCTGGCCGTCGATCCGTCGTCCTCGCGCTCTGGCGGCTCGATCCTTGGCGACAAGACGCGGATGGAATTGCTGTCACGGGAAAAGAACGCCTTTATCCGGCCCTCGCCCTCGCAATCCGAACTTGGCGGCGTGGCGCGGCGCACGCGGGAGGCTGTGGCGCTTTGCGAGGCGGCGGGCTACGATTTGATCCTGATCGAGACCGTGGGGGTGGGGCAGTCGGAGACGGTGGTGTCCGAGATGTCCGATCTGTTCCTGCTGCTCTTGGCGCCAGCGGGCGGCGACGAGTTGCAAGGCGTTAAACGTGGCATCATGGAAATGGCCGATCTGATTTTGGTGAACAAGGCCGACGGTGATCTCAAACCCGCGGCGCAACGCACCTGCGCCGATTATGCGGGGGCGCTCCGGCTGATCCGCAAACGTCCGCAGGACCCGATGGATTTTCCCAAGGCGATGACGGTTTCCGCAATCGAAGAGAAGGGCTTGCAAGAGGCCTGGGGCGAGATGAACATGCTCATTGACTGGCGGCGTGAGAACGGGTTCTTCGACAAGCGTCGGTCGGAACAGGCCGAGTACTGGTTTGCGCAGGACATTCGTCACGGGCTTTTGTCGCAGCTTGAGAAAGAACCTTTGAAGTCGATGATCTCCGGGCTGGCGAGCAAGGTCGCCAGAGGGGAGATCACGCCGGGCCATGCGGCTGCGGATGTCCTGACAGCTTTGCGCGGGCATTGAAGCCGGTTCGGTTCGGGAAGAGGCTTGACGATTCTCCCCGGATCGCCTATGCACCGCAAACTGAATTTTGGGCGCGGCTTGATAGCTGTGTCATTTTCTGTTGGAAATCGGTCTTTCCCCGTGTTTCACGCCGCTTTTCGGACTTGCGTCCGGGGCGGGGGCGCGTAAAAGAGGGCCGAATAAGACAGAAACGAGTCTTTTAAACTGCGAGAGCTTTTGCTTTCGAAAGTAGAAACGAGGATGAACCCATGTCGCGTCGTTGCGAACTGACCGGTAAAGGCCCGATGACTGGCAACAATGTCAGCCACGCCAAAAACAGAACCCGCCGCCGTTTCCTTCCGAACCTCAACGATGTGACGCTGATTTCGGAAACCCTCGGCCGCTCCTTCAAGCTGCGCATCTCTGCGTCGGCTCTGCGCTCCGTCGACCACCGCGGTGGTCTCGACGCCTTCCTCGCGAAAGCCCGCGACGAAGAGCTGTCCGACAACGCGCTGAAAATCAAGAAAGACATCGCGAAGGCCCAAGCAGCCGCTTAAGCCTTTCTGCGAGATCCTTTCGGATTTTCCCAAAGATTGAACCCCGTGAGTTTTACCTCGCGGGGTTTTCTTGTCTCTTGACCACGGCGATTTGTCCCCTTTTCTTTCGGGAGCGGATCGCTAAAGTGCTTCCACTATGCGCATCACCCGCACGATAAAGGCCGTTCTGGTCGCGTTTCTGCTCATCGTCACGTCCCAGTCCATGGCCGTGGCGCGGGGCACCATGCGCGATGCGACGGGTGCGGTGGTGCTTTGCACCGGCACGGGACCGATTACCGTGCTCACGGACGCAGATGGTCAGCCGATCGGCCCGAGTCACATTTGTCCCGACTGTGCTCTGAGCGTGATCGCGGGTCTGGCGGATGCATTCGACCTGCAACCGCCTGTGCAGCATATGCTGCGCTTCTCGCCCCCGACCTTTGCCGCCCGTGGTCATGACACGGTCCCGCCCCACGCCTGTGCCCGCGCCCCGCCTTTGGTCTGATACCCCCTTCGTTTCAAAGACCTACGACCAAAGGACCGCACATGTTCAAAACCACCCTTCTGGCCGGGCTTGCCGCCTCCGCCTTCGCATTGCCCGCCTTCGCCGACATCAATATCGTCGATCCCTTCGCCCGATCCTCGGGCATGATGGCCCGCGCAGGTGCCGCCTTCTTCATCATCGAAAACACCGGTGATGAGGCTGATCGCCTGATTGATGCAAAATCCGATATTTCCAAGATCACTGAGCTGCACACCCATAAGGACATGGGCGACGGCATCATGAAAATGGTCCATGTGCCCGAGGGCTTCGAGATCCCGGCCCATGGCACCCATGCTCTGGCCCGCGGCGGCGACCACGTCATGTTCATGGGGCTGTTGCAACCGATGAATCAGGGCGACACCGTGACCGTGACCCTGACCTTCGAGAAGGCCGGGGACATTACTGTTGAAATCCCCGTAGATCTGGAGCGCGGCGAGGCGGCCATGCCGATGGATCACAGCAAGATGGGCAACTGATCCGGCTCAGTTCAGCGAGGAAAGGCACACGTTTCGGCGCGTGCCTTTTTTCTTGCGCGGATCGAAAAAAGGCTTAGATGACGCCTTGAGCGAGACGGAACATTACAGACCGGCCCGCGCCCTTTCTTGACAGTTGAAGAGACAGATCATGTTGAGCGTCTATGCGTTCCCGGAGGCCTTTTCGCCTGCCGAATGTGATGCGATCGTCACGCTGGCGCGTGAAGAGGAGCTTTCGGATGCGGGGCTGGTGAAAAACCGCTCCGACCATAACCTGCGCCGCGCCGATCTGGCGTGGCTCGACGAGCGTGCCGGGGGGGACTGGATCATGGAGCGCATCATGCGTTTGGTCGCCGAGGCGAACCGCACGCATTTCGATTTCGCGCTGACCGAATTCGGAGAAAGCCCTCAGGTCGCCCGGTACGGCGCGGAGCGTGAGGGGCATTTCACATGGCATTCCGATATCGGCGAGGGCGCTCTGGCGTCGCGGCGCAAACTCACCATGGTGGTGCAATTGTCCGATCCGGCGGAGTACAAGGGCGGTGCGCTGGAACTTCAACCGGATGCGAACATCCGCGAATCCGACCGCGCCAAGGGCTCCGCCGTGCTGTTTCCGTCCTTTGTCCTGCATCGGGTGACCCCGGTCACATCGGGCGAGCGCTTTTCGCTGTCGACATGGGTGCATGGCCCGGCGTTTCGGTGAGTATTTTTCCAGCAAAGGAAACGCAGAGGGACGGGCTATCAGCCACACGTTAACCGGAATCTGATGAACCGGAATGCGCGATACAGGCGGGAGCGCCGATGACCACCAGCGAAGGAGATGCCCCGGCCCGTGTGGCCGAAACCCCTTCCGGTGACGCGATAGTGCTATGAACCGGCGGTCGGGGCGCATTCCCGGTTTCCTTTGCCGAGCAAATACTCAGGCGGGTTCAGTTGGCCAAAACCTTGTCCACCCAATCGGGCACCACCGTGCTAGCTGGCCCTTCGCGGATCTCGTCAAACCTCCCGCCGGAGGCTTCGAGGTTGAGTTCCATCGTGCGAATGCCAAGCTGGCGCGCCATCTGGCTGAAGCCTGCAGCGGGGTAGACCACGCCCGAGGTGCCAATGGACACAAAGAGTTCGCAGTCCTCAAGCGCGTCTTGAATGGCCTCCATATGATAGGGGATTTCGCCGAACCAGACGATGTCTGGCCGCGTCGCGGGCGCGCTGCAGGAGGGGCAGGGGTCTTTGACATCCATCACCATAGGTGCCGCCCAGCGGTGTCCGCAAGAGGCGCAGAGTGCGTTCTTGAGCGCGCCGTGCATGTGGATCACCTCGCGCGCGCCGCCGCGTTCCAGCAGGTCGTCGACGTTTTGCGTGACGAGGTAGACGGGAGCACCGTATTCGGCCTGAAGTCGGGCGAGTGCCCGGTGGGCGGGGTTTGGCACAGCATTGGCTGCCTGTTCCCGGCGCGTGTTGTAGAAACTCTGAACCATATGCGGATCACGGGCAAAGGCTTCGGGGGTGGCGACATCCTCGACCCGATGGTCCTCCCAAAGCCCGTCTGCGGCACGGAAGGTCTTGAGCCCGCTTTCCGCCGAAAGCCCCGCGCCCGACAATATGAAAATCCCGCCTTTCATCACGCTCTCCTTTTTCGTCACCCTGCCTTGCGTCGGTCCTGTGGACAAGGGTAGCTTTGCGGCGCAAAGGAGACCCCATGAAGAAAATCCTCTTCGTCTGCCTCGGCAATATCTGCCGTTCGCCTTCGGCCGAGGCGGTGTTTGCCGCCAAGGCGCAGGCCGCGTGCTATCCGGTGATCGTCGACAGTGCCGGGACCGGGAACTGGCATGTGGGCGAACCGCCCTACGGGCCGATGCAGCAAGCGGCGCAGCGGCGGGGCTATGACCTGTCTTCGCTGCGCGCGCGTCAGATCACCGCGTCGGATTTCGAAGGTTTCGATCTGATCGTCGCGATGGATGAGGCGAACCTGCGCGATATCGAGCGGCTGCGGCCTTCGGGGTCTGAGACGCCTGTGACCCTGATGATGTCTTATGCGCCGGAGACCGGGGAGAGAGCTGTGCCCGATCCCTATTACACGCGCGATTTCGATGAGGCCCTCAATCTGATCGAGGCGGCGGCAAACGGGCTTTTGGCCTCTCTCACAAATTGAGCCAGCGAAAGGCGCGTTTCAGCTCTTCGGTGCCATTTTCGGTGTACCAACGTCCGTGGCTCAGGATCACGCGCTCCGGCGCCCATGAAACCACTTCCCGGATCACCTCGCGCGCTTTGCCCTTGTTGCGGAACGTGGCGCGCATATCCAACGGGGCCTTGCCGTCCGGGGCGAGAATACCAGCAAAGCGCATCAGGAAAGCTTTCACTTTTCCAACCTTTTCCGCTTCGAAATTCTCGATCAGATCGGTCAGAATGAGGGTTTTCGAACTTTTGTGGAAAAACACCACCTCGTGCAGGAATTTGTGACCTTTGACCACACGCTGGCAAATGTCGCTCGCGTAGTCTTCGGGGGCCGTGTCGGTGAGCACCTCATGCGGCGGCACCGGGACGTTGAATTTCCTGGCCCGTTCTGCCACGCCGGGCGCGGCATAGACCTCCGCTTTCGGGAAGCGTTTCGCCCAGGCGTTCAGAGAGACGTAATGGATCGGATTTGGCGCGATCAGCCAGCCGATGGGGCCGAGAGCGGCCATCTCACCTAAGAGGGCTTCGTCAAGCGCGATCGGAGAATGCACCCAAAGCTTGCCCGCCACCCGGATGACGGTCATCCGGGTCGGGAAGTTCATGCCGTAAAACGCAACGGGAGGCCCGTCAGCGAGCCAGATTTCCGGGGCGACCGGTTTCAGCGTATTGAGCGGCAGGTAGAGCCCGCGCGCTTTCTTCTTCAAGGTTTCTTATCCGCAATATTGCGCGGCGGCTTGGCCGAAGGCTTTGTAACGCAACCAGAATTCTTCGTGCGAGCGGTTGTCCGACTGACGGATGTCTTGCGCTTTCTGCGGATCTTTGAAGAACTTCGCCGCCTGCCGCTGGTCGCTGTTCGACAGCGTCATGTCGGCGACCTGTTGAATGCAGCCGCACAGCGCGCGGTTGTTCGCGGCCCGGTCGGAGGCCATACAGGCCCGCTCGATCGTACCGGCACTGGCCGGGATCGGCGACAAAAGGGCGGTTGCGGTGGTTGCAATGGCGGCGAATGCCAGAAGGGATTTTTTCATGTCTCTGCCTCTCTCAACATACGCGCCCGTCTGGGATCATGGTGTGATCTGGCTTGGATGCCGCAGGCTGCGCTGATGTGAATATGCGAGACAAGATGCCTGAGTCTTAGGCCTGAGGCAATCACGGAGTTTCACGTACAGCAGAGATGAGCGGGGGCGTGCCGAGGTCTGCTCGGGCCTTACAACAGCCCGCGCCAGATCATGACGCCGAGCACCAGCCCGAGGGTGACGAGGAGGGCGAAGGCGATGCTTGCGATCAGATCGAGAAAGCGGTTCTTGCGTCGGGTTTTCACATCTTGTCTCTCAAGGAAATATCTCAATTCCTTGAAGGCTTTATCGACCTTTTTGTGGTCGACCTGCTGGGCCAGTTTCGGGTGGGCCTCAAGTGCGATCGCTTCGATGATCACTGTGGATTTCCGGCGCGCCCAGCGGGGCAGGCGGCGGCCGGCCTGTTTCACCTTGGCCTCGAACCCTTCGCCCAGACGCACGCCGAGACGGTCGCGCATCAGCGTGGCAAGCTCTTCGGATCTGTGCGTCACGGAATGGTCCATGGCGCAGATTTAAGCCCTTTGCCGCGCCGCGCCAAGGCGCTATCTCTGGACCATGCTCAATACCATCTTCACCGGTCAACCGACCGACCGCGCACCCCTTCTGATCGTCCATGGCCTGTTCGGCTCCGCCCGCAACTGGGGCGTGATCTCGAAACGTCTTTCAGATCAAAGACTTGTCGTCTCCGTCGATCAACGTAATCACGGCGAAAGCCCGCGGTTTGCGACCCAGAGTTATGAGGATATGGCCTCCGATCTGGCCGAGGTGCTTGAGCCGATTGTTGCCGAACACGGGCCGCTGCATGTCATGGGGCATTCGATGGGCGGCAAGGCGGTAATGGTGCTGGCGCTCATGCGCCCCGAATTGATCAAGTCCTTGATTGTCGCGGATATTTCGCCCGTGGCCTACAGTCACGACAACACACCTCTGATCGACGCGATGCGCAAGATCGACCTCTCGACGGTAGAGAAACGGTCGGATGCCGACCGGCAGTTGGCGCATGACGTTCTGGACCCGGGCGTGCGGGCGTTTTTGCTGCAAAGCCTTGTGGTGAAAGAAAAAAAATGGCTCCTGAACCTCGATGTTCTGGAGGCCGAGATGACGAAGATCGTCGGATTTCCGGAGGTCAGCGGGACCTATGAGGGGCCGGTGTTTTTCCTCTCGGGCGGCGAAAGCACCTATGTCGAACGCGGCCACAGGGATCGCTCCAAGACCTTGTTTCCACATGCAAAATTCGCGTCTATCCCCGGCACGGGCCATTGGCTCCATGCCGAGAAACCGCGCGAGTTCGAGGCGGCGTTGCGCGCCTGGATGGAGGCGGTGGACGCGAAGGGCTGAGCGTCAGGCGAATTCTTCCATGATCTTCTTGGCGATGTACCAAGTGATTGGAAACGCGGCGATAAATCCGATGGCGGCGGAGACCAGAATGGGTTTCAGCGTGTCCTGACCCATGGTCAGGGCGACCACGACAGCGGTCCCCATCAGGGTTGTGGAGATGAGCGAAAACAGGATGCCGGCGAGTCTGTTCATTGGTTGGGTCCTTGATGGCGTTGCATTCATTCGCGCTGATGTGACGATAAGGTGATTCAACAATGTCGCTTTGATCGGCGTCAAATCCACTGTCGGCAAAGCGTCTGACTTGTGTCGGACTTTTGTCGGGCACGTCCTGAGCATGGCGGGGGCCGCTGACCGCGCCGGAAACGGTTGAGCCGCCCCCGCTCTGTCGCTACAAAATCGTCAAACATGCGCCTCAGGAGACAAAGATGAAACGTGTGATGTTGATCGGACTGACGCTCTGCGCGCTCGCGGCCTGCGAAACCATTGAGGGCGCGGGCAAGGACATCTCGAAAGCCGGTCAGGCGATCTCGAGCGCCAGCCGCGACGTGCAGTCGAGCCTGTGAGCGGGAACTCTCACGGCCCGTGCTGCGTTACTCTCTCGAATGCAATGCAAGGAGAGTGACATGAAACGCGTGATGATTTTGGGTGCCGTGCTGTTGTCCCTGGCCGCCTGTGAGACCATTGAAGGGGCGGGGCAGGATATTTCCAAGGCGGGCTCTGCGATTTCTCAGGAGAGCCGGGAAGTTCAGAGCGAGATGTGAGTGAAGTGAACGCTCAGGAATTATGGAAAGCGCCTGCCCTTTGGGTGGGCGTTTTTGTTCTCGAAAGATAACATGGAAAAATATGCAAACTTGCCATCATAAAACCCAAAGATCTTTGGAGCATATAAAACGATATTGACTAAGCAGATATGCGCGTGGAACATTTCGACAAAACTTAAAATATAGGCGTAATATGAAACTTAGTTTGTCGTATGGCGATGCGAAAATTGAAATTGAAGGCGAACTGGTTGAAGTTGAGACTGTTCTTCGGGACTTCTGGCTGCCCATAATGGAAAAAGCACCGGCGAATGAAGCCGCCATGCAACAACCCCAAGCACCTAGTGAAACTGAGGGGCCATCTACCAACGCAAAGAAAGCCAAAACTAAAAAAAGTAGCGGAACGACAACTCAGGGGTCTGAAGAAGACCGAGCCTTTGAAGAAGATCTGGCAAATCGAATTAAAAATTCGCCTAATTATAAAGAAATAAACCAGAAGTTCGTCGTGGAAAAAGCTTCAAAAATCGAGCAATGCAAGTTAATCCTTCATTTCTCTGAAAAGCCTGTTCATTCAGGAAATATTACGAGAACTCTTCTGAAACTGGGTGTTCGAGCAGAACTCACAGCAATTTCCAAAGCTCTATCAGCGAATAAATCCCTATTCATCACGTCTGGCACCAATCCTATTTTGTATGAGTTTTCTGGGAGTACTAGACATGACTTTTCTCAAGTCATGAGTGAGCTCAATGGCTGACATTGATGGTTTTTCAGATGCTATTTCTCATTCAAACGGGAAGACGGAACTAGATCTTTTGATCGCAGTTGTATGGTTCCTCACTGAAACATCAGGCGAACCAACAGAATTTGATTCTGCATGCGATTTTTTAGAAGCCAATGGAATTCGCCACAACATCAATCGCTCGCGTTTAAAAGGAAGGCTCACTAAAGATAAGCGAATTTCAGCCCCAAAAGGCAAACCAATAAGTATTGCTGCCCCGACTAGAAAAGAGCTTCAGGAGGAGTATGGAAAATACATTCCAGCGACGCCTCCGAAACCAAAATTCGGTTTTCTGGGTGAGGAAATACTGGAGGCACAATCGGAGACATTAAAAAGCCTCAATGTTCAGCTCAATCTCGCATTCGAGCATGAAATGTTTGATTGTACTGCGGTAATGATGCGGCGGATCATGGAAAGCCTACTGATCAAGGCGTTCTCGAAAAATAAGGCGCGAGATGAAATTTCAGATGGCAAAAATTTACGTGGACTGGAGGACATAATCATCCAAACCACTAAAACAGATGCTTTCCATCTGGCCCGAGGCTCAGAGAAAACCATGAGAGCTGTGAAGAGTATCGGCGATAAAGGCGCGCATTCTCCGAACTACTCTATAACACGTTCTGATATTGCAAACCTTGCGACAGATTTTAGAGCACTCATAGCTGACTTGGTTGCAGCTTAAATCACGCTTCTACCCAAAAGTCACCAGCGCTCTCACACTTGTTCCCTGCGGGAAAAGTGTTGTCGCGCCGGTGCCTTGCTGACTTTTGCGGGCAAGCCCGAAAAAGTCAGTTATCCATCTTAAGCGCGTTGATAAACGCTTCCTGCGGGATTTCCACCTTCCCGAACTGGCGCATTTTCTTCTTACCCGCCTTCTGCTTTTCCAGAAGTTTCTTCTTCCGGGTGGCGTCGCCGCCGTAGCATTTCGCGGTCACATCCTTGCGCAGCGCAGACAGGGTTTCGCGGGCGATCACCTTGCCGCCGATGGCCGCCTGGATCGGGATTTTGAACATGTGGCGGGGGATCAGCTCCTTGAGCTTTTCGCACATCGCCCGGCCACGTTGTTCGGCGCGGTCGCGGTGGACCATCATCGACAGCGCGTCGACCGGTTCGTCGTTCACCAGCACCTGCATTTTCACGAGGTTGTCCTCGCGATATTCGGTGAACTGGTAATCGAAGGAGGCGTACCCCTTCGTGACCGATTTGAGCCTGTCGTAGAAGTCGAACACAACTTCGTTGAGCGGGAGGTCATACACCACCATCGCGCGCGGACCGGCATAGGTCAGGTCAAGCTGGATGCCGCGGCGGTCCTGACAGAGTTTGAGCACGTCGCCGAGATATTCGTCGGGCACGAGGATCGTCGCTTTGATGCGCGGCTCCTCGATATGGTCGACATAGGTCAGATCGGGCATGTCGGCGGGGTTGTGCAGCTCCTCGACCGAGCCGTCCTTCATGTGGATTTTATAGACCACGGAGGGGGCGGTGGTGATCAGGTCGAGATCGTATTCGCGCTCCAGACGGTCGCGGATCACTTCGAGGTGCAAAAGCCCGAGGAAGCCGCAGCGGAAGCCGAAGCCGAGAGCGGCGGAGGTTTCCATTTCGGAGCTGAACGAGGCGTCGTTCAGTTGCAGTTTCTCGATGGCGTCGCGCAGGGCGTCGAAATCGTTGGCGTCGACCGGGAAGAGGCCGCAGAACACCACGGGGATCGAGGGTTTGAAGCCGGGAAGCGGCGCGGCGCAGGGTTTCTTGTCATGGGTGACGGTATCGCCCACTTTGGTGTCGCGCACCTGTTTGATCGAGGCGGTGAAGACGCCGATCTCGCCCGGACCAAGCGCCGCGATGTCGACCATCTGCGGTTTGAGGACCGAGAGTTTGTCGATCTTGTAGGTGGCGCCGGTCTGCATCATCTTGATCTGGTCGCCCTTCTTGATCGTGCCGTCGATGACACGGATCATAACGACGACGCCGAGATAGGGGTCGTACCAGCTGTCGACCAGCATGGCCTTGAGCGGCGCGGTGACGTCGCCCTTGGGGGCGGGGAGGCGGTGGACGATGGCCTCCAGAACGTCGGGGATGCCGAGGCCCGTTTTGGCGGAAATCTCGACGGCCTCTGAGGCGTCGATGCCGATGACGTCCTCGATCTGTTCCTTGACGCGCTCAGGCTCGGCGGCGGGCAGGTCGATCTTGTTGAGGACCGGGACGATTTCGTGATTGGCGTCGATGGCCTGATAGACGTTGGCGAGCGTCTGCGCCTCGACGCCCTGGGTGGCGTCGACGACGAGGAGCGAGCCTTCGACGGCCTGCATCGAGCGGCTGACCTCATAGGCGAAGTCGACGTGGCCGGGGGTGTCGATCAGGTTGAGGATATAGGTCTGGCCGTCCTTGGCCGGATATTCGATCCGCACCGAGTTGGCCTTGATCGTGATGCCGCGCTCGCGCTCGATGTCCATGGCGTCGAGCATCTGCTGTTTCATATCGCGCTCGGCCACGGTGCCGGTGAGCTGAATCAGCCGGTCGGCAAGGGTCGATTTCCCGTGGTCGATATGGGCCACGATGGAGAAATTGCGGATGTTTTTCAGCTCGGTCATGAGAGGCCTCAGCGGATGAAGGTTTGGCTGAGTTCTATGCGGGGAAAGGGGGGGAATGGCAAGTAGCTTGATTTAGATCTATGCTGTAAGAGCAATCATATTATTTTTTTAGATGAGATGCTATGGACGTTGATGATGCAACACCACAAGAAATTATAGTTGCAGCGGTACGAGAGGTTCTTCGATCTCTACTTATGTACTGGCTACCCTCTGATTTGGCGCGCGAAGATGAGCATGCGCTTTTGCAACTCTTTCGCGGTTTTATAACGCTATTGACGACGAAAGATTCAGACACAAATTTTTTATGCCAGCAGGCACTAAATAAACGGCCAATTCACTGGGATAGCGCACTTACATCCCATCAAGAATGTGTATCATGCTGCTTGATGATTAATGCGGCAGGTGCCTTCAGTCCATCTAAAGACGCCTTAGACTATCGGGATGATGCAATCCATGCGTTATCTGAACTCCCCCCTTTTTCTGTTGAAAATAATTATCTCCGCTATACGAACCAAGATGTTGCTCTCGTAATCTCTGACTATGACCTTTCATTATTCGGGCCACTTTTTGAGACTGATTATGAATGGGAGATACCCCGTGGAGCCTATTTGCCATTAACAGCTAGCCTAAACGCTGGATATTGGCTGTTTTGGAGGGCTTTTTTCAGGGCGCTGATTTCTGGAGAACATATTGACCTTGAACTATGGCGCGACATTGCTCTGATTGAGGATCAATTTTGGGAGGTTGGCCCCAAGGCAGTGGCCGAAGAAATCGAAAAGATCCAAGCCGATCTTCTCACCAAACGTGCCCCTCTCGCGGAAGAGATGATCTTCGACCAAGGCCGACGGACCTTCACAACCGTTCCCATAGAGATCGACACCCCCGATCTCTTTCGTGTCTCACTGGAGCGCTCTGAATTCGCCTATTCCCTCGCCATCGGCGGCAATGGGTTGAGCGAGGCTTGTTACGAGGCCAAAATCCTCAGTCACACGTTCAAAACCTGCCGCGACGATCCGCAGACGGTCGAGATGAATTTCATGCAGGTGGCGGGGAGCCTCAAGCGGCAGGTGGAATGCCATGAATACCCCGACAGTCCGGAAATCACCGGGTTGGCGGACACGCTGTTCCAAGCGGCACTGGATATTCGTGCGACGCATCCGGCGGTCAAAGAGGCGCGCGAGAAACGGGCGCAGGCAGCGCTCCATGAAACGACACCGGAACAGAAAGAAGCGCTTGCCGATGCGCTTCCCGTTTTGAAGGCGATCTCTGACGATAAGCTCGCCGAAGAATTCGAGCTGGATTTCGGACAAGTGTTGAATTCGTCGGCGGGGCCGGTGCCAAACACTGCGCCCAAACTCCCCGGGGCCGACGCCACACACAGGATCGGCAATCGCGTGGCGAAAATGAGCTTGCTGACGAAGTCATCGGACGTTGCGAAGGCGATTGACGGAAGTGGCGGCTATAAAGCGCTTCGGATTGGCACGACACTTAACACGCTGGTCGGGATCATCCTGTGATTGTTGGGCGGCTAGTCTCTCAATTCCCCAACAAAAAAGGGGCCCCAAGGCCCCTCTAAATCTCTCACATTCCCCTAAACCTTACAGGTTCGGATAAAGCGGGAATTTTTCGCAGAGGGCTTCGACCTCGGCTTTCACCTTGGCTTCGACCTCTGCATTGCCCTCTTCGCCGTTGGCGGCGAGCCCATCGACCACTTCGACGATCCAGTCGGCGATCTGGCGGAATTCGGCTTCACCGAAACCACGCGTGGTGCCGGCGGGCGTGCCGAGGCGGACGCCGGAGGTGATCATCGGCGGCTGCGGGTCGAACGGGATGCCGTTCTTGTTGCAGGTGATGTGGGCGCGTTCGAGCGCCTTTTCCGTGTCCTTGCCGGTCACGTTCTTGGGGCGCAGGTCAACGAGCAACACATGGGTGTCGGTGCCGCCGGTGACGATGTCCAAGCCGCCTTTCATCAGTTGATCGGCCAGCGCCTGAGCGTTGGTGATCACCTGCTTGGCGTATTCCTTGAACTCAGGACGCAGCGCCTCGCCAAAGGCCACGGCTTTCGCGGCGATGACATGCATCAGCGGGCCGCCCTGAATGCCCGGGAAAATGGCGGAGTTCACCTTTTTGGCGATCTCGACATCGTTCGTCAGGATCATGCCGCCGCGCGGACCGCGCAGCGTCTTGTGGGTCGTGGTGGTCGCCACATCGGCATAGGGGAAGGGCGAGGGGTGCGCGCCACCGGCGACGAGACCGGCGAAATGGGCCATGTCGACCATCAGGAGCGCGCCGACTTCATCGGCGATCTCACGGAATTTCGCAAAGTCGATCTGGCGCGGAATGGCGGAGCCACCGGCGACGATCAGCTTGGGTTTGTGCTCAAGCGCCAGTTCGCGGACTTGGTCGTAGTCGAGGCGCTGATCCTGTTGACGCACACCGTACTGGATGGCGTTGAACCATTTGCCGGACTGGTTGACGGAAGCGCCGTGGGTCAGGTGACCGCCGGAGGCGAGGTTCATGCCGAGGATGGTGTCGCCCGGTTGCAGCAGCGCGTTGTAGACGCCCTGGTTGGCTTGAGAACCGGAGTTCGGCTGGACGTTGACGTATTTGACGTCGAACAGCTCTTTCGCGCGGTCACGGGCAAGGTTCTCGGTGATGTCGACATATTCGCAGCCACCGTAATAGCGACGGCCCGGATAGCCCTCGGCGTATTTGTTGGTGAGCACCGTGCCCTGAGCCTCCATCACCGCGGCGGAGACGATGTTTTCGGAGGCAATCAGCTCGATCTCGTGGCGCTGACGGCCGAGCTCTTTGGTGATGCTGTCGAACAGCTCGGGGTCGCGGGAGGCGAGCGCCTCGGTGAAGAAACCGGAATCGCGGACATTGGCCGTCATGCTATGCTCCTTGGCAGGATGGGAGTGTCGCGGGCTTCTTATCCATTCTGTGACAGTTGGAAAACCCTTTGTCGCTGCATAATCATCATGAATCCGTGCGCGATTGCGTGTCCGAGCGGAGCGGATGTTTCCGATCCGCCTCCTTTGGCACCTCTGAGCGACGGTGGATGTGCGGACAGAGCGCCGGGGGCTTGCATGCAGGACCGCAGGAATTCAGATGAAATCCCCGGCGGGCTTTGCTACTGAGGGCGCAAACATGTGGTTTCAAGAGGACCTGTGATGGTCAAGATCGCCTTTGCCGCCAGCGACGCCCAGATCGCCCAATCCGCACTGGCGGGTCTGACCGCGCGCTACCCTTCGGTGCCGGTGGAAGAGGCGGAGGTGATCGTCGCGCTGGGCGGTGACGGTTTCATGTTGCAGACGCTGCACGGGACCATGCATCTCGACACGCCGGTCTACGGCATGAATTGCGGCACCATCGGCTTCCTGATGAACGAGTTTCGCGAGGAAGACCTTGTCGAGCGTTTGTCCGAAGCGGAGGAAGAGGTGATCAACCCGCTGTCCATGGTGGCCTGTAGCGAGGACGGCCGGGAGCAGCGGGCGCTGGCGATCAACGAGGTGTCGCTGTTGCGTGCCGGGCCGCAAGCGGCCAAGCTGCGCGTGTCGATTGATGGCAAAATCCGGATGGAAGAACTCGTCTGCGACGGGGTGCTGGTGTCGACGCCTGCGGGGTCGACGGCCTATAACTATTCCGCGCGCGGGCCGATCCTGCCCATCGGCTCCGACGTTCTGGCGCTCACCGCGATGGCGGCGTTCCGGCCCCGACGCTGGCGCGGGGCGCTCCTGCCGAGCACGGCGAAGGTGCGTTTCGATGTGCTCGAGCCGAAAAAACGCCCGGTGATGGCCGATGCCGACAGCCGACATGCGGGCAATGTGCTTTGGGTCGAGATCGCCTCCGAACCGAAGATCAAGCACCGTATCCTGTTCGATCCGGGACACGGGCTCGAAGAGCGGCTGTTGCGCGAACAATTCGTCTGAGTGGCCGAGCGCACAGGCTCAGAAGTCGCGCTTGCTGCGCACCGGTTTGCCCCAGCCGTCGAGCTTGCGATAGAGCGTCGAGGGCGACACCCCGAGACTGCGCGCGGCGGCGGGAATCGAACCGCCTTCTTTCTGGATCGCATGCTCGATGGCCCGGCGTTCGATTTCGGCCAGGGTCTGCCCGTCGAACGGATCGGGGCGGGCAGGGATGAAGGAGGTCGGGCGTTGCGAGCCGTCCTGCGGCGCATGCGGATTGCGCAGATAGGGCGGCAGATCGGCAATCTCGACCACCGGCCCGTCATGCAGGATCGTGATGTTCCACAGCACGTTCATCAGCTCGCGCAGGTTGCCGGGCCAGTTGTGGTCGAGAAAGATCGCCTTGACCCCGGTCGAGAGGGTGCGGAAGGGGCGCCCTTCTCGGGCACAGAGCCGGTCCAGTTCGGTCTCGGCAATCTCCACCACATCCATGCCCCGACCGCGCAGCGGCGGCAGATGCAGATGCACCACATTCAGGCGATAGAACAGATCGGCGCGGAACCGCCCGGCGGTCACTTCGGCACGGGGATCGGTGGTGGAGGTGCAGATCAGGCGAAAGTTCACCGGCCGGGGCAACAGGCTGCCCTGCGGCGTGACCGAGCCGGTTTGCAGGATGCCCAGAAGCCGGGCCTGCATCGGCATGGAGAGGGCGCAGACCTCGTCGAGCAGCAGCGTGCCGTTCTGCGCCTGTTCGACCGCGCCGGGTTTGACGTCACCGTCGGCGTGCCCGTCCAGCCTTCCGTCCATCTGGGCGATTTCGCCGATCAGCTCGGCCTCGATCCGGTCGGGGGCGGTGGTGGAACAGTCCAGTTTGACGAGGGTGCCGTTGCGAAACCCGGAGCGGGCGTGAATGGTCTCGGCGGCGCGGACCTTGCCGGTGCCGCTTTCGCCGGTGATGAACACCGGGGCGGCGGCGCCCGCGACGGCGTTGATCGTCTCGAACACGCCACGCATCACCTCGGAGGAGCCGATATGGCCGTCGAAGGCGGTGTCATGCTCACGCTGATCGCGCTCCTGCTGGCCGATGCTGAGCCCGCTTTCGGCATTGGCGATCGTCGCCAGCAATTGTTCGGGGTCGAGCGGTTTCACCAGAAAGTCGATCGCCCCGCTGCGCATCGCGGTGACGGCACGGTCAACGGAGGCGAAGGCGGTGACGGCAATCGGCTTGAGTCCGGGCAAATGCCCTTTGAGTTCGGCGATCAGGTCGATGCCGTTGCCATCGGGAAGGACAATGTCGATCAGCGCCAGTTCCGGTTGGTGAGCGAGGGCTTTCTCCCGGGCTTCGATCCGGTTGCGGGCGGTGATGACCTCGTAATCCGCCGCTTCGAGCGTGGCGGAGAACAGGGTCAGATGGGTCTCGACATCGTCAACGATCAGAATGGGTCTTCGCGACATGGTCGTTCGTTTCACTATCTATGATGGAATGAATTGCAGCCTGAATATTCATGGCAGTGTGGCGGAGTTGGCCGAGGACCGCAATAATTTCCGTACGTCCCGTTTCGGCAGCCCGTTCGGAGAGGGCATGGGCCATTTGCCGGGCGCCCTCGTGACCGGCCGAAGCGAACAGGCCGGACAGGGTATGGCTGCTACGCGCCAGCTCGGCCCGGCTTTGTGGTGTGGGGGGGGCTTTCGCGGCGGCAAAGGCCGCTTCGAGATACTGGTTCAGGTCCGTCGCCACTTGTCTGAGCAGCTTCAGCCGTGTGTCCCCGGACAGATGTCGCACCATCCGGCACAGGCAGGTCTTTGTGGCGTCCTGGGAGGCGGTCTCCGGCGTCATTGCCGGGGCCGGAAGGGGGGTATTGAGTGCAGGGCCCGGCGTTCGCCGCGCCGCGCGCTGGCTGCGCCGTTGGCTCAGGGCATGCAGCAGGCTGGTGACGATGTCCTTGCGTGAGGAGATGGGCTTGCAGAGCACGGCATCGGCGCCGCTGCTGCGGATGGCGAGGATATTGTCGTCGAAGACATGCGAGGTGACGGCGATCACCGGCGGCACCGGGATGTTGCGGCTGCGCAGGAGCGAGAGCACCTGCCGTCCCGACAGAAGCGGCAGTTCGATGTCGAGGAAGACGATGTCGAATTCGCTGTTGCGCGTGCTCAGAAGATCCAGGGCGGCGGCGCCATCCGGAGCCTCGATGACGCGTAGCCCGAGGGCCTGGAGATGTTGCCGCAGATGCAGACGCAGTGCCGCGCTGTCCTCGACGAGGAGTGCGGTCAGTCCCGCAGGCAACGCGGGATTCGGTTCCTTGCCGGGGTCGGGGGGCAGGGCGAGCTCTGCGAGCGGCAGGCATAGACAGGCTTCGGCGCCACCGTCGGGCGGGTTGTGCAGGGTCAGCTTGCCGCCGAGCTGGCGTGTGGCCTCGCAGGCGATGCGGAGTCCGAAGCCGGACCCCGGTTCGCCCGAGCCGATCGGCAGAGGTTTGGGGCCGGTACTGGCGAGCACCTCGGGGGGAAAGCCGGGGCCGGCGTCACGGATGCGCACCAGCACGGCTTCGTGCGGCCCCAGACCGGAGCGGGAGATGTCGATGGAAATCGGACCGGGGCCGGCGTGATGCAGGGCGTTGGACACCAGATTGGACAGCACGCGCTCGAAGGAGAGCATGTCGAAGGCGGCGGTTTCCGGCATGTGCTCTTCACCGTGGAGCATGAGATGCGAGCCGAGCTGTTCGGTGATGCCGCGCCAGCGCTGCACGAGACCGGCAAGGCTGCGGCGCGGGGTGCTGATCGGCGCGGGGTAGGGGCGGTCCTGGTGGTTGTGGAACAGGGCGTCGGACACCTCGTCCAGCAGCCGTCCGAGATGCGCCCCGGCATGCGACAGGCGGCTCAGTTCCTGACCGAGTCCGGGGGAGAGATGGGCGCTTTCGCCCAATGTGTTCAGCGCGGTTTGCAGTTCGGAATAGGTGGCGCGGATGTCATGAGCGAGCAGCGAAAGGCGTCCTGCGTCTTCGATGAGAAGAGAGTAGCTTTGCAGTTCGCCTTGTTTCAATTCCGCCCCCTAACAATGCACCTTCGCACAAGCGATAAAAAACGCGGCCGATCAGGCCGCGTTTCATGCCCTGTGCATCGGTTGTTAACAAATTCTTAACCAACCTTGCGCCGAGGAACAGAGCTTTTTGGTTAAAATTTACTCTTTTGCATAGCCGAGTCCCTGAAGTGCCACTTTGATCTCGTCCAGAATGGCCGGATCGTCGATCGTTGCGGGCATCTTGAACGGCTGGCTGTCGGCAATTTTCACCATGGTGCCGCGCAGAATCTTGCCCGAGCGGGTCTTCGGCAGGCGGTCGACGACGCAGGCGAGCTTGAAGGCCGCGACCGGGCCGATCTCGTTGCGGACGTCGCGCACGACCTCCTTGACGATGTCTGCATGATCGCGCGTACAGCCCGCGTTCAGGCACAGGAAGCCGAGCGGCATCTGGCCCTTGAGCTCGTCGGCCACACCGATCACCGCACATTCTGCGACATCGGGGTGGTTCGACAGCACCTCTTCCATCGCGCCGGTCGAGAGGCGGTGGCCTGCAACGTTGATCACGTCATCGGTACGGGCCATGATGTAGACATAGCCGTCCTCGTCCTTGATCCCCGCATCGCCGGTTTCATAGTAGCCTGGGAAGGTCGTGAGATAGCTCTTGCGATAGCGGTCCTCGGCGTTCCACAGGGTTTGCAGCGTGCCCGGCGGCAGCGGCAGCTTGATCGCGATGGCGCCCAGCTCTCCGGGTTCGACCGGGTGACCGGCTTCGTCGAGAATGTCGATGTCATAGCCCGGCATGGCCACGGAGGGCGAGCCGATCTTGACCGGAAGCTCCTCGATCCCCAGCGGGTTTGCCGCAATGGCCCAGCCGGTTTCGGTCTGCCACCAGTGGTCAATCACCGGCACACCGAATTTTTCCTGCGCCCATTTGATCGTGTCCGGGTCGGCACGTTCGCCCGCGAGGAAGATCGCCTGCAAATCGTGCAGCTTGTAGCGCTTGATGAACTCGCCGTTCGGGTCCTCGCGTTTGATCGCGCGGAGCGCGGTCGGGGCGGTGAAGAAGGATTTGACCCGCTGGTTCTGGATGATGCGCCAGAACACACCGGCATGCGGCGTGCCGACGGGTTTGCCCTCGAACACGATGGTCTGCGCACCCTTGATCAGCGGCGCGTAGCAGATGTAGCTGTGGCCCACGACCCAACCCACGTCGGAGGCGGCCCAGAACCGGTCGCCGACGTCGATGTTGTAGATGTTCTTCATCGTCCAGTTCAGCGCCACGAGATGGCCGCCGGTGGAGCGCACCACGCCTTTCGGCGCGCCGGTGGTGCCGGAGGTATAGAGGATATAGGCCGGGTGGTTGCCCTCGACCGGCACGCAGTCCGCCGGTTTCACGCCGTACTGGAAGCCGTGCCAGTTGAAATCCCGGCCCTCGATCAGTCTGGCAACCTCTTGTTCACGCTGGAAGATCACGCAGAACTCGGGCTTGTGCTCGGCCATGTCGATGGCCTGATCCAGGAGCGGTTTGTAATGCACCACGCGGTTCGGTTCGAGACCGCTCGAGGCGGCGATGATCGCCTTGGGCGTGCAGTCGTCGATCCGCACGGCGAGTTCATGGGCGGCAAATCCCCCGAACACCACGGAGTGGATCGCGCCGATCCGGGCACAGGCCAGCATGGCCTCGAGCGCCTCCGGGATCATCGGCATGTAGATGATGACGCGGTCGCCTTTTTCGACGCCGCGCATCTTGAGCGCACCGGCAAGCGAGGAGACGCGTTTTTGCAGATCCTTGTAGGTGATGCCCTTGGTCGCGTGGGTGATCGGGCTTTCGTGCATGATCGCCAGCTCGTCGCCGCGCCCGGCTTCCACATGGCGGTCCACCGCGTTGTAGCAGGTGTTGGTGAGCCCGTCCGAGAACCACTCGTAGATCGGGGCCTTGTCGTCGAAAAGCGCCTTCGAGGGTTTCTTGTACCAGTGAACCTCTTCTGCGGCCTCCATCCAGAATTTCTCCGGATCCGCTTTCCAGGCGTCGTAAACGTCTTTGTATGCCACTCGCTGCGTCCTCCTCGCTGGTCTGGCGTCAATGGCTTGACCCGTAACACCGCATAGGTTTCGGCAAATTTGCGAATTTACTTATGGGGTGACGCGGGGTCAAACGCGCGGGGGCTGGCCCGCTCGGTAGTCTTGTTATCAGACGTGGTTGTGAATGTTTATATAAATTTCGCAAACAAATTCAAAAATGTAGTTTGCAAACTTTGTTGTTTCGTATGGGTATTGCAAATGATTTTCGCGCAAATGTGGTGTGGCGCGGGGCGTGTCGGGCCTTGCCCGGTTCTGGCGGCGTTGATTATGCTGGAACGATATTTTCAGGGAGATTTTTACAATGCGGTCATTGCTTGTGCGCCTGTGCGTGCTGAGTTGTCTGATGGTTCCGCTGGCGTCGCCGCTGTCCGCGCAGGAAGCCTGGAGTGTCGTGGGCGGCGGGAAGGGGGGCGCTTCAGGCCCGCGCCTGTCCGATGCCGCCGCAGCCCAATGGCCATTCGTTGTGCATCAGCCTGTCTTGTGACGAGGTGCAGGGGTGGATGTTGCAGATGGAAGTCGGGGGTGCCCGACCGCCGGATCATCTGCCGACATTCCTGACAGTTGACGGGCAGGAGTTCGGTGATGTCGGGTTCTCGCGGGTTGAGGATCAGCCGGGGCTGCGGCGCTATTCCGCCCTGTTGGATCAGCCCTTGCATCCGGGGATGCGCGCTGCCCTCGAACATGGGCGCATGGCGCGGTTCACGGCGGTGATCGGAGAGACGGGTTACGCCTATGATCTGCCGCTGATCGGGGCGCAGGCGGCGATTGGGCAGGTGGCAAGCGCTTGCAATCTGCCCCCGGCCCATATCGCCGCACGGATCGCGGCGCAGAAGGCGGAAGAGGCGCGGAATTGTCACACCGCCGTGCAGTTCGATGGCGTGTTCGGCAAGATCGTGGATCTCAATCAGGACGGGTTTCCGGATCTCGATTTCGATTATGGCGCGGTGCGCTGTGGTCCCTCGCGGATGTATTGCGGGTCCGGGGGCTGTTCTCATACGCTGCTGATCGGACGGCCCGACGGCAGTTTCGTGACCTTGGTGGATCAGGCGCTTTTGCGCGGCTATTCGACCCCGGTGCCGGGCTATATCGACTTCGACCTGCATGGCAGTTTCTGCGGCAAGGTGGGGGCGGAACGCTGTGCCAAGCGGCACAGGATTGAGGTGGGGTCGGGGTATGCCCGTCTTGGGCCGGAACAGATTGTCGCCAAGTGACAGGCGGTCGGAATGAGGGATGTGAAAAAAGGGCGCCCGCAAGCGCCCTTTCATCTTGTTGCTAGATGTGTGCCTCAGCCGTAATGCGCCACCGGCGTGCCTGCGATGGCGGACATGTTGAGCAAACCGCGCGAGGTGATCGAGGGCGTCACGATATGCGCCCGGTTGGCCATGCCCATCAGGAGCGGGCCGACCTCGAGCCCGCCGCCTTTGGTTTTGAGAATGTTGCGCACGCCGGAGGCCGCATCTGCGATGGCGAAGACCAGCGCATTGGCCGGGCCTTCGAGGCGCGAATGCGGGAAATTGCGGGCGCGCAGATCCGGGGTCAGCGCACTGTCGATATGCATCTCGCCCTCATAGGCGAAATCGCGCGGCTCGGCGTCGAGAATCTCGAGTGCCTCCCGCATATGCCGCCCGGTCATGCAGTTCAGGTTGCCGAACTCCGAGTGCGAACACAGTGCGATATTTGGCTCGATGCCGAAGCGGCGCACATGGCGGGCGGTGGCGATCACGGTTTCGGCGATTTGTTTCGGTGTCGGCTCGGTATGGACATGAGTGTCGGCGATGAACAGCGGCCCGTCCTCGAGGATCATCAGCGACAGCGCGCCGGTCGGCTGATGCTCTTTGGTGCCGAGGATCTGGGTCACGTAATTGAGGTGCCAGAGGTACTGGCCGAAAGTGCCGCAGATCATGCTGTCGGCATGGTCCTGATGCACCATGATGGCGCCGATGGCCGTGGTGTTGGTGCGCATGATCGCCTTGGCGAGGTCCGGGGTGATGCCCTTGCGCGCCATGATGTTGTAATAGGCCTGCCAGTATTGCTTGTAGCGGCTGTCGTTTTCCGGGTTCACCACCTCGAAGTCGATGCCGGGACGGATTTTGACGCCGGCGCGCTCGGCCCGCATGGCGATGACCTCCGGGCGACCGATCAGGATCGGCTTGTCGGTGGTTTCCTCGATCATGCCTTGCGCGGCACGGAGCACGCGCTCGTCCTCGCCCTCGGCAAAAGCGATGCGGCGTTCGGCATGGGAGGCGGCGGCGAAGACCGGGCGCATGATCAGTGCGGATTTGAACACCGACCCGTCGAGCGCGTCCTTATAGGCCTTCATGTCGGCGACCGGTTTGGTCGCAACCCCGCTCTCCATCGCGGCTTTGGCCACGGCGGAAGCGACGACCCCCATGAGGCGCGGGTCGAAGGGTTTCGGGATCAGGTAGTCGGGGCCGAAATCCAGCCGTTCGTCCTGATAGGCGGCGGCGGCTTCTGCGCTGGTGGTGGCGCGGGCCAGCGCTGCGATGCCTTCGATACAGCCGAGCTGCATCGCGTCGTTGATCTCGGTCGCGCCCACGTCCAGCGCGCCGCGGAAGATGAAGGGGAAACACAGCACGTTGTTGACCTGGTTCGGATAATCCGAGCGGCCTGTGGCGATGATCGCATCGGGGGCGACCTTTTTCACCTGATCCGGCATGATCTCCGGCGTCGGGTTGGCGAGCGCGAAGACGATCGGCTGCTTGGTCATCTTCTTGACCATCTCGGGGGTGAGCACGCCCGGACCGGAGAGGCCGAGGAACATGTCCGCGCCCTCGATCACCTCGTCGAGCGTGCGCAGGTCGGTTTTCTGCGCGAAGGCGGCCTTTTGTGGCGTCATCTCTTCCTCGCGGCCCTCATAAACGAGGCCTGCGATGTCGCAGAGCCAGACATTCTCGCGTTTGAGCCCGAGTTTCAGAAGCATGTTGAGGCAGGCGATGCCGGCTGCGCCACCACCGGTGGACACCACCTTGATGTCTTCGAATTTCTTGCCGCTGATCTGCATCGCGTTGGTTGCGGCGGCGCCGACGACGATGGCCGTGCCGTGCTGATCGTCGTGGAACACAGGGATGTTCATCTTCTCGCGACAGAGTTGTTCAACGATAAAGCAATCCGGCGCCTTGATGTCTTCGAGGTTGATCGCACCGAAGGTCGGCTCAAGCGAGCAGACGATTTCGGCCAGTTTCACCGGGTCGCTTTCGTTCACTTCGATGTCGAAACAGTCGATGTTGGCGAATTTCTTGAAGAGCACGGCCTTGCCCTCCATCACCGGTTTCGATGCGGCGGCGCCAATGTTGCCGAGGCCCAGAACGGCGGTGCCGTTGGTCACCACGGCAACAAGATTGCCACGTGCGGTATACCGTGTGGCCGTGGTCGGATCGGCCTTGATTTCAAGGCAGGCTTCGGCCACGCCCGGGCTGTAGGCGCGGGCCAGATCGCGGCCGTTGGCCATCGGTTTGGTGGCGCGAATCTCAAGTTTCCCGGGTTTCGGGAATTCGTGATAATCCAGTGCGGCCTGCTTCAGGTTGGTCGTGCGGCTTTCCGTCGGCATGGGGGTCTCCCTGTTGCTTGCGGGCGCATCCGGCAGGTAGTTTAGTATTGAACTAAATCTGCGACCTGACGTCACATCCCGGTTTGCCATGGCTCTACGCCCGTGAAGGGGCGGCGCGCAAGGGGAGAATAACCGCAATCTTGCAGTAAAGGCGGGTATTCCGACAAATCTTTGCCGGTTCTGTGCACAAACGCGCCGTGCGCCCGCCGCGAGGGTGCGGATTGTCGAGATCTCGGCGCATCTTGCTTGCATCCGCTTTCGCCCCGGCGCAGTCTTGACCAAACCGTCAAAAATGAGGTGATCCATGTCTCTACGCGCGTCTCTTCTCGAAGAAGCCGCCAAGGCACAGCCCAAGGCCTATGCCCCCTATTCGAAGTTTCGGGTGGGGGCCGCGATTCGCACCGCCTCGGGCGCGGTCTATACTGGCGTGAATGTCGAGAATGCGGCCTATCCGGAGGGCACCTGCGCCGAGGCCGGGGCGATTGCGGCCATGGTTCTGGGGGGCGAAACGGAGATTGCCGAAGTGGCGGTGATCGGCGACAGCGACGAGCCCGTGCCGCCCTGTGGCGGGTGCCGCCAGAAGATCCGCGAATTTGCGGGGCCCGACGTCAAGGTGACGATGATGTCGCGCACGGGCAAGGAATTGACCATGACGGTGGGCGAACTGTTGCCGGGGGCTTTCACCCCGGATCACATGCCGGAACACATGGAGTGATGTGATGGACGCCCGCCAGATCATCGAGAAACTGCGCGATCATCAGCCACTCAACGAGGCGGAACTGACTCTTTTCGCGCAAGGGCTGGCCTCGGGCGCGGTGACAGATGCGCAGGCCGGGGCCTTTGCCATGGCGACGCTTTTGAACGGCATGGCGGATGCGGAGCGCGTTGCCTGGACGCTGGCGATGCGCGACAGCGGCGAGTTGATGCACTGGGACCTGCCTGCGCCCGCGATCGATAAACATTCGACCGGCGGCGTGGGCGATTGCGTGTCGCTTTTGCTTGCCCCGGCTTTGGCCGCGCTGGGCGCCTATGTGCCGATGGTCTCGGGGCGTGGGCTTGGGCACACGGGCGGCACGCTCGACAAGCTCGAAGCCATTCCGGGGCTCAGAACCGAAGTCACCGATGCGCGGTTCCATGAGATCGTCGAGCAGGTCGGTTGCGCCATCGTCTCGGCCACTGGCTCCATCGCGCCCGCCGACAAGCGGCTCTACGCGATCCGCGACGTCACTGGGACGGTCGAAAGCATCGACCTGATCACCGCGTCGATCCTGTCGAAGAAACTGGCGGCGGGGCTTGAGGCCTTGGTGCTCGATGTCAAATGCGGGTCCGGTGCGTTCATGACCACGGTGGAAGACGCCCGCGCCCTGGCGCAGAGCCTTGTCACCACGGCGAACGGGGCGGGGTGCAAGACTTCCGCGCTGATCACCGACATGAACCAGCCGCTGTGCCCGTCTCTTGGGAATGCGCTCGAGGTCATGGTGGTGATGGAGGCGCTGACCAACGGCGAGGTGGACAACATCCTCTGCGATGCGACCTGTGCGCTGGGCGGCGAGCTGATGGTGCTTTGCGGGATGTCGGACGACATAGATCAGGCGACCTGGGCGGTGCGCGACACGCTGACCGATGGCTCCGCCGCCGAACGGTTCGGGCGGATGATCACGGAATTGGGTGGGCCTGCGGATTTCGTCGATCATTGGCGTGATCGCCTGCCGTCGGCGCCCGTGGTGCGCGATGTGGTGGCCGAAGCGCCGGGTTATGCGGCGCAGATGGACGGGCATGCGCTTGGTATGGCCGTGGTGCATCTGGGCGGTGGGCGTCTCAAGGGCGGCGAGAAAGTCGACCCGGCGGTGGGGCTTTCCAATGTCTGCTTGATCGGGGAATATCTCGATGAAGATAGTCTGATCGCAACGATCCATGCGCGGTCTGTCGAGGATGCGGATCGGGCGGAGGCCGCGATCCGGGCGGCGATCCGTCTGGGTCAGGAGGCCCCGATGGAGCCGCCTTTGGTGTATGAAAAGGTGACAGGATAAGCCATGGCGCGTGCATTTCTGATTGTGATGGATTCCGTGGGGCTGGGCGGTGCGCCTGACGCGGACAAGTTTTTCAACGGCGAGCGGCCCGACACCGGTGCCAACACCATCGCGCATATTGCACAGGCCTGTGCCGAGGGGCGCGCCGAAGACGGGCGGTCCGGGCCGTTGCATTTGCCAAATCTTGACGCGCTTGGTTTGGGCGCGGCCATGGCGCATGCCACGTCCGATCCCGCGCCGGGCTTGGAAGCGATGCCGGAGGGGCTTTATGGCGTGGCCGCCGAAATCTCTCCGGGCAAGGATACGCCTTCGGGACATTGGGAATTGGCCGGTGTGCCAGTGCCGTGGGATTGGCATTATTTCCCGGACGAACAGCCGTCTTTCCCGCAGGACCTGATGGATCTGGCGGCAAAGCTCTGCGGGGCAGGGGGGACGCTGGCCAATTGCCACGCGTCGGGCACCGAGGTGATCAAGGCGTTCGGCGCAGAGCATATCGAGACCGGCTGGCCGATTTGCTATACTTCGGCGGATTCCGTGTTTCAGATCGCCGCCCATGAAGAGCATTTTGGGCTGGAGCGGCTTTTGAAACTCTGCGAAGACCTCGCGCCAACGCTGCATGCGATGAAGATCGGGCGCGTGATCGCCCGACCTTTCATCGGTACGGTTGAAGAGGGCTTTACCCGCACAGGCAATCGCCACGACTATGCCATCGCGCCGCCCAGCCCGACGATTTGCGACTGGGCAAAATCTACCGGGCGCGCGACCTATGCCATTGGCAAGATTGGCGATATTTTCTCGATGCAGGGGCTGGATGAGGTGCGCAAGGGTACGGATCATGTGCTCTTCGATCACCTTTGTGACGTGATGGAGGAAGCGCCGGACGGCTCCTTCACCTTTGCCAATTTCGTCGAATTCGACAGCCTGTATGGCCACCGTCGCGACGTCTCCGGCTATGCCCGCCATCTCGAATGGTTCGACGCCCAGATGCCGCGCCTGTTTGAGCGGGCGCGCGAGGGCGATCTTTTGATTTTCACCGCCGATCATGGCAACGATCCGACTTGGTCGGGCACGGACCACACCCGTGAACAGGTGCCGGTTTTGGGCTATGGTCTCGGCCTCAAACCCATTGGCCCTGTGGCCTTTTCCGACGTGGCGGCCTCCATTGCCGATCACCTTGGGATCGAGGCCGAAGGCCCTGGAAGGAGTTTCCTTTGAGCATCACGGATATGCCGAAAATCGAGTTGCACATGCATCTCGAAGGGGCCGCCCCGCCCGCGTTCATTCGCGGTTTGGCGGCGGAGCAAAAGACCGATCTCTCGGGCATTTTCGACGAGAAAGGTGCCTATAAATACAAAGACTTCTGGGATTTCCTCAAGGTCTACGAAGCCGCCACTTCGGTCCTGAAAACACCCAAGGATTATTATCGCCTGACCCGAGCCGTTCTGGAAGAAAGCGCGGCCTCGAATGTGGTCTATACCGAAAGCTTTCTGGCCCCCGATTTCTGCGGGGGCGGCGATGTCGAGGCTTGGAAGGATTACCTTGCCGCGATCAAACAGGCCGCTGACGAGATGGAGCGCGAGGCGGGCGTCGTGATGCGCGCGATCCCGACCTGTGTGCGCCATTTCGGGCCGGATCAGGCCAGGAAAACCGCACTTTGTGCGCAGGAAACCAAGGGCGATTTCGTTACCGGCTTCGGCATGGGCGGTGACGAGGCCATGGGCAAGCAGGGTGATTTCAAATACGCCTTCGACATGGCGCGCGAGGCGGGGCTGCGGCTGACGACACATGCGGGCGAATGGGGCGGGCCGGACAGCATTCGCGACGCGCTTCGTGACCTGAAGGTCGAGCGCATCGGTCATGGCGTGCGTGCCATTGAAGACCTCGCGCTGGTCGATGAGCTTGCCGAAGCCGGGATCGTGTTGGAGGTCTGTCCGGGCTCGAACATCGCGCTCGGCGTTTACCCGAAATGGTCTGATCACCCGATTGCCGAGCTGCGCAAACGCGGCGTGAAAGTCACCGTGTCGACGGACGATCCGCCGTTCTTCCATTCCACCATGCGTTATGAATTTGACCGCCTTGCCGAGACCTTCGGCTGGGAAGAGGACGATTTCAAAGACTTGAACAAGACCGCGCTCGACGCGGCCTTCTGCGATGAAGCGACCCGTGGGGCGGTCGCCAAGAAACTGGAGCCTGCCGATGCTTGATCATCTGACCGTTGTGAAACACCCGCTTGTCCAACACAAGCTGACCATCATGCGAGACAAGGAGACCTCGACGGCGGGGTTCCGGCAGTTGCTGCGCGAGATTTCCCTGCTTCTGGCCTATGAGGTCACCCGCGAGCTGGATATGACCGAAAAGACCATCGAGACGCCGATGCAAACCATGCAGGCGCCGACGCTGGACGGGAAAAAGCTTGCGCTGATCTCGATCCTGCGGGCGGGGAACGGGCTGCTCGACGGTATTCTCGAACTGATCCCCTCGGCGCGCGTCGGCTTTGTCGGGCTCTACCGCGACGAGGAAACGCTTGAGCCGGTCGAATATTATTTCAAAGTGCCCGAGGACCTCGGAGACCGCCTCGTAATCGCCGTTGATCCGATGCTGGCGACCGGCAATTCCTCCGTCGCGGCTATTGACAAGCTGAAAGAGGCGGGGGCGAAAAACATCCGCTTCCTGTGCCTTCTGGCCGCACCCGAGGGCATCAAGCGGATGGAAGAGGCGCATCCCGATGTGCCGATCGTCACAGCGGCTGTGGACGAAAAGCTCAATGAACATGGATATATTGTGCCCGGGCTAGGGGATGCGGGCGACCGCATGTTCGGTACAAAATAAGCGATTTGCCCCCTTAACAGCGAATCGGTTCTGGGTTAGGCTCATACACAATAAGATGTGTGGGGCCACATAATGCAGGCTTTGAGAACGGTATCCGTTGCGGTTCTTCTCGCGACGACGGGGGTGGCGGTCATCGGGATTCATCAATCCGATGCGCGGTCGCTTTTCAATGCGGAGCAGCCGGCGGAATATCCGCCGCTGTCCTACAAGGGCACGCAATATGTCGACAGCCGCGGCTGCGTCTATGTGCGCGCGGGCGATGGCGCCGCGGTGCATTGGGTGCCGCGTGTGACCCGCAGCCGCGACGTGCTCTGTGGCTTCAAGCCGACTTTTGCCAATGTCGAAGACCATCTGCCGGTGATCCCCGATCCTGTGGGGACACAGGTTGCCAGCGCGCCGGTGCAGGCCGCGCCGAAAACCTCCGCTGCGCCGATGGTGCAGGTTGGGCCCGCGACCTCGGCCGCGCCTGCGACGACGAAGCCGACCGAAGCACCGATGCCGACCGTGGCCTCGGCCCTGATCGCGCCTGCCGCTCCGGTTCAGAAAACCGCCGCCAAACAACCCGCTCTGCCGCCGCTCGAAGCGCTGGCGGGCAAGACCGTGGGTGAGCGCGGCTGTGTCGCCGCCGAGCAGAACGGTCGGATGCTCTGTTCTACCGGTGAGGTGGACTACATTCTGAAACGCCTGCCTGCGGGGGTGACCGTGCGCACTGCCGATGGCGGGCGGATCACCACGACGGAGCCGACGCTGGTGCGTGTGCCGGTGAAACGTGCGCCCGTGGCACCCGTGGCTCCGGTACAACCGCCGGTGATGCTGGCCACCGCGCCGGTGACGGTGCCGCAGGCGGCTCCGGGTACGGTGATGGCCGATGCCTGCGCCGGTCTTTTGGGCAGCGATGCGCAATATATGCAGACGAACGGGCGTTATGCCGTGCGCTGCGGGCCGCAGGCGGTGCACCCCTCGGCCTATATGCAGGCGCGAACAGGCGCCCGGCTCTCCACCTACAACAGCAATCGAACCGAGGTCGCGCGCGCGGCCGGGGTCGAGGTTTATGCGTTGCCGGTGCCGGTGGCGGGCACCTTGCCGGAGGGGTATGCACGCGCCTGGACCGATGGGCGACTCAATCCGAACCGCGGGCCTCTGACGGCGCGGGGCGATCTGCAAATGGCGCAGGTCTGGACCGGAACGGTGCCTGCCCATGACCTCTATGCACCGCGCAAGAAGACCTTCTGGGAATGGTTGTTCGGCACCCCGGTCAGGAAACGCACGATGGTTCAGACGGTCGCTGCGCCGGGAACGGTTCCGGTGCAGGTGTCGACCAAATCGGTCGCGCCACAACGTGTGCCGTCGGCGGTTCAGGTCGCCGATGCCCCGTCACAACACACGGCGCAGGCTCTGCGCTATGTTCAGGTGGGCACCTTCGGGGAACCCGCCAATGCCGAGCGCTCGATTGCGCGGCTCTCGGCCATGGGTTTTCCGGTTTCGTCGCAGGTCCTGCAACGCGGCGGCAAGCCCTTGAAGATTGTTCTGGCCGGTCCTTTCGACCGGCCCGAGCAAACCCTGTCCGCTTTGGCGATGGTCCGGGGGGCCGGCTACGGGGACGCATTCGCACGCAAGTAGCGTTGAGTTAGACGAGGCAGAACAACAAAAAGAAACCCCCGCATCTGGCGGGGGATTTCTTTTGTGGGGTGCTGTGTCTCGGAAAGATCAGCCGCCGCAGACGCCCTGAAGCGCTACCCAGTCGCCATCCGAGAGAACGGGCCGCGTGGTCTCGATCCTGACCCCGTCGGCCTCGATCAGCGACAGCACGGTTTCGCCGGTGATGTCGAGCGCATAGGCATAGGGTGCGCTGTGGACCTGAGCCTCTGCGAAGGCGGTGATCAGCTTGTCGCGGTCCGGTCCGGCCAGCGGCGCGGTCAGAAGGCTTTCGGCATGGGCGTCGAGCACTTCGGGCGGAATATGCCCGGTGGTCAGCAGCCGCAGAGAGGTCATCAGCCCGGCCTCGCGCAACAGCCTTTCGAGCGGGTCTTCCTCGCGGGCGCGCTCAATCTCGGCCAGCACATAGCCCGCAACCACATCCGGATCCTCGTGATCCTCGACCACGGCCCGGTTGAGGAGCACGATGCCGCCGGGCAGGTGCTGGGAGATCGCAACGCCGCTGGTGAGCACGACAATCTGGCCGCCGCCGCCGGGAATGAGCCGTATTTTCAGCTTGTTGAGGGCCCGCGCCCCATGCACCGTGTCGCAGGGTGCGCCGGAGAGGCGGCGGATGCGGTCGAGCAGTTCCTGGCCGATTTCGGCGCGGGTCACGGTCGGGACGATGGTCACCGCCTGACGGATCAGCGCGCCGGGCAGCCAGAACAGGCCAAGCCCGAGAAGGGCCGCGACCGCGAGGCTGATCAACCCGCCGCGCAGCCGTCCGGGATGGGGGCGGGCACGGTCGATGGCGCGGCGGATGCGGGCGATGGCCTCGTTCATCAGCTCGTCCTCGATCTCCAGCTCCTCGGCGCTGTCGGGGGCGGGGCGGTAGCGCACGGGGCTTTCGCCCTCCGGTGTGATGCGTTCGATGGCCGGAAGCGACCAATGGGTCAGCGCCTGACCGTCGGTGCGCGATTCCGAAAGCGTCAGGGTTGCCTCCCCCACGGAAACGATCACGGGGCGGCGCTGGCTTTCCCCGTCGGGAAGCCAGAGGCCGGGGGCCTCGAGACGTTCGAATTCGGTGAGCGCGATCATGCGCGGGCTGCTCTTTCCATTGTTTGACGGTACTCTAGCGGGGATCATCCGGGGCGACAATCTCTCAGGACAATCCCTCTGGGCGGCGATCCCGGGTTCGGTTAGGGTCGGAACATGATCATTTCGCCCGGACGCCACTATATTTTCGTGCATATCCCCAAGACCGGGGGCACGGCTTTGACGCAGGCGCTCGAGGCGCGGGCGATGGCGGATGACATCCTGATCGGGGATACGCCGAAAGCGGTGAAGCGGCGCGGGCGGATCAAGCAGATGGAGGCGGCGGGGCGGCTTTGGAAGCATTCCCGGCTCTCCGACATCGAGGGGCTGGTGCCGCGCGACGCGTTTGGCGGCTATTTCATCTTTACGCTGGTGCGTAATCCGTGGGACCGGATCGTGTCCTATTATCACTGGCTGCGGGCGCAGGGCTGGGATCATCCGGCGGTACGGCTGGCCAGGGCGGAGAGTTTCACCGGCTTTCTGAACGCGCCCGAAACCCTGCGCAGCCTGTCTGCGCCTTACAGCAGCTACATGTGCGACGGGGCGGGCGTGGAGCGGGCCAGCCATTATGTACGGCTTGAGGCGCTGGACGAGGATCTTGCACCGCTCTGGGATCATTTGGGGTTCGATCTGTCGCCGATTGGGCGGGTGAACGCGTCGGAGCGCAGTCGCGATGTGCGGTCTTTCTACACGGATGCGGATGCGGAGGCGGTGGCGCGCATTGCGGCCCCGGACATTGCCCGATTTGACTATCGCTTCGACTGAGTTGACGGCGGGACTGTGTCGCGATTGCGGCAAATTGGTTAATGAAACCTGTGGGATGGGGCTTGGGCTTTGGCGGGAGGGCTCGAATCGACGCGTGATTCCAGAGGGACATCGGGAGCGGCGTGGCCGCGGGTCCTTGAAAAATTGGTTAATCCGCAGACGCGGGAAAAATTTCTTAAAAGACTGTTACCAAATTCGCGAACAATTGAATGAAATCGGTTCAATTACCGCCTGTGTCGAAATTGTGCCGTATTTCCGTCCCATTCGGGCCGAACTCTGACCGCAGCCGGGCGATTTTCTGAACCTGCAAAGAGGGCGTGTGAGGAAACGACGGGCTGCCACCCGCAAAAAACTTCGGTCACAGGCTCTCGTTCATGGGGATGAAGCGATGATGAAACTGGGTCAGATGTTGCGCAGGGAACCGCTCCGCGAGGCCTCCGGTCGGACGGGGGCCTGGGATGGCACTCTGCAGGGGATGCAGCCGGTTCTGACCAGCGGTCTCATCGCCGGAACCCAGATCGCCACGGCCAGGGGATGGCGCGATGTGGCGGAGATCAAGGAAGGCGACAAGATCCTGACCTTCGACGAGGGTATGCAGGCGGTCGGGACGATTTCCCGCAGCTGGGCTTATCTCGGTCACGGATCGGTGCCGATGCAGCACTGGCCGCTTGTCGTTCCGCCGGGCGCATTGGGCAATCGCGCCGAGATGCTGCTTTTGCCGGAACAGCCGGTGATGGTCGAGAGCGACACGGGCGAGGCGATGTTCGGCGATCCGTTTACCTTGATCCCGGCGCTGGCGCTTGAGGGCTACAAGGGCATCGAACGCGCCCGTCCGCATCAGGCGGTGCTGGTCATCGTGTTGCATTTCGCGACGGAGCAGGTGGTGTTCGCCAATATCGGCGCGCTGTTTCATTGCCCGGCGGAAGAGGTGATGAGCATTGCCGATCTGATGGAGGACCGGTTTGTGCCGGGCTATGAGGTGCTGTCGCTGACCGAGGCGCGGGTGTTTGTCGATGCGCTTTTGGACGAGGATGCGCAGGACGCCCAGTGGATGCGGATGCAGCCGCAACGCCGCGAGGAGAAATCCGAGCGCGCGATCTGAAATCCGCCCGAGGGGAGCACGCGAAAGACGAGAAGTCATGAAAAAGCCCTCCCCCGAAGGGAAGGGCTCTATCGTACTGTTGGCGCCGATCAGGCGGCTTTGCTGTCCACACCCGCGCCGAAGCGGCCATAGAAGGTCTCGCCGGAGGCCGCCATCTCACGCAGGAGTTTCGGCGTCTCGAAGCGCGGCCCGTGGGTGGCGGTGAGATTGTCGCAAATCTCGACCGCTTTACCGGCACCGATGATGTCGAGCCAAGAGAACGGCCCGCCGGACCAGGGCGCAAAGCCCCAGCCGAGGATCGCGCCGACGTCGCCTTCGCGGATGTCTTCCAACACGCCTTCTTCGAGCGCGCGGACGGCCTCCAAGACCTGCGCCATCATCAGGCGGTGCTGGACCTCATCCAGATCGGGCTGGGCGTCGGCCACCGGGAACTCGGCGTTGAAGCCCTCCCAGAGGAAGCCGCGCTTGCCCTTCTCGTCGTAGTCGTAAAAGCCCGCGTTGGCTTTTTTGCCCAGACGCCCCTGATCGTACATCCAGAACACCACCTCATCGACGGCCGCGTCCGGGTAGGCGTCGCCCATGGCGGCTTTGGTGGCTTTCGCGATCTTCACACCGAGATCAATCGAGGTCTCGTCGATGAGCTGAAGCGGCCCGAGCGGGAAGCCCAAAAGCTTGGCGGCATTCTCGATCAGCGGCAGATCCACACCCTCGGCCGCCATGCGCACACCCTCGTTGATGTAGGGAATGATGCAGCGGTTGGCGTAGAAGAACCGCGCGTCATTCACGACGATCGGCGTCTTGCGGATCTGGCGCACATAGTCGAGCGCTTTCGCCACGGCGACGTCACCGGTTCCCTTGCCCTTGATGATCTCCACGAGGAGCATCTTGTCGACAGGGGAAAAGAAGTGGATGCCGATGAACTGCTCCGGTCGGACCGACGCCTTGGCCAGCTCGGTGATCGGCAGGGTCGAGGTGTTGGAGGCAAAGATGCAGTCCTCGCCGACGATGGCCTCGACCTTTTTCGTCATCTCCGCCTTGACGCCGATGTCCTCGAACACGGCTTCGACGATCAGATCACATCCTTTCAGAGCGTCGAGATCGGTTGTCGCGGTGATGCGGGAGAGCACTTGCTCTTTCTTCTCCGGCGTCACTTTCTTGCGGCTGATTCCCTTGTCGAGGAGGCTCTCGGAATAGGCTTTGCCCTTGTCCGCAGCCTCTTGCTTCATGTCGATCAGCACGACCTCAATGCCCGCATTCGCCGAGACATAGGCAATGCCCGCGCCCATCATGCCCGCGCCCAAGACGCCGACTTTTTTGACGGTCTGGTCCGCGACCTCGGGACGGTTCGCGCCCTTTTCCAGTGCTTCCTTGTTGATGAACAGGGACCGGATCATCGCGGAGGAAGACGGGTTCATCAGCACATGGGTGAACCAACGGGCTTCGATCTTGAGCGCGGTGTCGAACGGCACCATCGCGCCTTCGTAGACGGCGGAGAGCAAGGCTTTCGCCGCCGGATAGACGCCCTGGGTGTTGCCGTTGACCATGGCGGAGGCGCCGACGAAGGTCATGAAACCGGCGGGGTGATAAGGCGCGCCGCCGGGCATTTTCCAGCCCTTGGCGTCCCAGGGTTTGACGATGTCGGCGTCTTTCGCACTCAAAACCCACTCTTTGGCTTTCGCCAAAAGCTCACCGGGTTCCACCACCTCGTGGATGATCCCCGCACCTTTGGCTTTCATCGGATCGAGCATCTTGCCTTCGAGAAGGATCGGCGCCGCCGCCATCGCGCCGACCATGCGCGAGACGCGCGTGGTGCCGCCCATGCCGGGGAAAATGCCGACCTTGATCTCCGGCAGGCCAATCTTGGCCTTGGGATTGTTGGCGGCAAAGATGCGGTGACAGGACAAAGGCAATTCGAGTCCGATGCCAAGCGCCGTGCCGGGCAGGGCTGCGGCGACGGGCTTGCCACCCTTGTTGGTCTTCGGGTCCATGCCCGCGCGTTCCAGTTTGCGCAGGATCGCGTGCATGCTCATCAGCCCGTCAAAGAGACCCTGCGCCGGGTTGTCCCCGGCGGCGTCCTTCATCTTGGCGATGATATTAAGATCCATGCCGCCCGCGAACGTGTCCTTGCCGGAGGTCACGACGATGCCTTTCACGGCGTCGTCGCCAAGCGCCTTGTCGATGCATTGATCCAGCTCGGCGATGCCCTCCATCGAGAGCACGTTCATGGACTTGTTGGGGATGTCCCAGGTGATGATCGCGACGCCGTCCGCGTCGACGGAATAATGAAAATCGGTCATATGCTGTTCCTCCCCTTACACGCGCTCGATGATTGTGGCCGCACCCATGCCGGATGCGATGCAGAGCGTGGCAAGGCCGGTGCCAAGGCCCTTGCGCTCAAGCTCGTCCAGAAGCGTGCCGATGATGATCGCGCCGGTCGCGCCCAGCGGGTGACCCATGGCGATGGAGCCGCCGTTGACGTTGACCTTGGAGCTGTCGACATCGAAGGCCTGCATGAAGCGCAGCACCACGGCGGCAAAGGCCTCGTTCACCTCGAACAGGTCGATGTCATTGATCGACATGCCGCTGTCCTTGAGGATTTTCTCGGTCACGGGCACGGGGCCGGTGAGCATGATGGTCGGATCGGTGCCGATCTTGGCGGTCGCGCGGATGCGGGCGCGGGGTTTGAGGCCCCATTTCTCACCGAATTCCTTGTTGCCGATCAGAACGGCGGCGGAGCCATCGACGATGCCCGACGAGTTGCCCGCATGGTGGATGTGGTTGATCTTCTCAAGATGCGGATATTTCATCAGCGCGATCTTGTCGAAGCCCGGCATCACCTCGCCCATGTCCTTGAAGGAGGCTTTGAGCGCGCCGAGCGTCTCGACGGTCGTGCCCGGACGCATGTATTCGTCATGGTCGAGGATGGTCAGGCCGTTGATGTCCTTGACCGGCACGATGGATTTCGCGAAGCGGTTGTCCTTCCACGCGGCTTCGGCGCGGTTTTGGCTCTCGACGGAAAGCGCATCGGCCTCTTCGCGGGAGAACCCGTATTCGGTGGCGATGATGTCCGCCGAGATGCCCTGGGGCACGAAATAGGTTTTCATTGCCAAGGACGGGTCCACGGCAATCGCCGCCCCGTCGGAGCCCATGGCGACCCGGCCCATCATCTCGACGCCGCCGGCGATATAGGCCATGCCCGCGCCGCCCTTGACCTGATTGGCGGCGATGTTGACGGCTTCCATGCCGGAGGCGCAGAAGCGGTTGATCGCCAGACCGGGAATGCTCTGATCGAGATCGGAAGCGAGAACGGCGGTTCGCGCAAGGCAGCCACCCTGTTCGCCGACCTGGGTCACGTTGCCCCAGATCACATCCTCGACGGCATGGCCCTCAAGGCCGTTGCGCTCCTTGACGGCGTTCAGCATCTGCGCGGAAAGCGCGGCCGAGGTCACCTCGTGCAGGCTTCCGTCTTTGCGCCCCTTGCCGCGCGGGCTGCGCAGGGCGTCGTAAATATAGGCTTCAGTCATTCAGTCCTCCTCAGGGTCCGGCCTGCAGGCCAGTCTCGATCGTCAGCGTTTGCGCCCGGCCAGTTCGGAATTGAACAGGCGCAGGCGGTGCGTCAGCTTTTCTTCATCCGTGACGGAGGAGAAATTCTCGAACAGGAAAGACAAAGCCTCTCCCTCGTCCAAGCCCGCCTCCCTCGCGAACTGCCTGAGGCGACGATACCCGTCTTCGGTCATGGAAACAGGAAAACGCCGCGTCATTCTGAACCGCTTCGGCATGGTTACGCTCCGTCATTTCGTCTTTTCGGACGCTTGAAATGGAAAGGCCCCCGCCGGGATGGGCGAGGGCCTCAGTTTCGGGTTGCGCAGAGTTTAGAACGCCTCGGCGGGGAGAGTCATCACCGGATCGGCACCGGATTCGATGCGTTTCAAAAGCGTGCCGGTCATCGGCAGTTGCCGCGCCATGTAATAGCGCGCGGTGGTGAGCTTGTTCTGGTGGAACTCCGGGTCGTCCGTGCCGTTTTCCAGAGCCGCCAGCGACACTTTCGCCATCCGCGCCCACATCAGCCCGAGGCAGACATAGCCGAAGAGATGCATGAAATCATACGAGCCAGACAGCGCCGCGTTCGGGTTTTTCATGCCGTTCTGCATGAAGAACATGCCCGCGCCCTGAAGGTCTTTGGAGGCGGCTTTCAGCGGATCGACGAATTCGGCCATCTCGCCTTCGCCGTTCTCTTTGCAGAAAGATTTCACCATCTCGAAGAAAGCCATGACATGCTTGCCGCCATCGGTCGCCAGTTTGCGGCCGACGAGATCGAGCGCCTGAACGCCGTTCGCACCTTCATAAATCATGGCGATCCGGGCGTCGCGCGTAAATTGCGACATGCCCCATTCCTCGATATAGCCGTGGCCACCATAGACCTGCTGCGCATTGACCGTCGCCTCATAACCCTTATCGGTCAAGAAGCCTTTGAGCACCGGGGTCATCAGGGAGATGAGGCCATCGGCGTCCTTGTCCTTGGAACGATGCGCCTGGTCGATGAGCTGCGCGCCCCAGAGCATGAAGGCGCGGGCGCCCTCGATGAAGCTCTTTTGATCCATCAGGTTGCGGCGAATGTCCGGGTGCACGATCAGCGGATCGGCAGGACCCTCCGGGTTCGCGACGCCGGTGACGGCGCGGCCTTGCAGACGGTCCTTGGCGTAGATCACGGCGTTCTGATAGGCGGCTTCGGCTTGGGCGAGGCCCTGCATGCCGACACCGAGACGGGCTTCGTTCATCATGGTGAACATGGCGCGCATGCCTTTGTGCATATCGCCCAAGAGATAGCCGGTGGCCTCGTCATAGTTCATCACACAGGTCGAGTTGCCGTGGATGCCCATTTTCTTCTCGATGGAGCCGACCGACACGCCATTTTTCGCGCCCGGATTGCCATCCTCATCGACGATGTATTTCGGCACGATGAACAGGGACACGCCCTTGATCCCCTCGGGGCCGCCAACGATTTTCGCCAGCACGAGGTGGATGACGTTCGAGGACATGTCGTGATCGCCCGCCGAGATGAAAATCTTCTGGCCGGAGATCTTGTAGGAGCCATCCGCCTGCGGCTCGGCCTTGGTGCGCATGAGGCCCAGATCGGTGCCGCAATGCGGTTCCGTCAGGTTCATCGTGCCGGTCCATTCGCAGGAGGTCATCTTCGGCAGGTAGGTGGCCTTTTGCTGATCCGTGCCATGCACAAGGATCGCCGAGGCCGCACCATGGGTCAGGCCCTGATACATCGTAAAGGCCTGGTTCGCGGCGGAGAACATCTCGCCCACGGCGGTGCTCATCAGATAGGGCAGGCCCTGACCGCCGAACTCTTCGGGCAGATCGAGCCCCGGCCAGCCGCCTTCTTTGACCTGCTCGAAGGCGTCCTTGAAACCGGTGGGCGTGGTGATCACGCCGTTCTCGAAGGTGCAGCCTTCCTTGTCGCCCACCACGTTCAGCGGTGCGATCACTTCGGAGGCGAGCTGGCCGGCGGCATCGAGAATGGCCTCGGTGAACTCGGGCTCAAGATCGGAATAGCCCGGAATGTCGGAGC
Source organism: Celeribacter ethanolicus (assembly GCF_002407265.1). Classification (NCBI taxonomy): domain Bacteria; kingdom Pseudomonadati; phylum Pseudomonadota; class Alphaproteobacteria; order Rhodobacterales; family Roseobacteraceae; genus Celeribacter; species Celeribacter ethanolicus. Next base: position 3,766,619 of record NZ_CP022196.1, read on the forward strand.
CGGAAATGTTCAGCACATCGTGCAGAACATATTGAATGTCTTTCGTCGGAGCCGTGTAGCTCGGCATGGCGTCTCTCCCTTGCATGGCGCGCGGGAGCGTTGCCTCACTCCGCGCGTTTCAATCCTGCGATCTGTCCTTCGACAAACGCAATTTCATCTTCCAGATCGGTCATCACCGCGATCAGCGCCTGTTTCTGCGCTTCCATCCCCGCGAGCTTCTCGTGATACGCCACAAGCGTCTCACGCATCTGCGCCTCGCCTTCGTCCTCTTCCTTGTAGAGATCAAGCAACTGCCGGATCTCCTCAAGGGAAAAGCCGAATTTCTTTCCGCGCAGGATCAGCGTCAAACGCGCCCGGTCCCGCTTGGTGAACAGCCGTTTCTGACCCTCCCGGATCGGGAACAGCAATTCCTTGGCTTCATAAAAGCGCAGCGTGCGGGGCGTCACGTCGAACGCATCGCACATTTCGCGAATGGTCATCACCTCTTTGGTCGTCACGTCGGCCTTCTCCGGTTCTCGTCGCTTGGGTGGCATGTCCCGTGCTCAATTGCATGGAACGGCTCCCCGTCAGAGGCGCGAAGGTCAGCCTTCGGCCCCACCCTAATCGCATTTGCGATGCCGCTTCATTCGAAACGTGGCGTCATTTCGGATGGCTTCCAAATCCGCAGCCCGCTGAGCGTTACGGTAAAATTACGCATTCGTTATCGGCAATGCAAACGGTTTGGTATGCATTGCAAATTTTTGCCTGTTTTCCCTTGAAAATTGCACTTAAAGCGCTTTGGATTTTTTGTAAAAATCAGCGTTTTCATCCCATGGGGTGAAAGCGAACGCCCCTGCTCCCCGGGGCGTGTTTCCCGGCGGCGGCGAAAGAACGCCGCGTCGCGTTCAGGTCACTGTTCCGGTGCGCCGCCTCAGGGCAGGTGCACGGTCTACGCGTCTTTCATCGTCTCGGCGCGCAGTTCCTTCAACTCGCCGATCGCCTTTTCCAACTCGCGTTTTTGCTCTTCGAGCGCGACAAGCTGACGGTCGGCCAGTTCGACAAAGGCCTGCGCCTGGGCCTGGGTGCCCTTTTCTTCGTAGATCAACAGCCACTGACGGATTTCTTCAAGGGAGAACCCGTATTTGCGCCCGCGCAAAATCAGTGTCATCCGCGCCACTTCGCGCGGGGTGTAATAGCGGGAGCGGCCCTCCTTCTCGGGGGCCAGCAATTCGATATATTCGTAATAACGTAACGTGCGCGGTGTCACATCGAACTGCGCGCACATTTCTTTGAACGTGAGACGTCGGTCAGACATGGCTTCTCTCTCTCCTCACGTTGCATCTAAACAGATGAGTTCAGTTCCGCAACTCAATTCGGGACGGTACGGTCAGCATAGTAAACCGCATGGCAGGGGATCAAGGCCCGTCGCGGCGGGGAGGGACGGCGGCATGTGCGCGGGGTGCTGTTACGTCACGCGGGAATTGTCGGAAATCGGGGCAATTTGCCCTTGCGGCGCTGGGATCATCTCACATTATGGAGGCCAACTTGTCCAAAAGGTCACAATTTTCGTCATGGATGACGCACGCACCCAAATGGCCCGCCAGTTCATCGAGCATCTGCCACATTGCGCAGCGCTCGGCATGTCGCTCGAACAGATCGGCGACGGGCAGGCGGAGATTCTCATGCCCTATGCGGAAAAGCTGATCGGCGATCCGGAAACCGGCGTGATCCATGGCGGGGCGATTTCGGCGCTGATGGACACCTGTGCCGGAGCTGCCGTGATGAGCCACCCCAGGGCAGGGATCTCCACCGCGACGCTCGATTTGCGTATCGACTACATGCGGGCGGCGAAACCGGGGACGACGATCACCGCCCATGCCATCTGTTACCATGTCACCCGTGCCGTGGCCTTTGTCCGGGTTTCCGCGACCGACGGTGCCAGCGACGTGCCGGTCGCGGCGGCCACCGGCGCCTTCACCGTGGAAAGGGGCGCATCATGAGCCGTTCGAAACCCGAGCCGATTCAGGTCGTCAAGGAACGCCGGGATGCCGCCCTCGCGGAGCTGGTGGCGCGCGTGCCCTATGTCTCCTTCATGGGGTTCGAATTCGAACGCCGCGGCGATGAGCTGACCGGGATCATGCCGTTCCGACCCGATCTGATCGGCAACCCGACGCTGCCCGCGCTGCATGGCGGGGCGTTGGCCGCCTTTCTCGAAGTCACCGCGCTGATTTCGCTGAGCTGGTCCATGGTCTGGCCGCGGATCGAAGCGGGGGACGCGGGAGAGATCCTGCCGAAATTTCCGAAAACCATCGACCTGACGGTGGATTACCTGCGTTCCGGCCTGCCGCGCGATGCCTATGCCCGCGCCGAGATCACCCGCGCGGGACGGCGCTACGCCTCCGTCCGGGTCGAAGCCTGGCAGGACAACCGGGCGCGTCCGACGGTGCAGGCGATGGGACATTTCCTGATGCCCGACACAAGACCCGACCCCGTGGCATGAGTGCCGCTCCGCCGGACCTGAGCCACCGCCGGGTTCTTAAGATCGCCATTCCCATCGTGCTCTCGAATGCCACCGTGCCGATCCTCGGCGCGGTCGACACCGGCGTCGTGGGGCAGATGGGGGAGGCGGCCCCCATCGGGGCGGTCGGTCTCGGGGCGATCATCCTGGCCTCGATCTATTGGATTTTTGGCTTTCTGCGCATGGGCACGACGGGGTTGGTGTCTCAGGCGCGGGGGGCTGGCCAACCGGGCGAGGTGGCGGCGCTTCTGACCCGCGCTCTGATGATCGCCTTTGCGGGCGGGCTGGCGCTGATCGTTTTTCAACTGCCGATCCTCTGGCTGTCATTTCGGCTTTCGCCCGCGACCCCGGAGGTGGAGGCGCTCGCCCGTTCTTATATCTCGATCCGCATCTGGTCGGCGCCCTTTGCCATCGCGGTCTATGGTCTGACCGGCTGGCTCATTGCGCAGGAGCGCACGCGTGGCGTTCTGGCGCTGCAACTCTGGATGAACGGGGTAAACATCGCGCTCGATCTCTGGTTTGTGTTGGGGCTGGGCTGGGGGGTGCGCGGTGTGGCCTATGCCACCTTCGCCGCCGAGATCAGCGGTGCGCTGATGGGCCTGTGGCTGTGTCGCGATGCTTTTGCCGTGCCGGCCTGGCGCGACTGGCCGCGGGTGTTCGACCGCGCGCGCCTGATCCATATGGCGAAGGTCAACACCGACATCCTGATCCGCTCCGTGCTTTTGCTGACCATCATGGTCAGCTTCACCTTCCTGTCGGCGGGGTTCGACACGGTGACGCTGGCGACCAACAACATTCTGATGCAATTCGTCTCGATCACCGCCTATGCGCTCGACGGGTTCGCCTTTGCCGCCGAGGCCATCGTCGGGCAGGCGCTGGGCGCGCGCTCCGCCTATGCGCTGCGACGGGGCGCGTTGCTGGCCTCGTTCTGGGGGCTGCTTTCGGCGGTGCTACTGAGTGCGGTCTTCGCGATTTTCGGCGGCATGATCATCGACGTGATGACCACCGCGCCGGATGTGCGCGCTGAGGCGCGGGTGTATCTGCCGTGGATGGTGGCCGTGCCGGTGGTGGGGCTTGGCTCGTGGATGCTCGACGGGATTTTCATCGGCGCGACACGGACGCGGGACATGCGCAACATGGCGGCGCTGTCGCTGGGGATCTACCTTCTGGCGGTGGCGGCGCTGATCCCGCTGATGGGTAATCACGGGCTTTGGGCCGCGCTGATGGTCAGCTACGTGGCGCGCGGTGCGACGCTGTTCTGGAAATACCCGGCGCTGGAACGCGCGGCGCTCTGACGCCGGACCAGAATTCTAAAGCCAGGCGTCGCGTCCGGTGCCGACGGCCTCCAGAACACTGTCGTAGCCGTCTTTCTCAAGCAATTCGTCCAGTCCGCGGGCGATGCGCGGGGCCAGCGACAGGCCGTGATAGACCATCGCGGAATAGACCTGCACCAAAGAGGCCCCCGCGCGAATTTTCGTGTAGGCATCAAGTGCCGATCCGACGCCGCCCACACCGATCAAAGGCACGTCCGTACCCAGATGACGCGAGAGCTGCGCCAGCACGCGCGTGGACTTTTCGAACAAAGGTTTCCCGGAAAGCCCGCCTGCCTCGTTCTTATGTGCAGATTTCAAACCTTCGCGCGAAAGCGTCGTATTGGTGGCGATGACCCCGTCGAGGGCCGCCTTGCGCGCTACTTCGGCGATTTCCATCAGTTCTGAATTGTCGAGATCGGGGGCGATTTTCAACAGGATCGGCACGTTGTGATCGAGCCCCTTGCGGGCATCCATCACCCCGGCCAGCAGCGCTTCGAGCGCTTCGGGGCCTTGCAGATCACGCAGGCGTTCGGTGTTGGGGCTCGACACGTTGACGGTCGCAAAGTCGATGAAATTGCCGCAACGCGCCAGAACCTTGGCGAAATCACCGGCGCGATCCTCGCTGTCCTTGTTGGCGCCGAGGTTGAGCCCGACCGGGATGTCTGTGCGGTGATGGGAGTGGCGGCAGCGGGCGAGACGGTTGGTGATCTCCTCCATGCCGTCGTTGTTGAAGCCGAAACGGTTGATCACCGCCTGATCTTCGGTGAGGCGAAAGAGCCGGGGTTTCGGATTGCCCGGCTGCGGGCGCGGCGTCACGGCACCCAGTTCGATAAAGCCGAAGCCCGCGCGGGACAGCTGCGGGATCGCTTCGGCGTTCTTGTCGAAGCCTGCGGCCAGACCGATCGGGTTGGGCATCTCCATTCCGGCGAATTTGGTCTTGAGACGCGGCGAGGTGACCGGACCGGGCAGGGGCGCAAGCCCCGCGCGCAGGGCCGAGAGCGCGAAGTGATGCGATTTCTCCGGATCGAGGCTGCGCAGCATGACCATGCCGAGCTGTTCGAAGAGCGACATTCAGAGGTCCTCCGGAAAGAGATGGCTGTCGGTGGCAGCCTCGGCCGCGCCTTCGGGTGCCAGCGGCAGCGGTTTGACCCAGAGGAGGTCCTCAAGGGTCAGGGCGCGATAGAGATGCGGGAACAGCGCCCCGCCGCGCGAGGGCTCCCATTTCAGATGGGGCCCGAGCGTGTCGCTCTCGACGGCGAGAAGATGCAGGTTGTCCTCTCCCGCGAACCATTTGGCGGCGGTCTCTCTGACCTGCACGCCGGTGGAGAAATGAACGTAGCCATCGGCGAGATCGACAGGGGCGCCGAGGGTCTCGCCGTTGGTTTGCAGTATGGCCCATTCGGGGGCGCGAAAGATTTTGTAAATCAGCATGGCTTCCAGATGCCAGCGCCGCGCGCCCCGGTCAATGAGACTTTGTGTCCGCGCCCGGAGTGCACCGGGTTTGCATAAATCCTGGGCTTAGAGCCAGCGGTGGCAATGGCGGTGAATGCGCGGAATGATGACGAAGACCATGGACAGCACGATCATCGGCACCATGACGAGGTTGCGTTGCCAGATTTGCCACTCCGAGGTGAGCGGCGCGAGGGCGTAGATCAGAGCGGTGACAAGCGGGTAGACGCCGAGGAAGACGAAAAAGCTGAAGCGGATGCGATTCGGGCGTTTCGGGGCGGCGGGTATGGCGGCGGACATGGACATGTGTTATCTCCAAAGGGAACGGTGCGTTTCGTTATGCTTATATGAACGATGCGTTCAGATGTGTAAAGGAGGAATCGGGTGGCCGATCAGGTGGAAGATCTCACAGGGTCATGTGCAAAGCCGCAAAGGCGCTCGATCGGGGCAAAACGCAACCCGGCGACGGAGGAGGCGATTCTGGGCGCGGCGCAGGAGATTCTGCGCGACAAGGGCGTGAAGGGGCTGAGCATGGAGGCGGTGGCCAAACGTGCCCGCGCCGGCAAGGCGACGCTGTACAAATGGTGGCCCTCGCGCGGTGCACTTTTGGTGGCGGTCTACGAGCGCGCCAAGGGCGAGCATGTGCATGAGGACAAGGGGACGCTGATCGCGACGATGGCTGCTTTCTACCGCTATGTCTTCGATTTCTGGCGGACCGCGGAAGGGCAGGTCTTCGCGCTGATCATCGCCGAGGCGCAATCGGATGCGGATGTGGCCGAGGCGCTGGAGCGCTACCGCAAGGAGCGTCTCGTGGCGCTGGCCGAGGTGGTCGACCGGTCTCAGGCGCGCGGCGAACTGATCGAAGGGGCACAGGCGGAGGCTTTGGCGGAGACGATCATGGCTGCGGCCTGGATGCGGCTGATCACCGGGCGCCTCGACAGCGATCCCGAGCGGCTTGCGCATGAGGTGCTGGACGGGTGGATGGTCGGAAACCGATAGATGTTGCGCTACAATATGTGGCCCTCGCTGAGGTCGTTCCCTTTGAGAAGCGCTGCAACATCAAGGGATTGGCCTGACGTTTTGACGAAGCGGGGCGCGCGGGGTGAAATCGACGAAGCCGAACCGCTTTAATCTGCCTGTCATTTCAGCGTTACCGATCCGTGATCTTGCGGATGTAGGCCTTTTTGCGATTTCGGGCTTTGACTCGATGGTCAAGACCGGTCAGGTTGGAAGTCATCTAGTTTAACAGGGGGCAAGATATGCTCAAAAAAGTTCTCACCACCACCGCCGCGATGGCTCTTATGGCCGGTGCTGCGCATGCCGAATACACGCTGCACATCCTGCACACCAACGATCTGCACAGCCGGATCGAGCCGATCACGAAATACGACAACACCTGCGCCGAAGAGGACAACGCGGCCGGTGAGTGCTTTGGCGGCTATGCCCGTCTGGCCACGAAAGTCGCAGAGATGCGTGCGGAACTGGACGGTGAGAATGTTCTCCTGCTCGACGCGGGCGATCAGTATCAGGGCTCGCTGATGTACACGACCTACAAGGGCGATGTCGAAGCCGAGATGATGGACAAGATCGGCTATGACGTGATGGCGCTGGGCAACCACGAATTCGACGATGGCCCGGAAGGCACGCTCAAACTGATCGAGCATGCGAATTTCCCGGTGATCTCGGGCAACCTCGATGTGTCCCAGTCCAACCTGCTGAATGGCAAAGTGAAAAACTATGTCGTGCTGGAAGTTGGCGGCGAGAAAATCGGCATCATCTCCGCGCTGGCCGTCGATACGCCGGAAACTGCCAGCCCCGGCCCGAACGTGATCTTCCAGGATGAAGCCGACAGCCTTGCCGCCGATGTGGCTGAGCTTGAGGCCGAAGGTGTGACCAAGATCATCGCACTGACCCACGTCGGTGTGAACAAGGATCTGGAGCTTGCCGGTGAGGTCGCGGGCATCGACGCCGTGGTCGGCGGTCACTCCCACACGCTGTTCTCCAACGAGATCGAAGGCGCGATGGCCTATCCGACCATGGTCGGCGAGGTTCCGGTCGTCTCCGCCTATGCCTATTCGAAATACCTCGGTCACCTCGTGCTGACCTTCGACGACGAAGGCACGCTGATCTCCGCCACCGGCGAGCCGATCCTGCTCGACGCCTCTGTCTCCGAAGATGCCGATATCAAGGCGCGCATCTCCGAGCTGGCCGGTCCGATCAACGAGCTGAAAGCCAAGGTTGTGGCCGAGGCCGCCGCCGACATCGACGGTTCGCGCGAGACCTGCCGTGCAGTCGAATGCGCCATGGGTAACCTCGTGGCCGACGCCATGCTCGACCGTGTGAAAGACCAAGGTGTCGAGATTGCCATCCAGAACGGCGGCGGTCTGCGCGCCTCGATTCAGGGCGGTCAGGTGACCATGGGCGACGTGCTCACGGTTCTGCCGTTCCAGAACACGCTCTCCACCTTTCAGGTGACCGGCGCGACCATCGTCGAGGCGCTTGAAAACGGTGTCTCCGAGATGGCCGATGGCGCAGGTCGTTTCCCGCAGGTGGCGGGCATGTCCTATACCGTGGACCCTAATGCCGAGGTCGGCTCCCGTATTTCCGACGTGATGGTCGGCGGCGCGCCGATCGAGATGGACAAGGTCTATGGCGCGGTGACGAACAACTACGTCCGCAACGGCGGCGACGGCTACAAAATGTTCCTGAGCGCTGAGAACGCCTATGACTTCGGTCCCGATCTCGCCGACGTTCTGGCCGAGTACATGATCGAACATGCGCCCTACACGCCCTACACGGACGGCCGCATCACCGTGAAGTAAATCGCGAAACCGCGATGGTGAAATAAACGGTTCGCGCTAGACAAACAAAAAAGCCCTCGCGATCATGCGGGGGCTTTTTCATTTGGGCTGGCAGGGGAGGAAACGGGTATGCACGGGCGCTGTACATGCGGAGAGGTCGAATTTGAAATGACGGCCCGGCCGATGATCGTGCATTGCTGTCATTGCACATGGTGTCAGCGCGAAACCGGATCGGCCTTTGCGCTCAACGCCTATGTCGAGACGGCTGAAATCCAGCTCACCAGAGGCACTCCCGAGATGATCGCCACCCCCTCGAACTCCGGCCATGGCCAGAGCGTGGCGCGCTGTCCATCTTGCAAGGTGGCGCTCTGGTCGCATTACGCGGGGTCGGGCGAGGCATTCGCCTTCGTGCGTTGCGGCACGCTGGAGGAGCGCGCCGAGATCGTGCCGGATGTGCATATCTTCACCTCGACGAAACTGCCGTGGGTCGTATTGCCCGAGGGCGCGCCGGTATTCGAAGCCTTCTACAAACCGAAAGAGGTCTGGTCGGAGGCCAGCCTTGCCCGGTTCAAGGCGGCAAGAGAGGCGTAGATGGATCATCCTCTGATCGACCTGATCAACCAGAAAATCGCCGAGGCCGAGCGCGACGGCGCTTTCGACAACCTTCCGGGGGCGGGCAAACCTTTGCCGCGTGAGGACGACCCGGAAAACGCGCTGTTGAACCGGTTGATCAAAGAGAACGGTGGCGTGCCGGAGTTTGTGTCGCTGTCGCGGGAGCTGGAAAAACTCCGCGAAGAGCTGCGCGAGACCTCCGACCGGACGCGGCGCAGCGAGATCATGAAGGAAATGTCGATGATGGACGCGAAGATCGACATCGCCCGCAAGGCGCATCGCTGAGGCGCGCGGCTTGCGGGCGATGATGGCTCAAATATTCAAACCCTCCACGATCTGCTCTGGCCCTCGCCGCAGGAGCCGCTAAATTGCCCCCATGTGCGGACGGTTTGCCCTTTCCATGACAAGTGACGCTTTGGCGCAGCTTTTCGAAGCCTCGCCAGCGAATGACTTGCCGCCGCTTCCGAATTACAACATCTGCCCGACAACGCAGATCCATGTGGTCTACCGCGAGAGCGATGAGGCTACGGGGCAGCGCCGCCTCGTGCCAATGCGCTGGGGCTTCATGCCGCGTTGGTATAAATCGCCCTCGGACGGGCCGCTGCTGATCAACGCCCGCGCCGAGACGCTGGCCGAGAAGCCGGCCTTTCGCGAGGCCTGCCGTCAGCGCCGTTGCCTGATCCCGGCAGACGGATTCTATGAGTGGTTCCGGCCTGAGGGCGGTGAAAAACTGCCGTGGTATATCCAACCTGCGGGGGAGGGGCCGATGGTTTTTGCCGGCATCTGGCAGGACTGGGAACAGAATGGCGAGCGGCTGTCCACCTGCGCCATGGTGACGACGGAGGCCACGGGTCGCATGGCGGAGATTCATCACCGTATTCCGGTCATCTTGCCACCGGAGCACTGGGGTAAATGGCTGGGCGAAGAGGGGCACGGGGCGGCGCGCCTGATGCAGCCCGCACCGGACGAGACCTTGCGATTCCACCGCGTCGGTAAGGCGGTGAATTCCAACCGGGCCAGTGGTCCAGACCTGATCGAGGAGATCGACGCATGAGCTATGACATGGACAACCCGGCCAGTTGGGAGGCGCTGTCGCTTGCCGCGCAGCACATCGGCATGGAGATGACCCATTGGGGGCCGGATGTGGCGCGGATGGAGATCGAGCTGCAAGACATCCACAAGAACCGTCACGGCATTCCCCATGGCGGCTATTACGCCATGATGCTCGATACGGCGATGGGCTATGCCGGGGCGTTCACGGGCGATCCGGAGGTGAAGAAAATGACCATGACTCTCAACATGAGCATCAATTACCTGTCGCGCCCGAAAGGCACACGGCTGATCGCCTCCGGCAAGCGCATCGGCGGCGGCGCCAAGACGTTTTTCACCGAGGGCATCATCGTCGACGAGACCGGCGAAGTGATCGCCACCGGGCAGGGCACCTTTCGGGTCCGTTCGGGTGTGTGAGCCACATTCATAATCTTGAATTTAATCGCGAGATTTGCTACATCTGTCGCAAATCTGACATCCCATTCACGGAGAAACCTCAATGTCCATCGACCGCGCTATGTTCCGCTTTGCCGGCGTCATGGTTCTGATCAGCGTCGTGCTGACCCAGTTCGTCAGCCCCTATTTCGTCTGGTTCACCGTTTTCATCGGTGCCAACCTGCTGCAATCCTCCTTCACCGGCTGGTGCCCGGCGGCCAAGATCATGGCCAAACTCGGCCTTCCGGCAGGCTGTGCCTTCGAGAAGTGATCTCGGGTGGAAAAGACCTGAAAAGCGGGGTCCTTCGGGGCCCCGTTTTGTTTTGAGTCTTTGTGCCATCAGAAAGCCGCAGATTCGCGCAGAAAGATGCGGCATCAGGTCAAAGGCGTTTGAATATGGGGGGATTTGGAGCGGGCGGCGGGAATCGAACCCGCGTCATTAGCTTGGAAGGCTAAGGTCTTACCACTACACAACGCCCGCGCAGTTGCGCCCTGTGTTTAGGCGAAGGAAAATGGAGCGTCAAGTGCTCAAGACAGCCATGAAAGGGCCCGAGCCGGATGGTGTGGCGGGATCACGATTTTGGCGCGGGGCTTGACTTCGGTCAAATTCCCGATTGAAAAGCTCGGGTAAAGCCGTCCTGACTCCTCACGCGCTTTGGAAAGCTGCCTATGCCGATGACAAAAACACGCTCGCTCCAAACTCTCGCCCTGCCAATTCTCTGCGCCCTGCTGAGCTCGCCGGTTGCGGGGAAGGCCGAAGACCTCGCCACGCTCGAAGGGCTGGGCGAGGCGCTGTTCTTCGACGAGAACCTGTCACAGAACCGCACGCAATCCTGTTCGACCTGTCACGATCCGGAGCATGCCTTCGCCGATCCGCGCGGTATGGCCTCGCCGGGGGATGATGGCGTGTCTCTGGGTGACCGCAACGCGCCGACCGCCACCTATGCGCATTTTGCACCGATGTTCGAAAAGCTCGACGAGGGCGTCTATCGTGGCGGTCAGTTCCATGACGGGCGCGCCGCGACGCTCGCCGATCAGGCCGGTGGGCCGCCGCTTAATCCGATTGAGATGGGCATGCCCGATGCGGCTTCTGTTGTGGCGCGCCTTGAGGAAAACCCCGCCTATGTCGTGGCTTTCAAGGATCTCTTCGGAGACGAGATTTTCACCGACAGCGATGCAGCCTATGCGGCGATGACCAAGGCGATTGCCGCTTTCGAGGAGACTGATCTGTTCTCGCCCTTCGACAGCAAATACGACCGCTATCTGCGCGGCGAGGCGGAGCTGACGCGCGAGGAGATGCTGGGTGAGACGCTGTTTTTCTCGCAGCAGTTCACCAATTGCAACCTCTGCCATCAGCTCAAGCCGCAAGCCGGGGCGGAGGGCGAGACCTTCACCAATTACGAATATCACAACATCGGCGTGCCGGAGAATGGCGATCTGCGCGATATGAACGGCGTCGGGCGCGGGCACCCGGACCTCGGATTGGCGCAGAATGGCATGCTGACCGACACGACGGGGCTTGAGGGCAAGATCAAGGTGCCGACGCTGCGCAACGTGGCGGTGACCGGCCCCTATATGCACAACGGCGTGTTTCAGGACCTGCGCACGGTCGTGCTGTTCTACAACACCTACAACACCAAATCCGAGGCGCGGATGATCAACCCGGAGATCGGCGAACGCTTTGGCCTGCCGGAGGTGCCGGAGAATATCTCGATGGAAGAGCTGACCACCGGTCCGGCGCTTGAGGATCGGGAGATCGACGCGCTCGTGGCCTTCATGAAGACCCTGACGGATGCGCGCTACGAGCATTTGCTTGAGGAATGAGCCTGCCCGGGGCGCGACGGCATCGCCGTCCCCCGGGCAAGCCACTTGCTTTACTGGATGCCGTTGGCGCGTTGCACTTCCCGGACATAGGCGACAATCGCTTTCAGATCGCCCTCTGTCAGCCCCTCTTGCGGCGGCATGTCGCCAAAACGCCAGTGATGCGCCTGCACCCCGCGCTGGGCGGCCATGACAAAGGCCATGTCACCGTGGTGCGAAGGTTCGTAAATCACATGGACGAGCGGCGGGCCGGAGCCTTCGACCCCTGCGCCATTGACACCGTGGCAGGCGGCGCAGGTGGCATCGAAGGCGCGTTTGCCGATCTGTGCATTCGTCGAAAGGCTGTCCGGCAAGATCACCGCGACGAGCGGGGCACCCGCGGCGGGGCGCGAGGACGAGGCGGAGGGGGCCGGTTCGGCGGACGGTTTGAACCCGAGATAGGCGCCCGTGGCCAGCACTGCGGCGGCGGCCACAGGCAGGATGATTTTCTTCATGGATGTTTCCGTATCGGTTCTGGGCGCAGCTGCGCCTTGAAAAAAAGGTCAGACGAAAGTGGAACCGGGACGGGGAGGGGGAAGGTCGAGCGCAGGCGCATAGGGCAGGAACCCTGCAATCGTCGGCGATGGAAAGCCTGCGGCATAGATGGTGCGAGAGAGGGAGGGCGGCTCTGTGCCGCTGACCGCGCACAAAAGGCAGGCGGCATGGGCGCAGAAGAGATGGCCCGCAGCCCCGGCGGTGTTCATTCCCGGGCAAGGGCAGCAGTCCGTGTGGTCATGCGACATGGCCGAGGCCACCGTCTGTGTCGGGGACATTGCCTGCTCGGCCTCCCTCCCCGGAACGGAGAGAAAGGTCATGGACCACAGAAGCAAAAGGATCAGAACCCGACGCATGATGTCCCCGATGTCGTGTGGGGCACTCTGAGCAAACGGGCCTTGTCGGTCAATCGGCTTTTGCGTGCCCGGCCCTGTGTCTCGGGCCGGGGAAGGGTTTAGCGCAGGCGCTCGGGCATGTCCTTGAGCCGCGGGCCATTGCCGAGGTCCATTGCGCCTTGCCAGATGCCTTTCGCCCGCATCAGGGGCAGGGCGCGGGGCGTGGTTTTGCTGCCGTCGATCAGCCTCATCTCCCTGTCCCATTGCGCCTCGGTCAGATCGCGAAAGCAGACGTTGAGATGCACTTCGGAATGCTGGAACAGATGCCGGAGCGCACGGGCCGGAAGCGTTGCCGCCAGATCGAGCGTCGGCAATTCCTCGGGCCGTTCCAGCACCTCGCCCTTGACCAAAGCCTCCAGAGCCAGCGCCTGATACCGGGCTTCATAGCTCACCCGCACTACCACATGGGCGCGGGTCAGGCCGGAGATCGCGGCAGGCTCATAGAGCGCCTCGTCGGTAAGCTCCATCAGCTTGCGCGCGAAATAGGCCGTACCGCGCCGGGCGAGCAACAGGTCCTCGGCGGGCGCGTTGGGGGCGTCGAACCGCGCCCCCTTGCCCAGACGCGCTTTCAAAGCCTCGCGGGCGGCCAGATCCGTCTCGGTGAGGGACATTACTGCCCCTCGACCATCTGACGCATGAAGCCGAGGCGTTCCATGATTGGCGCATCCGAGAAGCGGAACAGGTCGAACTGCGTCTCGGCCTGCAAGGACCACGGCACCCAGCTCGGCACCACGAACATGTCGCCTTTCTCCAGCTTGTGCGTCACGCCGTTCATCACGACCGCGCCTTTGCCTTCGAACACCTGGAAGACGGTGGAGCCGACCTCGTTGCGCGTCGCGGTTTCAACGCCCGCCCGCAGGCGATGGAATTCGCAGCGGATCGTCGGCATCACATCGCCGCCGGTGGTCGGGTTGACGTAGCGGATGGCGGCATGGCCCATCTCGACGGTGGCGGGCTGGCCCTCGTCTTCCAGCAAAAGCTGTTCGGTCAGGGCGCGGTCGGTGAATTCCCAGCGATAGGCACCGATCGGCGAAGACACGGTGTTCTGCAACTGCGACAGCGGGCGCAGGCCCGGATGGCACCAAAGACGCTCGCCACGGGAGAAATCCGGGGTGGCGTTGTCGGTCACACGGTCGGAACCGAACTCGAAGAACCCGACATCCATCTGTTGCGAGAACGGAATGTCGAGGCCGTCGATCCACGCCATCGGCTCGTTGGCGATGTTGTGGTGGCCGTGGAAGTTCCAGCCCGGCGTCAGCAACAGATCCCCGCGCGACATGCGCACCGGATCGCCGTTGACGACGGTCCAGACACCTTCGCCCTCGACGACGAAGCGGAAGGCGTTTTGCGAGTGGCGGTGCTCCGGCGCGTTCTCGCCCGGGCAAAGATACTGGATCGCGGCCCAGAGCGTCGGCGAGACATAGGCATGGCCGCCGAGACCGGGGTTCGCAAGACCGATGGCGCGGCGTTCCCCGCCACGGCCCACCGGCACGAGTTCCCCGGATTTTTCCGCCAGCGGCAGAAGATCGGCCCAACGCCAGACATGCGGCACGGCCTTGGATTTGGGCGTCATCGGCATCAGGTCGCCGAGTTGCGTCCAGAGCGGGATCAGGCTTTCGTCCTCGAACCCTTTGTAAAGGGCGCGCAGTTCCGGGGTGTCCTCCGGCTGCATGCCATGTTCGATGGTGTCGTGGCTGCGATCTTCGGTCAGCATCGTGAAATTCCTCCGGGATAGGGGCCGCCTCAGGCGGTGTCGGGTTGATTGGGCGGTGCGGCTTTCGTGAAGGCCGGGAGCTTGTCGAGTTCGGCGTAAATGCGCGAAATCACCGGCCAGTTTTCCAGCGGCACGCCAAAGCGTTTGTTGTTCCAGATCTGCGCATAGAGGCAGCAATCGGCCATGGTCGGCGTGTCGCCGTGGCAATAAAGCCCGGTGTCTTTCGAGGCGGAAAGTTCGGCCTCCAGCGCGTCGAAGGTGATGGTGACCCAATGGGTGAACCACTCCTTCTGCGCCTCTTCATCGGCACCGAACTGATCGCGCAAACGGAACAAAACGCGCAGGTTGTTGAGCGGGTGGATTTCCAGCGCGATCATGTAAGACAGCGCGCGGACACGGGCACGGCCATCGGCATCGGCGGGCAAAAGCGCGGGCTCCGGGTGGGTCTCCTCCAGCCATTCCATGATGGCGAGAGATTGTGTCAGATAGCTGCCGTCCTCGCGCTCAAGGGTGGGGACCAGCCCCTGCGGGTTCTTCGCCAGATACTCCGGCGTCCGCGTTTCCCCGGTGCGCAGCACATAGGGAATATAGTCATAGTCCAGCCCCTTGAGGTTCAACGCGGCACGGAGCCGCGTTGAGGTGGAGGACCGGAAGAAGTTGTGCAACTTCAAGGTCATCGGATCAGGCCTCTCAGGCTTCGCGTTTGCCGATCGGGGTCTCGATTTTGCCGAGACCTTCGATTTCGACCACGCAGGTGTCGCCTTCGACCAGCGCACCCACGCCCGCGGGCGTGCCGGTCATGATCAGATCGCCCGGCTGGAGCGTCATCGAATGCGACAGGATGGAGATGATTTCCGGCACCGACCAGATGAGTTCGTTCAGATCGGCGTCCTGTTTGACTTCGCCGTTGACCGTGAGCTTGATCGAGCCCTTGTCCGGGTGGCCGACTTTCTCGACCGGGAATACCGGACCGATGACGGCAGAGCGGTCGAACGCCTTGCCCCAGTCCCACGGACGGCCTTGCTCGCGCGCTTTGAGTTGCAGGTCGCGACGGGTCAGGTCGTTGCCGACGGCATAGCCCCACACATGGGACAGGCTGTCTTCTTCGGAGATGTTCTTGCCACCTTTTCCAATCACGGCCACGAGTTCGGCTTCGTAGTGGAAGTTCTCGGTCTCGGGCGGGTAGGCGACCACTTCGCCACTGTCCACCACGGCGTCCGCCGGTTTTGTGAAGAAGAAGGGCGGATCGCGATCCGGGTCCTTGCCCATCTCGCGGGCGTGGGCGGCGTAGTTGCGACCGACGCAGAAGATGCGGCGGACCGGCAGGCGGTCGTCAGTGCCGTCGACGGCCACGGAGGCCTGCGGGGCGGGGGGGAAGACATAGGACATGTGGGTTCCTTTTTGCGTTTCTTCGAAAGGGGAGGTTATTCGGCGGCGGTTTGCAGCGCGGCGTTCACAGTCGTGTCGTCGAGGCCGGTGGAGCCATAGAGCCAGGAGAGCTGGTCGTACCATTCATCCGGCGACATGCCCGACATGACGTGGTTGCGCACGGCGGCTTTCGCGTCGTCCGGGTGGTAGATGTATTCGCCGATGAGGCGGGAATTCATCTGAACGCGGGCGGTGCGGACCTTGCGCATTTCCTGATAGATTTGCAGCGCGCGTTCTACGTTCTCGCCGTAATGCTCAATGCAATGGGACATGGCGACGGCGTCTTCCATCGCCATACAGGCGCCTTGGGCAAAGTATTGCAGCATCGGGTGGGCAGCATCGCCCAAAAGCGCCACGCGGTTGTCGACCCAGTTGGAAATCGGATCGCGGTCGCAGAGCACCCAGAGTTTCCAGTCGGAGCCATGTTCGATGACCTGACGGGCCTTCGGGTGGATGTGCTCAAAGCCCTGCGCGACCTCTTCTTTGCTGACCGGACGGCCTGCAATCGCTTCTTGGACGTCGCGGTGGTAGGTCACGACGAGGTTGAAGACTTTCCAGCCCTTGAGCGGGTAGTGCACGATGTGACATTTCGGACCGGCCCAAAGCGTCGCCGCGTTCCAGCGCAGGTCTTCGGGCATTTGCTCGGTCGGGATCACGGAGCGGTAGGTGGTATGGCCGGAAATGCGCGGCTCGCCGTCGCCGATCATCTGGCCACGGATCGGGGAGCGCAGACCTTCGGCGCCGATCAGGAAGGAGCCTTTGATCGGATCGCGGTCTTTCACCTTGAGCGTCACGGAGGTGCCATCCTGCTCATAGCCTTCCACGACGTGAGAGGTGCGAATATCCACCAGCGGGTTGTCTTCGCAATATTTCAGGAGAACGCCATGCAGATCGGCGCGGTGCACCACGGCATAGGGGTTTTTGAAGCGCTCGCGGAACGGTTCGTCCAGCGGAATGGAGGTGATATCCTCGGCGGTTTGCGCATCCATGAGACGCAGCTTGTCGATATAGACCGCTTTCTCGCGGGCCTCGTCGCCAATGCCCAGATAGTCGAAGCAATGGAAGGCGTTCGGGCCGATCTGGATGCCGGCACCGATCTCGCCAAGCGCCGGTGCCTGTTCGACGACGATGGAGCGATGGCCCTTGCGCGCCAGACCACAGGCCGCCGCCAGACCGCCGATGCCGCCGCCTGCGATGATGATGGGAAGATCAGACATGAAAGTGTCTCCTTATGTCAGCCGCCAATGAGGCGTGGAATGGTGAGGGTGAGGGCGGGGATGAAAATGATCAGGCCCACACGGATGACCTCGGAGCCGAGGAAGGGCATGACACCGCGGAAGACGGTGGACATGGGCGTGTCCTTGGCGAGCGAGGAGATGATAAAGACGTTGAGGCCCACGGGCGGGGTGATCAGCCCAAGCTCGACGACAATGAGGGCGAGGATGCCGAACCAGATTTTCAGATCCTCGTTGGTCATGCCAAAGGCGGCCATGTCGGCGGTGACATATTCGCCGCCATTCATCGCGATCAGCGTCGGCCAGAAGAACGGCACCACCACGAGGATCATCGCGAGGCTTTCCATGAAACAGCCGAGGATCACGAAGGCCACGAGCATCAGGATCAGCACCAGCATCGGGTCCATGCCCGAGTTCGCCGCCCATTCGGACAGCGCCTGCGGCAGGCCGGAGCGGGTGAAGAAGCCCTTGAGCACTTCGGCGCCGAACAGGATCAGGTAGATCATGCCCGACGTGATCGCGGTGGCGTGGAGCGCGCGCTTCATGCCGTCCCAGTTCAGCCCTTCGCCGGTGCGCGCCCGCAGGATGAACCCGTAGATCGCGATCAGGAACACGCCGATGGAGGCGGCGGGGGTGGGGGTGAAAAGACCGAAACCGAGGCCGAGGATGATCGCGCCGAAGATGGCGATCACGGGGACGAGGCGTTTGAGCGCGCGGTTGCGCTCTTCGCGTTCCATCGGGCGCGGTTCGGGGGCCAGAGACGGGTTCACCCGCACCAGAATGGCGATCACGCCGATGAAGGACAACACGGCCAGAAGACCCGGCAGAACAGCGGCCTGGAACATCTTGAGGATCGAACCCTCAACGATGATCGCATAGATCACCAGCGCCACGGACGGCGGGATCAGGATGCCGAGCGTGCCGCCTGCTGCCAGTGCGCCCGCAGAGAGGCGGTCCTTGTAGCCAAGCGCCTTGAGCTCCGGCAGGGCCACTTTGCCCATGGTCGCAGCGGTTGCGAGCGAGGAGCCGCAGACCGCGCCAAATCCGCCGCAGGCCGCAATCGCCGCCATGGCCACGCCGCCTCTGAGACGCGACAGCAGGGCTTCGAGACCTTTGAACAGGTCCGACGAGAGCCGCGCCTCGGCGGCGATGTAGCCCATCAGAACGAAGAGCGGCACGACCGAGAGGTCATAGCTTGCGACGTTCTCCCACAAGAGCGTCTTGAACTGCCGGATATAGGGCACAAACCGGACATAGGGCAGGGCCAGAGACAGCGCATAGGTGCCGCCGATGCCGACGATGATCATCGCGATGCCGACGGGCATGCGCAGGATCAGAAGGCCGAAAAGAATGACGAGGCCAACAACTCCAATTTGGATGGGCCCGATGGTGATGAGATCAAGCATAGCGTGCGTCTCCGAACATCTGGCTGACGGACACGATGGCCCAAAGGATCATGGCGGCGATGCCGGGGATGTAGAACGGCCAGATCGGCCAGCCCAGCACACCGGCCTCGACGGCGTCGGAGCGCACTTCCAGCATGCCCTGCACCATCCACCAGGCGAGAAACAGCGCGACACCGGCGGTGAGCGTGAGCCACATGCGGTCCAGAAGCCATTTCACCGGCATCGGTGCATTGGCGACGAAAAGATCGACGGCCACATGGCCGCGCGAGGCTTGGGTGAAGGGAAAGAACATCAGAGCTGCGCCGGAAATGGCGAGCTGAACGAAATCTTCATAGCCGGGAAGGCCGGAGACATTGAGGCCAAACGGGCCGACGATACGATCGAGAATGAAAGCGCCTGTGTTCGTGGTGGTGACCAGAACGATGACAAAGAGGATGGCGCCTCCAAGCATGGCAAAGAAATCTGCCAGACGCGTGACAACAGCGTACATAGCATGCCTCCCGGTATTGGGTGCGTGTTTCGGGGTTATGGGGGAGAGACGGGTGCGACCCGCCTCTCCGGTCCTGGACGACTCTGAGGGTCGTTATTCGGTATGCGCCGCAGCGATCGCGGCACGTGCGGCGTCGACAAGACCAGCGCCGTCGATGCCTTTCGCCGTGACCTCATCGACCCAGCGCGCGACAACCTGTTCACCAGCGGTGTTGAACTTTGCGGCTTCTTCGGCGGAGAAGACATTGCGGGTCACACCGGCTGCGTCGAGCGCCGAGGTGCCGTCCTCTTCGAAACCTTCCCACATCGCGCCGATCTCGGCAGCGACATTCATGCCGGAATTGGCGTCGATCACCGCTTTCAGATCGTCGGGCAGGTCTTCGTAAACGTCCTTGTTCATCGCCACCATGAAGACGGCGGTGCCGAAACGGTCGCCGTCCGGAAGCTCGGCGGTGTATTTGTCGAGTTCCTGAAGTTTCAGCGCAGGCACGATCTCATAGGTGGTCATCGCGCCGTCGATCACGCCCTTGGACATGGCTTCGGGCACGGCCGGAACCGGCAGGCTCACCGGCTCTGCGCCGAGTGCTTCGATCAGCCAGGCGCCGGTTCGACCCGGTGTGCGCAGCTTCATGCCCGCGACGTCCTCGAAGGTGGTGACTTCCTTGCTGCCGGAATGGATCAGGTTGCCGTCATTGGCGTGGAGGAACAGGACGTGAATGTCTTTGAAATCCTCGGCCAGAAGATCGAGCGAAGCGTTAAGCGCAATGGTCGTGTCGGTGGCGGAGCCTTTGTGCACGGTCGGCAGTTCGAACACTTCGGTGCGCGGGAACACGCCCGGCGTATAGCCCAGAAGCGTCCAGACGATGTCGGCGGTGCCATCGCGGACCTGACCGTAAAGCTCGCCCGGTTTGCCGCCCATCGACATCGACGGGTAAATCTGAACGTCGATGCGACCATCGCTGTCGGCTTTGACCTTCTCGGCCCAGGGTTCGAGCATCACCTTATGGGCGTTGGACACCGGCGGTAGGAAATGGTGCAGGATCAGCGTGACATCCTGTGCGAAAGCGGACGTTGCGGTCACGGTGGCGATGGTTGCGGCGGCGATGGTGCCGAACAATTTGGCCTTAAGATTCATGTGAGCTCCTCCATTTGTCTCCGGGCGCACTCCCGTTGCGCCACAATAATGTGTATACTTACTATTGATCTGAGTCAATTCTGTAAGCATGCTTATTATTGACCTGTGTCACGGAGTTAAGGCATTGGGGAGAAATGCGCCGCAGGGGCAGGGAAAGGACACACATGGCACTCGAAATTCACAACATGGCGGGACATCTGATTCGTCGTCTGAATCAGATTTCCATGTCCGTCTTTACCGAGCGGATGAAGGCGCAGGGGCAGACCATGACGTCAGTGCAATTCGCCGCCCTGAACGCGATCCGCGCCCATCCGGGCATTGAGCAGGCGCGTCTGGCCGAATTGATCGCCTATGACCGGGCGACCATCGGCGGTGTGCTTGATCGACTCGAGGGGAAGGGGCTGATCCTGCGGTCGGTTTGCGAAACGGACCGGCGGGCGCGGCTCGTGTCCTTGACGGAGGTGGGGCAGGCGCTGCTCGATGAGATGATCCCGGTGGTGCGCGGATTTCAGGACGAGATCCTCTCTGGCCTGACACCCGAAGAGCGCGAAGACTTCCTGCGGCTTGCGGCAAAGGCCGCGGACGGGGGCAATCACCTGTCGCGCGCACCGCTGATTCTCGAAAAGAAAGTCTGATCTCCGCTGCTGCATCGCAGCGCACCCGACCCGATATGCCCGTGCCTTTTGGTGCGGGCTTTTTGTTTTTCGGGGAATTCCTGCGCGCCCGGTGTGTTGCATCTGCGAGATAGATCACCTATTTAATTGTTCATTGACAGAACAATTATCCTGCGACATGTTTCTCTCAAACGGGAGGAACATTCATGAAGATCGAAGGGCTTGTCGCAGCCGTCACCGGCGCGGGCAGCGGGCTCGGTTTCGCGACGGCAAAGCGTCTGGCGGAACAGGGGGCAAAAGTTGCCGTTCTCGACCTGTCGGGCGCATCCGCAGCGCGCGGCGCAGGTGAAATCGGCGGCCAAGGCTATGCCGTAGACGTCAGCGATCCGGCGGCGGTCGAGGCCACATTCGCACAGATCGAAGCAGAGATGGGCACGCCCCGCATAGTGGTGTCCTGCGCCGGGATCGGCACGGCGGCGCGTATCCTGCCGCGCGACGGCTCGCTCACCATCGACACATTCGCCAAGGCGCTGAACGTCAATCTTCTGGGCACTTACGCGGTGATGAACATCGCGGCGCGGGCCATGGCCAAGGCCGATCCGGTGGACGAAGACGGCGCGCGCGGTGTGATCGTCAACACCTCGTCTGTGGCCTTCGAAGACGGCCAGATCGGGCAGGCGGCCTATTCCGCCTCGAAAGGCGGCGTGGCCTCGATGACTTTGCCCGCAGCGCGCGAGTTGGCCCGGTTCGGCATTCGCGTCATGGCGATTGCGCCGGGTCTGTTCGAAACCGCGATGAGCGCAGGCCTTCCCGACGACATCCGCGCCGATATTCTGCAAAACGTGCCCTATCCCTCGCGGATGGGCGACCCGGATGAATATGCCCGCCTTGTGCAGGCCATCGTCGAAAACCCGATGCTGAACGGGACCATCATTCGCCTCGACGCCGCCGCGCGTATGCCGATCAAATAAGAGACCAAGACAATGACCAGCGAGATCCTCAAAATCGAGATCGAAGGGCCGATTGCCACCCTGACCATGAACCGCCCCGGCAAGCGCAACGCAATGTGCGACGAGTTGCTCGACGCCATCGACGGCTTTTTCTCCGCGCCCCCGGAAGGCGTGCGCGTGGTGATCCTGACCGGCACCGAGGGGCATTATTGCTCGGGCCTCGATCTGTCCGAACATGTTGCCCGCAATGCCGAGGGCACCATGCGCCACTCGCGCAACTGGCATTCCGTGATGGAGAAAATCCAGTTCGGCGGCCTGCCGGTGATCTCCGCCATGTTCGGCGCCGTCATCGGCGGCGGGCTTGAAATGGCCTCCGCGACCCATGTGCGCATCGCCGAGCCCTCGACCATCTTCCAACTGCCCGAGGGGATGCGTGGCATCTTTGTCGGCGGCGGTGCGACCGTCCGTGTGGGGCGTATCCTTGGAGCGGACCGGATGTGCGAGATGATGCTCACCGGGCGCAAATACAATGCCGACGAGGGGCTGGCGCTGGGGCTCACGCATTATGCCGTGGGCGAAGGCGAGGCGATGGCTCTGGCGCGCGATCTGGCGGCCAAGATCGCCAGGAACGCCACCCTGTCGAATTACATGATGATCCAGGCGATCAGCCGGATCGAGGATATGGCGAAGGCCGACGGTCTGTTCATGGAAAGCATGTGCGCCGCCGTGTCGCAAACCAGTGCCGATGCCGAAGAGGGGCTCAAGGCCTTCTTGGAAAAACGCACGCCGGTCTTCCGTTAACCGGTCTTTCGGTGACGTGCGTGGCGGTGAGGAGGCCGCCCGCACCAACAAAAAACAAGACCCGTAACACGGGCGCATGTCATGATTTGGGAGGATTACACATGACGACGATGACACGCCGCACGGCGCTGGCCACCATGGGCGCGGCTCTCGCGACCCCGGCCTTTCTCAAAAAAGCCCACGCCGCCGAGGTGACGCTGCGCGTGGCCCACTTCCTGCCGGGCGTTGCGCCGATGCAGACCCGGTTCTTCGATGTCTGGGCCAAGGAAATCTCCGACGCCTCGAATGGTGCGATCGAATTTCAGATGTTCCCCTCGATGCAGCTCGGCGGCAAACCGCCCCAGCTCGCCGATCAGGCGCGCCAAGGCATCGCGGACATCTCCTGGACCCTGCCGGTCTATACGCCGGATCGTTTCCCGGTGGCCGAAACCTTCGCGCTGCCGTTCATGGTGACGAATGCCGAAAAGACCTCCGTCGCGATGGATCAGCTCATGCAGGAGTTCGGCCAGAACGAATACAAGGGGCTGAAACCCTTGGCCTTCCACACCCATGACGGTGGCAAATTCCACACCCGTGGTCAGAAGATCAACACGGTCGAGGACCTCAAGGGTCTCAAACTCCGCGCGCCCAATCAGGCGACCGGCGAGATGCTGACGCTGATGGGCGCCGAAACCGTGTTCTTCCCGGTGACCGAGATGGTTGTGGGCCTGTCGAACGGTGTGATCGACGGCTGCTGTCTGCCCTATGAGGTGGTGCCGGCTTTCAAATTGCAGGAACTGACGTCCGTGACCAACGAACCCGAAGCGGGCGGGCGCGGCGTCTATTGCAACACCTTTGCCCTCGTCATGAACGAGCGCAAATATGAGGGCCTGTCCGACGATCTGCGCAAGGTGATTGACGATCATTCCGGCCCCGATCTGTCCCGCCGTCTCGGCGCGCAGTTCGATGAGTTCGAGGCTTTTGGTCGTTCGGTCGTCGAGAAGCAGGGTAACGAGATCCACACCATCCCGGCGGCGGAAATCGAGAAATGGCGCGAGATGGCCCAGCCGATCTACGACACTTGGGTCGAAAAGCTGAACAAAGCGGGTCACGACGGTGCGGCCATCGTGGCGCGCGCCAACGAACTTCTCGACGCGCAGGGCTGAGCCATGGCCGAGCGGCTTCATAACGACGACGAGCAGGGGGAGCACCCCCCCCTGTTTCTTCTCCTCCGCGCGGTCTGCCTGACCTCGGCGGGGATCGGCGGCGCGGTGATTTTTGCCGCTTCTCTGACCGTTACCCTCTCGGTCGTGATGCGCAACCTCGGGTTTGGCGGCATTCGCGGCGATTTCGAGCTGGTGGAACTGGCCTGCGCCGCCTGCGCCTCGCTGTTCCTGCCGCTCTGCCAATTCAACAAGGGCCATGTCATGGTCGATCTCTTCACTCTCTGGTTGAAACCCATCACCCAACGCCGCTTCGATGGCGTCTGGACCCTGATCTTTGCCGCCTGCTGGGCATTCGTCACATGGCGTCTCTCGCTGGGTATGGCGGAGATGCATGACTATGGCGACCGCACGATGCTTTTGCGCGCGCCCGTCTGGATGGTCTACCTGCCCGCGATCTTTGGCATGGGTCTCTCCGCCGTGGTTGCTTTGCTGCAATCCCTGCCGATGATGAGCGGCGCGTTTCGCGCGCTGGAGGTGCGCTGATGGAGCCTTTGACGATTGCCATTATCATGGTCGTGGCCCTTCTGGCGCTGATCTTCGCGCGGATGCCGATTGCGCTGGGCATGGGGCTTGTGGGGGCGGTGGGCTATGTCACTCTTGCCTCGCCTTGGGCTTTGATGGCCTATTTCAATACGGCCTGGGTCGACAAGTTCATGTCCTATGAACTGGCCATCGTGCCTTTGTTCATCCTCATGGGGCATCTTGCCACCCGCTCCGGCATCTCGGCTGCGATCTTCGCCGCGTCGAACGCCTGGATCGGCCATTTGCGCGGCGGGCTTGCGATGGCCTCTGTGGCGGGCTGTGCGATGTTCGGCTCCATTTCGGGGTCGTCTCTGGCGACCGCCTCGACCATGGCCCGTGTGGCGCTGCCGGAGATGCGCAAGCATGGCTACTCGGGCGCTCTGGCCTCCGGCTCTCTGGCGGCGGGCGGCACGCTCGGCATCCTGATCCCGCCCTCCGTAGTGCTGATCATCTACGCGCTGCTGACCGAACAGAACATCGTCAAACTGTTCCTCGCGGCCACTATCCCCGGCACGCTTGCGGTCATCGGATTTTGCATCGCCATCGCGGTCTATGTCCGCCTTTTTCCCGAAGAAGGCCCGACCCACGAACCCGCGAGCTTTGCCCAACGGATGAAGGCGCTCAAAGACATCTGGCATGTCGTCGCGATCTTCATCGTCGTGCTGGGCGGCATCTACGGCGGGTTCTTTACACCGGCCGAGGGGGCCTCCGTCGGTGTCGTCCTGATGCTCGTGACCGGGCTTCTGACCAAGGGGCTGAACGCCCGCGCCATCCTCGATTGCCTGATCGACACTGCGGGCTCGACCGCGATGATCTTTGCCATCGTCTTCGGCGCGGATATTTTCAACGTGGCGCTCGCTCTGTCGCAAATGCCCGCCGATGTCGCCGCCTATTTCGGGCAGGCCGATGTGGCCCCGATCGTGATCCTTCTGGGTATCATCCTGTTCTACCTGATCATGGGCTGCGTCATGGACAGCCTCTCGATGATCCTTTTGACCGTCCCGGTGTTCTTCCCCACCATCATGGCGCTCGATTTCGGCCTGATGCCGGAACAACAGGCCATGTGGTTCGGCATCATCTCTCTGGTGGTGGTCGAGGTCGGGCTGATCACGCCGCCGGTGGGCATGAACCTCTTCGTCATCTCCTCGATGGCCAGGGACATCCCGACGGCACAGATCTTTCGCGGCACCATGCCCTTCATCGTGGCGGAGGCCTTCCGGATCGTCATTCTGGTGAGCTTCCCCGTGCTGAGCTATTGGCTTGTGGATCTGGTGGCGAACTGAGGACAGACACATGAGCAAAATCGACAAGGATACGGTGATCACGGATCAGAAGCTGCGGCAATTCGTGGGCTACACGATGAAGCGCGCCTTTCTGACCGTGCGGGAGGATCTGGCAACGGTTCTGGAGCCGCTTGGGTTGCGGATGACCTCGTTTTCCGCGCTCGCGATCATTCACGAAAACCCCGACATCTCCCAGAGCCGCCTCGCCGAGGCGCTTTATATCGAACGCTCCGGCGTGGTGGTTCTGGTGGACGAGTTGGAGAGCGCCGATCTGATCGAGCGCGGACGTGTGGAGGGCGACCGGCGGCAATATGCGCTGCGCACCACGGAGGCGGGCGAGGCGAAATGGCAGGAGGCGGAGCGCGCCGTGCAGGCGCATGAGGATGCTCTGCTCCGGGATCTGACACCGGAAGAGCGCAGCACGCTGCGCGCGCTTCTGCGACGGGTCCGGCGAAGGTAACGGCCGCCCGCGCGGAGGAGCGCGGCAGGCCAGGAGACAAGGGCCGCAAAGGCCAAGGGAGGAACGCATGAAAGATACGATCACGGGGCTGACCATTGCGCCCCATTCGGTTCGGATGGAGCGGCGCGCGGAGGATTTCATCCTGACGTCCAACATCCCGCTCGATCCGGTCGTCGACCACACCGGCGTGTGGTTAGAGAAATGGGCCGTCGAGCGCCCCGATGCCGTTTTCCTCGCCGAACGCTCCGGCGCGGGCTGGCGCGAGCTGGGCTATGCCGAGGTGCTCGCACAGATCAAAGCCATCGCTTCGTCTCTCGCCGCGCGCGGTCTAAATGAGGCGACGCCGATCCTGATCATGTCCGGCAATTCGGTCGATCACGCGCTGATCTCCTTCGCCGCGCAATGGGCGGGCGTGCCCACCGTGCCTCTGGCCGAACAATATTCCCTGATCGAAGAAGCGCATTTCCGTCTGCAATACGCGATCAACAAGACGAAGCCCAAAATGGCCTTCGTCGACGATGCCGCGCGCTATGCCAAGGCGCTTGCCCTTCCCGATCTCGACGGGATCGAAATCGTGGCCTCTCTCCCGGAGGGCGCGCCACGCCCGGTTACCCCCCTGTCCGAGCTTCTCAAGGGGGATGCGGGCGTGGACCTGTCTGCCGTGCACGCATCGGTCGGCCCGGATACGCTGGCGAAAATCCTTTTCACCTCCGGCTCTTCGTCCGATCCGAAAGGCGTGATGACCACCCAGCGCATGATGTGTGCCAATCAGGCGCAAATGGCCTCCGTTCTGCCCTTCACCAAAGAACGCCCGCCACGCATCGTCGACTGGCTGCCTTGGAACCACGTGTTCGGCGGCTCGCACAACGTCAACATGATGCTCCTGCATGGCGGCTCCTTCTACATCGACAACGGCAAGCCGACGAAGGCGCTGTTCCAGCACACGATCGACAACATCACCGACAAGCCGGGCAATTTCGCCTTCAACGTGCCGGTGGGTTTCTCGATGCTGGTGCATGAGATGGAACACAACATGGCGCTGCGTGAGGCCTATTTCAAAGACCTCGACATGCTGTTCTATGCCGGCGCGTCGCTGCCGCAAGACATTTGGACCCGGCTCGAAGAAATGGCGATGGAAGTGCGCGGGCGTCTGCCCCTGATGATCTCGTCTTGGGGCCTCACCGAGACCGCGCCCGCCAACGTCATGGTGCACGAACATATCGGCCGCTCCGGCGTCATCGGCGTGCCGATCCCCGGTGTTGAGGTGAAACTCATCCCCGACGCCGACATGCGCTGCGAGATCCGCGTGCGTGGCCCAAATGTCATGCCCGGCTATCTCAACGATCCGGAGAAGAGCGCCGAGGCCTTTGACGACGAAGGGTTTTTCATCACCGGCGATGCGGTGAAATTCCTCGATGCCGATGATCCTGATCGGGGCCTCGTCTTCGACGGCCGCGTGTCCGAGGATTTCAAATTGCTGACCGGCACATGGGTGCAGGCGGGCAAGCTGCGTCTCGATGCTTTGGAGGCTCTGCGCGGTCTCGTGCTCGACGTCGTGGTCTGTGGTCACGACCGGGGTGAAATCGGCCTTTTCGTCTTCCCACGCCCGGATCACGTCCATGGCGACAACTGCTCCGAGGGGGCCGTGATCGACGAACATCTTCAGGCCGAGATTCACCACGTCTTGCGCAAAATGGCCCGCGCCGCCTCCGGCTCCGCCAAGCGCATTGCCCGCGCCATCATTCTCGCCGAGCCGCCCTCCGTCAAAGACGGGGAGATCACCGACAAGGGCTCGATCAACACCCGCAAGGTCATCACCCGCCGCGCTGATCTTCTCGAACGTCTCTACGACAACGAAGATCCGGCCCTCATCCGCGTGTAAGGAATTGAAATATGGTAGATTTCTCCAAAGTCAGAGCGATTGATTTTCACACCCATGCCGAAGAGGCCTGTGGCTGTCACCACGATGACGGCTATGACGATCTGCAATCCGCGATGGCGAAATATTTCGGCGCACCCTGGTCGCACCCGCCCACCATCGACGAAACCGCCGCGCACTACCGCGAGAAAAATATCGCCGCCGTGATCTTCCCGGTCGATGCCGAACGCGAAACCGGCTATCGCCGCTACAACAACTATGAGGTCGCCGAGGCCTGCGCCAAACATTCGGACATCCTCATTCCCTTCGCCTCCATCGACCCGGCCAAGGGCAAATTGGGCGCGCGCGAGGCGCGCGATCTGGTCGAGAACCACGGCATTCAGGGCTTTAAATTCCACCCGACGATGCAAGGCTTCTACCCCAACGACCGTTCGGCCTATGTGCTCTACGAGGCCATCGCCGAGGCCGGCAAGCCCGCGCTGTTTCACACCGGCCAGACCGGCGTCGGATCGGGCATGAAGGGCGGCAACGGCATGCGGCTCAAATATTCGAACCCGATGTATATGGACGACTTGGCGGTGGATTTTCCCGACATGCCGATCATCCTCGCCCACCCGTCCTTCCCGTGGCAGGAAGAGGCCCTGTCGGTCGCGACCCACAAGCCCAATGTCTATATAGACCTCTCCGGCTGGTCGCCGAAATACTTCCCGCCGATCCTCGTGCGCTATGCCAACACGATGCTGAAGCATAAGATGCTCTTCGGCTCCGACTGGCCGATGATCGCGCCGGAGAAATGGCTGGATGCCTTCGACAAGGCCGACTTCCGCGACGAGGTCCGCCCGCTGATCCTCAAGGAAAACGCCATGCAGCTTTTGGGGGTCTCCGAATGACGCCGTTCAAAGCGCCGCTCGATGACATCCTCTTCTGCCTGCGCCATGTGGCCGGGGCGGATCGTCTGCCCGAGTGGGACGCGGAGTTGGCTGAGGGCATCCTTGGTCATTTCGCCTCCTTCGCCGAGGGAGTCATCGCGCCTCTGGACGAGCCGGGCGACGCGCAGGGGTGCACCCTTTCCGAGGGCCGTGTCACCATGCCCGACGGTTTTAAAGACGCCTACACCCAGCTCGCGGAGGGCGGATGGCAAGGCCTCACAGCCCCCGAGGAGTTCGGCGGCATGGGGCAGAACGCGCTTTTGGCGGCGGGCGTCTCAGAAATTTTCTCCGGCGCCAACCACGCGATGCAGATGGTCTGCAACCTCGTACCGGGCGCCATTTCGACGCTGATGAAATTCGGTTCTGATGCGCAAAAACAGCATTGGATTCCACGTCTTGCGGCGGGCGAGACGCTCTCCACAATGTGCCTGACCGAACCGGGCGCGGGCTCCGATCTCTCTCGTATCCGCACCAAAGCCACGCCTTCGGGCGACAGCTGGCGGATCGAGGGGGAGAAAATTTTCATCTCCGGTGGCGATCAGGACATGTCCGAAGACGTGCTGCATCTGGTGCTTGCGCGCACGGGCGGCGATGGTGTCAAAGGCCTGTCGCTGTTCCTCTGTCCCTCCGAGGTGGAAGGCACGCGGAACGCGGTCACCGTGACGCGGATCGAGGAAAAGCTGGGCCTCCATGCCTCGCCGACCTGCCAATTGGCTTTCGATGGCGCAGAGGCCGAGTTGATCGGGGACGAGGGCGCGGGGCTGATGGCGATGTTCACCATGATGAACCACGCCCGGCTCGATGTGTCGCTGCAAGGCGTGGCCCATGCGTCGCGCGCGTATCACATCGCGGCGGACTATGCTGCCGAGCGTAAGCAAGGCCGCAAAGCCGACGGAACAGAGGCCTTGCTTGCCGATCACCCGGACGTGCAGCGCATGTTGGACGAACAGAAATCCCTCGCGCTCGGTGCCCGCGCGATGACCTATCTGACCATGGCCGAACTGACCCTCGGTCAGAATCGCGCGCTGGTCGATTTCCTGACGCCGATCTGCAAGGTCTTCTGCACCGAGGCGGGCATTCATGCCGCCGATCTCGGCATTCAGGTGCTGGGTGGCTACGGCTATCTGACCGAATACCGAGTGTCTCAAACCTGGCGCGATGCGCGGATCACCTCGATCTACGAAGGCGCAAATGGCATCCATGCGGTGGCGCTTGCGACCCGTGGTTTGCGTGCGGCGGAGGGGCCAGAGGCCTTTGCGAAACTGGTCGAAGAGCTGGCCTCCGGCGATCCCGACTGCCTCTCGCTTTTGTCCGAATGGCAAGACGCGCGCGCAGGCATGGCGGAGCAGGCTGTCGAGAAAGCTCATGATTTCATGGCGTTGACCGGCGAAGTCCTGTTCCGCGCGGTCTGGTGCAAACTCGCCGCGACGGGCGCGGCGGAGATGATCCGTCTCGCCAAACGCGTGGCGCGGCGTCCTCTGCCGGTGCGTTTGCCGCTCAGCGCTTAAAGATCTCCCGCGACCCGGGCGCGATAGGCCGTGGGGGTCTCCCCCATGCGCGCCCGGAAGCGGCGGGAGAAATACGGCGGGTCCGTGTAGCCCAGCCGATAGCCCACCTCTGCCACCGGCAGGCGCGTAAAGGCGAGGTGGCGACAGGCCTCCGTCATCACCGCGGTTTCGAGATATTCGGTCAGTGTCACCCCGCTGTCGCGCCGCACGATCCGGTTTAAATGACCGGCGGTCATGTGCAGCGCGCGGGCATAATCCGTGGCACTCCAGCCCTCTGTCATGTGATCGGCGATCAAGGCGTCCAGTTGCTGCATTTGCCGCGTCTGATCTTGGTCCGGAGTGTCGATCTGGGCGCTGTCTTCCGCCAATGTCACCAAGAGCGCATGCGAAAAGGCGACAAGCCTCTGTGCGCGAAATATACCAGATTTATCATGGAAGAGTGCAATCTGAGATAAGAGCCCTCTGGCTGTGTCGGAGAGGGGCGTGTGATGCGTGCTGTTGAGCCACGCCGTCAGAGGTTGCGATTGCGGTCCGAGACGCTGCACCACGGGAGAGGGCAGCGACAGCACAAGCCCTTCAGTGCCCTTGTCAAAGGTAAACCCATGCACAATTTTCGGTGGAACATAGAGAAATTCACCGTTTTTCAATGTGCTTTCAGATCCGTCCAGCGTGACCTGCGCAAAGCCCGTTTCAATGTGAAACACCTGCGCCATCTGGTGATGCCGATGCGGAGAGATTTTCCAACCGTGCAGCCGCGCCCGATCAAAGATGCGCTCGCAATGGATCACGTCCGGGAAGGCGCTGGTTTCGCCAAAGAGGTTGAAGGCGGGGATTTGGCTGATCTCACTCATGCCGGAAAAGTACCATTCATTGCCGGGCGGGTCCATTCCGATCTCGGGACATGCGTTTTAAAGTCTTCTCAAATCGGAGGAGACGCATATGACCACTTTGACCACCCAGGTCGCCATCATTGGCGGCGGCCCATCCGGCCTGCTTTTGTCGCAGCTTTTGAACCAAGCGGGCATCGAGACCGTCATTCTCGAACGGTCCACCCGCGCGCATGTTCTGGCCCGTATCCGCGCAGGCATCCTCGAATGGGGCACTGTCGAATTGCTCCGTGAGGCGGGGGTTGGTGCGCGAATGGAGGCGGAGGGCATTCCGCATGACGGCTGTTACCTGACCGACGAGGAGTTGATGGTGCACATCGACTTCAAAGAGCTGACCGGCAAACAGGTCATGGTTTACGGCCAGACCGAGGTGACGACGGATTTGTACAATGCGCAGGACGCCATGGGCACGACCGTGCTGCATGAGGTGTCCGACGTAGAAATTCACGATCTCGATCAGGCGAAATCTGTTGTCGAATTTACCCATGAGGGCACGCGCAAGCGGCTTGAGTGCCTTTATGTGGCGGGCTGCGATGGGTTCCACGGCGTGTCGCGCAAGACCATTCCCGAAGAGAAACGTCGGGAGTTCGAGCGCGTCTATCCCTTTGGTTGGCTTGGGATTCTGTCGGAAACCCCGCCGGTCAATGACGAGCTGATCTATTCAAATTCCCGCCACGGTTTCGCGCTGGCCTCGATGCGCAATGAGAATCTGGTGCGCTATTATGTGCAGGTGCCGCTCACCGATAAGGTCGAGGATTGGTCGGATCAGCGGTTCTGGGACGAGTTCTCGCGCCGTATTCCGTCGGAGGCCGCGAGCCGTCTCGTCACCGGGCCGTCGATTGAAAAGAGCATCGCGCCGCTCAGGTCCTTCGTCTCTGAGCCACTGCGCTGGGGCAATCTTTTCCTCGTGGGCGACAGCGCGCATATCGTGCCGCCGACCGGGGCGAAGGGGCTGAACTTGGCGGCCTCCGACGTGTACTATCTCTACACGGCGCTGATCGACGCGGTGAAGGGCAAGACGACTGGCATCGACGAATATTCCACTCGTGCGCTGGCGCGGATTTGGAAGGCGATGCGGTTCAGCTGGCAAATGACGACCATGCTGCACCGTTTCGACGGCGAAGACGCCTTTGCGGAGCAGATGCGCAAGGCGACTCTGAACCACCTTGCCACATCGGAGACCGCGCGGCGCGATCTGGGCGAGAATTACATCGGTCTTCCGTTCTGAGGTGAAGAAGGTCCGGCGGGTTACGCCGGATCGCCCAATCTCTGAATGTTTTGAATGAGTTCGATGGCCATGGAGAGCGACCGCCCCGTGGCCATCAGCATCTGTGGCAGGACCATCCACTCAAGGCTCCACGCGGCGCCGGAGCGTTCCTGTTCATGGACCACCGCATGATGCATGGCGCTGACCTGCGTGGCGTTGAACCGGGCGAGAGTGACCAAGAGCTCGGCGGACACCGGGTTTTGTTTATGCGGCATCGCCGACGATCCACCCGCGCCGGAAATCGACACGGTTTCAATGCCTTGCTGCGCCATGAGGGCAATGTCCTGCCCGATTTTCCCCAAAGATCCGGTCACGAGAGACAGGAAAGAGGCATAGCCCGCAATCCCGTGTCGCATGGTTTGCCAGGTCTTGTCCGTCGGCGCGAGGCCCAGTGTTTTCGCCACCTCAGCCACCACAAAATCGGCCTTGTCTCCAAGTGCTTTGCGGTCCCCCGAGGCTCCGCCAATTTGCACTTTTTCAACATCGGCGCGTTTCTGGTCGAGCGTTTTGAGGTGATCGGCTATCGGCAGGCGCCACGCCAAAACACGGTCCCGCACGGTCATCTCGGTCGCCGCCTGCATCCGGGTGCGTCCCATCAGTGGCGCATCTCCAAACCGGGCTTCAACCGCTTTCAGATGGGTTTCCAACTCCATCAACCGCCCGGCAATCAGGAAAGACGCTTCCCGCAGCGAGAGGATCATCGCCGTGTCCACCACATCTTGCGAGGTCGCCCCCTTGTGCAGGGCTTCGGCGGGGGCAATGGCTTTCAACTGTTTCACCAGACGCGGGATCGGCACGCCATCTTGGGCCATCCCGGTGGCAATATCGGCCAAGTCAATCTGCGCGGTCTCAATCGCCAGCGCGGCCTCTTCCGCCTTCGCCGCATCGAACAGCCCTGCCTTGCCACAGGCCCGCGACCATGCCGCCTCAAACGCCAGCATATGCGCCATCTGGCGCTCGGGCGCGAGGATCGCCGCCATCTCCGGATCGCCGAAAAGACCGGACAGCCAAGGGTGATCGAAAACGGAAAGGCTCATCGGATTTGTCCTTATCAATAGCCAAAGGGGCGGTCTCTGCCGCCCCTTATAGTTGATTTTGTGCAAGTCTTACAGATCGAGAAATACGGTCTCGTCCTGCCCCTGAAGGCGGATGTCGAAGCGGTATTTGCCGTCTCCGGTCTTCTTCGCGATCAGAGTGTTGACGCGCGGACGCTGTTCGATGCGCTTCAAAAGCGGATCGTCATCGTTGTTCTCGTCCTCGAAATAAATCCGGGTGTTGAGACCGATGTTGATGCCACGGGCCACGACCCAAAGCGAGATATGCGGCGCGCTCTCAACGCCACCACGGCCCTTGTAAGAACCGGGTTTCACGGTCCGAAGCGTAAACTCACCCGTCACTGCATCGGCGGCAAACCGACAATGCCCGGTAAAGGCCGGATCGGCCCCCTCTGCGCCGGGGAACATGCCCGCCGCGTCGCATTGCCAGCTCTCGATCAGAGCATCGCGCAGCGCCCAGCCGGTGCCATCGAACACCGAGCCGACGATCTCGATGATCTCGCCCTTGGCCTTGCTTTCGTCATGGAAGGGCGTCGTGCCGATCTCTTCCTCGTAATAGCCGCCATTGCCCGCATAGGTCGGCATCAAGCCGATATGGACGTAGGGGCCCGCCGTCTGGGACGCGGTTTCTTGCAAAACATCAAGTTTCTGGGTCATCTCACATGCCCTCCAGCTTGTTCTCGAACATGGTCTGGCGGCGACCGCGCAGCACGATGTCGAATTTATAGGCGAGGAAATCGAGCGGGCGCGATTTCGAGAAATCGAGCGGCGCGACCAGACGGTCGAGCGAGCTGCGATCCTTGATCGTTGCGGCGATCGGGCAGTGATTGATCAGCGGATCGCCCTCGAAATACATCTGGGTGATCAGGCGCTGGCCAAAGCTGTGACCATAGACCGAAACGTGGATGTGCATCGGACGCCAGTCGTTCGCGCGGTTCGGCCAGGGGTAGGCACCCGGACGCACGGTCAGGAATTCGTAATAGCCGTTCTCATCGGTGATGGTCCGGCCGCAACCGCCGAAATTCGGGTCGAGCGGCGCGAAATAGGTGTCTTTCTTGTGACGATAGCGCCCGCCCGCGTTGGCCTGCCAAATCTCGATCAGCGTGTTCGGCACCGGACGATTGTTTTCGTCCAGAACCCGACCGTGCATCAGGATGCGTTCACCCACGGCGGGGGCCGCGCCCTTGGTCCAGTTCAGGATCAGGTTGTTGTCGAGCGCACCGAGTTTGTTGTGACCGAAGGTCGGGCCGGTCTCTTCGGACGGCGAGCTTTCCATCGACAAAAGCGGCAGGTTCGGCGAACGCGACACGGATGTCTTGTAATTCGGGTCATAGGGCTCCGGGTGGATCGCGCGGTTGCGCGGGATCAGCGGGCCCTGATCGGTGATCAGGCTGGTCATTGGGTCTCCTCCATTTCCGCATAGGTCTGCTTGGCGAGCTTGAGCGCATGGTTCGCTTTCGGCACGCCTGCGTAGACCGCCACATGTTGCAGCGCCTCCGCCACATCGTCTTTCGACGCACCCGTGCGTGCGGTGGCACGGATATGCATCGGAATTTCCTCAAAATTCCCGGTCGCGGCCAAAAGCGCGATGGTCAGCATCGAACGTTCCCGGCGCGAGATCTTGTCCGAGGACCACACAGTCCCCCAGGCCCCTTCGGTGATGAGCGTCTGAAACGGCAGATCGAATTCGGTCTTCGCCGCTTCGGCCCGGTCGACATGGGCATCGCCCAGAACTTCACGACGGGTCTTCATGCCCTGATCGAATTTCTCGCTCATGCTGCGATCCTTTCCACAAATTTCACCAGCGCTTCCGTAAAGGCTTCGGGCGCTTCGATGGCGGGCAAATGCCCGGTCTCTTCAAACATCACCAGATCGGCGCGCGGCAGGTTGCGCGCCAACGCCTCAACCACCTCGGGCGGCGTCGCCAGATCGTGTTTGCCGCCGAAGACCAGCGCGGGCTGGCTGATCTCGCCCAAGCGCTCCGTGATGTCCGTCCCCGCAATCGCGGCGCAGGTGGCGATATAGCCCTCCTGATCGGTGCGGGCCAAAAGCGTGCGCCACAGGGGCGCGTTCGGATTGGCCAGCATCTTGGGGCCGAACCAGCGCGGCAGAATGCCCTCGGCCATCGCCGCCATGCCATTCGCGCGTACCCCGTCGATCCGCGCGTGCCACCCTTCGGCGGCCCCCAGCATCGAGGCGGTGTTCGACAACACCAGCCCCTGCACCTTTTCCGGCGCCATCAAAGCCACATGCTGCGCGATCAGCCCGCCGATGGAGCAGCCGACAAGAATGGCGCTTTCAAGCCCCGCATCGTCCATCGCAGCCATCACATCCTCGGCCAGCTCCGGGATGCCGTAACCAACCGGGGCGGTGTCCGAGAGGCCATGTCCCCGCTTGTCCATGCGCAAGGTGATCCAGCTTTTCGGCAGGTGGCCGCAAACCTCGTCCCACATGCGCAAATCGGTGCCGAGCGAGTTGATGAACACCAGAGCCGGACCCGTGCCGCCTTTGCGGCTCACATGCATGGTGCCCCAGTCGCGTTTCAGTGCGTGCATTCTTGTCTTCCTTTTTTCTCAATTTGCCATAATGTTTTTCATGTGAAAAATACAATATGATGCAAAAAGCATAACCATATGAATATACCAAACGGCATGAAGCTCCGCCATCTGGAGGCGTTTTTGGCGGTGGCGGAAGCGGGCACGATCTCGGCTGCGGCGCGGGCGCGGAACGTATCGCAACCGGCCTTGTCGAAAACCATTGGCGAGTTGGAGGCGCAGTTGGGCACAGACCTGTTCACCCGCACCGGGCGGCAGGCGGTTTTGACGCCTGCGGGCGAGGCGTTTCGCCGCTATGCGCTGTCGTCCTTGCAAAGCCTTGAGGCTGGGGTGCGGGCACTGACGGGCGGCGGGCGGATGGATGTGGTCAAGGTCGGCGTGTTGCCGACGGTGGCGAGCGGGTTGTTTCCCGCCGTGGCGCTGGAATTTTCCGAGCTGCGCCCGGATGCCCGCATTGCCGTGATCACCGGCCCCAACCGCTATCTGATCGACCGGATGCGCTCCGGCGGGCTCGATCTTGTGGTGGGTCGGATGGCACCCGCGCGGGAGATGACCGGGCTGTCCTTTGAATATCTCTACGACGAAACCGTCTATCTGGTGGCACGCAAGGATCATCCGGGGGTGATGCTCTCGCCCGTTGAGGCGCTGCGCCGTTATCCCGTGATCCTGCCCAACCCCGGGTCCATTATTCGCCAGCAGGTGATGCAATATCTCATCGCCTCGGGGCTTGATCAAACTGTGAATGTACGCTTCGAAACCGTGGCGCGCCCGGTCGGTCTGCCGCTCGTCGAGCGCTCCGACATGCTCTGGTTCATCTCGCGCGGCGTGGTCGAACGCGAGCTGTCGGAGGGCCGTCTTGCGACGCTCGATCTCGGCGTGGATTATTTGACGGGGGCGGTGGGGCTGACGCGGAAATTCGATTTCACGCGCGACAGCCCGGCAGACTTTCTGGCAAGCCTGTTGCATCGGCGGGCGAAGGACTTCTCCGCCCGCTGACGTTTCCTTTAGACCGCTTCGAGCGCAATCGCGATGCCTTGGCCCACGCCAATGCACATGGTCGAGAGCGATTTCTCGCCCGGCTTTAGCTCCAACATCGCCGTGCCGGTGATCCGCGCGCCGGACATGCCGAGCGGGTGGCCGATGGAGATCGCGCCGCCGTTCGGGTTCACACGCGGATCGTCATCCGCAATGCCCAGATCGCGCAGCGTCGCGAGGCCCTGCGAAGCAAAGGCTTCGTTCAACTCGATCACCGCAAAGTCTTCCTGCTTCAGGCCGAGACGCGCCATCAGCTTTTTCGACGCGGGTGCAGGGCCAAAGCCCATGATCCGCGGCGCAACCCCGGCCGCCGCCCCGCCAAGCACCTTGGCGATGGGTGTCAGCCCGTGTTTCTCCGCCGCTTCCTTGGAGGCAAGGATCAGCGCCGCAGCCCCGTCGTTCACACCTGAGGAGTTGCCCGCCGTCACGGTGCCGTCGGCTTTGACAAAGGTCTTCAGCTTTTGCAACGCTTCAAGCGTCGTGGACGGGCGCGGGTGCTCGTCCTCGGAGACCACAATCGGATCGCCTTTGCGCTGCGGGATCACCACCGGGACGATCTCTTTCGCCAGACGCCCGTTGGCCATCGCGGTCCCGGCTTTTTGCTGCGAGCGCAGCGCAAACAGGTCCTGATCTTCGCGGGAGATGTTGAAATCCTCCGCGACGTTTTCGGCGGTTTCCGGCATGGAATCCACACCGTATTGCGCTTTCATCAGCTTGTTGACAAACCGCCAGCCGATCGTCGTGTCATAGATCGCGTTCGCGCGCGAAAAGGCGGTTTCCGCTTTCGGCATCACGAAGGGCGCGCGGGACATGCTCTCGACGCCGCCCGCGATGATCAGATCGGCTTCGCCTGCTTTGATCGCGCGTGCGCCCGCGATGATCGCATCCATGCCCGAACCGCAAAGCCGGTTCATCGTCGTGCCGGACACGGAGTCCGGATAGCCTGCCAGCAAAAGCGACATGCGCGCCACGTTGCGGTTGTCTTCGCCCGCCTGGTTGGCGCAGCCGAAGATCACATCGTCAATCGCCGAAAGGTCCATCGACGGGTTGCGTTCCGCCAAGGCTTTCAAAGGGATAGCGCCCAGATCGTCGGCGCGGACGCTCGACAAAGCGCCGCCGTAACGGCCCACAGGCGTGCGGATATAGTCGCAGATGTAAACTTCGGTCATCACAGGTCCTCCGGGACAATCAGATCAAGAACGTCGCCGTCCGTGTGTAGCGTCGCCCCGGTGACGGCTTGCAGCGCTTCCATCGTGAGGCCCGACAGTTTCTCCCGCAGGATGAACTTGCCACCTTCGATGTCGATCACGGCGAGCGAGGTATAGATACGGGTCACACAGCCCACGCCGGTGAGCGGGAAGGTACAGGTCTCGACCAGTTTCGGCCCACCGTCTTTGGTGACGTGATCGGTGACCACGGCCACGCGTTTCGCGCCATGCACCAGATCCATCGCGCCGCCCACGGCAGGCACGCCCTTGGAACCCACGCGCCAGTTGGCGAGGTCACCGTTCTGAGCCACCTGATAAGCACCCAGCACCGCGAGGTCCAAGTGACCGCCACGAACCATCGAGAAACTGTCGGCATGGTGGAAAAACGACGCGCCCGGATTGAGCGTGATCGCTTTTTTACCGGCGTTGATCAGATCCCAATCTTCCTCGCCCTCGGCAGGCGCTTTGCCAAAGCCCAACACGCCGTTTTCGGTGTGATAGGTGACATCGCGGCCTTCGGGTTGGAACTTGGCGATCATTTCGGGAAAGCCGATGCCGAGGTTCACATAGGAGCCGTCTTCGATGTCTTGCGCGGCGCGCCAGGCGATTTGGGCGTTGGAGAGCTTGTCTGCCATAATGTTGAAATCGGACATCAATAGATCACTCCGGTGCGCACGAGCACTTCTTCTTGTTGAGGTTGTGTAACTTCTACAATCGCGTCGACGAAGATGCCGGGGGTGATGACCTGTTGCGGATCAATCGACCCCGGTTCCCCCAACTCGCTGACCTGCGCGATGGTTTTCGCGGCGGCCATCGCC
The DNA here is from genome assembly GCF_002407265.1 of Celeribacter ethanolicus. Classification (NCBI taxonomy): domain Bacteria; kingdom Pseudomonadati; phylum Pseudomonadota; class Alphaproteobacteria; order Rhodobacterales; family Roseobacteraceae; genus Celeribacter; species Celeribacter ethanolicus. Next base: position 3,805,909 of record NZ_CP022196.1, read on the forward strand.
ATCAGCGGGTTAAAGTTCCGGCCCGCCATGCGGTAGGTCATATTGCCCACCGTGTCGCCTTGCTGACCTTTGATCAGTGCGAAATCGGCCTTCAGCCAGCGCTCGCGCACATACATCTTGCCGTCGAACTCTTCGATCGGCTTGCCCTCGGCCAGTTCTGTGCCAAAGGATGTCGGCGTGTAAAACGCCGGGATGCCAGCCCCCGCGGCGCGGATGCGTTCCGCGAGCGTGCCCTGCGGCACCAGTTCCAGCTCGATTTCGCCAGCGAGGAATTTCTCGTTGAACGCCTCGGCGTTGGACGAGCGCGGGAAAGAACAGATCATTTTCTTGACCATGCCCGCCTTGATCATCGCGGCGATGCCGATGTAGCCGTTGCCCGCGTTGTTGTTGATCACGGTGATGTTTTTCGGGCTTCCCGTGGCACGGAAGCGGTTGATCAGCGCGTGGATCAGCTCGATCGGCGCGCCGGAGCCGCCGAACCCGCCGATCATCACCTGTGCGCCATCGGGAATGTCCGCGACCGCTTCGGCCACGGTAGAGATGGTTTTGTCCATGAGACCCTCCAGTTTATGACGCCGATCTACGCTCGTGCCGCTGTCGCGACGAGTCTTTTTGTGCGCATCTTGACATTTGTTCGGATGTCGGGAAGTGTCGTGCGTATGGCGAACAAACCGACAAACAAATCCTCCGATACCATCTCATCGCTGGCCAAGGGGCTGCGCGTTCTCGAATGTTTCGGGGCGAAAACGCCGAAGCTGTCGATCACCGATGTCTCCAAGGCCACGGGGCTTGACCGGGCCACCTCCCGGCGCTGTCTCTTGACGCTCCATGCCGAAGGCTATGCCGATTACGATGGTAAATTCTTTACGCTGACGCCGCGCACCCTGCGCCTCGGTATGGGAGCAATCTCCGCCCTGCCGTTGCCGCAGATCGTCCAGCCCTGGCTCGATCAGCTCACCGAACAGATCGGCCAGAGCTGTTCCGTCTCGATCCTCGACGGCACCGAGATCGTCTATCTCGCCCGCGCCGCCCAGAAACGTGTGATGTCGATTGGCCTCATGCCCGGCTCGCGTCTTCCGGCGCATTGCACCTCAATGGGGCGCATCCTTTTGGGGGCCTTGCCCGCCGAGGAGGCGCGGGCGATTGTCGAGGCCTCCGATCTCTCGCCCCGCACGAGGTTCAGCGTCACCGATCCGGACGAGATCATGAAACGCATCGAGGAGGCGCATGTCCAGGGCTATGCGATCATTGATCAGGAAGTGGAGATCGGGCTGCGGTCTCTCGCTGTGCCGCTGGTGGATGGACACGGTCGGATCATCGCCGCGCTCAACACCGGCATGGCGGCGACGCAGGATAAGGCGCATGCGTTGGTGCCGACCTATCTGCCGAGACTTTTGAAGGTGCAATCGGGATTGCGCCGCGTTCTTTAAAGCGTGCTTTAGTCCAGAGACCGCGCGGTGATCGCCTCCGCGACCTCATCGGCGGTCTTCAATGTGCGCACCACCAGAGGCACGACAAGAGCCAGCATGTTGCGCTCCAGCCCTCGTGCCCGCTGCGCCTCGCGCACTTCGTCGAACTGCGCGCGGATCATCGGGATGAACCGCCACACCAGCGACATGGCGAGCGCGATCTTGTCCTTGGGCACCCAAGCGGGGGCGTGGGACAAAAGCGCGAGGATGCCCTCGGTAAACTCGCTCGCCCGTGTCGTATAGGTCACGAGAGCGGCGGCCATCAGCAACGCCATCAGCCGAAGCGTGACATAAATCGCCATTCCGAGGCTTTCGAGCCAGAGCTGGGCGGCAAAGATGATCACGAGGACGAACAGAGCGGGGAGGATTGCGGTCAACGCATCGCGGGCCGAGAGACCGGCGATCCCATAGCTCAAGGCCACAAGCACAAGCCCGGCCCCAAGCATCCCCGGATGCGTCACCACGAAGATCGCCGTGCAATAGACAAACAGGAGCGCCAGTTTCCAAGCGGGCCGCGCGCGGTGCAGTGCGCTGTCGCCGGGGATATAGAGATCGGTCAGCATCCGCCCAAATCTTCGCAGAGCGCTTTGTAGGCCGGGATCACGTCCTCTGGCCGCCCATCCGCATGAATGCGCCCGCCCGCGATATGCAAAATCCGGTCGAAGCCCGCCAAGAGATCGAGATCGTGCGACACCACCACGGCGGGCTGGGGTAGGGTGGCAAGCACCCGCATGAATTGCATCTTGTTGCGCAGGTCCAGAAGCGTTGTCGGTTCGTCGAACACGATCATCTCGGGTTCCGTCACCAGCACGCCCGCCAGCGCCACCATCTGTTTCTCGCCGCCGGAAAGCTGATGCGTCAGACGGCCTTTCAGATGCGTCAAAGACAGTTCGGAAAGCACCCGTTCGATCCGCGTCTCGCTCTCCGCTTTCGGTAGTTTGCGCGCCTTGAGACCAAAGGCGAGATCTTCCTCGACCATCGGGTAAACGATCTGGTTGTCCGGGTTCTGAAACATGAACCCGACATGGCGGCGCAGGTCGTCCGTGCTCTCTCCGAACCGGACCGTGCCCGTAGACGGCTTCTCCAACCCGTTGAAAAGCCGAAGAAACGTGCTTTTCCCGGAGCCGTTGTTGCCGATCACGCCGATGCGCTGTTCGGTCAGGCTCAGGGTGATCTCCGACAGGATCTCGCGCGTGCCTTTGGTCACGGAGACCCTGTCGAACTGCATGGTCATGCTCAGGCGGCCTGACCGATGATCGGGTAGGATTTCTTTACCGTCACCATGACAGCGGCAGCGATCAGCGCTTTGACGATGTCGCCGGGGATGAAGGTCACGGAGCCCATGAAGGCCTTGGAAATCGGCACGCCCGCCATGAGGGTGATGCCCGGAATGCCGACCGCATACATCACGCCGATGCCACCAATGACGCAGATCAGCGTGGCGGAGACAAAGGACAGCCCGTCCCAGAATTTTTCGGTCATCCAGCCGATGGCAATGGCGGCCAGAAGCCAGCCGAGAAGGAAGCCGGCGGTCGGACCGAAGAACACCGACAAGCCGCCGCGTCCACCTGACAGGAGCGGCAAGCCGATGGCCACCAGCACCAGCAGAAGAAGGATCGCAAGCCCGCCGCGTTTCGCGCCCAAGACGCCGCCTGCGAGCATCACGCCCAGCGATTGCGCCGTGATCGGCACCGGCAAAAACGGCAGGGTCACCGGCGGAAACACCGCCATGACCGCAGTGAGAGCGGTGAAAAGAGCAATCAGGGTGATGTCGCGTGTGGTCATTCGTTCCTCCGATGGGTGCGCCGGTTTCGCACCGGCTGTCTGAACCTCTGGGGCCGAGTGATAGTCACCAGTTCGATGTCGGGTAAACCCCCTTTTTCAGGTAGGGGTGCTTTGCTTTGCAAAATTGCGGAGAAGTTTTTCAAAACACCGTAGTTTTGCGCGGAGATGCAAAATTATGCAGGAAAACTCCCGTATTTTCCGATCTTTCGGTCAGGTTTCAAGCCGTCGCGCCGCCAGCAAACTCAGCCCCGCCATCACGCCTGCGCTTGCCAGACAGAGCGCCAGCCCCCCGGCCTGATAGGACAGCCCCGACAGGAGCGTGCCCAAAAGCCGCCCGGCGGCGTTCGCCATGTAGTAAAACCCTACATCCATCGTCACGCGGTCTTCACCGGAGAAGGCGAGGATGAGATAGGAATGCACCGAGGAATTGACCGCAAAGACAAAGCCAAACAACAAAAGCCCGGCGATCAGTGCAACTGTGAGCCAAAGCGTCGGCGCACCCGCGATCCACACCAGCCCTGCGAGCACTAAGGGAATGGGCGTCAAAAGCCCGACCCATTTCACCGCCATCCGCGCCCCCGCGTCGTCATCCCCCGCAGCCCCCTTGAGAAACCGCGGCGCGATGCCCTGGACAAAGCCATAGCCGATGATCCAGAGCGCCATGAAAGCGCCGACGATGAAAAATGCCCGCCGCGCGCCTTCCGGCGTGCCGTCGGAGAAGATCGCCTTGAAATAGATCGGGATGCCGACCACGAACCACACGTCTCGCGCACCGAACAGGAACATGCGGGCGAGTGAGAGCTGGTTGATCCGCCGGTCCTTCGACCAAATGGCGGAGATTTTGGTACCTTTTTTGCCGGTTGGCAGGCCCTTGGGCATGAACAGCGCCACGGCGACAAGGATCACCGCAAGTACCAAAGCCATGCCCCAGACCGCCGCCTTGAACCCCGCGAGCGCCAAAAGCGCCGCGCCGAGGAAAAAGCCAAAGCCTTTGACGGCGTTCTTCGATCCGGTCAGCACGGCGACCCATTTGAAGAGGCTGCCGTCGCCCTTGGGGGCAAGGATTTTGACCGCCGATTTCGACGACATTTTCGCGAGGTCTTTGGCGACGCCCGACGCCCCTTGCACCGCCATGACATAAAGCACAGAGGCCGACACCGACCACGCCGGATCAAGACCGGCCAAGGCCGCCAAGGCTACGATCTGGATCACCAATCCCGCGTAAAGCGTTGAGGTCAAACCAAAACGCGCCGCGAGCCACCCGGCGGAGAGGTTCGTCACGATCCCCGCGATCTCGTAGAACAGAAAGAGATACGCCAGTTGGACGGGCGAAAACCCCAGCCCGTTGAACTGCAACAGCACCAGCATCCTGAGCGCGCCGTCCGACAGCATGAACGCCCAATAGGCCGCCGTCACCGCCATATAGGCGCGTAGCGGGTTTTCCGCCGTAGCAATCGTCATCACATCGCCCCCGCGACCATCCGCGCAATATCTGCGAGACGGCAGGCGTAGCCCCATTCGTTGTCATACCAGGCGTAAATCTTCACCTGCGTGCCGTGGATCACCATCGTCGCCCCCGCGTCCACGATGGAACTGCGCGAGTCGTTGATGTAATCCGTCGACACCAAAGGCCGGGTCTCATAGCCGAGAATGCCCGCAAGCTCGCCTTCGGAGGCTGCCTTGAACAGGGCGTTCACCTCATCCGCCGTGGTTTCCCGCTCCACCTCAAACACGCAATCGGTCAGCGAGGCATTCAACAGCGGCACCCGCACCGCATGACCGTTCAGCCGCCCCTTCAACTCCGGGTAAATCAGCGTGATCGCCGTCGCCGACCCGGTCGTGGTCGGAATGAGATTGTTCAACGCCGAGCGCGCCCGCCGCATGTCCTTTGCGGGCCGGTCCACGATGGTCTGGGTGTTGGTCACGTCATGGATCGTCGTGATCGAGCCGTGCTTGATGCCGAGATTTTCGTGAATCACCTTCACCACCGGCGCAAGGCAGTTGGTGGTGCAGGACGCCGCCGTCACCAGATCGTGCGCCGCCGGATCGTAAAGCCCATGGTTCACCCCGTACACAAGATTGAGCGCCCCGCCGTCCTTCACCGGTGCCGAGACGACAACCTTCTTCACCCCGGCCTCATAATAGGGCGCGATCCGCTCGGCGGTTTTGAAATAGCCGGTGCAGTCGATCACCAGATCGACGCCCAGTTCCTTGAGCGGCAGGTTTTCGATCCGCGCCTCCCGCGTCAGCATCATATGCGTGCCATTTACCGTGAGGCTGTCCGCGTCATAGGAAATTTCCGCGCCCCAGCGCCCGTGCACGGAATCGAATTCCAGCAACAGCGCATGCTGCTCCGCATCCCCGGCGAGATCGTTCAGGAGCACGATGTTTTTGCCAAGCCCCCGGTCGAACAGGTCGCGCAGCGCTAGCTTTCCGATCCGACCAAGGCCGTTGAGGGCGATTTTGGGGGCAAAGTTGGGGGCGGTTTTAACCATGGTCATCCTCTTTCATCACGGAGAGATCGTCGATTTTCGCCTGAAGCGACATGCGGTCGAGTTTCTCGATGGGCAGCGCCGTGAAAATCTCGATCCGACGGCGCAGCGCGTCATAGGTCCGGGCAAAGGCCAGAGCGCGCTCGGCCTCGGTGCCCTCGACCTTCACCGGATCGGGCAGGCCCCAATGCGCCGAAAGCGGCTGGCCGGGCAGGGGATCGCAATCCTCTTGTGCCGCCCGGTCGCAGACGGTGAAGACGAAATCATAGCCTTCCTCACCGCGCTGCGCCTGGCTGAGCGATTTCGACCAGAGCCCGAGCGTGTCATGGCCTTCGCGTTCCAGAAGTGCGCGGGCCTGCGGGTGAATCTCGCCATTGGGCGCTGTGCCCGCCGAGACCGCCTCGAACCGCCCCGCGCCAAGGTCGCTCAGCAAAGCCTCAGCCATGATCGAGCGCGCGGAATTGCCGGAACACAGAAACAGCACGCGGAAGGGGCGATCACCACTGAGCGGCAGGGCATTGAGACAGATCTCGGGCCGCCCCCGGCAGCAATCGTTCACGAGATAGCCGACCAGCGCGTCACAGGTCTGAAGTGCGGCCTTATAATAGAGTGCCCGCCCGTCGCGTTCCACTGCGATCAACCCGGCCTGCTGAAGCTCCGAGAGATAACCCGAGAGCGTGTTGGGCTTCATGCCGAGCGCTTCGGCAAGCTCGCTCGGGCGCACCGGGCGCGGGGCGAAACGCATGATCATGCGAAAGGTGGAGAGCCGTCCTGCATGGCCGAGAGCGGCAAAGGCGCGGGTGGCGGAGGGTGAGTCGATGTTTATTTGTTCCATAATTCGCGAATACTCGAAATGCATGGCTTGAGCCTAGTGAAAGTTTTATGACGCTGGGACGTCGACCTGAATTCTCTGGGAAATTGCGGTGCGGAGCCTATCATAGGTGAGACACCCCGACGCAGTTGGGTGTTGCTGGATGGCATACGATTGCATCCCGTGGCGGGACGTGCCAGCAAGACCGCAACGACAAGAGTACACCTGCCGGATCACGCGCGCATGACACGAGAGACGAATAAGCAGCCCTCCGCGGACAAGCGGATGCTCAAGACGCTTTTGGCCCCGGGAGCCCGGTCGATCCGTCTGGCATCGCGGCTCACTGCGCTCTCCTCGCTTTTGTGGTTGCCGCAGGCGGCGCTGGTGGCGGCGCTGTTTTCCCGGCTTCTCTTGGGCGAGGGCGAGGTGACGGTCTTAACCGGCACGCTGGGGTTCCTCGGCTTCGCGGCTCTGCGCCTGATCCTGAATTACCTCGCCGAAGGGCTTCTTTTCCGCGCCGGTCAGGCCATCGTGACCACGACCCGTGCCCGCATCCTCGCCCGTGAGGCGCAGGCGACCTCGCATTCGGTCGCGGGTGGCCCCGGCGCGCTTGCGGCTCTGGCGGGCGAAAAGCTCGACGCGCTTCTGCCCTATCTCACCCGCTATGCGCCCGCGCAGCTCCGGGTGATGACCGTGCCTTTTGCCATTCTCGCCCTCGCGTTTTGGCAAAGCTGGGCCGTGGGCCTCGTGTTCGTCGTGGCCGGTCCGCTCATTCCGCTGTTCATGGCGCTCGTGGGCTATGCCGCGAAAGACGCCTCGGAGCGGCAGATGCAGGAAATCGGCACGCTTGGCGATCTTCTGGTCGACCGTCTGGCCGCTTTGGCCGACATCCGGCTTTTGGGCGCCGCTCCGCGTCTCATTGCGCGCTTCGATCACGCCGCCGACGATCTGCGCTCGCGCACCATGGCCGTTCTGCGCATCGCGTTTCTCTCCTCCACCGTGCTCGAGCTTTTCGCCGCCCTCGGCGTGGCGATGGTCGCGGTCTGGGTCGGCTTTTCGCTTCTGGGCGAGATTTCATGGGGCGCTTATGGCGCGGGCATTGCGCCCTGGGGTGGGATTTTCCTCCTGCTGCTCGCACCCGATTATTTTCAGCCCTTGCGCGATCTCTCCGCCGCCTGGCATGACAAGGCCTCGGCGCTGGCCGTCGCAGGAGAGCTTGCCGTCTGGGAAGAGCAGGAGACCGAAACGCTTCTGGGGCAGGGGGCCAAGGTCGCGCCGCTTCCCGGTCCCGCCTCTGTCTCTCTTTATAATATATCCACACAACGCGGCGGGCGGACGATTTCCTACCCCGACACCGAGATCGCTCCCGGCTCTCGTGTCGCGCTCTCTGGTCCCTCCGGGGCGGGCAAAACCACGCTTCTGCGTCTGATCGCGGGGCTCGAAAAGCCGGCCTCCGGTCAGATCGCCGTCGCAGGGCAACCGCTGACCGAGGACACCGCCGACGCCTGGCGCGCGCGTCTCGGCTGGATGCCGCAAGCCCCGATGTTTCTGGGACGCTCGCTGCGCCATAACATCGCTTTCGGCGCGGAACTGACACCCGATCTGATTGCCGACACGGCGCTCGACGGGGTTCTGGCCGCCCTGCCGAAAGGCGATCTGACCGTGTTGGGCGAAACCGGCGGCGGTCTGTCGGGGGGCGAGGCGCGTCGCGTCATGCTGGCCCGCGCGCTCGGCGCCGCCCCCGATCTGGTGCTCGCGGACGAGCCCACCGCCGATCTCGACCGGGAAACCGCCGATCGGGTGACCGAAGCGCTTCTTGCGCTCAAATCCCGCGGCGCCACCCTCATCGTCGCCACCCACGATCCGCGTCTGATCGCCAAGATGGATCGGGTGATCGAGATCGCCGCCCCGCAAGATCACGCAGAGGAGGAGATCGCCTATGCGTAACCTCTGGCATATCTTCCGCATCATGATGACCGGCGAAGCGGTGGCGCTGCGCCGTGGTCTCGCCCTGGCCGCACTCGTCTTGATCATGGGCGGATCGCTTCTCGGCCTGTCGGGCTGGTTCATCGTCGCCGCTTCTGCCGCCGGTCTCGCCGGGACGGGCGCGGTCTTCGACGTGTTCCGGCCCTCCGCCATGGTCCGTTTCCTCGCCATCACTCGCACCGCCACGCGCTATGGCGAACGCGTTCTGACCCATGACGCCACGCTGCGCGCGCTTGCGCGGCTGCGGGTTGCACTACTCTCCGCCCTGTCCCTGCGCTCCCATGAACGGCTGATCCGTCTCCGGGGCGCACAGGCGCTCAACCGCATCCTCGCCGATGTCGACGCGCTCGACGGTGTGCCTTTGCGGCTCTTCATTCCGCTGATCGCGGGCGGGGTGACACAGATTCTGGCGCTGATCGTCCTGTCATGGCTGGTCGCCCCCGCCGTCGCCCTCGCGATTTTCGCGATCTATGTGCTGGGCGGCTTGGCCGTTTTGATCTGGGGCATGTCCCGCGCCCGGATGCCCTCGCGCCGCGCCGAAGCGGCGGCACAGGCCTTCCGCACCCGCTTCATCGACCTCGTCACCACCCGCGAAGATCTTGCCGTCTACGGCCAGCTCCCGGCCCAGATTGAGGCCGCGCAAACCGCCGATGCCCGGCGTCAGGACGCCGCCACAGTCACCGACACCCGCGAACGTCAGGCCGGGGCCGCGCTGATGGTCGTCTCCGCTCTGGCGGGGGCTGCCGCGCTCTGGATCGGCGGCGGGCTGGCCGAGGCGGGGGAGATCACGCCCGCGCGTGCCGCCATCGGGTTTTTCACCGCGCTGGCGCTGATGGAAACCGTCGCGCCGCTGCGCCGCGCCGTGGCGGAGATCGGGCGCATGATCGGAGCGGCGCGCCGTGTGACCGAGCAGATGCAGGCCCCGTCGGAGCCGGTTCCCCACCATGTCCCCGACGCGCCCCTGACCCTGTCTTTCAAGGACGTCAGTTTTGCCCGCGGAGCGGCGCGCCCGGTGATTTCGGGCTTCGATCTGGCACTTTCTCCGGGCGACTGGGTGGCGCTGCAAGGCCCCTCCGGGGTCGGCAAAAGCACGGTGCTGCTCTTGGCCGCCGGGGCGCTCCGGCCCTTGTCGGGGCAAGTTCTTGTGGCCGATCAGCCGGTTACAAATTGTTTACCAGGTCTGGTTACGCTCGTCGGGCAAAGATCGGCGCTCATTCAGGGGACGGTTGCGGAGAATCTCCGCCTCGCCGCGCCCGAGGCCGATGATGCCGCGCTCTGGGCGGCATTGACGGCGGTGGCGCTCGATGGGGTCATTCGCGCAAAAGGCGGGCTGGAAGCCCGGCTGGGGCCGCGTGGCTCTGGTCTTTCGGGCGGCGAATCGCGTCGGCTCGTGTTGGCGCGGGCTGTGCTGCGCCGACCGCAGGTTCTGCTCTTGGACGAGCCCACGGAAGGGCTCGATCATGCGACGGCGGAGCGGGTTTTGCGCGGGATTCGCGCCGCTCTGCCGCATGCGGCGGTGCTGATGGCGGCCCACCGCAGTGAGGAACAGGGGGCCGCAGATCGCATTCTGCGTCTTCCGAACGCGAAAAAAACGGTCTCCGGAGCGGAGATTGCAAGCACGTTCACGAGCAAGTGATCTGGAAACGGGAGGGCGCGCCGCGATGTCGCGGTCACTTTAAGATACATCTGTAATATGGCATTCTTGATTTGGGTCAAAGTACCCCAGCGCGTGACGTTCTAATCCGGCGTTACAAAAGTGTATCTGCAAAACATGTTTTTGCAGGAAAGGAGCAAGGGAAAATGGAGTTCGGACTCGTTGAGCTGTCTCGTCTGCAATTCGCGATGACAGCCATGTACCATTTCCTCTTCGTGCCGCTCACGCTTGGTCTGTCGATCATCGTGGCGATCATGGAGACGGTCTACGTCATGACCGGCCGGCCTATCTGGCGGCAGATGACGAAATTCTGGGCAACTCTGTTCGGGATCAACTTCGTGCTCGGTGTGGCCACCGGGATCACGATGGAATTCCAGTTCGGCATGAACTGGTCCTACTACAGCCACTATGTCGGCGACATCTTCGGCGCACCGCTCGCCATCGAAGGGCTCATGGCCTTCTTCATGGAAGCGACCTTCGTCGGTCTGATGTTCTTCGGCTGGGACAAGATGTCCAAAGTCGCCCACATGATTGTCACCTGGCTGGTGGCCATCGGGTCGAACTTCTCCGCGCTCTGGATTCTCATCGCCAACGGCTGGATGCAAAACCCGGTCGGTGCCGAGTTCAACCCGGACTCGATGCGGATGGAGATGACCAACTTCTTCGACGTGGTGTTCAACGAAGTGGCCCAGGCCAAATTCGTACACACCGTTTCCGCCGGCTACGTGACCGCCTCGGTCTTCGTGCTGGGCGTGTCGTCCTGGTATCTGCTCAAAGGCCGTCACACGGAACTGGCTCGTCGCTCCATCGCGATCGCTGCCGCTTTCGGTCTGGCGTCCGCCTTCTCCGTGGTCATTCTGGGCGACGAGTCGGGTTATAACGCCACGCACACCCAGAAGATGAAACTCGCAGCCATCGAAGGCATGTGGGAGACTCAGGAAGCGCCTGCCTCCTTCACTCTCGTCGGTATTCCGGACCGTGAAGCGCGTGAAACCCATTACGCCATTCACATCCCCTATGCGATGGGCCTGATCGGCACCCGCTCTCTCACCGATCAGATCCCGGGCGTGGATCAGCTTGTGGCCGAGGCCAACGAGAAAATCCGCTCTGGCATCATCGCTTACGATGCGCTGATGACCATCCGCGAACAACGTGACGCGACCCCGGCTGAGGTGCGTGCGACGTTCGAGGAACATTCCGCCGATCTCGGTTTCGCCATGCTGCTCAAACGCTATGTGGACGATCCGCGTCAGGCCACCGACGAGCAAATCGCCATGGCCGCCGACGACACCGTGCCGGGCGTCGGGCCGCTGTTCTGGGCCTTCCGTCTGATGGTGGCTCTGGGCTTCAGCTTCATCGCCGTGATGCTCTACTTCTTCTACCGGGCATCTTTCCGGGGCATGAAATTCCCGCGTTGGGCGCTGCGTCTTGGCGTGATCATCATCCCGACCCCGTGGATTGCCGCGGAGCTTGGGTGGTTCGTGGCGGAATTCGGGCGTCAGCCCTGGACCGTGGACGGCGTTCTGCCGACGGCCCTGTCCGCCTCGCACCTGTCGATCACCGATCTGCTGATCACTCTGGCAGGCTTCGTGATCTTCTACACGGTGCTGTTCATCATCGAGATGGGCCTGATGATCAAATACATCAAAAAAGGACCGTATATCGACGTTGCCGAAACGGATGAATGGATGAAACGCCATGAAGCCCGCCTCAGCGCCGATGATGCGACCCTCAAGCCTGCGGAGTAACGAACGATGATCCTGCATGAATTCATGACTTTCGAAGTCCTTCGCGTGATCTGGTGGCTGCTTCTGGGCGTCCTGCTGATTGGCTTCGCGCTGACCGACGGGTTCGACATGGGCGTCGGTGCCCTCTTGCCCTTCGTCGGCAAGACCGACACCGAACGGCGCATCGTGATCAACACCATCGGCCCGGTCTGGGAAGGCAACCAGGTGTGGTTCATCCTCGGCGGTGGCGCGATCTTCGCGGCATGGCCGCCGCTCTACGCGGTGTCCTTTTCGGGCTTCTACCTGGCGATGTTCCTCGTCCTCGCCGCTCTCATCCTGCGTCCGGTCGGTTTCAAATACCGCTCCAAACGCGAGGGTGCGGCGTGGCGCCGGAACTGGGACTGGGCGCTCTTCGTGGGCGGCGCGGTTCCGGCCCTGATCTTCGGTGTCGCGGTCGGCAACGTGCTGCAAGGCGTGCCGTTCCACATCACCCCGGATCTGCTGATGCCCCGCTATGATGGCAACGCGATCATGAAGCTCCTGCTTCTGCTCAACCCCTTCGCACTGCTTGCCGGTGTGGTCTCCCTCTCCATGCTGCTGATGCATGGTGCGGCATGGCTCGGTCTGAAAACCGAAGGGGCGGTGCAGCAACGGGCGCAGAAGATCGGCACCGTCGCCGGCATCGTCGCCGCCGTGGCCTATGCTCTGGCCGGTGTCTGGCTCGCCTTTGGCATCAAAGGTTACCAGATCGTCGGTGAGGTGGTGAAAGACGGTCCGTCGAACCCGCTTCTTTCCGAGGTCACCCATGGTGGGTCCTGGATGCAGGCCTATTCCGATCGTCCCTGGATCGTCATCGCACCTGTGCTGGCCTTCTTCGGCATCGGTATGGCGGTTCTCGGTCTGCGCAAGGGCAAGGAAGTCTCCACCCTCTTGTGGTCGAAACTCGGCATCACCGGGATCATCTCCTCGGTCGGGCTCACGATGTTCCCGTTCATCCTGCCCTCGACCGTCGATCCGAACAGCTCTCTCACCGTTTGGGACAGCTCTAGCTCGCATCTGACCCTGTTCGTGATGCTGATCTGTGCGATTATCTTCGTGCCGATCATCCTCGCCTACACCGCATGGGTCTACAAAGTGCTCTGGGGTAAAGTCACCGAGGAAGAGCTCGAAACCAACGCTCAAAGCTACTGAGAAAGGAGCGACCTATGTGGTATTTCGCCTGGATCCTTGGGCTTCCGCTCGCCGCCCTCTTCGCCGTTCTGAACGCGATGTGGCTTGAGATGCGCGAAGATGCGCGCCTCGCAGACGAGCACGACGACACCGCCTGATCACGTCCCTTCTTCAGGTGGCATTGCTCCGGGGATGTCGTTCCACCATCCCCGGGGCGCCTATTCCAACGTTCCGCCCGCTGTCCGGTGGGCGGAATTTTCCGCACCAAAAAATATGCATACATATGCATGCAAATATATAATGGAGAGAGACATGCACTCACCCAATTCCCCCGCGGTGAACCGCCGGGGCTTCCTGGGGCTGGCCGCCGGCGCGACCGCGCTTGCCGCGACCTCCGGTGAAGCCCGCGCGGCCTCCGTCAAGACCAGCGCCAAGATCGTCATCATCGGCGCGGGCGCCGGCGGCACCGCGCTGGCCAACCGTTTGGTCGAACGCCTTGAGGGCGCTCAGATCACCCTGATCGACCCGCGCAAGAACCACCTCTATCAGCCGGGCCTGACACTGGTCGCCGCGGGTCTCAAACCCGCCGATTACGTGGTCTCCGAGACCACCGACTGGCTGCCGAAGGGCGTGACCCTCATTCAGGAAAAAGCCGCCGTCATCGACCCCGTCGCGAAAACCGTATCGACCGAGGGCGGCCAGACCCTCTCCTACGATTTCCTCGTCGTGGCCCCGGGGCTGATCCTCGATCACGACGCCATCGAAGGTTTTTCCCTCGACATGGTCGGCCAGAACGGCATCGGTGCGCTCTATGCGGGCCCGGACTATGCCGCCAAAACATGGCAGGCCGCGTCCAAATTCATCGAAGAGGGCGGTCATGGGGTCTTCACCCGTCCCGGCACCGAGATGAAATGCGCCGGTGCGCCGCTCAAACACACCTTCCTGATCGACGACCGTCTGCGTCGCGCGGGCAACCGTGGCAAGGCGGAGATCACCTATGGCGCCCATGACGGCGCGCTCTTCGGTGTGCCGATCGTGTCCGAGAAAGTGCGCATGCTCTTCCTCGATCGCGAGATCGCGCCGGTGTACCAGCACACGGTGAAATCCATCGACGCGGGCGCCAAGCGCGTGACCTTCAACACCGCCGACGGCACCGAGGAGATGGATTACGATTACATTCACCTCATCCCGCCGCAACGCGCCCCCGAGGTGATCCGTCAGTCCGGCCTGTCCTGGGCCGACAAATGGACGGACCAAGGCTGGGTCGAATGCGACATGGCCACGCTGCAACACCTGCGCTACCCGGACATCTGGGCGCTTGGCGACGTCGCCGGTGTGCCGAAAGGCAAAACCGCGGCTTCCGTCAAATGGCAGGTGCCGGTGGTCGAGGACCAGATCGTTTCCGCTATTGCGGGCACCACGCCGACCGAAACCTACGGCGGTTATACCTCCTGTCCGATGATCACCAAGATCGGCCGCGCCATGCTGGTGGAGTTCGACTACAACAACAACCTTCTGCCTTCCTTCCCGGGGATCATCCCGCCGCTCGAAGAGCTGTGGATTTCCTGGCTGATGAAAGAGGTTGCCTTGAAAGCCACCTACAACGCCATGCTGCGTGGCAAGGCCTGAGGAGAGAGCGACATGAAAGATCTTACGTTTCAGACCCTGATTGCCGTCTTCGAGGAAATATTCGGGCGTGGCCTGTTCTGGGCCATGGTGGTCGTCGCCACCGTGGTGACGCTGGCCTATCTATATGTGCTGATCCGCGACCGTGCGGTGAGCTGGCGCAAATTCCTCTGGGCCCAGCTTTCCATGCCGGTCGGAGCCGTGCTGGCCGTGTGGTTCGTCATGGCGATGACCCATTCCGCGCCCTCCGACATCGGCGGTGCGATCGACGTGATCGTTTTCCTCGGCGTCGCCGCGATGGGCGCGATCGGCATGGCCATTCTGGTCTATACCGTCCAGTCCCTCGTCAAACCGCCGAAGGCTGTGACCGAATCCTGAGGGTCGGTTCGTTCCGTTCGACCTGATGGGCGGGCGTCCCCGGTGTGCGGACCGGGGGCGCCTGTTTTTTGTCGTGAGGGTCGAAAGGGGCTGTCAGTGTCGCATGGCAGGCGAGCCGGAAAACGGGCTGGTCTGAGCCATGCATGCGGCGGAAGGGGCGTTTCACTTTACATCGCGGGGCGGCTCCGGTAATCGCGAAGGCGACTTGAGTTAGGGCCGTAAACGTATGTGTGACACCTCCATCATCATCCCGTGCCGCAACGAGGCGGAGAACATCGGGGCGCTGCTCGATGAGATCGCGGGCGCCTGCACGGAGATCGGACCGTATGAGATCATCGTGATCGACGATGCCTCCGACGACGGCATGGCGGATATTCTCTCTGCACGGATGCGGGCGATGCCGCAGCTTCGGGTGATCCGGCATGACGTTTCGGGGGGGCAATCGGCGGGGGTGCATTCCGGTGTGCGTGCGGCGCGCGGTACGATCTGTTGCACGCTCGATGGCGACGGCCAGAACCCGGGGACCGAAATCCCGAACATGATCGCGCCTTTTTCCGGGCCGAATGGCGCAAGGATCGGTGTCGTCGCCGGGCAGCGCGTCGGGCGTCAGGACACGTTTTCCAAACGCTACGCTTCGAAATTCGCCAATGCCCTGCGCGCGAAGATTTTGAAGGACGGCACACGCGACACCGGGTGCGGGCTCAAGGCGTTTCGCCGCGACGATTTTCTGGCGCTGCCCTATTTCGATCATATGCACCGCTATTTGCCAGCGCTGTTCGCCCGCGATGGCTGGGAGGTTGCGCATGTCGACGTGTCGCACCGGGCGCGCGGCGGCGGTCGGTCGCATTACTCGAACCTGCAACGCGGGCTTGTGGGCATTGTCGATCTGATGGGCGTGGCTTGGCTTTTGAAACGCCGCAAGAAATCGCGCCCGACCGAGGTGGTCGTGGACCGCGCGGAGGGCTGAGCCGATGCAAGGGCTGATGACGATCCTGCATGTCGAGACGACGGGCGAGCTCTGGTGGGTGCTGTTCGGCCTCGCGGCGCAGCTCATGTTCACCGCGCGCTTCCTTTTGCAGTGGATCGCCTCCGAGCGGGCGAAGAATTCGGTGATGCCGATCGCGTTCTGGTATTTCTCCCTCGTGGGCGGGCTGATGCTGTTTGCCTATGCGCTGTATCGCAAGGACCCGGTCTTCGTGCTGGGCCAGTCGCTTGGCGTGATCATCTATTCCCGCAACCTCTGGTTGATCTATGCAAACCGACGCGCCACAAAAGACGCCGCTTAAGGGCTGGTTGCCGCTGGCGCTGGTCTTTGCGGTCGTGGCGGTGGCGCTGCGGCTTGTGGCGCTGGCGTTTGATCGCACGGACCTGTTCGTCGATGAGGTGCAATACTGGTTCTGGGGCCAGAACCTCGATTTCGGCTATTATTCCAAACCGCCGCTGATCGGCTGGGTGATCCGTCTGGCCACCGATCTGGCGGACTCCGATGCGGCCTTCTGGGTGCGGATGCCCGGCGCGGTGCTGCACGGCATCACGGCGCTTTTGCTGGGCGCACTCGCGGCCCGGGTTCAGGGGCGCGCTGCGGCGCTCTGGACCGTGGCGATTTACCTGAGCCTGCCTTTCGTGGCGCTGGGTTCGGTGATGATCTCCACAGACACCGTCATGGCACCGTTCTATGCCGCGGCTCTGCTGTTCTTCTTTCGCACCGCCGAGACGCGCCGGGCAGGGGATGCGCTCGCGGTCGGTCTCTTTGCTGGGTTTGCCTTCATGGCGAAATATGCGGGGATCTATTTCCTGGTCGGCTCGGCGCTTGTCATGCTGAGCCAGCCTGCGCTGCGCCCCGGCTGGCGCAATCTCGGGCTGATGATCCTGGCTTTCGCGGTCGTGATCTCGCCGAATGTGCTTTGGAACCTGTCGCATGACCTGACCACCGTGTCGCATACGATGGACAATGCCGGTTGGGTGCGCGATGGCGCGGCGTTCGATCTCGGTTCGCTGGCGACCTTCCTCGCCAGCCAGTTCGGGGTGTTCGGCCCGGTGACCATGGGCGCGTTGATCCTCGCCTATTTGCGCCCGCACGGCGGGCTGCGTCCGGCGCTCGTGCTGTTCTCTCTTCCGGCGCTTGTGGTGGTGAGCGTGCAGGCGCTGCTGGATCAGGCCTATGCCAACTGGGCGATTGCGACCTATTTCGCGGGCACGGTCCTTGCGGTCACCGTCATGACACGGTTCTGGCGGATCGTGGCGCTGTCGCTCAATCTGGTGCTTGCCCTGAGCCTGCCAGTGCTGATCGTGCTCGCGCCCTGGCCGGAGATCGGCGGCAAGCCGGTTCTGGAGCGCTATCTCGGTCGCCATGCCCTCTCCGAGAGCATCCTCGATCTGGCGGAGGCGGAGGAGCTTCCGGTCGTGACCGGCAATCGCGATATTCTTGCCGATCTGTTCTACACCGGGCGGGATCGGGACGTTGCGCTTTATGCCATGCCGGAGATCGGGCGCGCGTCGAGCTATTATGCGCAGAACCAAGCGCTGCCGGACAGTATCACCGGTGAGGTCTTGGTGGTCGTGACCGGGACATTGCCCTGTGATGCCGCGCCCCTCGAAGGGCTCGATCTGCGCGGAATTTATGCCGGCCGTCGGGTGAAGATCGGGCGAGCCGCAGCGGAGTGCTTGCGCGAAACCCCGTAAATGTGCGGTCAGCGCGCCCATCCTCGGGTGCTCTGGTGAGTTTCGGGACTGATCTCCGCGATGGATTGCAGAGTGTCAGTGGCCGGTGGATTTAAGTACGACGGTGACTGTGCGCAGGATCAGGGCCAGATCGGCCAGAAGGCTGAGTTTGCGGTCATAGAGATTGTCGTAGCGCACGCGGGCGACAAAGCTGCTTTCGCCGCGACCGGAGACCTGCCAGACGCCTGTCAGGCCAGGGCGAAGACGGAAATAGGCCTCGCCCTTGGCAGCTTCATACATCACCTGTTGCGCGGGCAGAAAAGGGCGGGGGCCGACGAAACTCATGTCGCCCTTGAAGATGTTCAAAAGCTGCGGCAGCTCGTCGAGCGAAGTCTTGCGGATGAAATGGCCGATTTTCGTGACCCGAGGGTCGTGACGCAGCTTCTGATAGGTCTGCCATTCCTCGGCGATTTCGGGGTTCTCCCGGCACAGCTTGACCAGCAGTTCATCGGCATTGATGTGCATCGAGCGCAATTTGTAGAACTGGAACACCTTGCCGTTCCGCCCGACCCGACGCTGGGCATAAAACGCGGGTCCGCCATCGAGTTTGACGAGCCCGGCGAGGATGAGGATCACCGGCAGAACCATGGGGATGACCAGCAGCAGGAACAGGATGTCGAACGTGCGTTTGCCCAGGCTGCGGTAAAGTGAAAATTTCACCGGTGCGGCGGAGGAGACATTTGTCGTCGAGGCGAAGTCTTGATTGGACTTGGAAACATATGTCATTTTTCTGCCTTTAAATCGTTAAGCGCCCGATCGTGTGGAGGAAGGGCCGACCTGTTTTCTATGCTCTGATGCTGCGGGATTCGAGCTGAGATGCTGCAGTGCATACTCTACCCTAGCGTGTTTTTGTCACGATCATATGAGAACAACGCAAGGCCGGATGATAATTAACAATATACGATGCTTTTTTGATCCTTTCGGCGAATTTAAGCCGAAAATCAATAGGAAAATAGGCGGTTCGTGGCCAGATTATGGTTAACGTGGCGGCCGTGACGATGATCCGTAGGTGCTGTGCGATTCGGTGTGGTCGGGAGATCGAACGGATGAGGGGGGCTTGTGAAAGCCATGAGCGCGCTGCGTTGCGGCGTCGTGGGGTTGGTGCCTCACCCGGATGGGGGAGGGCCACGGTGAGAGGGTCTCGCTCCGAGGCGAATAGCCTATCATATTCTTCGATCAACAGTATACTTGCGTATGGTAGGGAATTTGCTACATATGCAAAAAGTTGAATATCAGGTCTGCGCCTGAGGGGGCAAAGACCGTTTCTCAGAACAGAGGTCCAAATGCGCCGCGCCTTTATGCTTACGATGACGTTCCTGCCGGGATTGCTCCTGGCCGGAAGTCCCGCCCTGTCGGAAACCCTCACCCTGTCGCCTCAATCGGTGACGGAGTGGAAACCGGTTTATGCCGAAGTCGAGACCCGGGATCAGGTTCCGGCACGTGCGCGGATCGGGGGAACGATCACCACGCTGGACGTGACCGAAGGCGATCTCGTCAAGGCGGGTCAACGTGTGGCGCTGATCGAGGACACCAAGCTGCAGTTTCAGATCGAGGGCATCGACGCCCAGCTCACCGCCTATGCCTCCCAACTTGAAAAGGCCCAGGACGATCTGGCCCGGGGGCAGTCGCTTTCCGAACGCGGGGTGATTTCCACCTCGAGCCTGCAAGCGTTGCAGACCAATGTGAACGTGCTCGAAGGCCAGATCACGGCGCTGCAAGCCGATCGTCAGGTGATTGCGCGCCAGATTGAGGAGGGCGAGGTTCTCGCTCCCGAAGACGGCATGGTGATCGACGTGCCGGTGTCGCGTGGTGCGGTGATCATGGGGGGCGAGAATGTTGCCACCATCGCCGCCGGAAACGCCTATCTGCGTCTGGGGGTTTCGGAACGCTATGCCGGCAATCTCAAACAGGGCGATGACATCGAGATTTACGAGATCGGCGGCACGCGCATGGGCAAGCTGGCCAAGATTTACCCGCTGATCGAAAGCGGCCGGGTCGAGGCGGATGTCGAGGTCGAGGGGCTGGACGCCAGCTTCATCGGGCGTCGGGTCCAGGTGCGCCTGCCGGTCGGCAGCCACGAAGCGCTTCTGGTGCCTGTGACGGCGCTGTCGCAGGAAGGCGGGCTCGATTTCGTGACCGTGGAAACCCATGGCCATGCCTCCGAACGGGTGGTCGTGCCGGGCAATACGCTGCATCTCGAGGATGGCGACTACGTGGAAATCCTGAGCGGGCTCTCCGCCGGCGATGTGGTGGTGACGTCTCATGAGTAATCCGCAGGGCCCGACGGGCTCGCTCGGCATTGCCGGGCGGCTGACCCGTTCCTTCATCCTTTCCCCCCTGACCCCGCTCTTCCTCTTGGCCGCTCTGGCCGTCGGGATGATCGCGCTGATCTCGCTGCCGCGCGAAGAGGAGCCGCAGATTTCGGTGCCTCTGGTGGACATCCATGTCCAGACCCCCGGCCTGAAGGCACAGGACGGGTTGAAGCTTGTAACCGAACCGCTCGAGACCATCGTCAAGGGCATCGACGAGGTCGAGCACGTCTATTCCCAAAGCAATGACGATTCCGTCATGGTCACCGCCCGTTTCGAAGTGGGCGTGCCGTCGGAAACCGCCATCGTGCGGGTGCGCGACCGGATCATGGCCAATCTCGACCGTTTGCCGGTCGGCATCGACGAGCCGCTTGTGGTCGGGCGCGGCATCAACGATGTCGCCATCGTGGCGCTGACCTTCTCGCCCAATGACAACAATCCGGACATGAGTGCGGCCGATCTCACCCGCGTGGTGAAAGAGGTCGAAACCCGGCTGTCGCAGATCGAGAACGTCGGGCTTACCTATGTGATCGGCGGCACCGACGAAGCGCTGCGGGTGGCTCCGGATCCGGAGAAACTGGCTCTTTATGGCGTCACGCTGCAACAGCTCGTCGGCAAGGTGCAGGGTGCGAATTCCGCCGCGCCGACAGGCATGTTGCGTGACGGTGGCGAACAGATCGGCTTGATCGTCGGCAAGACGCTGACCACGCCGGAACAGATCGGCAATCTCGAACTGACCGCGCGCGACGGGCGCACGGTCTATGTGCGCGATGTGGCCGATGTCGCCTTTGTTTCCGATCTCGACGAGCATTATGTCGCGACGCTGACCCGCGCTGGCGCGGATCAGATGGGGGAGGGCGAAGAGGCCACCGCGCATGCCGCCATAGATCTCGATGCGCCGGTGATCCGCCGCCCGGCGGTCACGCTGGCCATTGCCAAACGCGCCGGTGCCAATGCCGTAATCGTGGCCGATGAAATCCTGCACCGCGTGGAGACGATGAAGGGCGAGATCATTCCCGACAGCGTCTCCGTCGAAGTGACCCGCGACTATGGCGAGACCGCGAACGAGAAGGCCAACGAACTGCTGTTCCACCTGGGGCTTGCGACGCTGTCCATCGTCGGTCTGGTGCTGATCGCCATCGGCTGGCGCGAAGCCGTGGTGGTTGCGATCGTCATCCCGGTGACCATCCTTCTGACGCTCTTTGCCTCCTATATCATGGGCTATACGCTCAACCGCGTGTCGCTGTTCGCGCTGATCTTCGCCATCGGGATTCTCGTCGACGACGCCATCGTGGTGATCGAGAACATCGCGCGGCACTGGGGGATGAAACGTCCGGGGCAGAACCGCTTCGGCGCCGCCGTGGCCGCCGTGGCGGAGGTTGGCAACCCGACCATCGTCGCCACGCTCACCGTGGTGGTGGCGCTTCTGCCGATGCTCTTTGTCTCGGGCATGATGGGGCCGTACATGTCGCCGATCCCGGCGAACGCCTCCGCCGCGATGATCTTTTCCTTCTTCGTGGCGGTGATGATCACGCCCTGGCTCATGCTGAAAATCGCGGGCCGGGCGGAATTGCATCATGACGGTGCGCACGCGGAAGGCGAGGTGCCCGGGGGCAAGCTCGGCAAGCTTTATGCGGCCGTCGCACGCCCGGTGCTGCACTCCAAAGGGCATGCCTGGATTTTCCTGATCGCCGTGATCGTGCTGTCCTTCGGCTCGCTCGGGGCGCTCTACACCAAACATGTCACCGTCAAACTTCTGCCCTTCGATAACAAATCCGAGCTTTCCGTGATGATCGACCTGCCCGAGGGCTCCTCGGTCGAGGCGACCGATGCGGTGGCGCAGGAGGCGGGGCGTCTCGCCATGACCCTGCCGGAGGTGATCTCGGCCCAGACCCATGCGGGTACGCCGGGGGCGTTCAACTTCAACGGTCTCGTTCGGCACTATTATCTGCGGGAATACCCGCAGATGGGTGAGGTGCAGATCAAGCTTCTGCCGAAGGGGGAGCGGGACCGGACCTCGCATGACATCGCGCTCGAACTGCGTGAGATGTTGCGCGAGGGCATCACGGTGCCGCCGGGGACCGCGATGAAAGTGGTCGAACCGCCGCCGGGCCCGCCGGTGATCTCGACGCTTCTGGCCGAAGTCTACGGTCCCGACGGGGAGACCCGCCGTGCCGTGGCCGACAAGGTGCGCGAAGCGTTCGAAAGCGTCGATTTCATCGTCGACACGGACGACAGCTATGGTGAGCAGGCTCGGCGTTTGCGGGCGGAAATGAAGCCGTCCGACCTGAATTTCTATCAGGTGGCCGAGGCCGATGCGGCGCAGACCCTGCAATATCTCAACAGCTATTCCACGATCGGCTATTCGCATCGTGGCGAGGGGCGGCGTCCGATTCCGATTGTGGTCGGTCGGGACAAGACGGATCGCGTGCTGGATGCGGCGGCGCTTTCGACGCCGGTTCCGGCCAATGCTCTGCCCGGCGGGCGTGGCGTGGTCGAGTTGGGCGATGTGGTGGAGATCACGGAGGAAACCACCTCCTATCCGATCTTCCGGCACAACGGCTATGACGCGGAAATGGTTCAGGCGGAGCTGGCCGGGACTTATGAAGCGCCGCTCTACGGCATGCTGGCCGTGGCCGACAAAATCGACGAGATGGACTGGCCCGAGGGGATGAAACCGGAGATTTCGCTGCATGGGCAACCCACAGACACCTCGAAGCCCGTGCTTCTGTGGGATGGCGAGTGGGAGGTGACCTGGGTCACGTTCCGCGACATGGGGGCGGCCTTCGGCGTGGCGCTTCTGGGGATTTACATCCTCGTGGTGGCACAATTTGGGTCCTTCCGCCTGCCGCTGGTGATCCTGACGCCGATCCCGCTGACCTTCCTCGGCATCATCACCGGGCACTGGCTGTTTGGCGCGCCCTTCTCTGCGCCCTCGATGATCGGTTTCATCGCATTGGCAGGGATCATTGTGCGCAACTCGATCCTTCTGGTCGATTTCATCCGCAATGCCGATGACGAGGGCAAGGTGACGACGGAGATCCTGATCGAGGCCGGGGCGACGCGGTTCAAACCGATCCTTCTGACCGCCGTGGCGGCCATGATCGGTGCGGCGGTGATCCTCGCGGATCCGATCTTCCAGGGGCTCGCGATCTCGCTGTTCTTCGGGCTTCTGACCTCGACCGCCTTGACGGTTCTGGTGATCCCGGCGATCTACCGGATCTTCAAGATGTAAGAGCGGCAGGGTCGAAACACATGAGGGGAGCGCCTGGCGCTCCCCTTTTTTCATGCGCGGCATTTGCAGTGTTGCGCTTTGGGCCGAAGGCTCAGGCGCTACGGGCAAACGGCGGTTGCGACTGAACGGAGGCGGAAGGCGGCACGACGACGGAGAAGAAGGACAGGTCCTCTTCCATCGTGCCGACATTGTTACGCAGGTTGACCGTCGCCGCGTTGGTCTCCTCCGACATGGCGGCGTTTTGCTGGGTTGTCTGGTCGAGCTGGTTGATCGCCGAGCTCAACTCTCCTAGGCCGGTGGCCTGTTCCGTAGTCGAGGTCGCTACCTGTGCGATGCCTTCGTGGATTTTCTCGGCCACCTCGCGAATGCGGGCGAGGGCGGATCCGGCTTCGCGGACCAGTTCGACGCCGCCGGAGACCTGCGCGGTCGCGGTGGAAATCAGGGTCGCGATCTCGCGTGCGGCCTCCGAGGAGCGTTGCGCCAGCGCGCGCACCTCGGAGGCGACGACGGCAAAGCCCCGCCCGGCCTCGCCGGCCCGCGCCGCCTCGACGCCTGCGTTGAGCGCCAGAAGGTTGGTCTGGAAGGCGATGTCGTCGATCACGGAGGTGATCGAGGCCACCTGTTTCGATGAGGTTTCGATCTCGTCCATGGCGGTGATGGCACGGTCGACCACCTCTCCGGCCTGTACCGTATGGGTACGAGCCTCGCCGGAGCGGCTCTGGACCTGACTGGCGGTTTCGGCCACGCCCTTCACCGAGGCGACGAGCTGGTCGAGGGCGGCGGCGCTTTCCTCGAGGGTTGCGGCCTGATGCTCGGTGCGGCGGGCCAGATCGTCGGTGGCCTGACCGATGGAATCGGCTTCCGATTTGACCAGTTGCGCGCCGTCGGCAATGCCGCCGACAATCTCGCGCAGGCGCGAGATCGTGGCGTTGAAATTAACGCGAATGTCGTCGAACTCCCCAAGGTTCTGGTCCAGTTGCACGGACAGATCGCCCTTGGAGAGATGATCGAGCCCGGCCATGAGCGTGTCGGCGGTCAGGCGGTAAATGGTTGTGTCGACAGCGAATTTCACGACTTTCACAACCTCTCCCGCGGCATTGCGGATCGGGTTGTAACTGGCGCGGATGGTGACCTTCTTGCCGCCCTTGCCCAAGCGGTCGTATTCGTCACTGAGCGCTTCGCCCCGGCGCAGCTTGTCCCAGAACGCCTTGTAGTCGGCAGAGGCGGCATAGCTGGGCTCGACGAACATGGCATGAGGTTTGCCGATGATTTCCTGGTTGGTATAGCCCATGACGTCGCAGAAGATCCGGTTGGCATGTGTGATGGTGCCATCGGGGCTGAATTCGATCACGGCCTGCACCTTCTGGATCGCGTCGATCTGGCCGCGGGCGTCGGCCTCCATGTTTTTGGCCTTGGTGATGTCGAAGGCGTATTTCACCACCTTGAAAGGCCGCCCTTCCGGGTCGATCAGGGTCTCGTAGGTGGATTCGAGCCAGAGGATCTTGCCACCCTTGCCAATGCGTTTGACCTGGCCTTTTTCGGAGGAGCCCTTCGCGAGACGCTCCCAGAAATCGCGATAGGCCTGTGTGCCGGTCTCTCCCGCAGGCATGAAAATGCGATGGTGTTGGCCGCGGATTTCCTCGAGGGTATAACCGGTCGCTTCGAGAAACAGGGTGTTGGCCCAGATGATATTGCCCGTGAGGTCGAACTCGATATAGGCCATCGAGCGCTTGATCGCGTCCTCTTTCGAGCGGTTGTCGCGGCGTTTGAGATGCATTTCCGAGATCTCGCGGCCAATGACGTAGATCGCGTCGATCTTGCCATCCTTGTCCCGGTGCGGGCTATAGGTGGCGGAGAACCAGATTTCTTCACCTTTCTTGTTCAATCGCGGCGCGATGCCCTTGTGGATCTTGCCGGCGCGGACGCTGGCCCAAAGCTCGGAGGCGGTCTGTTTGTCCTTGGCGCGCACGAAGAAGCTGTAATCCTTGCCGATCGCTTCTTCGGCGCTGTAGCCGGTGGTTTCGCAAAACAGATCGTTCACCGTCAGGATCGTGCCGTCCGGAGCACAGCACACGACGACATGGGTCTCCTCGAGCACCTGTTCGAGCGGAGAGAGCGATTTCGGTTTGCTGTCGTGTTTCCTGTTGAAGATGGCGATCATACCGGCGGTCCTGGTTCTGGGATTTGCCAGAAACTTTACGCAATCCATCTTACTGAATGGTTTAAGCGTGCAGGCAACCGGAAACATCACGAAAAAGGGCGCCGCGAAGGGCGCCCTTTTCCTGTGATTTCAAGCGACTGATCAGCCGATGATCGCGTTCAGCGTGGCCGAGGGGCGCATGATGGACGCCACCTTGGCAGGGTCGGCGTGGTAATACCCACCCATATCGGCGGGCTTGCCCTCATCCGCTTTCAGCTCGTCGAGGATGACCGATTCCTTGTCGGCCAGCTCTTTCGCTATGGGGGCGAAATGGGCGGCCAACTCGGCGTCGTCGCCTTGGGCGGCCAGAGCCTCGGCCCAGTAGCGGGCGAACCAGTAATGCGAGGAGCGGTTGTCGTTCTGGCCGACTTTGCGCTCCGGCGATTTGCCTTCCATCAGGAGTTTGGTGGTGGCGTCTTCCACGGCTTTGCCCAGCACGGCGGCTTTCGGGCGACCTTTGGTGGCGAGGAAGTTGTAGCTTTCCCCCAGTGCACAGAACTCGCCCAAGGAGTCCCAACGCAGGTGGTTTTCTTCGATCACCTGTTGAACGTGTTTCGGTGCGGAGCCACCGGCACCGGTTTCGAACATGCCGCCGCCGTTCATCAGTTTCACGATGGAGAGCATTTTGGCGGAGGTGCCCAGTTCCAGGATCGGGAACAGGTCGGTGAGGTAGTCACGCAGCACGTTGCCGGTGATGGTCACGACATCCTTGCCCTTGCGCATCTCTTCCCAGGTGAAGCGGGTTGCCGTGCGCGGGTCCATGATCGGGATGTCCTTGCCAGCTTCTTTCAGCGCCGGTTCGACGTATTTGATCAGCTCGGCGTCATGGGCGCGGTTCTTGTCGAGCCAGAATGCGCCGGTGCCGGTGGCATCGAAACGCTCGATCCCGAGTTGAATCCAATCGAGGATCGGGGCTTTCTTCGCGGTGCAGGAGCGCCAGATGTCGCCTGCTTCGACCTCGTTCGACAGAAGCACTTCGCCGCTGTCCAGAACGATGGAGACGGTGCCGTCGGCGGACATCTCGAAGGTGGTCGGGTGGGAACCGTATTCCTCGGCCTTCTGCGCCATCAGGCCGACGTTGGACACGGCGCCACAGGTGGTGACGTCCAGCGTGCCGGTCTCTTTGAAATACTCGACCGTCTCGTCATAGACGCAGGCGTAGGAGTTGTCCGGGATGCAGCATTTGGTGTCGGCCGCTTTGCCATCCGGGCCCCAGCCGATGCCACCGGCCTTGATCACGGCGGGCATGGAGGCGTCGATGATCACATCCGACGGCACGTGCAGGTTGGTGATGCCTTTGTCACTGTCGACCATATACATCGCCGGTTTGGCCGCGAGTGCGGCTTTCAGATCGGCTTCCATCTCGGCATTGCCTGCGATGAGTTTTTCCAACGCGCCGATGCCGGAGTTCGGGTTGAAATCGAGCTTGTCACCGTGTTTCGCAAGGAAGTCTTCGAGGTAGACCGACACGAAATGGCCGAAGATGATCGGGTCGGAGACCTTCATCATCGTGGCTTTCAGGTGGACGGAGAACAGCACGCCCGGCTCCATACTCGCGACTTCATTCTTGATATAGGCGGTCAGCGCCTTGGCGGACATGAAGGTCGCGTCGACGATCTCGCCTTCGAGATATTTGAGACCGGATTTCAGAACCGTCTCGGAGCCATCCTTGGCGGTGAAGACGATTTTCGCGCCACCGGCCTGAGCGGCGGTGATGGTCGCGGCTTTCTCATTGGCGAAGAAATCCCCGCCCGGCATCGCGGCGACGGTGGTTTTCGAGGAGGATGTCCACTCACCCATGCGGTGCGGGTTGGCTTTCGCGTATTCTTTCACGGCCTTGGCGGAGCGACGGTCGGAGTTGCCTTCGCGCAGCACCGGGTTCACGGCGGAGCCTTTGACGGTGTCGTATTTGGCACGGACGGCTTTTTCCTCATCCGTCTGCGGATCGGCCGGGTAGGCCGGGATCGGGTAGCCCTGGGATTGCAGTTCCTTGATCGCGGCTTCGAGCTGCGGCACGGAGGCCGAGATGTTCGGCAGTTTGATGACGTTGGCGTCGGGGGTTTTCACCAGTTCGCCAAGCTCGGCGAGGTCATCGGACACACGCTGGTCGTCGGAGAGCAACTCGGGGAAGAGGGCGAGGATACGACCCGCGAGCGAGATGTCCTTGGTCGCCACGTTCACGCCTGCGGCCTCGGAGAAGGACTGGATGATCGGCAGGAGCGAGCCACGGGCAAGCTCGGGGGCTTCGTCCACGATGGTGTAGATGATGTCGGGGGTCTTGTCGGCCATTTGGTCCTCCACGGTCACGAACATGCAGCGGGGCAAAATGGCCCGGTCTGCGCTTGGCAAACCGGGTAGCGAGTTCGGCGCCGCAAGTCAATGTGTGCGAATGTATACCGATGGGGGCTGCGACGCTGAGTCCCCCGCCGTAGCGCTTTGGGGGCGACGCTTCGGGGCGCGGGGACGGGCTGGAAAATACCGGAGAATGTGGTTTGATCAAAAAACAGGCGAATGCGCATTTGATCACCGCTATCGTTTTGGGGAATGCGCGAATCCGATTGTGAAGCGCTTCGGGCAGGTTCTAAATTCAAGCTATGAGCGAGGACCAAATCTTTGATGAGATGTGGGGGCGCGACGATACGCTGCGCACACCCTACACGGAATTTCAGGGCTGGTTTCAGGACGAAGACCTGAAACGGCTCCGTGCAAAACAACGCGAGGCGGAAGAGGTTTTCCGCCTTACGGGCATCACTTTCAACGTTTACGGCCGGGCCGAGGCCGAGGAACGTCTCATTCCTTTCGACATCATCCCCCGGATCATTTCCGGGCGTGAATGGCAAAAGCTGTGCAAGGGGATCGAGCAGCGGGTGCGGGCGATCAACGCCTTTCTCTATGATATCTACAACCGGCAGGAGATCATCAAGGCCGGGCGTCTGCCGCAGGAGATGATCGCGCGCAACGAGGCGTTTTTGCCGCAGATGATCGGGATGATGCCGCCGGGCGGGATCTATACCCATATCGTCGGCATCGACCTTGTGCGCACCGGCCCCGACCAGTTCTATGTGCTCGAAGACAATGCGCGCACGCCCTCGGGTGTCTCCTATATGCTGGAGAACCGCGAGACGATGCTCCAGATGTTCCCGGAGTTGTTCTCCCGCAACCGGGTGCAGCCCGTCCAGAACTACCCGGCCAACCTGCGCCGCTCTCTCGCCGCCTGTGCGCCGAACCGCTGCGAAGGAGGCCCGACCGTCGCCGTTCTGACGCCGGGGATCTACAACTCCGCCTATTTCGAACACGCGTTCCTCGCCGATCAGATGGGCGTCGAACTGGTCGAAGGCCATGACCTTCGGGTGGTCGATGGCAAGGTCGCCATGCGCACCACTGAAGGTTACAAGGCGATCGACGTGCTCTATCGCCGCGTCGATGACGATTTTCTCGATCCGCTCAATTTCAACCCGGAAAGCGCGCTGGGCATTCCCGGCATCATGGATGTCTACCGTTCCGGTGGGATCACCATCGCCAACGCGCCCGGCACCGGCATTGCCGACGACAAGGCGATCTACAGCTACATGCCCGACATCGTCGAATTCTACACCGGCGAGAAGGCGATCCTCGAGAACGTGCCGACATGGCGTTGTTCGGACCCCGACAGCCTGGCCTATGTGCTCGACAACCTCTCCGAGCTTGTCGTCAAGGAAGTGCATGGTTCCGGTGGGTATGGCATGCTGATCGGGCCGACCTCGTCCAAGAAAGAAATCGCAGAGTTCCGCAAGAAACTGATGAGTAAGCCGGGCAATTACATTGCCCAGCCAACGCTCTCTCTGTCCACCGTGCCGATCTTCACCAAGGCGGGGCTTGCGCCGCGTCACGTCGATCTTCGGCCCTTTGTCCTCTGTAGCCCCGAAGGCATCAACATCACGCCGGGTGGTCTTACCCGCGTGGCGCTGAAAAAGGGCTCGCTCGTGGTGAACTCGTCGCAAGGCGGCGGCACCAAGGACACATGGGTATTGGAGGACTGACGCGATGGCGATGCTCGGCAAAACCGCAAATGGCCTCTACTGGATGTTCCGATATCTGGAGAGAGCCGAAAACACCTCGCGCCTTGTGGAGACCGGTCAGCGGATCGGTCTGACCCGGCTGGGGCAGGACGATGACGAATGGGCCTCCGTGATGCAATCGGCCTCGGTGCTTGATGCGTTCAACGAAAGCCATGACGAGGTGACGAAAGAGTCGGCGATCGACTGGATGCTGCGTTCCAGGGACAACCCGTCCTCGGTGCTCTCTGCGATCTCGGAGGCGCGCCAGAACGCCCGGATGGTGCGCACCGCGCTCACCGGCGAGGTCTGGGAGGCGATGAACGGCTGTTACATGGCGGCCCGCGAAATCCTTGCGCGCAAGGTTTCGGAACGCGACCTGCCCAAGGTGTTGGGCCTGATCCGGCAACGCACCGCTCTGGTGCGTGGCGCGACCCATGGCACGATGCTCAGAAACGACATCTACGATTTCGCCCGCATCGGCACGTTTCTGGAACGTGGCGACAACACGGCGCGCATCCTCGATGTGAAATATTACGTGCTTCTGCCCTCCGCGCTGTCGGTCGGCTCGTCGCTGGACAATGTGCATTGGGAAACCATCCTGCGCTCGGTCTCCGCGCGCGGCGGGTTCCGCATGGCCTACGGGTCTCAGGTCAACGCCCGCGACATTGCGCAATTCCTGATCCTCGACCGCCGCATGCCACGCTCGCTCAATTTCTGCGCCTCGAAAATCCATGATAACCTGCGCTATCTGGTGTCGGATTACGGCGCGGAAACGCCGTCCTATCACATGGCGCAGGCGCTGGTGGATCGTTTCGTGCATCACGACATCGACGCCGTGTTCGAGAGTGGCCTGCATGAATATATCCAGTCGGTTCTGATCGCCTTTGGCCAGCTTGGCGGCCAGATCGAAAAAGACTACCGTTTCTACGAGTGAGCCCGATGCGCCTGATCATTCGCCACACCACCCGCTATTCCTTTGAAAACCCGGTGACTTACGGGTTGCAACAGCTCCGCAAGACGCCGAAATCCAGCCATGGGCAGGAGGTGATCCGTTGGGAAACCTCTGTTCAGGGCGGCAAGAAGGAGCTGAGCTACCACGATCATATGAACAATCTCGTGGAGCTTTTGTCCTTTGAGCGCGACACCCGCGAACTGACCGTGTCCTGTGAGGGTGAGGTGGAGATCGCCGAGAACCACGGTGTGGTCGGGCCGCACACCGGGCCTTCGCCGCTCTGGCTGTTCGAGACCGTCACGCCCTTGACCAAAGCCGGGCCGGGCGTGCGCGCCTTGGTCAAAAAGGTCGAGGGGGAGACCGAACTTGAGCGCCTGCATGCGCTGTCGCGTCTCGTCGGCGAGGCGGTGCGCTACGAGATCGGCGCTTCCCATACAGAATGGAGCGCCGAGGAGGCGCTGGCCGAGGGCAAGGGCGTCTGTCAGGACCACGCGCATGTGTTCATCGCCTGCGCCCGTGAAATGGGCTATCCGGCGCGCTATGTCTCGGGCTATCTGATGATGGACGACCGCACGCTTCAGGACGCGACCCACGCTTGGGCCGAGGCCCATGTTCCGGGGCTCGGCTGGGTCGGTTTCGACGTTTCTAATGAAATTTGTCCGGATCAACGCTATGTGCGTGTTGCGACAGGGCTGGACTACCGGCAGGCTGCACCTGTAACAGGGACTCGCTATGGCGGGGCAGGGGAGACCCTCTCCGTCGAGATCGAAGTGTCTCAGCAGCAAGTGCAACAACAAGAGCAACAATAAAGGCGAAGCGGTCCGATGACCTATTGTGTGGGGATGATGCTCGAAAAGGGCCTCGTAATGATGTCTGACACCCGGACCAATGCCGGTGTCGACAATATTTCCACCTTCAAAAAGATGTTCACATGGGAAGTCCCCGGTGAGCGGGTTCTGACCGTGATGACCGCAGGCAATCTCGCGACCACGCAGGCGCTGGTCTCGATCCTCGACGAACGCACCAAAGCGCCCGCAGAGCGGGAGCCTGATGTGCTCACCGCGCCGTCGATGTTTCAGGTCGCCCGCCTTGTGGCCGGAACGCTCAAGGATGTGATCGCCGCCAATGCCAACGAGGGCCAGCGCGCCGACAGTGCGTTCAACGCCACCGTGCTGTTGGGCGGCCAGATCAAGGGCTCACCGCCGCGACTGTTCCTGATCTATCCCGAGGGCAATTTCATTGAAGCCGGCAAGGAAACCCCGTTTTTCCAGATCGGCGAGACGAAATATGGCAAGCCGATCCTCGTGCGGGCCTATGATCCGAAGATGTCGTTTGAGGATGCCGTCAAGCTCATGCTCGTCTCCTTTGACAGCACGGTGAAGGCGAACCTTTCGGTGGGGCTGCCCTTCGATCTTCAGGTGATCGAAAGGGACAGCTACCAGATCGCCCATCAGCGCCGCATCGAGGCGGACGATCCCTATTATCACGAGATTTCTACAAGCTGGGGCGAGGCGCTCAAATCCGCGATGGACAGCCTGCCGAGCTTCAAGTTTTAAGGCGTCTCAAGGCTGAGATTGGGTTTCGGCATCAGATCGGGCTGCAATCCCCGCTCGACGTAATCCCAGGTTGCCATGGCGATCATCGCCGCATTGTCCGTCGCCCATTTCATCGGCGGCAGGCAAAGTTCAACCGCATGCTTTTCAGCCACTTTCCCCATCGCCTCCCGAATCTGCGGTGAGGCGGCAACACCGCCGACGATGACCAGAGAGCGCGGCTTGCACTCGGCCAAAGCCCGGTCGGCCTTGGCCGTCAGAACATCGACACAGGCGGCGACGAAAGAGGCGGACATATCCTCGATGGACACTTCCGGATGCTGCTCGATATGGCGCGCGACCGAGGATTTCAGACCGGAAAAAGAGAACTCATAGCCCTCGTTCTTCATCGGGCGGGGCAGGCGCAGCACCGGCGTGCCGAGTTTCGCCGCCCGGTCGATCGCCGGACCGCCCGGCATGCCCAGATCGAGCATCCGCGCCACCTTGTCATAGCTTTCGCCCACGGAATCGTCGCGCGTCGTGCCCAGAAGGCGATAGGACCACGCGTCCTTCAACTCCGCGATCAGCGTATGCCCGCCGGAGACCAGCATGATCACCGCCGGAAACTCCGTCCGTCCGCTCTCAAGCTCGACCGAGCGAATATGCCCGCGCAGGTGGTTCACCCCATAAGCGGGCACGCCCCAGCCCATCGACAACGCTTCCGCACTCGCCAGCCCGACCAGCAGCGAGCCGATCAGTCCCGGCCCTCGGGTGACGCCGATGGCGGTCAGATCCTTTGGCGTGACCGAAGCCTCTGCCATCACGCTTTCCACCGTCGGCAGGATCGCTTCGAGATGGGCGCGTGAGGCCAGTTCCGGGTAAACCCCGCCAAAGGCCTCGTGAATTTCGAATTGCGACACGGTCTTGATCGCCGCGACATGGCCCGAACGGTCCACAAGTGCCACGGATGTGTCGTCGCAAGAGGTCTCGATGCCGAGGATCAGCCCGCTCATGCCAGGGTCTCCGCGATTTGCGCGGCGGAGACAACGCCGTGGCGCTCGATCTCGACCGGGGTGACGGTGCAATTGACGATGGTCGAGGGGGCAGGGGCCGCGCCCTTGCCCGGCACGGTCAGATCGGGTGCGCCATGGAGTTGCGCGAGCGCATCGTCGGTGGTCGCGGGCGTCTCCGCGCCGGAACGGTTGGCGGAAGTCACCATCAGCGGCCCGGCCAGACGCAGCGCGTTCAGCAGTAAGTCATTGTCCGGAATGCGCACGGCAATCTCGCTGCGCCCGTCGAGCCATGTGGGCGCGCGCTGGGCATCGACCGGCAGGATCAGGGTCAAAGCGCCGGGCACATAGGGGCTGGCCAGAAGTTTTGCGGCCTCAAAGGACACATCCGCCCCCAGTTCGAAAATCTGGTCGGCATCGGCCACCATGATCGGCAGGTTCTTCTGTCGCGGGCGCTGTTTGAGCGCGTAAATCTTGTCGACGGCTTCGGGGAAGGCGGGCGAGGCGGCGAGGCCCAGCACGGTGTCCGTGGGCAAAAGCACCACGCCGCCCTGTCCCAGAACCTCGGCAATCTGTTCGGCAGACGGGATCATTCCAACACCTCCACAATCGGCCAGGCCCGCGCGTCCAGCCCCGGCAGCGGCGCGGCCAGAGCCCGCCGCAGCATGCATGTCATCGTCGCTTTGTTGGTCACGGGCGCAGCATGGCCCGCCACCTCGATATTTCCGGCGAGATCGTAATCCTCCATGTCGGAGAGCTGATCCAGCGCGGAGGCTTCGGTACAATGTTCGTAAAGTGCAAGTTTTTCATCGGCGTAAACCCCGAAATGCACATGCGGCCGGGCCGCGCGGCGCAGGATCGCGACGGGTTTGTCCCGCGCCACCTCGGCACCGAGCAATTCGAACGCCGGGAGTGCCAGAACCGGAATGCGACGGGCAAAGCCAAGCGCATTGGCAAAAGCGGCAGCGGTGCGGGTGACGCCCAATCCGCCGGGGCCGATGTCACAAGCTATGCGTGTGATGTCGGATAGATCTGCGCCGGTTGTCCCCAACCCGGTTTCCAGAATCAGCCGGTAATCGCGCGAGCCGGACAGCGCCTCGACCGCGGCGCTGTCGAAGACAATCGCATCCCCGCGTCCGAGCGCCAGAGAGGGCACGCCGCTCGAAGCCTGAATCAAAAGCGTCAGCATGACAGTGCCTCCAGTACCGGGGTCCAGCGCGGGCTGTCCGAGGTGAACGTGAGCAGGCGCGCGTTCTCCGTGTCGCCAAAGCCGATATGGATTGCCAGCGGCGCGTCAAAGAAATCCCCGATCCGTTCACCCCATTCGATCACCGAGATGCCGCTGTCGAAATAGTCTTCGAGGCCGAGGTGATAGAACTCCTGCGCGCCTTTGAGCCGATAGGCATCGACATGCAACACCGGCCCGTGCGGCGTCTCGTAGATGTTGGCGATGGTGTAGGTCGGGCTGGTCACCGCCTCCTCGGAGCCGAGCGCGCGCACCAGAGCACGGGTGAAAAACGTCTTGCCCGCCGCCAGAGCGCCATCGAGCAGGATCACGTCGCCCGCGCGCAGGTGACCGGCCAGCGCGGTTGCGATCCGCGCGGTGTCCATCTCGTTTGCAAGTGCGATGCGTCTCTCAGTCACCATGACCTCTCACATGTTGAGAGCGCTTTAGGACAAAGCGGGCCAAAGGTCCATGGGGGGGCGGTTACGTCTCCGTGTCGAGCCAGATCGTCACCGGCCCGTCATTGATCAGTGAGACTTTCATGTCCGCTCCGAATTCGCCAGTCTCGCAGGGCACCCCCTCGGCGATCAGACGCTCGGTGAAATAGCTGTAGAGCTGTTTGCCCAGATCGGGGGCGGCGGCGGTGGAAAATCCGGGCCGGTTGCCTTTGGTCTCCGCCGCCAGGGTGAACTGGCTGACCACCAGGGCAGTGCCGCCGATGTCGCGCACCGAGAGGTTCATCTTGCCCGCCTCATCCTGAAAAATCCGCATCTTGGCGATTTTGGCGGCGAGCTTGTCGGCCTGTGCTTCGGTGTCATCGCGCATGGCGCAGACGAGGACGAGAAGACCGGGGCCACTCTGGCCGATCACCGCGCCATCGACGCGCACGGCGGCTTCGGAAATACGTTGGATCAGCGCTCTCATCTTTTCTCCAATTCATGTGACCATGGCGGGTTCGCCCCCGCCCGGCTGACCGTTACGGCTGCGGCTTGCGCGCCGAGTGTCAGTGCTGCGCGCAGGTTGTCTTCGTCGAGATCGGCCACGGCGGTTTTCGTCAATTTACCCGCCCGCTGCAACCCGGCAAGGAAACCGCCGTTGAACGTGTCACCGGCGCCGACAGTGTCCACCACCGCGACCTTTTCGGAAGGAACAAAGGTGGTGCCGCGCTTGGTCACGCCCTTGACACCCTCGGCGCCCATGGTCAGGCAGACAATCTTGACGCCCTTGTCCAGAAGCGTGGCGATATGGGTGTCGATCGCGCCATCTCCCATGAGCCACAACAGGTCCTCGTCGGACAGTTTCACAATATCGGCATGGGTCAGCATATGTTCGATTCGTGCACGAAACCGTGCTTCATCGCGGATAAATCCGGGGCGAATGTTCGGATCCATCATAGTAACACAGCGCTCGGACGCCGACACAAACAGCGTTTCATAGGCCGTACCACAGGGCTCGACGGGCAGGGAGATGCCACCGCAGAACACGGCTTCCACGTTGTCGGGCAGTGCGGGCAGTTCGTCCTCCGTCAGCATCCGTCCGGCGGTGTTTTCGTCATAAAACGCATAGGTCGCATGGCCGTCGACGAGTTTGACGAAAGCCAAGGTGCAGGGACGTTCGGCGGTGACGGCCAGTCCTGTGTCGACATGGCTTTCCGCCAGCTTGCCCTTCAGGAGGTCGCCGAAGAAATCGGACGAAAAGCCGGAGAAGAACCCCACATCGGCCCCAAGCCGCCCGAGCGCGATGGCGGTGTTGAACACCGCCCCGCCCGCATAGGGCGCATAGGCGTCTTCATTCAGGCTGGACCGACGCGGCAACATGTCGATCAGGGCCTCGCCCGCACATAAGATCATGGCTCTTCCTCCCGCTGTTCTGCCCGATTGATAGCGCTATCTGTATCCGAAAGACAGTCAAAGACGGTCTTAATACCCGCCCTGATTCTGCAACGCATAGACATAGCCGATCACACCGGCCGCGATCAGGCCGAGCAGCACGGCAAAGGCGATCTTCCAGGCGGAATAGGGCCGTTCGCCCTGTACCTGACCGGTGCGCCCGTTGATCACGAAACGATAGGTCTTGCCCCGGAATTTATAGGCGGCGAACCAGACGGGCAGCAGGATGTGTTTATAGGTCACCTCCGAATAGCGTGTGTCGACACTGTGAATGCGCTGACGGTCGCCGCCGATGTCGAATTTGATGTCGCGGGTAATGATCCGGGCCATCTGCGTCTGGGCGTCCTGAAACCCTTCTTCGAGGGTAAAAGTATAGGCTTCTGAGGTGTAGCCCGCGAGATAATCCGGCAGGTAGGGTTCGAGCCCGGACAGGTCCCAGGGCGCAAGACCACGCACATATTGCAGGGGCAGCGCGGTTGAGGCCACGACCAGCACGTCATCGAAAAACCGCTTCACTTGGCCGCTGACATGACGCCAGCGGGTGCGGCGACGGGTCTGGCGCTGGCCGTTGACCATGACGCTTTCATGGTAATCGGTGCCGCGCTCGCCGGAATAGCGGCTCTGGGTCTGGGTGTCGAAAGTCCAGTAGGGCATGTAGACGCCATTGAGGCGCCGCCCCTTGCGCGCGTATTTCTTGAGCGCGTTGGGCGCGAACCACAGCGAGCCGAGCCAGTGTTTCAGCGCCGCCTGCGCCGTCTCCTCGGGCACGGCAAAGGGCAGGACGCCCTGCGGTTTGATCTGGCGGCGGTGGCCGGTGTCGGTGACCACTGGGGTCGCGCAATAGGGACATTCGGTGGCATGGACCGTGTCGTCGAACTGGAGAACCGCGCCGCAATTCGGGCAGGTCGAGGTGCGAATCTCCTCGGTCTGGTCCGCCTCAAGCAAATCACCATGCGACGACAACCCGCCGCTGACCGCCATATGGAAATCGAGCTCACGGGGGCGCGGCGCCTGGCCGCTCTCGATTTCCTCGCGTGCGCCGCAATGATCGCAGACCAGCATGCGGGTGTCCGGGGCGAACCGCAAATCGGCCCCGCAGGTGTGGCAGGGGAAACGATGCTCTTCGGCGGCTGTGACGCTCTGGTTTTCCATACTTTTCAGACTTTACTGGGCATTAAAGGTCTCATGCCATTGTGAGCACGAACGCGCAGGGCATTCGTGATGGCGATGGAGCTAAGATTAAGATGATGACGGTGACAGAGACGGGAAAAGGCAATGCGCAGATTCGCGATGCAATCTGTGCCCATGCGGATTGGAAACGACGCCTGTCCGAGTGCATCGACAAGGGCGCGCTCGAGAAGACCGCCGACGAGATTTCGCGCAACGATCAATGCGCCTTCGGGCAATGGCTTGCCAGCCTGTCCACCGATCCGGACGACCCGTCCATGGAGAAATTCGAGATGATCAAGGGGCTTCACGCGCGGTTTCATCGCGAGGCCGGGAAAATCGCGGTCAATGTCGAGGGCGGAGACCGCTCGGCGGCACGAGAGCTTTACGAGTCTCCGGGGTTTCGGCGGCTGACCAATTCCCTGATCCTCAATCTGAACGATTGGCGTGAGGACTTCCGCGACATTCTGAACCGCTGAGCCGGTCTGCGGCAGCGAAGCCGTGGCAGGGTGGGGCCGTCTCATGCGGTCTCGACCTGTTCGAAGCTGACCACCTGCGCAATCCGGGCCTGTGAGGGATCGGTGAAGCGCAGCACATGACAGAACAAGGCGGGCGGCTGGCCATCGCGGGTCAGTCGTCCGGACACCGTGGCGGTCTTGCCCTGAGCGACGATCTGGGTGACGGCGAGGCTCACCGGCGGTTTGAGCCCGACCTGCCGACGCAGGATTTCCCGGCCGCCGACGAGGGTGGGGGCTCCGGTCCGGTCCCAGCTCGCGCTGTCCGCAAGCCGTTCCGGGGGCAAGGCACCTACGCCGAGAAAACTCAGCGCCAGGGTTGCAAGCTTACGCTCGTCCTCCTGTAGCGGCATGTCCAGGGCGTAACGTACCTGAGTGGCGCGCGTGGGCTGGACCGCTGCACAGGCCTCGTGCGCTGCCCATAAGGGCAGTTCCGCCTCCTGGTCTTCGAGACGTGCCGGTTGCAGCGGTCTGCGTGCCATGCGGCCTCACACCCCCGGCGGCGGGGGCGGGGGCGCGATGGTGAAAAGCTGGGCCAGTTCCGTGACCTCTTCGGCCTTGAGCCAGCCGTCCTGACCGGGGGTCCAGACATAGGTCTCGCGCTTCAAGGCACCCTTGGCGGCCATCTGGCCCATTTCCGCCTTGGAATACGGTCCCTTGGTCGCGCCATTCTCCGCCACATGCCAGACATGCTCGACCGGCGGCGGGGGCGGGGTTTGCGCGGCGGGAGCGGCCGCGGCGGGACGTGCGCCCCATGGACCGGCCTGTGTTTGCTGCGCCATCGCCATGCCCATTCCGGCGCCCATGCCCGCCCCCATCGAGGCCGCCATGGCGGAGTTCTCCGCGCCCATGGCCTCGGCGGCGTTGAACTTCATGTAGCTGTCGAGATTGCCGACGATACCCATCGAGGTGCGCTTGTCCATCGCGGCCTCGACCGCTTCGGGCAGGCTGATGTTTTCAATGTAGAATTCCGGAATGGTCAGGCCGTATTCCGCAACCACTTTGGAAATCTCGGTGGCCACCATCTTGCCAAGATCGGCGGTGTTCGCGGCCATATCGAGAACCGGAATGCCGGAGCCCGCAACGATGCGCGAAAACGCCTGCACGATGATGTTGCGGATTTGGAACGAGATCTCGTCCATGGTAAACTCGCCATCCGTGCCGACGATCTCGGTCAGGAACAGCGCCGGGTCGGCGACCTTTACCGTATAGGTGCCATAGGCGCGCAGACGCACCGGACCGAATTCCGGGTCGCGGCACATGATCGGGTTTTTCGTCCCCCATTTCAGGTCGGAGAACCGCGTGGTGTTGACGAAATAGACCTCGGATTTGAACGGCGATTTAAACCCGTGATCCCAATGCTGCAACGTCGTCAGGATCGGCATGTTGTTGGTCTCGAGCATGTAGAGACCCGGCGTAAACACGTCGGCCAATTGCCCCTCATGCACAAAGACGGCGGCCTGCCCCTCGCGCACGGTCAGCTTGGCGCCGTATTTGATCTCATGCCCCTCGCGTTCGAACCGCCACACCATCGTGTCGCGCGTGTCGTCCGTCCAATGGATGACGTCGATGAATTCGCCGGAGAGAAAATCGAAAATACCCATGTTGCTGTTCCCTCAATATTCGCTGAGTTTCCTGCTCGCGCAGCCGACGCTTATACATTCGGTGGTGCGCGCCTTCAGGAAATCTGCCCGTTCCTGCGTGATGGACAATGCACAGTCTACATTGACCGTATGTGGTTCGGGCATGCAGGATGTGTCTCGTTTTTCGATCCAGTTCAACTGCGCTGTTTTCAGGATGTTGCGCTGGTCGGCGTTCAGATGACTGCGCAGTTCGGCATAGTTGTCGTTGAGGCGTTTGTCTTCCCCCATGAAGACCTTGGAGAAACAATAAACGCCATCGAAACCGGTGAGCTGACCTGTGTCGCAATTATCTGCAAAGGCGAGTACTGGGGCAAGGCTTAGAAAAGCTGCAAAAGTGAAGTGGCGTATCATTGGAACCCTCTGCAAATGATGAAACTGGTATTGGTGTCAGATGTCCTCGCCCATCAGCTCATAGGCGATCCGTGTCGCGATCGGGCGGGCGGTTTCGGGGCGCATGCCGGGGGCAAGGCGCGGGTCGTAGAGAATGCGCAGCAACAACTCGTCATGCCGGGTCAGAAGCGCGAATTCCTCGTCGTCGTTGAAGATCGAGGGGCGGGCATAGGGGCTGTCATTGGCAAGGCCCAGTCCTTGCGCGATTTCCTCGTGGAAACAGGATTTGCGCAACAAATCGGGATGTTCGGCGCGAATGATCGCCACGGCGGAGCGATAGGCGCCATCGTTCGCCGGGTCCGATGCCAAGACGAGGCAATAGGAGGAGCGCGGCATATTGACGACCGAGCGGATCGCATCCTGACCGATGCCTGGGATCATTTGCGACAGGCGCGGACCGATCTGGCGGCGCTCGTCTTCGTTGAGCACGAGCACGTGGAAATTCGCCCGCGCGGAGGTCATGGCGACCGAATGGCCGGAGGCGGTTGCCAGACGCGACACGAGGCCCGCGACCGTGGCGCGGTCGGTGGCGCGGACGTTCTCCGGCACGGTCGGGCCGAATTCCAGCCCGATCCGCACCGGGACCTGCCAGCGGTGCAGGTTCGACGGCGTCATCTGCGCCACATATTGCCCGTTGAGCGAGGTATATTCGTCATTCAGTGCGATGGCTTCGAAATTCGCCGCCAGTTGCCTTGCGTTGAACGGCGTGTCGGGCCCGCCCAAATCGGTGCGCAACAGATCGTTGCTCAGAAGATCCGCCTGCATCCGCGCATAGTATTTCTCCAGCGCAAAACTGATCTCGCTGCGTTGGGGCGGGGCCATGACGGTGGGTTGCACCTGTGAAGTGGGGCGGGGCTGCGGTTTGATGTCCGGGACGGGCGTACAGGCCGAGAGCGCGAGGAAAATCCCCGCGCTCCACCCTGCGATCTGTCGTCCCGAACCCGTGCTCAATTGGGCACCGCCGGGCCGGAGGCATTGCCGGTTGCCTTGGCGGCGGCAAGCGTGTCGCGCAGTTTGGCTTCCAGGCCCTTGAGCTCGACCTCGGCCTCGGCGCGTTTGCGCTTGCCCTCGTCGGCGATCTGGAGGCTCTCCTCGATGGTCGCGACCAGTTCCTCGTTGGCGGCCTTGACCGCCTCGATGTCGAACACGCCGCGTTCCATTTCCTGCCGCACGACCTTGTTGGCTTCGCGCAGGTTCTTGGCGTTGGCGGTCAGAAGCTCGTTGGTCAGATCGGTCGCGGCCTTGATGTCCTTGGCGGCTTCCGAGCTGCGCTGGATCGTCACGGCCTGCGCCAATTGGGTTTCCCAAAGCGGCACGGTGTTGACGAGCGTCGAGTTGATTTTCGTGACCAGCGATTTGTCGTTTTCCTGGACCAGACGGATCGAGGGCAGGGACTGCATCGTCACCTGACGGGTCAGTTTCAGATCATGCACCCGGCGTTCAAGGTCGTCGCGCGCGGCGCGCAGATCGCGCAGCTCCTGCGCCTTGATCACCTGATCGGCTTCGGGGGCGGCGTCCACTGCGGCGGCCAGCGCCGGGATTTCCGTTTCGTCCAGCTCTTTAAGTTTCAGTTCACCGGCGGCGATGTAGATCGCCAGTTCGTCGTAGAAGGTGAGGGTTTTGTCATAGAGGTGATCGAGCGATTTGATGTCCTTCATCAGCTTGTGCTCATGCTCAAGCAGATTGTCGGTGATCTTGTCGATCTGGCTTTGCACATCCTCGTAGCGCGCGACGAATTTCGCCATGGGGGCGGCGCGGCCCAGAAGTTTCTCCCACCAGCTCCGTTCCCGGCGCACATCAAGTTCCGACACGGAAAACCCGCGGATCGTGGTGACGATGTTGCGCAGGCTGTCACCCGCCGGACCCACGTCCTTGTTCTTCACATCCTGCAACATGGCCTGCGAGATGACCTGCAATTCGGCCTGCGCGGCAGAGCCGAAGCGCACGATGGAATTGGTGTCGCCCATGTCGATCTCGGCCTTGGCCTTGGCGATCTCGGCAGATTGCGGCGCCTCGGCGATGGCCGTCGGGTCGATCAGCTCACCCTTCGGTTCGGCCAGCACCACGGAGGTGATCTCTTCAACGTCTTTCAAGGCGGCTTCGGCCTTTTGGCGCACGGTCTCGGACATGGTACTTCCCCTGATCTTTAATTTTTCAAGTCACTTGCAACGCCCTCGCGCGCCAGACGGTCGCGGAGCACTTCGATCTCGATGTCGAGATCGGTCTTATCATCCAAAAGCAACGCTTTGTGACGGGCATCGAAATTCGCCTCCAGATCGTCCAGGAGCGAAAACCAGTCGGCGCGGGCCTGCGTGTTGCGGGTCTTTTGCCAGAGATTGGCGAATTTCACCGTCGCATCGCGCGCACCCAGCAGATAAACGCCAAGGTATTTCCGCGCCGCCGTCAGATCGCGCGGGTCGTCTTCGACCGTGCGGAACATGGCGCGGGCGGTCGCGATGAATTTTTCCAACCGGTCTTCGGCCTGCCGGTCGCCGGTTTTGTCCAGCGCCTCGCGCATGGATTTCAGATGGGCTTCGGCTTCATCCACCGCCTTGGCGACGCGGTCCTGTTGAAACAGGTCGATTTCGTCGAAACCTTTATTTTTCAAAGGATCAATCCCGAAGGCGAGGCTGTGAAGCACGACGCCCAGCACGGCAAAGATCAGGGTCTCAAGCGGGCCCCAGCCGAACCAGCCGACAATCCCGAGACCGATCCCGGTCAGCACCGAGCCAAAGATCTTGCGCGGAATGGCGGGGCGACGGGCGACTTTGCGCGACTCGTAAGCCTCCTCGGCCTTCAACCCCTCACGGGTCAGAAACGCCGCGGCCACGAGCGCGCCCAAGGCCACGAGATAGGCTGCCATGGTGACGGGGCCGGCGCCAAAGGCCTTCCACGCCAGCGGCAGGGCTGCGAAGAACAGAAGGTTCGACCGCGCGCCGACACGGGTCGGTTTCTTGCCGTCGAAGGGACGAGGAGAGGGGGCGGAGCCTGCGCTTTGCGAGGCAGTCCCGGAAGCGTTGCCTTTGGGCGAATAGGTGGAGCCGTAGCGTTTCGACATCACAAGCCCTGCGCCTTGATCGTGACGTAGAAGGTCAGCGCCACCAGAAGGTAATAGGCGAGTTTCGAAAACCCACTGTTGCTCATGATACCCCTTTCGACCCAAAGCGCTTGTCCGCTTTCAGATATAGAAAGGAATCGCGTGCCATGAAAGG
Organism: Celeribacter ethanolicus; assembly: GCF_002407265.1. Classification (NCBI taxonomy): domain Bacteria; kingdom Pseudomonadati; phylum Pseudomonadota; class Alphaproteobacteria; order Rhodobacterales; family Roseobacteraceae; genus Celeribacter; species Celeribacter ethanolicus. Next base: position 3,849,044 of record NZ_CP022196.1, read on the forward strand.
GTTAAGGGGACAAGCTTGTGCGCTTTCCCCCTCCGCTCCGGATCAGGACCGAGATTTGGGCGGTTTGCCGCCACCCGGGCGCGCGCCCGAAGGTTTTCCGCCCGAAGGTTTTCCGCCCGAAGGTTTTCCACTGTGCGATTTGAACCCGGCCGAGCGCGGTTTGCCGCCCGCGCCGCCGCCATGGGATTTGAACCCGTGGGATTTGAAGCTGCCGGGCTTGCCGCCGCGCGCGCCGTCGCGCTGGTCTCCGCCTTGGCCGCCCCGGTCGTCACGTTTGCCAAACGGTTTGCCGCCCGGCTTGCCATCACGCGCTTTGCCCTTGAAGCCCTCACCGCGCGGTTTGAAATCGCCGTCGCGCTTGCCTTTAAAGCCTTCGCCCCGGCCTTCGCCGCGCGGTTTGAAGCCGCCCTCCCCGCGCGGCTTGAAATCGCCATCACGCGGTCCGGAGCGATCTCCGTCACGTTTGCCTTTGAACCCTTCGCCACGCGGCTTGAAGCCGCCTTCGCCACGCGCGGGGCGACCGCCCTCGTCGTCATGGCGTTTGAAGCCGCCGGATTTGCCTTTGAAGGCCGGTTTGTCGCCCGGCTTTCCGCCTTTGACGGGGCGGTTTGGGCGCGCGTCGCGGCCGAGCGTTTCCTTGCGCGGACCGCCCGGTTTGCCGCCACGCGACACTTCGCGCCGCCCTTGGCTCGCGCCAAAGCCGTCGGTGCCGGTCTCAAGGCCCAATTGGTCGCGCAGCACACGGCTCCGCACCTCTTCGACTTCGCCCGGTTGCAGCGTGTTCAAACGGAACGGCCCGTAAGAAATGCGAATGAGCCGGTTCACGGTCAGGCCGATGTGCTCCATGGCGCGGCGGATCTCGCGGTTCTTGCCTTCGCGCAGCCCGACGGTCAGCCAGGCGTTCGCGCCCTGCTGGCGGTCGAACATGACCTCCATCGGCTGAAAATCCTCGCCGTCAATCGTCACGCCCTTGCGCAGCGGCTCAAGCATGGCTTCGGTCGCCGTGCCTTTGACCCGCACGCGGTATTTGCGCATCCAGCCGGTGTCCGGCAGTTCCAGACGGCGTTTGATCTCGCCATCGTTGGTGAGCAGAAGCAGACCTTCGGAATTGAGATCGAGACGCCCGACAGACATCACGCGCGGCAGCTCTTTCGGGAGTTGGTCGAACACCGTGTCGCGGCCTTTTTCGTCCTTGGCCGTGGTCACCAGACCCGCAGGCTTGTGATAGAGCCAAAGCCGCGGCGGCTCCGGTTCGCCGACCTCTTTGCCATCGACCGTGATCCGGTCCTTCGGCAGCACGTTGAGCGCAGGCGAGGCGACGACGCGGCCATTGACCGTGACACGGCCCGCCTCGATCATTTCCTCGGCCTCGCGGCGTGAGGAAATGCCAGCCCGCGACAGCACCTTGGCGATGCGCTCGCCCGGAGGGGTCTTTTTCGCGGTGGGGGTCGGGGTCTTGGGCGTGTCGGTCATGGGAAAGGCCTTTCGTTGGCGCGCTCATACTCTGAGACAGGTCACATGAAAAGGGCAAAGAAAATCGGCCCGCATCGCTGCGGACCGATATTTCGGGCTTGGATCGGTGTGAACCGTCTCAGAACGACATCACGTAGGAGACGCCGAACACCCAGGGGTCGATCTCGGCCTTGCCGGATTTCACGCCGTCGATTTTCACGTTGCTGTCGATGTCGATCCAGCGCACATCGGTCCGCAACGCGGCGCGGTCGCTGATCTTGTAATCGAGACCGGCATGCAGCGCGACGCCCCAGGAATCGCTCAGATCGAGATCGGCCCCGGCAATGGCGCCTTTCGAGGTTTCATCGAAGAAGGCGGTGTAGTTGATCCCGGCGCCGATGAAGGGGGTCAGGGTCGCACCGGTGTCGAAGTGGTATTGCAGCGAGATCACCGGCGGCAGGTGTTGCGTGGTGCCGACTTTGCCAAGGCCATCCGCTTTGATGTCGTGTTTGAACGGCCATGCGCCGAGCACTTCGATGCCGAGATTGTCGCGGATGAAATATTCGAAGGTGATGGTCGGGCGCACGTTGTCGCCGACATCGAGGTCGGGACCGCCGTAGAGGCCACCGTTGTCGGACTTCGGCATGACACTGCCAAGGCCGAGGCCGAGAGTCATCGTGCCCGCATCCTGCGCCGAGGCAAGGCTCGGCAGAGCGAGGGCAAGGGCCACTGTTGCGGCGAGAACGGAAGTCTTTTTCATAGTCTAGGTCCCATGGTTGTCTTGGCGCGAGGTGAGTCCGCGCGTGATGGCACAGTTGCCGGGAGCCGGAGACGGAGACTTTGATTTGCGTCAAATCGTGGCGGGCTGCGACACTCTGTCGTCAGACCGTCATAAAATTGTCACGCGAACGGTCCGTGTCCGGCCAGAGACCCGCTTGCCTTTGCCCGGCAAATCGCGGCAGGAAAGGGGATGTCGTTTCGCTCTTATATGGAGATCGCGCTCGAAGAGGCGCGTGCCGCCGCTGCGCGCGGTGAGGTGCCGGTCGGTGCCGTTGTCGTGTCGCCCGAGGGCGAAATCGTCGGGCGGGGCGGCAACCGGACCCGTGAGGACAACGATCCCACCGCGCATGCGGAGATTGTCGCGCTGCGTCAGGCCTGTGCCGCTCTCGGGCTGGAACGCCTGCCGGGATACGATCTTTACGTGACCCTGGAACCGTGCCCGATGTGCGCCGCCGCCATGTCGAACGCCCGCATCCGCAGGCTGTATTACGGTGCAGAGGACCCGAAATCCGGCGGCGTGGCTCATGGCGCAAAGGTCTTCAGCCATGCGCAATGTCATCACGCGCCGGAGGTCTATGATGGGATTGCGGCGGTGGAGGCGGAGGCGCTTTTGAAGAATTTCTTCGCCGCCCGGCGCTGAGGCGCAAACTCTTCCGGACAGATCGAAAAGAAAAACAAAAAACGACGGGCCCCGCGTAGGGCCCGCCTTTGCGCTCCGTAATCTTGGGTAATCGACGACGCAAAGGAGACACCACATGCGCATCCGATCCCTCACCGCGCTCGCCGCGCTTGGCCTGACCTGCGGCCTGACAACCCCGGCTTTCGCCGCCACGAATGTTCTGAGCTATGACAGCAATGGCGACGGACAGATTTCCCGTGAGGAATTCCAGAACCTGCAAAAAGCCACGTTCAAATCGCTCGACAGCGACGGCAACGGGTCCGTCACTCTGGCCGAAATTCAGGCTCTGCCTGCCGCGCAGGGCCGCAATGTCGATGGCACGCGCCTGATGGCTCGCGACAGCAATGGCGACGGCATGGTGACCGAGGCGGAATACCTGTCCAAGGCCGACGGCTTCGACCGTGCCGACCGCAACAACGACGGCGTTCTGGCGGGCAATGAGATTTCCCGCGTCAACAAGTTCCTGTCCAAGGCCAGCTTTTAAGGCCCGAGACCACTTTGCCCCCGATCCCTCTGAAAGCCGGATCGCTTCTTTGACCCTGCCCTCATGATACAAGGACCGTAACGATGAAACATGTCACCAAAACCGCCAAAACCCTCGCCCTTCTCTTGCCTCTGGCCTTCGCCACCCCGGTCTTCGCGCAGAACGTGACGATCACCAATGGCAATGGCGGCACCGTCGAGAAAACCCGCGATTGCGTGCGCGAAAACGGCAAGGTGGTCTGTGGAACCTCCACCACGGCGACCACGGCAAATGGCCAGACCGTCACGAAAGACCGTCAGCGCACCACCACCAGCGAGGGGACGACCTCGACCATGACCTGCGTCGGGCCGACCGGAGAACCCGGGCCCTGTTCGCGCACGGTTCAGATCACCCGCTAAAGCGGGGGAAGGCCCGGGTCGTTCTCCATCCCCCCCCTGACGGGCCGGGCCACTTTTCAGATGTGTCAAAAGTGTATTTGGTAAACCCGGGCCATGCCGGCCCGTTCGCGCAAGTTGAGAGATCGGGTATGGACCCACGTCAGGCAGAGGCCGCCGCCGCGATGGCGGCGATGGTTCAGGGTGAGCGCGCGGCGCTGGCCCGCCTGATTGCGCTTTATGGCCCGGGTATCCGGCGTTATGCGGCGCAGATTCTGCTCAATGCGGCGGAGGCCGAAGATGTGGCGCAGGAGGTGTTCCTCCGGGCCTGGTCCCGCGCCACGAGTTACGATCCCGCGAAAGGCGCGGTGTCGAGCTGGCTTTACCGGATCGCGGTCAATCTCTGCATTGACCACAATCGCAGGGGGAGGTTTCGGCGGTTCGTCGGCATCGACAGTGTCGCGGAGCCCGAGGACGATACACCGGGGGCGGAGGCCGAGCTGGCCGCGCGTCAGAGGCTTGCTCTGACCCATGCGGCAATCCGGACATTGCCGGAGCGTCAGCGTCAGGCGATCTTGCTGAAGGCAGCCGGAGAGCTGTCGGGCGCGGAGATCGCGGCGGCGCTGAAGACGAGTGAAGGGGCGGTGGAACAATTGCTGGTGCGGGCGCGAGCGGCGCTCCGGGCCCGGCTGGAAAAGGAGGACTGATCATGCCGGATCAGAAAACGAACCCCAGGCTGTCTGCGGCGCGGTCCGCGGATGACGCTTTTGACCGCGACCTCGCGGCGCTTTTGAAAATGCCCGGCGACGAGGATGTCGCCCTGATGTCCCGAACGGTTCTGAGCCAGCTCGCCGACGCGCCAGCCAGCCGCGACCACCCCATGGCAGAGGTGCTTTCCGAGCCCCTGCCATGGGCCATGGGCTTTGCCGGGCTGATGGGGCTGGGCGTGCTGTTGGGCTATCTCCTGTCGTCGGGCGTGATCGGCGACAGTTTCCTCGCCTTTCTCGCACTGGGCGATTTCTTTGGCCTTCTGGGAGGGTTCTGATGTCTGAGCATGTGGCAAAACACCGTCGGTCCTGGGGTCGTATGGCGCTGATCGCCGTGCTGGGCCTGTCGCTTCTGGGCAATGCCATGACCTTCGGCGTGGTCTGGCGGTTTCAGCAGGTGCGCGGCAGCGTCATGGGCGACGCAGGGCCCGAGACCGTCAAGGTGCCGACCTTCCCGCGCGAGATCCGCAAGGCGCTGCGCGCGGGCTTCGTCGCGGACGAGGCGCTTCAGCAAAGCCTGCGCGAGGCCATCGAAGCCCGCCGCGCCGTCGTCGCCGTGAGCACCGAAGAGCCCTTTGACAAGGCTGCGACCGAGGCTGCGATGGCCGAGTTCCGCGCCCGGTTCATCGCAAGCGTCGACGAGCTTCAGGATCTGGTGCTCGAGGTGATCGAGGCCGAGGCCGCGAAGGACTGATCAGATCTCGATCGGCACCAGAACCTCGGGCACCTGCACCACACCGTCTTCGAGCGCATAGACCAGCTCGTCGCAGCTCTGCGCCAGAAGCGGGAAAGTGCCCCAGTGGCACGGGATCACCGTCTTGAAATCGAAGAATTTCTGACAGACGTAAGCGGCCCGCGTCATATCCATCGTGTAATGGCCCCCGGCGCAGAGGAGACCGATGTCGGGCCGGTGCAGATCGGCGAACCATTCCATATCGGCCATGATGTCCGTGTCGCCGGAGACATAGATCGTGTGCCCTTCGCCCGAGATCATGAAGCCCGCAGGCTGCCCCGCATATTGTGGCGCACCGTCCTTGAAGTCGATGGAGGAGCTGTGCACGGCGTTGACCATGGTCACCTTGACCGCGTCCTCGCCTTCGCCCAGCGTGATCGTGCCACCCTTGCCGAACCCCGTGACCTGCGCGCCTTCCGCGCCCAGAATGATCGACAGTTCGTGGATGCAATAGATCATCGCATCGGTGCTGCGGGCGACGGGCAGGGTGGTCGAGGCATGGTCGCCATGACCATGGGTGAGAAAGATCGCCGTCGCGCCCTCGGTCGCCTCGTCTGCGCGCTCTTCGGGGAAGGCCGGGTTGCCCTTGATCCACGGGTCGATCAGCAAAACCTGATCCGCGATCTCGATGCGAAAGCCGGAATGGCCGAGCCAGGTGATTTTCATGACAAAACTCCCTATGTTTCGGGGTAACCTAACACGGGATTGTCACACGTCCATGTTGAGCGAACAAATCGACGTCTATTGCGAGCGCACGGATTTCAGCTTCTGGTCGGAGCCGGTCAATGCGTTGACCAATGCCGCTTTTCTGATCATTGCCGTGATCGTCTGGCCGCGGACGCGCGGCAATCCCATGGCGCGGGCGCTCACCGTCATTCTCTTTGTCATCGGTCTCGGTTCCTTCGCCTTTCACACCACGGCGACGCGCTGGGGCGCGATGGTGGATACGCTGCCGATCCTCGGGTTCGTCCTGCTCTATCTCTTTGCCGCCTCCCGCGATTTCCTCGGGATGCGCGCGGGTAGGGCGCTTCTGATCTGCCTTGCTTTCTTCCCCTTCGCCTTTGCCTGTACCTTGGTGTTTTCCCATTTCGGCCTCGGCTCCAGCGCCGCCTATAGTGCCGTGCCTCTGCTGATTTTCCTTTATGCGCTCCTGCTCAGATCCCGCGCCCCGAAAACCTCCCGAGGTCTCGCCCTCGGCGCCACACTCCTCTGCCTGTCGATCTTCATGCGTTGGCTCGATGATCCGATCTGCGCCACCTTGCCGCTCGGCACGCATTTCCTCTGGCACATCCTCAACGCCACCATGCTGGGCTGGATGATCCATGTTTATCTCACGCATATGCTTGAAGGCCGGGCGCAGGGGCGCTAAAGCCTCATGTGACCAAGAAATCAGGGAGCATTGCCCCATGTCGATCGACATTGATACCGCCCGCCGGGTGGCCAAGCTGGCCCGCATCCGCGTCGAGGAAGATGCGCTTCCGGCGCTGGCCGCCGAATTCAACGCCGTGCTCGGCTTTATCGAGCAGCTCTCCGAAGTGGATGTCGAGGGTATTGAGCCGATGACCTCCGTGACGCCGCAGCGCCTCAAACGCCGCAAGGATGGCGTGACCGATGGCGAAATGCAGGACAAGATCCTTGCGAACGCGCCCGATGCGCGCGAGGGCTTCTTTGCGGTTCCGAAGGTGGTTGAGTGAGCGGCGTCCCGGAAACGCTCCGGGGGAGCGTTTCAGCCGTGAACGGGCGGAGCCCGATTGGCGTGGACAACGCGACAGTGAGAAAGAATTGATCCGATGACACAAGACCTGAACAAACTCACGCTCTCCGCGGCCCGCGACGGGCTGCGCGCTGGCGATTACACCTCCGCCGAACTGACCGAGGCCTGTCTGACGGCCATCGAAGGCGCTGGCGCTCTGAACGCCTTTGTCCACAACACGCCCGAGATCGCGCGCGCGCAGGCGAAAGCCGCCGATGTGCGCCTTGCCGCCGGCGACGCCCCCGCGATGTGTGGCCTGCCGATCGGGATCAAGGACCTCTTCGCGACGAAACACGTCCCGACCCAGGCTGCCTCCGCGATCCTCGAAGGGTTCAAACCCGAATACGAGTCGACCGTGACCTCGAAACTCTTCGACGCGGGCTCCGTTATGCTGGGCAAGCTCAACATGGACGAATTCGCCATGGGGTCCTCGAACGAGACCTCGACCTATGGCGATGTCATCAGCCCCTGGCGTCGCGGCAACGAAGACACGCCGCTCACGCCGGGCGGGTCCTCCGGTGGCTCCGCCGCCGCCGTTTCCGCCGATCTCTGCCTTGCCGCCACCGGCACGGACACCGGCGGCTCGATCCGCCAACCCGCCGCTTTCACCGGCATCGTCGGCATCAAACCGACCTATGGCCGTTGCTCGCGCTGGGGCATCGTGGCCTTTGCCTCGTCCCTCGATCAGGCCGGTCCGATGACCAAATCCGTGCGCGATGCCGCGATCATGTTGGAGGCCATGTGTGGTCACGACATGAAGGACTCGACCTCCGCCGATCTGCCGGTGCCGAATTTCGAGGCGCTTTTGACCGGCGACATTCGTGGCAAGAAAATCGGCATCCCGAAAGAATACCGCCTCGAGGGCACGCCGGATGAGATCGTCAAGCTTTGGGACGATGGCGCCGCGATGCTCAAGGACGCGGGTGCCGAGATCGTCGACATCTCCCTGCCGCACACCAAATACGCGCTGCCGACCTATTACGTCATCGCGCCGGCTGAGGCCTCCTCGAACCTCGCGCGTTATGACGGCGTGCGCTACGGTCACCGCGCCACGCTGGCGCAGGGCGAGGGCATCAACGACATGTACGAGAAAACCCGTGCCGAAGGCTTCGGCAAAGAGGTGCAGCGGCGTGTCATGGTCGGCACCTATGTGCTCTCGGCCGGGTTCTACGACGCCTATTACAACAAGGCGCGCAAGGTCCGGACTCTGATCAAAAAGGACTTCGAGGACGCTTTTGCTGCTGGTGTGGACGCCATCCTGACGCCCGCAACACCCTCGCCGGCCTTCGGTCTGGGCGAGGTGTCGGACAGCGATCCGATCCAGATGTACCTGAACGACGTCTTCACCGTCACCGTGAACCTCGCGGGCCTGCCGGGCATTTCCGTGCCCACCGGGCTTTCCTCCACCGGTCTGCCGCTCGGGCTTCAGCTCATCGGCAAACCGTGGGAAGAGGGCGATCTGCTGAATATCGCGCATTCACTGGAAGGTGCAGCGGGCTTTGTTTCCAAGCCCGAGAAATGGTGGTAAGGGACAGTCTGACTGACCCTTACGGAGCTTCGCGATGCGTCGTGCCTCACCCCGTGTCTTTGTGACATTTGCATCTCTGGCCGCTCTGGCCGCCTGCCAAACCGCCGTGCCCGACAGTGGTTCGGGGGTGGGGTTCGGCTCCTATGCCGATTATCAGGCCCAGAGAGAGGCCGAACTGATCGCCCATGGCGAAGGGGCGGGCAACGGTTCCGTGAGCGTGTCCTCGGCCGCAGCGGCGCTCGACACGCAGGCGATCTCCAACGAGGCGCTCGAAGGCATTGAGGCGGCGGAAAGCGGGGCGACCAGTGCCCCCGCCGCGACAGGCCAGGCCCCCGCGGCGGTCTCCAACGCCATGGGAATTTCGGCCGAGAACAGCTTCGATGCCGTGTCTTCCGAGCGCTCGATCGAAGAGGATGCCGCCCTCGTTGCCGCCAACAAGGAAGCCTATGTCACGATCCAGCCGACGGCCCTGCCGTCGCGGCCCTCATCGGATGCGGGCACTATCGTAGAATTCGCGCTCTCGACCACCAACACGGTCGGTCAGGCGCTTTACTCGCGCCTCATTCCCGGGGCCGATTCCCGTGCGGCGCGCAACTGCGCGAAATACCCGTCGCCCGATCTGGCGCAGGAATATTTCCTGAAAAACGGCGGCCCGGAGAAGAACCCGCAGGGGCTCGACCCGGATGGCGACGGTTTTGCCTGTAGCTGGGACCCCGCGCCCTTCCGTCTGGCCGCCAAAGCCCGGCAGTAAGCCCTCATGACGTTGGTGATCCATGACCATCCCTCGCCGAATTTCGGCGAGCGGCGTGATGGCGCGCGTCCCGATCTCGTGGTGATCCATTACACGGCGATGGCGACGGCCGAGGCGGCGCTGGAGCGGCTTTGCTCGCCGGACTTCGAGGTCTCTGCGCATTACCTGATTTGTGAGCAAGGGCAGGTGTTTCGCCTTGTGGACGAAGACATGCGCGCTTGGCACGCGGGCGCCGGTCAGTGGGGCGAGGTGACGGATGTGAATTCGCGCTCCATCGGCATCGAACTGGCCAACCCCGGAACGGCGCCCTTTGCCGCTGCGCAGATGCAGGCGCTTGAAAGTCTTCTCGCGGATATTCTCTCCCGTCACGCGATCCCGCCTGAGCGCGTGATCGGCCATTCCGACATGGCACCGCTGCGCAAGATCGACCCGGGTCCCCGTTTCGACTGGAAACGGCTGGCTTTGCAGGGATTGTCCGTGTTTCCCGCCTCTCAGGGTGAGATCGAGCCCCATGAGGTTCGATTTGTGCAAGACTTGCAGCGCTTCGGCTACCCCGATGCCCCGGTCGAAGCGCTGGTCTCTGCCTTCCGGGATCGTTTTCGCCCCCGTCATCACGGCCCGCTCGACGGGCGCGACATGGCGCTGGCCCGCGATCTTGCCACCCGCTTTCCCATTGACCGCCGCTCCCCTCTCGCCTAAGTCGCTCCCCGACGCGGATGGCCGGATAACCGCCGCTTCTCTTTGATGAGGAGGGGAGGAAAGTCCGGACTCCCTTGAGCAACGGTGCCGGGTAACGCCCGGCGGGGGCAACCCCAGGGACAGCGCCACAGAGAACAGACCGCTCCGCAAGACGGAGTAAGGGTGAAACGGTGGGGTAAGAGCCCACCGCGGGACGGGCAACCGGACCGGCACGGCAAGCCCCACCGGGAGCAATGCCAAATAGGGGTTTCGCGCGGGGTTCGTGTGCGGCAACGCAGACCGCCCGCAGGGTCGCTCAAGCCCGAGAAACCCGGGTTGGCAGCTTGAGCCGTCTGGTAACAGGCGGCCTAGAGGAATGGTTATCGAAGGGGCGCAAGCCCCGGAACAGAATCCGGCTTACAGGCCGTCCGCGTCGTATTCCCGTGTTGTAGAGAAGGGGCTTTGCCCCTCTTGGCCTTTGGCCAATTCACCTCAGGATATTTCAGGACAAAAGAAACGGCAGGCCCGGGTGTTTTGCCCTGTTGGCAGAATGGGTGTTTCGTCGCACTATGCGTGGAAAGATTTGTCAGCATAGGGAGTTGCCCAATGAGTTTCGTGAAAACCCTGACCACGCTCGCCATCGGTTTTGCCGCAGCGAAAGGCGTTGAAAAAGTCAAGAAAATGGGCGGCATGGAGGGCGTGCGCGAAGCCATGCGCCAATCCGGCGCGCCGGGCGGCATGGCCGATCAGATGGGCCAGATGGCGGAGAAATTCGGTTTCCCCGGCGGCGCGGATGCGGTGCGTGACATGATGGGCAAGTTCGGCAATCAGGCCGCCGATATGTCGGAAGCGACCGAAGCCGGGCTCGGATCGCTGTTCTCGGCGATGTCCGGGGCGGCGGCGACGGGGATGACCTCAATGTCGGACATGTTCGAATCCGTGACCAAGGGCACGGCGGTCGGTGCGGCCTCCGAGGAGAACGCCAGGCTGATGATCCGGGCGATGATCATGGCGGCGAAGGCCGACGGCCAGATCGACGCCGAGGAGCGTACCAAGATTCTCGACGCGCTGAATGATGCCTCGGAGGAAGAGATTGCCTTTGTGCAGGCCGAGTTGGACGCGCCGGTCGATCCGATGGCCTTGGCGAAAGACGCCGGGACCACGGCTGCGGCACAGGTCTATGCCGCGGCTCTGATGGCGATTTCGGTCGACACCGAGGGCGAAAAAACCTTCCTCAAAGGTCTGGCGCAATCGCTGATGCTCGACGAGGCGAAACAGGCGGAGATCCATCTGTCGATGGGCAAGCCTGTGATCTGATCTGACGATCTTATGCAATCAGAAGGGCGGCCATGAGAGCCGCCCTTTGTCGTTGGGGCCGGGTCGTTTAAGCAGGCTGTTCCGCGCGGCTTTCCTGACGCAGCAGATAGAAGGACGCCGCCAGAATCAGCGCCGCCCCGAGCCACATCGAACCCGGCGGCACAAAGCCGAAGGCCATGACCCCGAATCCCACGTTGAGCGGCAGTTTCAGGTGATCGAAGGGCTGGAGATAGGCGGCATCGGCCACCGTATAGGCCTTGGCGATGGCATATTGCGCCAGAGCGGTCAGAAGCCCCGCCGCAATGAGGATGAGCGCCGTCAGCCCGCCGCTGAGCGCCACGCCCTCGCCCAGAGCCAGCGCAAAGTTCACCGGGCTCAGAAGCAGCAGCAGATAGACCGTCAGGCTTTCCGGGCTTTCGCTCCGGGTCAGGCGCTTGGTCAAAAGCGAGGTGATGCCCCAGAACAGCGCGGCTGCCACCGGATAGAGTGCATAGAGCGAAAACGCATCCGACCAGGGCGCAAGGATGATCATGCCGCCGACGAACCCGGCGGTGACGGCGAGCCAGCGCGCCGCGCCGGTCTCTTCGCCGAGGAACAGTCCCGCACCGAAGGTCACGAAGAAGGGCGAGAGCATGATCAGGGCAATCGCCTGCCAGATCGGCACATGGGCAAGCCCCGCGACCCAGAGCTGAACTCCGATCACGGCGGCAGCGACACGGGCGATATGAAGTGCGACATGGCCGGTTTTCATCGCGGACAGACCGTGGCGCACCACCCATGGCAGCGAAAACAGCAGCGCGATGGCATATTGCCAGAACGCCATGCGCGCGGAGGGTACATGCAGCATCATCGTGGCATATTGGGTCAGAAGGTTGATGACGGCAAAGAGCACGCCGGCTGCGATCATCAGGAGGGCGCCGGAGCGGGCCGGGCCGAGATTGGTAAAGCGAGTCATGTGTCGTCCTTTCTTCACACATAACCCAAGGCACGAGGGCAGGGCGCACGCCGCCGCGAGACGGCAAAGCGGCCCTGTCATCTCTCTTTCATCCGGACTGTGACCGTCGGCTCCGGGATCGCACCGGATCTGCTGTCCCAGCGTGTCGTGAACCGACGCGCGTGGCGCTCGCGGGCTGATCGGAAAGGCCTCACATGAGATCTCCGAAACACCGCCGGTGGGGAATTGCACCCCGCCCTGAGAGGTTCGCGACCCGATTTGGTCGCCCGCTCTCCTTAGGCCCGAAGACCGGTCTCTGCAATCGCTCAGGGGTGCAGGGCCTCTGTGCAGCGTTTTTGGCTGGCGCTCGCGGAGGTTTTCTGAGAAAAGCCCATTGACTCGGAGACCCAAAGGCTTAAAAGGCGGGCTTCAAGGATTCCACGGGTTGGCCCGACCGCCCGTTGCACGAGATAACTGGAGTAACGAAAAATGGCGAAGCCGACGACGATCAAAATCCGTCTCAACTCGACCGCGGACACGGGCCACTTCTACGTGACCAAAAAGAACGCCCGCACCATGACCGAAAAGATGGTCGTAAAGAAATACGACCCGGTTGCGCGCAAGCACGTCGAGTACAAAGAAGGCAAAATCAAGTAAGCCCTTCCCAGACGACGAAATGCAAAAGCCGCGTGACCCGAGAGGGAAGCGCGGTTTTTTATTTGACCGGCCCCTCTCCCCCGCGGATCAGGTTTTGAGACCATCCAACGTAAGGAGAGAACCATGTTCGGATGTTATGACGACGACTTCAGAGAGCGGGAGCGGCCAGACAGCTCCTGCTCGTTGCCTTCCAGCCTGAGCGAGGCTCTGGCGGTGCGCACGCAGGAGATTCGCAAGAGCGTGCCCTTCACCGTGCGAGCCGCCATGCCGGCCGATACCGCGGAGATCGACGCGCTCTTTCGTGCCTCCTACGGTCAGCTCCTGAAACAGCATTATGCCGCCGCCATTCTCGACGCCGCATTACCTGCGCTCTTGCATACGGCACCGCGCCTGCTGAACTCCGGCACGTTCTTCGTCGCCGAGACCGGGGGTGGGGAGATCATTGCGGCGGGCGGCTGGACCCAGGCCACGCCCTTCGGCGGCGTCGGTCCGCGCGAGATCGGCCATATGCGGCGGGTCGCTGTGCATCCGGATCACGTCCGGCAAGGGATCGGTTCGGTTCTCGTGGAACATATCCTCGACAACGCCCGGCTGACGGGGGTGGAGCGGATGTGCTGTCTCTCGACGCTCACGGCGCGGGAATTCTATGAGGCGCATGGCTTCAGCGCCTCGGGGGACGTTGATCTGGCGCTGAAACCCGGTGTCTACCTGCCCGCGATCCAGATGGCCCGCGATTTGGTCTGATCGCTCAGGCGATGGCCATCACAACGGCGCCGGTCGAAATCAGGCCGACGCCGACCCACCCCAGCGGGCTCAGTTCCTCGCCCAGCACGAGCGCTGCGAGGATCGCGACGAAGACCACGGAGAGCTTGTCGACCGGTGCCACCTGCGACGCTTTGCCGATCTGCAACGCGCGGAAATAACAGAGCCAGGATGCCCCGGTCATCAGCCCCGAGATCGCCAGAAACCCCGCGCCTTTCGCGCTGAGGTTCGACAGCGGCTCGATATCGCCCAGCGACCATGCAAACAGCCCCGAGGCGAGGAACACCACCCCGGTGCGCAGGAAGGTCGCGAAGTTCGAATTGATCTCCGTCACCCCGATCTTGGCGGTGATCGCTGTCAGCGCCGCGAAGAGGGCTGAGAGCAGGGCCCAGAATTGCCAGTTGTCGGTCATGCGCCTCTCTCCCGGATCGCCATAAAAAAAGGCCGGTCGAAACCGGCCCTTGTCTTCTGAGTATGCCCCGATCACTCGCGGTTGCCAAGGAACCGCAGCAGGAACATGAACAGGTTGATGAAGTCGAGGTAGAGGCTCAGCGCGCCCATCACGGCGGACTTGCCCAACCACTCTTCGTCCATCGCATGCGCATGGGCGATGTAGTCGGTCTTGATCTTCTGGGTGTCCCAGGCGGTCAGACCGGCAAAGATCAGCACGCCGAACACGTTGATCGCGAAGTAGAGCATGCCGGAGTGCAGGAACAGGTTCACGATCGAGGCCACGATGATGCCGATCAGGCCCATGGTCAGGAACGCGCCCATGCCGGAGAGGTCTTTCTTCGTGGTGTAACCCACGAGGGACAGACCGGCAAAGGAGATCGCGGTCACGAGGAAGGTCTGGGCGATCGAGACGCCGGTGAAGGCGGCGAAGATGTAGCTGATCGACAGGCCGAAGAGCGCTGCGAAAGCGTAGAAGAACAACTGTGCGCCCGCGGCGGACAGGCGGTTGATCGCGGCGCCGAAGGCAAACACCATGCCGAGCGGCGCGAACATCGCGATCCAGCCGAGAATGGTCGGGCGCAGCGTGATCGGATCGTTGAAGATCGACAAAAGCGCGTCATTGGAGCCCACGGCCCAAGCCACGAGCGCCGTCAGCAACACGCCAATCGACATGGTGCCATAGACCTTGTTCATATGGGCGCGAAGGCCGGCGTCGATCTCCGCCGAGCGTGCGCCGACACCAGCGTTGATCGTTCTGTAGTCAGCCATTGAAAGGTATCTCCTGTGCGTCAAAATCCCTGTGCCCCCGCGACATGCGGAGGTGTCCCTTCCGATATTGGCAGGCGGGGTGCGGATTTCAACCCGTGGAAAACGGAAAACGGACTGTTTTTGTCGGCCGCGTCTGTTTTGTGGGCGGTTGGCCGTCCGGCGGCTTGGTCTATGAAAAACAAAGAAAAACCGCGATGCAGGGGAAGCATCGCGGTCAGGCGCGCGGGGACGGGCGGGCAGGTAAGGGGGGGGCGGGACAAGCTGTCGCGGTCATCCGGGGTTATTTGGTCCAGTGGCGCGGCGCATCCCAGACCGGGCGCTGGCTTTCGGCCAGAACCTCCTCGCGGGTCAGTCCGATGTCATCGAGCAACGCATCGTCAAGCGCGGCCAGGGCGCGGCGTTGACGCGAGATCTCACGGGCTTTCATGAAACGGGAGAACAAGGAGGGGGCGCGACGCGCGCCGGAGGGGCGGGACAGGGTCTGGATGGGCATCGTGTCGTCCTTAACAAATGGTGAATGTTTGGCAGGAATGAATCATTTCCCTTGATATGTATCGTCCACCGTGTTCAATAAGTGAAATGAATGATTGTTGAATTTTGCATCACGGGACATGATATGCCGCGCAATCTCGATCTGACCGCCCTGCGTTCCTTCGTCACCGTCGCCGATTGCGGCGGGGTGACCCGTGCGGCGGGGACGCTCAACCTGACGCAATCCGCCGTGTCGATGCAGCTCAAGCGGCTGGAAGACAGCCTCGACGTCAAGCTTCTCGACCGCAGCGCTCGCAAGATCGCCCTGACCGCGCCGGGGGAGCAACTCCTGTCCTATGCGCGCCGGATGCTCGAACTCAACGACGAGGCCTTCAGCCGCCTCACGGCGACGGAATTCGAGGGCGAGATCGTCTTAGGCGTGCCGCATGACATCGTCTACCCCTCGATCCCGCTGGTGCTGCAGCATTTCCATGCCGATTACCCGCGCATGCGGGTCAATCTCGAATCCTCCTTCACCACCCGGCTCAAGGAAAAATTCGCCCGTGGCGAGTGCGACATGATCCTGACGACCGAGGACGATCTGGACGCGGGCGGCGAGACTCTGGTGGAACTGCCTCTGGTGTGGATCGGGGCGCCCAATGGTGTGGCCTGGCGGCAACGTCCGCTGCGGTTGGCCTTTGAACACCGCTGCATCTTCCGCAAGAGCGTGCAGGAGGCATTGGACAATGCGGGCATCCCGTGGGAAGTCTCCATCGAAAGCGACCAGAGCCGCACTATCGAGGCCTCCGTCTCGGCCGATCTCGCGGTGCATGTGATGCTTGAGAACACCGCACCGCCCTATTCCGAGCCGATCCAGCACGGTGGTGCTTTGCCAGAACTCGCCTCGAAAAAGATCAATCTCTACATGTCGGAGCAGATGAAGGGCGAAGCGGCGGAGCGCCTGCGCGACCTGATTCGGCAAGCCTACCGCAACCACGCCAGCGCAAGGATCGCGGCGCAGTAGGGGAGCGGCTGTGAATGGCGGGAATGAGCCCATATTGCACATTCGAAATCCCAACCATATTGATGATTCAGATGCTGATTGGAGCTGATGCGGTATGACCAAAATTTGGGTAGGCTATTCTGAAAGTCTGGGCTTCCGGGATTTGATCATTACGTACATTGATCCGTATTTTGGACCAGTTGAAGAGGAAGATGACGAACCCGTTGGTCTGCTCGAGCTTGAGTTTGGGGCTTCACCAAACGGTCCAGGCTCTTTTGAAGTCTATGAAAAGACGTCGGAAAACGAAAACCTGTTTGGTTTGGACCTCGTTCTGGCCCGGTTCCCATTTGAGGAAGTGCCCGTTGGCTTGCACACCATCAACTGGAGTAAAGCAAAAACTGTGTTCTTCATCATGAATGACAAAGAACCGAAACGAGCAACTGATGGAAGCGTTTCGATCACAGATGTTTTGAACGTCAAGTTCGAGTGGGAGTGAACGGTAGCTCCGTCCCGCAAAGCAGTCCTTCGCATCTCTGACGCTAACTTTCTCCACTCTCTCTGAAACCTCAATCGTCTGATGTCTGGCCTGATCGCGCCCCTGCGCGTGCCCGACAAAAGTCCGACGCAAATCCGACGTTTTGCCGACAGTCGTTTCCGGCCTGCTTCACGGCTCCAGAACGACCTTCCCCGTCGCCTGTCGGCTGCGGATCAATTCGAGCGCCTCGGCAAATTGATCGAGCGGCAGGCGATGGGAGATATGCGGTTTGATCCGTCCTTCCGCCGCCCAGTCGAACAGCGTGGCGAGCGAGGCGCGCAGCGGTGCCGGGTTGAAATTCAGGTAAGCGCCCCAGTAAAACCCGATGGCCGTGATGTTTTTCACCAGCATATGGTTCGGTTTCATCTTTGGTAGATCGCCGCCCGCAAACCCGATCAAAAGGATGCGCCCGTCGGGGTTGGTGGCGCGAAAGCACGCCTCGTACAAAGGTTCCCCGACCGCGTCATAGACCACATCCGCGCCGCCAAGTGCTTTGATTTGTTCACGAATATCCGGACTGTCGGCGTCGATGAGATGATCGGCCCCGGCGGCTTTGGCAATGGCCAGTTTGTCGGCGCCGCGCGCGATGGCGATGACCTCCGCGCCCATCAGCTTGCCGATTTCCACCGCTGTCAGCCCCACGCCGCCCGCTGCCCCGGTGACGACAAGGCGTTCGCCGGGTTGCAGTCGGGCTTTGTAATCCAGCGCCATATGCGAGGTGCCGTAAGCGATCTGAAGCGCCGCCGCCTCGGCATAGCCCAGCCCTTCGGGGATGGGGATGCAACGGTCGGCAGGGAAATTCCCGGCCTCGGCCAGCCCGCCCTGACCGGAATAAATCGCCACGCGTTGACCGGCTTGAAATCCCGTAACCCCTTCACCGATCTCAATAATTTTGCCGGAGAGTTCAAGCCCGAGTGTAAAGGGCGGCTCCGGCGTATCCTGATAGCGGCCTGTGCACATCAGCGTGTCGGCAAAGTTCAAAGCCCCGGCACGGATCGCAACCTGGATTTCGCCGGCTGCGGGGGGCGCAAGAGCGGTGTCGGCGAGCTGCGGAGGTTGATCGAAGGCGGTGACGCGACAGGCGCGGATGGTTTTAATCTGTGACATAGCATATTTTGTGACGACTACATGCGGTTCTGTCCATGTGAAAGGCGCTGAAAGCGAGTCGATTTTGCCCGGTCCGCATCGGTTGGCATGACTGATCCGGTGGCGGAAGATTTTGCAAAACGCAACAAATGATCAAAAAACACGCGCAGGTTTAGTGCTGTCCAAGCCGTGCCAGATCGTCACAGGACGGAATCTCAGGCGTTGCTTCGATATAAAATTTCATTTTTACAGACGGTTGGGGGATTTGGTCAAATCCTGCCCAAAAAGACAGGTTGAGACATCGGGCCGGTCCTAAGAAATGTGCTATACACGCATAGGTTAAGGGCGTGCAGCACGATACAAGGAGCGGTCAGTATGAAACATCCCGTGGATGTCCATGTGGGAAAGCGGATTCGCCATCGTCGGTGGATGGTCGGCATGACGCAGCAGCAGCTTGCGGAAAAGGTCGGCATCAAATTCCAGCAGATCCAGAAATATGAAACTGGCATGAACCGCGTGTCTGCCTCCCGTCTCTGGGACATTGCCGAGGCGCTGTCCGTGCCCGTGGCCTTCTTCTTCGAAGGTATGGATATGCCTGTCGAGGCACAGTCCGTCGCTCATCAGGAGGATGCCTCCGTCCCGGCCGATATTCTCGCCGACAAGGAAGCGCTCGAACTGGTGCGCTCCTATTACGCGATTCCGGAAAATCAGCGCCGTCGTCTGTTTGAGCTGGCGCGGGTGCTCTCCGACGTCGCCTGATCCGGGGACGATCAGGGCCTGAACCGACCCGAGCTGCAGAACCGGCCCCCGCGTCTCTGACGCCGGGGTCGTTTCTTTTTTGCGCAGCCGCCAGGTGGCACCTTCGGCGGTGTTGTGAAGACCCGGCGGGTCGCTTGACCTGTCGCGGCTGAGGGGCTACCGCGAAAGGGACGCGCCCAAGGCGCAGAAGATCGGAGCAGGAGAGAGCATGAACGTCTCGGAATTGAGCGCAGAGATGCGCGCGGAGATTATCGCAACGGCGGATGCGGCGGCAGAGGCCGCGCGCGAGATCACGCTCCGCTATTTTCGGGGGGGCGCGCTCGCTACGGAGTCGAAACAGGCGGTCGGGTTCGATCCGGTGACGGTCGCCGATCGCGGTTCCGAGCAGGCCATGCGCGCGGTCATTGAGGCGCGTCGCCCGGACGATGGCATCGTCGGCGAGGAATTCGGTCCCAAAGCGGGGACGTCGGGTCTCACCTGGGTGCTCGATCCGATCGACGGCACCCGCGGTTTCATTTCCGGGACCCCGACCTGGGGCGTGCTGATTGCGCTGCGCAATGCCGACAGTGTGGTTTATGGTGTGATTGACCAGCCCTATATCGGTGAGCGCTTTGTCGGGGGGCTTGGTCTGTCGGAACTGACCGGTCCGCTGGGCAAAAGCGCTCTGGCGGCGCGGCGCGGCGTGGCGCTTGACGATGCGGTGATCTATACGACCTTCCCCGAGGTCGGCAGCGAGACGGAAGGTAAGGCGTTCCACGATCTCGCCGGACGCTGCAAGCTGACGCGCTACGGCATGGATTGCTATGCCTACGCGCTTTTGGCTGCGGGGCAGGTCGATCTTGTGGTTGAGGCCGGGTTGCAGAGCTACGACATTCTCGGTCCCATCGGGGTGATCGAGGCGGCGGGCGGCATTGTCACCGACTGGCAGGGCGGCCCCGTTCTGGAAGGTGGCCGCGTGCTGGCGGCGGCGAGCAAAGAGTTGCATGAGGCGGCATTGGCGGTACTCTCAACCTATTGACGCCGCCGGGAGGAGCCGGCGGTCCCTCAGGGAGGCCCCGATGCACCATTGTTTCCTGATCCGCAATGCCGATGTCGTCCTGACCATGGACGACGACCGGCGTGAAATCAAAGGCGGCGACATTCTCATCCGCGACGGGGTGATCGAAGCGGTCGGGCAGGGGCTTTACGATGACGATGCGCAGATCCTCGATGGGCGCGGGTGCCTCGTCACCCCCGGCCTCGTCAACACCCACCACCATCTTTACCAGACCCTCACGCGGGCAGTGCCGGGCGCGCAGGATGCGCTCCTGTTCGGCTGGCTCAAGACGCTTTACCCGATCTGGGCCAAATTCGGCCCGGAGCATATGCGAATCTCGGCCCTGGTTGGGCTTGCGGAACTGGCGCTGTCGGGCTGCTCGACCACCTCGGATCACCTTTATCTCTACCCCAATGGCGCTCGGCTGGACGATACCATCGAGGCGGCGCGCGCCATCGGGCTCAGGCTTCATGCCACGCGTGGCTCTATGTCGATCGGCGAGAGCCTTGGCGGGCTGCCGCCCGACAGTTTGGTCGAGCGCGAAGAAGACATTCTCAACGATTGCATCCGCGTGATCGACGCTTTTCACGATCCGAACGCCGGCGCGATGATCCGCGTCGGCGTTGCGCCCTGTTCGCCGTTTTCCGTCTCCCGCGAGCTGATGCGAGACAGCGCCATTCTGGCCCGCGACAAGGGCGTGATGCTGCACACCCATCTGGCCGAGAATGACGAGGATATCGCCTATTCTCTGGAGAAGTTTGGCATGCGGCCAGGGCAATATGCCGAAGAGCTGGGCTGGACCGGGCCGGATGTTTGGCATGCCCATTGCGTGATGCTCGACCGCGAAGAAATCTCGCTGTTTGCGCGTACCAAGACCGGCGTGGCGCATTGCCCCTGTTCGAATTGCCGTCTGGGCTCGGGCATTGCGCCGGTGCGCCCGATGCGGGACGCGGGCGTCAGAGTGGGCTTGGGCGTCGATGGGTCGGCCTCGAACGACACGGGCAACCTGATCATGGAGGCGCGCACCGGCATGTTATTGCAACGGGTGTACTATGGTGCCGACAAGATGAGTCCGCGCGAGATGCTGGAAATTGCCACGCGCGGCGGTGCGGAAGTGTTGGGGCGCGATGACATTGGTATTCTGGCGCCGGGCAAACGCGCGGATATCGCGGTCTGGAATATGTCGGATGTGGAAGCGGCCGGGAGCTGGGACCCGGCGGCCTTGTTGCTGGCCGGGCCGATGATCGTGAAAGACCTGTTCGTCGAGGGGCGCCATGTGGTCGCCGACAGTTGGGTGACGACCATCGACATGGGCACGACACTGGCGCGGCAAAAGACCTTGGCGCTGGGGCTGAGAAACTAGGGGATGCCAGAATGAACCATAGAAAACGACGTGTCGGGGTGGTGCTGTGCGCTGCACTCGCGCTGATGGCCTGCGGGCCGGAGACCGGGGCGGGGTTCAGCCAGATCACCCCTGTGACGACCGCCGCGCCCCATGCGCTGGAGCAGGAGGCGCAGATCATCGCCCTGATCAATGCGGAGCGTGCGCAACAGGGGCTTGGCGCGCTCGGTTACAACGCCGCACTTGCCACGGCGGCACAACGGCACGCCAGCGATCTCGCGGCGCAGAATTATTTCTCCCATACCGGCAAGAACGGTTCCTCTGTGGGCGACCGGGTGCGGGCGGCTGGCTATGGCTATTGCTACGTGTCCGAGAACCTCTCGGGCGGTTATCCGACGGCGCAGCAGGCGGTGCAGGGCTGGATGCAGTCCCAAGGCCACCGTGCCAATATTCTGAGCCCGAAAGCCCGTGACATCGGTATCGGCATCGCGCCGGGTGGTATTCGCGTGGCGGTATTTGCCCGCGGCTGCTGATCAGACCGCCGCGCGCTCGCCCATGACATAGGAGGCGACGATCGCCCGGTCGTCGCCCATCATGATGGTCGGGAAGACCTCTTCCCAGATCGTCTCCGCCCGGATCGCGCGCTGGGCGATGGCGGGGGTGGAGGCCAGGTCGATCACCGCGAAATCCGCTTCCATGCCGGGGGCGATGCAGCCGATTTTATCCTGCATGTGAAGCGCCTCGGCGGAGCCATAGGTCGCGAGCCACAAAAGCTGGGCTGGGTGGATCGCGGTGTGGCTGAGCTGGCCGATTTCATAGGCCGCCGCCATGGTGCGCAGCATGGAGAAGGACGATCCGCCGCCGGTGTCGGTCGCGAGACCCACGCGCAGACCTTCGCCCTTGCGCGCGCCCATGTCGAAGAGGCCCGAGCCGATAAACGTGTTCGAAGTCGGGCAATGGATCAGCGAACAATCCATCGCCTTGAGATGCGCGATCTCGCGCGGTTCGAGATGGATCGCATGGCCAAACAGCGCGCCCTCGCGTACCAGCCCGAATTGCTCATAGGTGTCGAGGTAATCGCGCGCCTCCGGATAGAGCCCCTTGACCCATTCGATTTCGTCGAGCTGTTCGGAGAGATGCGTCTGCATCAGGCAGGAAGGGTATTCGTCCCAGAGCTTACCCAGAGCGTCGAGTTGCGCGGGCGTGGAGGTGGGCGAGAAACGGGGCGTGATCGCATAGGTGGCACGGCCTTTTTCGTGCCAGCGCCCGATCAGGGCCTTGCTCTCGTCATAGGCTGCCTTTGCCGTGTCGCGGAGGAATGCGGGGGCGGTGTCGCGATCCATGCAGGTCTTGCCCGCCACGATCCGCATGCCCCGGTCCTCGGCGGCCTCAAACAGCGCATCGACGGAGCCGGGATGGATCGTGCAGAACGAGGTGACCGTTGTGGTGCCGTTGGCCAGAAGCAGGTCGAGATAGCGCCCGGCGATGTCGCGGGCATAGGCAGGATCGGCGAATTTCGCCTCCTCCGGGAAGGTGTAGGTGTTGAGCCAGTCGATCAGCCGCTTGCCCCAACTGGCAATCATGGCGGTCTGCGGATAATGCGCGTGGGCGTCGATGAAACCGGGCACGATCAGCGCCGGACCGTGGTCGAAGAAGGCGGCTTCCTGATGTTTGGCGCGCATGTGATCGCGCCCGCCGATGGAAACGACATGCCCGTCCCGGATCAGGATTGCTGCGTCGGTGAGCACCTGAACTGCCTCCTCGGCGGGAATCTCGAAAGGGTTGCCGTGATAGGTGACGACCTGTCCTGCAATCAGCTTGTCCATCGGGGGCCTTTTTGATTAACCGCTTTTAACCTCGAGGGCAGATTAGGCGCTGGGCGAGGCAAGGTAAATCAATCTTGCCCCTGTTTCTCGCAAGGAAGCTGTCATAAGGTCCGGGGTGACGAGCAAACGGGCAGGGTATGGTCGAAGACAACGCGGATATCAAAGAGGAAGCCGATCTCGAGGAGGACGGCTACACGTTGAGCGCCAAGGTGCTCAGCGCCATTCTGTTTGCGGTGGACACCGGGGATCGGGCGAAGCTGATCGAGCTGATGGAGCCGCTGCACGCTGCCGACATCGCCGACATGCTCGAACAGGTGAACGCCTATGACCGGCGGCGGCTGATTCTGCTCTATGGCGAGGAATTCGATGGGGAGATCCTGTCGGAGCTTGACGAGGGCATCCGCGACGAGGTGATCCACGTCCTCAAGCCCGAAGTTCTGGCCGAAGCGGTCCGGGACATGGAATCGGATGACGTCGTCGACCTGGTGGAGGATCTCGACGAGGAGGCGCAGGAAGCGGTTCTCGCGAGCCTCGAGGATGTTGATCGTCTTGCGGTCGAGAAATCCCTGTCCTATCCGGAGTTCTCCGCCGGTCGTCTGATGCAGCGCGAGGTCGTGATGGGGCCGGAACACTGGACCGTCGGGCAGGCGATTGATTTCATGCGCGAGGCGGAGGAACTTCCGGACGATTTCTACCACATGGTGCTGACCGATCCGAAGATGCACCCCGTCGGCCACGTGACGCTCGGCAAGATCCTCGGTGCGCCGCGCAGTCAGCCGCTGATCGAATTGCTGGAGCCGGGGTTTCGCACCTTCCGCGTCGATGAGAGCGAAACCGACGTGGCCTATGCGTTCAACCAGTATCACATGATCTCTGCCCCGGTTCTCGACGAGAACGACAGGGTGGTGGGGGTGATCACCATCGACGACGCGATGAACGTCCTGGATGAGGAACACGAAGAGGACATCATGCGCCTCGCCGGTGTCGGCGAAGGCTCTCTGGCCGACCGGGTGAGCGATACGGTGAAACAGCGTCTGCCTTGGTTGGCGGTCAACCTCGTGACGGCGATCCTCGCCTCCATGGTGATCGCCCAGTTCGAAGATACGATCGCGCGGTTCGTGGCTCTGGCGGTTCTGATGCCCATCGTCGCCTCGATGGGCGGCAATGCGGGCACGCAGGCGCTGACGGTGGCCGTGCGCGCCATCGCGACGCGCGACCTTACCGGCGCGAACGTCTGGCGCGTGATCCGACGCGAGGTGCTTGTGGGGCTCGCCAACGGCTTGGTGTTTGCCGTGATCATGGGGGTGGTGGGAATCGTCTGGTTCGGGTCTCCGGCGCTGGGCGCGGTGATCGGTACGGCCATGGTGATCAATCTGGTGATTGCGGGGCTGGCCGGCATCGGGGTGCCGGTGCTGCTGGAGCGCGCTGGGGTCGATCCGGCTCTGGCTTCGGGGGCGTTCGTGACGACGGTGACCGATGTTGTGGGGTTCTTTGCCTTTCTCGGGCTGGCCGGTGTGGTGCTGCTGTGAACGATATTCGGGATGTGAAGGCGCAATTGCGCCAACGGGCGAAAGCGGCACGGGATTTGGCGCATGCGCAGGATCTGGGCGCTGCGGATCAGGCAACCAAGATGCTTCTGGGGTTCCTGACCCCGCATAAAGGCAAGGTGACGGCAGGCTACATGCCTTTGGGCAGCGAGATCGACCCGCGCCCGGCGATGAGCGTTCTGCATGGGCGCGGCCCCGTCGCCGTGCCGGTGGTGGAGGCCAGGGCGCAACCCTTGCGGTTCGACCGCTGGACGCCAGAGGGTGCGATGGTGGAGGGCGCGTTCGGCGCGCTGATCCCGGCGCAGTCCGAGCCTGTAATCCCGGAAGTGGTGATCGTGCCGATGCTGGCGTTCAACCGGGCGGGGCACCGGCTGGGCTATGGCGGCGGCTTCTATGACCGGACGCTGGAGAAGCTGCGGGCCTCGGGGCCGGTCTTCGCCGTCGGTCTGGTCTATGCGGCGCAGGAGCTGGCGGACCTGCCGGTCGAACCGACCGACGCGCCGCTCGATGCGATTGTGACCGAGCGCGAAGTGCTTACGTTTTAATGCGCGCGACGTGCTCATCTTTTGAAAGAGAACGCCATGGAACTTCCCGTCAACCGGTTCAAACAGGCCCTCAAGGAGGGGCGGCAGCAATGGGGTGTCTGGCAGACCTTCGGCGGGCCGGACATGACGGAGCTTCTGGCCGCAGCGGGCTATGACTGGGTGCTGATCGACGGTGAACACGGTGCCTTCGATGTGCCCGAGGTGCGCCCCTGCCTTCAGGTGGTCGCGGGGTATCCGGCCTGTTCGGCGGTGGTGCGCGTCTGTGAACTTAACACCGCATTGATCAAACGCCACCTCGATCAGGGCGCGCAAACCCTGATGGTGCCGATGATCAATTCCGCCGAGGAGGCCCGCGCCGCCGTATCCGCCATGCGCTTCGCCCCCGAGGGTGTGCGCGGCTACAACAGTGCGACACGGGCCGGGCGATACGGCGCGATTGCGGAGTATGGCGCGAAGGCGAAGGACGAGCTTTGCCTGATCGTCCAGATCGAAACCCGCGCGGCTCTTGAGGCGCTCGAAGAGATTGCCACGGTCGAAGGCGTGGATGCGGTGTTTATCGGCCCGGCCGATCTTGCCGCCGATCTGGGGTATCCGGGCAATCTTGCGGCGCCCGAAGTGCAGGCGGCGGTCGAAGGGGCGATTGCGCGGCTTAAGGCACTGGGTGTGCCTTCTGGGATCGTGACGGTGGACGAGACGTTGCTCGAACGCTCCATCGCGACGGGCACGCGCTTTACCGCTCTGGGGATAGATGCGGTGATGATGATGCAGGCGTCGCATGGGCTTCTGAGCCGGTTTCGCGACGTCTGAGCGCGCATTTTCGAGTATTTCCGGCACAAAGGAAACGGGCTGTCTTGCGCGTGGCCGCGCTGGGTCTTATGGCTGACGCCATGAAAATCCTGTTTCTCGGAGATATTGTCGGCAGCGCCGGGCGCAAGGCCGTCATGGAGCGCATGCCGCAGTTGCGCAAGGACTGGGGTCTCGATTTCGTCGTGGTCAACGGCGAGAATGCGACCAATGGCATGGGGCTTTCGGGCGATCATGCGAAAGAGTTGCTTGCGGCGGAGGTCGATTGCTTGACGCTAGGCGATCATGCGTTCGACCAGAAGGACATGATGCAGTTTTGCGAACGCGAAACCCGCATCGTGCGGCCGATCAATTTCGCCAAGACGGCGCCGGGGCGCGGGGTGCGGATATTTGAGGATCGGCGCGGGCGGCGTATCCTCGTGGCGCAGATCCTTGGGCAGGTGTTCATGAAACGCGCCTTCGACGATCCGTTTTCGGCGATGGATCAGGTGTTCATGACCCACAAGCTGGGCGGCGCGGTGCAGGCGATTCTGGTCGATGTGCATTGCGAGGCGACGTCGGAGAAGATGGCCATGGGGCATTTTTGCGACGGCAAGGCGTCCGTCGTGGTCGGTACCCATACCCATGTCTGCACGGGCGACGCGCAGATCCTTCCGGGGGGCACGGCCTATCTGACTGATGCGGGCATGTGTGGCGATTACAATTCGGTGATTGGCATGGACAAGGCCGAGCCGCTGCGCCGGTTTGTCACTGGCATGGGCAAGGGGCGGTTCGAGCCCGCAAAGGGCGAGGCGACACTGTCGGGCGTCTATGTCGAGACCGATGATCGCACCGGCAAAGCCACGCGCGTGAAGCAGATTCGCGTCGGCGGGCGTCTGGAGCAGAGTGCGCCGTAACCGGATTTGCTGGAAAATTCTTCGCGTTTTTGACTGTTTGGCCGGAATTTCCGTCCTTGGACGAGGCGTTTTGACGCTTGTGCCCCGGTGGGCGGGGCGGGCATATTGGTGCCGAAGACCACAGCGCACGGGGCCCCATGGAACTGTTTCATTTCAGCGAGACGACCGAGGCGGTGCTTGCGCTTGTCGTCGTGGGCCTCATGTTCGCCATGTTCGTGCGCGAGATCTTCCCGACGGAGGTTGTGGCGATCACGGGGGCGGCCCTGATGATCGTTCTGGGCATCCTGCCTTATGATGCGGGGCTCAAGGTCCTGTCGAACCCTGCGCCCTGGACCATCGCCGCGATGTTCATCGTCATGGGGGCGTTGGTGCGCACCGGGGGGCTCGAATGGTTCACTCGTCAGGCCGGGAATTATGCCGAGACCCATCCCTCCGTGGCCATTGCCATGTTGCTGGCCGTGGTGGTGGTGCTCTCGGCCTTTGTCGCCAATACGCCGGTCGTGGTTGTGATGATCCCGGTCTTCGTGCAGCTCTCCGGCAAGCTCGGCATTGCGCCCTCCAAACTTCTGATCCCGCTGAGTTATTCTGCGATCATGGGGGGCACGATCACGCTTCTGGGGACCTCGACCAACCTGCTGGTCGACGGTGTGGCCCGGGCGCAGGGCATGGCGCCCTTCACGATTTTCGAGATTGCGCCCATCGGGCTGGTGGTGACGGCATGGGGGATGCTCTATCTGGCGCTGTTCGGACGGCATCTCTTGCCCAATCGCGACAGTCTGGCGGCGATGCTGTCGTCGAACCGGGCGAAGATGAAATTCTTCACCGAGGCGGTGATCCCGCCCGAGTCCAACCTGGTCGGGCGCGAGGTTCTCGGTGTGCAGCTTTTCAAACGCGAGGGCGTGCGTCTGATCGACGTCATTCGCGGCGACAAATCCTACCGGCATGAACTCGACGGGCTGACGCTCGAGGTCGGGGACCGGATCGTGCTGCGCTCGAAGATCACCGAGCTTCTGAGCCTGCAACGCAACAAATCTCTCAAGCGCGTCGATCAGGTGTCGGCGGTCGAGACCACCACGATGGAGGTGCTGATCACGCCGGGCTGCAAGATGGTCGGGCGGTCGCTGTCCTCGATGCGTCTGCGGCGTCGCTATGGCGTCTATGTGCTCGCGGTGCACCGCCGAAACCAGAACCTCGGCCAGCAGATCCAGGACCTCGTGGTGCGCGTCGGCGACACGCTTCTGCTCGAGGGCGCACCGGCGGATATTCAGCGCCTCGCGACCGATATGGACATGGGCGATGTGTCGAAACCGACCGAGCGCGCCTATCATCGCAGCCACGCGCCGATTGCCCTTGCGGCGATGTTCTCCATCGTGTTGCTGGCCGCGCTTGGCGTGGCACCGATCCTGATGCTTTCGGTGATTGCCGTCGCGGTGGTTCTGGTCACCCGCTGCATCGACGCGGATGAGGCGTTTTCCTTTGTCGAGGGGCGCTTGCTCGCGCTGATCTTCGCCATGCTCGCGGTCGGTGCGGCACTCGATGCCTCGGGTGCGGTGGAGATGATCGTGAATGTGATCGCGCCTCTGCTCGATGGTTTGCCGGTGTTCTTCGTGGTCTGGGCCATCTTCCTGATGACCTCTTTCCTGACCGAACTGGTGTCGAACAACGCGGTGGCCGTGGTGGTGACGCCGATCGCGATCGGGCTCGCGAATTCGATGGGGCTTGATCCGCGCGGCCTCGTTGTGGCCGTGATGGTCGCGGCTTCGGCCTCTTTCGCGACGCCGATCGGGTATCAGACCAACACCATGGTCTATGGTCCGGGGGGGTATAAATTCACCGATTACATGAAGGTCGGTATTCCGCTGAACCTCACCATCGGGCTTATTGCCTCGGCTGTCATTCCGCTGATCTGGCCGCTTTGAGGCGATTTCGGGCGGAATTGAGTATTTGAACCATCAGAAAGACGGGCGCAAAGGCCTGTGGCGGCCTTGCAGGTCGGGGGCGCGCTGCTTTATAGAGACGCGAAAGCTCACACACTCGACATTTTCGGAGGCGCCACATGGCAGGCCATTCTAAATGGGCAAACATCCAGCACCGTAAAGGACGCCAGGACGCGGCCCGCTCCAAACTCTTTTCCAAGCTCGCCAAGGAGATCACCGTGGCGGCGAAGATGGGCGATCCCGACCCGGAAAAGAACCCGCGTCTGCGTCTGGCGGTGAAGACGGCGAAAACGGCGTCTTGTCCGAAAGACGTGATCGACCGTGCGATCAAGAAAGCCATGGGCGGCGATGCGGAAAGCTATGACGAGATCCGTTACGAAGGCTATGGCCCGGAAGGCATCGCCTTCATCGTCGAGACCATGACCGATAACGTGAACCGCACCGCCTCGAACGTGCGGTCCTATTTCACCAAGGCCGGTGGCAACCTCGGCACTTCGGGCTCGGTGTCCTTCATGTTCGACCGCGTGGGCGAAATTGTCTACGGGCCGGAAGCGGGGGATGCCGACACGGTGATGATGGCCGCGATCGAGGCCGGTGCCGAGGATGTGGAAAGCGACGAGGAAGGTCACTGGATCTATACGGTCGATGGCGATCTGGCGGCTGTGTCCGATGCGCTCGAAGCCGTGCTGGGCGAGTCCAAGGAGTCCAAGCTGATCTGGAAACCGCAGAACCGCACCGAGGTGGGGCTCGAGACGGCGCAGAAGCTGATGCGCCTCGTCGAGACGCTGGAAGACGACGATGATGTGCAATCCGTCACGGCCAATTTCGATGTGCCGGACGACGTGGCCGAACAGCTCTGAGCGTGTCTGAAAAGACTTTAAAAAGCCCCGCCTTGCGCGGGGTTTTTTATGAGATGAGCGCGGTTCGTGCGGCCTGTCTGACTGCGGCGGTGAGCGGCGCAAGGATCGGGGCCGCGAGCCGCGAGACATGCCAGTAGAGCGCGATGTCCGTTGGAGCCGGGGACAGGGGCACGAGACGGCCCGCTTCAAGATGCGGGTGCAAAAGCACCTCCGGGTTCAACCCCCAGCCGATCCCGGTGAGGGCCGCATCGACAAAGCCCTGCGTCGAGGGGATACGATGGGCAGGCAGGGCGATGCGCCGCCCGGTTTGCGAGCTGACCCAATTGTCCTGAAGCCGGTCTTTTCCATTGAACACAAGCGAGGGGGCCTTGCTCAGCGCCTCTGACGTGATGCCTTCGGGGAAGTGCCGCGCCACAAAAGCGGGTGTGGCGACGGCAAGATAGCGCAGTGCGCCGAGCGGATGCAGATCGCAGCCCGGAACGGCCGTATCGCGTGCAGAGACGGCGGCCATCACCTCGCCGCGCTTGAGCCAGTCGGCACTGTGGTCCTGATCGTCGAGCGTGAGCTGAAACAGCATCTCCGGCAGGTTCGCCATGGCGGGGGGGAACCAGGTGGCGAGGCTGTCGGCATTGACCGCCAGCGGCACGCGTAGGGCAGGACCATCGTTTTGCCCGAGATCGTGGGCGAGTTGTGCCTCCAGAATTCCGATCTCGTCCATGTGACGCGCCAGCCGCCGTCCGGTCTCCGTGCCCTGCGCCGGTGTGCCGCGCAGCACCAGAGGCGTGCCCATGCGTTCCTCCAGGGCCTTGATCCGTTGAGAAATCGCCGAGGGCGTGACGGAAAGCGCATGGGCCGCCGCGTCGAACGAGCCGTGGCGCAGGACGGCGGCGAGGGCACTCAGGGCAGGGTAATCGGATGGATTAAGCATGGCTAATTTGTTCATAGAAAGATTAATTTGTCTAATCTTTCCGCTCTGGTTACCCCATGCCGGAAAGGATTTCACATGTTGCACGCCACGCTCATCGGCTTTCTCACGGGGCTCAGCCTCATCGTTGCCATCGGGGCGCAGAATGCCTTTGTGCTGCGGCAGGGGCTGCGGCGGGCGCATGTGCTGCCTGTGGTGCTGGTCTGCGCGCTTTCCGATGCGCTGCTGATCTCTCTGGGCGTTTTCGCCTCCGCACAAGTTTCGGAGGCCTTTCCGCCGCTTTTGCCGATTCTGCGCTGGGGCGGGGCGGCGTTCCTGATGTTCTACGGTGCGAAGGCCGCGCTGGCCGCCTATCGCGGGGGTGGGCATCTCGAAGCGGCCACACAGGGGGCGCAAAGCCTGAAAACGGTGGTGCTGACCGCACTGGTGCTCACTTGGCTCAACCCGCATGTCTATCTCGATACGGTGGTGCTTCTGGGCGCGATCTCCGCCCGGTTTCCCGAGGCGCGCGCGGGATTCGCCACGGGGGCGATCATGGCGTCTTTTGCCTTCTTCTTTTCTCTGGGATTCGGGGCACGTCTGCTGGCACCGGTGTTCGCACGCGAGACGTCCTGGCGCGTGCTCGATGGTGGGATCGCGCTTGTGATGTGGTCGATTGCTGTAGGGTTGATCCGGGGCGGTTAAGTGGCTTTCTTGCGTGCTTCGCGCCAGGTGATAAAGGAAATCGCCGCGATGATCATGGCGCCGCCGAGAATCACGTAGGGATCGACCGCCTCGCCGAACAGCAGATAGCCGAAGCTCACCGACCAGATCAACTGGACGAAGACCACCGGTTGCACCACGGATTGCGGCGCACAGGCGAAAGCGCGGGTCATGGCGTAATGGCCCAATGTGGCGAAGGCGGCGGTGAAAAAGAGCAGCAGCAGCTCATGCAGGCTTGGCGTTTCCCAATGCAGAAACGCGAAAGGTGCGATCACGAGGGGCACGGTCACCGACATCAGGAACACCACGACGGCGGCGGGCAGTTCCTTCACCAACCGTCCGGCGATCAGATACGACCCGGCAAAGGCCATGGCCGAGAGCATCATCGACAGGTGGCCGGGGTCGATCTCGCGAAACCCGGGGCGCAGGATGACAAGCCCACCGAGGAAGGCCACCACAAGCGCCAGAATCCGGGGCAGGGCGATCCGCTCGCCGAACAGCAGCACCGCGCCGAGAGTGATGTAGATCGGGTTCATGAAGTTCAGCGCGGTGACCTCCCCCATCGGGATGCGGGTCATGGCATAGAACCAGCAGGACATCGCCAGAGCATGAAACAGCGCCCGACCGAAGGTGAGTTTCCAGATCCGCGGCGTGAAGCGGACCTTGCGCACCGCGCCGAGCGCCGGGATGAGAAAGACGAGGCCCAACAGGAAGCGCAGGAAGGCGCTTTCCAGAACGGGCAATCCGTTGCCGACATATTTCACGAGGACGTTCACCATGACGAAGCACAGCGTCATGAACAACATCCAGAGAATGCCGGTCACGGATTTCGAGGGGGCGGTCAGGGAGGGTGCGCTCATGCGCGGACAGTGAAGCCTCGCCCCGGCGATGGCAATTCACTCAAAGCGCACGCGTCCGGCTGCATATTTGCACCTCGTTGTGCGGAACAGGGAGCAAGCCGGGTATCCCTTGATCCGTGTCAAGGCGTGTGGCCGTCCTCTGTGGCCAGACTGTAGCAAAGGCCATCAGACTGAGGAGACGCGCATGTCCAATACACCGCACCAACTCGCCGCTGATTTTCCGGATCTGGCCGGAAAAATCACTGAACGCAAAGCAAGCGATGCGCATTTCGCGACCTTGGTCGGGGAGTATGACGCCTTGAACGACGAGGTGCATCTCGCCGAAACCGATGTGCAGCCGATGGAGGATATGGCGCTGGCCGAGTTGCGCAAGAAACGGATGCATCTGAAGGATGAGATCTACCGGCTTGTGACCGCTCCGGCGTGACGGCTGCCTCTATTTCGAGAGCGAGGGCGCGTTAACCGGCAGGTTGCGCGTCCTCTTGCATTCGGAGAACAAATCGCGCACAAATCGCGCGTGAGGTTGGGTAGAATACCATATGTTGCGGCTCTATGGGCCGCGGTGGGTCTTGGGATGACCCTGCTTCCGATTGAAACGGTCGAGGCCGTGAGCGATCGGAACACAGTTTTGCCATCTTCGTCGAACTCTCTCCGACTTGACTTGACTGCGACCGAAGAACCTGCCGAAGTCGCGATCCTGACGACGCCGGACAATGGTGCACTGCGGGTGATCGACGGGGACACGCTGGCCATTGGCGAGACCCGCATCCGGCTCTACGGCATTGACGCACCGGAACTGTCGCAGAGCTGTTCCGACATGCGGGGGCAGGACTGGGCTTGTGGGCAATGGTCGAAAGCGGTGCTCGCGAAACTGGCCGTCGGATCGGTGCGCTGTGTTGCCCGCGACACCGACCGCTATGGCCGCACTGTCGCCGTTTGCACATCGAAGGCGGGGGACATCAACGCCGCCTTGGTCGCCTCAGGCGCAGCCTATGCCTATGCGAAATACGCCCGCGATTATGTCGCGCTCGAAGAGGTTGCTCGGGCCGAGGGGCAGGGGCTCTGGCGGGCGGGGGCGCAGGCGCCTTCGGCCTACCGCGCTGAGAAACGTGGGGCACAGCCGGAACAAACCCCGCCCGGAGCCTGCGCGATCAAGGGCAATATCTCCGGTTCCGGCAAGCTCTACCATCTGCCCGGCGGGCGCTGGTACGGCGGCACGCGGATCAACGAGGCACAGGGCGAGCGCTGGTTCTGTTCCGAAGACGAGGCGCGCGCGGCGGGTTGGCGCAAGGCGCAGGGATAATCCCGCAGCCCCTCTGTCTGCCTCTTGCAAGGCGCGGCGTTTTCCCTTAGACGACGGTCCACCGGGTCGTTAGCTCAGTTGGTAGAGCGCTTCGTTTACACCGAAGATGTCGGGAGTTCGAGCCTCTCACGACCCACCATTTCCCCTCCGTCTCTCCTGCAAATCCTCCGTGCTGAAAAGACCGTGAAGTTTTTTCTTCTGCCCCGACACTTTTTCGCGATTCCCGGCTTGACGGGACCCTGCACTCCCCATAGAACGCCCCTCACGCTTCGGGGCGCAAGTCCCGGAACGGCAGCGAGCGGTTGTAGCTCAGTTGGTTAGAGTACCGGCCTGTCACGCCGGGGGTCGCGGGTTCGAGCCCCGTCAACCGCGCCATCGCTGCTTCACATAGCCCTTAGGGGCACGCTTTGAAAAGCACTGCGCGGTTGTAGCTCAGTTGGTTAGAGTACCGGCCTGTCACGCCGGGGGTCGCGGGTTCGAGCCCCGTCAACCGCGCCACTTTTCAGAAAAAGCAAACAAAAACGCGTCCGGTTTCGGGCGCGTTTTGTCTTTTGATCATCTCGCTTCCGGCTGGTTTTCCGATGGCCAAATACTCAGCCGTACCGAAAGATTCACTCGATCCGATAGGGTAGAGTGCCCCGGTTGTTCGGGTCGATGGTCAGGCGCCGCTCCAGAGGCGGTACGGAGCGTTGATGACAATCGCGCCGTTCGCAGATCCGGCAGGAGATGCCGATCGGTTGGAACGCCGCCGGTTTGGTGACATCGAGATCGTCGGCATAGACCAGTTCCGAGGCGTGGGTGACCTCGCAGCCGAGGCTGATCGCATAGCGCCGCACCGGCGCATGGAAGGCGCCACCGGGTTTTGAGACGTCGCGGGCAATCGAGAGATAGCGCACCCCGTCCGGCGTCTCCGCCAGTTGCCGCAGGAAATGACCGGGGCGCTCAAAGGCCTGGTGCACGTTCCAGAGCGGGCAGGCGCCGCCGTAGCGCGCGAATTGCAGCCGCGTGGCGGAGTGACGTTTGGTGATCGTGCCGGCCTGATCGACGCGCACGAAATAGAAGGGGATCCCCTTGGCACCGGGGCGTTGCAGCGTGGAGAGCCGGTGCGCGACCTGTTCGATCGAGGCGCCGAAGCGTTCGGCCAGCATCTCCAGATCGTGCCGGGTTTCCTGCGCGGCCTCCAGAAAGGTCGTGTAGGGCAACAGTGCCGCGCCTGCGAAATAGTTCGCAAGCCCGATGCGGGCGATCTCGCGGGCCTCGTCGGAATGGAAGCGCGCCAGATCGAGCGTGGCGTCGAGCAGCTTGCCCTGCGTGACAAGGGCGAGCTGGTGCAGGATCTGGAAGCGGCGGGTGGCCCCCGAGGCGCGTGACGAGATCGTCAGTTCGCGCAACTCCGGATCGAAATGCCGCAAGTCGCGTTCGCCGCTGCGCACGGTGATGCCATGCTGTTCGAGCATGTCGAGCGCGGTTTTCATCACATCGCGGCCGCGAGTTTGATTGCGGGCGATATTCTCGGCGGCGCGGTCGACCGCGTCGATATAATTGTCGCAATAATGGAAGAAGTCGCGCACCTCTTCCCAAGGGCTGGGGCGCGACGGCATGTCTTCGCGACCCAGAGCCTCGTCCATCGACGCGAGCCGTTCGGTCGTCTGGCGATAGGCGCGGTGCAATTCGAGGAAGGCGCGGGCGAGCGCGGGGGCGTTCGAGGCGGCCAGGCGCAGATCGGCCAGAGGCGGTGCGCCGTCGGAGAACACCGGATCGGCCAGAGCTTCGCGCATGTCGGTGACCATGCGTTCGGCATCGCCCGACGAGAGTTCGGTGACATCGAAGCCGAACTCCTGCGCCAGCGCCAGAACCACGCCGGTCGAGACCGGACGGTTGTTGTTTTCCATCTGGTTGAGGTAGGGCAGGGAGACGCCGAGCTTTTCGGCGAACGCCCGCTGCGTCAGCCCGAGACGGGTCCGCGTTTCGCGCAGCTTCGCGCCGGCATAGAGTTTCTGCTGGGCCATGCTCTTCTCTCTTTCCCTTTTGCAAAACGAGGTTTGCCAGTGCAAACCCGTTCTGACAAGAGGGGAAAGCGCGCTCAGCCCTCGCGGATCAGCTTGCGTTCGCGCAGCACTACCCAGAGGGCTGCCGCGATGGAGGAGAGCGAGGCGCAGAGCATGATGACGAGAAGCGGTGTGCCGCCGCTTTCCGGGCTGAGGACGGAGCCTGCGAAGGCCGAAAGCACCGCTCCGCCACCGATATACATGAAGCCGCCGAGCCCCGCCGCCGTGCCCGCCAGATGCGGACGCACGGAGAGCGAGCCGGCGATGGAATTGGGCAGTTGCAGCCCGTTTCCGGCGCCCAGGAGCGAGATCATGGCGAAGAAATTCATCGGGGTTGCGCGGTCTGCGAGGAAGGTCAGGAGGGAGACGAATACGCCGAGGGCGCAGATGCCTGCGCCGATCAGGATCATCGTGTTCATGCCGAAACGGGCGGAGTATCTTCCGGCGATGAAATTGCCGAAGAAATAGCCGATCGCCGGGGCGGCCATGTAGAGGCCGAGCTTGTCTTCTGTCAGATTGAACACCGTGGAGCCGAGGAAAGGCGCGCCGCCGAGAAAGGCGAAATAGGCGCCCGAGGCGGTGGCGGCGGAGAGCGCATAGCCGAGGAAGCGCTGGGATGTCAGAAGCTCCGGGAAACCGCGCAGCATGTCCTTCATCGAACCACCGGTTTTCGGTGCGGTTTCTCCTGCATCGAAGGTCACGAGGAGCAGAAGGACAAAGCCGACCCCGAACAGCAGCCAGAAGGCGCTTTGCCAGCCGTAGATATGGGTGAGAAATCCGCCGACCGTGGGGGCGACCATCGGCACCAGAGACATGCCCATGGTGACATAGGCGATCATCTGCGCGGCCTCTTCGCCGGGCACCATGTCGCGCACGATGGCGCGTGAGAGCACCATGGCGCTGACGATACCGGCCTGGGCGGCGCGCATCAGGAGGAAGGCTTGCGCGGAGGGGGCGTAGATGGCGCCGAGTGTGGCGGCGAGAAAGATCAGGATGCCACCGATCAGCACCGGGCGGCGCCCGAACCGGTCCGAAAGCGGACCGATGACCAGTTGCAGCCCGGCGTTCACCGCGAGGAAGATCGCGATGGAAAGCTGCATGACGCTGTAATCCGTGCCGAAATAGTCGGTCATCTCCGGCAGGGCTGGCAGGAAGACGTTCATCGTCATGGCCGAGACTCCGGCCATCAGCACGAGGGTCAGGATGTGCGGCGGGGTGCGGCGGTCGAGAAGGCGGGCCGACGGTGTGCGGTCCGGAGAGGAAATGCGGTTTTGCGACATTGCGCCACCATGAGGAGGGCGCTGCGATCTGTCTACGGGGAATCTGCCGCAGGCCGCTGTTGTTTTCGCACAGCCCAGGCGTTGGTTTGTGCGATGCAGGGTGTTTCGAGGGGGCGCAAACCTTGCAGATTTGCATTTTTCAGCGCAATGATTTTGCATGTTTTGCAAATCTGCCAGAACTTGCTTTGAAAGAATATTTCGCTGGCATATGGTGCCCGCGAAATGACGAGGAGGCTTACCCGTGAAAGACATCATTAAAGAACTTCACGATCGCCGCGACAACGCCCGCCTGGGAGGGGGACAACGTCGCATTGACAGTCAGCATGCCAAGGGCAAGCTGACGGCGCGTGAACGGATCGAACTTCTGCTCGATGATGGCAGTTTCGAAGAGTTCGACATGTTCAAGACCCATCGCTGCACCGAATTCGGCATGCAGGACAACAAATTCTACGGCGATGGCGTGATCACCGGCTGGGGTACGATCAACGGTCGCATGGTCTATGTCTTCTCGCAGGACTTCACCGTGTTCGGCGGCTCGCTGTCGGAGACTCACGCCCAGAAGATCGTCAAGATCATGGATATGGCGGTGCAGAACGGCGCGCCGGTGATTGGCCTGAACGACTCGGGTGGTGCACGGATTCAGGAAGGCGTCGACTCGCTTGCGGGCTATGCCGAAGTGTTCCAGCGCAACATCATGGCCTCCGGCGTGGTGCCGCAAATCTCCGTGATCATGGGGCCGTGCGCGGGCGGTGCCGTGTATTCGCCGGCGATGACCGACTTCATCTTCATGGTGCGCGACACCTCCTACATGTTCGTGACCGGTCCCGATGTGGTGAAAACCGTGACGAATGAGGTGGTGACCGCCGAGGAACTGGGCGGGGCCTCCACCCACACCAAGAAATCCTCCGTCGCCGACGGGGCCTTCGACAATGACATCGAAGCGCTCTCCGAAGTGCGTCGGCTGGTCGATTTCCTGCCGCTCAACAACCGTGAAAAACCGCCGGTGCGTCCGTTCTTCGACGCGCCCGACCGGATCGACGACGCGCTCGACACGATCATCCCGGACAATGCGAACACGCCCTACGACATGAAGGAAGTGATCCACACGATCGCGGACGAGGGCGATTTCTACGAAATTCAGGAAGATTACGCCAAGAACATCATCACCGGTTTCATCCGCCTCGAAGGCCAGACGGTCGGCGTGGTGGCGAACCAGCCGATGGTGCTCGCGGGCTGTCTCGACATCGACAGCTCCCGCAAGGCGGCGCGGTTCGTGCGGTTCTGCGATGCGTTCGAAATTCCGGTTCTGACGCTGGTCGACGTGCCGGGCTTCCTGCCGGGCACCTCTCAGGAATACGGCGGCGTCATCAAGCACGGTGCGAAACTGCTCTTTGCCTATGGCGAAGCGACCGTGCCGAAAGTGACGGTGATCACCCGCAAGGCTTACGGCGGTGCCTATGACGTGATGTCGTCGAAACACCTGCGGGGCGACATGAACTACGCCTGGCCGACCGCCGAGATCGCCGTGATGGGGGCCAAAGGCGCGACCGAGATTCTCTATCGCTCCGAACTGGGCGATTCCGAGAAAATCGCCGCCCGCACCAAGGACTATGAAGACCGCTTCGCCAACCCCTTCGTGGCGGCGGAACGTGGCTTCATCGACGAGGTGATCCAGCCGCGCTCGACCCGCAAACGTGTGGCCCGGGCTTTTGCGGCCCTGCGCAACAAGAAGCTCGATAACCCGTGGAAAAAGCACGACAACATTCCGCTTTGAGCGGGATCGTGTGACCCGCGAGTGATCCCATGGCCCGCCATGACTGGCATATCCTGAAGGACGAGGGCGCGCTGATCTTGGCGCGCCGTCTGCCCGCACGTTTCGATGTCGCCGCCACGGCGGTGATCGAAGGGGGCGCGGTGTTGCGCAAATCGCGCATCGCTTCTCAGGTACGCCAGGACATGTGGCGCAGCCTGCAAAACCTTCGGGGCTTTGCTCCGGTGGTGCGGGTGGCGGAGCGGGGGGAGGATCTTGAGATCACCGCCGGCGGCATGGTTGCCGGACGGTTTCCGAAATTCGAAACCGAGGCGTGCATTCGTGCGCTCCTTGATAGTCAAGATCACCGCGCCCGTTGGGTCCGGTTCGCCAGGGAGGGTGAAAGATGATCGCACGTGTGTCCGCATTTGCCGCGCTGGCGTCCGGCATGGCCTTTGCCGGTTTTGCCGAACTGGCCCCGCTTGAGGCGCAGGAGCTGAGCGTACCTTCGGGCCAGCCGGTGACATTCTTTGAGACCGTGATGGACCAGCCCGCCATGGGGGTGACCGCACGGTTCCGCTTTCTCGCCCCCGAGCTGCCTGCCTATCTGGAGCGGCTGTCCTATGAGGAGCTGGAAGCGGATCTGTCGTCGCTCTGCGTGAGCTATGCCCTGCCGCGGATCAGCGCGCCGGAACCCGCGATGATCGTCATTTCCCTGTCTTCCGCTCCGACGGAATTCGGCACGCCGGACCCGGATGTGGCGCAGGTCTTCGAGGCCTATCGCCCAATGGGCGGCAGTTGTGAATGGGAGGCGTTCTGAGATGGCTCCGAAATTCCACATGTTCTCCAACGGTCCGCGCCCGGTCGCACCGTTTTCCCACGCGGTCGAGGACGACGGCTGGGTGATCCTCACTGGCCAGATGCCGACCGAACCCACCGCGCCCGATGCGCCGCTGCCCGAAGGCATCGAAGCGCAGACCCGGCGGGTGATGGACAATCTGTTGCTCATTCTCGGCGAATTGGGGCTTGGTGCGGAGCATATCGTGCAATGCCGCTGCTTCCTCACCGAGTTCGAACGCGACTACGCCCTGTTCAACGAGACCTACAAAAGCTACTTCGCCTCAGACAGGCTTCCGGCACGCACCACGGTGGGCGTGACCGCATTGGCCGTGGGGGCTCTGGTCGAGATCGACCTGATCGCCCGCAGACCGCAGGAGGGCGAGAGCTGATGGCACGCGACTACATGTTGAAACACAAGGGATTTCCGGGGCGGCTTCCGGGCTCGGATTACCAGTTCACGATCCGGCGGGCGAACCCCAAAGGAGTGACGCCGCTCAAGGGGCTTGAGCGTTACAAGGATCGCAAATCGGCGGACAAACGCGCCGATGCGGCGTTCATGGCGGCGCTTTGGGCGCATTTCGGCGAAGAGGAATTCGAACGCGGCAACCTCGATGCCGGGCGGCTGTCCTGGCTTTTCGGTCGCGAAGTGGTGCCCGCCGACCCCGAGACTTTCGACCCGGCCTCCTATGAGGCGCTTCTGAAGATCGACGTCAAACGGGCGATGGCGGCCTTCCCCGAGATCTTTGCCGAAGGCGGAGACGAGGATGAGGAGATGCCGGACTGGGACGCCATGTGGAATGGCGACGACGACTACGACGGGGAGATGGACGACTGATGCGCGGGATTTCGCTTGGCATTCCGGGGTTTGCGCGAACTGCTGCCGAAAATGGCGGGCAGGGCGGGCGTGCCCTTGTGAGCATGGCCGGGCGGGTCCATCTTACTCACAGGCCGCACGGGACCAGCAACCCGTCGACCTGTTCTGAAAACCGTTACCCTTCCCCTCTGGCGAGGTCCGTGCTTCCCCCGCACGGCCCTCGCCTTTCTTTCCCTGACCTTGGGCGTTCTTCCGCCGAGGGGCTTGACGGGGCATTTCACGGCTTTGCGACGGCGCGCGATTGCGTTAGAATCCGCTCAGTATCAACCAAATCACGAGCAGAAAAATGCGCAAATCCATTCTCGTTTCCGCCCTTGTCTCCGTCGCGGCGCTCGCCGGCTGCATGCAGACCGACGGTGAACGTGCCCTCGCCGGTGC
Source organism: Celeribacter ethanolicus (assembly GCF_002407265.1). Lineage (NCBI taxonomy): Bacteria > Pseudomonadati > Pseudomonadota > Alphaproteobacteria > Rhodobacterales > Roseobacteraceae > Celeribacter > Celeribacter ethanolicus. The sequence goes on from NZ_CP022196.1 coordinate 3,889,521, forward strand.
GGCTGCCGGTGCCGTCGTGGCCGATGCGACCGACAACAATGTGCTCACCGGTGCGGCTCTCGGCGCGCTCGCGGGCACCTATTGCGACGACGCGGGCGTCTGCAACTAATTCCATTCGTCTGACCGGCGCGCTCACGCGTCGTGACGCTATGAAATCGAAAAGCTCTCCGGACCTTTGCGTTCGGGGGGCTTTTTTCGTGACTGTAACCCAAGAGACAAGTTCCGGCCCGGCGCGTGGCGCGTCTGGCCGGGGCGGACCGATTTGAGAAAGGGAGAGGGCAGGACATGTTCGACAAGATCCTGATTGCGAACCGCGGCGAGATCGCTTGCCGGGTGATGAAAACCGCCAAGAAGATGGGGATCAAGACGGTCGCCATTTATTCCGACGCGGACAAGAATGCGTTGCATGTGGCGATGGCCGACGAGGCGGTGCATATCGGCCCGCCGCCGGCGAACCAGTCCTATATCGTCATCGACAAGGTGATGGACGCGATCAAGCAGACCGGCGCACAGGCGGTGCACCCGGGTTATGGCTTCCTGTCCGAGAACTCGAAATTCGCTGAGGCGCTGGCCGACGCGGGCGTGGCCTTTGTCGGCCCGCCGGTGAAAGCCATTGAGGCGATGGGCGATAAGATCACCTCGAAGAAGATTGCACAGGAAGCCGGTGTGAGCACCGTTCCGGGTTACATGGGCCTCATCGAGGATGCCGACGAGGCGGTGAAAATCTCCAACGAGATCGGCTATCCGGTGATGATCAAGGCCTCCGCCGGTGGCGGTGGCAAGGGGATGCGGATCGCATGGAACGACGAGGAGGCCCGCGAAGGCTTCCAGTCGTCCAAGAACGAGGCCGCGAACTCCTTTGGCGACGACCGGATTTTCATCGAGAAATTCGTGACCCAGCCGCGCCACATCGAAATTCAGGTGCTCTGCGACGCGCACGGCAACGGCATTTACCTCAACGAACGTGAATGTTCGATCCAGCGCCGTAACCAGAAGGTCATCGAAGAGGCGCCGTCGCCCTTCCTCGACGAAGCCACCCGCAAGGCGATGGGCGATCAGTCCGTCGCGCTGGCAAAGGCCGTGGGCTACACCTCTGCGGGGACCGTGGAATTCATCGTCGATGGCGACAAGAATTTCTACTTCCTCGAAATGAACACGCGTCTTCAGGTGGAACACCCGGTCACCGAGCTGATCACCGGTATCGACCTTGTCGAACAGATGATCCGCATCGCCAATGGCGAGCCGCTTTCGATCACTCAGGACGACGTGAAAATCAACGGCTGGGCGATGGAAAGCCGTCTCTATGCCGAGGACCCGTATCGCAACTTCCTGCCCTCCATCGGGCGTTTGGCGAAATACCGTCCGCCGGAAGAGATCGTCACCAAGACCAATGTCGTGCGCAACGACACCGGCGTCTATGAGGGCGGCGAGATTTCGATGTATTACGACCCGATGATCGCCAAGCTCTGCACCTGGGGCCCGAACCGTCTGACCGCGATCGAGAACATGCGCAATGCGCTCGACGCGTTTGAGGTCGAAGGTATCGGTCACAACCTGCCGTTCCTCTCGGCGGTGATGGATCACGAGAAATTCGTCTCCGGCGACATGACCACGGCCTTCATTGCCGAGGAATATCCCGAAGGCTTCCAGGGGGTTGAACTGCCCTACGAGGAGCTTGAGCGGATCGCGGCGGCGGTTGCGGCGATGTACCGGGTGGCCGAAGTGCGCCGGGCGCGGATCTCTGGCCGGATGGACAACCACGAACGCCATGTCGGCGGCGACTGGGTGGTGCAGATCGGCGGTCATGATTTCCCGGTGCAGGTCGAGGCCGACAAGCGCGGTTCCACCGTTCTGGTGAACAACACCCGTCACCGTATCGAAAGCTCCTGGACGCCGGGGCAGACGCTGGCCCTGATCGACATGGAACATGGTACGCTGACGCTCAAGGTCGGCGACATTCCGGGCGGCTTCCGCATCCGCAACCGCGGCGCGGACCTCAAGGTCTATGTGCGCAGCCCGCGCGCAGCCGAGCTGTCGAAACACATGCTCGAAAAGCTGCCGCCGGACACCTCGAAGCTCCTGCTCTGCCCGATGCCGGGCCTTCTGGTGAAGGTCAATGTCGAGGTTGGCGACGAAGTTCAGGACGGTCAGGCGCTCTGCACGGTCGAGGCGATGAAAATGGAAAACATCCTGCGCGCCGAGCGCAAAGGGGTGGTGTCCAAGATCAACGCCAAACCGGGCGACAGCCTTGCCGTTGATGAAGTGATCATGGAGTTCGAATAATCCATGGTGGCCGGGCGGGCATATCCGGGGCGGCGAGACGCAGAGACTGGACAAATGTTCTCATTTTGTTCTAGTCTGATTGCGTCTGCCCCCTCCCGTCTGCCCGGTCATGTCCCAGCTTTCGCATCTGCGCGTTTCGACGCTTTTCTTCGATATGAACAGCTACTACGCCTCCGTGGCGCAGGCCGAGGAGCCTGCGCTGATGGGGCGGCCTGTCGGCGTTTTGACAACGGACGCGCCGAATGCGGCCTGTATCGCGGCGAGTGTCGAGGCCAAGCGGCGCGGCGTGCGGATGGGCACGCGTCAGGACGAGGCCCGGAAGCTTTGTCCGGGGATCGTCTTTCGTCCCGTCAAACACGACATCTGTGTCGACTATCATCATGCGATTTTGCAGGCGGTGGAAACGGTTATTCCCGTGCATCGGGTCTGGTCGATCGACGAATGTTCCTGTCTTTTGATGGGATCGGAGCGGGACCTGTCCCAGGCTCTGGAAATCGGGCGGTCGTTGCAACAGGCGGTGTTGGGAATCAGTCCGGCCTTGCGCTGTTCCGTGGGGCTTGGGCCGACGCGGCTTCTGGCGAAGATCGCCGCCGAGCTGGAAAAGCCGATGGGGCTCAACTGGCTCACGCCGGAGGTTTTGCCGGAGAAGATCGCGCATCTGGGGCTGGACGATTTGCCGGGTGTGTCCTGGCGGATGAAAGCACGGCTGGAAGCGGCGGGCATTGCGGATGTGGGGACGCTCTACCACATCGCGCCGAAACGTGCCCGGGCGATCTGGGGCAACGTCGCGGGCGAACGGTTTCTCCGCGAGCTGCGTGGCGAGACGGTGGTTTGGCCGGAGACCAAACGCGGCATGATCGGTCACGGGCAGGTGCTGACCGGACCGAACGCGACGCCCGAGGGCGCGCGGCTTGTGACCCGGAGACTGCTTGTGAAAGCGGCGGCACGTTTGCGCCGCGAGGGGTTCTTTGCCCGCAGCCTGTCGATCAGCGTCAAAGGCGGGGACAAGAGGCGGCAATATCGCGACAGCACATTGCGCGCGACGCAGGACACGTTCTTTCTTTTGGAAATCTTGGCGGGGCTTTGGGCCGAGTTGACGCTCTGTCCGCGACCGAAAGCCGTCTCCGTGACGCTGGGCGGGCTGATCCGGGAGGCGCGGGTGATGGACGATCTCTTCGCGCCCACACAGGATCGCGCGCCACTGTGTCTGGCCATCGACCGGCTCAACCAGCGGTTCGGTCAGGACACGGTGCGCTACGGTCTTCTGCCGCCGCATCACGTGCCCTATACAGGGGCGAAAATCGCCTTCGGGCGCATTCCGCTGGCGGAGGATTTTCGCGAGTAGCTCAGCGTCCGCTTTCCATTTCCTGCTGCCGGAGCGGCGTCTTGTCGATGGCGCGGGTAATCTCGCGTACGTCCCACGGGTCGGGTTTGCGGAGCATCACGCGCCCGTCCTTGTCGACGATCACAAGCGCGAAGCCGCGCGGGCGGAGTGCCGTGCGCAAAGGCGAGCGGAGGTCCGGGTCGGTGTCGGTGAGCACCACCACGTCACGCTCCAGAAGGGCATCGGGACGGGATTCGAGAAGTGAGATCTGTTCATTGTACGACGGGTCCAGCGTGCTGTCGGCGAAGACGGCGATGACGCGGGACTGCCATTTGAAGCTGGACAGTTCGGTGTCTCCGGCGCTCTGGATCAGCGGAGTTGCCTCCGCCTCCACGGCTATGTCCTCCTGCGCCAGAAGCGGGGCGGGGATCAGAAAAAGCGCTGTGATGGCGGCGAGATAGATTTGTTTCATCGGTCCTCCCGGGGTGTCCTCTATATAGGGCGACGGGACGGCCAAACCAAGGTTGAACGTGCCCTCACGGGGGTATGAGAGGAAAACGGGAAGGAGCCTGACGATGACGGACAGGAAAAAATGGGAAGAGCTTGCCGAGAAGGAGCTTCGTGGCAAGCCGCTTGAGAGCCTTGAGTGGGACACGCTTGAGGGGATCAAGGTCAAGCCGCTCTATGCCGAGGACGATCTCGAAGGCATGGCGCATCTGGGCAATACGCCGGGGTTGGAGCCGTTTACGCGCGGCGTGAAGGCGACGATGTATGCGGGCCGCCCCTGGACCATCCGGCAGTACGCGGGCTTCTCGACCGCCGAGGAATCGAACGCGTTTTACCGCAAGGCGCTGGCCGCCGGTCAGCAGGGCGTGTCCGTGGCCTTCGATCTGGCGACGCACCGCGGCTACGATTCCGATCACCCGCGCGTGGTCGGCGATGTCGGCAAGGCCGGTGTGGCAATCGACTCTGTCGAGGACATGAAAATCCTGTTCGACGGCATTCCGTTGGACAAGGTTTCCGTCTCGATGACAATGAACGGCGCGGTGATCCCGATCCTCGCCAATTTCATCGTGACGGGCGAAGAGCAGGGGCATGATCGCGCTTTGCTCGCAGGGACCATTCAGAACGACATTCTGAAAGAGTTCATGGTGCGCAACACCTATATCTACCCGCCCGAACCCTCGATGAAGATCATCGCTGACATTATCGAATTCACCGCGAACGAGATGCCGAAATTCAACTCGATCTCGATCTCCGGCTATCACATGCAGGAAGCGGGCGCGAACCTCGTGCAGGAGCTGGCCTTCACACTGGCCGACGGGCGCGAATATGTCCGCACCGCGATCAAGGCGGGGATGGATGTCGACAAGTTCGCGGGCCGTCTGTCGTTCTTCTTTGCTATCGGCATGAACTTCTTCATGGAGGCCGCGAAGCTACGCGCCGCGCGCTATCTCTGGACCCGCGTGATGGAGGAGTTCGAACCGAAGCTCGCCAAGTCCAAAATGCTGCGAACCCACTGCCAGACCTCAGGCGTGTCGCTGCAAGAGCAGGACCCCTATAACAACGTGATTCGCACCGCCTATGAGGCGATGTCGGCGGCTCTGGGCGGCACGCAGTCGCTGCACACCAACGCGCTGGACGAGGCCATCGCGCTTCCGACCGAGTTCTCGGCGCGCATCGCCCGGAACACGCAGCTCATCTTGCAGGAAGAGACCGGGATCACCAATGTGGTCGACCCGCTCGCAGGCTCTTACTACGTCGAAAGCCTCACCAAGGAACTGGCCGACAAGGCCTGGGCCCTGATGGAGGAAATCGAAGAGATGGGCGGCATGACCAAGGCCGTCAATTCCGGCATGCCGAAACTCCGCATCGAGGAAACCGCCGCGAAACGTCAGGCGATGATCGACCGCGGCGAAGAGGTGATCGTCGGTGTCAACAAATACCGCAAGGACAAGGAAGACCCGATCGACATTCTCGACGTGGACAACGTCGCCGTGCGCAACAGCCAGATCGCCCGCCTCGACAAGATCAAGGCGACCCGCGATGCCGCCAAGGTCGAGGAAACCCTTGGCGCGCTGGAAGCGGCGGCACAATCCGGCGAGGGCAACCTCTTGTCGCTGGCGGTCGAGGCCGCCCGTGCGCGTGCAACCGTTGGGGAGATTTCGATGGCCATGGAAAAAGCATTCGGACGTCACCGTGCCGAGGTGAAAACGCTCGCGGGGGTCTATGGCGCCGCCTATGAGGGCGACGAGGGCTTTGCCCAGATCCAGAAAGACGTCGAGACCTTTGCCGAGAAAGCCGGGCGTCGTCCGCGGATGCTCGTCGTCAAAATGGGTCAGGACGGCCACGACCGCGGCGCGAAAGTGATCGCCACCGCCTTTGCCGACATTGGCTTTGACGTGGACGTTGGCCCGCTGTTCCAGACGCCTGAAGAGGCCGCTCAAGACGCCATCGACAACGATGTGCATATCGTGGGGATTTCCTCGCAGGCGGCGGGTCACAAAACGCTTGCTCCGAAGCTCATCGAAGCGCTGAAAGAGCAGGGCGCCGAAGACATTATCGTGATCTGTGGCGGTGTGATCCCGCAGCAGGATTATCAGTTCCTCTATGATGCAGGCGTCAAGGCGATCTTCGGACCGGGCACCAACATCCCGGCGGCGGCGCGCCAGATCCTCGATCTGATCGCGGTCGATTAAGCACGATTTGCGTGTTGAAACAAAAAGGGGCCGGGGGATGGAAATTCCCCGGCCCCTGCCCGTATTCGGTCTTGGTTTGTGCCGGGATATATTGCAGATAGAACGTCTTGGTATGTGTTCATGAAAGGTGTTCTATGGCTGTCATCATGGAAAATTCTGGCTCTGGTGTGCAACGTCCCGTTCTGGGCGCGCTTCACAGGCTTTGGGCTTTTCTTTTCGGTTTCATTTATTACGCGGCGAAGGGCGCATGGGGCTGGGCAATCATCAGCTTCTTCACGGCCAACGGGCTGTTCATTCTGTTGCCGCTCTTCAACCGTACAATCATTGTCCGGACCTACGAAAATCAGGGCTGGCGCGAGCTGCGCTGAACGCAGAGTGACAGGAAAAGGGCCGGGGGATTGCTCCTCCGGCCCTTTTGTTTTGCGATGAGCGGTGCGTTAGTGTGCCGCTTCCTGAACTTCGGGAGCGGTCACATCGGCCTCTTTCAGGGCCGGTTTGTCGGTCGCTGCGGGAGCGAGCTTGAGCACCACGAAACCGATGATCGCGGAGATCACGGAGCCCGACAGAACACCGATGCGCACTTCGTTCATGTGGAAGGCGTCGTCAAAAGACAGCCCGCCGATGAAGAGCGACATGGTGAAGCCGATGCCCGCCAGAGCCGCCACACCGTAGATGTGCAGCCAGGTCGCGCCGAAAGGTTTCTTGGCCACACCGAATTTCACCAGAATCCAGGTCATGCCGAAGACGCCGATCTGTTTGCCGAGGATGAGACCAAGCGCGATACCCAGAGGTAGCGGTGAGAACACATCGGCGAAAGTTACGCCGGTCAGCACAACGCCCGCATTCGCAAAGGCAAAGATCGGCACGATCAGGAAGAACACATAGGGCGAGAGCGCGTTCTCAAGCGCATGCAGCGGTGACTTGCCCCATTTGTCCTTCATCGGAATGAAGAAGGCGGTGATCACGCCCGCAAGCGTCGCATGTACGCCGGATTTGAGCACCAGAACCCAAAGCACCGTGCCCAAGAGGATGATCGGTGCAATGCGGTGAATGCCCGCACGGTTGAGATAGAACATGATCGCCAGCGGAATGACCGCAAGGAACAGGTAATCCAGATGAAGTTCGGCGGTATAAAAGAAGGCGATGATCAGGATCGCGCCAAGGTCGTCGAGGATCGCCAGCGTCAGCAGGAAGACCTTGAGCGAGGAGGGGACGCGGTCACCGACGAGGGCCAGAATACCAAGCGCGAAGGCGATGTCGGTCGCTGCCGGGATGGCCCAGCCGGAATGGGTCTCGGGGGAGGAGATGTTGAGGGCAAAATAAACCACGGCGGGCATGATCATGCCACCGACGGCGGCCATACCGGGCAGAACCACGTCGCGCGGATTCTTGAGTTTGCCTTCCATCAGCTCGTGCTTGAGCTCAAGGCCCACAAGCAGGAAGAACACTGCCATCAGACCGTCGTTGATCCAGAGGATCAGCGGTTTGGACAGGCCTGTGTCGCCGAGTTGCACGGTGAAATACGACGACAATGCGCCATCGTAATATGGGTAAAGCGAGGAATTGGCCACGAACATGGCAGCGACGGCGGCCACCATGAGCACGATACCGCCTGAGATCTCACTGTCGAAGAACTGTTCCAATTTGCGCAGGAGCATTGTCTTTTTCTGGTCTTTCCTGAAAGTTGATTTAAGGGTGCGTTATAGGGAGATGGGGACTCGTCTCCAAGGTTTCAATAAGGGCAATAGCAATGACCTACCGGATTGATCACCTTGTAATTTCCGCCTCCGATCTGGAGCAGGGCAAGGATGCGATGGAGGCGTTGCTGGACGTCGAATTCGGCCCGCGCGGGGTGCACAAGGATATGGGCACGGAAAACGTGCTTGTGGCCATGGCGCGCCCGGATGGCAGCGACGCCTATCTCGAGGTGATTGCCCCCGATCCGGCGGCAAAGCGCCCCGATTTTCCGCGTTGGTTCGATCTGGACAACTTCGGAGGGCCGCCGCGATTGACGAACTGGGTCGTGTCCTGTCCCGATCTGGAGGAAGCCTGGGAGCTGGCACCCGCCAATGTCGGGCGGATCATGTCGTTCCAGCGTGGTGATTACGCCTGGCGGATGATCGTGCCGGAAACGGGTGTTCTGCCCTTTGACAATTGCTTTCCGGCTCTGATCGAATGGCACTCGCCACGGCCCGTTCCGGGGTTGCCGGACCCGGGGCTGGCGCTGCGTCGGCTGAAGATCTCGCATCCGAATCCCGAAGAGCTGCGCGAGGCACTTGCACCTTTCATCTCCGCCATGGAGAATGTTCGAATTGTACAAGCCGATACGCCGGGAATGACCGCAGAAATTGGCACGCCGTCAGGGGAGATCTGGATCGCATGACCGAGAAACCGCATCTGCGCGTGGCGCGGGCCGAGGACGCGGGCGCCCTCATTGCCATCATGGCACCGGTGATTGCCGGGTCCACCGCTTCGTTTTCTTCCGTCGAGCGGGACGCTGCGGGATGGATCGCGATGATCGGCGACCGTCTGGCGCGGGGCCGGGCGTTTTACGTGGCCGAGATCAGGGGCGAGGTGGTGGGCTACGCCACCTATGACCAGTTTCGTCCGGGTAACAACGGCTATCGCTTTACCATGGAGCATTCCGTCTACCTGAACGATACGGCACAGGGCCACGGGCTTGGCCGGACGCTGATGCTCATGGTCGAGCAGCACGCGCGCGAGGCCGGGCATCATTCGATGATTGCGGCCATCGACGCCGACAACACCGGCTCCATCGCCTTTCACAAGACGCTGGGCTATGCCGAGGCGGGGCGCATCCCGCAGGCCGGGTTCAAGTTCGACCGCTGGCTCGACGTGCTCTTCTTACAGAAATTCCTTTGAACTCACGGATTTGTCGCGGGACTTGATCGGCTTTCGCGGATAAACTGCGGCCATGTCGATCTGGACCCGCATTCTCGAAGCGCTCAAGGCGCTTGGCGCAGGCGAAAGCCTCGCTTCGGTGTTCGAGCAGTTCCGCTCGGAGCCGGAGCGGCGCATGGGCTTTACCATCGCGGTCATCGGACTGGGCGCGAAGATGGCCAAGGCCGACGGGCTTGTCACCCGCGATGAAGTGACGGCGTTTCGCGAAGTGTTCCAGATCGCGAAAGAAGACGAGGCCGCCGCCGCACGGGTGTTCAATCTCGCGCGCCAGGATGTGGCAGGCTTCGAGGATTACGCGAAAAGCGTCAAGAAAATGTACGGCGACGAGTGCCGCCCGCTGATGGATCTGATGGACGGGCTGTTCCATATCGCCATGGCGGATGGCGAGTATCACCCCGGTGAGGATGCCTTTCTGACCCGGGTGGCGGAGATTTTCGACATCGAGGACCGGGCATTTCGGATGCTGAAGGCGCGCTATGTGCCGGAGGCGGCGCGCGATCCCTACGATGTGCTGGGGGTCGATCCTGCGGCTTCGCTCGAGGAAATCAAGAAGGCCTACCGTGCGCTGGTGCGCGAGACCCATCCCGACAAGATGATCGCGCGTGGTGTGCCGGAAGAGGCGGTTAGGCTGGCCTCCGACCGGTTGGTCGAGATCAACGCCGCCTGGGAGGAGATCGAGGCGGAGCGGGCGGCATGACGATCCGGGTCGCCACCTACAATGTCGAATGGTTCGACAACCTGTTCGACAACACGGGGCGGCCTCTGGCGGACGATGCCTGGTCGGCGCGGCATAATGTGACCCGGGAAATGCAGCTTGAGGCCCTTGGCAAGGTGTTCACGGCGATGGATGCCGATGCGATCATGGTGATTGAGGCGCCGGACACCAACCGCCGCCGCGACACCCGCCGGGCGCTCGAGCAATTCGCCGATTGGGCGGGGCTTCGGGCCATGGCCGTCGAGATTGGCTATGTGAACGAAACCCAACAGGAAATCGCCCTGATGTACGATCCGCTGGTGCTGCGCGCCCGGCACGATCCGATGGGCGCGCCTGCGGGATTGGGGGACAATTTCGAACCGCCCGCGTTCAACTCGATCTACCGGCTCGATCTCGACACCGATAGGGACCGGGAGGAAGTACGGTTTTCCAAACCGCCGCTGGAACTGGCGATGGAGGTGCGCGAAAGCGGTTTTGCCTTTCGCATGATCGGCGTGCATGTGAAATCCAAGGCGCCGCATGGCGCGCGCAACCGCGATGACGTGATCCGTATCTCGATCGAAAACCGGCGCAAGCAACTGGCGCAATGCATCTGGTTGCGCGAGCGGGTCGAGGGGCATCTGGAGGCCGGAGAGCCGCTCATTGTGCTGGGAGATTTCAACGACGGGCCGGGGCTCGACGAGTATGAGAAGTTGTTCGGGCGCTCGGGGGTCGAGATTGTCATGGGGCGCGAGGACCCGGATGTGCCGCCTGAGATGCGGCTGTGCGATCCGCATGCGACGGAGGCGCTGGCCAGGCGCGGCAATCAGGGGCCGACCTCGGCGCGGTTCTATATCGACGAGGAGAAACGCTACCTCTCGGCTTTGCTCGATTACGTCATGGTGTCGCAGGATCTGAAGGATGGCGCGAGATGGCACATCTGGCACCCGTTCGACGATCCGCTCTGTTTTGGCACGCCGGAATTGCAGCAGGCGCTTCTGACCGCTTCGGATCATTTCCCGGTGACGGTCGATCTCGATCTTTAAGACATGAGGCGGGGGTGAAAACGTCATGAAAAGCCCTTATATGAAGGCCATGAAACGGATTGTCCTGATCATGATGCTGATGGCTGGCCCTGTCGCCGCAGAGGAGACCGGAGCTTCCGAGGGATCGGAAGGCTGGGATATGCTGCGCGAAGGCTCTCGGCTTTTGTTGCAGCAGTTGTTCGAAGAAATGGGACCTGCGCTTGAGGATCTCGAGGGCTTCGTCGGCGATCTGGGGGCCTATGAGGCGCCGGAAATCCTGCCCAATGGCGACATCCTGATCCGGCGCAAACCGGAACGGGCCTTGCCGGAGCCGGAAACCCCCGAAGAGGCGCCGAAGGGCGAGGGGATGATCGACCTCTGAGTTCTGTCTTCTGCGGCTCAGGCCTTGGCGTGGCGCACGTCGGGGGTCGCGCCGAGACTGCTGGCCAGCGACTGGAAGCGCGCGTTGGTGACCTCGCCAAACAGGTCTTCGGCATCCGGGCTGAGCGTCAGGATCAGTTCCTTGCGTTTCGGGAAGTAATCGAGCTTGGCGACATCGGTGGGGGCATCGACGGCGAACATCGCGCCAAAGCGCATCGCCTTGCCGAGCACTTCGGCGTCACGGATTTCCTTGTCCGACAGCATCTCGATCAGCTCGGCGAAGGGCGTGTTTTCGCGCGAATTCTTGTAGCGATGGAGCAGGGCAAGGCCGAGAAAAATCCGCTCGTTATGCGTAAGCCCGCCAAGATTGGCACGCGTGGCATTGTCGAAACAGACTTCCGCCCGGTAGTCCGGATGCGCCCGCCATGTCACGTCGTGGAGCAAACAGGCGGCGCGGATCAGCCGCATCTTTTCATATTGGCGCGCACGGAACACCGGCTCGATGAAGGCGTGCAGGCGCTTGCCGAAACCCGGCATGCGCGCGTCCTTCTGTTCGGAAAACCGGCAAGCCTCGATCAGCGGATCGCGGGCGCGTACGCTTTCGGGCATCTGTTCGTACAAAAGTCCCTCGCGAATGCCGTAGGACGAGATGCAGATCTCTTTCGGATGGAAGGTGCGCACGAGCTGGCGCAGCACCTCGGCAGCAATCGGCACAAGCGACATCCGCGCCGAGGAGGTGCCGGTTTTGGCGCGCAGTTCGGCCATGTCGCTCTTGCGGATGAACTTGATCGTTTCGGTCACCGAGCGGCTCGACATCCGGTATTCATGCAGCACATGCAGCGGGTAATTGCGCCGCTCCATGTCGATCCGGGCGATGGCGCGCCACGATCCGCCGACGAGATAGATCCGTTTGTGATTCGTGCCCATGGCGGCGGCCAGATCCTTCATGATCGGCGCGATATGGTCCTTGAGCCCCTTGCGCCCGCCGGTCAGGCCGAGAAGTTTCAGCGGCCCGAGCGGCGAGGTGATGCGTTGGCCGACGGTGCCTTTCGAGACGATCGCCAACTCCATCGACGAGCCGCCGATGTCGCAGACCAGCCCGTCCGCCTCCGGCCAGCCCAGAAGCACGCCCTGCGCCGAAAGACGGGCCTCTTCCTCGCCGTCGATGACCCAAAGGCTGAGGCCGGTCTCCCGCTCGATCTCCTCCCGAAACGCGGGACCGTCCTCAGCCTCCCGTACCGCAGCGGTCGCAACCGCCGTCAGTGGTGGGATTCCCATGCCTTTTGCCAGTGTCTGAAATCGGCGGATCGCGGACATGGCGCGGATCTTGCCTTCCGGGTTGAGCCGACCGGTTTCCCGAAGCCCGGCGCCCAGTCCGCACATGATCTTTTCATTGTAAAAATAGGCCGGGCTGCGCGCAGCCCCGTCGAAGACCACGAGACGCACGGAGTTCGAGCCGACATCCACGACGCCGACACGCGACAGGGCGCGGGCTTCCTGATCGAGAAACAAAGGCCGCCCGAAGATGCCCCAATCCTGTTGCCCGGGCTCGGTGCGAGGAAGATCGGTCATATCAGTCACGGCGTATCCTCTGGATCATGCCGGGCATGGATGGCTCCGGCAGGCGCGACAGTGCCAAATGCCCCGGCCTTCGTCAATCGCATGATTATTGAGCGAAAACAAAACTTTCCCGCGGGGTCACTCGTCTTTCGGGAAAAACTGTGCCGCGAGGTTTCGCGAGATCGGCCTGCCGGAACGCAGTGCCGCCGCATCCAGCGTTTCCACCATCCGGCGCGCAGCCTCCGCCGAGCGTTCCATGCGTTTGACGAGCCAGAGGATCAGGGTGCCGGGGACGGCGATCTGCCGGTCGTCGAACTGTTTGACCAGCATGGCGGCGAGCAGCTTGTCATCGGGCGGCTCGATCCGCGCCACGGTAGTGCCCTGCATGCGCGAGGCGAGATCGGGCAGGCCGAGCGTCCAGTGATTGGGCGCACTCTGGGCGGTGAGCAACAACCGCCCACCTTCGGCCAGCGTCAGGTTGTGCAAATGGAACAGCGCCTCTTCCGCATGCTGCGGATCGGGCAGGCTGGACAGGCGGTCCGCATCTTCGACGACGACGAAACGACGGGCCGCGAGGGCAGGGATGTCGGCCTGCGCCAAGGTCTGCGCCGGGACGATCACGGCCGCATGGTCGCTGGCCCAGACATGCGCCATATGGGTTTTGCCCGCCCCCTTGGGGCCGATGAGTACGAGCTTGCCCGAGGGCCAGTTGTCGACGGCGTCGAGCGTGGCCATGGCGACGGCGTTCGAGGGCGAGACGAAAAATGCATCGCGTCCCAGGGCCTGACGCACCGGCAGATCGAAGATGAGCTGTTCGGCCATGGTCAGATGTCGTCGTCCGTGTCGTCCACGTCGTCCGGCGCATTGGCCTCGAGGCCCCGGTAGAGGCGGCTGTCGCGGTATTGATCGACGGCGAAGCGGGCCACCACGCCGAGGGCGGCGGCGACCGGGACGGCCACGAGCATGCCGACGAAACCGAACAGCGTGCCGAAGGCGGAGAGCGCGAAGATCAGCCAGACCGGGTGCAGTCCGACCGAGGAGCCGACGAGGTTCGGGGTCAGGATATTGCCTTCGACGAACTGGCCGACGGCAAAGATCGCGACCACGGCAGCGATCCACTGCCATTCGCCCCAGAACTGGAACAGCGCCAGCCCGATCGACAGCAGCCCGCCGACGATGGCGCCGACATAGGGGATGAAGGTCAGGGCGCCGGCCACCGCGCCGGCGACAAGGCCGAATTTCAGCCCCACGAGCATGAGGCCCGCGGCGTAGAACGTGCCGAGGATGAGACACACCGTTCCCTGTCCCCGGATGAAGGAGGCAAGCGTGCGGTCGATGTCGGAGGCCAGACGGCGGATCACCGGGGCATGGTCGCGCGGCAGAAGCTTGTCGACCTGTGCCACCATACGGTCCCAGTCCATCAGCAGGTAAAAGGTGATCACTGGCACCAGCACCAGCAGCATCACCACGTTCACGAGGCTCATCGCCGAGGCCAGCGCGCCCGAAAGCAATTCGCCGCCTTTCGACTGGATGGTCTCGCCGATCTGCGCCAGCGTCTGGCGTAACTGGCTGCTTTCATCGAGCAGAACCGGGAATTTTGCGGTCAGAAAACTTTGCAGATTGTTGATCAGGTCGGGGGCGGTGTTGACGAGATCGGTGGCCTGTTTCACGAGTGTCGGGATCACAAGCAGGGCAGTCAGAACGAAGAGCACGGCTGCCACCAGCGTGATGACAATGGTCGCGGCGATCCGGCTCAGCCCCCATAATTCGAGGCGATCCGCCACCGGATCGAGCATATAGGCCACCGCCATGCTCAGCACGAAGGGCAGGATGACGTCGCCCATGAGCCACAAAAGCGCCAGAAACACCGCCGCAGCGGTGCCCCAGTATTTCATCTGATCGCGGACAGGTAACGCCATACTCGCCTTTCCATCTTTCCCTTCATATCGCCCGCATGGGTTTGCGTTTCAAGGGGAAGCGCATGATCGGGCCGCCTCAACCGGTTCTTTGCAGCGGCGCGGCGGTCGAGGGCGGCGGGAACGCCCTTGCACCGTATTGCGCTGAGCGGCGTGACCGGGCGGTGACGAAGGTCCGCACGAGATCGCTCAGCACACGGGCACGTTCGGAGAGTTGGGTGTTGGCGGCGGTGGTCTCCTCGAACATCGCGGCGTTTTGTTGGGTGACGGTCTCGAGATCGGAGATCGCGCGGTTGACGCGGGCGAGGTGGTCGGATTGCGATTGCACCGCACGGGCCGAGGCGTGCAGCCGTCCGGTAATCGTGTCGACGGAGGTCTTGATGCCGCCCAGGGCCGCGCCCGTGCGCCTGACCAGATCGGCGCCGGATTGCACCTGCTGGTTCGAACGCAGGATGAGCTGGTTGATTTCGCGTGCCGCATTCGATGAGCGTTGCGCCAGCGCGCGCACCTCGGCGGCGACGATGGCAAAGCCCCGCCCGGCCTCGCCGGCCCGCGCCGCCTCGACACCGGCATTGAGCGCCAGGAGGTTGGTCTGAAAGGCGATGTCGTCGATGACCGAGGTGATCTTGTCTATCTCGCCGGCGCTCCGCTCGATGTCCTGCATGGCTTCTACCGCCTGTTGCACGATGTCCACGCCTTCAGCCGCCTCCCGAGAGGTGGTTTCCGAGAGCGATCCGGCGAGCGTGTTCACCGTGCGCGCGGCATCGGCCAAAGTGGCCGCCTGGCGCTCCGTGCGACCGGCCAGATCGGTGGCGGACGCCGCGATTTCCCCTGACAGCCCCTGCATCTCGCCGGATTGCGTCCGCACGTCTTCGATGGCGGCGCCGAGGGTGGCCATGGACTGGTTGAAACTGTCGCGCAGGACAAGATAGGCGTCATCGAGCTCTTCGTCGATGCGCGTGCTCAGATTGCCTTTCGCGAGATCCTCCAGATGCGCTTCGAACACCGTGAGAAGAATGTCGAGTGCGGCTTCGCGCTGCGCCCGTTCGGCATCTTCGCGCTCGCGCAGACGCTGACGTTCCGCGCGGGCCTCCTGATTGTCGCGCAGGGCGGTCTCTGCGGTTTTCTGTGCCTTGGCAGCGCGGGCGCCAGCCTTCTGTGCCTGTACAAGCGCCTGTTCGGCGCGGGTTTTCTCGCTTTCCGCCAAGGAGAGCGCGTTCTGCGCCTTGCGCGCAGCCTCCTGTGCGGCCTCGGTCCGGTTCGCGGCAAGGGCGCTCAACTCTTGCCGCCGTGCGAGCATGTATCCCAGAGCGAGGAACTCGAGCAGGCTGATGACCGAATGAAACGCCAGGCGGGACAGGTTGAAACCGAGGCCCGCATCCGGGAAAACCAGTGTCGGAGCGAAGCCCAGAAGAACGGCGTGGTGAATGGAAATGGTCACGGCGGCCCAAAACAGGGCGCGGAAATCCGACATGATCACGATGCCGGCGAGCATCGCGAAGAACAGCATGTTGGTGTCGAGATGCAGCGGCAGGCCCGTCAGAGCCGTGTTCAGCGTGATGGTGAGACCGACCAGCGCCTGACCGACGACGATGGCGGCGAGGCTTTGCGGCAGACGGGGGGCAAACCCACCCATCGTGGCAAAAAGCACACCACCCGCCAACGCCAGGGGCAGGATGCCGTCGAGGAGGGCCACAAGCCCGACGAGCGCCAGAGTGAGTGGCGTACTACACATATGGGCCAGGACCCGCACAGCCTCCGTCGAGGCCGCGTCCGCAGGACGGGTCAGCGCCATTTCGATGAGATGTCGAAGTCGGGCGAGCGGAAGGGCCATATGGTCTGGGTTCTGTCTGAAATCTGTTGCGTTTCCCTGAGCCTTAAACCAAGTCGCTTTCCGAAAGTTTAATATGCATGCGCCGTGGGCAAGTTTCCCGTGTTCTGCGGCTTGTCTGGTTCACAGCGATGGCATAGACCGTTGCAAACACTGATCACTCGAGGGCTTCACACATGCGTCTGTCGCGCTATTTCCTTCCGGTTTTGAAAGAAACCCCCGCGGAGGCGCAGATCGCCTCGCACCGTCTCATGCTGCGCGCGGGGATGATCCGTCAGCAATCTGCGGGGATCTATTCCTGGCTGCCGCTGGGCTACAAGGTGCTCCGGAATGTCGAACGGATCGTGCACGAGGAACAACAGCGCGCGGGTCACATTCCGGTGCTGATGCCGACGATGCAATCCGCCGATCTGTGGCGTGAATCCGGTCGCTATGACGCCTATGGCGACGAGATGCTGCGGATCACCGACCGGCACGGGCGCGATATGCTCTACGGTCCGACCAACGAAGAGATGATCACCGACATTTTCCGGGGCTATGTGAAGTCCTACAAGGATTTGCCGCTGACGCTCTACCAGATCCAGTGGAAATTCCGTGATGAGATCCGTCCGCGTTTCGGTGTGATGCGGGGCCGTGAGTTCTTCATGAAGGACGGCTATACCTTCGATTTGACGATGGAAGACGCGCTGCATGCCTATAATCGCCACCTCGTCAGCTACCTGCGCACCTATGAGCGCATGGGGCTTCAGGCGATCCCGATGCGCGCCGATGGCGGTCCGATCGGCGGTGACTACACGCATGAATTCCTCGTGCTGGCCGAAACCGGCGAATCCGAGGTATTCTATGACAGCGAGATCACCGATCTGAAATTCGGCGACCGCGAGATCGACTACGACAGCGTAGATCAGTGCCAGGCCGTGCTCGAAGAGTTCACCTCGCGCTACGCCCGCACCGACGAGACCCATGACGAGGCGATCTTTGCCGAGGTCCCCGAAGAGCGCCGTCGCAGCGCGCGCGGCATCGAGGTCGGTCAGATTTTCTACTTCGGCACGAAATACTCCGAATCCATGGGTGCGACCGTGCAAGGCCCGGATGGCAAACCGACGCCTGTGCACATGGGCTCGCATGGCATCGGCGTGTCGCGTCTTCTGGGCGCGCTGATCGAGGCGAACCATGACGACAAGGGCATCATCTGGCCGGAGGGGGTGACGCCGTTCCACGTCGGCATCGTCAACCTGAAACAGGGCGACGAAGAGGCCGATGCCGCCTGTGAGGCGCTCTATAAGTCCTTCGAAACGCTGGGCCTTGAGGCGCTTTATGACGACCGCAACGAACGTGCGGGCGGCAAATTTGCCACCATGGACCTGATCGGTCTGCCGTGGCGCATCACCGTCGGTCCGCGGGGCCTCAAAAACGGCGTGGTCGAAGTGACCTGCCGCAAGACGGGCGAGAGCGAAGAGATGACGCCGGAATTGGCGGTTGAGAAAATCGTGAAAATCTACGCGGGTGTCTAACGACGCCATCGGCGAGTTTTCGCGAGATTTCGCACATTCGGGGGCGGGGCATTTGTGTCCCGCCCCCGAATCCTTTTAGCCTCTGCGCCATAGAAATTCCGCAAAGACGGATTCCGCAGCAGACGGAAGAGAGGCAGCCATGTTGAGAGCACTCGCCCTTGCGGGCGGCCTGTTGGGGGCCGCCGTTGTGTCCCAGTTTCCCGAGTTCACCCAGCAATATACCCAACGCCTCGCCGGTCAGGTCGAGGCCCTCGGCGTTGTGATTGCCGATTTCGACGCCTCCGCGCAGAAAGCGGAAATGACCCGGGAGGAAGCGTTGGCCTCCATGGGCGGTTCGGTATTTCTCGAAAACCGCCGTCGTGACATGCGTGAAACCATCGACCGGCACGGACGTCTCTCCGACGACCTCACCGTGTTGCGCGCCGCCACGCCGCTCGAGCGGCTGACCATGCCGCAGCGTGTGGCCGACACGAAACTCGCCCGTGCCACCTTCGACGATTTTCGCCCGGCTTTGCCGCTCACGCTCGAGGGCGGGATTTCCGCGCTTGCGGGCTATGCGGCGGGCTGGGCCGCGCTCTCGGGGCTTCTGGCGCTTCTGCTCTGGCCGTTCCGGCGCAGCAAGACGCGTGCGGGTCTCACGTTCTGATCGCTGGCGTTCACGCAGGCTTCACCCCGCCTGCGCTTGACCTTTGGCGTGCCAAAGGGTTTGGTCTGGCAAACTTGTGAGGAGCCCCCCGGTGGACGCGGCCAGAACGACCAAGCCCTTTTCCCGCTTCGAGTGGAAAATCGCCTTTGCCTACCTGCGCGCGCGGCGCGAAGAGGGGGGCGTGTCGGTGATGACATGGATTTCTCTGATCGGCATCACTTTGGCCGTGGCGGCGCTGATCATCACGCTTGCGGTGCGCACCGGGTTTCGCGATGAATTCGTCGATACGATCCTCGGCTCCAATGCGCATGTGACGGTCTATTCCTCGATCTACGTGACGCCGGAGGGCACCACCTCGCGTGCGCTCACGGATTATGACGACTGGGCCGCCAAGCTGCGCGAGGTGCCGGGTGTGACCCGCGCCGCGCCTCTGGTGCGCGGGCAGGTCATGGTCTCGTCTAACGGTCGCAATGCAGGCATCGAGGTCTATGGCATCACGCCCGAGAACCTGATGACTATCCCGCGTGTGGCGATCTCGCCGGACGAGCATTGGGGCGATGTTTCGCGCTTCTCTGAGGGCATTGCCATCGGCTCCGGCGTGGCGCGCGAGCTGGGCGTTACCGTCGGCGACAAGATCAAGCTGATTTCACCGGATGGCGCCAAGACCGCCTTCGGCACAAGTCCGCGCGTATCGGCCTTCGAAGTCGTCTATGTCTTCTCCGCCGGGCGCTATGACATTGACAAGACACGCGCTTACCTGCCTTTCGCCGAGGCGCAGAAATTCTTCAACCGGCAGGGTGCTGCCGACGAGATCGAAGTGATGGTGGAGCACCCGGATCAGGTCGACGACATCACCCTGCCGCTCTTGCAAGCCGTCGGAGAGCGGGGCATGGTCTGGACCTGGCGCGATGCCTCGGGGGCCTTCCTGCGCGCGCTCGACATCGAGGACAATGTGATGTTCGTCATCCTTTCGGTGCTGGTGCTCATCGCGTCGATGAACATCGTGTCCGGCCTCATCATGCTGGTTAAGAACAAGGGCCGGGACATCGGCATCCTGCGCACCGTGGGGCTGACCGAAGGGTCCGTGTTGCGGGTGTTTTTCATCTGCGGGGCGATCACCGGCGTGTTGGGGACGCTTTTCGGCGTGATCCTCGGGTCGTTGTTTGCGATTTATATCGACCAGGTGTTGAGTTTCGTGAACTGGATGAGCGGCGGCGGCGCCTGGGACCCGTCGATCCGGGGCATTTACGAACTGCCCGCCGAGCTGCGTGCCGTCGATATTTTCAAAGCGGTCGGCCTCTCGCTTGGCCTGTCCTTCATCGTCACCATCCTGCCCGCGCGCCGAGCCGCACGGATGAACCCTGTGGAGGCGCTGCGCTATGAGTGACATGCTGTCCCTGAACCAGATCCGAAAGACCTACAACGCCGGAAAACCCAACGAAGTCGATGTGTTGCGCGGCGTGGACCTCACCGTCGCACGCGGCGAGATCGTTGGGCTGATCGCGCCGTCCGGGGCCGGGAAATCGACGCTTCTGCACATCGCGGGGCTTCTGGACCTGCCCGACACGGGCACGGTTCGGATCAATGGGCAGGACATGACCGGGCAGGGCGACAAGACCCGCACCGCCATGCGCCGCGCGGGGGTGGGGTTCATTTACCAGTTCCACCATCTGCTGCCCGAGTTCACGGCGCTCGACAACGTCATCCTGCCGCAACTCGCCAATGCCGTTCCGGAGCGCGAGGCGCGGGACAGGGCGATGAATTTGCTCGAAAAAGTCGGCGTCGGCAAACGTGCCTCGCACCGGCCTTCGGCGCTTTCGGGCGGCGAGCAGCAACGGGTCGCCTTTTGCCGTGCGCTGGCCAACAAGCCGGGGCTTTTGCTTGCGGACGAACCGACCGGGAACCTCGATCCGACGACCTCGGCTTTGGTGTTCGATGTGCTGATGGGGATTGTGCGCGACGAGGGGCTGTCGGCCCTGATTGCCACGCATAACCTTGAATTGGCTGCGAAAATGGACCGGGTGGTGCGGCTTGAAGACGGCCAGATCGTGCCGGTTTAAGGGGTTTCCCCGAGAAACCGGGCGCGCTCATGGGCGTAGCCGAGACCGCCCCCGGCATGGAGCTTGCGCGCCAGCGCCAGACCGCTGAAAATCGGAAAGGCGCGGGTGGTTTCCGCCTCCGGCAGGAGCGACAAAAGCGGTGTGGTGATCGCAGAAGTCAGGCCAAATTCGCTATGTTCTGCAAGGCCTTGCGCGAAACAGGCGATGTCTTCGAGGAGCGCGTTCGACCGCCGTCCGGAGAGGTCGATGGCGGTGACGCCCGCGGGGCCTATGATCAGGTTTGCGGGCCAGAAATCGCCATGACCGCCACAGATCGTCAGGGTTTCGGGCGCGTGTTTTAACAAATCGCGGGTGCGCAGGACCACGTCGCGGGCGGGGCCGTCGGCGCAGTCGTCGAGGATGCGCCGGGCGCGGGCCATGGGGAAGGCGCCGGGGTGCCGGTCATCGCGCGTGGCCTCTGACAGCCACAGACGCGCCGCTTCGACAAGCTCGGGGAGGGCTGCGGCTCCCCGGTCGCGGAGCAGCTCATCCCCGCTTTTCCCCTCGATGAAGGAGATCACGAAAAACCCGGATTTCGGAGCGATATGAAGCACTTGTGGCACATGGGCAGGGCGGCCCATGAGAGTTTCAACCATCTCGCGCAGCGCGGAGGTCTGGCCATTGACAGCGCGGGTTTTCTCGCTGTGCCAGATCAGCTTGGCAATCGCCGGATGGTCGTCCCAGAGGAGGCGAAACACCGCGCGCTGACCACGGGTCTGGACGGCATCGACGTCTTTGGCGCGGGCGGCGAGATGGGGGCGTTCGGTGAACAGCGCTTCGAGCCGCCGATGGGCGGCGGTGAGGGCCAGAGTGTCGAAAGACCGGATCATGGCGCGACTATGCGGCGTGGAAGCCGGGCGGTCAAAGGCTTTGATCGGGGCTTTCAGGATGCGTTGAGAGCTGTCGGCAAAGCGTCGGATTTGCGTCGGACTTTTGTCGGCCCCTGATGGTGGACCCTGCGCGAGCGGGCGCAGGGTCGGGGACGACGGGGTCAGTTGCCGGTGATGTTGTTGTAAATCCCCATGGCGGTGATCACGATCGCGGCGTCGCGGGCGATCTTGTAGATCGTGTCGCCGGAGACCACGTATCGGTCGCCTTTCGGATCGGGCAGACCGTAGCGGTCGTAATCTCGGATCACCCGGTAGCCGTCGGGCAGACGGTCGCCACGCTCGTAGCGGTAAGCCGCCTGTTTGCCGTAGCATTGCTGTGCGAGGCCCGGCGGCAGGGTGCTGCGCTTGCCCTCACGCATCTGCTTTTCGATCCCCGGCGGCAGGTGGCAGCCTTTGGGCACGTGGTAGACATAGACCTCTTGCGGGGCGTTTCTGGGTTTCTTGTCTTTGTGCCCATCGGCGAGCGCCGGGGCGGCGGCGAGTACCGCGGCGGCAAGGAGAAGGGGTTTGGTGAAAGAGATCATGCTCTGTCCTCCGAATGTCGTTTTCGGAGATATAACGTGGCCGGGCGCGGAAGGGTTCCCCTCAGTGAGGGGATGGGCGGAAGGGTGCCGAGGCGGGGGGGATTGTTGCCGGTGGGCGGCATTGGGCCGTCGGCAGGATGCTTGCGCCCCACCACGGGCAGGACGCTTGGAGTTATCGTTTGAACGCTAGATATTGAGAAAAGATGGCGTATGCTTTGTCTTGTTCGTGCTTAAATATCTCGTTTAGTAGGGCATGTTTCTGTGAAACATGAGATTGGTATTCTTCTTGGGGGCCTTCTATCCGAGTGTGCGCCATCGTCTCTTCGTGGTATCGAACTTTTATAAGGCGATCACGAAAATCCCAGATATAGTCGGACACTTCTTTTCCAAAAAGAAATTTTGATGTGTGCCAAGCTGTCCCTAATTCCGAAAAGTGAACTTGCTTTCCGTCTGGGGCGCTAGCTCCTCCATCTCTGATAACAAGTGCAATCGCGTCAGATACCTTCTCGAAGACAGTCATTCGGCGATCAAACATCTTTTCGCGAAAGGTGTCTTTGCTAACCCGCCATTGCTGATAGGCAATATATGCCACAAAGAGGGCAATAATCGTTGGGCCAATTGCTTTGAAGTATTCAGTCCAATGCAATGAAGTTTCTAAAACTTCTTTCTCCATCCATCCCCCTTCTCGAAAGTAAAACTTTTGAGAACTCCCTACACATCCAATTCCTCAACAAACCGCGCGTTTTCCTGAATGTACTGGAACCGCAGCTCGGGCTTTTTCCCCATCAGACGCTCCACCAGATCGGCGGTTTCGCCGGGTTCGTCTTCGTCGATCGTCACCCGGATGAGCTTGCGCGTGGCCGGGTCCATTGTGGTTTCTTTCAGATCCTTGGCGTCCATTTCGCCAAGACCTTTGAAGCGTGAGACGTCGATTTTGCCTTTGCCGCCAAGGCCTTTGTCGAGCCATTCATCGCGCTCCGCCTCGTCGAGGCAGTAGACGCGTTTCGCGCCTTGGGTCAGGCGGTAGAGCGGCGGGCAGGCGAGGTAGAGGT
Source organism: Celeribacter ethanolicus (assembly GCF_002407265.1). Taxonomy (NCBI): domain Bacteria; kingdom Pseudomonadati; phylum Pseudomonadota; class Alphaproteobacteria; order Rhodobacterales; family Roseobacteraceae; genus Celeribacter; species Celeribacter ethanolicus. The sequence goes on from NZ_CP022196.1 coordinate 3,912,881, forward strand.
GGCCTTGGTCGATGAGGGGGCGCATCTGGGTGTAGAAGAAGGTCATCAAGAGGGACGCGATATGGGCGCCGTCGACGTCGGCGTCGGTCATGATGATGACGCGTTCATAGCGCAGGTCGTCGACGTTGAAGCGCGTGCCCATGCCAACGCCCAAGGCCTCGCAGAGATCGGAGATTTCCTGGTTCGAGGTGAGCTTGTTCGAGGCCGCGCCCAAGACGTTGAGGATTTTACCTTTGAGCGGCAACAAAGCCTGCGTTTCGCGTTTGCGGGCACCTTTGGCGGAACCGCCGGCGCTGTCGCCCTCGACGATGAACAGCTCGGTGTTCGAGCGGTCTTTCGAGGTACAGTCGGTGAGCTTGCCAGGCAGGCGGAGTTTCTTGGTCGCGGATTTGCGCTGGGTCTCTTTTTCCTGACGGCGGCGCATGCGTTCTTCGGCGCGGAGCACAAGGAAATCGAGGATCGCACCGGCGGATTTGGTGTCGGCGGCGAGCCAGTTGTCGAAGTGATCGCGGACGGAGTTCTCGACCAGACGCGCGGCCTCGGTGGTGGCGAGGCGGTCCTTGGTCTGGCCGACGAATTCGGGGTCGGCGATGAAACAGGAGACAAGGGCACAGCCGCCGGTCAGGAGATCGTCGCGGGTGATGTCCTTGGCCTTCTTGTTGCCGACCAGTTCGCCGTAAGCGCGCACGCCCTTGAGCACGGCGGCCCAGAAGCCCGCCTCATGGGTGCCGCCCTCGGGGGTCGGCACGGTGTTACAGTAGGACTGGATGAACCCGTCGCGCGACGGGGTCCAGTTGATCGCCCATTCGACCTTGCCGGGGACGCCGAAGCGGGGGCCGAATTCGACCACGCCAGCGAAGGGCCGCTCGGAATAGGTGGTCACGGCGCCCAGCGTCTCAGACAGGTAATCGGCGAGGCCGCCGGGGAAATGGAAGGTGGCCTCAGTGGGCGTTTCGCCATCGTCGATCTCGCTCTTCCAGCGAATTTCGACGCCGGAGAAGAGATAGGCCTTGGACCGGGCGAGCGTGAAGAGGCGTTTGGGCTTGAACCGGTGCGAGCCGAAAATCTCGGCATCGGCGTGGAATTTCACCGAGGTGCCACGCCGGTTCGGGGCCGCGCCGATTTTCTCGACCGGACCCTGCGGAATGCCACGGGAGAAGCGCTGTTCGAACAGCTCCTTGTTCTTGGCGACCTGCACGATCATCAGATCGGAGAGCGCGTTCACCACGGAGGAGCCGACGCCGTGCAGACCGCCGGAGGTCTGATAGGCCTTGCCGGAGAATTTGCCGCCGGCGTGGAGCGTGCAGAGGATGACCTCGAGCGCGGATTTGCCGGGGAATTTCGGGTGCGGATCGACCGGGATGCCGCGACCGTTGTCGGTGATCGTCACCGAGTAATCCGCATGGAGCGTCATCTCGATGCGGTTGGCGTGACCGGCGACGGCCTCGTCCATCGAATTGTCGAGAATCTCGGCCACAAGGTGATGCAGCGCGCGCTCGTCGGTGCCGCCGATATACATGCCCGGACGTTTTCGGACGGGTTCCAGCCCTTCGAGCACCTCGATGGAGGAAGCGTCATAGGCGGGCTCGGCCCCTGCGAGGAGATCGTCGGACATGGTGATTGCTCGATTCTTATGATGGCGAATTTGGTCAAGGATTAGACCATCGGGGCGCAAAAGGCGCAAGCGCTTGCGGGGGAAAGGTCGAAAACCTTGCCTCAGATCAAGGAAAAGCAAAGGATTTTCGTGTAACAGGGAGATGACAAGCGCACAGTTTGCCGAACAATGGAGATATGCCCGCATGACGACGCCCATGACGCCCGCCACCGAAACCCCTGTGTCCGTCGAGAACCCGACCGGGACCGTGAACGGAACCGTCAATGGCACGTCTGCTGCGCCGCAGGCAAGCGGGGCGGATGATGCGGTCGTGCATGGCGGGCCGAAGCAATTCCCGACGGTGACGCCGGACAAGATCCGCGCCGCCTTCGAGACCGGCAAATACCCGTATCGCAAGAAGATGTCGCGGCTGGAATACGAGCGCACCAAGGTGGCGCTTCAGGCGGAATTGCTCAAGGCGCAGCTTTGGGCGCAGCAGACCGGCGAGAAATATGTGTTGTTGTTTGAGGGGCGCGATGCGGCGGGCAAGGGCGGCACGATCAAGCGGTTCATGGAGCATATGAACCCGCGGCATGCGCGTGTCGTGGCGCTCAACAAACCGACGGAGACCGAAAAGGGCCAGTGGTTCTTCCAACGCTATGTCGAACACCTGCCGACCAGCGGAGAATTCGTGCTCTATGACCGCTCGTGGTACAACCGCGCGGGGGTCGAGCGGGTGATGGGGTTCTGCACGCCGAACGAATATCTCGAATTCATGCGCCAGACGCCGGAATTCGAACGCATGCTGACGCGTTCGGGGATCAAGCTTTACAAATACTGGTTCTCGGTGACCCAGGCCGAACAGCAGCGCCGGTTTAAATCGCGCGAAACCGATCCGCTCAAGCAATGGAAACTGTCGCCGATCGACAAGGCCTCTCTCGACAAATGGGACGATTACACCGAGGCGAAAGAGGCGATGTTCTTTTACACGGACACGGCGGATGCGCCATGGATCATCGTGAAATCGAACGACAAGAAACGCGCCCGGATCGAATGCATGAAGCACTTCCTGATGACCCTCGATTACCCGGATAAGGACGAAGACCTGATCGGCGAGCCGGATCCGCTGATCGTGGGGCAGGCGGGGCATGTGGTGCATAAGAGCGAACATATTCTTGCCTCCGCACTGCACCCGGATGCGCGGCGCGGCAGGAACGGGAAAGTGTAAACGGAGCCGCCCCTCTTACGTTTCTTGGGCTTAGGTCTGCCCGGCTTACGTTTCCCAGAGATCGTCTCCGCAGCCCTCCCAATTCGGGAAGCGGCTGCGGATGCCTTCGATCTCGCGTTCCAGTTCGTCAATCCTGCGGTCTTTTTCGGCCAGCGCGGCGGCCACATCCTCGGCTTCGAAGCGCTGGGGGATATGCTGCGGGCAATTCACGTCCCAGGCTTCGACCTCGATCAGAAAGGCTCTCTCGGCCCGGCCTCGCATGGCGTCAGGCATCAGGCGGGCGACCAGATCGGGGTCGTCCTCGACCATGCGCGCCCGGCCCCAGATCTTGACCCGGCGCCTGTGGGCATAGTCAATCAGGAACAGCTCCACCCTGTCGTTTTCGGACAGGTTGCCGAGGGAAATATACTGACCGTTGCCGCGCAGATCGGCCATGCCGATGCTGCGCGAATCCAGCACTTTCAGAAAGCCCGGCGGACCGCCGCGATGCTGGACATAGGGCTGGCCTTCGGCGCTGGCCGTTGCGAGGAAGACGCTACGCTGGGCGGAGATGAACGCTTCGAGGTCCGGGGAGATGTCGATGGGCCATTGGGCCCGTGCATATTGTGGACGGGAGCCAAGCCTGTCTTGTGCCGCCTGAACGGCGAGGGAAAAGGCAAGGCCGTCGGGGGAGCGGTCGAAATCGGACATGTGTATTCCTCGGATTTTGCGCGGCGCGCGGAGCGGCTGACACATGTATCGGATTTCGGTATATCATCGGCAAGAATGCACTATTTATATACTCAGTATCAAAGAGGATACCATGGAGGACCGGAACACCGGCGCGCCGGGACGGGCGCAGCGTTTCACCAGCTACAGCCATTCGAAGAATTGTGCGGTCGAAAGCGCGCTCGAGGTGATCGGCGGCAAGTGGAAGGGCGTCATCCTGTTCCATCTGCTGAGCGGAGAGATGCGGTTCAGCGAAATCAGGCGCGCGGTGGGCGCGATTACGCAACGCACGTTGACGAAGCAACTGCGGGAGTTGGAGGCGGACGGCGTGTTGACGCGCACCGTCTATCCGGTGGTGCCACCCAAGGTGGAATACCGGTTGACGGAGAAGGGCGAGGCGCTAACACCGATCCTGACGGGGCTGCGCGCTTGGGGGCTTCGGTATACGCTGTCGGAAACGGATGCGACCGGGGAGGAGGCGTAAGCCTCTTTGTCTTAGCCGTTGGCGGCGGCGAATTTGCTCATCAGATAAGGCCCGGAGGTGACTGCCTCGGAGGCGGGGCCGGAGAGCGGTTTGACCTCGGCGTGCCAGTTCGGCTGATGGAAATAGGCAATCGACATGCGCGTCTTGGTGGCCCAGTCCGGCGGCGTGACGACGCGGTGCAGGGTCGAGGTCCAGCGGCCACCCGTCCAGAGCGCCATGAGATCGCCGATGTTGATCACGAAGGCGCCGTCGACGGGCGGGATGCCTTTCCAGTTCCCTTCCGGCGTCAGGATTTCCAGACCGCGCGAGCCGGGTTCGGGCAGGAGGATCGTCAGCGAGCCATAGTCCGTGTGGGCGCCGGCGCGGAGCTGATTTTCTTCGGGGGTCTTGTCTTGCGCGGGGTAATTGAGCGCCCGCATGCCGGAGATCGGCGTGGTGATATAGGGTGCGAAATGATCGGCGGGCAGCTTCAGTGCGACGGCGAAGACCTCCATGATCCGGGCCGCCAAGGCCTCCATTTCCGCATAATAGCTGCGCCATGCGTCTTTGAAGCCCGGCAGGTCCGGGAAGGGTGTCGGGGCGTAGCAAAAGGCGAGCGCATCGGGGTCGGTCTCGCCGGGCGGGATGGCAGCGGGGCCGCCGTTGAAACTTTCCTTCAGGTCCGGGGGCGTGTCCTCACCGCGGGATTTCGCCAGAGCCTCGGTGCCGGGGCCGAGATAGCCATAGGGACCGCCCGGAGTGGGGGCGACCTTGTGTTTCGCCTCAGGCGATTGCGCGAAAAACGCACGGGCGTGGGACCAGAGCGCCGCGATCACATCCGTGGGCACACCGTGGCCGGTGACGGCGAGAAAGCCGGTTTCGCGACAGATGCGATCCACCTCGGCACCGATGGCCGCGCGGCCCTCTGGCCCCGCGGCGGCAAAGGCGGCGAGGTCGAGCAGGGGAAAGTCGGGGGTGGTGTCGGTCATGGTGCGGGCTTTCTGTTGTGCTGTGCCGATAGAACGGGCGCGCGGGGCTTCTGTCAATTTCTGCCGTGACGCGCGGCGGTGCACAGGGCCGTTGCAGGGCCATTGCAACGCGGGCAGGCTCTATCTCTGAGCAGATCTGGCCCCATGACAGGGCGCGGGCGATGTGGATGAGTGGTGCGATGAGTGAAACGATGCCCCCGATGCTGCGCCCGGCCGTGCCCGAAGATGTGGCGGCGATCACCGATCTGGTGGTGACGGCCTTTGCACAATATACGCCGCTGATCGGCAAGCCGCCGGCGCCCGCGCTTTATGATTATGCGGAGATCGTGGCGCGGGGGCGGGTGACGGTTGCGGTCCGGGGCGCGGCGGTTTTGGGGGTGGTCTTCATCTATCCCGAGGAAGACGGGGCGATGATGCTCGATGTGCTGGCGGTGTCGGAGACGGCGCGGGGGCAGGGGCTTGCGCGGCGTTTGATTGAAGCGGCGGAGGCGCAGGCGGGCGATGAGGGCGCGGCCCTTATGCGGGTCTATACCAATGAGGTGATGGCCGGGCCGCAGGCGCTTTATCCCAAGCTTGGATATCACGAGACCCATCGCGGCGAGAGCGATGGATATCAGCGCATTCATTATGAAAAGGCGCTCTGAGCGGGCGGGCTCAGGCCGGGAAGCTGTGCCAGGCTCCGTCGCGGAAGACCAGTCGCTCCGGCGTCGCGGAGGGGGCCCCGAGCGTGTCGAGGACGTGCCGGTATTTTGCGTCAAAAGCCCGGGCGCGTTCCGGATCTGTCTCCGCCAAGAGATGCGCCTTGCCGAGATTGTGCGCGGCGTCGGCGATTTTGACCTGGACCGCATCGGGATTGCGCATCAGGCGTGGCAGGTAATCGCGAAGATAGTCCTCGCCGTCGCGTTTGGTCATGGCGCCGACCGCGGCGCGGACCTTTGGGCCGAACCGGGCGTCGATCTCGTCCAGTGTGGCACCGGTGTCCTCGACACAGTCATGCAGCCATGCGGTGCAACGGATGACCGCAGAGCAGGACGAGACGCGATTCGCGACGTCTTCGAGATGGTGCCGATAGGCGATGCCGAGCTTGTCCGTCTGACCGTCGTGGCGCGCGAGGGCATAGGATTTTGCCGCTCGCGGATCGGGCGTGCCGTCACGCATCTTCGTCACCAAATCCGTGCATGCGTTTCGCCCATTGGAAGGCGACGATCATCCCCTTGAGGCGCGGCAGGAGATAGAGCGAGAGCGCGACCGTGCCGGTGGCGAAGATCGCGACCAGCACCAGAGGATCGGGACGGAAGGCGACGAAGACCCAGCCGAGAAGCGGCGCCATCAGGTGGCCGACGATCAGGATGGTGAGATAGGCCGGCCCGTCATCGGCGCGGTGATGCGACAGGTCTTCGCCACAGACCGGGCATTCGTCACGCACGGTCAGGTAGCCCTTCATCATCGGCCCTCCGCCGCAACAGGGGCAACGGCGTTTCCAGCCGCGTGTCAACGCGGGGCGCAATTCGCGCTCGCAATCGGAGGGGGAGGTCTGTGCGGCCATGTAGCCGTGAGAAAGATCAGTCATCTGGTGCGCGCCTTCATGTGCGGTTCGGGCGAAGTCTAAAGGATAGCACAATCGAACGTGCCGCGCGGATTGTCCTTGCGGCGCGATGTCGCGCGCGGGGCCCGTCGCGCTCTCCTCCACGGGCAGGCTGACATGTTTTCGGCGGCAAAGCTACCGTTCACGACGCCGTGATGCGGGTTTGATGCGGGTTTTCGCCGGAGGAGGCGACGGAAACCGGGAGATGGCGCGTTTGTATTCCTGAAAGCGCGGTTTGAAGGGGAGTTCGACACGACCGCGCAAGGGTAGCCTTGAGAGGATGAAAGACATGAAACGTAAAAGCATTGTTTCCGCCGTTGCAGTGATCGCTGTTCTGGGCGGCACCACCGTGGCGATGGCTGCGGGCATGGGGCAAAAGGACCGGATGGCGCGCATGGGATGCGCGACCGGTCAGATGGGTGGTCAGATGAACGGTCAGCGGGGCTTTGGTCCCTTCGGTCCGGATTTCGATTTCACGACGGTCGATGCCGATGAAGACGGCAAGATCACCCAGGAGGAAATCGACGCCTTCCGCGCGGCGCAATTCGCCACGGTTGACAGCAACGGTGACGGTACCGTCGACGCGGATGAGCTTTATGCCCGACAGGAAGCTCGGCGTGCCGAACAGATGAAGGCGCGCGCGACGGCGATGCTTGAGGCTCGCGACGCCGACGGCGACGGCGTGTTGAGCGCCGAGGAAATGCAGGGACCCGGGGCGGGCACGATTTTTGACCGTCTCGACCGCGACAATGACGGGGCGCTGAGCGAAGAAGAACTGTCGATGATGACCCGCTGGATGCAGGGCCGCCAAGGTGGTCAGATGCAGGGCAAACAGGGCCGCATGGGCGGTCAGATGAGGGGCCAGATGCAGCAAGGCCATATGGGCATGATGGGCCATCCGGGCATGGGCTACGGTCCGATGAACGGTCAGGGCTATGGTGCGATGCAGGGCCAGCCGGGGATGGGCTATGGCCCGATGTATGGCCAAGGTTCCGGCCAGGGCTACGGTCCGATGAACGGTCAGGGTTATGGTCCGATGCAGGGGCAGCCGGGAATGGGCTACGGCCAGGGCTATGGCCCGATGTATGGTCAGCCCGGCATGGGCTACGGTCAGGGATACGGCCCGATGAACGGCCAGGGCTACGGCCCTATGTATGGCCAGCAAGCCCCGGTGGATGCACCTGAGGCCGACGGCAACTGAGCCGTCACGTGAGCGGATCGGGGGCGGGTGCGTCCCCGATCGAGCGCGCGATGGACCTGCCGCGACGTATGCGCTACGCAGAACCGGTGATGACCATGCCCTTCGACGCCCTCAATGATGTTTCCGACGAAGCCCTGCTCGTTGCCTTCGGCAATGGCGACAGGGCGGCGGCGCGCGCGTTGACCCTTCGGCTGACGCCACGGGTTGTGGGCTATGCCGCCCGGCTTCTGAAGGATCGCGAAGAGGCGGAGGATGTGGCGCAGGACGCCATGTTGCGGCTTTGGAAGATCGCGCCGGAGTGGCGGCAGGGCGAGGCGCAGGTGACGACATGGCTCTATCGGGTCGTGACCAACCTGTGCACCGACCGGCTGCGCAAGCGGCGCAGCAAGGGGCTCGACGAGATCGCCGAGCCGGAAGACGGACGGCCTTCGCAGGATGCGGTGCTGATGCAGCGTCAGAGGGTCGATGCGTTGCAGGCCGCGCTGGATCAGTTGCCAGACCGGCAACGTGAAGCGGTGGTGTTGAGACATATCGAGGGATTGGGCAATCCGGAGATTGCCGAGGTTCTGGAGATCAGTGTCGAGGCGGTCGAAAGTCTGACCGCGCGCGGCAAGAGGGCGCTGGCGGCGGCTTTGGCGTTGCAACGCGAGATATTGGGGTTCGAAAATGACGGATCGTGACGACAAACGGACGGTTGAGTTTCCGGAACGGGAGCTGGAGGCGCTTTTTGCCGACATGCGGCACGAGACCGTGCTGCCGTCTGGCGGGCTGATGGAACGCGTCCTCGCCGATGCCGAGGCGGAGATCATGGCACGCGAGGCCGCCGAGGCGGCACGGCTTGCGGCGCTGCGTGCCCCTGCGAAACAGCGTCACCCGCTGATGGCGGCCATGGTGGCGGCGCTGGGCGGCTGGCGTGCGGTGGCCGGGCTTGCGACGGCAGGTGTCGCGGGGCTTGCGATCGGGCTTGGAGCCCCGTCTGCGGTGACCGTTCTTGCGACAGGATCCTATGTATCCGGCACGGAAGCCTATGACACGGCGACGAGCGAATACGGGATCGACGCGCTGCTCCCGAGCTTTTACGAACTGGCGGCGGAAGGATAAGCGATGACGGATGAACAAAACCCCAGCACGGCGCCGGGCAAGGGCGTGCACTGGAGCCGCATCGTGCTTGTGCTGTCCCTGGCGCTGAATGTCGCGATCCTCGGGATCGTCGGCGGTGCGGTGTTGCGCTGGAATGCGGGCATGGACCGGGCGCGGACCTTGCAGGCGCGCGATTTCGGCTTTGGGCCTTTTGTCGGGGCGCTTGAGACCGAGGACCGGCGGGCGCTGGGGCGTGAATTTGCGCGCAGCGCGGGCGATCCGAGAGCCGCGCGGGCCAAGGTGGGCGCGATGTTCGGCGCGATGATCACGGCGCTCAAGGCGGACGATTTCGACGCGGCCGGGTTCGAGACGCTGCTCTCCGAACAGCAAAAGGAATTTGCTCGCGGCCAACAGATCGGCGCCCGCCTCGTGGCGCAGCAGATCGCGGAGATGAGCGCGCAGGAACGTCAGGCCTATGCCGAACGGCTCGAGGAGATGCTGCGTAACCCGCCGCACCGACCGCATGAACAGGGCGCGCGCGGGCCGGGAAATAGTCCGGGCCGCTGAGAATGGAAAAAGCGCCCTGAGGGGCGCTTTTGCACGTCTCAGTCGCGGGGCCGGGGCAGCATCCAGTCGGTACAGCTCACTTCGCTGAGCGTTTGGAGCGTCGTCTCCTCGCCCTCGGCAATGGCGGTGTAGATATTGCGCGGGCCGAAAATCTCCAGATACCAATCGGACAGGGCGTCGGCGCTCTCGGAAGAGCCGAGAGAGAGGGTTTGACCCGGAGACGTGCCGGGGCCGCGATAATAAAATTCGGGATGGCTGGCCTGCAGCGAGGGGGATTCTTCGTAGACGCAAAGGCTCTCGAAGGGCATTCCGGCGAGGGTGAGGCCCCCCACGATCTTCCAGCAACTCAGACTGTCATATCCGAGGTTGTCGCCGGGGGTGATTTGTCCGTTGTCCGACAGGTTGCGCAGGATGGCGAGAGAGTTTGGTGCGCGCTCACAGGTCAACTCCTCAAGGATCATGCGCTCCAGCGGCGAAAAGGCGAAGCTGGCCGCCGGGCAGAGCGTGAGAAGGAGAAGGCCGGTCAGGCGTTGCATCATGTCGGGTCCAGACGTGACAAGAGGGCTTTGCGAGCATGTGCAGATCATGCTGGCAGAGCGGACGTGTCATGGCAAGATCAGGTGGATGTGCGCCGTCGTCAGGCGGCGTAAGAACCCAGCGTGACCTGGTTGCGGCCTTCGGCCTTGGCGGCGTAAAGCGCGCGGTCGGCGATGGCCAGAAGCGTGTCGATATCGGGTGTCGCGGCGCCCTGATCGCCCCCCATGGCGAGGCCGATGGAGACGGAAACGCTGATCGGGGTCGTGTCGGGGGCGATTGCAGCCGGACGGGCACAAATCCCGGCACGCAGCCGTTCGGCGACGGCGCGGGCCTCCATCAGAGAGGTCATCGGCATGCAGATCAGGAATTCCTCACCGCCGAAGCGCGACACCAGATCCATGCCGCGGAGATTGTCCGCGAGCCGTCTGGCCACTTCGATCAGAACCGCGTCGCCCGTGGCATGGCCCCAGGTGTCGTTGACGGATTTGAACCGGTCGATGTCGATCAGCATGAGGGCGAAATGCTGGCCGGTTGCGCGGGCTTCGCGAGCGATCTTGTCGAGATGGGGCAGGGCATAATGCCGGTTGTAAAGCCCGGTGAGCTTGTCGCGGGTGGCGAGGCGGAGCCCCTCGTCGAGGGTGAGTTTGAGCAGGTCGGTTTCCTTCTTGCGCCGCATCTGGCTGCGCAGGCGCAGGGCCATTTCTTCGGGGTCGGCACCGCGGGCGATCAGATCGTTGGCCCCGAGATCGAGCGCCATCAGCGCCTCGCGCCGGTCTTGCCCCCCATGCACGACGACGATCCCGGCGCCACGGGTGGCTTCGCGGGCGCGCAGATCGGAGATCAGTCGCAGCCCGTCGCCTCCGGCGCGGGTGGAGATCACGTAGAGATCGGCAATCTCGCCATGATAGATGGTTTCGAGCAGGTGATCGGCGCGTTCGATGGCAATCTCGTCATGCACCATGCCCTTGAGCCCGGCGCGCCAGCTCATCGCCTCCTCGGTGGTCGCTCCGATCAGAGCGATCTTTCCGGGAGTCTCGTACTGGCTTTGCGCTTCGGAAAACCCCAGCGCGCGGGCGGTCTCGTTGCGGCGGCGCAGCTCTTCGGAGGTGGCGGAGGCGCGCATCAGGGCGCGAACCCGCGCGGTGAGGGTCAATTCGTCAAGCGGTTTCGACAGCACCTCGTCGGCACCGACCTTGAGCGCCGCGATCTTGGCTTCGGGGTTTTGCGCGGGGGTGAGGATGGCGACGGGAATATGCGCGGTCAGCGGGTCGGCTTTGAGCCGGGCGCAGGTCTCGAAGCCCGACATGTCGCCGAGATCGACATCGAGGAGAATGAGGTTGGGCCGCTCTGCGCGCGCCTGTGCGAGCGTCGCCGTGCCGGTTGTGGCCTGGGAGACGTCGTAGAAGGCGGACGCGAGCTTGACCTTGAGGATGATCCTGTTGGTCGGCACGTTGTCAGCGATCAGAATTCTGCCCGCCATCGGGGTTCCTTTTTGGCTGCGGCTTTGGGGGAGAGCGCCATGCCGCATTTGATTTTTGTTGTGGTTCTGGTGTTGCGTCTGGTTAATAATTTCGGTCACAAAGGTTAAGAAAGTGTTTCCAACCCTTTGGAGTTATCCCCAGATGCAGCAGGAATCCGCCGAGGTCATCGGCCTGAAAGTTCTGGCCTGGCTGGCCTCGGAAGAAGAGATTTTTCCGGTGTTTCTGGGCTCTAGCGGCATTTCTGCGGGCGAGTTGATGGCCCGGGCCGGAGAGGTCGAGATCCTCACGGCGGTTCTCGATTTCGTGACCATGGACGACGATTGGGTCAATGCCTGTGCGGCGGCCACGGGGCTTGATCCGTATGAGCCGATGCGCGCGCGTCAGGCCCTGCCGGGTGGGGCGCAGATCAACTGGACCTGAGGCCGGGGTATGCGCGAAATCGGGAGCGAGATTGGGGCGGTGCTGTTCGACAAGGACGGCACGTTGATGGATTTTCAGGAGAGCTGGGGGCCTTGGGCGGCCTCGGTGATCGCGCGGATCTGCGGTGCGGATGCGGGGCTGAGCGCTGCCGTGGCCGAGGCGTTGGGATTCGACCGCGGGGTGCAGAGGTTTCACCCGGACAGCGCCGTGATCGCGGGCACGCCGCAGGAGGTTCTGGACCTGCTCAGCCCGTTTTTCCCCGAAGCCGCGCCGGATCGACTCCTGTCCTGGCTGGAGCCGGACCCGGCGGCCTTCGTCCCGGCCCCGGTGGCGGGGCTGGCCACGACCTGTGCGGCATTGCGGGCGCGCGGACTGGCGCTTGGCGTCGTAACCAACGATTTCGAGGCGGCGGGGCACGATCATCTGCGCAGGATGGGCGTGGCGGAGTTTTTCGGCACGGTGGTGGGCTATGACAGCGGGTTCGGCGGCAAACCGGAGCCGGGCCCGTGCCTTGGTGCGGCAGATCGGCTGGGCGTGAGCGCCGGGGCCTGTGTCATGGTGGGCGACAGTCTGCACGATCTGGAGGCGGCGGCGCGGGCCGGGATGATCCCGGTGGCGGTGCTGACCGGTGTGGCGGGTGCGGCGGCGCTTGCGCCCTATGCGGAGGTGGTTCTGGGCAGTGTCGCGGACCTGCCGGAGTGGTTGTCCGGGCGGTAGAATTTCGCAAAAAGTACCAGAAATCGGATTAATTTTAGGAAGATGGCGGACACTGTTTCGGCAGTATTGGTAATTTCTTAAGGGACAGGTCGTAACACTCCCACAAGTGGTACTGGGAGACATGGCCGTCATGCATGGGATGATCAATCGCGCGATTCAGTGCTTCATGCGCGATACATACGGGGGGGCGACCTGGCAGGCGGTGGCGGAAAGCGCCGATCTCGGATTTGACAATTTCGAGGCCATGCTGAGCTATCCCGACCAGTTGACGATCGACGTGTTGGGGCGGGCGGCACGCCAGTTGCACAAGCCTGTCGAAACCTTTCTCGAGGATCTCGGAACCTATCTCGTGTCGCATCCGAATGTCGAAGCGATCCGCCGGTTGTTGCGCTTCGGCGGTGAGAATTTCACGGAATTCCTGTTCTCGCTCAACGATCTGGAAGGGCGGGCGAAACTGGCCCTGCCGGATCTCGAGATGCCGACCTTGCGGGTCGAGGACAATGGCGACGGCACGTTCCGGCTCAGTTGCCTCAGTTCGATGCCGGGGTTCGGCTATGCGATGGTGGGGGTGATGCGGGCGATGGCGGACGATTACGGTGCGCTGGTGTTCCTCGAACATCAGGGCTGGATGGATTCTGGCGAAGAGATCATCACCATCAACCTGCTGGAGGCCGCCTATGCCGAGGGCCGGGCCTTTGAACTGTCCGAGCGGATCGGGGGTGAACCTTGAGAGAGATGAGATTCGATCCAGCTTCTTTGGTCGCCTTCATGCCGATGAGCCTGATGTATGACGATGCCGGCGTGATCCGTTATGTCGCGCCGACGCTGGCGAAGCTGCGCGATCCGGCGTGCCTGATCGGAGCGCAGATCGCCGATGTGTTTTCCGTGCGCGACAACGGACGGGGCAGCGGCGCGGGGCCGATCCCGCTGGGGACGAAGCTCTATCTGAATTTTCTCACGGGGATTTCCACGCCGCTCAAGGGCATGGCGGCGGAGATCCCGGGCACCGGGCTGAACCTGTTGAACCTGTCCTTCGGAATTTCGATCGTCGATGCGGTGGCGGATTACCGGCTGACCTCGGGGGATTTCGCCCATACCGATCTTGCGATCGAGATGCTCTATCTGGTGGAGGCGAAGTCGGCCGTCCTCGAGGAAACGAAACAGCTCAACGCCCGTCTGCAAGGCGCCAAGGTCGCCGCCGAGGAACAGGCCTATACCGATACGCTCACCGGGCTGAAGAACCGCCGGGCGATGGATCATGTGATGGAGCGGATGCTGCGCTCGAGTGTGCCGTTTGCGATCATGCATCTCGATCTCGATTACTTCAAATCGGTCAATGACACGCTGGGCCATGCGGCGGGGGACACGGTATTGCAGCGGGTGGCGAAGATTCTGCTCGAAGAGACCCGGGGTGACGACATGGTCGCGCGCGTGGGCGGGGATGAATTCATCCTGATCTTCAACAAGTTCATGGAGCACGACGGGCTTATGCGCACGGCGGAACGCATCATCACGCGGCTCGAGGAGCCGATCCCCTATCAGGATGAGCTGTGCCGGATTTCCGGCTCCGTGGGCGTCACGACGACCGAGTTCTATGAGACGCCCAATGCCGATGTGATGATTCACGATGCGGATCTGGCGCTCTACAGTTCTAAATATGAGGGCCGTGCGCAGGCAACCATGTTCGATCCCAAGGTTCACAAGGGTCATGTGAGCGACCATGTCAATGACCCCGTCGAGCATCGGGTGAGGGGCTGACCGCTCAATCTGCACGCGGTTTGCAGACCATCCGGGGCCTGTCTGCGCGTGGTTTGCGCGGGACATGTGGGATGGCTGCTCAGGAAATGCAGGTTTCGCACATTTTCCTCTTGCGCCCCTCGCGCGCATCTCATAAACACCCGCTCACGCCAAGCGCGGTCCGTTCGTCTATCGGTTAGGACGCCAGGTTTTCAACCTGGAAAGAGGGGTTCGATTCCCCTACGGACTGCCACTTTCCCCACTCAAATTTCTATCTTACGGCCGCCACGGTCGCAGTCCGCTGTTGCGTCATCCATTATCTCCATGTCCGAGCTGCCACTTGGGGCATCGCAGAGAATTGACGGGCACTGTGCGCCAAAACCGCTCCGCCAAGATGCATGACCTTTTGCGCCGGAATGCACTGAGAATGTCGAAGTCTGCAGGACAGTCGCCCCGGCTTACTTCAAAGCACATGCCACTCCGCGAAGAGCGGGGTGCGCATCCGCCGATGCAACGCGGTAGACAATCCGGCCCTGCCACACAGGTCATGGTTCTCCGCAGGCCACTCATGGCTCAAAGCACAACAGAGGCGTTTGGACAGGCTGGAAACAGGCATATATCGGGGGGAAGTGGCAGTCCGTAGGGGAATCGAACCCCTCTTTCCAGGTTGAAAACCTGGCGTCCTAACCGATAGACGAACGGACCGCGCTTGGCGTGAGCGGGTGTTTATGAGATGCGCGCGAGGGGCGCAAGAGGGATTCTCACAGAATTTTGCAGTTTTTTTGACAGGGGGGATTTCATACGCGAAATCAGGCTTCGGCGGCATCTTCGAGGCGCAGTTGGACGGATTGCCGCCCTCCCCATGTGTTGAGCTCGAGCTTGCCCGCGAGGTGGAAACGCGCGCCACCATGGCGTTCGAGCGCGGGGCCGAGCGGGCCGTCGAAAGCGCCGAAACAGATGGCGTCGAGACGCGGCCCCTGACCTTCGGAGAAGGTCACTTTCAGGTGGTTCGAGCCGACCCGCTTGGCGAAATGAATCGCGCATGCGGGGAAGGCGAAGCGCGGGGCGGGGGCGGAGGCACCATAGGGGCCGGCGGCTTCAAGCTGTGCGATCAACTCCGGCGTGGCGGCGCCGGGCATCAGGAGGCCGTCGAGTTTCAGGTCGGATGGCCCCATCGCGCCAGCGCCCTGTTTGGCGAGAAGTTCGGAGAGGCGTTCCATCGCGGGCTCAAGCCGGTCGCGCATCACGGTGAGGCCCGCGGCCATCTTGTGCCCGCCGCCCTTGACCAAAAGCCCTTCGGCGGCGAGGCGTTGAATGGAGGCGCCGAGATCGACGCCGGAGACGGAGCGACCGGAGCCCTTGCCGATGCCGTCCTCGTCAAAGCCGATGACGACGGCGGGGCGGTTGGTGGCTTCCTTGAGACGCGAGGCGACGATGCCGACCACGCCGGGGTGCCAGCCATCGCCTGCGGCCCAGACGAGCGGGGCGTCGAGGCCGCGCTGTTCGGCCTGCAACAGCGCGTCGTCGCGCACGGCGCTTTCGATGTCACGGCGCTCGGTGTTGAGCGCGTCGAGCCGTTCGGCGAGGGCCTGTGCCTCATGCGGGTCTTCGGTGGAGAGCAGTCGTGCGCCCAAATCCGCAGCGCCGATCCGCCCGCCGGCGTTGATCCGGGGGCCCAAAAGAAAGCCGAGGGAATAGGAGGTGGGGGCAGTGTCCATGCGGGATACATCTGCGAGCGCGCGCAAACCGATCCGGTCGCGCCGGGCCATGACCTTGAGGCCCTGACGGACGAGGGCACGGTTGACACCGATCAGGGGCGCGACATCGGCGACGGTGGCGAGTGCGACGAGATCAAGCATGGCCATGAGATCGGGGCCTTTTTGCCCCTCGGCGCGCATTTGCCGCCCGACTTCGACCAGCATGAGAAAGACGACGGAGGCGGCGCAGAGATGCGCCAGATCGCCGCTTTCGTCCTGACGGTTTGGGTTCACCACGGCGACACAGTCGGGCAGGGTTTCCCCGCCCAGGTGGTGGTCGAGAACAATCACATCGGCCCCTATGGCGGCGGCGATGGCGTCATGGGAGAGTGTGCCGCAGTCGACACAGACGATCAGGTCGTGGTCGCGGGCAAGCGCCTCCATGGCGGGCTCGTTGGGGCCATAGCCTTCGTCGATGCGGTCGGGGATGTAGAGCGTCGCGGGACGCCCCATCTGGCGCAACCAGGTGATCAGAAGTGCCGCCGAGGTGCCGCCATCCACATCGTAATCTGCGAAAACCGCGATGTTTTCGCCGCGTTTTGCCGCCGTGAGAAAGCGCGTGGCAGCCACGCCCATGTCCTTGAGGGTCAGGGGATCGGGCAGCAACTCCTTGAGCTTCGGGTCGAGGAATTGCGCCGCCTCATCGGGCGTCACTCCGCGCCGGGCGAGGGTCTGGCACAGTGCCAGAGGCAGGCGGGTCTGTTGCACCAGAAGCTCCGCCTGACGGTCGAGATCGGCGGTGGGGCCGATCCAGCGGCGGCCAGTGAGCGAGGCGGAGACATTGAGAAAATCGGTCATGGGCCCAGTATATCGCCGAGGCAGAGGGCGGATGCAAACGCGCTGTTGGGATGCATCACAGAGTTGATACGACCGTTATCGGTATCGCTGCCATAAGGCCGGGCTAAGTGTCGGTCTGGCACAGCGCATATAACAACTCCCGCCAGTGTCGGACTGGCGGGAGCGTTTCTTCTCGCCGTCGCGCAGATGGGCGATGCCCGGTGCGCGTTTGCGATCAGTCGTGACGCGGCGTCGTCGGGTTGCGGTAGGTCATGCGACGGATCGAGCCGGTTTTCGAGCGCATCAGGATGGTTTCTGTGGTGAGGAAGCCGGGTTCGCGCTTGATGCCATGCACGATGGAGCCGTTGGTCACGCCGGTGGCGGCGAAGATCACGTCGGAGGTAACGAGTTCATCGCGGCAGTAGATCTTGTCGAGATCGGTGATCCCCGCCTTGGCGGCGCGGCCACGTTCGTCGTCGTTGCGGAACAACAGCTTGCCCCACATCTGACCGCCCATGCATTTCAGCGCGGAGGCGGCGAGCACACCCTCGGGCGCACCGCCGGAGCCCATGTACATGTCGATGCCGGTGGTCGGCTCGGCACAGTGGATGACACCGGCGACGTCACCATCGGTGATCATGCGGATCGCGGCGCCGGTGGCGCGGAGCTCGGCCAGCATCTCTTCGTGACGCGGGCGTTCGAGCACGCAGAGCGTGATGTCTTTCGGCGCGACGCCTTTGGCCTTGGCCAGCGCTTCGACGCGCTCGGTCGGGGTCATGTCCAGCGACACGACGTCTTTCGGATAGCCCGGCCCGATCGCCAGTTTGTCCATGTAGACGTCGGGCGCGTGCAGCAGTGTGCCGCGCGGCGCCATGGCGATCACGGTCAGCGCGTTGGGCATGTCTTTCGCGGTGAGCGTGGTGCCTTCGAGCGGGTCGAGGGCGATGTCCACGGCGGGACCGTTGCCGTTGCCGACATTCTCGCCGATGTAGAGCATGGGGGCTTCGTCACGCTCGCCTTCGCCGATCACCACGACGCCCTGGATGTCGAGCTTGTTGAGCTGATCGCGCATGGCGTTGACGGCGGCCTGATCGGCGGCCTTCTCATCGCCGTGGCCGACGTAATCGGCGGAGGCGATGGCGGCCTGTTCGGCCACGCGGGCGAGGCCAAGGGAGAGCATACGGTCAAAGAAATTGGGGGCTTGCGACATGTGTCTTACGGGTCCTTTTCGGGCGGACGGAAATTTCTGCCCCTCTTCATGACCACATGTTCCGGGGCGGGGCAAGGCGGGTGCGGAGCTGTGCGCGCTAACAGATGGGTTGTTTGCGCTAACGTCTTGTCGCGGCGTAACAATTTCACGTCAACAGCATGACGTTTTCCATGGAAACATAAAAAGGGCCCGCCTGAGCGGACCCTCTGAATTCTGCCGGAGCGGGCGGGATCAGACGTTTTCGATGCGGATCGCGACCGGCTCCGAGGCCAGAACGGCGGTCGCTTTCATGCCTTCGAGGGCGGCGTCGAGCGAGGCGCGCGAGGTGGCATCGGTGACGATCAGCACGGGAGCCACCTCGGGATTGGCGTCCTGACCGTATTGCCGCATCCGGTC
Organism: Celeribacter ethanolicus; assembly: GCF_002407265.1. Lineage (NCBI taxonomy): Bacteria > Pseudomonadati > Pseudomonadota > Alphaproteobacteria > Rhodobacterales > Roseobacteraceae > Celeribacter > Celeribacter ethanolicus. Next base: position 3,931,328 of record NZ_CP022196.1, read on the forward strand.
GATGGACACGCCCGCATCGCCCAGCGCTGCGGCGATTTTCGCCAGCGCGCCGGGTTTGTCCAGAAGCGACATTCGCAGGTAGAACGGCGCGGGGGTGGCGGCGACGGCAGGGGTGGCCTTTTCGAGGGCGGCGGCGGGGACGCCAAAGGTCGGGATACGGATGCCGCGGGCGATGTCGAGCACGTCGGACATCACGGCGGAGGCGGTGGGGCCTTCACCAGCCCCGGCGCCACGCAGCACGATCTGGCCGACCTCGTCGCCTTCGAGCACCACCATGTTGGTGGCGTTTTCGAGCTGTCCCAGCGGCGAGAGCGCGGGGACGAGGCAGGGGGTCATGCGTTGTTCAAGCCCGCGACCTGTCATCTGGGCGACGCCCAGAAGCTTGATGCGATAGCCCATATCGGCGGCGTGGCGGATGTCTTCGATGGTGATCCGCTCGATGCCTTCGAGCACCATATTATCGAAATCCACCTGCGTGCCAAAGCCGATGGCGGCCAGAAGGGCAAGTTTATGCCCGGCGTCGATGCCGCCGACGTCGAGCGTCGGGTCGGCTTCGAGATAGCCAAGCGCCTTGGCGGCGGCGAAGACCTCGTCATAGGTGAGGCCCTCGTTCTCCATCCGGGTCAGGATGTAGTTGCAGGTGCCGTTCATGACACCGGCGATGCGCTCGATCCGGTTGCCCGCGAGACCTTCGGTCAGGGCCTTGATCACTGGAATGCCGCCCGCGACGGCGGCCTCATAGCGCAGCACGGCGCCTTTCGCCTCGGCCTTCTCGGCGAGCATCTGGCCGTGATGGGCGAGCATGGCCTTGTTGGCGGTGACGACATCCTTGCCGACGGCGAGCGCGGCCTCGGTCGCGGCCTTGGCGGGGCCGTCGGAACCGCCCATCAGCTCGACGAAGACATCGACGTCGTCCCGCAGTGCAAGCGCGACCGGATCGTCTTCCCAGGCGTAACCGGAAATATCGACACCGCGGTCCTTGTCGCGCGAGCGGGCGGAGACGGCGGTGATCACCACGGGCCGACCGCTGCGCTCGGCGATCAGATTGGCCTTGCGCTGGATGATCTTGATGACGCCCACGCCGACGGTGCCAAGACCTGCAATGCCGAGGCGCAGGGGGGCTTGGGAAGACGTAGATTTCGGCATGTGGGGCTCCGCTCGAGGATGTGTTGAAAAACCTGTCCGTCGTGATAGCGGCGAATGCGGGGGCGTGCAACTGCCCGCCGTTGCCGGGCTCAGTTTCCGGTTACAAGCGGGGGCAGGGGCTCGGTCTGGTCGTCCGTGGCGAACACGGGGTCGTTCGCGAGCGTCTCTGCCCGGGCGCGGAGCGCTTCGGCGCGGGCCAGCGTCGCACGGGTCTCCTGCGCAAGTTCATCGGCGCTTGCGGCATCCTCAAAGCCGGTTTGCGACGGCGAGGCGATCAGCGAGGGCCAGGGCAGCGCGGTGTCGACGGGTGCGAGCCGGTCGGAGAGGTCCGGGGTCTGAGCGCAGCCGATCAGCGCGACGAGGGGCAGCGCGACCAGGGGCAGGGCGAGAAGAGTGCGGCGAAGGGCGAGCTGCGTCATGAAGGGATCCGGCTGCGGTTGCCGGGCGAGTTTAGCCTTTGGCGGAGGCGGGGACAATGCGGCTTTCCCTTCGGGCGAGGGCGGGCTAAAGCGGAGGGGTCTTTTAGGAGTGTGCCATGACGAGCGGAACCGATCTGAGCCTGACACCTTCGCCCGCGCGGCGGATGAGCGCGGTGGCGCTTCTGGGCGTGCTGGGGGCCTTGTTGCTGCGCGTGGCCCTCGGGGCCGAAGAGATGACGGCGGGCTGGATGGCCCTGCTGGTTGTGATGGCGGCGGCGGTGCTCTGGGTCGCGTGGCGGCTCTGGGTGGCGACGGGCGTGCGGCTTGTGCTGACCGAGGCGGATCTGCGCGAAGAGGGCGGGCGGGTGCTCTGCCGTCTCGACGAGATCGAGAAGGTCGAACGCGGCACCTTTGCCTTCAAGCCGTCGAACGGATTTCTGATCCGGCTAAAAACCCCGGGCAGTCGGGTCTGGGCGCCGGGGCTGTGGTGGCGGTTCGGTCGCAGGCTGGGCGTCGGCGGTGTGACGCCGGCGGGGCAGGGCAAGGCGATGGCCGATGTGATTGCGGCCCGTATCGGCGGCATGGGACGGCTGGACTGAGGCGCGAGCTGTAAGGCTCACCACCACCAGTAATAGCCGCCGCCGCCGTAACGGTCGGAGCCCCAGCCGCTGCTGTTCGAGCCGGTCGAGGTGCCGCCGGTGTCGACATCGCTGTCGTCGGAATCCTCATGAGTGGCATCGTTGATCACTTCGGTGCCGTCGTCATAGATCACCTGCGAGGCGAACCGCGGTTTGGTGGTGACGATGTCCTCGAAATCCATTTCGCTCAGGATGGCGTTGAAGGGCGCGACCCAGCCGCGCTGGGTTTCCACCACGATCACCTCTTCGCCATCGGCCATGAGTGGCAGGCGTTCCTCGATGTCGACGAGAGTGATGTCGGTGAGTTTCTCATAACCGCCGGTGGCATAGGACCAGACCAGCTTGAAGCTCTCGTTTTCATCTTGGTCGATGACGAACTGGACGGCGGAGACCCGCATGTCGATGTCGCCGTCGTTGTTGAGGAAGCGGTAGAGATCGGCGAGCCCCCCCATGAAGGTGTCGTCGATCGTGTCGGTTTGCCGCGAGATGTAATCGGAGATGGTGTAATTGGCCTTGTTCGCGCGGGCCTTGGCCTCGAAGGCGGAGAAGAAGGTGTAGCAGGCCATCAGCGTGAAGATCAGCGCCGGGGCGACGATCAGGGCCTCAATGGCGACCGATCCGGCCTCGTCGCGGGAAAAGCGCTGCAGGAGGCGACGCAGGGCAGATTTCGGGGAGGTCTGGCGGATAGAGAACATCGTCGTCTCCCTTAGCTGTTGGGTTCGTTCACGAAGCCGCCGGTGGCGACGATGGCATAGCCGGAGCCTTCGGTGCGCTGCATGGCGGCCCCGATCCATGTGGTCGGAAAGATCGGATCGACGTTGACGCAGGCGCGCACCAGCATCAGTTCGTTTTCCTTGCCATCCTCGAAGACGGTGGAGGGTGCCACATCGGCGCTGCGGTCGATACATTCGGCGATATAGGTCGGGCGGGTGAAATTCCACGCGTCGACGGGTTCGAGCGCGATGTGGATGTTTTCCTCGCAATTGCGCACGTAGCGCGCGTATTCGCATGTGGCCGATTTCAGGGTGTCGAGCGTGACGGTGGGCATATTGCCGAGACGCACGTCGCGCACCGCGTTGTCGAGGCCGCGCTCCAGCATGGCGGAGGAGACGGTGTAATAACCGATCTCGTAGCTGCCCATGATGAGGAACATGAACATCGGGAAGATCAGGGCGAATTCGATGGTCGCATTGCCGTCGTCGTTCCGGGCGTGGCGTTGACGCAACCGATTCAGTTTGCGCAAAAGTGTCATTCGACCAACCTCAACTCGGTGATCTTGGTCGCGATGGCGGAGAAGGCCTCGGCGATCTCGATCCCTTCCACATCGTAGTAATGCGCATCGGAAGAGGCGCAGGAGCGCAGCACGTTCTGACCGGCCGTCGGAGCCTCGAAGCCGATGGCGAAGATGATGATCCCGGCATTCTTGGCGGCGGTACAAATCTCGTCCAGTCGCGCGTCCTTGGTCGCGGTGTCGTAGCTGGTGCGTGTCGCATTGCGCCAGGTGTAGTAATCGTAGTCATTGCCGGTGGCGTAGGAACGGGCCTTGGCGTGGTTGTAGACGGTCATCGAGGACCAGACCTCGGACCATGTGATTTCCCAGACATTGCCGGAGGCGAGCGTGTAGGGCAGCGAGGTCAGAACGCTGCGGTTGTCGATCCGGGTGTAGCGCATCTCGGTCGAGCAATTGTAGGGGGTTCCGTAGTAGTAGGAGCAGGTGGTGCGTTCGCCGCTGACGTAGATGCGACCGTCCTTGTCTTTATAGACGCCGGTCGACTGGTCGTCGTCGCGGTAGGGGTCAGGCATGAGATACTGGTTGGTGTGCGAGCCGTCGGTCATCACCACCATGAATTTCTGGGCGTCCGAATTGGAGGCAGGGTGGGCGCTGGCGGAGGTGCCTGCGGTCAGGATCTGCGCGCTTTCGTCGAGCAGGGCCGCGCCCCATTTCACGCCAAGATCGATCGAGGTATTGCCATAGGCGGTGAGTGCCTCGATGTAATCGTCGATTTCAGTCTGGTTGTTCGAGAACGGCAGGATTTCGCGGCTCGCGGCCGGAGCACAGGTGTGGTCCGACAGCGCCATGTCGAGGTCATAAAAATTGCTGTTGAACGCATCGAAATCCATTGTCTGGTCGTAAAAGCGGCCGGTGGTTTCGGTGACGGGGAATTCTAGGCCGATCGTCGAGAAATCGTCTTCCTCGAAGTTGATGCAGTAGGATTTGTCATGCGCGTTCAGGCGATGGAGTGAGTCCAGGATGTCTTTGCCTGCGTTCACCTGCGTGGCGTAGGGGATGACCGAGATCGCGATTTCGTCACTGGCGGCATTCTCGAAGACGGTTTCGGTGAAATCCTGGGCGGCGTCCTTCAGGTTGGTCAGGCGGCTGTAGCTGTTCATCGAGCCCGACACGTCGAGCACGAGCGAGATCTCAAGGCCTGCGAGACCCTGTTGTGCCATGGTTTCGCCCGACAGGGACAGGCTGTCGATGGCGGCGAATTTCATGAAATAGGTCGGCACCTCCGCTTCGACCGAAGCATAGACCTGCCGCCCGTCGCCGAGCGGAACGATGTCGATCTCGTCTTCCTTGAGATATTCGCTCAGGCCCGCCTTCGCGAAATAGTCGATGATCACGTCTTTCGGATCGTTGGTGTTCTCGAGGTTGGTGGCGGCGAGCACGGCGCGGTCGAGCGTGTTCTGCAACTCGGTGCGCAGGGTCTCATGACGCACGATGTCGATGCCCATCCCGGCGAGCACCAGAAGAATGACAAAGGTGAACAGGCCGAAGAGCGCGAGCGAGCCCTGCTCGTCGCGCATATGCCGCCGCGCATCGAGTTTGCGCAGATGTGTTGCCGCGGCGCGGGCGAGACCCGAAGCCGGTTCCTGAACGGGCGCCTGCGACGTGTTCTCACGCGCAGCACCACCGGCGGCATGGCCCCGGTCCCTATGAAAAAGCCCCGCTTCGCGGCGCGTGATCTTACCCAACATGACACCGTCTCTCAGATCGGAGTGGTGCCCCCATATTCCCCAGTGTGCATGGTATCTGGCCGGGGTTTTCCCCGTGCATGACAGACGCCACACGACATTATTTTGAGCGGTTGGAAACCATGGGTAAAGTCCGCAGAGGCTCTGCCGCGAAATGGTCATATTGGCGGGCGAGGCGGCGGGAAAAGCCGGGAAAGCCGCATATGCGCGGGGATGCGATTGGCGGGTGGACACGGTTTTGCCGCATTTTGCCACGCTGTTGTCGGATTCGTGTCGGAGTTTCGCCACAAAGCGATTCGCAGCCCGCATGGCGCGGCGTTGCAGGGCCTCTGGACCTTGGGCGATCCAGCGGCGATACTCGCGCCCATGTCACTGCCCCCGGGATTCTTGGATGAGCTGCGCAATCGCCTGTCGCTGACCGATGTGGTCGGCCGAAAAGTCATGTGGGACACGCGCAAATCGAACCCCGGCAAGGGCGACATGTGGGCACCATGCCCGTTCCACCACGAGAAATCCGCCTCCTTCCACGTCAATGACAAGGACGGCTATTATTATTGCTTCGGCTGCCACGCCAAAGGCGATGCGATCACCTTCGTGCGCGAGACCGAGAATGTCGGGTTCATGGAGGCGATCGAGATTCTCGCTCAGGAGGCCGGGATGCCGGTGCCGAAGAGCGATCCGAAGGCGCAGGAGAAATCCGACAAGCGGGCGGAACTGGCCAATGTGAACGAGGCGGCGAACCGGTTCTTCCGGCTCTGCCTGTCGCAACAGGGCGGTACGGCGGCGCGGGCCTATCTCGACAAACGTGGGATGAAACCCGAGACGCGGGAGCGCTTCGAGATCGGCTTTGCCCCCTCCGGCAATGCGCTTTTGCGTGCCCTGAAGGATCAGGGTATTTCCGCCGAGATGGCGGTCGAGGCCGGGGTGGCGGCGAAACCCGACGACGGGCGTGAGCCTTATGATTTTTTCCGTGACCGCATCGTCTTTCCGATCCGCGATGCGCGCGGGCGGCTGATTTCCTTTGGCGGGCGGTCGATGGACCCGAACGCGCGGGCGAAATATCTAAACGGCCCCGAACGGTTGCTGTTCGACAAGGGCAATGCGCTTTACAACCATCAGGAAGCTCGTGTGGCCTGCGGGCGGGGGCAGACCTTGGTCGTCGCCGAGGGCTATATGGATGTGATCGCGCTGGCGGAGGCCGGGTTTGAGGCCACGGTTGCGCCCTTGGGGACGGCGATCACCGACCGGCAGTTGCAACTCATGTGGCGGATGTCGAGCGAGCCGGTGATCGCGCTCGATGGCGACAAGGCGGGGCTTCGGGCGGCCTACCGGGTGATTGATCTGGCGATGCCTCTTCTGGAGGCGGGCAAGGGGCTGCGCTTTGCCATTCTGCCGGAGGGGCAGGACCCGGACGAGTTGATCAAGGCCAAGGGGCCGGAGGCGATGCAGGAGGTGCTCGACGGGGCGTTGCCGATGGTGGCGCTGCTGTGGCGGCGCGAGACCGAGGGCAAGGTGTTCGACAGCCCGGAACGTCGCGCGGCCTTGGACAAGAGCCTGCGCGAGACCATTCGCCCGATCACCGACGCTTCGATCAAACGCCATTACGGCGAGATTTTGAACGACATGCGTCGCGAACTGTTTCGTGGCAAACGCGAAGAGAGCCCGCGCAAGGCCTGGACCCCGGGCGGCGGGCGCGGGCGGTTCGGCAAGCAGGCGGCGGTGCCCACCGAGGGGCTGAAAGCATCCCTGATCGTCTCCGGCGACGAGGCGCAGGCCGATCTGATGCGCGAGGCGGTGGTTCTGGCGGTTCTGATCGCCAATCCGGGGATGGCGATGGAGTTCCTGTCCCAGCTCGAGGCGCTGACGCCGCGTTCGGAGGATCATGCGGCCTTGCTTCATGCGGTGCTGACCCATGCCGAGGAGGAGGACGCGGGCGTGCTTCGGGATAATGTGAGTGCGATGGCGGGGCGCGGGGCCCTTGATCGGCTGATGTCGCATCCCCATGTGCAGATCGCGCCCCCTGTGCGCCGGCCCGACCGCGAGGTGGCGCAGATGTGCCTCACGGAGGAACTGGCCAAGCTCAAGGCGCGGCGGGGCTATCAGGCCGAGCTGGCCGAAGGGCTGGAGGACATGCTGGCCGCCGATGATGAAAAGCTGACCTGGCGGCTTCGGCAGGCGGCGGAGGCGCGCAATCGGGCGACCAAAGCGGAGGCGGAGGACAGGACGGAATTCGACATTGCGGAAAACGGGCTTGAGCTGTCGCGCGACGAACGCAACGCGTTTCGGGCACTTTTGAGCCGAATCGCCCCGGAACGTGGCAAGTGAGCCGCAAAAGCGGGCGGGCGTTGTATGGAGAGGCCCTGTGCCACTGGTGCAGGGATGGTTAAGGAAATATGGGTATTCGGGTGGCGAATCATTGATTCGCATGACATGATTCGGGTTTGAGCAGGCGCTGAGTCGGGTGAAAGGGTTGGGCGACCCCGCACCGACTGCCGACCAAGGGGCCAGAGACTGGTCCATGACAAGGGCGGCGACAGGGCCATCGGGACCGCATCGGAACCCGCCAGAGTTTAGGGGAGAGCCGCATGGCAGCCAAAGACAATGACGACGCCAAGAGTGACGATCAGGACCAGGACGTGATGCTCGACGTGAGCCAGGCCGCGGTCAAGAAGATGATCGCCGAGGCGCGTGAAAAAGGCTACATCACCTACGATCAGCTCAACAAGGTCCTGCCACCGGAGCAGGTGAGTTCCGAGCAGATCGAGGATGTGATGTCGATGCTCTCCGAAATGGGCATCAACGTCATCGAGGACGAAGAGGTCGAAGACGACGACAACGCGGACGGCGAGGCCAAGGGCGGCGAGCTGGTCGCGACCTCCGGCTCGCGCGAAGTGGCGATGGCCTCCTCCGAGACCGAAAAACTCGACCGCACGGACGATCCGGTGCGCATGTACCTGCGCGAGATGGGCTCGGTCGAGCTGCTGTCGCGCGAGGGCGAGATCGCGATTGCGAAACGCATCGAGGCCGGGCGTAACACGATGATCGCCGGGCTCTGCGAAAGCCCGCTGACCTTCCAGGCGATCACCATCTGGCATGACGAACTTCTGTCCGAGGATATTCTCCTGCGCGACGTCATCGACCTCGAAGCCACGTTCGGCGGCGGCGTCGATGAGGACGAGGACGAGGAGAACGTCGTCGAAGGGCTGAACGCGGAGGCGACCGCCGGGGAGTCCAAGGAAAAGGAACAGGAATACGACGCCGACGGCAATCCGATTTCCTCCGACGAGGACGAGGATGATGACGAGCAGGCGAACATGTCGCTTGCGGCGATGGAATCGGCGCTGAAACCGCAGGTTCTCGAAACGCTGGCGCGGATTTCCGAGGATTTCGCCCATCTGTCCGAGATGCAGGACCTGCGGATGTCCGCCACACTCAACGAGGACGGGTCGTTCTCGGAAGGGGCGGAGGCCGAGTATCAGAAGCTGCGCTCCGAGATCGTGGTTCTGGTGAACTCGCTGCACCTGCACAACAACCGGATCGAAGCGCTGATCGACCAGCTCTACGGCATCAACAAACGCGTCATGTCGATCGACAGCGCCATGGTAAAACTCGCCGACCAGGCGCGGATCAACCGGCGCGAGTTCATCGAGGATTATCGTGGTTCCGAACTGGACCCGACCTGGCTCGACCGCATGGCGGAGAAACCGGGCCGTGGCTGGCAGATGTTCGTCGAACGCTTCTCCGACAAGGTCGAGGAGCTGCGCTCCGACATGGCCATGGTCGGGCAGTATGTCGGCGTCGACATCTCCGAATTCCGCCGCATCGTGGCGCAGGTCCAGAAAGGCGAGAAAGAGGCCCGTCAGGCCAAGAAGGAAATGGTCGAGGCCAACCTGCGTCTCGTGATCTCGATTGCCAAGAAATACACCAACCGGGGCCTGCAATTCCTCGATCTCATTCAGGAAGGCAACATCGGTTTGATGAAGGCGGTCGATAAATTCGAATACCGTCGCGGCTATAAATTCTCGACTTACGCCACATGGTGGATCCGTCAGGCGATCACGCGCTCCATCGCGGATCAGGCCCGCACCATCCGTATTCCGGTTCACATGATCGAGACGATCAACAAGCTGGTTCGGACCGGCCGTCAGATGCTGCACGAGATCGGCCGCGAACCGACGCCGGAAGAATTGGCCGAAAAGCTGCAAATGCCGCTCGAAAAGGTCCGCAAGGTGATGAAAATCGCCAAGGAGCCGATCTCTCTGGAGACGCCGATCGGCGACGAGGAAGACAGCCAGCTTGGCGATTTCATCGAGGACAAGAACGCGGTTCTGCCCCTCGACGCGGCCATTCAGGAGAACCTCAAAGAGACCACCACGCGCGTGCTGGCCTCGCTCACGCCCCGCGAAGAACGCGTGCTGCGGATGCGGTTCGGGATCGGCATGAACACCGACCACACGCTCGAAGAGGTGGGGCAACAGTTCTCCGTGACCCGCGAACGGATTCGTCAGATCGAGGCGAAGGCTTTGCGGAAGCTGAAACACCCCTCGCGGTCGCGGAAGCTGCGGTCGTTCTTGGATCAGTAAAGTTAGGAGCGCCCCCCGAAAGGGGGGCGTTTTTGTTTGGGAGGCTTAGTGGAACCATTCTGAGGAAATGGTTTGTTGAATACTCTCCGTAAGGGCGCGACTTTGTTCTCTCAGCGCGTTGACTTGGTGTTTTCGGACTGTCTCGTAATCACCTTTTTCCGGGTAGCAAAATTTTGTGCCGTTCAGGATGTTTGTGGCCTCTTCAAGAGATTTTAAGCCTGCCGGTAGTTCTCGTTCCTTAGAAGATGTCCGCATGAGGACATGTCCGGCATCTTTGAGTGCAAAAAGTTTGTTTCGAAGCGCGCGACGTTCCGTATTGAACTCTGCTTCCGAAATGTCGCTTTCTTTAAGCAAGCGTAGCGCGACGGAGTCAGAGATAGCTGATACGGCTTGCTGTGACCATTCTATGAGCAGCTTATCGGCTTCGAGCCTCATGGATGCGTGGGAAATCTTATTTGCTTTTATCGCGATTGTTGCTGCGATTGCAGCCGTCGCGAAGCTGGCTACAAATGTTAGAAAATCAATCATGTGAACATCCTTAATTTATAAAACGACACTGTGAATGGGGCTAGGTATCGCAAATTATTCGGTGCCTGCAAGGTTGGGGATGTTTTTTGAGTAGAGGAGCAACTTGCGCTTCGCTTTCGCTCATTCCAAAATGCCTCTCAAACAGGAGGTCCAAATGTCCATTTTCTCCAAACTCTTCGGCGGCAAATCTGGTAGCACGTCCGGGGCGCAAAGCGCGTCGAAAGAGGACGCAAAGCCTGAGCTCTACGGCGATGAGTTTCGCATTTTCCCGGAGCCGATCAAGGAGGCGAACGGCTACCGCGTGGCCGCCAGGATCGAAAAGGACATCGACGGCGTGACCAAGACCCACCACATGATCCGCGCCGACACGATGGGTGGCGAGGACGACGCGCGCATCGCCAGCCTGTACAAGGCGCAGATGTTCATAGACCAGATGGGCGAGGCGATTTTCAACTGATCCCCCGCCCAGCCGGTGTCCGTAAAACGGCTTAGAGCGCGGCTTTGACCGTCTCGGCGATCGGCTCGGTCGGGTGGCCGATCAGTTTGGACAGCGTTTGGCTGCCGTCGAACAGTGCGCCTTTGGCGGCTTTCGCATCCGAATCCGCGAGGATGGCGGCGAACCCGGCGGGCAGGCCTGCGCCGACCAGTGCTTCGGTAAACGCGGCTTCGGGCATGTCGGTGTAAACGACCGGTTTGCCGGAGGCCTCTGCGACGATGGCGGCGTATTCCGCGAGCGTGTAGGCTTCATCACCAGCAAGCTCCAGAACCTCACCATCATGACCGCCCGCCAACACGATGGCGGCGGCCTCGGCGTAATCCTTGCGCGGGGCGGTGGCGAGCTTGCCCTCACCGGCGGCACCGAAATGCTGGCCCAGCTCAAGGTCTTGGCCCAGCGTCATGGTGATGTTCTCGGAATACCAGCCATTGCGCAGAAGCGTGTGCGGAAGACCGCTGTCCTTGAGCATGGCTTCGGTGGCAAGGTGTTCTTCGGCCAAGGCCATATTGCCGGTGTCGGCATTGAGGATCGAGGTGTAGGCGATGAATTTGACGCCTGCGGCTTTGGCGGCCTCGATGACATTGCCATGTTGCGGTGCGCGCTGGCCCACCTCGGACGAGGAGATCAGAAGAAGGCGATCCACACCGTCAAAAGCAGCTTTGAGCGCGGCTGTATCGGTATAATCGCCGCGGCGGGTGGCGATGCCCTTGGCGGCAAAACCTTCGGCGGCTTTGTCGGAGCGCACGAGGGCGAGGATGTCGTCTTTGGCGACGAGCGTGGCGAGGTGGTCGATGACGAGCTGGCCGAGCTGGCCGGAGGCGCCGGTGACGAGATAGGTGGTCATATGTCTTCCCTTCGGGGTTCGTTTTGGGTATAAGTCTCAATTAGAGACCTTTTTTGCCTCTGAAAAGGAGGCACTTTTTCGGGACAAGGTCACATTGAGGGAACCGCCTGAAGGATGAGAGTGATGCGTGACATTCCGACGAACCGCCTGGAAGAATGGAAGGCGATGGGGTTTGAGCCGCAGAACTGCCCGGTGCGGCAGGTTCTGGATCACGTTGCGGCGAAATGGACCTCGCTCATCCTGCTCGAACTGGAACACGGGCCGCAGCGGTTCAACGCGCTGGGACGCGCGCTCCCCGACATTTCCAAGCGGATGCTGACCCAGTCCCTGCGCGATCTGGAGCGCGATGGAATGGTGGCCCGCGAGGTGTTCGATACGAAACCGCCCTCGGTGGCCTATAGTTTGACCGATCTGGGCCGATCCTTTCTTGGGCCTTTGCACGGGTTGATTGACTGGGCGGAGGGGCGGATGCCCGAAATTGAGGCGGCACGGGGCGTTTTCGACGCGGCCTGACGGGTTATCCACAGGAAATCTGACGGCGTTGAAACCTGATTAAGCCTTTGTGCGTTGTTGTGGGACAACTGCACGGGAGAGCTGTCATGACACGCGCCGCCAAGGCCCTCATTGCCTTCACCTTCGCCATCGTTGCCGCAGCGCTGATCGCGCCCTTTGGGGCGTTGGGCGAGGTGGTACAGGATCTTGCGGTGGCAGATGGTCCGTATGAGGGGGGCGACAACAGCGGTGTGATCGTCATCAAAGTGCCTGCCGAAGACCTGGACCGCTGTATCGCGACGCTGGACGCGGTGTTTATGGCTCCGGTTCAGGATGCGCAGGTGCAGACTGCCTCCCTGTCTCCTGCACAGGCGGGGCAGACCGTCCGCTGCGAAGCTGAGGGCTGACGTTTCCATCGCGATCTGAATGAGGTAAGCCTTTCTGGCAACAGGTGAGGGGAGGCTTCGATGGGCACTTCAGGATACAGGCTGTCCGGCCATATCGCGATGACGGCGACATTTCTTTCACTGGGGGCACTGTCGTCCGGCGCCGCATGGGCGCAGGACGCGGTTCTGCTTCAATGTGAGTTTCCAAATGGCAAAGGCGTGGTTCTGTCGGCGCATGAAAATGGGGTGTCCTATCGTTTCGGTCATCCGGGTCAGTCGCCCGACCTTGCGCTGGAGCGCCCCTATGCCGAGGTTGTCGTGACGCCTTGGCCCGGTGTGGGTGGGGCGATCTGGGAAGAACTGCGCCTGACCAATGGCGATGTGAGCTATGTGCTCTGGGGGGCGCTCGACCGGATGACAGATGATCACGAAATGACGGGCGGGATTGTTGTTGAACGGAATGGCAAGGAACTGGCACGGTTCGACTGTGTGCCGGAGACGCTCGACTATACGGTGTTCGGATTTTCCGATGCCTATGAGGCGGCAGGCTATTGCTGGGATTTCGATGCACAGAGCTGGCTGGAGCGTTGCGAATGAGCCACCGTGTGTTTGAGATCGCCACTTCCGGTCCGGGCCTTTATGAATTCACCGCCGATCTGGCGCGCTGGGTGGCGGGCGAGGGGGCGATGGAGGCGCTGCTGACGCTCATGGTGCAACATACCTCCGCCTCTCTGGTCATTCAGGAGAATGCCGATCCGGAGGTGCAGACCGACCTTCAAGCCTTTTTCCACCGCCTCGTGCCGCCCACGAGCGATCCGTCGATGGCCTATCTGACCCACACCTATGAAGGGCCGGACGATATGCCGGCGCATATCAAGGCGGCGCTTCTGCCGACGACGTGTACAATTCCCGTCCTGAACGGGCGAATGACGCTTGGATCATGGCAAGGAGTTTACCTTTTCGAACATCGGGACCGACCGCATGTCCGGCGGGTGATGGCGCTGCTGCGTTGAGCCGGGGTGCCCTACAACATTTAGCGCTGAAAATTTCATCTACCCAAATTCTGGGAGAGCCCCTATAGTACCTGTGGATAACTGGGGCGCAGACCCCAGACGAGGCAGTGACGAAGAGATGAAGGGGACGCCAGGATGCGTTGTCCATTTTGCGGAAATATTGATACCCAGGTGAAAGACAGCCGCCCGGCTGAGGATCATGTGGCAATCCGGCGGCGGCGGTTCTGTTCGGCCTGTGGCGGGCGGTTTACCACCTATGAACGTGTGCAATTGCGCGATCTCGTGGTGGTGAAATCCAACGGGCGGCGCGAAGATTTCGATCGCGACAAGCTGGAGCGTTCGATCCGGATCGCGGCCCAGAAACGACCGATCGAACCGGAGCGCCTGGACCAGATGATTTCCGGCATCGTGCGACGGTTGGAGAGCATGGGGGAGACGGATATTCCGTCGAAAACCATCGGTGAGATCGTCATGGAAAGCCTCGCGCGGATCGACACGGTGGCCTATGTCCGCTTTGCCTCGGTCTACAAGAACTTCCAGGCGGCCGACGATTTCGACAAGTTTGTCAGTGAGTTGCGCCCCGACGCCAAATCCGACGAATGAGCGAAGCCGAAGATTTGCGCCACATGCGCCACGCGCTGACTCTGGGTGCGCGCGGGCTTGGCCGGACTTGGCCGAACCCGGCGGTCGGTTGTGTCATCGTGCGGGACGGGCGCATCGTCGGACGGGGCTGGACCCAGCCGGGCGGACGTCCGCATGCGGAGGTCATGGCCTTGCGTCAGGCGGGCGAGGCGGCGCGGGGCGCGACCGCCTATGTTACGCTTGAACCCTGTTCCCATCACGGCAAAACCCCGCCCTGCGCCGAGGCGCTGATTTCGGCGGGGTTGTCGCGTGTCGTGGTTGCTCTGGGCGATCCGGACCCACGGGTGAACGGGCGGGGGTTTGCCATGCTGCAAAGCGCCGGGGTTGAGGTGGTTGCCGGGCTCTGTGATGCCGAGGCTCGGGCGCAGCAGCAGGGCTTCCTGTCGAAAGTCACTCTGGACCGCCCGATGGTGACGCTGAAGCTTGCGATGTCCTGGGACGGGCGGATCGCGACGGCGACCGGGGAGAGCCAGTGGATCACCGGCCCGATGGCGCGCCGACGGGTGCATGCGATGCGGGGCACGCATGATGCGGTTCTGGTCGGCGGAGGTACGGCGCGGGCGGACGATCCGACCCTGACGATCCGGGGGCTGGGTGTCGATCATCAGCCGGTGCGGCTGGTGATGTCGCGCAGGCTCGATCTGCCGTTGGACAGCCATCTGGCGCGCACGGCGGGCGAGGTGCCGGTGTGGCTCCTGCACGGGCCGGAGGCCGCACCGGAACTGATTTCGGCTTGGCAAGGGCTTGGTGCGGAGCTGATCGAAGTGCCGGTCACGCAGGGACAGCTCGATGCCGAAGCCGCGTTGCAAGCGCTCGGTGCGCGGGGGCTGACGCGGGTGTTCTGCGAAGGCGGCGGCGCCTTGGCGGCGTCTCTGCTGTCGGCGGGGCTGGCCGATCATGTGGCGTTGTTCACGGCGGGGCTCGGCATCGGTGCCGAGGGGCGTCCGGGGCTGGGCGCGCTGGGGCTGGACCGTCTGGCCGAGGCGCCGCGCTACCAGCTTGAGAAACTCGAACAGATCGGGCCGGATGCGCTGAGCCTTTGGGCGCGGATCACCTGATGCCGAGGGTTGCGGCGCGCAACTGCCGAATCTTGGCCAAAAGCGCCTGAGCGAGACGACTGCGGCCCTTCGGGGCCTGCGCCAGCCGTTCCAGAGCCTCTTCCGGTGACAGGGGCGCACCGGTTTTCGGATCGAAATAGCGTGGATAATCAATCAGAACCGCATAGGCGAGGCTGATCAGGTCGGGGCGTGCGGCACGACGTGCGGGCACCGGGCCGAGATCGGTGGTCAGCCCCCACCCGGCGTAAAACGGCGTTCCGGTGCAGGTCACGGGCGTGTCGCGCAACAGCGCCTCGAAGCCGAGGAGCGAAGTCATTGTCCAGACCTCATCGCAGGCCTCGATCAACGCGAGCGGATCGGCCCCGGAGGCGATGACATCGGCAATGCCGCTGGCTTCCGGCAGGGCGCCGCGCCGCAGCCCGGCTTCGACATCGGGGTGCGGCTTGTAAACCAGAACGGCATCGGGATGCGCCGTCCGTGCGGCCTGCAACAGCGCGAGATTGGTCGCGATTTCGCCCGCGCCAAGGGTGATGGAAGCGTCGTCCTCGACCTGTCCGGCGACGAGGATGCGATGGCCTTCGGGTAGGGCGGGCAGATCCGCGCCGACATTGTATTTGCTTAGATGCAGGGCCTTGAGCCGGGAGAGAAAGCGCTCGATCCGGGCGCGCTGTGCGGCGCTGAGGGGCGTGCGCTCCGCGATCAGGGTTTCCAGCCGGGAGGGGCGGGTCGGGTCGAAGTAGAGGCCGCTGTCGTCGAGCACGAGCGACAGGGGGCGCAGGAGGGCGGCGCCGAGACCGCGAGAGCGCAGGAAACCGTCCTCGAGCCGCAAATCGGCCTCCGGGACGGCCCCCCAGGCGATGTGACGGCGGCCTGCGGCTTTTTCTCGGGCGATGATGCTCGGATCGTCGTTGATCGTGAGAGCTGCGCGGCCGAGATATTGCCGAAGGAAACGGCGTTTCCACCGCAGGATGCCGGAGGCGACATAGCCCGATGCATCCTCACGAGTGGCGCGCTCGCGGGCTTCGAGCCGTGCCAAAATCTCCTCGATCTCCAGCGTCTCCGTGCCCGCATGCCATGTGGTGGCGCGCATCAGGGCGGCGAGAAAGAGCTGGGCGCGGGTCAGGCGATGGCTGCTGTGCGGATCGGGGTCTTCATCGGCGGTGAGACCGAGC
This sequence comes from Celeribacter ethanolicus, assembly GCF_002407265.1. Classification (NCBI taxonomy): domain Bacteria; kingdom Pseudomonadati; phylum Pseudomonadota; class Alphaproteobacteria; order Rhodobacterales; family Roseobacteraceae; genus Celeribacter; species Celeribacter ethanolicus. The sequence continues at coordinate 3,947,721 of NZ_CP022196.1, forward strand.
GCGCCATACCATGGCCGTCCGAAGACGCGGGGACGATGCCCGGCGAGGACCGCGTCGAAGCCGTAGCCCGCGGAATGGGTGTAGACGGCGGTGGCCGCCTCGAGCAGGCGATAGAGATTGGCGTTCGGCGGCAGGCGGGTCAGACGCGGATCGGTGCTGTCGCTGAAAAAGCCATCGTCGCAACCGAGGATGACGACACGGGCATTCACGAGCTCGGTCTGAGCGAAGACCAGCATTTCGGTCATTGCGGCTTCGGAAGGGGCGTCTTCAGCGCTGCGAGGCTGATCCAGAACGAGCACAAATGGAACATCCGGCGTCAGATCCGGGTCGATTTCGGCGCTGGATCGGGACAATTTCAACGAGATCAGCCATTCAATCGCCTGACGCGCGCGGTCAAGTGCCGCACTGTCGTCGAGAGGCGCGCTGCGGGCGAGGTCGTGCCAGCTTAGCGTGGCGCAGGATAGGTCGGCCTCGGCATGCAGGCGCTCGATCAGACGTGGGATCTGAAACGAGAGCCGCCCCGGCGGGGAGGCCGGGGCGGGAGATTTCGGGCCGGGCAAGTCGCCGCCCATCCGATCACTGGCCGATGGCGGCGAGCGAGTTGGCGGAGTTGGCCGTGCCGGTGACTGCGCTCAGAGTTTTCTGCCACTGGGTGAACGGCGCTTCGGTGACATAGAGCGTGTCTCCGTCGCGAATGAGGAAGTCGCGGGCGAGGAACAACCCGTTCGGCTGGGTCAGGTCGAGCACATAGATCAGGCGTTGGGCGCCCATGATGTCGTCGCGACCGAGCACCTGTTTGGCGATGGTTTCCGGTTCGTTGCGGAAGACGAAAACGCCGGTCGGGTCGGCCGAACTGGTGCGCAGGCCGCCGACCTGTGCGATGGCTTCGAGCGCGGAGAGGTTGCGGGTCTCGAAGGGGATCACGCTTTGCGCGCCGGTGGCGCCGAGGGCGGTGAAGGAGCGCGGGTCGGCCTCGACCAGAATGCGATCGCCGTCGCGCAGCGGAATGTCGTATTTCGGGTTGTCGTAGAGGTCCTGGAACCAGACGATGCCGGTTTTCGAGCCGCGGATCACCTTGACCTGTGCGACATCGGGCTCGACGGCCACGCCGCCGGCATGCGCGAGCATGGCGGTGAGACGACGCGTCGGGCGCTGGATCGGATAGACGCCCTGACCGGAGATCTTGCCGGTGATGGTGACGGTGGCGCCATCGCCCGCGGCACGGGTGACCATAACCTGCGGATCGGGGGTTTGCGCGTCGAGTTTCTCGGTGATCAGGCGGCGGATCGCTTCAGGGCTGTTGCCTGCGGCCTTGATGCGCCCGGCATAGGGCACGAAGATGAAGCCCGCGCCATCGACCTGCACCTCGGAAAGCACGGTGGCATTGGCGCCGGCACCCGCCAGCAGCCCGTCATCGACGTTTTCCCAGATGGTAAGCGAGAGAACGTCGCCCGGCGCGATGGTGTCGGAGCCAATCACCCCGGCATTCTGGAAGGCGGCGGAGAAACCGAGCTCCTGGTTGATCGCGGTCACGGCATTGACGCGGTCGTTAACGGAGACGACAAAGGCATCGCCCTGTTTCATCTCGGAGCCCGCGAAGATTTCCTTCTTGGTCGGGCCGGAACGCGGCAGGGCGCAGGCCGACAGGCTCGCCGTCACGGCGGCCAGCGCAATGGCGCGGGTCATGCGCGATGTCAGGATATTCACTGCTCGATCTCCTCTGCCCCATATTTTTATCGGGTTTAGTCAGAAGATTAACCAATAGCGAGTCAAAAATCCAGCGTTCGCAGAGAGATGTGGGGCGCAGTGAAGGTGGTGTGGCGCGAAGGTCGCGGCTGTCGCAGAGAGTGTGGCGAGGGGCAGTTTTACACCACGATCTAGTGGTGTTCGCAGGAGTTTTCGGACATGAAATTGCCCTGTTCGGTACCCTCGCCGGTTTACTTGACGAGGCGCAGCGGCTGGCGCGGCGGGGTCTTGCCGCTCAGGAGCGCCTGATCGGGGGCTTCGGCGCCGAGCATCAGATCGACGACGAGACGCATGAGCTGCCGCCGCCCACGTTTCGAATAGAACCCGCCAGGGACCTGCGAGGTTTCCAGAAGGAACTGCCGATAATCGCGATAGGCGCGGGTGTCGGGCCGCTCGGGCTGGGCGAAGAAGGTTTCCAGCGGTTGATGGGAGACGAATTCAGGTTTGTCATAGACTGCGCGCCCGAGGATGCGCAGCGGGATGCCCAGCGACAGCACTTGTTGCCCGGCAGTGGAATTGACGGTGACGGCTGAGCGCGCGCTCAGCAGCAGTTTCTGCAATTTGCCGCCGCGGACGTAATGCACCCGGTCCTCGATGCCGTATTCGGCGGCAATGCGGCGGATTTCGTGGCGCAGGTTGCGGCGGTCGTTTTCCAGCGGATGCGCCTTGAACACGAGGTGGTGGTGACGCGGCGCGCCTTTGGCAAAGCCTTCGATCACATCGGCGACGAATTCGAGCATGGTGGAATAGGGGCTGTGGACCTGAAAGCTGGTGTCATGCTCGAGTTGCAGCAGCGCGATGTGAAACGGATGTCCCGCCCCGAGAATGGCGCGCGTGTGCCAGGCGCGCGATAGCCAATGGTGCGGCATCAGGATCAGGCGTTTGAAATATAATATGAATTCGCGCGTCACAGGCAATTCGCGATGGCCGCGGTAATGACGGAAACCGGAGTTCCGGAACATCACGAACCAATGGTAGAGCGCGCCGTAGAAAATGTGCTGGCGCATGTCGCCCCATTGTGCGGGCGGGTCGATCGTGTCCTGGTCGATGTTCTCGAGCGCGCCGCGCATCTCCGCGACGCCAAGCGTCATGAGGGCCGAATTGCCGTTCGAGCCACCACGCTCATAGGTCACCCAATAGGGGCGGATATAGCCCTCTTCAAACACATGGATGGTGAGACCCAGCGCCCGGGCGCGTTCGATGGCGAGGGCATGGACGGGGCGGGTGTCGCCGTAGAGCACGATGTCGGTCACGCCCTTGTCGCGTATGATCCCTTCGAACCGGTCGGGCCAGTCCTCTGGCGGATCGGTGTAGGCGATGAAGCTCTTGGTCGAGAACCAGAAAGCGCGATCCCCGGCGTTGAAGCCGACGCGCCAAACCTGCGCGCCTGCCGCCGTCAGCATCTTGCCCAGGCCCCAGAAAAACGGTCCGTGCGGTCCCTGAAGCATCAGGAACACACGAGCGTCGGCGCTTTTCGTCGGGGTGTGGTTCGGCATGGGGCGGTTTTGCGGCATCGGTTGCGGTTTGTCGTGGTTAATTTCCTGTTAGCCATAAATTCGGGCGGATTTGTGGCCCGTGGAGCGCAGAGGCTGGTCTCTTGTCCGCGAGTTTGCCCGAGAAGCAGTTAACGAAACCTGAGCATGCTTGCGGGCGGGCGGCTGGGGCGTTACCTCTTGGCCAAGGTAAAGCAAAACGATCAACAAACGCATGGAGGCGTCATGTTCACAGGGATCATCACCGATGTCGGTACCGTGCTGGAACTGGAAAAACGCGGCGATCTGCGGGCGCGGATCGGCTGCGCCTATGATGTCGACGGGATTGAGATCGGCGCGTCGATTGCCTGCGACGGGGTGTGTCTGACGGTGATTGCGCTTGGGACTGATCCGCAGAACTGGTTCGACGTGGAAATCTCTGCCGAAAGCGTGTCGAAAACCAATATCGGTGCCTGGACGGTCGGCAAGCGGCTGAACCTCGAACGGGCCCTGAAACTGGGCGATGAGCTGGGCGGGCATATCGTGTCCGGCCATGTCGACGGCGTGGCGGTGATCACGGCGATGAAGGATGAGGGCGACAGCACGCGGATTACCTTCGAAGCTCCCGAGGCGCTGGCGAAATTCATCGCGCCGAAAGGTTCGGTGGCACTGAACGGCACGTCTTTGACGGTGAACGAGGTCGAGGGCTGCTCTTTCGGCATCAACGTCATTCCGCATACGCAGGAGGTGACGACCTGGGGCGTGGCCAAGGTGGGCGACAAGGTGAACCTAGAAATCGACACGCTGGCGCGCTACGTCGCCCGTTTGCAGGAGTGGCAGGTATGAGCGCCCCGCTCCATGGTGTGGGCCACAACGGCGGTCCCGCGCTCGATCCGGGCGTGAGCTATCGTCGCTTTGTCTGGAATAAGGCGCGCAAGAGCCTGATGGGCGAGAGCCTGCCCATCGAAGTGATCCGCATGCGTGTGCGCCGGGCCGAGGAACTTGGCCTGCCGTATAAATCCTATGCCTCGATCCGGGCCTCGACGGGGCGCGATGTGGTGGGATTTCTGTTTTCCTCCAATGCACTGCGGCTTGTGCGGCAGGGCGACAGGATGAACCCGGCCTTTGCCGACAAGTTGGCAGAGGTGAAAGCCGCACGCATCGTGGCGGCGCATCATCCGCTGGTGCCGGAGCTGATCGAAGAGCTTGACGCGGTGGACCGGGCCGGGCGTGCGCCGCGCCCCTATGCGCCATGGGGGCAACAACGCGCCGCTCTGGCGGAACTTTTGGGGCCGAAATTTCCGCGGGATGGGCTTGTTCTGGTCTCGGAAGCGCCGTTTGAGGCGGAATGGGTCGAGGCGGGCAAGCTTGCCGGCCGGATCGACGCGCCGGTGTTTTTCGGCGGCTGAGCGGGCGCGAGCACGAATTGCCGTGCGAATTGCGCAGAAATGCTGGACGATTGTGCGTGGCATGAGGCTGGCCTTTGCCCGCGCAAAGCTGTATCGGGAAGCGACCGAAGTCCCAGAAGGCCCGCCGAGATTACCATGTCCGAAACGCAAGTCAGCTACCAAGACGCCATCTCCCCGATTGAGGAGATCATCGAAGACGCCCGCAATGGGCGGATGTTCATCCTCGTCGACCATGAGGATCGCGAGAACGAGGGCGATCTGGTGATCCCGTCGCAAATGGCGACGCCCGAGGCGATCAACTTCATGGCCACCTACGGGCGCGGTCTGATCTGTGTGACGCTCACCGGCGAGCGGATCGACGCGCTGGGCCTGCCGATGATGGCCTCGAACAACTCTTCACGGCACGAAACCGCCTTTACCGTCTCCATCGAGGCGAAGGAGGGCGTGTCGACCGGCATTTCCGCGCATGACCGCGCGCGCACCGTTGCGGTGGCCATCGACCCGTCGAAAACCGCCGCCGACATCGCAACGCCGGGCCATATCTTCCCGCTGCGCGCGCGTGATGGTGGCGTTCTGGTGCGGGCTGGCCATACCGAGGCCGGGGTGGACGTGGCGCGTCTGGCGGGACTTTTGCCCAGCTCGGTGATCTGCGAGATCATGAACGAAGACGGCACTATGTCGCGCCTTCCCGATCTCGTGGGCTTTGCGCAGAAACACAATCTCAAGATCGGCACGATTTCCGACCTGATCGCCTATCGTCGCCGCCACGACAACCTCGTGACGCAATCCGCGTCGCGCAAGGTCACCTCGGCCTTCGGCGGTGAGTGGGACATGCAGATTTACACCGACGATCTTCAGGGCGCCGAGCATATCGTGTTGTCGAAAGGCGACATCACCGATGGCGCGCCGGTTCTGGTGCGGGTGCATAACCTCAACCCGCTCGAAGACGTGCTGGGCATCGGGCGCACCTCGCGCGAGATGGAAGGCGCGATGGAGGTGATTGCCGAAGAGGGCCGCGGCGTGGTCGTGCTTTTGCGCGACACGACGATGAAAATGGTTGAAGAGGGCGAGGCCTCGCCGCAAACGCTGCGGCAATACGGGCTGGGGGCGCAAATTCTGGCCGCACTCGGTCTGCACAAGCTGATCCTCGTCAGCGACAGCCCGCAGCCGAAAGCACCGGGGCTTGAGGCCTTTGGTCTCGAAATCACCGGCACGCGCAAGATCACGGAAGGGAACTGAGCCCATGGCCGCCAATGAACAGCATTACACGCTCGAGCTGCCGTCTTTCGATCAGCCGGTGAAACTCCTCATCGTCGTGGCGCCCTATTACAAGGACATCGCCGACGAGTTGGTGGCGGGGGCCAAGGCGACCGTTGAGGCCGTGGGCGGGACCTGGGATCTCGTGGAGGTTCCGGGCGCGCTCGAAGTGCCGACGGCGATTTCGATTGCCGACAAGCTATCGAATTTCGATGGCTATGTGGCGCTGGGCTGTGTCATTCGCGGCGAGACCACCCATTACGACACGGTCTGCAACGACAGCTCGCGGGCGCTGCAATTGATGGGCCTGCAAGGGCTTTGCATCGGCAACGGCATCCTGACCGTGGAAAACCGCGATCAGGCGGTGGTCCGCGCCGAGGCGAAAGGCCAGAACAAAGGTGGCGGCGCGGCGGCTGCGGCCTTGCATCTCATCGCGCTTTCGCGCAAATGGGCTGCTCCGAGCAAGGGCGTGGGATTCCATACCGACGCGATCAAGCTTGCCGGCCAGCCTGACGAGAGCAAAAAAGCATGACTGACGAGAACGACCACCTGAAACCGCCGACCAAGCGCGAGATGAAATCCGCCGCAAGGCTCTATGCCGTGCAGGCGCTGTTTCAGATGGAAGCGGCCGATATGACCGTCGACAAAGTGCGCCGCCAATTCTACGACCATTTCTTCGGGCTGAAGACTGAGGAAGAGGGCGAATTCATCGACGGCGACAGCGATCTGTTCCATGAGATCACCGAGATCGCGGTGAACGATCAGGCCAAGGTCGACCAGATGACCAACCGGGCGCTGGTGGCGAAATGGCCGATCGCACGGATCGACTCGACGCTGCGCGCCCTGTTCCGGGCGGCAGGGGCGGAGCTTTTGTCCGGTCGCACGCCGCCGAAGGTGGTGATCGTCGAGTTCGTCGATGTGGCGAAAGCTTTCTATCCCGATGGTCGCGAGCCGAAATTCGTCAATGCGGTGTTGGATCATATGGCCCGCGAGGCGCACCCAGAAGCGTTTTAACGCGGAGGGAAAACGCGCGAGCATTCGAACATGCGAAGCGTTTTCGAGCACAATTCTGATGGAAACGTCCCTCCTTGGGGCGTTTTTTACGTTTTGGGATGCGACGGAATGGAACTGGAAAATCCCGCCACATGTGCTAAGATTCTTGAATATGTTCCCGTTTGGAGTGCTGCTATGCCAAAGCTCGTGAAACTCTACATCACTCAGGTCCTGATCGGCTTTGCCATCGCGGCGGCTTTTGTGGGCGCGCTTCTCTACTTCAACGTCGCCAACCTCTGGCATCTGGTCACGCATAACGACGCGGGCATCATTGCTGTCATCGTCTTGTGGTTTGCCAATGGCATCGTGTTCTCCGGCGTGCAATTCGCCATTACGATCATGCGGATGGCCGAAAGCGAAGATACCGGGCAGGGCGGTAAGCGCGACGACATCCCGCTGATGGCGATGGAACCGATCCCGGTCGAGGCGTCGCGGCGCCGTTGAGCGAGTGTCACAACAAAGAAAAACGCGTCCTTTCGGGCGCGTTTTGCGTTTTGACCCTCTTCGAGGGCGTCTTGTCGAATTGCCTTCAAGAAGGCGGCGGGGGACCACAGCATCCGTAGCAGCGCGTATGCTCCCGAAGCCTGAAAAATCAGGTGGGCGCCAGGTAACTGGACCAGGATCCAGACAGAGCCAGCTCCCATTCGGTTGCGTAAGGCCACCGGAGACTTGCGCCCATGTGTACGAGAAGAGCAGATCCCGCCTGGGCTTCGAGATAGGGCTTTGCTGCGAGGACGACAAGGGGGAGGCGTTGAAAATCGCGCGAGACTGCGGCAGGGTCTGGCCATGACCGATACGTTTCTCACGTCCGCCCAACCCGGCCAGTTACTGGCGCGCGGCGTGTGCCGCCATCTGCGTTCGCATGATTTTGCCTGTGTCGAGGAATGGGTGCCCGCGCGCGGCCTGCGCGTCGATGTTCTGGCGCTGGGGCCGAAAGGCGAGGTCTGGGTGGTGGAGTGCAAATCGTCGCGCGCCGATTTCATGTCGGACGCGAAATGGCAGGGCTATCTGCCGTGGTGCGACCGGTATTTCTTCGCCGTCGATCTCGACTTTCCGACGGAGATTCTGCCGTCCGAAGCGGGGCTGATCATCGCCGATGCCTATCAGGCGGAGATCATCCGTATGCCGGAGGAGGACAAATTGCCCGCCGCACGGCGCAAATCGGTGCATCTCAAGGCCGCGCGCGATGCGGCGCGTCGGCTACAGGGCTATCGCGATCCGGGCGTCGCGGCGCTGTTCGGGGGCGAGAGCTGAAGGGGCTTTCCGTGGGAGAAATACTCCCGCCGGAGGCATTCAACGCTGGTCAAGCCGGGCTTATTTCGCCATTTTCCGCGCTTGCGCCGCCGCAGCCATCAGCTCTTCGGCGATCTCTTCGGCCTCTTCAGGTTCGAAATCCATCGGAATCTCGATGCCGCCGATGGCCTCGATGAACATCCGCACCATGCCGAGCGAGGTCGGCCCGATTTGCAGATTGGCTTCGATGTCGCGTTCCGAATTGATACCCATGACGGCTCCTTTTGATCTTTCCCGAAATACGCGTTCGCCCGATCTGACGCAAGGGGCGCGGGAGATTCCGGGTCTCGGGCAATTTTCTCGCAATCTGCCTCTTGCAATCATCTGCCCGTCTCGTTAAATCCCCCGTCAGTGCCGCCTTAGCTCAGTTGGTTAGAGCGCCTGATTGTGGATCAGGAGGTCCCCCGTTCGAGCCGGGGAGGTGGTACCACTCTTTCCCTTCCTCTTTCAGTTTGACTGATCTCGTGGTGTTGCCACTGCGGGTGTTCCTGTACGCTCTCATGCCCTTCTGTCGACCGGCATGCTGCTGAAACCCGCGACGATGTCTTTGTCAGTGGCGGTGTCGCCCTCTGTCGCAGGGCCTGCGACAAAATGTAGCAGATTTGGCGAATTTGTGGTATCCTTCCAAAAAGGGAGGAAAAAATGCATCTTTATTTCGTGGGTCTCGCCTATGCGGCGCTTGTCATGTCTCCAATCCTGTTTTTTGCCCTCGTCGGGCGGGAGCTGAATTGGGGAAGGTAGGGGCCGGTCCGCAGATGTGACCGGTCCATCGGGGGAGGAGCGCCGCAGGTCAGGCAAGGCCTCGGCGCTCGCTTCTCCGTTTGCGTTTCTGTGCGATCCGTTTCGCGGCGTATTTCCGGGGTGCGTTTCTGGGGTGTCAGGCGCTTACGGAGACACTTTGACGGAGACACGCTGGCGCAGGGCGCCGTCCTCGGCATTGAAAATCAGAATTTCATCGCCCGCGACCACGGCGACCCAGTCGGAACCGCGTGTCACCGCCTCTGGGGTGATGCCCTCCGGCAGGGCCAGTCGATCGGGCCAGGGCAGGGATGTCGGGGCGGGCGCGTCCATTGACGGGAAACGGGTGACAAGCAGGGCGATCAGCACTAGAAACCCGGCAATCATCACCACCAGAAGTGTCGTGACCAGCCGCCGCAGGAGCGTCAGCCGGGCCGCGTCCTTCGGATCAATCTCAAGGTTGCTCATGCCCGTATCCACCGTCGCCTTCCTCATCGCGGAAAAACCGCCCAAGCGTCTTGATAAGGCGATTGCCCGCGATGTGCCAGAAGAAGCGGTGCTGTCGCGCTCGCGTCTGGCGAAATTGCTCGCCGAGGGGGCGATCAAGGTGAACGGTGCGGTGGTGACGGATCAGAAGGGCAAGGTGGCCGAAGGCGATCGGATCGAGATCACGGTGGAAGAGGCCGCCGAGGTCGAGGTGCAGGCCGAAGACATCCCGCTCGATGTGATCTACGAGGATGACGACCTGATCGTGGTGAACAAACCGGTGGGCATGGTGGTCCATCCCGCGCCGGGCTCGCCTTCGGGCACTCTGGTCAATGCGCTGATGGCGCATTGCGGCGACAGCCTGTCGGGGATCGGAGGTGAAAAACGCCCCGGCATCGTGCATCGGATCGACAAGGACACCTCCGGGCTTTTGGTCGCGGCGAAATCCGACAAGGCGCATCAGGGTCTTGCGAAACAGTTCGAAAAGCACACGGTGGAGCGGAAATATTTCGCGTTGGTCTATGGTGCGCCGGATCCGATGGACCCGCGCCTTCGGGGCGTGAGGGGCGTGAGTTTCGAAGGCTCGAACATTCTGCGCATCACGTCGTTTCTGGGCCGTCACAAAACAGATCGTCAGAAACAGGCGGTGTCCTTTACCGAGGGCCGTCATGCGGTGACGCGGGCGCGGGTGGTGGAGCTGTTCGGCACGCCGCCGCAACTGGCGCTGGTGGAATGCTGGCTGGAAACCGGGCGCACCCACCAGATCCGGGTGCATATGGCCCATGCCGGGCATGGGTTGGTCGGTGATCAGACCTATGGCGGGCGGCGCAAGCTGAACCACAAGGCGCTCCCGGACCGGGCGCGGGCGGCGGTCGATGCCTTCCCGCGTCAGGCGCTCCATGCCGCCGTGTTGGGATTCGTGCATCCGGTGACGGGCGAGGACATGCGGTTTGAGGCGCCTTTGCCTGAGGATATGCAGGTGTTGCTCGATCAGCTCTGAGCCGATGTAACAGAGACCACATTGGCGTGATCTGCATGTAATTTCGGTGAAATGCGCTGGTCGGGCGGCGGATGTCGGGTCATCTTTCGTTTAAATTGTCGCAATGAGAAAACGTGGCAGCGCCTCTTGAAAGCGCTAACATCCCTTCCCAAATGAGATGTTAAGCCTTATAACATGGCGCATGACGCGGGAGAGATGTGAGACATGAGTAACTACGCAAATTTGCCGGCTCCCAGTCCCGAACAGGGTCTGAACCGCTATCTGCAGGAAATTCGCAAGTTCCCGATGCTGGAACCCGAAGAGGAATACATGCTCGCCAAGCGCTGGGTCGATCACGAAGACAGCCGGGCGGCGCATAAGCTCGTGACGTCGCACCTGCGGCTCGCGGCCAAGATCGCCATGGGCTATCGCGGCTACGGTCTGCCGCAGGCGGAGGTGATTTCCGAGGCCAACGTGGGCCTGATGCAGGCCGTCAAACGGTTCGACCCGGAAAAAGGCTTCCGTCTGGCGACCTATGCCATGTGGTGGATCCGTGCGAGCATTCAGGAATATATCTTGCGCTCGTGGTCTCTGGTGAAACTCGGCACGACTTCGGCACAGAAGAAACTCTTCTTCAACCTGCGCAAGGCCAAGGCCCGGATCGGCGCCTTCGAAGAGGGCGATCTGCACCCGGACAACGTCAAGCAGATCGCGCACGATCTGGGCGTGACCGAGGACGAGGTGATCTCGATGAACCGGCGGATGTCGGGGGGCGATGCCTCGCTCAACGCTACGGTGGGCAGTGACGAGGAAGGCTCCGCGCAATGGCAGGACTGGCTTGAGGACGAAAGCGCCAACACCGCCGCCGATTACGAGGCCCGCGACGAGATGGAAACCCGGCGCGAGCTTCTGGTCCGTGCGATGGAGGTGCTCAACGACCGTGAAAAGGACATTCTCATGGAGCGCCGTCTGAAGGATCAGCCGATGACGCTCGAAGACCTGTCGGCGAAATACGAGGTGTCGCGCGAGCGCATTCGCCAGATCGAAGTGCGTGCTTTCGAGAAGCTGCAAAAGCGCATGCAGGAGCTGGCGAAGGAACAGGGCATTCTCGAGAACGCCTGAGCGGAGCTGAAAAAACGGAACATGAGGGCGGTCCTTTGGGCCGCCCTTTTCATTTGTTCCGCCTCCGCGCATGATGGCGCTATCGTTTCAGCAAGGGAGGGCTGAATATGAGCAAGCCGGTACGGTTCGGCGTCCTTGGGGCGTCGGATTTTGCGCTCCATCACATGGCGCGGGCGATCCATGAGGCGGAGGGGGCAGTGTTTGCCGCACTCGCCACCTCGTCGGAGGAGAAAGCGACGCCGTTTCGTGCCTTCGTCCCCGATCTCAAGGTGTTCACCGATTACGACGCCCTGCTGGCCTCGGAGGAGATCGACGCGGTCTATATCCCGCTGCCCAATCACCTGCATGTGGCGTGGAGCCTCAAGGCCATGGCGGCGGGCAAGCATGTGCTCTGCGAGAAACCCATCGCGATGAAGGCCGGAGAGATCGACGCGCTGATTGCCAAGCGCGATGCGACCGGGCTTGTGTGCGCCGAGGCCTTCATGATCGTGCATCACCCGCAATGGCAGCGGCTGCGCGATCTGTTGGCGGCGGGCGAAATCGGGACACTCGAACGGGTCGAGGTCGGTTTTTCCTTCGACAACCCGGACGCGGGCAATATCCGCAACCGGCCCGAGACCGGCGGTGGCGCTCTGGGCGACATTGGTGTCTACGCCTTTGGCTGTGTGCGGTTTGCGACGGGGGAGGAGCCTGTGACGATCACCCATGCGGAGATCACGCGCGAGAACGGCGTCGATGTCACGGCGGAGGTCTCCGCGCGGTTTCCGGGCTTCGCCTATCACGGCTATGTCTCGATGCGGATGGCGCCGTTCCAGGAGGCACGGTTTCATGGCCGCAAGGGGCTGATCGTGGTGAAAACCCCGTTCAACGCAGGCGTCGCGGGGCTGGCCGAGATCGAGATCACGGACGGGCAGGGGCTGCGGTGGATCGAGAGTTTCCCGGCCGTGCGGCAATATGTTGTGCAGGTTGAAAACTTCGTTCGGAGTGTGAAGGAAGGTGTGACATATCCCTGGAGCCTGGAGGAGGCCAAGGGCACGCAGGCAATGATCGACGCGGTTTTCACAGCCGCGATTTGATCGGGATCAAGGTTGATCTGCGCGACTCGGGCTATGATTAAAGTGTTGATAAGGCAAGAAAAGGAGGAGACATGAGAATGTTCCACGCTTCTGGCTCTAACAACAAGGAGGATCCGCCGCAATAACCGGCGCCTCCGGCTTGGGTTTCTCGGATCCGTGGAGGGATGTTCGGGGGCAGGGCCGGGGAAGACGGTTCAAGGGATCTGAAAGGGTGCTGCCGATTGAGGCTTTGAGACCCCGGATGAAGCGAGACGGAGGAGCATGTGCCCCCTCGCTCAAAGGGCCAACACCCGGACGATCCTGACCCGCAAGGGGGGAGTTCCTCTGGGAGGTACGATTGGTAAGGGCGCCCTTGTCGGGCGCCCGTGTTGTTTTGAGGAAGTCGGCTTTGGGGCTGATCTTGTGCCTTTGCTAGCGCATCGCCATATCTCTTATATGACCCGTTTTCCCGCCCTTGTTTTCAGCACGTTCGTCGCCTTGACCGTCAGCCAGTCTGCGTTGGCGCAGGACGCACCGAAGCCGCGTTGCGTCATCCTGTTGCACGGGTTGGCGCGCACGGATGCCTCTATGCTGGTGATGGAGCATGCGCTTGAGGCGGCGGGGTACAAGACCGTCAATCAGGATTACCCCTCGCGCGCGGCCCCGGTGGCGCTTCTGGCCGATCCGGCGTTGCGCAGCGCCCGCGAGGCCTGTGCTCCGGACAGCACACCCGATGTGGTGACGCATTCCATGGGGGCGATCCTGTTGCGCAGCTTCGCTGCGGACCACCCGGAGTTGACGTGGGGGCGTGTCGTCATGCTTGGCCCGCCCAATCATGGCTCCGAGATCATCGACAGGTTCGGCGAATACGCCGCCTTTCAAGCGGCCAACGGTCCCGCGGGGTTACAACTGGGCACCGAAGGCCTGCCGGGGACTCTGCCGCCCGTGCCGTTTGAGACTGGGGTCATTGCGGGGAGTCAGTCGCTCAATCCGGTGCTCTCGGCGGTGGTCGAGGGCGTGGATGACGGCAAGGTGTCGATCGACAGCACCGGGGTCGAAGGCATGACGGCGCATCTTACGCTTCCGGTCACGCATACGTTCATGATGCAGAACCCGCGCGTCATCGTGCAGACGCGCGCGTTTCTCGACAGCGGTGCGTTCGAGCCTGACCTGAGCATGGCGGAGGCGCTGCGGCGGCTTTGGCGAGTTGGCGTCGACTGACGGTTACTGCGGCAACACCTCGCCCAGCACCCGCACCATATTGCCCCCCATGACACCGGCGATTTCCGTTTCGCTCAGGCCCTCATCCATCAGCGCCTGTGTCAGAGCCGCAAGTTCGGAGGTGTCGAATTCCACCGTGACGGAGCCGTCGTAATCGGAGCCGAGTGCCACATGATCAGCACCGACCAGATCAATGGCGGCCTTGATCGTTTTCGCAACCCCGGCGGGGGAGGCGTCACAGGTCACGTCTTCCCAATAGCCGATGCCGATCACACCGCCGGTCGCGGCGATCTCGCGCATCAGATCGTCCTCGAAATTGCGTTTCACCTCGCAATGGGAATGAATGCCGGTGTGCGAGAGGATCAGAGGCTGATCTGTCATCGCGATCACTTCGCGTGCCATGCGCGGCGAGGCGTGGGCAAGGTCGATCACCATATGCTTGTCGACCATGGCCTCGACCACCGCGCGTCCGAAATCGGTCAGCCCGCTGTTGTCCTCGCCATGCAGAGAGCCGCCAAGCGCATTGTCGAAGAAATGGGTCAGCCCCATGAGGCGATAGCCCGCTGCGTAAAGCCGGTCGAGATTGGCCAGATCGCCCTCAAGTATATGCCCGCCTTCCGAGCCGAGAAGCGCCCCGGTGAGCGGTTGTCCGGCAGCGCGAGCGGCCAGCACCGCGTCGAGATCGGCTTTGGTCCGGATGATGCGCACCTGATCGGGGGCCTTGTCCTCATAGCGCTGCATCCGTTTGGCCATGTACAACCCGCGCTCGGTCAGATCGGACCAGCTTTTCACCGGCCACAGCTCGACAATGCTCAGCAGCGTGATGTTGTCGCGCGCCTCTGCGGAGTTTTCTTCGTAATTCTGACCCGCCGGGCTTTTGGTCACGGCGGTGAACACCTGCACCGCGACATTGCCCTCGCGCAGGCGCGGGAAATCCACATGGCCCCGGTCGGAGCGTTCCAGAAGGTTGCGGTTCCACAACAGGCTGTCGGCGTGCAGATCGCCGATCACGAGACGGTCGTGCAGGGCCTGTGCTTCGGGTGAGATCGGGTAGGGGGCATGGGCGACATAGCCGTTCTGGCCCTTTTCCACGATCCCCGGTCCGATGCTGAAAAATACCACGGCTGCGATCACCAGCATCACGGCGATGAGCCGTCCGATCCATTTGAGCATTGAAAGTCCTCCCGTTTTGCGGCGAGCCTAGGCGGTGTTTAAAAAACACCCAAATGAAACCCCACGTCAGTTTGGGGAGAGACGGACGATTTTGGTCGGTGGACGTTCGGGATAAACTGACACCGGACAACAAAGGAATCACCCATGGCCGACCCGCATGAATTCGATCACGTGATGCCCGATCTGGGCGGCAAAAAGGCTGCGCGCCCCGAGGAGATTTCCGAGAACATCGGCGCGCGTATCCTCTATTCGATCATCATCTGGGTGATGATGAGCTTTGCCTCGACGATCATCGGTGTTCTGGCGATCCTTCAGGCGATCATCATGCTGATGAACGGCAAGAAACCCAACGACCGGGTGGCGGATGCGGGCACGGATGTGGGTATCTGGTTTGCCAAGGCAACGCGCTACATCACCGGCGACAGCGAGGTGAAGCCCTGGCCCTGGACGGAGCTCGACTGAGAGCTGCGGCGATGCCCCTGCGCGAGACATATTTCCGGCATGCCTTTCAGATCAGTGTGATCCTAAAGGGGTTGCACGCGTTGATCGAGATCGCGGGCGGGGCGCTGTTTTATCTGGCTCGCACAGAGACCGTGCTGCATTGGGTCAATGTCCTGACCCGCGAAGAGCTTCTGGAGGACCCGCGCGATTTCGTGGCGACCCATCTTCTGGCGGCGGCACAGGGCATGACCGGCGCGACGCAGAGTTTCTACGCCTTCTATCTGATGAGCCACGGGGTGATCAAAGTGGTGCTGGTCGCCGGGCTGTTGCGACGCAAGCCGGTCGCCTATCCGCTCTCGCTCATCGTGATGACGCTGTTCATCCTCTATCAGCTCTATCGCTACAGCTACACACACTCCGCCGGGCTCTTGTTCCTCACCGGGTTCGATCTCGTGGTGATGTGGCTCGTTTGGCACGAATGGCGGGTGATGCGAGGCAAGGTGCGGGCTTGACGGGCGGGCGCTCAGGGCAAAGACTTGAGAGAGACGGTTCAGGAAAGGAACGGATATGGCAGGTGGCTGGGCGAAAGACGGCGCGGTGAGCGAACAGATCGAGGCCTCGATCAGCGACGAACTGGCCCGGATGAAACAGCATCGCGCGCCTGTGGGCGAGAGTTTCACGGAATGCGCCGAATGTGGCGAGGAGATCCCCGAAGCACGGCGCAAGGCGATCCCCGGCGTGAAGCTTTGCATCGACTGTCAGCGCGACCGCGACAGCGCCTATAAGCCGCGCGGCGGGATCAACCGGCGCGGCTCGAAAGACAGCCAGTTGAAGTGATCAGGTGAGGGGCAGGCACATGATGTGCTGCGGCCCGAACCCACCGTCGAGATAGAGCGCGCCTGTGTCGATGAACCCTCCCTTGAGGTAGGCGCGGTGCGCGTTGGGATTGCGGCAATTCACGGTCAGGTAACAGGTGTCAGCCCCCGGGTATTGCGCTTGCAGATAGGATTTCAGCGCCCGGCAGGCGGCGGAAGCATGGCCCTGGCCCTGTGCGGCGTGATCAATCATGAACTGACGCAATCCGAGGGCGCCTTTGGGGGCGAAATCGTGATGATCTGCATAATCCCTGTCGATGGCGAAAAAGCCCACCGGCTGCCCCTCGGAGATAATCACATGACCATCACGCGCCGCGCCTGTGGACAGGGTGACGGCGGGCAGATCGGCAAACCCCGCCTGACCGGGCGGCAGGGAAAACCCCGCGAGACGGCTCAGGTCTTCGCGGGGCAGAGGGGCGAGCGTGAGGCTCACTCCATCGCTTCCAATTCGTCGATGAAGCCGGAGATCATCGACAGGCCCTTGTCCCAGAATTTCGGGTCGGAGGCGTCGAGGCCGAAGGGTTTCAGAAGTTCTTTGTGATGTTTCGAGCCGCCCGATTTGAGCATGTCGAAATATTTGTCCTGGAAGCCTTCGGGTTGCTCGGTATAGGCCGCATACAAAGCATTCACCAGACCGTCGCCGAACGCATAGGCGTAGACGTAGAAGGGCGAATGCACGAAATGCGGGATATAGGACCAGTAGACCTCGTAGTCCGGGAAGAATTCAAAGGCCGGCCCGAGGGATTCGCCCTGCACCGACATCCAGATTTTGTTGATGTCCTGAGGCGTCAGCTCGCCGCCTTTGCGAGCCTCGTGCAGCTTGCATTCGAAATCGTAAAACGCGATCTGGCGCACGACCGTGTTGATCATGTCCTCGACCTTGCCAGCGAGCATGACCTTGCGCTCGGCGTCGGTTTTGGCGCCTTTGAGCATTTTCTGGAAGGTCAGCATTTCGCCGAACACCGAGGCCGTTTCCGCGAGCGTCAGCGGCGTATCGGCGAGCAATTCGCCTTGCCCTGCGGCCAGAACCTGATGGACGCCATGACCCAGCTCATGCGCCAGCGTCATCACGTCGCGCGGTTTGCCGAGGTAGTTGAGCATCACATAGGGATGCGCGTCGGTCACGGTCGGATGGGCGAAGGCGCCCGGAGCCTTGCCCGGTTTGACGCCCGCGTCGATCCAGCCCTTGGTAAAGAACGGTTCGGCAATCTCGGCCATGCGCGGGTCGAACCCGGCATAGGCGTCCATCACGGTTTTGCGGGCCTCGTCCCAGCCGACGGTGCGGGTTTCTTCCATCGGCAGGGGCGCGTTGCGGTCCCATACCTGAAGTTTATCGAGCCCAAGCCAGCCACGTTTCAGCTCGTAATAGCGGTGCGACAGTTTCGGATAGGCGGCGACCACGGCGTCGCGCAGCGCCTGCACCACCTCCGGTTCGACATCGTTGGACAGATGGCGTCCGGTCTGCGGCGTCGGCATGCCGCGCCATTTGTCCTCGACCTGGCCCATCTTGGCCAATGTGTTGTGCACTCGGGAGAAAATCTTGATGTTGTCGCCCAGAACCTTGCCGATTTCGCGCGCCGCCGCTTCGCGCAGGGAGCGGTCCTGTTCGGTCATCAGGGTGGTGGTGGCCTCGATCCCGAGCGTCTCTCCGTTCACCTCGAATTTCAGATCGGCAATGGTTTCGTCGAACAGCTTGTTCCACGCGGAGGCGCCCACGACCGACATGTCGTGCTCATAGCGCTCCAACTCGTCGGAGAGCTGATAGGGCCGCATTTTGCGCATCCGCTCGAAAATCGGCCGGTAGCGGGCGAGCCCGTCGTGTTTCAGCATCTCTTCGAGCGTGTCCTCGGGAATGCGGTTCACTTCGAGTGAGAAAAACACCAGAGGCGCGGTGAAATTAGTGATCTTGTCCTGAATGTCGGAGAGGAATTTCGCCCGCTCGCCATCTACGGTGTTCTGGTAATAGAGCAGCCCGGCGAAAGAGCCGAGACGGCCCGCGACCTGCGAAATCCGTTCGTTGCGCAGGATGCAGTCATACATGCCCGCGCCGTCGAGACCCGCGAGTTTGCCCTCGTAGTCCTCGGCAAAGCTGGCGCAATGTTCCTCGAGCCAGTCGAGATCGCGTTTGACCTCGGGGGCGTCGGTCGAGGGATAGAGATCGGTGAGGTCCCAGTCCGGCAGATCCCCGAATTGGTTATGGCCGCTCTGGGCGGTCTGATCGAAAACCGGCTGGGGGAAGGTGAACCGCATCGCATCGCTCCTCATGTTGTTTTTCAACAGATAGGGCGTCGCAGCGGCGGATGCAAAGGATCAGGTGCGTTTCCGATCCGTTTCAGGCGCATTGCTCGGAAAAAAGTGCCGCCAGATGATCGTAGAAGTGTTTGCGGATCGTCGGGTTTTCCATCGGGATCTCGTGCCGCCCGCCCGCCACTTCGATCAATTCGCAGGAATGCCAGCGCGCCGCGAAGTCGCGCACGGCCTGGGTGTTGACGATTTTCTCGTCGAGACCGAGAAAACAGAGCACCGGCACGTCGGGCATCTGGTGATCGAAGGCCCAGTCGTTTTCCGCGATGGCCTCGGTGACCCAATGCGACGATGGCCCGCCCAACGAGAGGTCGGGTTTTTCCACCACCTGCCGGGTCATGTAATCGAACATGTCGCGGTCCGAGGTCAGAAGGTTGTCCTTGAACCCGTGCCAGACCATGTAGCTCTCGGGCTTGGTGCCCGGCGCGCGCAGGTTTTGCAGACCGAGGGCATGAAACACCGGCGAGACGAAGCGCACCAGAAGTTTCTGGATCGGCGAGAGACCGATGCCCCACATCGGCGCGGAAAACCCGGCGGCCTTGAAGGGTCTGCCCTCGATCAGAGCGCGCACGCCAATGGCCCCGCCCATGGAGTGGCCGATGAGGAACCACGGTTTCGGCATGGCTTTCTCTTCGGCCAGATTTTCGACGAGTGCGATCACCGCGTCGAGGTCTTTCTGGTAGTCCCTGAAATCCTCGACATGGCCGATGCGGCGGTCTTTCAACAACCGGTCCGCGAGGCCTTGCCCGCGCCAGTCGATGGCGAGGCTGGCAAAGCCGCGGGCGGCAAAATCCGCCGCGCCGCGCCCGTATTTCTCGACGCATTCGGTGCGCCCGGGCAGGATGAACACCGTGCCCTTCGCGCCCTCGTGCGGCCAAAGCCCGACACGAATGCGCACCCCATCCGAGGCGGTCAGCCAATAGGCCTCGCCATGGTCCGGCCCGTCGGCCAGTTCGGCATAATAGGGCGCGCGCTCGTGGCTCACGACAGCGCGGAGCCGAGCTGCATGGCAAGGCCCATGTCGCCGTCGATCGACAGTTTGCCCTGCATGAAAGCCGCGGTCGGGTTGACGTCGCCTTCCATCATACCCTGAAAGGTTTCGAGATCGGCGGTCAGCGTCACATCGGCCGCATCATCGGCGGCGCGCACGCCGTCGGCGTCGACCACGATGGCGCCTTCGCCCTCGATCACGAATTTCGCAACGCCGGCGGTGAAGCCGTCGATTTTCTCTGACAGGGCTTCCACGGCCTTGGTGATGATATCGCTCATATGTATTCCTCCGGTTGTCTGGGGCGCGCCCTGTCGCCACATTGTGACTATGAACATGGGGCCCAGAAAGCTACAATCCAGATCGTTATGAAGAGATTACGACAGTTTCTCAAATGTGCCGTTGCGTTCTGGCTCTTTTTCGGGGGCGGGATCGGTGTCTCGGACGCATATGCTGCGGATGCCGCGCGTCTCGACACGCTGTTTGGCGCGCTGTCCGAGGCCGATCCCCATGATGCCTCCCGTATCGAGCAAGAGATCGCGCTTGAATTGTCGCGCTCCGGCTCGGACGCGATGGATTTGCTCTTGGAACGCGGGCGCCTGGCGATGGAAGCGGGCGATGTTCAGGGCGCCATCGGCCATCTGACCGCGCTTGTGGATCATGCCCCCGAGTTCACAGAAGCCTATAACGCGCGCGCCACGGCCTATTTCATGGCGGGGCTTTACGGCCCGGCGCTTCAGGACATCGGCGAGGTTCTTAGCCGCGAGCCACGCCATTTCGGAGCGCTCTCGGGCCTGTCGCTGATTCTCGAAGAAACCGGCGACGAGGCACAGGCGCTGGCCGTGCTGCGCAAGATCGCCGAAATTCATCCGAACATGGACGGTCTTTCGGACCGGATCGCGCGGCTTGAACTGGCGCTCGGCGGTGTGGCGCTCTAAGTTCCCTCTGTAAAGACAAGACAGGACGAGACCCGATGGGGGACGCGATGGGCGGCGGTCGGATCACGGCGGTGCTGGGCCCGACCAACACAGGCAAAACGCATTACGCCATCGAGCGCATGTTGGCGCACCGCACAGGTGTGATCGGCCTGCCTTTGCGCCTTTTGGCGCGCGAGGTATACGACCGGATCGTCGCTGCGCGCGGTCCGTCTGTGGTGGCGTTGGTCACGGGCGAAGAACGCATCGTGCCGCCGCGCACGCAATATTGGGTCTGTACCGTCGAGGCGATGCCGACCGGTATGGGGGCGGATTTTCTCGCGATTGACGAGATTCAGCTCTGCGCCGATCCTGAGCGCGGGCATGTGTTCACCGACCGTTTGCTGCATGCCCGTGGCCTGCACGAAACCCTGTTCATGGGCTCCGATTCCATGCGTTCGGTGATCGCGCAACTGGTGCCCAAGGCGCAGTTCATGCGGCGGGAGCGGTTTTCACGCCTGACTTATTCAGGTTCGAAAAAGATAAGTCGCATGCCCGCGCGGGCGGCGATTGTCGGGTTTTCTGTTGATGATGTCTATGCCATCGCCGAGCTTTTGCGCCGTCAAAAGGGCGGTGCGGCGGTGGTCATGGGGGCTTTGTCCCCCCGGACCCGCAACGCGCAGGTCGAGATGTATCAGAACGGCGATGTGGATTACCTCGTCGCCACGGATGCCATCGGCATGGGGCTCAATCTCGACGTCACCCATGTGGCGTTTTCCTCGACGATCAAGTTTGACGGGCGCCGGATGCGCTATCTCATGCCCAACGAGCTGGCGCAGATCGCGGGGCGGGCCGGGCGCTATCAGACCGACGGCACCTTTGGCGTGACGGGGGAGGCGGAGCCGTTTGACGCCGAGGTGATCGAGGCCATCGAGGAGCATCGGTTTACCCCGCAAAAGAAACTCAACTGGCGCAATCCGCGCCTCGAATTCGGCACGGTCGACCGGCTGATCGCCTCGCTCGAAATGGCCCCCTCCGACCCGGCCCTGGTCAAGGCGCGGGAGGCGGACGACCTTCAGGCGCTCAAGACGCTCTCGACGCTCAAAACCGTGCGCCCCCGGCTGCGTACGGCGCGGGATACGAAACTTTTGTGGGACGTGTGTCGCATTCCCGATTTCCGGGGAATCAGCCATGGCGAACACACCTCGCTTCTTGAGCGGATTTTTGAATTTTTACACGAATATGGGCGGGTTCCCGACGATTGGCTGGCCACACAGGTCAAACGCATTGACCGGACCGAGGGCAATATCGACACTCTGTCTAAAAGACTCGCCTATATCCGCACTTGGACCTATGTTGCGCAGCGCGAAAACTGGGTTGACGACGAAAGCCATTGGCGTGAGGCAACCCGCGCTGTAGAAGACCGATTGTCGGATGCGCTGCATGGCGCGCTGACGCAAAGATTTGTGGACCGGCGGACGAGTGTGCTCCTTCGGCGGCTCAAACAGAAGGAGGGCCTTGTGGCCGACGTGAACGACAAGGGTGAAGTGACGGTTGAAGGCGAATTCGTCGGCCGTCTTGAGGGGTTCCGCTTTATTCAGGATAAAGCCGCAACTCCGGATGAGGCGAAGACCCTCGCCGCTGCCGCCATGGCCGCACTTGCGCCGGAATTCAACCTGCGCGCGGACCGGTTCTACAACGCCCCCGATACGGAGATGGATTTCACCGATCAGGGCGGTCTGATGTGGGGCGAGCATGCCGTGGGCAAGCTGGTCGCAGGTGACGATGCGCTGAAACCGCGCGCCGTGGCCTTTGTGGACGAAGGCGTGGCAACGGATGTGGCTGAGAAGGTCCAGCGCCGTTTGCAGCATTTCATCGACCGCAAGGTGGCGACCCTGTTCGAGCCGCTTCTCAACATGTCGCGCGACGAAACGCTGACCGGGCTGGCCCGTGGTTTTGCTTTCCGTCTGGTCGAAAACCTCGGTGTGATCCCGCGTGAGCAGATTGCGCAGGAGGTCAAAGACCTCGATCAGGACGCCCGTGGCGCGCTGCGCAAACATGGCGTGCGGTTCGGTCAGTACACGATCTTCATGCCGCTGCTCCTGAAACCCGCGCCGACGCGTCTGCGTCTTTTGCTTTGGGCGTTGAACGCGAAATTTGACGAATTCCCCGATGCGCCGCCGCCGGGTCTGGTGACCATTCCCGCCGCCGATCACGCGCCGGATGGCTATTATACCATGTCGGGCTACCGCCTTTCGGGTCAACGCGCGATCCGCATCGACATGCTCGAACGCCTCGCCGATCTTCTGCGCTCGCAGGACAGCCGCGCGGGCTTTGAGGCCAATCCGGACATGCTGTCGATCACCGGTATGACGCTCGAACAATTCGCCGATCTGATGGAAGGTCTGGGCTACAAGGCCGACAAATCCGAACGGGTGAAGATGAAGACCGTGGATCAGGTGCTCTCCGACGACGCCATGCCCGCCGGTGAACCGGAAATCCCGGAAGCCGCCGATCTGTCCGGTATCGCCGCGGAGCTTCCGGACGAGGGCGAAGCACCCTCTGCCGAATTCGCGCAGCCGGTGCCTGCCGAGGACGAAGCCTCTGAATTCGACGAAACCGAACTGCCCGAAGGCGTGGCGGTGGATGCAGGTGTCGTCGAAGAAGAGACCGAAGAGTTCTACACCTTCACCTGGGGGGGCAACCGTGGCGGCAATCGCAATGCCAACCGTGGTCCGCGTCGCGGGGCACAAGGCGGTCAGAATGCCGGTGGCGAGCGTCCGCAGGGCAAAAAGGGTGGCAAGCCGCAAGGTAAGAAGGGCGGAAAACCGCGCCGTGACGGGGATCGTGACGGCAAGGGGCAGGGTGGCAACCAGCCTAAAACCTTCTCAGCCCGTCCGCCGAAGAAAGAAAAAGCCATCGACCCGGACAATCCGTTCGCGGCGCTGATGGCTTTGAAGGACAAGAAGTAAGTCTCTATGGAAAAGCGGGAGACCATTCGCCTCGACAAGTGGCTTTGGTATGCCCGCTTTTTCAAAACCCGCGGTCTGGCGACGAAAACCGTCACCGGCGGCCATGTGCGGGTCAATTCCACCAAAGTGTCCAAGGCGGCGACCTCGGTGGGGGCGGGCGATGTGCTGACCTTTCCGCAGGGCCACCATATCCGGGTGATCCGGCTGGTCGGTTGTGGAACGCGGCGCGGTCCGGCGCCCGAGGCGCAGGGGCTTTACGAGGACCTGAGCCCGCCGGAGGCCCCGAAGGACCCTGTTCCGTCTGTGCCACGGTTCGAGGGAAAAGGTCGCCCAACGAAGAAAGATCGTCGCATGACGGACCTTTCGCGCCCCGACATGCTTGAATGATGGCGCGCTTGCCGCTAGCAAGTGCGAACAGATTCAGATTTGGATGAGCCGCAATGACCTACGTCGTGATTGATAACTGCATCGCCTGCAAATACACCGATTGCGTGGAAGTCTGCCCCGTGGATTGTTTCTACGAGGGGGAGAACATGCTGGTGATCCATCCCGACGAATGCATCGACTGCGGTGTCTGCGAACCGGAATGCCCGGCAGACGCGATCCGTCCGGACACCGAGCCGGACATGGAAAAATGGGTCGAACTGAACCGGAAGTATGCCGAGCTTTGGCCGGTGATCCTCGAGAAGAAAGACCCGATGCCGGGGTATGAGGACAAGGATGGCGAAGAGGGCAAGCTCGACAAATACTTCTCCGAAGCGCCGGGCGAAGGCTCCTGATCCGGGATTTGTATCGTCATTTTGCAGCGGCAGAGATGATTCGCAGGTTGAACAGGGGGCTTTCGGGCCCCTTTGTCGTGCGTGCGCAGCTTGTAACCGGGGATTAACGCCTTGGAATCTCATGTAACCCCCTGAAAAACGGAGGGAAGTCCGTGGGTGAAGCGCGCAATGCTTTCTTTGGGCCGGATTTTGTGGTATCAAAGGGAAACCATGACAGGGCATATCGACCTCAACCCCCAAAGCAACGCTTTTTTAGGGGATTGAGCTTTTCGCGCCTCATATCCGTCGTCAGGTGCTTTGAAGAGAGCACGTGTCGGCTTCGTTTTGGCTTTCGGGCCGGCGGCTTTTGTGTGTGCCGTCAGAACGGGAATGGGGCGGGAAGCGAGTGCTTGTGTGGTGAGAACGGTCCCGTCTGAGGAAAAAACCTGCAAATGAGCAAGACCAAGAAATCCGAATTCCGCCCCAACGATTTCGTTGTTTACCCGGCCCATGGTGTTGGCCAGATCATGTCGATCGAGGAACAGGAAATCGCGGGCATGTCCCTCGAACTTTTCGTCATCGCTTTTGAGAAAGACAAGATGACGCTGCGCGTGCCGACCAACAAGGCCGTCGAATCCGGGCTGCGCTCGCTGTCTTCGCCGGAACTGGTGCAGGACGCGATGAAGACCCTGAAAGGCAAGGCCAAGGTCAAGCGCGCCATGTGGTCCCGCCGGGCGCAGGAGTATGAGCAAAAGATCAACTCCGGCGATCTGATCGCCATCGCCGAAGTGGTGCGCGACCTGCACCGCACCGATGACCAGCGCGAGCAGAGCTATTCCGAGCGTCAGCTTTACGAGGCCGCCCTCGATCGTCTGACCCGCGAAGTGGCCGCCGTGTCCGGCACCGGTGAAGCGGAAGCCCAAAAGAAGGTGGACGACGTGCTGGTGAGCCGCGCCGCCTGATTTCGAGTATTTGAAGCACAAAGGAAACCGCCGCCGGGGAGACCTCGCGGCGGTTTTTCTTTGCGGGGCACACGGACAAAAAACGCTGCCATCCGAGGAGGTGACAGCGTTTCGCCTGACATCAGGAAGGGCACAAGGCCTGTCAGGTTTTCGGAGCGCTCATGTCGGGTCCTCCAGACGGTTGGGAGACCCCAGACCGATCTGGACCGCATCCGGGTGTTGCGTTCCTTGAGACGCAGGCCCAGCCCCATCAGGCCGAAACCGAGGAACAAGACCTGAGTGATCGCCGATGCCAGATTAAAATCGACGCTCAGGCTGATCAGAAGGAAGCGCGCGCCCAGTATTTTGCTCCGTGAGTGCCAGAGCCCCTTGCCCCCGATCCAGTGCATCTGGAGCGCCGCGAAGCCCCCCACATAGATCACACTGCCTGCGGCACCGATCATCCGGCACAGGCGCGAGCGCGACGTCATGGATCGCGGACAGGATGTCGTCCGGCGGCGGCATGCGGGTGTCGTTCATCGTGACCCTGTGCGTTTTGCGGTATCCGGTGTGGTCTCTGGCACAAGGCTTGCGCGTTCGGTGACGTCAGGGAAGAATTTTTTGAACGGCTGGGAAAAGCCCCGCGATTTTCCCAGTTCGAAAGTAAGGTTTGCCTCACCTCTGTGACGCAGGCGGGCACCTGTTTGCGTCGGGCGTCGGCTCAGGCGAGCGTGGCGAAGACGGTGAGCGCGGCGATTTCGCTCAGGAGCTGTGTCGCGCCCAGCACATCGCCGGTCTGACCGCCGATCTTGGCTGTGGCGATGCGCGAGGCGAGAAAGGCGGTCCCAACGATGGCGGAAGCTGCGACGACGGTGGGCACGAATCCCACCACCAGCCAGGACAGCAGGAAGGCGACCACGGCGCCCAGAGACGCGGCATCGCGCGGTGGGCGACCGGTTGTGACCGAGAGGCCATCTTTGCGCGCAGGCGGCATCAGCACCATGAGATAGGGCAGCGCGGCGCGCGACAGCATGGCGCTTGCGATCATCGCGGTAACGATCAGGTCGTCATGCGCCAGCGTGGAAAGTGCTGTGAAACGCAGCAGCAGCGCCAGGATGAGGGCGATCACGCCATAGGCGCCAATCCGGCTGTCGCGCATGATCTCGAGGCGACGGGCGCGCTCGAACCCGCCCCAGAACCCGTCGGCGCAATCCGCGAGCCCGTCCTCATGCATGGCGCCCGTGGCGATCACCAGAGCGGCGAGGGCAAATCCGGCGATCAGCCCTGCGCCGAGCCCGAACCATCCGGCGATTGTTGCGACGGCCCCAGCAACAAGCCCGACGGCGAGACCCGCGAGGGGAAAGGCCCAGGCGGCCTCGGCGCTGCGCGCAAAGCCCGCACGTACCGGGATGCGGGTCAGGAGCGCCAGAGCGGTGGTGATGTCGGCGGCTTCGGGGCGGAAATGGCGGGTCATGGCATCCTCGCAATCGGACCTGTCCTCGGTCTGTCTCAGGGGATAGAAGGTCGGGGACTCAAAGACAATGAGGGAGAGTTGAGGCATGGCATTTTCCGATCTTGCAGGGTTCGAAGCGCTTCTGAAAGCGGCGCCGGGGCCGGATTTGGAGGCGAAGGCCGGGGCGGAGGCGCGCAACAGCCAGTTGACGAAACCGGACGGCTCGCTTGGTCGGCTCGAGGAGATCGGCATCTGGTATGCGTCCTGGCGCGGGGAGGCGCGGCCCAGGATTGCCCAGCCGCAGGTGGCGGTTTTCGCGGGCAATCACGGTGTGACGGCGCGCGGCGTCTCGGCCTTCCCGGCGGAGGTCACGGTGCAGATGGTGGCGAATTTCGAGCATGGCGGGGCGGCGATCAACCAGTTGGCACGCAATGCCGGTGCGATCATGTCGATCCACCCGATTGAACTGGACCGCCCGACGGCGGATTTCACCATCGCCCCGGCGATGAGCGAGGCGGAGTGCGTTGCGGCCCTCAAAGTGGGTTGGGACGCGGTCGATCAGCAGTCGGATTTGCTGGTCGTGGGCGAAATGGGCATTGGCAACACCACCTCGGCGGCGGCGATTGCAAATGCGCTGTTCGGCGGCACGGCAGCCGATTGGGTCGGGCGCGGCACCGGGGTCGATGACGCCGGGCTGAAGATCAAGGAAGAGGTCTGTGCCGCCGGTGTGGCGCTTCATGGCGGCAAAGCTCCGCTGGAGATCCTTGCGTCTCTTGGCGGGCGCGAAGTGGCGGCTATGGCGGGTGGTATCGCGCGGGCGCGGATGCTGCGCATTCCGGTCATTCTCGACGGGTTCATCTGCTGCGCGGCGGCGGCGACCCTTGAGAAGGCGGTGCCCGGCGCGCTCGATCACTGCCTCGCGGGTCATGTTTCCGCAGAGGCGGCGCATCCGGCGGTGCTCAGGGCGATCGGCAAGGAGCCGCTTTTGTCCATGGGGCTGCGCCTTGGCGAAGGCTCCGGTGCTGGGCTTGCCATGCCGCTGGTGAAGGCCGCAGTCGAATGCCTGTCAGGTATGGCGACCTTTGCCGAGGCGGGCGTGTCGGGCAAGTAACTCCCTCAGTTTGGGCGGAACGGTGCGGTCAGGCCGCGCTGTTCTTCTTGCGGTTCTGATCGAGCTGGGTGACCAGCGCCGCTTCGAAATCCTTGTCGAGCGTCTTGGCGCGCTCGATATAGGCGGGGTTTTCCGACACCGGCACATTGGGTTGCCAAAGCTCCGCCAGCACCCGCATGCTTTCGCGGTCATGCTGGTAATAGGCCTGTTCGGTCATCGCTG
Source organism: Celeribacter ethanolicus (assembly GCF_002407265.1). Lineage (NCBI taxonomy): Bacteria > Pseudomonadati > Pseudomonadota > Alphaproteobacteria > Rhodobacterales > Roseobacteraceae > Celeribacter > Celeribacter ethanolicus. Next base: position 3,975,704 of record NZ_CP022196.1, read on the forward strand.
CGTCATATTCCGAAAAGCCCATTTCCTCGAGCACATAGCGCCCGGCGCGCAGCGAGCTGTCGAACATCTCGCGGACGATCTTGTTGGCGCCGGCCTTGTAGAGCTCATAAACATGCACACGGTCGCGGGCGCGCACGATGATGAAAAGATCGTCGCGCAGCGAGCGGGCGTATTTCACCAATTGCGTGGCAGCGGCGGGGTCGTCGAGAGAGATCACCAGAATGCGCGCGCTGTCGATGCCTGCGGCATGAAGCAATTCGGGTCGGGTCGGGTCGCCGAAGAAGCCCTTGAAGCCGAATTTGCGCATGAGCTGGATGGTTTTCAGATCGTGATCGAGCACGGTGGTCTGAAAGCCCGAGGCCTGCACCAGACGGTTGACCACCTGACCGAAGCGACCGAGACCGGCGATGATGATCTTCTGCGGATTGTCGATTTCGTCGGCGGGCTGATCTTCTCCCCGTTCCGAGAGCTTGGCGCGGAGGTAATCATGCAGCATGAAGAACAGCGGCGTGAACAACAGCGACAGCGCGATGACCAGAAGCACACGCTCGCCCAGATAGGGCGTCAGCACCCCTTGTTGCAGCGAGAACGTGGTCAGCACCATGCCGAATTCCCCAGCCTGCGCCAGCGACAGTGTGAACAGCCACTGCGCTCGTTTGCGCAGTTTGAAAATCCGCCCGATGGCGTAAAGGATCAGCCCCTTGAGGATCATCAGGGCAACGGTCAATCCGACGATGGTCAGCGGGTCGCGAAACAGCACGGTGAAATTGATCCCGGCGCCGACGGCGATGAAGAACAGCCCCAGGAGAAGCCCCTTGAACGGCTCGATCGAGCTTTCGAGCTCGTGGCGGAATTCGGAGTTGGCCAGAACCACCCCCGCGAGGAAGGTGCCGAGCGCAGGCGACAGGCCGACCGCGTTCATCAGAAGCGCGATGCCGATCACGATCAGAAGCGAGACGGCGGTGTAGATTTCGCGCATGTTGGCGGAATGGATGTAGCGAAACAGCGGTCGGGTCAGGAACACGCCCGCAAGGATGATCGCCGCTACGGCCCCGAGCGTCACCAGCGTCACGCCCCAACCCGGCAGCCCCGCCACCAGAGAGGCGCTGTGCCCGGCGGCCTCATGTGCGGCGTCGGTGCCGCGGCTGATCGAACCGTCGGGGTTGAGCGAAAGTGTCGCCCCGGTCGCCAGAAGCGGCATGATCGCCAGCATCGGGATCACCGCGATGTCCTGGGTCAGGAGCACGGAAAAACTCGCCCGTCCGCCTTCGGTGTGGATCAGCTTCTTTTCCGACAGGGTTTGAAGCACCACGGCGGTCGAGGACAGCGACAGGATCATGCCAAGCGCCAGCCCGGTCTGCCAGCTCTGCCCGGCCCAGATCGCCGCGCCCATGATCGCCGCCGCCGTCACCGTGATCTGCAACCCGCCGAGCCCCAGCAGCTTGTGCCGCATGTCCCAGAGCGCACGCGGGTCGAGTTCCAGCCCGATCAGGAACAGCATCATCACCACGCCGAATTCGGCGAAATGCAGCAGGTCGGCGCTTTCCGAATGCTGAATCATGCCAAAAAGCGGCCCGATCGCCATGCCCGCCAGAAGATAGCCCAGCACGGAACCGAGCCCGAGCCGCCGCGCCAAAGGCACGGCCACGACCATGGCGGCAAGATAGATCACGGCTTGGGTCAGGGCGCCGTCCATGAAGGGTCCTTTCTCAGGGGGCGGTCTTCAGGGGCGGGAGCGCCCGGGAGACGTCTTTTGGCATAGTCGCGTTTCGTCACGCAGAGGTAAAGCCTTCCCGATCTCCGGCAAGGTGAGGGGACGCGTTTTCAGACATACGCGGGGAGGTTCGGCCCATGCGGGCCTTAGCCGCCGATCTCGAGCGTGACCGCGCGGCCGTTCTTCACATAGGTGAGGGTGTCAGCGCCGATGGATTGCACCCGCCCGCCATCAAGCTTGTCGCCGACCTTCACCTTGGCGAAACGCCCGGACGGCAGGCGTACCAGAGCGCGACGGTCCGAACTTGAGCCGTAGACCCCCATCAGGTTCAGCTTGCGCAGGTTGATGGCGTTGTTGACCGTCGCGGCGCGGGCGACATTGGCGGGACCGGCCTGCGGAATGTTGGTCGCGGGGACCTGGGCGGTGACTTTTTCCGCATTGGAATTGCTGGTCGTGCCGGCCTCTGCGGCGGCGGCGGCCGCAGCTTCGGCGGCGCGGGCGGCGGAGGCGAGCTTGTCGAAATCCCGTGGCCGGGCTTTCGGCACGAGCGAGGCTGTGACCACGGGGGCGGTGCGCGCCGCTGTGGTTTCGCCTGCGGCCTCGGCATCCTCCTGCGCCATTTCCTGGGCGATCTCCTGCGCCGAGGCCGGGCGCAGACGCGGCGCGATACGGCCCAGTTCTACCCGGGTCAGCCCGCCGAGATTGGCTTTCTCATTGTTCTCGACCAGCGTGTCTGGGCGCAGCTTCGGCTGGAATTTCTCCAGCGCCAGCCGCACCGGATCGTTCGCCGCGACTGCAGCCGGGGCGAGGGCGGCTTCGACCGCATCGTCGACGGCGCTGCCGGGGCGGGGTTTCGTCGTGACCTGCGGACGACCGGCATAGACCACGACGCCGTCGGGTGTCACGGTGCCCTCGGGCGTGGCGCGGATGAACCCGTCCTCGTCATATTCGTAGCGCGTGCCCAGGGGGGCGGGCGGCAGGGCGGCGCGCGGCGCGGCCTCGCCGATATGGCGGGTGGCCTCGGGCAGGGCGACGGCATCCTGCGACGCGATGTCATGGTCGATCGAGGCGGTGTAAAGCGTGTCGAGGTCGTCCTCGGCGCTTTCTCCAGTGTCCGCCTCGGGCGCGAGCGGCCATATGCCGGTGGCGGCATAGCTTGCGGTCAGCGCCTCCATGTCGAGCGTTTCTTCTGCGGCAGCCTCGGCGGGGGGGGCGGGCACGCTGGCCTGCTCGAGAAGCTCCGGCGTCAACTCGGGCTCTTCCTCATCCGCGGCGACATCCATCGGCTCCGGGGCACGTTCGCCCGGCATGCCGTCGGGTGCCCCGGTGTCGTCTGTGGCGATCACCGTCGGACTGTCCTGCGTGGCGGTGACGGCAGAGACGTCGGTGGGCTGCGGCTCATCGGGCAGAAGCCCGGCGATGAGGCCGATCAGAAGCAGAAGCGCGACCAGCCCGCCAGTCAGGATCAGGCCGAGATGACGCGGCTTGTTGCGGCTGTCCCGGTTGTGGCGGCGGGCGCCGAAGACGGTCAGGGCCTCCGCCTCGTCGCGGGTGTTTTCCACCCGGTCGAGACCGGCTGCGCGATCCGAAAGCGGGGCGATGTCCTCGCCCGCGGCGGCTGCGATCTTTGGCAAGGCCGCGGGTGCGATGTCGGCGGCGGGCATGTCTTTGCGTGCCCTGGCCCCAGGTTTCGGAGCCCGCACCGACAGGGATTTCAGCGCGCCGAGCGCAGCGGCGCCGCGTGATTTCTCATGAGATTTCTCGCCATGTTCTGCGTGAGACGACGGCGTTTTCGGCGTCGGCTTGGCGACGACCGGCGCGGGCATCGGCGGCGGCTCGGGCAGCGGGTCGGCCTTGCCCGGGCGTGGTGCTTTCAGCTTCGGCGCCTTCGGTGTGTCGACGGGCACCTCGCCGGAGGTGACGGCGACATGCGGATGTTCGACGGGGGACGGGGCCGAGATGTCTGCCGCTGAGGTGTCTTCGCGATCTTTCGGTCCCTGGCCAAGCGGTTCGGCGCGTTGGTCATCCTCTGGCGGGATTTGCGCCGGAACCATGGCCGCCAGCACGCGCGAGGGCTGGGCCGAAAGCCGCGGAGGGGCTGGCGTGGTCGGTATTTCGCCCGTGTCAGCCCCGGTTTCGCGCCGACTGTGGAAGGTGGAGACCGGCGTCGTTTCGGGAAGGTCCCCGGCGGTGGCGTCTTCTACGGTTTCTGTGGCGGAGACTTCGGTGGGTGTGTCGAGAGAGGCGGCCTCTGTCGCCGGTGCATCGGACAGCAGCTCGAGCTGTTCCGGCGGTTGCGGAGCGTGTGCCTCTGGCTGCATCTCCGGGCCCATCTCTGGCGGCGTTTCCTCGTGCGTCTCCTGCGTGTCTGGCAGATCGGCGGCGCTTTCGGGCGTTGCGGTCTCCGGTTCGGGCGTCGCGGTTTCTTCGACCGGCGGCAGCGGTGCGCCCGGTGCTTCGGGCGTCAGGATCGGGCGTTGCGGCAGGAGGTGCATCGCCTCGCGGTCCGGCTCCACCACGGTCTCCGCCCCGATCAGCGCGTCGGCGCTGCGGGCGCGACCGAAGAAGGGCTCTCCCGCGAAATCGCCGCTCTCCGGGATGGCAATGAAGGACACCGGGTTGAACCGGTGCTCCGTCGCGAAGCTTTCCGCCTCGTCGAGGGTTTCGCGGGCCAGAACGGCGATCTGCAAGGTGCCGTCCGAGACGGTGCTGTCCCAGACCAGTTGGTCGAGCTCATAGGGTGTGGCGCCGTCGAGGGCCGCACGGATTGCCGCATCGCGGGCTTCCGGACCGGGATCGGGCAGAGCGCGGTAAAGGATCTGGCTGTTCGGGATCACCAGCTTGGTGGCGAGACCGGCGGTCGAGACCGAGGTTGCCAGCTTGCGCAATTCGGCCAGTTCCGCCGCCATGTCGGGGGCATCGAGGGCCACTTCTCCCATCGCCAGCCAGCCGCTTGCGGTGCGGTGCAATAGCATGATGCCGTCATGGCTGAGATTCAGGGCAAAATTCGGTTTCATTTCCGTGTGCTGGCTCGACTGGTCCCGGGGTCACGGCGCACCCTAACGCAGCTTGCGGGGCATGCAAAGGGAAACCGGGGTGGCTGCGACCTTGAGGGCGGTGCGGATGGCGGAACCTTGCCGGGGACACCTGTTTCGGGGCGCGGCAGCTTCGTTAGGCAGCAGGCGGGCTTAGCGCATCCACAACCCGGCTTTCTTGATCTGGTTGCGGATCATCTGTTCGCGCCGGGGCAGGTTGTCGCGGTCGAACATGGCGCGGATTTTCTCGCCTTTCGGCTGATAGACGAGGCGCTTGATCGGTTCGTATTCCTTGAGCACCTTCTTGATCCAGTTGGGATGTGTCACCTCGCGCAGCACCTCGACCACACGGTCGTCTTCGCGGGCGAACAGGAGCGGGAAGGTGCGGTAGTGGCAAGAAATCGCGTCATCGAGCGTGTCCTCGGGAATGGTCCGGCGCGCACCGCCAAAGGAATGGATCACCAGCGGCAGGGCGACCTGATCGAGCCAGGGATCGAAGACCTGAAGGCTCGCGGCCTCGGGCGGGTTGTTGCGGATTTCGAGGGCATAGTCGAGGAAGCGCTGGCCGAATGTGCGCGGGCATTCATAGAAAAAGAAGCCGGCGTTGAAATAAAGATAGCGCTTCCAGTATTCGTCCGGCTGGGAGAGATCGAGCGTGCTTTCGAAGTCGAGGCCGAAGCGGTCATAGAGCGATTTCCAGATCTCCGTGTAGCCCGGCCCGTACAGTTCGATCTGTGGCCACGTTCCTTCGACTTTGAGCGAGGCGCAGGGGCGCGAGAAATCGAAGGGCACCGACGAAAGCGGCCCGGTGATCAGCGTGTCGCTGTCGAAGAACACGAAGGGCTCGCCTTCGGGCAGGGCCAGAAGGGCCTCGATCTTGTTGCCATAGGGATAGCTTTGGCCAAAATGCCGGCTCTCGAACGGCAGGATCTCCGCATCCAGCCGCTTGAACGCCTCCAGAAGATCGGCTTGTTTCATCCGTGGATCGTCCGACCATTTCTCGCCGGGTTGCGGTTCGGCGATGAAAAGCTTGCCTTTGAACTCCGGGTCGGAGGCCCGGAGCGAGGCCGCGAACAGCAGCGCCTCATACATCAGCCGCCCGTCCTGACCGATGACGACAACGTTGAACGGAGCGGGATTTTGGGGCTTACTGGTCATGAAAGAACTCTGATCGGGACAGCACGTAGGAACATCTTGGCCGACTATAGGGTGGATCACTATTGATCAAAAGGTGCTAATTCCCTCGAAGTAAAAGGATTGTTTCCATGTTGCCGAGGATGACGCCGATGAAAGCTGCGATTGCCGGTGTTTTGAGCCTTAGCGCGCTGGCGCAGGGCGCTAAGGCCGAGAATTTCACCACCGCCGCCGAAGTCCGGCCGATCCTGCAGGCGACCAAGCCGCAATGGATCGCCCTGCGCAACTATGACGGCCATGACCTTTTGTATTTCACCAACCTCCTGAGCTGGCGCTGTGGACTGACCGAGATTTTCTATTCGGTGAACGGCGCCGAAATGGTGCCTTTTGCGATGGAGCCTTGTTACCTCGACACGGCTCAGCCCAATGCGCTCAAGGCGGAAACGCTTGACGCGATACTGGTGAGCTTTCCGCCGGGCACGGTCGACACGGTCGATCTCAACGTGATTTTCGATGACGGCATGGCGGAACAGGCGCATTACGAGCGCAAGGCGGTTGAGATTCAGTGAAGACAGATTTTTCCGGAGCCTAAAGGTGTTCGAGCAGACGTTGAATTTACATAATTGGCAGAGAGCCTTCCATGTCGACGGATCTCTCCGGGATATCTATGTGCATGAAACGACGGCTTGGGATTGGTCAAAATTCATGCAGATTGTGGCGCGGTATAATCCTGTCTTTTACAGAGAAGGAGAGGCTGCTGTGCTACCTGATCGGGTGGAGGGTTTGCCCGGACAATTTGGTGCGGCTGCACTCTTGCTGTCCTTTTCCCCAGGGAAGGTGGGCGTGAATTGTCATTTCTTCGTAGAGGACGAGATTGAGCTCGATGTTGATCTGCGGGAGGTGACCTCGCCGCTTGAGGTGAAGGCCTTGATGGCGTTTATGGTCGAACTCGGTCGATCTCTGAAAAAGAATGTCACCTTGACGGAGGAGGGTTCTCCTACGTGGAAATGGTTCGGCTATGAACACACCGATGATTGCATCATATTGTTTTGAAAACCTTTACAAAGTGCATTCCATTCATATTCACCTTCACCGCAACACTTCCGCCAGAAAATCCACCAGCGCGCGCCAGCTTCGCGCCGTTGCTTTGACGTCGAACCCGAAGCCCGGCTGCGCGCCGGGTTTGGCTGCCGGGTTGGTAAAGGCGTGTCCGGTGTTGCCATAGGCGTGGAGCTGCCATTTCGCACCGCGTTCCGTCATTTCGCGACCGAATGCCAGAACGCTTTCGGGCTTGGCGAGCGGGTCGTCCCAGCCATGCATCACCAGCACATCGGCGATGATTTTCATCTCCGGCGCAGTCTCTGCCCGGTCGAGAATGCCGTGAAAGGTCGCGACGCCGCCGATGTCGACGCCCTCGCGGGCCAGATCGAGCACGGCCTTGCCGCCGAAACAATATCCGATCGCGGCGGTGCGTTCGGCATCCACCAGATCTTGTGCTTTCAGCGCCTCGAACGCGGCCACCATGCGCGCGGCCAATGTGGCGCGGTCCGCATCCAGACGCGCTTTGGCGGCATGGGCCTCCGTCGGGTCGGTGGTGCTCCAGCCCTGACCGTAATAGTCGATGGCGAACCCGATATACCCCAAGGCTGCCAGCTCCTGCGCACGCTGTTCCTCGAACTGCGCCCGACCGCGAAAGGCCGGGGCGACGAGCACGCCGGGACGTGGGCCCTCAAGCTCGGCGTCCCAGTGCAGGGTGCCGATGAATGGGCCGCCGATGTCGCCCTTGCGGCCATCGTAGCGAATTTCCATGCTGCGCAGATCCATGCCCGTTCCTTTCCTGTGACGTTACAGGCAGTCTGAGGGTTTCCGATGGGATTTCAAGCCTCTTGCGGGGCGACTGTCACGGGATTCTCCATCATGGTTTCCGCTGGATCAGGTTCGGTGTCGAGAGACAGCGCATGGACCAGCCGCCCGTCCGGCAGATGCAGCGTTTCGCACTCCGGCGCGCTGTCGGCCCAGGTTGCGCCGGGGGACAAGCCCTTGAGCCGGAGGGCCATGCCGCGGCGCGCGAGCGTGGCCCCGAGATGCTCAAACGCATGAGCAAAACTGTCACAACGGGTTCCGAACAGGAACCGCCGCCGTCCGTCGCAGGCCAGACGCACCATCAGGTGGCAGGCCGGGTCATAGCGCCAGGCGGCGTAGTAATCGAGCGTCCCCGTGGCGGTCTCGACCGTGCGGCTGAGATGGGTGACGGGTCCAGATGGTCCGCGGGCCTTGCCGACTTTGCCGGGGGGCTTCGGTTGTGAGCGGAAGCGTTTGAACCAGCCTCTGAGGCCGGGGGCCCGGGTGAAGATTACAGGCAGCTCCGCGAAATCCGTCGCCCGCTCTTCGGCCAGGTCGTGATCCCATGCGGCGAATTGCGGCTCCGGTGTCGCCCGGAGCGGGGCGTCTTTTTCTTCCTCGTTCGAAGCCTGCGGTATCGCCAGAATCGGAAGATCGCAGGGCACCCCCAGCAACAGCAACCTGCGCGAGATCAGCTTGTCGAGTTCGAGCCGCGCCTCCTGCGTGCTCAGTCCCGACACGCCTTCACGTGCGATCCGTGCCTGCAGGGCGCCGATGGTCTGCACCCGCCCGCGATGGCTTTGCAGCGGCGCGCGGGCCAGGGTGTCGGTTACAAGCGCACTCAGGGCGTCGGCAGGCAGAGGGTGAGACAGAGAAGACGAGGGGGCAGACACGATGCAGCACTCCGCAACCGGGGATTTTGGTGGAGTGTGGCAGCAAGGCGTGAAGATTGGCTTGAGGACAGAGATAAAATGCGAAGGACATACAGGGAAAGCCGCGCCTGAAATGGCTCGTCGCCATTGCGGATCATGTGACCGCTTCGAAAAAGAAATCGGAGGGGGAGAAGTGGTGGGCGACCCTGGAATCGAACCAGGCATGAGTCTCCTCGGCGGAGTTACAGTCCGCTGCCGCACCTTGCAGCCCGTCGCCCACTTTCACGCTCGATCCGCAATCACTCACCGACCGTTTCGCGTTGTGTGGGCGGTGGATACAAGTGTGACCGGGGGGCGTCAACAGGAAAATTGCTTGTTCTTGGAGATTGCCTGCGCCAAGAAGGGCCAGCCATAAAAAGCGGGACACCAAAGCCATGAAAAAACCCAAGTGGGTCGTCGAGAAAGAGCAAGCCAAGCGCAAGGCCGCGCAGGAAACCGTCTGGCTTTTCGGCCTGCATGCGGTGCGCGATGCGCTTGCGAACCCGGCGCGGGAGAAGCTTCGGCTTTTGGTGACGAAGAATGCGATGGCCAAACTTGAGGCGGAAATTGCCGCCTGTGGCATCACGCCCGAAGAGATTGACCCGCGCAAATTCCACGATCCGCGCAACCATGGTGTGCCGGTCGATCCGGCCTCCGTGCACCAAGGCGCTCTGCTTGAGGTGAAGCCGCTGAGCTGGGGCTCGGTCGAGGAGGTCTGTCTGGCGGCAGGCGAGGGCGCGCCGACGGTGGTTTTGCTCGATCAGGTGACCGACCCGCATAACGTGGGCGCGATTCTGCGCTCCGCCGAGGTGTTCGGCGCCGAAGCCGTGATTGCGACCGCGCGCCATGCCGCGCCCGAAACCGGCGCCTTGGCGAAAACCGCCTCCGGCGCGCTGGAGCGTCAACCCTATCTGCGGGTGCGCAACCTCTCGGAGACGATTCTCAAACTTCAGGAGCTGGGCTTTGCCTGTCTCGGCCTCGATGGCGAGGCGGAGGTGACGATCGGTCAGGCACTGGGCGATCTCAAGGGGCGTCCAGTGGCGCTTGTGATGGGGGCCGAGGGGCCGGGGCTGCGTCAGAAGACCAGGGAAACCGTGGACGGGCTGGTGAAAATCCCCTTCGCGCGGGATTTCGGCTCGCTCAACGTGTCGAATGCTGCCGCCGTTGCGCTTTATGCGGCCTCGATGCGGGGCTGAGAGCTGGGCGAAAAAAAACAGCGGAAACGCAGGCGGTGTTCACTCCGTGTTCACGTTTTTCTTACACGCTCTTCCATATCGAGAACGACCACCTATCTCATGTGGTGAGACGCGCAACTTGGAACACGCGCGTTGTTCTCACTGTCCCTCGTTCCATACCTATGCCCGGGTCTTCTGTCGTCCAGAGCCCGGGCTTTTTTCATCCGCATTCGTTCAGGGGCGGTCTGTGGCAAAGGCCTGCCGAGGGGGCTTTTTTCTTTTTCAGAACGCGCTACTATCCTCATCATGCAACATGTTGACCGACTGACCGACACCGATATCGCCCGCATCCTCGGAGACACGAAAGTGATCGCCCTCGTCGGCGCGTCGCCCCGGCCTGAGCGTCCGTCGCATCAGGTGGGGGAATTCCTCGCCAAGCGGGGCTACAAGGTGATTCCTGTCAATCCGGGGCAGGCGGGTAAGGAATTGTTCGGCCAGACAGTCGTGGCGTCTCTGTCGGAGATCGACGAGCCAGTCGATATGGTCGACATCTTCCGTCGCTCCGAAGAGGTGATGAATGTGGTCGAGGAGGCCTTGAAGCATCTCACCGGGTTGAAATACGTTTGGATGCAACTCGGCATCGCAAATGACAAGGCTGCCGCTCTGGCCCATGCCCAAGGCGCGGAGGTGGTGATGGATCGCTGTCCGGCAATTGAAATCCCGAGGCTGGGGCTTTGAGCCGGAATTTGAGTATTTAGTCCATCAGAAAAAGCCGATGCTGCAGCGGCGGCGCTTCTATTTCACGCTTTTTGCAATGAAAGCGCGTGCTGTCGAGCAGGCATTTCCGAGGTCTTCGGCGCTTTCAAAGGCTGAATTCGGGATAAAGTAGAACTCACCTTCGGCAATCAACAGTGCCAGACCTTGACTGGTTTCTTCCGCCGCAATGAAAGCCCCCCAAGCCAGTTTAAATTGATGCAAGGAGCTTTCTTCCTCGTAGCCGCTTTCAGAAATCGAAAACCGTGTTTCGACTGTGCGCAGTTTCGCATTTTGAAAGCCGGTGAAAAGGTTGCGTCTCCATCTCAGAGTAAGCCAGACAAACAGAAGAAGAATACCAATAATGAAGAGTGGGAATAATAGCATGGCCCACTGCGGGACTGGGGTCGGCAGTGCGATGTTCAATGCGTAAAGCATGAAAATCGCGCCGATCATGAGGATCAGCCTGTGCCTGTAAAACCAGGGTGTTCGTTTCCTCGTGAGGTCTGAAAGACCTTTTTGAACGTTGAAATCTGAAAGCTGTGCTGAAAATTGAAGGGCCATAATGCTCTCTAAATTTAGGGGGTGCGCGCGGCCTTTTCCGCGATCCCCGAAAGTCCCTGACGGCGGGCCAGTTCGCTCAGCACGTCATCGAGTGCGATATCGCGCGCGGCCAGCATGACCAACATGTGATAGAGCACATCGGCGGCCTCGTAGGTCAGGTTTTCCTTGTCGTCGATGGCGGCGGCAATAATCGCTTCGATGGCTTCTTCGCCGAACTTTTCAGCGCATTTCTGCGGCCCCTTGGCAAAGAGCTTCGCGGTCCAGGAGCTTTCCGGATCGGCGGATTTGCGGGAGATGATGACCTGTTCGAGATCGTGCAGAACGGACATGACCGGCTCCTTAATTGAGACGCTTGTTAGTTGAGGCGCATAGGGATGCCCTTGGAGGCCATATACTCCTTGGCCTCCTGGATCGTGTAATCCCCGAAATGGAAAATAGAAGCGGCCAGAACGGCGCTGGCGTGGCCTTCGGTGACGCCTTCGACGAGGTGGTCGAGATTGCCGACCCCGCCCGAGGCGATGACCGGGATGTTCACGGTGTCCGCGATGGTGCGGGTCATGGCGATGTTAAAGCCTGCGCGGGTGCCGTCGCGGTCCATCGAGGTCAACAGGATCTCGCCTGCGCCCTTGCTTTCAATGAGCTTGGCGAATTCGACGGCATCAATCGGATGGCCATCCTTGTCGAGGGCGGCTTTGCGCCCGCCATGGGTGAAGATCGCCCATTTCGTCGGATTGCCTTCAGCGTCCCATTCGATGGTTTTGGCGTCGATGGCGCAGACGATGCACTGGCTGCCGAAGTGATCGGCGGCGCGCGCAATCACGTCCGGATCGGCCACGGCAGCGGAGTTGAACGACACTTTGTCCGCACCGGCCAATAGCAAATTGCGCACGTCTTCGGTGGTGCGCACACCGCCGCCGATGGTCAGCGGCATGAAACACTGTTCTGCGGTGCGGGTCGCCAGATCGTACATCGTGCCACGGTTTTCATGCGTGGCGTGGATGTCGAGGAAGCAGAGCTCGTCCGCGCCCGCCGCATCATAGGCCCGCGCGCTCTCAACCGGATCGCCCGCGTCGATCAGGTCCACGAAATTCACGCCTTTGACCACACGGCCATCGGCCACGTCGAGGCAGGGGATGATGCGGGTCTTGAGCATGGGTCACGCGCCTTTCGCCAGTGTCGGTCTTGGCTTACTGCGCCGGCGCGCGCGATGCAATCATTTGGACGCTGTGTGGCGTGTGCGGCGGCCAAGCCAGAGGCGCAACAAGACGGCAATCAGGGCAAGCGGGCTCAGCAGCAGCGTGAAAACCGCTGGGGCGAAGCTGAAATAAAGGGCTAGCCCCCATTCTTTCCCGCCGATTTTGCAAGATAGGGGTTCGAAGATGCTGCTGACGAGACCGCAGCCCGTCACAAGGCTGATCACCCAGGCGACCAGCGCTTGCAGGATGGGGAAAGCCCAGAAAAGGATAAAGATCGAAAGAGCGGGTTTCATGCGGCGCGGGCGATCCGGCGCATGGCGTCCCGCACGATCAACACGTGAAACGGTTTGACGATCATCAGATAGGCCCGCCCCAGCGCATTGTTGCGATGCACCCAGGTTGCCATATGAATGTGGCCTGCCTCCTGCCTGATGCAGATGCGGAAATTCAAGTGCCGGTCGTCGGTGCCGAGGATCAGCTCGTCCTGTCCCTCGTATTCCACCGGAAAAATCGCGCCCTCGCCGCTGTCTGCGGTCTCCGTTTTCAGGCCGAGAGGCTTCACGATCCGATTGCGCAGGTTTAAGAGCGCATCGGCCCAGCCGGGCATGGTCAAGCCGATATTGGCCGCCTCTCGCGGGGACAGCGCACTTTTGACGGCGTAGCCGTCGATGAAATCGCCGGGCAGGACCTTGGACCAGAGCCGGGAGGTGGCGGGAAGGGGGGTATGCTGAACCTGTGCCATCGGAACTCTTTACGCCATGTTAAACGTGTTCACTTAACGGCGAACCATGGCGCAAGGGAAGGGACAGCTTGACGCAGGGAGAGGATGTTTTGGCTTTAAGCCTCTGGGGCAGAACAAGCTGCAATCGCGACTTTGAGCTCTTCATAAACATGTGAAGGCAGATGGGTTTGCAAAAACCTTTGAAACTCTGCGTTTTCCTGAGTGCCAGCCAAATAAATTGCGTCCTCATACAATTCTTTGAGTGCCATTCTCAGAATGCCTTGCCGATCGTTTTCATCCTGCGCTTTGTGAATGGCGGTATCAAATTTCTCTCCAAGGGCATCCTCAATGCCGGGAATGCCTTTGGAAACCGTGAGCTTGTAATCGCGCAGGGCGAACGCGCAGCTGGCTTTTTGTTCGACGGAGAGAGCGTCGTTCAGGGTCTTGAGTGCAGCGCGTTTGCTCACGATCCGCTTCACGCCTTCATCACCTTGAGCGCCTCTTTCAAATCAATCGCCCCATCGTACAACGCCCGCCCCGAGATCGCGCCATTCAAAGGCGCGCCGCAGGATTTGAGGTTTTCCAGATCGGCTATCGAGGACACGCCGCCCGAGGCAATCACCGGGATCGACACGGCATTGGCGAGTGCTGCGGTTTCCTCAATGTTCGGCCCCTGCATGGCGCCGTCGCGGTTGATGTCGGTGTAGATGATCGCCGAAACACCCGCGTCTTCGAAACTCTTCGCCAGATCCGTGGCGTTCACATTGGTCTCTTCGGCCCAGCCCTTGGTCGCGACCATGCCTTTGCGCGCGTCGATGCCGACGGCGACGTGACCGGGGAAAGCCCGCGCCGCTTCGCGCACCAGATCGGGGTTTTCGACGGCGACCGTGCCAAGGATGACGCGCTCAAGCCCTTTCGAGAGCCACATCTCGATCGTCGCCATGTCGCGAATGCCGCCGCCAAGCTGGGCCGGGACCTTGCACTGTTTGAGAATCTCCTCGACGGGGGCCGCGTTCACCGGCTCGCCCGCGAAAGCGCCGTTCAGATCGACAAGGTGCAGCCACTCACAGCCCGCCGCAACGAACTCCAGCGCCTGCGCCGCCGGGTTCTCGTTGAACACGGTGGCTTTCTCCATTTCGCCCTTGTAGAGGCGCACGGCATGGCCGTCTTTCAGGTCGATGGCGGGGTAGAGGATCATGGGGTGCTCCTGTCGTGACACTGTTGCGCTCCCTTTGGCATGATTGCGCGGGAATTGCAAAACCCGCTTTGGCGCGATGTGCCGCTGCGTTAATCTTGCCAGGAAACCCGCACCCGGCTCAGGATGCGGGCATCTAGGGAGGATACACTATGAAACGATTTATGACTGCGGCTGTGACCGCGCTCGCGCTTGCGACCCCGGCCTTTGCCGCCGACCCGGTTGAGGGCACATGGCAGACACAGGTGGATGACGGCCATTACGCCTATATCGCCATCAAACCCTGCGGGGCGCAGATTTGCGGGACCATCGCCAAGGCCTTTGACGCCAACGGTCCGATCAAGTCGGAGAACATCGGAAAGCCCATCGTCTGGGACATGGCGCCGCAAGGCGGCGGTGCCTACAAGGACGGCAAGATCTGGCAGCCCTCGACCGGCAAGGTCTACAATTCGAAAATGACGCTCTCGGGCAATACGCTGACCGTGAAGGGCTGCGTCGGGCCGATCTGCAAAGGCCAGACCTGGACACGGGTTCAGTAACCGCCGGTACTTAAAATGTGAAAGGGGCCTCAAGCGGGCCCCTTTGTCTTCTTGTCGGTGTATGGACGCGGCCTTTACGGCTTCCAACCGAGAAAGTTCGACACGATGCGCAAACCGGCCCGCTGGCTTTTCTCCGGGTGGAACTGCGTGCCGATTATATTGTCACGCGCCACGATGGCGGTGACCTCTTCGCCGTAATTCACATAGGCCAGACGATGCGCCGGGTCCGCCACCTTGAAATGGTAGGAGTGGACGAAATAGGCGTGATCGCCGGTTTCGATCCCCTCGAGCACCGGGTGCGCCCCTTCGAGATGCAGGTTGTTCCAGCCCATATGCGGCACTTTTAGCGCCGGATCGGAGGGCTCGATCTTCACCACCTCGCCACCGATCCAGTCGAAACCCTTGGTTTCTTCATACTCGAGGCCACGGGTCGCCAGCATCTGCATACCGATGCAAATCCCCATGAAAGGACGGCCTTTTTCGGTCACCGCCTCGGAGATCGCTTCGAACAAGCCACTGTAATCGAAAAGCTGTTTCTTGCAGGCCGGAAACGCGCCGTCGCCCGGCAACACGATGCGGTCGGCTTTCGCGACCACATCGGGTTCCGAGGTGACGACGATGGTGCCTTCGCCCCGCTCGCGCGCCATACGTTCGAAGGCCTTGTGGGCGGAGTGGAGATTGCCGCTGTCGTAATCGACCAGTGCTGTCAGCATGTCAGTCTTCCTCCGCGCTCAAAGCGCGCCCTTGGTCGACGGCAGGCTGTTGGCCATGCGCGGGTCGATCTCAAGCGCCATGCGCAACGCGCGGGCAACCGATTTGAACGCCGCCTCGGCGATGTGGTGGGAATTGATCCCGTGCAGTTTGTCGACATGCAGCGTGATGCCGCCGTTCGTTGAGAGCGCTTGGAAGAATTCGCGCACCAGCTCGGTGTCGAACGTGCCGATCTTGTCGGTCGGGAAGTCGAGATTCCACACCAGAAACGGTCGCGCCGAGAGATCGAGCGCGCATTGCACCTGCGTGTCGTCCATGGCGAGCGCGAAGTGGCCGTAGCGGTAGATGCCCTTCTTGTCGCCCACGGCCTTGACCAAGGCCTGACCCAGCGCGATGCCGGTGTCTTCGACCGTGTGGTGATCGTCGATATGGGTGTCGCCCTTGGCGCGGACGGTCATGTCGATCAGCGAGTGGCGCGACAATTGGTCGAGCATATGGTCGAAGAATCCCACGCCCGTCTGGTTGTCGTATGTGCCCGTGCCGTCGAGGTCGATCTCGACGGTAATCTCGGTTTCCGCAGTCTTGCGGCTGATCAAAGCCTTGCGCATGGGCTGTCCCTCTTCTCGCTTCACGCCGCTTATACGCGCCTCGGGGCGGGTTTGCCAATGGGCGCTCTGATCCGGCGGAGGCACCGTTTCGCCGCCGTTCTGGAGAAAGGTGAAAAACTGTCGAAAACTGTCATGGAAAAATTAGGGATATGTTAAGCATAACGCCCTCATATGGACCCATCGCAACGTCAACAATGGGACTCACATGCGCGTCCTGATCTGGCATGAAGACATCGAAAGCTCGACCAAATGGCAAACCGCCTTTGGTCGGCGCGGACATGATGTCCGGCGTAGCCGCACGGCCGAGGATGCCATGGACCGTGTGCGCAAGGAACCGTTCGATCTCCTGCTCTTCGATCTTCTGGTGCGTGAGGAAGGCGGCCTGGGGGTTGCACTCATGGCGGAGTTTCATCAGCCCGGGATCGCCTCGGTGCTGATCACCTCCCGCGAACCGGAGTTGCACAACGATATGTTTGCGCGGCTGTCCTCGCTGCGCTGTGTCCTCGGGTGCCAGACGCCGGTCGACGATCTTGTCGCCATCGCCGAGGGCATCGCCGAGGGGCCGGAAAAGGGCTGCAAGGCGCTCAGCGAGGATCTGCCGCAGCTTTGCGGCAATTGCCAGATCCGATCCGCCTGCCTGCGGGGCGAGGAGGTGCCGCCGATGTTCCGTCATCGCGACATGTCCCCTGCCAGTCTCACCGCCGGTGTGGCACAGAGCGGCCTCTGAGGTCGCCCCGTACAGGGGTGTCAGGCCACCTTGTTGTCGCTTTGCGGCGCTTTCCAGTTCAGCGCATAGGTGCTTTTCAGGTACTCCTCGAAATACACGCCAAGCGCACCGAAGGTGCCAGTGAGCTTGGTGAACTCGTCGCGCCCGAGCACCAGAACCTTGCCATCGGTCAAGGCCCGCACTGTGCCGAAACGGGTGCTTTCCCCCATCAGCATGCGTTCGCCGAAATGCCCGCCGGGGCCGACCTCGTAGGTGGTCGTCTCGCCAGTGTCGTCATCGCGCAGGCAGACCTCGAAACGGCCTTCGACCACGGTGTAGAACCCGTCGGAGCGGTTGCCCTTCTCGAACACCGGATCGCCCGCCGCGTAATGCACGTAATGCGCGGCAGTTTCCTGCGGTGCCTTGAGCGCCACGACGGAACGCGGGCGCATGCTGTCCAGAAGCCAGTTGAGGAAGACCCTGAGCTTGGTGTCGAAGCCGGGCATGAAGCTCAGGTAATACATCCGCCACAAAAGCCAGGCTGGGTAGCCCGAAAGTTTCACGCCGAAAATCTCCGCCACGCCGCGCCGCGCGCCGAGCGAAGCCAGCGCGCCGCGGCTCTTGTATTTGAACGGTTTGAGCGGTTTGCCCGCAACTGCGCGCTGGATGTTGGCGGCGAGCTGTACTGCCTCGCGCACCGCGAATTGCGCCGTCGGTGTGGCGAAGTCGCCGCGCTCTGTGGCATCGTCCTTCATCGGGATCATCGCGCAATCGCCCAGCGACCAGACGTTTTTGCGTCCCTTGGCCTGCATCGTGCGCTCCACCGCCACGCGGCCATGGGCCAGCTCCAGATTCATGTCGAGCACGACGGGCGAGGGGGCGTTGCCGATGGTGGCGACGATGGTCCGGGTCGGGATCACCTCGCCGCCTGAGGTCACCAGACGTCGCCCGGTCGCCGAGGCCACACCGGTGTTGAGCAGAATTTCGACGCCGCGTTTTTCGAGCTGTTTGACCGCATAGGCGGCAAGACTTTCGGGCAGTTCGTTGAGTGCGCGCGGAGCGAATTCCACCGCGATCACCCGCACCTCGCTGGGGTCGATATTGGGATAATATTTGAGCGAGCGGTCGATCAGTTCTTTCATCTCGCCGATGGTTTCGATGCCCGAGAACCCGGCGCCGACCACGACGAAGGTCAGCGCCTCGCGTTTCACCTCCGGCAGGAAGGTGACGTCGGCATGTTCGAGCCGCTCGATGATATGGGCGCGCAGGCGGCGGGCATCTTCCAGGGTCTTCATCTTGAGCGCATGTTCCTCGAGCCCGGGCACCCGGCTCAGGTCGATGCGCGAACCCATGGCGACGACGAGGTGGTCATAGGCGATCTCGGTCGGGCGGCGCTGCACGCCCTGAAATACGGTGACCACCTGACGCTCGAAATCGACGGAATGGATCGTCGCCTTGCGCAGCCGCACGCCCTTCAGGAGTTCGCGCAGCGAGGTGACGGCGTGCATGTCCATGATTGCACCGGCGGCGACCTCAGGCAGGAGCGGCTGGAACACGAAATAATTCTCTTCGCTGATCAGTTGGATCTCCGCCTCCGCGCCGAAGCGTTTGCGCAATTCGCGCGCCGCGTAGAGCCCGCCAAACCCGCCGCCGAGAACGAGAAGTTTCTGTGTCATAGATATATCGCCTTTTCACCTTTTGCCGGCTCCCTGCCGGTGCATGTAGCGGGGGGAAGGCGGTCTGTCACCCATTGTTTTTGAAAAAATTCTTTATTTTTCATAAGCTTAATGGAATACATTCGTATACAGACGTGCGAGGCGATCCGCATGCGGCCTTGCGCTTCGCCAAGTGGCGAAAGCGCTTATGCTCTGATGTCAAAGCAAAATATCGCTGCCACGGGGCGGTGGGGTGTCAGGGGCGGTAGCTGCGGTAGAGGGGGGCTTCCGTGCCGTCGTCCCGGACGTGATACCCCACGGCATGCAAGGTGTCGTCGCTGTAGATCATGCTCTCGAGGTAGATGCCGTCGTAATTCTCCCGGGCCAGCACATTGGCCCGGCTGTCGAGGATGACCAGCGCACCGAACGGGTGTTCGGCGTTGTCATCCTCGCGCAGCAGCACCGCGAAACGTCCGCCGCTCAGCCCTTCGATGTCCTGAACGCGCAGACCTTCGTCCCGGTAGGTGTCGTTGCGGGCCAGCATGCGCACGGCGTAATTTTCGTCGACATCGGCGATGCGTACAAAAGCCGTCGGGCCGGGGTGGGTCTCATAGGTGGCGCCCCTGGCGTCGACGCCGCTGATCACGCCCGCGACCGCATAGGTCGTGTCATCCGTCGCCACCGTCATGCCGGAGAGTGTCACGCCGCCGATCGTACTGCCGAGTCCTCCCGGCACCCGGATGAACTCGCGCGGCACATGGGGTGGAAACTCTTCCATCAGCCAGTCGTTGGCATATTCGAAGCGGCTGTCCACCTCATTGCCTGTCTGGCTCCTGCGGATCGTGTATTCGCCGTAAAAGTCTTTGCCATAGCTGCCGGTGGCAAGCAGGAAGAGCGCGGCGTTTCCATCCTTCATGGCATCGACGCTGATCGTATTGTATCGCAGCACATACTTGAATGCGCTGTTGGCTTCGTCTTCGGGAAGGTAAAGCCGATCTCCCTGACCGCCACGGATATAGGTGAGGGCATGATATCGTGTGCCCATGGCCTCTTCGAGCGCGCCGCTGACCTTTGTGTCATATCCCAGCATGACCATGAAATCGCCGTTCTGATCGCTGCTGTAGATATGGAGATCGTCATAGGGTACATCCTGCGGCCCGAGATGATCTTTCTCGGCGGAGTAGAGCAGGGTCGTGGTCGGCAGCCAATCGGTGGAAATCTCGAAATTCCGTTTCGGGGTGAAGCCGACGAGGTCCCTGTCGCCCATCCCGAAAAAATCTGCGAAGACAAAGGCATAGGTCGGATCTATGTCGGTTGTTTTCGTGCCGGTCACTTTCTTGGTCGACGGGTCGTAAGTCGTGACGAAGGCACGACCGTTCATCTCTCCGACGATCTTCACCTTGCCGTCCCGGTCCACGTCGAGATTGAGTGCGCGGCCGTTTGTCAGGGAACCGCCGGAGATATATTGCACACTGTCGAGATGCGGGGCCGACAGCCAGCTCCGGTCCTCGGCCGTGGGGAAGACGGGTTTCGCAGGGGCGGGTGTTGCCTGGGCGCTTGAGGGTGTGCTTGCGAGGGTGGTCTGGTCGGTGCCAAGGTCTTCGTTCGCCGTTGTGATGCGATTGAATACAAAACCGGCAGAGGCAATCACGAGGGTGACGGCAAGCACGGACAGGCCGCGACGTGAGAATGCGCCGGTGAGGCGGTCGGGGGCGCTTGGGGGCGTTTCCGGTTTCGGCTCGGGTCTCGGTGGCGAGTTCGGGGTCGAGGTTGGCCGGGCCTGCGGTTTTGCTTTCGGCGGCTCGGCGGAGGCGGTGGGTTTGGCCCCGGCGCGTTTCGTGCGCGGGATCGGCGGCACTTCGGCGGCAGCGTCTTCCTCGATGGAGATCACCGGTTCGGGCGCCTTGAGAATCGTGCCGGTGGGCATGAGCCGTGAAATCGTGCCCTCGATCGCGCAGTTGATCTGAAGCGTGCGCCCGTTCCCGGTCAGGAGCCGCATCGCAGGGGTGGCCGCCGTCACCCATTGCCCTTCCCGCACCAGCACTTCCTCGATGCGGATCGGATAAAGCGCGCTGTCTTTGGGTGAGCGGATATGTTTGAGGGCCATCTGGGTGTCCTGGAAAGGCGCGCGCGGCTGACGCAACGGAAACAGGATCAGTTTTTCCGGGAAATGTTTTTGCGGTCAACGCCCCATGCGGGAAAACACAGATTTTGCCATATCGTTGGTGGTACAGATGCAGCTTGCCCAATCGCTGGGCGATGCTGTTTCTTCCGACAGTATGTGAAAAGAGAGTTTGGAGCGGGTGATGAGATTCGAACTCACGACATTTACCTTGGCAAGGTAACGCTCTACCCCTGAGCTACACCCGCTCTCTTTCCAGCCTGTAACATCGGCTCGGTTATGTCTCTCCGGTGGGTGACCGGAGAAAGTTGGAGCGGGTGATGAGATTCGAACTCACGACATTTACCTTGGCAAGGTAACGCTCTACCCCTGAGCTACACCCGCGTCCTTCGGGTGAGGCGTGAGATATGAAATCCCGCCGGGGGCTGCAAGAGGAAAAACGCGCTTTCGGCGGATTTTTTCATCGCGAGCGGAAAAGTCCGCTCCCGGATCGAATGTGTCAGCCCGCGCACGTAGCTGTGATGGCCGGGGCCAACCTGCCGCAGGGACTTATGATGTTTTTTGAATATATCTTTGATGTGGATTAAGGACAGGGCGCGCGCGCCGGGCTCTGATCCCCATCGGTTTCAAGGCCTATCGGCCAGAATTTCTCAGGTGCTCCATGACGACCGCGATGACGACCCAAACGACCCCAAAGACCCATATCATGATCCTCGGCAGCGGCTTCGGTGCGCTGACCGCGGTGCGCGAGATCCGCAAGGCGAAGATGAACGCGCGCATCACCGTGGTGTCGCCAACAACCACCTGACCTATCTGCCCAGTCTGATCTGGATGCCTTCGGGGCTGCGGACGGCGGCCGACATTGACGTCGATCTGACGAAATTTTTCGCCCGCGAAGAGGTCGACTGGCTTAAGGGGCGGGTGGTCAATGTCCGTGATGCAGGCCGCACGGTCGATGTCGAGACCGATGTAGAGACCATTGCCGTCACCAATGACGTGCTGATCATCGCCACCGGCGGGCGTTATCTCAAGAAACTGCCTGGGCTGGCGGAACATGCGATCATCCCTTGCGAAGGGGCCATCAAGGGCCAGCTTATCCACGACCGTATCCGCGACATGGAAGGCGGCACCATCGCCATGGGGTTCGGTACCAACCCGAAAGAGCCGCAGGCCGTGCGCGGCGGGCCGATGTTCGAATTCCTCTTCGGCATCGACACCATGCTGCGACAACAGGGGCGGCGGGACAAATTCCGCCTTGTGTTCTTCAACGGCTCGGACCGTCCGGGGCAGCGGCTTGGGCCGAAAGCGGTGGACGGTTTGCTCAAGGAAATGTGGAAGCGCGACATCCTCGTGCATATCGGGGCCAAGCCGCTGCGCATCGAAGCCGACAAGGTGGTCACCGAGCGCGAGGAAATTCCCGCCGATCTGGTGCTCTTCATGTCCGGTCTCACGGGGCCTTTGTGGCTCGACAATTCCGAGCTGCCGCGCTCGTCCGGTGGCTTCATTCAAGCGGATGAGAAATGCCGGGTGGTCGGCTGGCCGCGCACCTATGTTGTAGGCGACACCGGGTCCTATCCCGGGCCGGAGTGGCTCGCCAAACAGGCGCATCAGGCCGATCTTCAGGCCGAGGCGGCGGTGGCCAATATTGCCGACGAACTGGCGGGCCGCGAGCCGAGCCACAATTTCAAGGCCGAACTCGTGTGCATTGTCGACTCGGTCAACAAGGGCATTCTCGTGTTCCGCAATCACAAGATGGCGCTGACCCTGCCGAAATCGCGGCTGTTCCACTGGGCCAAGCGGTTCTTCGAGCGGCACTATCTCAAAGCCTATCGCAACTAAGAAAAGGGGCCTTCTGGCCCCTTTGTTTTATTGTTTTAGAAAATCGCCATGAAAATATCGGCGAGAGACAAGACCAGCAGTAGGGCGAAGGTCGAGAGGATGCCGTATTTGCGGCCCCATTCCTTGCCGCCGCCCTGCATCCCGTAGGCGTGCAGCGCACGCGAGACAATGAGGACAATCCCGGCAAGGTGAACCAGAAGGGCGGGGCGCCCATGGCCTCAAAGCCAGCGATCAGAACGAGGGTCAGCGGCGCGTATTCATTGAAATTGCCATGCGCCCGGATGCGGCGATTGAGCGTGTCGTCGCCACCGTCGCCGAGGCCCTGTCCGATGTTGAGGCGCTGTTTGATCACATGAATGGAGAGGGAGAGATAAAGCAGGCCGGTGAGCCCGGCATAAAAAGCGGTCAGTGTGAGAGTCATCTGTGCGTCTTCGATTTGAGGAGGTGTGTACCAGTATAACGGGTCATATTCCAAAAGCATTGTGTGTTGCCGCACAGTCGATGCGCGGGCGCGGTGGCGTGACCCGTCGTCGCGGGATCAGTCGCCGTCTTGTTCCACTGTGCGGCGCGGATAATGGATCGTGTTGTGAAACTGCGCAACCTCGCCCGTCCGGTTGCGATAGCCATGCGGCTGGTCGGCGGCAAACCGCAGCCCGTCGCCGCTGTGCAAAACGGTCCAGGTTCCGTCAGTGAGCACCTCCATCTCGCGCGAATGACGAAGACATCCTCGACCACACCGCTGTCATGGGACGGCGTCTCGTGGCTGTGGCCGGGGGGCAGCGTCATGATGAAGGTTTCCGAGCCGAACCTCGGGTCGAAGGCGAACACCGTGTGCATGCCGACCTCAGGATCGGTGCGATCCGCGCGTGCCGGGGCAGGGGTGAAACTTCCTGCCGTCAGCACCATGTCTTCGAGAAACGCCGTCAGCGGCAGGTGAAAGCCCTTCGCGATCTTCCAGAGTGTTGCCAGCGTCGGCGAGGATTCGCCGCGCTCGATCTGGCCCAGCATGGCCTTGCTCACCCCGGTCAGCTCTGACGTCTGCGCAAGGCTGAGGCCCGCGCGGGCGCGTGCGGCCTTCAGGTTGATCTGGAGTTTGTCGCCGGTCATCGAAACCTCTTGTTGCCCCTTGTGCGTTATAGCGTCCGTGCGTTATAGCGGTCATGGCCGTTATAACGCACGCAACGCGGCCTGCCAAACGCTTCCTGTCTCCTCTCGGAAAGGCCACCCATGTCCGGACTGAAACTCTCCCATCTCGTCGCGGGTGCGGTCGCCGTGCTCCTGGGCTATACCAGCAGCGCCGCGATCATCTTTCAGGCCATCGACACGCTGGGGGCTTCCCCTGCGGTGGCCAATAGCTGGATGCTGGCGCTGGGCCTCGGCATGGGGCTGTCGACGCTGGTTCTCGCGTTGCGCTACCGGATGCCGATCCTGACGGCCTGGTCGACGCCGGGGGCGGCGCTTCTGGTGGTCAGCCTGGCGGGGGTCTCCGTGCCGGAGGCGGTGGGGCCTTCGTCTTCTGCGCGGTGCTTCTGACCCTGACCGGGGTGACCGGCTGGTTCGAGAAGATCTCCCATCTCATCCCGGCGGCCATCGGCAGCGCCATGCTGGCGGGCATTCTGTTCCGCTTCGGGCTTGGGATCTTCGCTTCGATGGAGGACAACCTGCCGCTGGTGATCGCCATGTGCGCCACCTATCTCGCCGGGAGGCGCTTTTTCGCGCGCTTCGCCATCCCGGCGGTGCTGCTGGTGGGGGTCATGTTCTGTGCGCTCACCGGAGCGTTCGACACCAGCCAGCATATCGCTTTCGAGATCGCAAAGCCGGTCTTTGTCACGCCGGAATTTTCGCTTTCGGTGCTGATCGGGGTGGGGCTGCCGCTTTATATCGTCACCATGACCTCGCAGAACGTCCCCGGCGTGGTGACGCTCAAGGCCGCGGGGTATGAGCCGCCGGTGTCCGCCTCGATCACCGTGACCGGACTGACCTCTCTGATCCTCGCGCCCTTTGGTGGTTATGCCTTCAACCTCGCGGCGATTACGGCGGCCATCGTTGCCGGCCCCGAGGCGGATGAGGACCCGTGACTCGCTACAAAGCGGCGGTGGCCACTGGCGTGATCTATTGCATCGTCGGCTTGCTGGGCGCGGCGGTGATCGGGCTTTTCCTGATCGCACCGAAGCGCTTGTGGTGACGGTCGCGGGGCTGGCGCTTTTGAACACCATTCGGCGAGCCTGACGGCGGCGCTCAAGGACCCGGATCAGCGCGAGGCGGGGCTCGTGACCTTCATGACCACCGTGTCGGGGATTTCCTTCCTTGGCATCGGCGCGCCGCTCTGGGCGCTGGTTCGGCGGGCTGACCTCGCTGGTTCTGACGCGCAGGGGCTGAAATTAGGCATGAAAAAAGCCCCGCGCAGAGGCGGGGCTTTCCAGTCTTCGGACCGGCGACTTATTCGAACTCGACCAGCAAATCCTTGGCGTCGATCTGGGCGCCGGGTGTGACGTGGATCGCCTTGATCGTGCCGTCCTGATCGGAGGTGATCGAGGTTTCCATCTTCATCGCCTCTATGGTCAAAAGCACATCGCCCTTCTTCACCGCCTGACCGGAGGCGACCGCCACGGTCGCCACGACACCCGGCATCGGCGCGCCGATATGTTTGCCGTTGCCCGCCTCGGCCTTCGGGTTCGCCTTGACGGAGGCGACGGCAGAGCGGTCCTTGATCCGCACCGTGCGCGGCTGGCCGTTCAGTTCGAAGAACAGTTTGACCTCGCCGGTCTCGGTGATGTCGGAGATCGCCTGGCAGCGGATTTCGAGCGTCACGCCCGGGTCGATGGTGGCGGAAATCTCCTCGCCCTCTTCCATGCCGTAGAAGAAGTTCTTGGTTGGCAGGACGCGCACCGGACCGTATTGCTCGTGGCGGGCGACGTAATCGGTGAAGACCTTTGGATACATCAGGTAGCCGTTGAAATCCTCGTCGTCGAACTCCTCGTCGGGGAATTTCGCCTGAAGTTCGGTGCGCAGCGCTTCGAAATCGGCCGGTTTGAGGTGTTTGCCGGGACGTTCGAGGTTGGGTTTCTCCTTGCCGAGCACCTTCTTGACGATGCTGTCCGGGAAGCCGCCCGGCGGCTGGCCGAGATTGCCGCGCATCATGTCGATGACGCTGTCGGGGAAGGCCACATCGCTTTTCGGGTCCTCGACCTGTGCGCGTGTCAGGCCCTGGGACACCATCATCAGCGCCATGTCGCCCGACCTTGGAACTGGGCGTCACCTTGACGATGTCGCCGAACATCATGTTCACGTCGGCATAACATTGCGCCACCTCATGCCAGCGCTCTTCGAGCCCCAGCGAGCGGGCCTGCGCTTTGAGGTTGGTGAACTGGCCGCCGGGCATTTCATGCAGGTAGACCTCGGAGGCCGGGGCCTGAAGCCCGCTCTCGAACGCCTTGTACTGGCCGCGCACGGCTTCCAGTAGTTCGACATCTCGCGGATCGCCGCGATGTCGAGCCCGGGTCGCGCTCGGTGAACCGGGTCGCCTCGACAATGGAGCCCAAACACGCCTGAGATGTGCCACCAGAGAAGGCGTCCATCGCCGCATCCACCGCATCCACGCCCGCGTCGGCGGCGGCGAGGATGGTAGCGGCGGCTGCGCCGGAGGTGTCATGGGTGTGGAAATGGATCGGCAGGCCGACCTCTTCCTTGAGTGCGGTGATGAGCTGGCGCGCCTGCGCCGGTTTCAACAGCCCCGCCATGTCCTTGAGCCCCAGCACATGCGCACCGGCGGCTTTCAGGTCCTGACCCATTTTGACGTAATATTTGAGATCGTATTTCGAGCGCGCCGGATCGAAGAGATCGCGGTGTAACAGATCGTGCCTTCGCAGACCTTGCCGCTCAATGACCGCATCCATCGCGACGCGCATGTTCTCGACCCAGTTGAGGCTGTCGAAGACGCGGAACACATCGACGCCAGTCTCGGCGGCCTGACGCACGAATTCCTGCACCACATTGTCGGGGTAGTTGGTATAGCCCACGCCGTTGGAGGCGCGCAGCAGCATCTGCGTCATGATGTTGGGCATGCGCTCGCGGATGTCGCGCAGACGCTGCCACGGGCATTCCTGCAAGAAGCGGTACGCCACGTCAAAGGTCGCGCCGCCCCAGCACTCGACCGAGAACAGCCCCGAAGGTTCGACGCATAGGCGGGCGCCGCGTTGATCATGTCGATCGACCGCATCCGGGTGGCGAGCAGGGATTGATGCCCGCGCATGGTGGTGTCGGTGATCAGGAGCTTTTGCTGCGCGAGCATCCAGTCCGCCACCGCCTGCGCACCCTGTTCCTCAAGCAATTGCCGGGTGCCCATCGGCGGGTGTCCACCTTGAGCTTCGGTGCGACGGGTTTGCGCGCATCTGCGGCGGGTTTGGCACGGCCGAGCGTCTCCGGATGGCCGTTCACCGTGATCTCGCCGAGATAGGTCAGGATTTTCGTCGCCCGGTCGCGGCGCTGTTTGAAGTCGAACAGCTCGGGCGTCGTGTCGATGAATTTCGTGGTACTCATTGGACAGGAACACCGGGTGTTTCAGCAGGTTCTCGACGAATGCGATGTTGGTCTGAACGCCCCGGATGCGGAATTCGCGCAACGCCCGTCCATCCGCGCAATCGCAGCCTCCGGCGTGCGCGCCCAGGCGGTCACCTTGGTCAAGAGGCTGTCATAATAGCGCGTGATCACAGCACCGGAATAGGCTGTGCCGCCATCGAGGCGGATGCCCATGCCGGTGGCGGAGCGATAGGTGGTGATCCGGCCATAGTCGGGGATGAAATTGTTCGTCGGGTCCTCGGTCGTCACCCGGCACTGAAGCGCATGGCCGTCGAGTTTGACGTCATACTGGCTGGCGACGCCGGTGGCCTCCATGAGAGACTTGCCCTCGGCGATCAGGATTTGCGCGCGAACGATGTCGATGCCGGTGACTTCTTCGGTGACGGTGTTCCACCTGCACACGGGGTTCACCTCGATGAAGTAGAACTTGCCGCTCTCCCATATCCATCAGGAACTCAACGGTGCCGGCGCATTCGTAATTCACATGTTCGCAGATGCGCTTGCCGAGATGACACAGTTCTTCGCGTTGCGCAGGCGAGAGATACGGGGCAGGGGCGCGCTCGACCACTTTCTGGTTGCGGCGCTGGACCGAACAGTCGCGCTCGTAGAGGTGATAGATGGCCGTGCTGGTCGCCAAGGATTTGAACTTCGACATGGCGCGCCTTGATGATCATCTTCTCTAGGTAGCCCTCGCCATTGCCAAAAGCGGCTTCGGCCTCGCGGCGACCTTCTTTGACCTTCTCCTCAAGCTCCTCGGCATTCATGATCGGACGCATGCCGCGCCCGCCGCCGCCCCAGGAGGCCTTGAGCATCAGCGGGAAACCGATCTCGGCGGCCTCCTTGCGGATCGCGTCGAAATCGTCGCCAAGCACCTCGGTCGCCGGAATGACCGGCACCCCTGCCGCGATCGCCACCTTGCGCGCGGAGGCCTTGTCGCCCAGTTGTCGCATGGTCTTGGCTTTCGACCGATGAAGGTGATGCCGGCTTCGGTACAGGCATCGACGAAATCGGGGTTCTCGGACAACAGGCCATAGCCGGGTGGATCGCATCCGCGCCAGACAGTTTCGCAACCCGGATGATCTCGGGGATCGAGAGATAGGCCGCCACCGGTCCCATGCCTTCGCCGATCTTGTAAGCCTCGTCCCGCCTTGAAACGGTGCAGGGAAAGCTTGTCCTCTTCGGCATAGACCGCAACGGTGCGCTTGCCCAGCTCGTTGGCGGCGCGCATCACGCGGATGGCAATTTCACCTCGGTTGGCAATCAGAACTTTCTGAAATTCGGCCATGGCGGCGGGTCCCCTCATTTGCTTGATCAGTGATCACGTTAGGCATTTCTGCGGCGCAGTAAATCCCCATAGCGTGATGCAAATGACGCAGGCAGAATATTTGCGACACCTTGCGGCGATTTTTGCTGTGCTGGTGGTCCCATATACCTTTCTTTGCAATTTTTGCAGAAAGAAATCGGGGATTAGCAAAGGGGGGTGCGTTCTGAAACGCGTTTTTGCAAATCCCACGTTTCGTGGATTCGGGCGGTCAGTGCGGTGCCCGATCTTACGCTTCGCGGGATCTGAGAGGGATTTCCTTCATCAGCAGTGCCAGCGCGAGGCCGCACAGCGCCAGGCCTGCCGCGATCCAGTACACCGGATGCAGTGCGCCTGAAATCGTGTCGCCGATGGCCGGGTGGGGGCAAGCGCGCCCACCGGCCGAGTTCGGCCGCCTCCCCAGGCGTGCCACCCGCGAACGCCGCGCGCGCGAACACGAAACATCAGCCCCGCCCGCGCCGTCGGCCCCACCCAGCGACAGCCAGAGCGACCAGGAGGCCATCTCCGGCGACAGCCGCGTGAGCGACAGAAGCGAGAGGGTCGCGAAGCTCAGTCCGATCACCGGCAGGATGCGGTAGCGCCCGGTGCGGCTCATGTATTGGCCGGAGACGGTGGAGGCGGCGAGGATGCCGAAGGTCATCGGGATGAGTTGCAGGCCGGATTGGGTGGCGCTCGCCCCCTTGGCCATTTGCAGGAAGACCGGGATGAAGGTCAGCGCCCCGAACATCAGCGCGCCGGAGACAAAGGAAATCGCGGAGGCGATGGAAAAGACATTCATCTTGAACAGCCCGATTGGCAGGATCGGCTCGGAGGCCTTGCGCTCGATCGCCACGAAACTCACGGTTGCCCCCCCGAAAGGCCCATGAGGCCGAGGCCGATGGGGGAGGTCAGGGCGAATTCCTTGCCGCCCAGGGCCGTGAGAAGCACGAGGGAGGAGAGCGACAGGGTCAGCGCCAGCGCGCCGGCATAGTCGATCTTGTGGGCGACGCGCTCGGGATGCGCCTTGAAGCCAAAGACGAACCCCGCCAGTGCCAGCGCGCCGAAAGGCAGGTTGATGAAGAAGATCCAGTGCCAGGACAGCGCATCGACGAACCATCCGCCCAGCAGCGGCCCGGCGACGGAGGACACGCCGAAGACGCCTGCGAAAACGCCCTGCACCTTGCCGCGCTCCTTGGGCGGGATCACGTCGCCGATGATCGACAGCGCCAGAACGAACAGCCCGCCGCCGCCGAGGCCCTGAAGTGCGCGGGCGGCGATGAAAGCCCATGGAGTCCGACAGGCCGCATAAGACGGAGCCGGACAGAAACAGAGAGACCGAGAAGATCACGACGTTCCGCCGCCCGTAGAGGTCGCCGAGCTTGCCATACAAGGGCGCGACCACGGTTGAGGCGAGAATATAGGCTGTGACCACCCACGACAGGTGCTCAAGCCCGCCGAGATCGGCGACGATGGTGGGAAGGGCGGTCGAGACGATGGTCTGGTCGAGTGAGGCCAGCAAGAGAAGCACCGCGACGGAGGCGATGACAAGCGCGACCGAACTGTGCTCCGGCGCGCCTCGCTTCTTCGGGCAGGCTTGCGTATGCGGCATGGAAACTCCTTTTGGCCCGTGCGGACCCGTGCTTGACGTGTCGTTCGGGAGGAGCGCTCACATCAAATATGTGTCAATAGCACATAAGTGTCTATCATGAATTTGACATTCACATGGTTGTGCGACGACACGTGAGCCGGATGATCCTCTTCTCTCGACGCCCGACAGGCCTCTCCCGATCCGCGTATTCGCGCGGGCGTGCCCGACTACCTTGAGGGCGAAGGCTTTTCCGACATGGCCATCGAAGCGCTTCTGTCGCTCGATCTGGCGATGTTCCAGTGGCGGCGCATGGCGGAAAAGGGCGAGTTCAAGGGCCGCGTCCTCGATGGCATGAACGAAAAAGCTCGAAACCCGCGATTCTGGGGCTTTTGTCCATTGCCCAGATCACCGCCGGTCTTGGGCGATGTGGCGGAGGCGCCGACCATCGGCATGGTGGCGGAGGTCATGGCCGTCGATCCGTCACGCGCGTCGCGCATCGTTTCCGAACTCGTTTCGCGCGGCTATGTCACCCGCCAGGCGGTGCAGGAAGATGCGCGCAAATCCGTTCTGGTGATCACTCCGAAGGCACGGACCTTCCTGCGGGCCTTCACCCTGTCGAAGTGGCGGTTGTTCGCAAAGCCTCCAGGAGGTCTTTCGGAATTTTCCGTCTGCTCTCTGCCGTGTCCGTGTCCGGCAGGCGATGATGAGAACAATTGAAGAACGCTTTTTCCGCCTGTTTCACTCTCAATTTCGATGAAGAGAAGACGACGCCTTCGAGGCGGGCGGTGCCCTTCCAACTCTCTCAACGCGCAAGGCGCGCGCCGAGGCCGCCTTTGGCACGCCCGACACCTCGACACGCTGAACGACGCGCAGCGCGAGGGCGGTGGAAACCCTCGATGGTCCGGTCCTGATGCTCGCGGGGGCGGGTACGGGCAACCAAGGCGTTGACCGCACGGATTGCGCATCTTGAACACCGGGCGCAGCGCGTGAAATCCTCGCCGTGACCTTTACCAATAAGGCGGCGCGGGAGATGAAGAGCCGTGTCGCCGGGCTGATGGGGATGGAGCTTGAGGGCATGCCCTGGCTCGGCACGTTTCACTCGGTCTGTGTCAAGCTTCTGCGCCGTCACGCCGAGCTTGTCGGGCTGAAATCCAACTTCACCATTCTGGACACGGATGACTCGATCCGATTGCTCAAACAGCTGATCTCAGCGGCGGGCATCGACGAGAAGCGCTGGCCTGCGCGCCAGCTCTCCGGCATGATCGACAATTGGAAAAACCGGGCCCTCACACCCTCTGCTGTCTCCGGCGGGAAGGTAGTGAATTCAATGGCATGGGTGTCAAACTTTATGCGCAATATCAAGAGCGCCTGACCACGCTGAACGCCGTCGATTTCGGCGATCTGTTGCATATGGTGGTGATTTTCCAGAAACATCCGGACCTCTTGGAGCAATATCAGCTGGTTCAAATACATCCTTGTGGACGAGTATCAGGATACGAACGTCGCGCAATATCTTTGGCTCCTCCTTGCGGGCGGGCATAAGAACATCTGTTGCGTCGGCGATGATGACCAGTCGATCTACGGCTGGCGCGGGGCCAACATTCTGCGGTTCGAAAAGGATTTTCCCGGCGCTAAAGTCGTGCGCCTTGAGCAGAACTACCGCTCCACGCCACACATCCCACCTCTTCGGTTGATTGCGGGCAACCGGGATCGTCTGGGCAAGGAGCTTTGGACCTCGGAGACCGAGGGCGAATTGGTGCGTCATCGGCCATTGGGATGGCGAGGAAGAGGCGCGTTGGGTCGGTGAAGAAATCGAGGCGCTGCATGGTGGCACGCGGAGCCGCCTGCGCAAATATTCCCTCGATGACATGGCCATTCTCGTCCGCGCCTCGCACAAATGCGCGCCTTCGAGGATCGGTTCCTCTCCATCGGCCTGCCATATCGCGTGATCGGCGGGCCGCGTTTTACGAGCGGATGGAGATCCGCGACGCCATGGCCTATTTTCCGCATCGTCACCCAGCCGGAGGACGATCTGGCGTTCGAGCGCATCAAACACGCCGAAACGCGGTGTGGGGCGACAAGGCGCTGCAAGAGATCCAGATGTGCGCCCGCCGCCATGGCGTGCCGCTTTTGGAAGCGGCGGGGATTGCCGTGGAAGAGGGGCTTCTGAAGGGCAAGGCCAAGTCGGGTGTCGCGCAACTTGTGGCGGACATCGCGCGCTGGTCGTCGCTCACTGGCACGAGAATTCGCTATGTCGTTGACGGAGAAGACATTCAGGAAGAGGACGACATGCTGTTCGAAGATGAGCGCATGTCGGATGATGAAATGGATGTTTTTGAGGATATTGGTTACGAAGGCCATAAAATGAGGCGTGTCAATCGTTTGGACGATGACCCAGACGCGCTGGAGGAAGATGTCGCTTATGACCCCGCCGAGATCGGCCATATCGAATTGGCCGAGAAAATTCTCGATGAGAGCGGCTACACCACCATGTGGCAGAACGACAAAACACCTGAGGCGCCGGGGCGGCTCGAGAACCTCAAGGAACTCGTCAAAGCCTTGGAACAATTCGACAATCTGGCGGGCTTTCTCGAACACGTCGCGCTGATCATGGACAATGACAGCGGTGAAGACGGCGAGAAGGTCACGATCATGACGCTGCACGGCGCCAAGGGGCTTGAGTTCCCGGTCGTCTTCCTGCCCGGCTGGGAAGAGGGGCTGTTCCCGTCTCAGCGTTCGATGGATGAAAACGGCACCAAGGGTCTCGAGGAAGAGCGTCGTCTGGCCTATGTCGGCATCACCCGCGCCGAGGAGCTTTGCACCATTTCCTTCGCCGCCAACCGCCGGGTGTACGGCCAATGGCAATCGCAACTGGCCTCGCGCTTCATCGACGAACTGCCGCCCGAGCATGTCGATATCCTGACGCCGTCGGGCCTCTATGGCGGACAGCGCAGCCCGGCGGTCGCCTCTTACGAGACGGCCTCCTGTGACAGCCAGCCATCCACCACGTTCGAACAGCGCGCCGCCAAGGCCGATGTCTACAATTCGCCGGGATGGAAGCGGATGCAAAGCCGTACGCAGCGGGCGGGTACGCCGCGCGCGCCCATGACCATCGACATGAAGGCCAGCGCCTCTTTCACCCTTGGGGATCGGGTGTTCCACAAGAAATTTGGCTATGGCGAGGTGATGGAGATCGAGGGCGAAAACCTCACGGTGGAATTCGATCATTCGGGCACGAAAAAGCTCAAGGCGGGATTCGTGATGCCCGCCGATCAGGCGGACGACGTGCCGTTCTGACGCGTGGGGCCGGGGCATTCTTCCGTGTTGATCGTGGGTTAACCCTTTTCATCTAATCTGGCGCCGGATCATCAGGATGAGGCGTCATGACCATCTTAATCGAGGCCATCGACAGTCAGTTCGCGGCATCGACCGGCTCGAATGTGAATTCGGGACCGGGCACGTCGCAATTCGACTATCCGCCGACTTCGACAAACTCTCTGACCATCGAATCGCAGGAGGGAGACGAAAGTCCCTATGTCTTCTCCCCGGCGATACCTATACGTTGAGCTTTTCCGGGCAGGGGGGGCGATACGATCGAAAACGCCACGGTGGTGCGCTCCGATTATATCAACCTCAACGGGGATGAGGGCTATGCCGTGGTGTTCGAGGGGCTCGATAGCAACGGCG
>NZ_CP022197.1:0-148161 GCF_002407265.1 Celeribacter ethanolicus
GGATAACTTTTGCACTACATCTAGATTCTTCTTGCCGGACTCAGATGTTCGTGGCATTTCCATTCTGACGGCAAAACGCGTCAGACGTGGCTTTAACCGTCAGAACGACAAAGAGCCTTAGCAAAGGCCATGAGAGGCGGCAGAACATGGATGATCGAAATACGGGCTACGCGCAAGGCATAGGCTCTTCTGACATCGGAGCATTCGCAGACAGTCTTGCTGAGTCGCTTGACCGGCAGATGAAAGTTGCGTTCGAGCCAGAAGAACGCAAGTCCTTGCGCCGCTTCAGCTCGACCGAGGTCGCCGAGTTGCTGCGCGTTAGTACGTCGAACCTGCGCAACCGCCACAAAGATGGCAGCTTCCCAGAAGTTCACACTGACGGTCGCGGTCATAGGTTCTACACGGCCGAAGAAGTTGACGACCTCCGCAACATTTTGGCGCGGACAGGCAAAAATGCTGACGCGTACAGACCTGGCCGCCGAGACGGTGACCGTCTTCAGGTCATTTCGGTCGTGAATTTCAAAGGCGGCAGCTCGAAGACAACAGCGACAATCCATTTGGCACACAGGTATGCCCTGCGTGGCTACCGCGTGCTTGTTCTGGACCTCGACCCGCAGGCCAGTTTGACGACATTTTTCGGCTTCCGGCCTGAGCTCGAATTCGCCGAAGGCGGCACAATCTACGACGCATTGAGATACGATGATCAGGTTCCGCTCTCGGAGGTCATCCAGAAAACATACTTCCACAAGCTCGACATGGTCCCGGCTGGCTTGATGTTGTCCGAGTACGAAACCGAGACAGCGAATGCCCTTGCGCGCAGGGTTCAGCCGATTTTTGCAGAGCGTCTTGCTCTGGCGCTAGAGGAAGTCGACTCAGACTATGACATCGTGCTGATCGATTGCCCTCCGCAGTTGGGCTTCCTGACATTGACAGCATTGGCAGCGTCCACGGGCTTACTTGTGACGGTCGTCCCCGGCATGCTCGACATCGCTTCGATGAGCCAGTTCCTCAAACTCGCTTCGGAAACGGTCAAAGCCGTCGAAGAGGCGATTGGACGACATGTCACTTGGGACTTCGTAAAGTTCCTGATCACACGCTACGAGCCGTCGGACGGACCACAAACGCAAATGGCCGGGTACCTACGTTCAATCCTTGCGGGCCAAGTCATGACTGAACCGATGCTGAAGTCGACAGCCATTTCTGACGCCGGCATGACTCAGCAAACCATCTATGAGGTAGACCCGAGCCAGCTCATTCGGAAGACCATTGATCGGGCTTTGACCAGCGTGAACAGCGTTGCCGATGAGCTGGAGCAGACAATCCAAATGGCATGGGGGCGTCGCTGATGGCTCGAAATATCTTCAACCAGCCACCGAAAGACGAGAAAGAGTCGGCAGCCCCCTCCCCTGCCCCGGTCAAATCCTCGAAGCTACCTGGCTCGGTTGGCGGATTGCGGGACTCTCTCCGGGAAATCACTGCCAACTCAATCCGAGATATCGAACCTGACCGGATCGATATGGATGGCCTCCGGGATCGCCTGATCCTGGAAGATAGTAGCATTGAAGATCTCGCCGAAAGCATTCGCAAGCATGGTCAGCAAGTGCCGATCATGGTTCGCCCCTCTGACCAACCGGATCGATACCGCATCATCTACGGGCGTCGCAGACTTGCAGCCATTCGAAGAGTTGGTGGAACCGTCAAAGC
Source organism: Celeribacter ethanolicus (assembly GCF_002407265.1). NCBI lineage: Bacteria > Pseudomonadati > Pseudomonadota > Alphaproteobacteria > Rhodobacterales > Roseobacteraceae > Celeribacter > Celeribacter ethanolicus. The sequence continues at coordinate 1,705 of NZ_CP022197.1, forward strand.
GATCGTTCGAACGCTCGATGATGATGCTTCTCTGATCGCGCAAGGTCAGGAAAACAACCTGCGGCTGGATCCGTCCTTCATTGAAAAATCTCTTTTTATCAAAGAGATGCAGGAGGCCGGTTACAAGCCTGGCGTCATTCAGGACGCCCTAGGCCTCACCCGGCAAGGTGTGTCGAACCATCGTGTAGTCATCGAGCAGCTGCCTGACGAACTTGTCCGGCTTATCGGCCCGGCTCATGGCGTAGGTCGACGCCAATGGGGTGATCTTGCTGCACTTTCAGAGAAGGTTCCGCTTGTCGACATTGCGCGTGAGACACTTGCCTCTCTGCCTGACACCACTCCAAGCTCGGACAAGTTTCAAGCCGTCTATGTTGCTTGCTCCAGCAAGGCGCGTGGCGCAGCCGACCAAAGCGCCCGTGGCCAAACGACCGTGGTAAAGGACAATAGTGGTAGCCCTGTCGGCACACTTTCAGTCGATGGCAAGTCGATCGCTATCAAGATCACCCGCAAGGACAACCCGGAATTCGGCCAATGGCTCGAAGAGCGCGCGGAAACCACGCTGCGACAGCTTTTTGAACAATGGCAGAATGAGAGAGGCTCGGGGAGCTGATCCCCGGTCATAACCAAAAACACGAGCAGAGGAGAAAGGCGAAGACCAAAAAGAAAAGAGCCCCCCAAGGTTTCCCCCGGAGAGCCCTCATCATCTGATTAGCACCTGTGATGTAGCAATCTCCGACATACCGGTCAAGAGTCACCGATTCGGTGGACGTCTTTTTGTTGCCTTTTCTCGCCAATAACAGCGGGAAGAGCCGGGGAAGCTGTGGGCCGCAACGGTCGTCGTTCAACAAACATGGCATTCACAAAGCTTTCCGTTCAGACCTTTGGCGTCGGCAAGGGCACCCCCGCCACGTCAACACCTGAAACCGACATCTGGGCAGTCTTCCGCGCGCTCAGAGATACTCGCAGCCTGTTCGGTCTCCGTCCAGGACATGTTCAAACGCTCCAAGCGATGCTGAGCTTTCTCAAGCCTGGGCATGGAGACACAGTCTTCGCTTCCAACGACGAGATCTGCCGTCGAGTCGGCGGGATCGATGAACGAACCCTCCGTAGGCACATCGATCGCTTTGTTGAACTCGGTTTCATGAAGCGCCACGACAGCCCAAATCGCAAGAGATACCGAGTGAAGTCCTCCGAAGGTCAGTCCATTAGCTATGGCTTGTCGCTGGCTCCGTTGCTCGCGCGTGCCGGCGAACTACTTGCGACAGCCCAAGCGATGGAAAACGCTCGTCGGGATCGCGTGTTTTTGCGAAAGCAAATCCTAACCAAACTTGCTCAGATCGACGAAGCTGACCCCGAGAACGAACTCACTCATCAGGTACGCCGAGTTCTTCGGAGGAAGCTCTCGATCGCGGAGTATCGTACTTTGCTCGGCGAACTGGAGGCTCAATGCAAACAGATGTCCACCGCGGTGGACGCACCAGAAACAATGAAACTGCCCGCCAATGACGGGCAAACTGTCCGCCACCATTCTAAGTCTAAAAAAGAACAAAAAGATTTAGAAAGCGGGACCAACAGCCAAACACCTCCCCTGCAAACGCTCACAACCGTTTGTGACCAGGCTACATCGTTCGCAACGAACTCACTTAGGAACTGGCACGATGTCGAAAGCCACGCGAGAACGCTCGCTCCAATGATGGGAATCCACGAAAGCACCTTCGAAAAGGCTGCTAAGAAGATAGGCTCTCAAAAAGCATCATGCGCCATCTTCATAATTCTCCAGATGAGCAATCGCATCCGAGACTTTGGAGCGTATTTCCACAGCATCACGCTCGGTCGCAGAGAAACTGACTTCAACCCATCACTGTTGTTGGAAAGGCTTTCTCGTTCTGGGGCAGCAACTGCGTGATGTCCACCGCGGTGGACATGTCGAGAGGTAGAGATGGGCTGTGAAAGGGGTGACGGGAAGTGAGATCGGGAGAGTGGCTTCCGGCGCCCGTCGCGGAGAAGATCTGATGGCGAAATCTGCCCAGAAAGTCACCCTGTCCCCGTCCCGGGACATTCCCTTCGACAAACTCGTGCTGAGCCAGTCCAACGTCCGGCGCATCAAGGCCGGCATCTCCATCGAGGAACTGGCCGAAGACATCGCCCGCCGCGGGTTGCTGCAGAGCCTGAGCGTTCGACCCGTTCTGGCGGATGATGGTTCCGAGACCGGCAAGTTCGAAATCCCCGCTGGCGGTCGGCGCTTCCAGGCCCTGTCTCTCCTGGTGAAGCAGAAACGCTTGGCCAAGACCACGCCCATTCCCTGCATCGTGCGGGATGCCACTTCCGCGATCCTCGCCGAAGACGACTCGCTCGCTGAGAACATGCAGCGCGCAGCCCTGCATCCGCTCGACCAGTTCCGCGCCTTCGTGGCGCTTCGGGAGAAGGGTCAAGGCGATGAAGAGATCGCAGCCGCCTTCTTCGTCACGCCGCAGGTGGTGAAACAGCGCCTGAAACTCGCCGCCGTGGCCCCTGCCCTGCTCGAGCTCTATGCCGAGGATGAAATGACGCTGGAGCAGCTGATGGCCTTCACGGTCAATCCGGACCACGAGCGTCAGATTCAGGTCTGGGAGGCGATCAAGTCGTCCTGGAACAAGGAGCCCTATCAGATCCGGCGCATGCTGACGGAAACCTCCGTGCGGGCCTCTGACCGGCGCGCCGTCTTTGTCGGCGTCGAGGCCTACGAGGCGGCGGGCGGCACCATGTTGCACGACCTCTTCCAGGGCGACGACGGCGGATGGCTGGAAGACCCTGCCCTGCTCGATCGCCTGGTCAGCGAGAAGCTTCAGGCTGAAGCCGAAGCCATCGCGACCGAAGGTTGGAAATGGATCGAGGTCTCGCTCGACCTGCCCTATGGCTACAGCCACGGCCTGCGACGGCTCAACGGTAATCCGGCGCCGATGTCGGATGACGAAGGCGCGGCCCATGCCAAGCTGCTCGCCGAATACCGGGCGTTCGAAGAGGAGTACGAGGGCCAGGACGAATTCCCTGAAGAGACCGACGCCCGCCTTGGCGAACTCGAAGTCGCGATGGAGAAGCTCGAGACGCGGCCGCTGATCTTCGACGCGGAGGAGATCGCGCGGGCAGGGGCCTTTGTGACGCTTGATCGCTCTGGCGAGCTTTCCGTCTATCGGGGCTTTGTGCGGCCGGAGGATGAACCTCGGACAGAGGCCGACGTCCACAGCGGTGAACAGGCGGCAGACAGGCAGGGCGCTGAGCTTTCGGCGACGAGCAACGTGGATGGTATCGGCCATGGCACGGTGATCACCTCTGCTGGTCAAGCGCTCGGGGCGGGTCTGTCGGACGAAGAAGACGATGGTGCCTTGAAGCCCTTGCCCGAGCGGCTGGTCATGGAGCTGACGGCGTACCGCACCTTGGCATTGCGCGAAGCTGTCGGGCGTTCTCCCGACATCGCGCTGACGCTGCTGCTCCTGAAGCTCGTCAACGACACTTTCCGGATGTCGAGCGCTTCAGGCGGGTGCTGCGAGGCATCGGTGCGTCACGTCTACATGTCGGCGCAGGCCAGCGATCTGAAGGACAGCGTGGTTGCCAAGCTGGTGGACGATCGCCACGCGGAGTGGGAGGCCGACCTTCCGCTTGGCGACGATGCCGCTCTCTGGGAATACCTGACCTCCCTCGATCAGGTGAGCCGGCTGTCCTTGCTCGCGCATTGCCTTAGCTTCGGGATCAACGCGCTCCACGAGAAGGTGAACCCCTACGGTGCCGGTATCTCCGCCAGTGGTCTGACCCGACGGATGGCGCAGGCCGACTTGCTTGCACAGGCAGTCGATCTCGATATGGTCGAGGCTGGCTGGGAGCCGACGGCCGATACCTACCTGAACCGCGTGCCCAAGGCCCGGATCCTTGAAGCCGTGCGCGAGGCAAAAGGGGAGGGGACGGCGCAGCTCCTCGATCACCTGAAGAAGGCCGAGATGGCGACCGAGGCCGAGCGCCTTCTGAAGGGCAGCGGCTGGTTGCCGGAGGTGCTTCGCCGTCACGATCTGGCGGCACTCGAAGGTGAAGAAGGGCAGGGGGCGTCTGGTGACGTTCCCGACACCGAGTTGTCCGAGGATGTCGATCTGCCCGCCTTCCTCACCGCTGACCTGCCGGGTGATGATGCGTCGATGATGGCCGCGGAGTGATCCGCTCCATCCGAGGGCGGGGAAACCCGCGCTCAATCACATAAAATACAACAATATCAATAAGATGAATGCAAAATGACGCATTCAGGATGAGGAATCATGTCTCCAACCACCATTCTCGAAACCGCGCCCCTGGGCGCGCTCATTCGCTACACCGATAGCACAACGAAACCGCCCGCCCGGTTCACAAAGAAGCTCGCGGCCTGGGAGCGCTCGAACGGCGTCGGCCGTCTCGTCAAGAAGGAGCCGCCGCGACCCTATCCGACCTGGACGGCGCCGGCGTCGTTCACGCTGCACGAGGGGAACTTCTCTTCGGACGGGGTCATTCTTGTCACCATCATGCGGACTCATTCGGCTGACAGTGCGTTGACATTCGAAGTGGCTGAGGAGCCGAAGCCCGGACAGGTGCGCGTCGTGCTGGATTTCGGCGGCTGCACGGAGCTGCTCCACCTGGCCGAGTCCGTCACGGCTGCCGAACTCTGGATCGCCAGAGAAGGCTATCGCAACGCGCGGCTGGAGATTGTCGGCGAAGAAGACGCCGGTAGGGCAGGGGACGCGGAGCTTGCCGCCTGAGCCTATGTAGAACCCAAGGGGCCCGCCCAAGAGCGGGCCTCTCATCCATGACGCCCCTGTCCCGCGAGATCGCGGGGCACCATAGGATCCATTCCAATACGGAAAGGGATCGTCATCCAAGAGCCTGCCCGGGAGGCTGGCAGCGAAAGCACCAGTGGAACATACGGCTCCAGTCAGCGGTCGCACCATCCCCCGCTCGCCATTCCCTTCCTTGCCCCGAATCCTGTCTTCGAGATCAACCCGCGAGGGGTCGGACTACGGGCGAACCCGTGCCGCCGGGTGGATTCGGACGAGCCGAACGCACCCGGTGATGTCAGCCAGTCTTCGGGCCTGCGGGGTCCTGTCGCGCGGGGGATGGTCCTCCGCCTCCAAGACAGGAGCCAAACAGATGTCCCGCAAAGATGCTCACGCCTTCGCCGCTTCCCTCGCCGCCACGCTCATGGTCTCGATCGTCGTCTTCCAGGCAGGTGATGGAACCTATGGTGCCGTCCCCGCCGATGAAATCGACGGCGACGAGGTCGTGATCGTCTCGGAATACGACCCGTTCGGGTGAAGCTTCGGCCTCACTTCCCGAGGGCCCAGGCGTGGCACAGGTGTGCACCTGGGCCTAGTAATGCCCCCGTGACCGGGGATAGTCAGTCGGCTAACAATCGCTTCCGACAGTCTGCTTCTACCATGTTCGGGAAGCCTTTTCGTCGACCATCCCTATATGCTGGAAACAGCGGTCACCCTCATGGTGAGCGCTGGTTACATGACGTTCATCAGCGCGGGGTCCATTCCGAACAGGCTGCTGGCGCTGTGCGCTGCCTTTCCGAGCGTGACGCTGCATAGCACGGTAACCGACGCGCCAGGCCAGGCCCTGATGATCTTGATCCCAAGGCTGCATTTGACCCTTTGGGAACCAAAGTGGATGTCGCTGTCACTCGCTGTCGTCTATCGGCAACCTGAGCGATACTTGAAAACCTGTGGTCCGGCCCGGCCGCGGCGATTGAAGGACAAGGCGGCTGCTGATCCGCTCTGCGATTGCGGCGACGATGGCAAGACCCAGGCCGCTGCCGTCGGAGGTGGCAGAGGCCCGCTCGAAACGCGCTGTCAGCCGGTCGAGCGTTTCGCCTGGCACGACAGGGCCGTCATTTGCCACGGTGAACTGGCCAGATGCGGTCAGCGTGACGTCGACCGGGGTAGTCTGTCCCCCATGACGAAGAGCGTTTTCCACGAGGTTCCGGCACAGAATGGCGAAGGCGTCGGGATCAAGATCTGACATGACAGCCATGTCGGGAAGATTTAGCCTGATACGATCTGGCGTGCCCGTGCGGCCAATATCGTCCACCACAATTCTCGCAACGCCCCTCAGATCCGAGCTTTTGTCCATCCTCAATCGCCCGCCTTCTGCCCGCGCGAGTTGCATCATGCGTTCTGTGCGTCGCGTCAGCCTTTTCAGCGTCTCCTCGATGTCGGTCGCACGTTGTGCAGCCGCTCGGTCCTTGGTTTCCGACCTGAGCCTCTGCGCCTGCGCGATCGCTCCCGCGAGTGGTGTGCGCAACTCGTGAGCGGCGTTCGCGGCGAAGCTTCGCTCGGCCTCGAACGCCTCACGTAATCTGGCCAGCAGGCTGTTCAGCGTATCAGCCAACGGGCCGATTTCAGTTGGAAGCCCCTCGTGAGGAACCTGCGAAAGGTCGCGAGCGCCACGTGCTTCCAGCCGCGCGCGGAACCGGCGCAGAGGATCAAGGCTGAAGCGAACTGCCAGGATGATCGCGATCAAGGCCACTGGAAGCACGATCAGCAAGGGCAGGCCGAGACCCATCTGGATTTCGCGAGCCACCGACATGCGGTGGGCCAGCGGCTCGGCCACTGTGATGCGGATCGTGTCCTGAAGCGCCGCGTCGCTGTAGAGACGGTGCGTCGCGGTCTGGCGAAACCCGGGCCCGTCATAGGAGGGGAACACGGTGGGGTCCGCCGCATGCGATTGCAGCAGGATGCGGCCTTCGGCATCGCGCACGAGATAGGTGAAGAACTCGTCGTGCGCACGGATCGGGGCGAGCCGCTGGGTCACACCCTGATCTTCCCGCCCGACGATGTCGGTTACTGCCAGCGGCAGGATCCGCTCCGCTGTCTCACGGAGCGCGCTGTCGAAGACCTCGTCCATTTCGGCCCGGACGATCACGGCCGTCACCGTCGCAGCCAGCAGCCACAGCACCGTCAGCACCAGCCCCACGGATAGGCCGAGCCGCGCCTGAAGGCTTGCGGGCCACCTCATGGCCTGCCCAGGCGGTAGCCCATGCCGCGCTCGGTTTCGATGATTGCGCTCCCCAGTTTCTTCCGCAGGCGGCTGACATGGACCTCGATGGTGTTGCTCTCGACCTCGGCGTCGAAGGCGTAGAGCTTCTCCTCCAACTGCGCCTTGGACAGGAGCTGCCCGGGGCGCGCGAGGAAGGCTTCGAAGAGCGCCCATTCCCGCGCCGTCAGCGGCACATGTCTGCCATCCCGATGGACGCTGCGCGCAGCAAGGTCGATGTCGAGCGGTCCGTGGGTCAGGATCGGGTTGGGGTTGCCGCTGTAGCGCCGCGCGACCGATCCGATCCGCGCCGACAGTTCCGACAGGTCGAAAGGCTTCACAAGGTAGTCGTCTGCGCCCGCGTTGAGGCCTTCGATGCGGTCCGACACTTGGTCGAGTGCGGTAAGAATGATGACCGGCGTCACGTCGCCCCGCGTGCGCAAAACCTTGAGGAACCCGATGCCACGCCCGTCCGGCAGCATCAGGTCGAGCAGGATTAAGTCGTAGGACGTAGCAGCCATGGCATCGCTTGCCGCATCCAACCGCGTAACCCAATCCACTGACTGGCCATCGGCTGCGATCTGGTCGCGCACGGCAGCGCCGAGGGTCGTGTCGTCTTCGATCAGCAATATGCGCATGGTCGTACCCGTTCTTGTCTGATGTCCCTGCATGATCCGTCTGGCTGACACGAAGCTGAAGCCTGTGGGTCGCGCCCGTTCAGGCTGTCGTCAGTTTCGCAGCGCATGAAGTGCATCAAGAGGCGAGCCACTAGGAGTGTGCCCCATGAAGAAGACATTGACAATTATCGGCTTTCTCGCGGTCTTCCCGGCCGGCGCGGCGCTGGCTGACGACGACTGCTTCGTTCCGATGGCTGATTGGCAGCCGCGCGACGCGGTTGCCCGTCTTGCCGAGGAAAATGGCTGGGCGGTGCGCCGCATCAAGATCGACGATGGCTGCTACGAAATTGACGGCCGGGATGCCCAAGGGCGTGCGATCGAGGTGACGGTCCACCCGGCGACGTTGGAAGTAATCGAGTTCGAGTTTGAGGACGACGATGATGATCGTCGCGACCGCGATCACGAGAGACGCGACGATGACTGATACGGCGCATCGTGATGGTAATGTCTCTGCGCCGGGCCTTCCCACACTCCCTCGGCTTTCCCTCAACTCTCCTCTGGCCCTGACGGGCCCGGTGCTGGTGGCGCTGCCATGCCTGCTGGCGGCTCTGTTCGGGATGAACACCTATGCGCCTTATGGTGCGGATGCAGCATTTGGTATTGCCGTCGGGGCCGCGGCAGTTGTCGCGATGGCACAGACCTTGATCCTCGCCGCACGGCCGCCACTGGTGGAACCATTGTTCGGCGGTCTCGATCGAATGTACCGGGTCCACAAATGGCTCGGCATTTCCGCGATGGTCCTGATGATACTGCACCAGCAGATAGAGCCGGATTTCGAGCGTTTGGTGCGTGAAACCTCCCTTGGGGACCTAGGTGAAGAGGCGGGCGAACTTGCCTTCAACGCACTTCTCGCCCTAGTCGCTGTCAGCTGGTTCCGGAGATTGCCCTTCATCGGGCTCGAGATTCCCTATCAGCTCTGGCGGTTCAGCCATCGTTTCATGGGAGCCCTTTTTGCAATCGTGGTGTTTCACCAGTTTTTTGTCGACATGCCTGCTGGGGTAGACCCGACATTCATGTTGGTGCTGAATGCTTTCGGCATCGCCGGAGTGGTCGCCTGGATCTTCACCGAGTTGCTCGCTCCGCACCTACGGCGTAGAGACTTCACCGTCAGCCAGATCAGGCAGACCGGTGACACGACCACCTTGACCCTCCGCCCCGAGGGGCGGGCCATGCGGTGGCGGCCGGGGCAATTCGCCTTCTTCCGCGCGCCAGAGGCGGGACTGTCCGAGCCGCACCCCTTCACGATCGCCAGCGCCCCGCGCCCTGACGGCACCCTGACGTTCTCCATCCGGGGCTTGGGTGGCTGGACACGAAGCCTGCCCGCCATCTTGCGGACCGGAACGCGTGTGCAGGTCGAAGGGCCATATGGACGGTTCAATTTCCGCAAGGGCGGTGCGCGCCAAATATGGCTTGCCGGCGGCATCGGTATCACGCCGTTCCTCGCCTGGGCGGAAAGCCTGACAGAGGCGGAGAGTCGCGACATTCACCTCATCTACTGCGTTCCGACACAAGATGAAGCGATTGGCGTAGAGACGCTGCGCGCTGCGGTTGCCCGCAACCCGAGGTTCAGTTTCGAGGTGTTCGTCACGGCGCGCGATGGCAGGCTCACGGCTGAGCGGCTGATCAGCGCCACCCCTTTCGCAGTCCGGCAAGCCGATCTGTGGTTCTGTGGCCCAACCGGCCTGAAGGACGGGGTCCTGAAGGGCTTGAAGGCGCAAGGCCAAACGCCTCGCCGTGTCCGTTTCGAGCAGTTCGAATTCGCTTAACCGCGGGGCAGGGCGCATCGCCATGTCAGCCCTGTGGCCTGCGCTCGCACCTTTTTGGCCCCGCCCTCATCGGCGGGGCCATTTTCCTGACGGCAAGCTGAAGCGGGAATCGCCGACGCGTCAGGAAGGCCTCAGGTCCTGTCTCCAGATTGTCCTCAGCAGATGACAAGGAGACCCTGCCATGAAGAAGACCCTGACCGCCTTCGCCCTGATCGCCCTGTTGCCCGCTGGCGCCGCCCTGGCCGACGACGACGAGTGCCGCGTGCCCCGTGACCAGTGGCAGCCGCGCGAGGCCGTGATGCAGCTGGCTGAGCAAAACGGCTGGACCGTGCGCGACTTCGAGATCGACGATGGCTGCTACGAGATCGAGGGCCGAGATCAGGATGGCCGGGAGATCGAGGTGAAGCTCGATCCGGCGACGTTGCAGATCGTCGAGATGGATTACGAGGATGAGGACGACGACCGTGGCGGCGCCCGCAATCCCGCGCCCGCCGGCACGGTCGCCCCTCCGCAGAACGGCCTCTTCGGGAACGGCACCCCGCCGCAGGTTCAGGTGAACTGAACCGCTCTCAAGCTCCTCTCCGAACAAGGATCAACCCGATGAAATCGCTTCTCGCAACGCTCGCGCTCACCACCGCGCTGACGCTCCCCGGCCTCGCCATGGCGCGGCCGGTGACGCTCACCACGACCCTCAACAATTACGGCGGCGACGGGGCCTATCTCGCGCTCTACGTCACCGACACCTCGGGCGCCTATGTCGGCAGTCTCTGGATGGCTGGCGGCAAGTCCAAGTACTACGAGCACCTCAGCGATTGGTACCGCGCCACCGGCGGCGACACCGCGCAGGTGAACGGAATCACCGGCGCCAGCGTCGGCGCGGGCCGCACGCTCGAGATCACGCTCGACCTCGCCGACGCGCTCTTTGATGCGGGCTACACGCTCCACATCGACGCGGCCGTCGAGGACATGCGCGACAGTCCGAACGAGGTGGCCGTACCGCTCACGACCGACGGCGCGGGCACGCCGGTGCGCGGGCGCCGGTACATCGCCAGCTTCGCCTACGACATGTGAAGGGTGGGGCCATGATCCGTGCACTCCATCGCTGGCCGGGTCTTCTGGCCCTTGCGCTCGTCACCATCCTGGGCCTGAGCGGCGCGGCACTGTCGGTCTTCCCTGCGGCCGAGCGCATCGCCGCGCCGCAGGCGGAAGCCGGACTGACCGTAGCCGCTCTCGCGGACCGCATCCAGGCCGTCTATCCGGGCGTCGAGCAGATCCGCCGGTCGCCCTCCGGTCGGATCACTGCCTACTGGTTCGATCAGGGCGCGCCGGGTGCCGCCGTAATCAACCCGGCGACGGGTGAGGGCGTAGCCTCGGCCGACCCGAACCAGGCCGAACGCTGGCTCACCAACCTGCACCGCTCGCTGTTCCTCGGGGACGGCGGCCGCATCGCCATGGCCGCAGGGGCGGCCGCGATGCTGATCCTCTCGCTCTCCGGCGCGACGCTGGTCGCGCGGCGGGTGGGCGGCTGGCGACGCTGGTTTTCACCCTTGCGCGGACCGCTTGCCGGGCGGCTGCACGCCGAGATCGCACGCATCGCCGTTGTCGGCCTCGTCCTGTCCTCCACGACCGCGCTTTGGATGACGGCGTCTACCTTCGATCTCCTGCCGGACGGAGGCGTCCTGCCGGTCGCCCCTGCCGAGGTCAGTGGGGAGACCGGCTTCGCTCCGGGCCGGATGCCCACGCTTCGGCGAACGCCGGTCGCCGAGTTGCGCGAGCTGAGCTTTCCCTATCCCGGCGACGCAACAGACGTATTCACGCTCAAGACCGACCGGGGCACCGGATATCTCGATCAGGGCGACGGGGCGCTGCTGGCCTGGGCCGACCTGACCGGGTGGGAGCGCGTCTCGGAGACCATCTACATGCTGCACACCGGACAGGGTGCGGCGACGCTGGGGCTCGTGCTGGGGCTCATGGCGCTCGGCGTGCCGGCCATGGGCGCGACCGGCGTGCTGGTCTGGCTCGCCGGGCGGCCCGGGCGACCACGCATCCGGGGCAACCAGCCCGCCGGACGCGCCGAGACGATCTTGCTTGTCGGCAGCGAGGGCGGCAGCACCTGGGGCTTTGCCGCGACGCTGCACGCCGCGCTGACGAAAGCCGGGCAGAGCGTCCATGTCGGCCCGATGTCGGGCTTCGGCCCTGAGCGCTACACCAACGCCCGGCGGATCATCCTGCTGGCCGCGACCTATGGCGACGGCGCGGCGCCGGCCTCGGCGAAGGGCTTTCTCGACCGGCTGAACGCGACCGACCGCGCGCCGGACATTCCTCTGGCAGTGCTCGGCTTCGGCGACCGCAGCTTTCCGGCCTATTGCGCCTTCGCCAAGTCCGTCGCGACTGCGGCAGAGGCGAAGGGCTGGCCCGAGCTTCTGCCGCTCGACACAATCGACCGGCAATCGCCGCAGGATTTCGCGCGCTGGGGCGGGGCGCTCGGAGACGCTCTCGGGATCGAACTCGAACTGACGCACCAGCCGGTCCAGCCGCAAACGACCACGCTGACCCTCGTCTCGCGCCGCGACTACGGCGCCGAGGTGCAGGCCCCGACCGCCATCCTCCGCTTCGCGTTTCCCCGCGTCTCGCTCGGGCAACGGCTGCTCGGGGGCGGGTTCGCACGGTTCCAGACGGGTGACCTGATCGGCATTCTGCCCGAAGGCGGGACCGTCCCGCGGCTCTATTCGCTCGCCTCTGGGCGCCGCGACGGCTTCATCGAGATCGTGGTCAAGAAGCATCCCGGCGGGCTCTGCTCGGGTCAGCTCACAGCGCTGGAACCTGGCGACACGGTGAGCGCCTTCCTGCGCCCCAACCCCGGCTTCCGTCCGGGCCGAAGCCGGGCGCCCCTGATCCTGATCGGCGCGGGGACCGGCATCGGGCCGCTAGCGGGCTTTGTGCGCGGCAATACGCGCCGCAGGCCGATCCACCTGTTCTTCGGCATGCGCCATCCCGACAGCGATTTCTTCTACGGCGAGGAGTTCCCCGGATGGCAGGACGAAGGGCGTGTAAGCCGGCTGGTCACGGCCGTCTCGCGCGGGGCGCGTCCCCATTACGTCCAGGACGCGCTGCGCAGCGAGGCCACTCAGGTCGCGGAGCTCATCCGCAATGGGGCGCGCGTGATGGTCTGCGGCGGACGAGACATGGCCGCCGGCGTGGCCGAGGCGCTGGCCGAGATCCTCGCGCCGGCCGGGCTGACACCAGCAGTCCTGAAGGCGGAGGGGCGGTATGTCGAAGATGTCTACTGAGCGGGCGCGCATCGCGCTGAACGGGCCGACGATGGGCACGAGGTGGTCGGCGCTGTTATTCGCGGACCCCGGTTTCGACCCGGGGCCGGTCTGCTCGGCATTGCAGGCGGCCGTGGATGAGGTGGACGGACAGATGTCGACCTGGAAGCCGGACAGCGACCTTATGCGGCTCAACGCGGCACCGATCGGTGAATGGATCGCTGTTCCTGCACGATTGCTCGAGGTGCTACGCCTCGGCCTGGAAATTGGCCGCGCCTCTGGCGGAGCCTTCGACATCGGCATGGGCGACGCGGTGATGGCCTGGGGCTTCGGACCGGAGGCCGCCGCGCCGGATGGCATCCGCACCGCGATGGCCGCCTCGCGCCGCCCGGCGCATGACGTGCTCGAGATCAACGGCGAACACGTGCGCAAGGCCGCACCCATCGCGCTGGACCTGAATGGCATCGCCAAGGGCTACGGCGTGGATCGACTGGCCGAAATCCTCCGCAATCAAGGCATATCCGACGGACTCGTCGGGATCGATGGCGAGATGCGTGCAATGGGCCTCAGGCCGGACGGTGAAGCCTGGACCATCGCGGTCGAGGCGCCGGACGCCGAGCGCCGGACGCCGCATTCGATCCTCGCGCTTCAGGATGCCGCCGTCGCGACCTCGGGCGACTACCGTCACTGGGTCGAGGTGCAGGGGCGCCGCCTGTCGCACACGATGGACCCGAGGCGGGGAGCGCCGCTGATCGCGTCGCCGGCCTCCATCACGGTCGTGGCCCGCAGCTGTGCAGAGGCAGATGCCTGGGCGACGGCCCTCATGGTGCTTGGGCCGGTCAAAGGCGCGACGCTCGCAAAACAAAGCGGCCTCGACGCCCTGTTCCTCTTGCGCGATGATGTTGTCAACGTAAGGGGCGTGGGAGTCGGACGACTATTTTCCGAAGAGCCAGCGGCAATCGCCTCAGCCGAGGGGAGATGAGCCGCATGGAAACGACACGGACCGACCGCTTCAAGACCGCTATCCTGCTCATTGCCGCGACCGGCCTGATTGCGGGACTTGCCTTCTACTTTTCCGGCGAACCCGACGTCGCGAACGCGGTCTGGATCGCGGGCGTCGTTCCCGCGCTCGCCGCGCTCGTGGTCGAGATCCTGCGCAGCCTGCGTTCCGGCGAAGTGGGCCTCGATATTGTCGCCGCGCTCTCCATGTCGGCGGCGCTCGTCTTCGGCGAGACCCTCGCCGCGGCGGTGGTCGCCGTAATGTATTCCGGCGGCACCTTCCTCGAAGCCTTCGCGGAAGGGCGTGCCCGCCGTGAAATGCACGACCTGCTGTCCCGTGTGCCCCGGACCGCGACAAGACACCGGAATGGCGGGCTGGAGGAAGTGCCGCTGAACGAAATTGCGCCCGGCGACCGCCTTCTGATCCGGCAGGGCGACGTGGTGCCGGTGGATGGCACCTTGAGCTCAGAGACGGCCTTCGTCGACACCTCGGCGCTGACCGGCGAGTCCCTGCCGGTGCGCCTCGCCCACGGCGCCGAAGCCATGAGCGGTTCCACAAACGCAGGCGAGGCGTTCGATCTGACGGCGACGAGAGAAGCCAAGGACAGCACCTATGCCGGGATTGTCCGGTTGGTCGAGGCGGCGCAGGCGTCCAAGGCGCCGATGTCCCGGCTGGCCGACCGGTGGTCGCTGGGGTTTCTGGCGGTCACGGTCAGCATCGCCTTCGCGGCGTGGTGGTTCACCGGCGATCCGATCCGGGCCGTCGCCGTACTCGTCGTGGCCACTCCCTGTCCGCTGATCCTTGCCGTCCCGGTTGCGCTGGTCGCCGGCTTGTCGCGCGCCGCGCATTTCGGGCTGCTGATCAAGGGCGCGGGACCGCTGGAGACGATGGCGCGCATCCGAACGCTGATCCTCGACAAGACCGGCACGCTGACGGACGGCCGGCCGCAGATCGTCTCGATCGACAGCCACGACGGCATGGCGGAGGACGACATCCTGCGCCTTGCGGCATCGCTTGACCAGGCGTCCAAGCACCCCGTGGCTCAGGCCATCGTCGCCGCCGCAAAGGAGCGGGGCTTCTCTCTACCCGTTCCGTCAGACGTGGCGGAGATTCCGGGCGAAGGCGTCGTCGGCTATGTCGAAGGCCGGAAGATCATCGTCGGCGGGGATGCCTTCGTCGCATCCCGCGTCGGACGGCGGCCCGGCGATCATTCCGCCATCGCCGCTGGTTCGGTCCTCGTTGCTGTCGCGGTCGACGGGCACATGGTAGGGCATCTCGTCATGTCCGATCCCCTGCGCGACGGCGCGGGCCAGATGCTGGACGGGCTGCGGCGCGAGGGGATCGCGCGTATCCTGCTCGCGACCGGAGACCGCGCTGACGTGGCCGAGCGTGTCACCGAAGGGCTTGGGCTCGACGGTCTGCGGGCCGGGCTGACACCGGACCAGAAAGTGTTGCTCGTTCTCACCGAGCGCAAGAACGGCCCGGTGATGATGGTGGGCGACGGGGTCAACGACGCGCCCGCGCTCGCAGCGGCAGACGTGGGCGTCGCCATGGGCGCACGGGGCGCGGCGGCCTCGGCGGAGGCGGCGGATGTCGTGCTGCTTGTCGACCGTATCGACCGCCTCGGGCCAGGGATCGAGATCGCGCGCGGCGCGCGCCGCATCGCTGTCGAAAGCGTTGTCGCCGGGATCGGCCTTTCGGTCATGGGCATGATCGCGGCGGCTTTCGGCTATCTCACTCCGGTGCAGGGGGCGCTCCTGCAGGAGGTCATCGACGTTGCAGTGATCCTGAACGCCCTCCGCGCGCTGCGCATCGCGCCCCATGAACCCACTATTCCGAAACCAAAGGCTGTCTCCTCCGGGCAGGATGACATCGCGCAAGGAGCCACGCCATGAGCCGCCTCTCGCATTCCGAAATCCACATGGTGCATCGCATCGGCTGGCTGCGGGCCGCCGTTCTCGGCGCGAACGACGGGCTGGTGTCGACGGCAAGCCTCGTGGTCGGCGTCGCCGCAGCAGGATCGGGAAAGCCGGAGGTCCTTATAGCGGGGCTGGCTGGCCTCGTGGCCGGCGCGATGTCCATGGCGGCAGGCGAGTACGTCTCAGTCAGTTCTCAGACTGACGCGGAAAACGCTGACCTTGCGCGCGAGACCCGCGAACTGGCGGAAACACCCGAGGCCGAACTCGAAGAACTTACCCAAATCTATGTCGAGCGAGGGCTGGACCGAGACCTTGCCGAAAAGGTGGCCGTGCAACTGACCGAACGTGACGCGCTCGGATCGCATGCCCGCGACGAGCTTGGCATCTCCGAGACCGTGACAGCCCGCCCGATCCAGGCCGCCTTGGTGTCGGCGCTGACCTTCGCCGTGGGTGCGGTGCTGCCCTTGATCGTCGTACTGGTCGTCCCGGATGCACGGATCGTTTTCTTGGTCGCCGTGTCGACGATCCTCGGCCTCGCGGTTCTTGGTGGATTAGGCGCTTCTGCTGGCGGTGCTGGTGTTATTCGAGGTGCTGCAAGGGTCACGCTCTGGGGTGCACTCGCCATGGCGGCGACCGCTGGAGTCGGTGCGCTGTTCGGGGTCGCCGTAGGCTAGGGAGTAGCCGAGGTCTCGGGCGGAAGCTTCCACGTTGGCGCGGGCTTCCACCTTGTGCCGATCTTCGAATGTGGCAATCGCTTTGGCGACGTCATTCTGCATTTTCTTCAGCTCGCTGAGCGACAGTACGTCGAGATCGAAAGCAGCCGTTGGTGCGGTCCGTGTCCTGAATATTCCGGTATCGATAGCCCGTCGCGGCAAGGCCCTGCATTCCGCAGCACGGAAGGGCAGGGGGGCGAGAGCCGGTGATAGCCACTTGGGCCGCTAGCGGCGTGCTGGGCTTGGGGTAAAGCAGTCCCGATGGGCAAGGGGACATGGTCTGGCATGGGCTCCCCGTATCTCTCTGTCTCCTGGGCCATCCCTTCGACTGACAATCCCCTAATCCCGTTCGATCTCCTGCGCGCAACCCCGCGTCAGTCCGGGCCGTGTTGGCCGCCTTTGGCGTCCTGCCCGCTCCACCCCGGTCCTCTGGGGGTGTCCGGTGTCCATGCTGTCCACCGTGCACGCGTCACCCGACGGGCTTTTTCAGGGTCTTGTCGAAGGGACGGTCCCGAAGACAGGAAACACAGGAGCTTATCATGCAGAACATCGTCATCCTCGCCGGCAACATCGGTCAGACCCCCGAAGTCCGCACCACCCAGAGCGGCACCAAGATCACCAACTTCAGCCTCGCCACCTCGCGCCCCCGCCTCTCGGAAGGCCGTGTGATGCGCGACGAGAACGGCTACCGTGTCATGGACACCGAATGGCACCGCATCACCTGCTTCAACGGTCTCGGCAAGACGGTCGCGGAGCATTGCGAAAAGGGCATGAAGGTCCTCGTCCACGGTCGCATTCACTACACCAAGTGGATCGACAGCATGGGGAACGACCGCTACGGCTGCGAGATCATCGCCGAGAAGGTCGACTTCCTGAGCCGTCCGAAGTCGGCCGAGAACGAAAACCCCGAGCTGGTCGACCGCGACGACGAGATCCCGTTCTGAGGAACGGGGTCTCCCCCTCGGGCCCGGCGGGTTAAACCGCCGGGCTAAAAGTCTCTTCGGGCCACTGGAAAAGGCACCCACGCTTGCCTTCCGGTGCTGAGCGCCTTGAATGCGCCTAATTGTTCAACATGCGCACGAGCTAGATTTCGTCTTTAGTTCTGGTCGCGCCGTGACTGCGATACGCGTCGAGCATCAACCGCGTATATTCGGCCGTGCTCTGGGTCACGGTGCCCAAACCGGGCCATGCGAACAACGGATCCGACCAAGTAACTTCCAACTCAATCTCGATCCCAAGCAGTGCGGCCACTTTGATCGCAGCGGTCGGCTCCTTGTCCTCGGGCCAGTAGTGATCCTCGAAGGAAACAACCACGTCGAGATCGTCATCAACCCAGATTTCGGCCAGACTTGCTCCCATGCGTTCGCTGGCATTGGTCGCATCCTCGAACAGGGCAGCCCGGATCAAATGGGTCACCTGGTCATTGTTGAGGTCAAGCCTTGGCCGCGGATCTATAACTGACACGATGGGTTCAATCTCTTGCCTTTCGGCGCGGGATTGGACTGGCACTGGTTTTTCATCGTTCGGTCCCAGCCAGAAGGCTTCTGGAAGAATGTTGATTGGTGATGCGCCGCAGCTGGGACAGTGCCATTGGTTTCCAGCGATCTGTGGGCCGGTGATCTCTGAGTTGCAGTGAAGGCAGTACCAGAGGTTCGATTCCTCCATCTCCAAGAACGGGTGCCGCACATTTCCTTCCGCATCCGGCTTTGTGGCGCGCCGTGGCCAATCGGCAAATCGCTGCGCCTTGACGCTCTGCATCAATTCCCTCGCAATCCCGATGGCTTCTTCACGTAGCACGCGATCGTTCATCGGGCTGGTCTGGGCATGCTTGATGTCGATCTCGACACGAGGGGCGGCCAAAGGGTTTTCTGGCAGCACGATCTGCCAACCCTCACCATCCATGCGGACGTCACCAAGCATTGTTTTCAGTTCGTATGGATGCCCCCGTACTTCTCCTCGAGTGACGGCATCGGGGCTTCCGAAGATATGGTCGAAGGTCGCACCCTCGTAGGAAGTGATCCGTTCCACGAAGGCCTTGATCGTGGCAACTTGTGCTTCGGAGGGAACCCACTCTCCTTTGGCGCTGCCTGTCAACGCATTCCAATGAGCAAAGCCCATTCGACTGGCAACAAAGTCGAGCGCTACGTGCTGTGGATGACCCGTCGCCCTAGCGTAACGCTTCGCCAGGAGTTTCAAAGTCTTAAGCTTAGTGTTCTCTGTCATGATCCATGTCCAAGCCGGATCTGACTAGGTGCCCGCTGCTAATCAGACCCGCCGATGGCATGAGGTCTGCTGTTCGAAATCAAGATCGCTGCAAAGCTTCGCGTGGCGGGCACACCGGCCTGCGAGAAAGGCCATGTTTAAACTCTGCCATTTTTGAACGCAGGTCAACACCAGCGAGTTGCGGGCGTGCGGCGCCTCCGACTTAGCGCCGTTTGCCCGAGAGAGTTTGAGGTTGGCCGGTTTTCCGGTGACGGGTTGAGGGCTGGGAGAGTGGCTCCCGGCGCCTGTCACGGAGGAATACCGATGGGTGTTGTGGAAGTTCTGGATCCGGTCGCACCGGCGCGGGCTGGTGGCTGGAAGGTGGACGCGAGCCGGGGTGAGCGGAACGGGCGGGTGTCGTCCGAATGGTTCAACCGGCCCGATGATGAGAGGTATCTGTCGCTCGATGATCTCTGGGCCAGTGTGAAAGGCCGCTCCGAGCGCAGCCGCAGCCGGGTGGTCCAGACGGCCGACATCCGGGTCGAGGCCGCGCGCGACAACCCCGAGCGATTGCACCTGATGCTGCCGAAAGCGCATGAACCGGTCGCGCCGACGCACTGGGCCTTTGGCCAGCTTGCCAGCATCGTCGGCGCTCCGGCGTCTTACCTGCGGCAGCTGCCCGCGCCGCTGGCCGGGATCAACCTGCAACACGGCCTGACCAACCACCGCGCCGAGCAGGTGAAGACCTTCGAGACCGAGGATGGCCGCACGGAGTTGCGGGCAGTGACCGGTCCGGACTATGGCCGCATCCACGATTTCGAGCTGGTCGAAGCGGTGCAGCGCATCGCGGGCAATGGCACGGGCGATACGCGCTGGAAGGTGCCGGGTGTGCTGGACTGGTCGACCGGGGTCTACAATCCCGATGTCGAGATCAGCCGTGACACGACCACGCTCTATGCCTCGGACCGCGACGTCTTCCTGTTCCTGGTCGACGATCGCAACCCGATCGAGGCGGGCAAGTTGGCGGACGGCTCTCCCGATCTCTATTTCCGGGGCTTCTATTGCTGGAATTCCGAGGTGGGCGCGAAGACCCTCGGCATGGCGAGCTTCTACCTGCGGGCGGTGTGCCAGAACCGCAACCTCTGGGGTGTCGAGGATTTCCAGGAGATCAAGATCCGTCACTCGAAATACGCCGCTTCGCGCTTCGCACATAAGGCCGCGCCCGCGTTGACGCGGTTTGCCAATTCCTCGCCGCAGGGGTTCGTGAACGGGATCAAGGCGGCGCGGCAGCAGATCGTGGCGCGCAGCGATGAGGACCGTGCGGATTTCCTGCGTAAGCGCGGTTTCTCGAAAGCCGAATCCGGCAAGATCATCGAGAAGGTGCTGATGGAGGAAGGCCGCCCGCCCGAGAGCATCTTCGATTTCGTGCAGGGCATCACGCGGCTCGCCCGCGACAAGACTCAGCAGGATGCCCGCCTTGATATGGAAGGGCGCGCCAAGAAGCTCCTCGACCGGGTCGGCTGACGCGAAGCCCGGCACAGCGACCGCCTGCATCCGCGGCGGTCGCGTTTTCCTCTTCCACATGCACGCCACTGGCCCCGCCCCGAGAGGGCAAGGGGCTTCGGCCTGCGCATTTCAGCGAGACCCCCATGACCCCCCAGGAAGAAACTGTCATCCTCGAGGCCCGCGACATCCTCGGCCGCTATCTCAGCCGAAACCCCGTCATCGACAGCTGGCAGGCGCTTCTTGACTATTGCGCGCTTACGGTGCGCGGGCCGATCGAGCGGTTCCACGTGCTCTATCTCGACCGCAAGAACCGCATCATCGCCGATGAGCTCTTGTCGATCGGCACGGTCGACCATGTCCCGGTCTATCCACGCGAGGTGATCAAACGGGCTCTGATGCTGAACGCCAGCGCCCTGATCCTGATCCACAACCACCCGTCGGGAGATCCAACGCCGTCGGAGGCCGATCTCAGCATGACCGGGGAGATCCAGAATGGGTGTAAGTTTTTCGGCCTGACGCTGCATGACCACATCATCGTCGGCGCCGGGACGGAACTGAGCCTGCGGGCCCTGGGCAAGCTGTGACGCGCCTTGCGAGCCTGCCGCCGTCACCCTTCCGAGGAAGAGGGCGGGGGTTTGGTCTTTGACGGTTTGAAGCGGGGAGAGAGGCTCTCCGCACCGTCGGAGATATGCCCATGTTCGACCTTCCTCTCCAAACTCAGCCGGAAACGCAGAAGACAGGTTTGCCGCCGAGCCTCCTGACCGTTTTTGCAGATCAAGACTTACCGTTCGCACTCACGACGGCTTGCCATGCGCCCGCAGCTCTCATGTCCGGGCAGGCACACCCCAAGGTACTGGAGCGGTTTGCCACGCTGGCCGAGGCCATGCAGGGGGCAATCATTCACGCCGAAGATATCACACCTGAAGACGCTCCGCGCATCCTGGCAATCCTCGATCGGGAGGGCCGTCTCGTTCTGGCCGGAGCTACCTGTGATGGCGGGGTCGCATGGTGCCACCCGGTCTCGGATGCCGCCGAAGCCCGCGCCGTCGTGTCCGAGGCCAGCCAGACCCGCGCGCAGGCCATGCGGGCGGCCGAGTGGCATGAACATGGCCTCGCGCGAAGGCTGCGGCACCACGCCGACGTTCTCGATTCCCGTCTTGTCGATCCGCTCTGGCGTGTCTTCGCGTCTCGCGCCCTGCAGATCGCGGCGTGACGCCCGAGAGTCAGAGAAGGGCAGGGGAGGATGTGAGCCTACGAGGACGAGAGAGAGCCTCGGGGTTCAGATCCTTTCCCTCATTTCGGAGTTTCCAATGTCCAATATCGAACCCACCCTGGCCGCGCCGATGGCGCCGTCCAGGATTGATTTCGCCGCCGTGCTGGCTCGGCAGTCCGAGCGTGACGCGCGGATCGCAGCTTTGCGTCCGGCCAACAAGGAGCGCCTCTTCGATGGCCTGACTGCCGCGGGCATCACCCATGTGACCGTGACCTTCGATGGGGCCGGGGACAGCGGCCAGATCGAAAGCATCGGCGCGTGGTCCGGGGAGACCGCCGTCGATTTCCCCGCGACCGAGATCGACTACGCCGCGCTGACCTCGGACGACCCCGAGGTCGAGATGCGGCAGCTCTCGCTCGAAGATGTCGTCGAGCAACTGGCCTACGACTTCCTCTCCGACACCCATGGTGGCTGGGAGAACAACGACGGTGCCTGGGGCGAGTTCTGCTTCGACGCGGCCGCCCGCTGCATCCACCTTGAGTTCAACGAGCGCTTCACCTCGTCTGAACTCTACACACACGATTTCTGAGGGGGCGGCGATGGCACATCCCTATCACCACGCCCTGTCCTCGGTGAAAAAATGGGGCGGCACGGTCGACGATTTCATGGCGGTGCATGCCTGGTTCGACCAGAGCAAGGAGATTACTGCGGACTTCCGGCACCGGGCTTTACGCCACCATGCCGAGGGCATCTTCATGGCCGAGACGATTTTCGGGCAGACCCTCACGCTCTCGACCGGGCGCATCATCCCGACCCGCTGGGTCGGGGAACAGCATGTGAAGGAAGACCTCGGCTTCATCCCGAGCTTCGCCGACTGGGTAAAGGCGATCCGGCCCGAACCCTGGATGGGCCGGGCCGAACGGATCGAGGCACAAGTCGATCCGCATCTCGCCTCGCCCGTGGTCGAGGTTACCTGACATGACCGACCCAGCCTATCAGCGCCTCGGGCTGCCAGCGACCGCTTCGTCCTTTGCCGTCCTGCGCGCGGCGGCCCGGGCGCTGCACCCCGACACACGCGCTGTTTGCGGCCTCCGGACCGCGCGCAAGCGTTTCTACCGGCAAATGCTCTGCGCGCATGCCGCACGAAAGGCGGCAGACGACACGTCGATCGGCTGATCGCTCCCGGCCGACCCTTCATCCCGATTCAGTACCCGGCCTCTTGGCCGGGTCTTCCCCATTAAGGAGGTTCCCATGGCAGATTACTTCACCCATTTCTCGTGCCTGCTCGACGTCGGCAGCCCCGACAAGGCTGCCCGTGCACTCGCGCTGTTCCAGGAACTGCGCGCTGCGGATCAGGACGCCGACGACCCGGATGTCGCGGGCTTCGATCTCATGCGCCAGGACGCGCCCGAGGGCAGCAGCCTCTGGATCCATGATGACGGGAACGGCGATGTCGAAGCCGTCATCCGCTTCGTCCTGCGTCTTGCTGAAGAGCTCGACCTCACCGGCCCTTGGGGGTTCCAGTATTCTCTGACCTGCTCTCGGCCACGACTCGACGCCTTTGGTGGCGGCGCGCATGTCATCGATCTCGGTGCGCGCAAATCCATCGGCTGGTCCAGCACGCAAGAATGGCTGGCCGCCGCATTGAACGGGGAGGACATCGATGCCTTCTGTAATGGGGCCAGTGCAGTCAATGGGTAATTTCCAAACGAACGCACCTTCGAAGCTGAGCGCTACGAGGGCATGGCTCGACGGAACGGACAAGTCTTGGCAGGTACCCCCCTCTGGCGCTTTCGATACTGTTCCATCGGTTATGATCCTACACCGGTTCGCGCTTCTGTCCGTGGTCGACGCAGTGGTCGCCAACTTGATGCTGGTTCATTGCGGTTTCCGTGCGCCTATCTGAGATACGTGCTCGAAGCGGAGGCTCCGGCGACAAGGCATCGAGCGGCGTCATCGGAAACCGCGTCCTGGTGAGGACCTCGATGGCCGGGACTTACGACGGCCAGATTGTTGTTTTCATTCGCGGCGGCTCGACGGGCTTGCTTTAAACCTGTCTGACGGCCTGGAATTCTGTGTTGTCGACCCACATGCGATGCAGAATTACGCCCATCCTGCGGGCCAGCGCGACTGCCGCTCGTTTCGCTCCACGCCGACGAACAACCCGCTCCGCCCATGCGCGCAACCAAGTCTGCTTTTTCGAGCGGTGGATCACCACTGTGGCTGCTTGATAAAGCGCGGTCCTCATGTCCAGATCGCCAGCTTTGGTGATGCCGCCGACAATGTCCGTCTCGCCGGATTGGTAGCGACGAGGGGTCAAACCGATTGCAGGACCGACATCCTTCGACCGCCGGAACCTGCCGGGGTCATCGATGGAGGAACGGACAGTCAGAGCGACGACCGCGCCGATGCCGGGCATCGTCATCAGCAAGCGACAAACCGGATCCTCGCGCGTGATGTCCCGGGCCATGCGTTCAAGGCGCACAAGCTCGCTGCGCAACGCAGATCGGGCCCTGAGCATCGGTTCGATTGAAAGCTGGATGAGCCTGTTGCCCTCGGTCAATTCGCGAACCCGGTCTTCAAAGCTGACCTTGCCGATCCGACCAAGTCGAAGTCCGAAATTGCGCAGCATGCCCCGAATAGACAGCTCGATGTTGACTGCGGCGCTTTGCACGCATCGGCGCGCACCGAGAAGCACCCTCAGCTCCTGCGCGGAAAGCGACTTGCAATGCACCGGCCGAAACCAGCCCATTTGCAGCAAGCGGGCCAGGCCAGCAGCATCGCGGCGGTCGGTCTTTACCGGCGCCGCTCTCAAGGCGGCTTTCACCTGCCGCGTCTCCATGAGCACCACTGGCAGTCCAAGGTCGGTCAAAGATTTATGAAGCCACTGGGACAAGGGTCCGGCTTCGATACCGATCGCCTCCACCACGCCCGGCATGCCCCTGATGCAGTCGCTCAATGCGCCGGGGTCACTGGCAACTTTCGTTTCCTTCACAAGCTTGCCGTGTTCGTCCACGGCGCAAACCGCAGAATTCTCGAGAGATACATCAATGCCAACGAAAACACCCATGGGTTACTCCCCTCTTGTTCCAAATGACAGGCAGCTTGAATCAAGCGACGAAGCGTCCGAGTTTCCCAGCGAGAAAAGTTCGGGTTTCGATTCCGCGCCGGGCGGCCGCCCCATTACGGCATCTGAGGTGATCTGCACCACCGTCTACCAGTTCCCCGAACTCTCGGATGCCGCCAAGGAGAAGGCCCGCAACTGGTATCGCGACCTTGGACCCCACGACGACTGGTGGGATGCGGTCTATGAGGATTTCGAGCGGGTCTGCGAAATCCTCGGCATCTGCCTGAAGACCACCGCCGTCCGCCTGATGGGTGGCGGGGCGCGGGCCAAGCCTTGCATCTGGTTTTCCGGTTTCTGGAGCCAGGGCGACGGCGCCTGCTTCGAGGGCTACTGGTCCCACGCCAAGGGCGCGGCCACGCGCATCCGGGACTACGCCCCGACCGACGCGACGCTGCATGGCATCGCCGACCGTCTGCAGGCCATCCAGCGGCGAAACTTCTACCAACTCGCCGCCGAGGCCAGCCACCGTGGCCGCTACTACCATGAATACACCATGTCGATCGACGTCACGCGGGACAGCCCGAGGTGGCAGCCGCCGACCGAGGACGCCGAGGAGCTCGTGACCGAGGCGCTGCGCGATCTGGCCCGCTGGCTCTACCGCCAGCTTGAAGCCGAATACGACCACCTTACCTCGGACGAGGCCATCGAGGAGGGGATCATCGCCAACGAGTATACGTTCACGGAAGGAGGGCGGCGGTTCGGGTAACAGTGATCAACGCGCAAGGTTCATTTGATCTTTACAGTAAGTCCATATGGACTATATTGAAGCCAATGGAGGACGCCATGTACGTTGCAGAGAAAATCCGGGAACCCGCACAGATCAACGCCGTCGCGTTGAAAGCTTATGCACGCGTGGCCGATGCTTGGGGTCTCAGTCTCAAGGAAGCGGCTGGCCTTGCCGACATGTCAGAGAGCACGTGGAAGCGCGCCAAGAAGCCGGATTTCGCTGGGGAGCTCACCAAGGACCAACTGCTGCGGCTCAGCGCTGTAATTGGCATCTTCAAGTCGCTTGAACTCTACTTTTCGGAGCCTCTGGCAAAAAGCTGGTTCACCCGACCGAACAAGGGGCCGCTCTTTGGTGGAAGCCGACCAGTCGACACCGCCATCGACGGGGGTTTGCCGCAGATCCTCGCGGTTCGGACCTATCTTGATGCGTTGCGTGGTGGGGCATGAAGCAGACCGAGATTTCCGATCGCGGTCTCGTTCGTCTCCTGCCCGCCACCTACCACAAGCCACCATCGCTGCGCGGTCTCGTCGATACCGATGACGAGATGGAGATCTTGGCAGAGATCGAGGGCCTGACCAGTGGACGTCTACAGGCCGAACGCGGGCGCAACCCGCATCTGGACCCGCGCGAACTCGCTTGGCAACGCCGCAGCCGCGATCTGCGCATCTATGGGGACAGTCACGTCAACGCAGCCTTCACTTACACCCGCGCCGGCGGAAACCGCTTCAACGCCGAGGAGCGCGGCGCTTGGTACTGCGCATGGGATGTGATGGTTTCTGTCAGCGAAGTGGCCTGGCACCGCACACGCGAACTCGGCTTTACCGGCAGCTTCCACGACAGCGCCCGCTATGTGGAATTGCTGGCCGACTTCATCGGCGTCTTCAACGACATGACCGATGAGGCAGGTCATCCGGCGCTGCATCCGGATCCGGCTGTCGGGTATCCCGAGGGCCAAAGCCTGGCACAGCATCTGCGTCGGGGCGGATCCAAGGGCCTGATTTACCCTTCGGTCCGGGCTCCTGCACCGGGCGGGAATTGCCTGGTCTGCTTCGAGCCCCACGCAATTCAGAACGTTCGTCCGGGCGCGTCTTGGGATCTTGTTTGGGATGGGACACCGCACTACTCGATTGCGGCTGTCAGCTAATCCGCAAAACCGTAATTGCCCCGGAGGCCTATAAGGATGGCAACGCCTGATATTGAAAGCCCTGACCGCACCGATCTCAAGCAGATCGACCATGCGCACTTCTTTGAAGCGATGGACTCGCCGCCTTTGCCGACCGAAGCACTGCGCTCTGCCTTTCGTCGGGCGAAAACGCGGTCATTTCAGCGAAACACAGGGCTTGGAAGCGCCGACTGAGTTCACCCGTCTTCGGCGCCTCCCATCGACGCGATGAGGACGGCCAACGCAAAGCGCCCCTCACGACGGTGATGGCCGTGGCTCAACCCAGGAGCTTCAACAAGGCGTCGCGCTGCGCTGCGTGCTTTTCGGGGTTGTCGCGCTTCAGTTTGTTCAGGTTGAGAAGTTTCCACTTCACGGCCGGTAGGTCAGCGGCCTGCGAACGGTCGATCGCCGCGAAGTCAGGCTCGCCGTCCTGAAGCGTCAGGAGGAACTGCCTCGCCTTGTCATCGAGCCTCGATTGCAGATCGGCGACCAACTTGAGGCGCGTCGCCAAAAGCGTAGCGAGCGGGACGGGTGTTCTGGTCATGCCTTCGAATTCCCGCGCGTAGGGTTGCTCGAGATCGATCAGGTTCGGATCGAGAAGCTCATGCGCCGGTCGTGGCGAACTGGCGACATAGATCAGGAAGGTGTGGAAGAGGTCCTGCGTCAGTCCCTCGTTTTCGTAAAGGAGCGTGACGTCGTAGAGATCCCGGGGATGCTGCCTGTCCAGGGCGGCGTGCAGCTTGCCAGCGAACAGATCCTCGAACGAGACGATCTGCATTTCGGCATAGCCATAGGCATCCTCCACGGCGGCAGATACGGTCCGGACTTCCGGGTCGTGGACTACGCCCCGGGTCACGGGCGAGGTTTCGATCTTGATCTCGGCATTCCCGAGGCGCGCCAGGAGCCGGGTGGCTCCGCCGCCGCCCCCTTGGATGCGCTGAGTTTTTGCCCCGCGGATACCGGTCTCGATGGAAGCCGCGATGCGATCCATCGCGGCGTTGATCTCGTCCAGGCTCTCGGCGCGTTCCTTGATTGGCAGGTAGGTCAGGTCGATGTCGACCGACAGCCGAGGCAGGTCGCGGTAGAAGAGGTTGATGGCCGTCCCGCCCTTGAGCGCGAAGACGCTTTCGCCCGCGACATTGGGCAGGACGCGCACCAGGAGCGCAACCTGGGCTTCATAGGTCTCACGCGCCATTTTCGGCCTCCGGTTTCACGAATTCTTCTGGCACCATGATCCGATAGCGCGGGTGGATCTTGCCGCCCTGGATCAAGGCTCGGTCGCCGCTTCCGAGGTCGAATGCCTGCGGGTCGATCCGTTTGCGCCAGGGATGATCGTGGCGGTCCGCGAAGACGAAGAACAGGCGCTTGACCTTGATTTTCTGGCACGCTTGCAGGAGGTCGGAAATCAGCCTTGGGCGCAGGGTTGTCAGGCTCTCGAAGACCATGTCGAGCGTGTGGAAACTCTCATGGTGGGGCAACTCGTCCATGGCTTCCAGGATTGCGCGCTCCGGCGTCGACATCGTCAGACCCCAGTCCCATGGCAGGCCAGAATTCTTGCCCTCGATCACGCCCAGCTTCGGATCGGTGAACAAGGAACGGGGGCGGATACTGAAAGGGGCATCCGTCGGCAGTTTGATCAGCCAGTTCGGGACCTTGTCCCCATAGACCCAGACTGGAGCGCTTTCCCCCAGGCGGAGGTAATGGGCATGTCCTTGTTCACCGAGTGCCGTTGTGCTCCCGACATGCAGATCATGACCCATGATATGTTGCATCGAAAGGATGCAGGTCTTCCAGTCGATGCTGTTGGACGCCTGCATATTCGGGACTGGTCGGCGGAAGACACCGCGTGCGATGCGCTCCAGCCAGCCGCGTTTCACATAGTCACGGAAGCTCTCATAGGCGATGCCCTGCGAGACGAGCCATGCCGCGTCGACCAGATACCCGGCGGGTACGGCATCGAGCACTTTCTTCAGATTCTGTGACCTTGCGGTGTCCATGATACCTAAAGTGATAGATTTTCAAAGAGACATCTACAGTTTTCTTTGATGAAAATGCTTTTCCTGCGTTATGGACGCTCCTATCTCACCATTTCCAAAGAACTTAGGGACTAGCCCCAAGGGGAGGGAGATCTGAAGACGCTGGGTTGAGAGACGGCTACGACTTGCGGTGGTTACCGAAGGTCGCAGCGGTGCACCTCCCGGCGTGCCGCCGGAACCAGACCTTGGTCCTTCGGACAGGAGCTTGACCGAGGCTGATGTCCCGAAGGTCCAGTCTGCCAACCTACAGCTTGGCAGCTGCGCTCGGTTTGCCAAACCGCGGTATGGCAGAATCTCCGGCAGGTCGGAGCCAGCCGGTGCCGTTCTCACCTGTTCCCGTCGATCCACTTCGACATGAGCCCCCTGTCGCGAAAGCATTCGTCCGGAACGGCGCGCCTTTTGATCCGGGCGAGTTTCTCAGCGAAGGCCACCTGCTTGGACGTGGGCAGCCGGTCCATGTCCGATACCGGTTTCAGCTGGGCCTGAGCCTCGATCCAGGCGCTCAAAGATCGCCGGTCTTGCTGAACCTCCCAGGGCAGGAGCGTCCGGTTGCGCAGGGCGAGCGACCGCGCATAGGCAATCTGCTTGGGCGTTGCGGGCAGGGCGTGCTTGGTGCTTTCCATGGTGGAACCCCCTTTCTGACTTGGCTCTGAGCATAGAACATAACAAGAACAAAATCAAGCCAAGCGTCGGGAACACCTTGGTGCGAAAGGGAGAGAGGGGCCGGGAAAGATCAGGTCCGAGGCTGCCCGAGAGAGGGTGTCCGGGCCTGATCCTGTCCTTCATTCCGGAGTTTCCCGATGACCCACCTTGCCCCCGTTGCGCAGGCGTCCTTGCCTGCGCCCATTGTCCCGTTGGCAGCAAATCCCGCCCCTGCGATCGTTGCTGTTGCCGAAGCGCTGCAGCCCGATCTGGCGCAAGGGCTTCAGATCGACGCGCTGCGCCTGCGCCGCGAGATGGAACATGCCTTTGGCGGTTCCGATGCGACCGGTGCTTGGGACTGGAAGCTCGCCTATGAGGCCGGCGAGGTGGCGCTGGTTCTGTTCTTGCGGAAATTCGGCCGCGCCCTTCTCGCCCGGGCGGGCTCGCCTGCGGCGCTCTTGCCGATCCTCGCCAAGGTGGCAGGCCTCTTGCCCACGCACACCCGGCGGTCGGAAGAGATGGAGCGCTTTCAGCAATTCTCGACGCCGCTGCCCATGGGGCTCGCGGCTGTGGCGGCAGCACAGATCACGGCCCGTGATCTTGTCCTAGAGCCGTCTGCCGGGACCGGGCTTCTGGCGATCCTCGCCGAGATCGCCGGCGGCACTCTGGCTCTGAACGAGTTGGCGGACACTCGCGCCGATCTTCTGCGCCTGCTGTTCCCGGCCCGACCGGTCAACCGGTTCGATGCCGCGCAGATCGATGATCATCTCGACGCCTGCTCAAGCCCGAGCGTCATCCTGATGAACCCGCCCTTCTCGGCCCAAGCCAATGTCGATGGTCGGTCGACCGAGGCGACGGCCCGGCATCTGCGCTCGGCCCTCGCGCGTCTGGCCCCCGGCGGACGGCTCGTCGCCATCACCGGAGCCGGTTTCGCGCCGGATGCGTCGGCCTGGGCCGAGACATTCGGCCGTCTGACCGAGACGGCCCATTTCGTCTTCACCGGCGCGGTGTCGGGAGCAGCTTTCGCCAAGCACGGCACCAGCTTTGAGACGCGGATTTCTGTCTTCGACAAATGCCGTGGCGGCGAGCCGGGCGGCACCACCGCAGACCTGCGCCAACCCATGTCTAGGGACGTGGCGCATCTGATGTCCCGGGTCACTGCAGAGGTTCCCCCGCGCCTCGAACTAGAACAGGCCGCAAATGCGGGTCTGGGCCACTCTTCCCTCTTCCCGGGAAGTCCTGCCCGCGCCACTCACACAACCACCAGCCGATCGCGCGCGACCTCTGCGGTTCAAATGGCGAAACCCGAAACGCCGATCGAGGCCGAGGAACTAAACTACGCAACTCGCGATGCCGCCGAGGACGAAGATGCCGCACGGCTGTCCGACGCGATCTACGAGACCTTCCGTCTGCAGGCGATCGACATCCCAGACGCCGCATCGCACCCGACCAAGCTTGTGCAATCGGCGGCCATGGCCTCTGTCGCACCTCCGAAACCCTCCTATCGCCCCAAGCTTCCGGCGACCATCCTGCGCGACGGCCTGCTGTCCGACGCGCAGCTTGAGACCGTCATCTACGCGGGGGAGGCGCATGGCGCGCATCTCGCCGGATCGTGGACCGTGGATGAAACCGGCGATATGGTCTCGGCCGCTCCCGAGGATGCCGCTGACGCAGTCCGTTTCCGGCGGGGCTTTTTCCTCGGCGATGGTACGGGGGCAGGCAAGGGCCGTCAGTCGGCCGGGATCTTGCTCGACAACTGGGCCCGAGGAAGACGCAAGGCGCTGTGGATATCAAAGAGCGACAAGCTGCTGGAAGATGCACAGCGCGACTGGTCGGCGCTCGGGCAGGAGCGCCTGCTGGTGACGCCGCTGTCGCGTTTCGCGCAGGGCCGTGACATCCCTCTGACCGAGGGTATCCTCTTCACCACCTATGCGACGCTGCGCTCGGAAGAACGGGGTGCCAAGAAATCCCGCGTCGACCAGATCGTCGACTGGCTCGGGGCGGATTTCGACGGGGTGATCCTCTTCGACGAAAGCCATGCCATGGCGAATGCTGCCGGCGGCAAAGGCGAGCGGGGCGATACCATGGCCTCGCAGCAGGGCAGGGCGGGCCTGCGCCTGCAGCACAAACTGCCCAATGCCCGCGTGGTCTATGTCTCGGCCACGGGCGCAACGACGGTCCACAACCTCGCCTATGCTCAGCGGCTCGGGCTCTGGGGTGGTGAAGACTTCCCCTTCGCGACGCGGGCGGAATTCGTGCAAGCCATCGAAGCTGGCGGCGTCGCCGCAATGGAGGTCCTCGCCCGCGACCTGCGGTCCCTCGGCCTCTACACGGCGCGCTCGCTGTCCTATGACGGTGTCGAATACGAGATGCTGGAGCATGCGCTCAGCCCCGAGCAGCGCGGCATTTATGATGCCTATGCCGGGGCCTTCGCCATCATCCACAACAACCTGACCGCGGCGCTGGAGGCGGCGAACATTTCCGGCGCGGCCGACGGGCCGAGCGGGTCGGGCACACTGAACCGTCAGGCGAAATCCGCCGCGCGGTCCGCCTTCGAGTCCGCCAAGCAGCGATTCTTCGGCCATTTGCTCACCTCGATGAAGACCCCCACGCTAATCGCATCCATCGATGCAGATCTGGCTGCGGGTCACGCGGCGGTCATCCAGATCGTCTCGACGGGTGAGGCGCTGATGGAACGCCGCTTGTCGGAGATCCCGACCGACGAATGGAACGATATCCGTTGTGACATCACGCCCAGAGAGTATGTCCTGGACTACCTCGCCCATTCCTTCCCGGTGCAGCTCTACGAGCCTTTCACCGATAGCGAGGGCAATCTTTCGTCGCGCCCCGTCACGCGAGACGGCCAACCGGTCGAATGCCGCGAAGCCATCCGCCGTCGTGACGCGCTGATCGAAAAGCTGGCTTCGCTGCCGCCGGTGCCGGGTGCGCTCGACCAGATTGTCCAGCGCTTCGGCACGGATCTCGTGGCCGAGGTCACGGGGCGTTCACGGCGCATCGTGCGGAAGGGCGAAGGGCATTCGGCACGGCTCGTGGTGGAGAACCGGGCTGGAGCCGCGAACCTCGCGGAAACCCAAGCCTTCATGGATGACGAAAAGCGTATCCTGATCTTCTCGGATGCCGGCGGCACCGGGCGCAGCTATCACGCCGATCTCGGGGCGAAGAACCAGCGCCTGCGGGTCCACTACCTCTTGGAACCCGGGTGGAAGGCCGATGCCGCCATCCAGGGCTTGGGCCGCACCAATCGCACCAATCAGGCGCAGCCGCCGCTCTTCCGTCCGGTGGCCACCGATGTGAAGGCGGAGAAGCGGTTCCTGTCGACCATCGCGCGTCGTCTCGACACGCTTGGCGCGATCACCCGCGGCCAGCGCCAGACTGGCGGGCAAGGGTTGTTCCGCCAGGAGGACAACCTCGAGTCGCCTTACGCCCGCGACGCCCTCCGCCAGCTTTACCGCCGTATCTATCGCGGCGATCTGGCCGGATGTTCGCTCGGGGCTTTCGAGGATGCGACCGGGCTCAGCTTGACCGATGACAACGGGCTGAAGGATGACCTGCCGCCGATCACGACCTTCCTCAATCGCCTGCTGGCGCTGACGATCGACATGCAGGCCGTGCTGTTCGCGGGTTTCGAGGAGCTGCTCGATCAGCGAATTGAGGGCGCCATCGCCGCCGGAGTCTATGATCTCGGGCTCGAGACACTCCGTGCCGAGAGCTTCCGGGTGACCGACGCACAGGTCATCTACACCCATCCGGGCTCCGGCGCGGAAACCCAGCTGCTGACCATCGCGGAAAAGCGCCGCAACACGCCTACCTCGCTGGCCGATGCGCTCGACTGGCTGGATGACCCGCAGGCGCGGCTTCTGGTCAACAGCCGCTCGGGCCGGGCTGCTGTGCAGGTGCCCGCCACCAGCCTGATGCTGGACGATGGGACCATCGAGCCGCGCCTGCGCCTGATCCGCCCGCTTGATGCCAGCACGGTCCCGGCCAAGGTCATGGAGGACACCCACTGGCTCGAGGCCGACCGCGCGGCCTTCACTGCGGCGTGGACTGCGGAACTGGCCGAGGTGCCGGAGTTTTCGGACTCCACGCTGCACATCGTGGCGGGTCTGCTGCTGCCGATCTGGAAGCAGCTTCCCCAGGATGAAACCCGCGTCTATCGGCTGCAGACCGATGACGGCCAGCGCATCATTGGCCGCCGGGTCTCGCCTGCCTGGGTCGCGACCACCCTTGCAGCCGATGCGCCGAAGCTCACGGCCGCGCAGGTCCATGCCATTGTCCTCGAGGGCAAGACCGTGGTGCGGCTGGCCGAGGGGATGGAACTCCACCGCTCGCGCGTCATGGGCGCGAACCGGATCGAACTGTCGGGCTTCTCGGAGGCAGCCAAGGATCGGCTCAAGGCCGATGGCTTCTTCTCGGAGATTATAAGTTGGAAGCTTCGGCTGTTTTGCCCGACCGACGCCGATGGCGTCGCGATACTGGATCGTCTGCTTGCACGTTGTCCTGTCGCAAGGCTACATGATCGCGGAGGCTGTTGACGCATGTATTCCGAGACCGAAGACCTCGTGCGCGATCTGGCAGAAAATGCCGAAGGCGTCTGTCGTGCCTACCTTCCCGCCGGACGGCGGGAAGGATCCTACTGGATCGTCGGCGATCTGCAGAACAACCCCGGCCGGTCGCTCTTCGTGCGGTTGACGGGCCCTGCGTCGGGACCAGGGGCAGCGGGCAAGTTTACGGATGGGGCCACAGGCGAGCATGGCGATCTCCTGGACATCATCCGCGCCCGGACGGGGATCACGCGCTTCCCCGACCTTCTCGCCGAGGCCCGAGCGCATCTTGGCCGTCCGCAGCCGGTCGTCCCGGATACGCACGAGCCGAGGAAGGCCAAGGCGCCCGGTGGCACTCCTGCGGCGGCGGCGCGCTTGTTTGCTGCCTCGAACCCGATCACAGGCACGCTTGCTGAGACCTACCTCCGTTCCCGAGGCATCACCCAATTCGGGGCGAACGGCGCCTTACGCTTCCACCCGAAGTGCTGGCATCGGGAAGAGGGGCAGACCCGGAGCATCCCCAGACCGGCGATGATCGCGGCGGTTACCGATGGGGCGGGGGCCGTGCAGGGCGTGCATCGCACCTGGCTGGCGCCTGACGGACAGGGGAAGGCGGCAGTGAATCCAGAGCGTCGGGCTATGGGTCACCTCCTCGGCAATGCTGTCAGGCTCAACCCGCACGATGACATCCTCGTCGTCGGCGAGGGCATCGAGACCATGCTGTCCCTGTCCGAGGCGGCCCCGGGCCTTCCCGTCTGGGCGGCGCTCTCGTCGGGACACCTCGGGGCGGTCCTGCTGCCGGAGGGGCTCCAGCGCCTCTACATCGCCATCGACCGCGATCCGGCCGGGCAACGTGCGGCAGGGAGGTTGAGCGCCAGAGCCTCCGAGGTCGGGGTGCGTGTGCGGGTGCTGGAACCGCGGCTCGGGGATTTCAACGATGATCTTCGGGCGAACGGCAAAGACGCGCTGCGCCAGCATCTGGCAGGTCAGATCGGGCCAGAGGATCGGCATCGCCTGCCCAGCTGAGCTGCATCGCGCAGGGGGGGGCTGGGAGTGCGGGGCAGGGGGCTGCATCCCAGTCGTGGCTCTGAAATGTCTTCCGCATCCCATCCCGGGCCTTGCGCATCCACCCCTCACCCGAGCGGCCTTCAAGAGATGGGCAGGCCGTCAAAGCGGTTGCCCCTGCAAGGTCGGCAGGGAACCTATTTCCGCCGGCGGCAAAGCCGCCTTTGCATCGCGAGACAAATAGCTTCCCTGCCGACCTCCTCCACGCTGTTCCGGCCCCGGTGAAGCCGGAGTGAAGGGGCAACCACCCCGACGGCTCGGGTCTGCCCATGAAGGCCGCGCGGGATGACGCGCGGACGAGACAGGCCCGGAGGCAAGAAACCGATGACGATCCAGACCCACGACGACGCGTATGAACCCGCCCACACCGTATCCCAGACCGCCCATGCGCTCGACGAGCTGCAGCTCTATGGCTACCGCCCCTTTGACGAGCCCGATCCGCGCCCGATGCCCGATGGGCAGCGCCTCGCCGTCGCCGTCGCGGACATCTTCGACGCCCTCGTTGCGACCCTGGAAGACACCCGTATGGAACCCGACCTCGAAGAGGTGCTCTGGGGCCAGGTCAACCTCTTCCACCGCGCCACGGCACGGATCGAGCGGTCACTCGATGACAACGAGCAGGCGCAGCGCCGCCTCCAGCGCGAGCAGGACGGCTCCGAGGTGAAATCCACCGAGCTTGAGCGCCTGACGGCCGAAGGCCTGACCCTCGTCGAACGTCGCAACTGCATGGACATGATGCGCGATCACGCCGCATCCGAGTTTGTTCAGCACACGGGATCCACCTGGCGCCCCCGCACCGGCTCGATGGTGAACCGCCAGCACATGACCGCCGCTTTGATCGACAGCCGCGACTTCCTGGCCGCCAAGCGCCGCGCCGAAACCGAAGTGATGCTTCCCGCCGGCCCCAAGGTCGCCCTCACCGGCGGGACCGATTTCAACGATCACCGCCTGATCTGGGGCAAGCTCGACCAGGTCCGGACCAAGTATCCCGACATGGTCCTCCTGCACGGTGGCAGCCCGAAGGGCGCAGAGCTCATCGCCGCCAAATGGGCCGAAGCACGGGGCGTGACGCAGGTGGCCTTCAAGCCCGACTGGACCAAGCACGCCAAGGCCGCGCCCTTCAAGCGCAACGACGCGATGCTGGATGTGCTCCCGGTCGGGGTCCTTGTCTTCCCCGGAACCGGTATCCAGGAAAACCTCGCCGACAAGGCCAAGAAGCTTGGCATCCCGGTCATGAAGTTCGAGAAGGGGGCGTGAGCCCCCCTCTTTGCTTTCGGGATAGAACATTGTGGAAACACGTACATACACTTGGTATTGTTGTCGCAGACAAGGTGACCGCAAGATGTTCGATGAATCGAAGCAATTGGAGGTGTTTCCGACCACAGTCGATCTCAAGCGGATCGACCTGTCTCTTAACATGCGGCGGTTTTACAGGATGAGCGTTCAGCCTGACCTGTTTGGCGGCGTGAGCCTGGTGCGGGAGTGGGGTCGGATCGGCTACCGCGGCCAGATGCTGGTCGAGCAGCATGATGACGAGGGCAGGGCAGTCAACGCTCTGATGAAGCTGTCGGCGACGAAGAAGCGGCGTGGGTATCGGTTGCTTGAGGGATGAACTCCAAGGATTGACGTTCCGTAACGGTTTCACTATATTGATCGGTGAAACCAATATGGAACCAGCGCCATGACCAAGGTTGTCGTCCCATTTCCGAAAGGCCAACGGCTGCGTTCGCCGTTGGCGCAGTTCTTCCGTGTCGGAGACTCTCACAACAAGTTTGCCGAGATGTTTGCATCCGGAGGTCTGCCAGCTTCGCGAGTCGTCTTCGATGCCGGACGCCTCAATCGGCAGACCGCTCTCGCAAAAGAGCTGAAAGCAGAGGGTGTGGAGATAACGATCGACACTGGAGCGGCCGAGCTGTCGAGCCCGGCGCGACATGGGACGTTTGTACGCAATTCTGCTTGGTTGACTGAGGTCCCGATGTCGCCTTTGGGGCCGGACGATTTCACCACGGAGATCATTGAGCGCATCGCAGAAATGGCAGTTGCGGTCGGCGCGGACCGCGTGCTTGCCCCGAGTCATTTCTTGGGCGATCCCAGCTTCGACGGCTGGCTCAAGGTGGACGCAGCCTCTTGCTCGGCTCTTCGAGCGGCGCTTGATCGCTTGGGCGGAGGCCGAATCCGGATCGACTATCCGGTAATACAAAGCGTCCAAGGATTGGTGGATTCCACGTCGCGGAAGGCACTAGCGGAAACACTTTCGATACTGCCTGTCGATGCTGTCTGGATGCGCCTTTCCGGCCTAGGGAAAGAACCCGGTCCACAAAAGGTTCGTTCTTTGATCCGGATGCTCAGCGGTTTCCACAATATCGGGAAGCCCGTGATCCTCGACTACTGCTCTGGTTTGAACTCTGAGGCTACAGAAGCATTTGGCGTCGCTTCTGGGTCCGCGAGCGGGATACTCGAGTTGGATCAGTTCAACGCTCGGGATTGGCACAAGACGCCGGAAGAGCCAGATCCCGATGCAAGATTTGCTCGGCCGCGCATTGTGCAGGTTCCGGGTCTTGGCAGGGGTTTCTATGCCAACGAGTTCGAATTGCTTGCCAAGTCTCGTGGCGGGCGGAAGCTGCTTCTGCAAAGCGAGTTTGTAACCGTTTCCAGCGTTGAAGAAATGGTAAGAACTCGAAAGCAGATTCAGGCTCTTCATTTGGTGCGCTCGCAAGAAGCGCTTCAGTCCGTACCGGACCTCAACCGAGCAGGGCATTTCTTGTCAAAGACGATGGCGGATGCCGAGCGTCGCGCAAAAGATGTCAGCTTCCTTAAGCCCACTGAGGCTCAAGCTCAGGCGGCGGGCATCGACCTGACGAGTTTGCTCAAGCGGACTCGGGCGCATGCAGAGACGATGGGCAAGGTTGCAGATGCGCTTGAAAAGCTCCATGAGGAGCGCGGAATGGAGTCCCCGCGTGTTCGGGCTTGCGACTTCAATGTCGACACGGCCCTGCGGCGGGGTGATCAGAGGTAAGAAATGCAAAGTGCAGTGTCACGCTACATCGGCGAACTTGCCGACATCGGGGGTCTGAAAGGAACCGATATCGCAAATATTACGGATGTCTCCAAGGCGACGGTATCGCGTTGGAAGGCCGGTGATATCAAGCCGCAACCAAAGAACGAATTGATTCTGTCCGACCTCTATTACATCGTCGGCCGTCTCAATGAATATTACACACCGGACGAGGTTCGTGCCTGGCTCTATGCGCGGCACCCACAACTCGGAGGCGAGCGCGCTATGGACCTCATTCACAATGATCGCTCGCTCGAAGTACTGGCCGTCATCGACCGGCTGGACAATGATGTCTATGTGTAGGTCCAATAAATGGTTAAAGCTCGACGCGACAACCGGCTGATTGACGCGATTGAGGCGATCGATCCCGTCGTTTTCGAAGGGAACGTTTGGCGGCTGGTGCGCGACGGGCGCGATCCGCTGATTTGCAGCGCGTCCGGTGGTCGGTGGGACGACGGGACGTTCGATGTGCTCTATACATCCTTGGCTCGATCAGGTGCTCTGGAAGAGATGCGATTTCATCTGATGCGCGGCCAACCGGTCATGCCGAGCAAGGTCAAGTATCGCATGTTTGAGATTGGACTTTCACTTGGGCGTGCGCTTCAGTTTCTGGATCTGGAAGCACTTTCCAGGGTCGGGCTGAACACGGAAACGTTCGGTCGTCTTTCCTATGAGCAAAAGAATGACGAGTATCCCCGTACCCAGGAAATTGGGGAAGTCGCACATTTTCTAGATTTCGATGGCCTAATTGTCCCGTCCGCGCGATCTGACGCAAGGAATGCAATCGTCTTCTGCGACAAGGTGAGATCACTGCCCGAGTCCACTTTAGAAGATCATGGCGTCGTGGACTGGGCGAAATGATTCTACCCGACAACGAGACAAGCGTCGATCTGCTGAACAACGAGGCCATCGCGCGCACGATCACCGAGTTGCTGCGGGAGCGTCCAGAGCAGGCGATCACGATCGGTGTCCATGGTGATTGGGGAGCAGGAAAGAGCAGCATCTTGGAGATGATCGAGGCATCTCTATCGCCGACCCCAGACGTTCTCTGCGTGAAATTCAATGGTTGGCGATTCCAGGGGTTCGAGGATGCAAAGATCGCGCTGATCGAGGGCATTGTCACAGAGCTTGTTGCCGAACGGTCGCTTGCAACAAATGCGGGTGAAGCGGTTAAGAATATCTTCAAACGCATCGATTGGCTCAAGGTTGCCCGGCGAGGAGGAGGTCTTGCTTTCACAGCATTGTCGGGAGTTCCGCTGCCCGAGCACATCGACGCGGTCGTTGGTTCTGTGAAGAAGGCTATAGGTGAGCCAGGTGAATTGCTCACTCGTGAAAACTATGAGGCCGCCATCGCTGGGATGTCGGGCCTACTGAAGCCAGATGACTCGAAACGGCTTACTGAAGAAATCAGTGAGTTCCGGAAGGCTTTCAGAAATCTACTCAACAAGGCGGGTGTCGATCAACTCGTCGTTCTGATCGACGATCTCGACAGGTGCCTGCCTGAAGTCGCGATCGAAACGCTGGAGGCAGTTCGGCTGTTCGTTTTCACTGAACACACTGCTTTCGTGGTTGCTGCCGATGAAGCGATGATCGAGTATTCGGTGCGTAAGCATTTCCCGGAGTTGCCCGACACGACCGGACCAAGGGACTATGCGCGAAACTATCTTGAGAAACTCATCCAGGTGCCGTTCAGGATCCCCTCCCTGGGGGAGACGGAAACTCGAATCTATGTGACGCTCTTGCTCGTGGGGGCGGAGCTAGGGGAAGAGGACACTGAATACCAGAAGCTGATCAAAGTGGCTCGCCAGCATCTCGCAAAGCCGTGGCTCTCGACCGGGCTCTCAGCGGCCACTGTCCGTGACGCCCTTGGCGCCAAGGCTGCCAGCGTTTCAAACGCGCTCACATTAAGTGATCAGATCGGCCAAATTCTGGCTAGCGGTACGCAAGGCAACCCACGTCAGATCAAGCGCTTCCTGAACACGCTTCTTCTCAGGAACCAGACAGCGCGAGCTCGCGGATTCGGTGACGATGTCAAGCTTCCTGTCTTGGCGAAACTGATGCTCGCCGAGCGCTTCATGTCCCGCATGTTCGATCAGATCGCCTCGGCGGCAGCGAAACACCCAAACGGACATTGCGAGGACTTGGCGGCTCTCGAAGATCCGACTGAGGCTAGGTCCAAACCGAACAAAAAGCGTGGAGACCGCCCAAAAGTCACCGATCTGGATGATGTCAAAACCAAACCAAAGGATACGGAACCGAACGAGAGCGCTGTCTTGTCGGAATGGCGAGGGTCGGAGGCTATCCGGGATTGGGCGAGTATGCCGCCGAACCTCGGTGCGATCGATCTAAGGCCCTATCTCTTTGTCGCAAAAGACAGGAAAGATTACTTCGGCGCCGTATCTGTGCTCGGCAGACTTGGTGCTGTGGTCGAGAGATTGATGGGGTCGAAGCTGAGTGTTCAAGCCTACGAGACGGAACTTCGGCAGCTCGCGCCAGCCGAAGCAGGCCAAGTGTTCGAAGAACTGAGAGCGCGTATCGTCGCCAGTGACTCTTTCGACACCGCTCCAGCCGGAGTGAACGGCATGACCGTGCTCGTCAAAGCCCACGATTTCTTACAGAC
Organism: Celeribacter ethanolicus; assembly: GCF_002407265.1. NCBI lineage: Bacteria > Pseudomonadati > Pseudomonadota > Alphaproteobacteria > Rhodobacterales > Roseobacteraceae > Celeribacter > Celeribacter ethanolicus. The sequence continues at coordinate 41,995 of NZ_CP022197.1, forward strand.
AAACCTTTTGGACCTTCTCGAATCCCTGCCTTCGGCACGTTGCGGGACATGGGTAGCTTCAGGTTGGGATAGGGTGATCCGCGGCTCGGAGTTCGTTGCTCGCTTGGACGCTCTTCTCGCGACCTGGTCCGAGGAGGGGTCGACGACGTTGAGAGTCGCGGCCCTCGCGGCGGCACGCACACGAAAAGGGGGCTGTTGATGGGAACGTCCAGCGCGTTTGGCGGAGCCTCGGGTGGAACGCCACTTGTTCCATCATGGTTGGAAGGCGGTGGATCTGATGACGGTGCACCGGGCGATCCGCGATCCGACGGATCAGGCAGCGATGCGCCGCCGACGGGCAACGATCCCGCCGCTCCGCCGGCCGCGCCACCGGAGCGGACCGCGACACCGGTTCCGGGTGAGACCGACCGATACACGTCCGCTCGAACAAACTTCACCAGGTACGCACGCTCCGGTGGCGATGACCGGAGGAGCATGGGACGCGCTGTATCGCAATATGTGTCGAGGTCATCCGGTGGTGCGGCGCGGGCAGCGAGGCGCATGGGTAGCTCGCGCGGCGCTGCGTCGAGGCTCGCGACCATTCTCGGCCAAGTCGGGAATGTTGGCATCGGAGAGGTGCTCCGCTCTCTCGACCTCGGAGGTCTTGCGGGACGGCCGATCGAGGAAGTATTTGCTGGACTGGCCGACTTCATCTGTCCGGATGGGGGCTCCATCGATGAGGGGATCGCTCGAGATGCATTCATTGAGACAATCGCCGATCTTGCCGACGCGGGCATAACCGAGATCGACGGATTGACGGCTGATCAGATGCAGACGGTGTTCGAACTCTACATCGCACACACGATCGAGGCGCGCATATGCAACGATATCGGGACCCGGGTCGTGAACATGCCATCGGATGTCCGAACTGTCGAGCGCATCGAGGCCCAGTTGGGGTCTGCTCTGGTTGAGTGCAGGATCGTACGTTAAGCTTAGCTGTCACTGATTTTTCCACCTGTATTCTCCTGTGAGGAGGATATGTGCCCATCCGAGGGGGGAGATGTGGGCCAGAAGCTCTGGGCTGCAGTCGAGACCGTCGCGCTCTCGCGCGTTGACCGCGTAGCCGAGGTGTTTTGTATTCCAGTAGATGATGATCGCGGCGAGGAGGTTGAGGCCCGCCATCCGATAGTGCTGCCCCTCGGCAGTACGATCCCGGATTTCGCCCTGGCGGCCAATGCGCAGTGCATTCTTCAATGCATGATGCGCTTCGCCCTTGTTCAGTCCGATCTGGGCGCGCCGCTGCATATCGGCGTCGAGCAACCATTCGAGGATGAACAGCGTCCGCTCGATGCGCCCGATTTCACGCAGCGTTTGGGCGAGTTCATGCTGGCGCGGATAGGCCGCGAATTTGCGCAAGAGCTGGCTGGGTGGCATAACACCCGCCGCCATAGTGGCGACGGCGCGCAGTACGTCAGGCCAATTCTCGACGATCAGCTTCTCCCTGATCTTTCCGCCGATCAGCCCGCGCAGCTCGTTCGGCGCGGCTGCAGGGTCGAAGAGATAGAGTCGTTTGGACGGTAGATCGCGGATGCGGGGAATGAAGCGATAGGAGAGCAACGCAGTGACCGCGAAGATGTGATCCGTGAACCCGCCCGTGTCAGCATATTGCTCCTTTATTCGCTTGCCTGTCTCGTTCATGAGTAACCCGTCCAAAATGTACGGAGCTTCGTTCACAGTGGCGGGGATGTTCTGAGTTGCGAAAGGGCCGAACTGGTCGGAGACATGGGTATAGGCTTTTAGACCGGGTTCATGGCCGTATTTGGCGTTGATCAGGTTCATCGCCTCGCCCTGGCGCGTGGCGGGAAAGAATTGCCCGTCGCTCGAAGCGGTCTGCCCTGCGCCCCAAATCCGGGCCATCGGCAAGGCTGATTGACCTTCGATTACCATGGCCAAGGCGCGTGCCATCGCGTCGCTTTCCACATGCCATCGCGACAAGCGCGAGAGCTGGAAATAATCATGGGTGTTCGTAGCCCCAGCCATTTTGCTGAGGCCAAGGTTCAGCCCTTCAGCCAATATCACATTCAACATGCCGACCCTGTCTTTGCATGGAACGCCCGTACGCAGATGGGTGAAGGCCTCGGTAAAACCAATCTCGTCATCCACTTCGAGCAGGAGGTCGGTGATCCCGATCTCCGGCAGGCGGCTGTAAAGATCGAGCACCATGGCATCGGCCTCTTCGGGGACAGCGGCTGTCAGACGATCTATTTTGAGGGCACCGTTTTCGATGGAACCACCCGGAATCGCACCGGCCCTGGCAGCGCGGGCCAGTCGCTGCAAGCCATCGGCCAGGCGGGCTTTCCGATCTGCCAACCAGATTTCCGGCTCATACGGCATGGCCAGTCTTGGCGTGGCGCGAGCGACTTCGGCCGGGACCAGCGCATCTTTGAGATCACCATACCTGCGGGAGTGTGCAAGCCACATATCACCAGCTCGGAATGCATCACGCAGATGGCACAGGACCGCCACCTCCCAAAGCCGATGCCCATCATCGTCGTTCAGGTGCCGATGCCATTTTGAGGTTCGGCTCAAGAAGGTCACGGGGCGACCAGCGGTGGTGTCCGCACCCGCGACAATATCCGCAGCAACCAGCAACGGTTCGGCCACTGGGGTCGCCTGAATATCGAGCGCCCGCAACATGCGCGGTGCATAGCGCCGGAAGCGGTGATACCCATGGACAACATGTGCCAGCGGATCAGCTGCTAATGTGTTGGTGAGTTGGCCCGCCGAGGCGACAAGCTCTCTGAGTGAAGTCCAGCCGCCGGCGTTTTACACCGCGTCACCCAAGGGGACCTGATCTTCATGGGCCTCCAGCAGTGCTGATCCGAGATTTGAGAACCCCTGCAAAGTGTCCTTCAAGGCCGCCCTGGCATCATCCGCACGGGCGCCGCATGCGCGTTTCGCTTCGCGCCACGTCTTCCCGACAATACGGTCATGGGTTTCGGCCACTGCATCGGCAATGGCACTGCGCCATTCCAAAACGCAGACCGCGAGGACAGCAAGACGGCGGTCGCCTGAAATATCCCGCAGATCTCCGGCGAAATAACGTTCCCCTTGCCGTCGGAGGCGCGCGATACGGTGGGGCGGCACAGCCGATAGGACAGTCCGGTCCAGGGCCATGGCCCGCAAGAATTCCAACCGGTCGAGCAGCCGGTTCATGTCGGCCGAGTTCTGGCCCACTTCAAACTGGCGCAGCCAGACAAAGTGGGTGACAGAGCCGTCTGCCGTTTCCGTCAGCAAAGCGTCAAGTCGGCTGCGCATCTTATCGTCCAGTCGCTCAGCGATTCGAGCGTCGATCCGTCGCTCTGCGGCGACGAGAGCATCCGCGCAAAGGCGTTCTATAACCGTGATCCCCGGTAGAATGGTCTGGGTCGCCCGGCACTGTTCTACGAAACGCCGCGCCAAATCCTCGTTCGACCGAGCTGTTTCGGCCGTTCTCTCCAGCCAGACCTTCAGGTCGCGCGATCCTCGGCCAGTGAACATCTTGTAGCCATAGAGATCCCGCAAGGCAGCCAGGTGTTCATGACGCGTCTCTTCACGGCTTGCATATCCTGCCAGATCGTCCGGCTTCAGCCCAAGTTGCGCTGCCAGGAACCGCGTGACCTCCATTGGAATGACCTCACCCGGAGTCAGCAACCGGCCGGGATAGCGCAATGCGCAAAGTTGAAGAGTGAACCCAAATCGATTGTGGGGGCGGCGGCGGGCGCGGATGAATTCCAGATCGTCGTCGGCAAGGGTGTAGTGGCGCAACGACTGCGGCTGGACGGCTTTCATTTGGCATCTTTGCTGCGCTTGCAGAATTTGAAAGCGAGTTGATCCGCGAACGCACGATGGCGGGGCTCCAGGCCGCCCGCGCCCGAGGCCGAAAAGGTGGAAGGAAGTTCGCGCTGACGAAAGCGCAGGTCCGCATGGCTCAGGCCGCTATGGCTAGTCGCGACACATCTGTTTCAGAACTTTGCAAGGAACTAGGCGTCAAACCGGTCACGCTCTACCGGTATGTCGATCCAAACGGCAATCTACGCGATTACGGGAAACGAGTGCTCAGCGCTTAGCGTAAGATTCTGCACTCTCCGGCATCAGACCCCTTTACACAACGTGCGAAATGCCGACCAAACCGGTTCACCCATTTGCGTACGGTTTCCCGGCTGACGACTACGCCTCGCTCGGCGAGGAGATCCTCCACATCCGCCGTGCTCAGCGCGAACCGATGATAGACCCAAACGGCGTAGGCGATGATTTCGCGCGGGAAACGATAGCCCTTCAGGCGTGGCATCTCTGCTGGTATTTTCATGCCCACCAGCTAGACCGCTTCTGTGGGGGCAGCAAGTTGGCAATCCCGCACCATTACATTCGGGTTTTGAAGCGTCAGGTCTTCGACAGCGTTCATTGGCATTCGCCCACAATGAAAGAGGCCTGCACGTAAGGCCTTGGGTGGGCCGGTCGCATTTGGGGACGCGCCCTGGATCAGGAGGAAAGCTTCAGGATTTGGTGCACCTCGGCGACACTGAGCCGCACAGGGTTGGCCTGTGTGGAGGAGGCCGATAGGGCATTTCGCGCTGTTTCCTCCCAAAGTGGCGGGCCGCAGTGCAGGGCGCCCAGAGAGGCCAGTCCATGCCTGTCAATGAAAGGGCGCAGGGACATGCCAAGCCCGTCTTGCAACCATCGTTCGATCTCTTCGCAGCGTGCGGTGGGTCTGCCAGCCTTTATCAGCGCGGCATGATTGACCGTCAGTGCAGCAGGCAGCAGACGCCCGCAGATCGCGCCATGGGCGCCACCGCGACTGCCGATGACGGCGGCGAGGCCATGCACAATCCCAAGCCCGGAATTGGCCAGCGCCAGACCGCTCAGATAGCTGGCTTTGGCCAAAGTGTCGCGCGCGGTTTCATCCTCACGTGTCATGAGCGTCTGAAGCGCTGCGGCCGCAGGCCCGATCATGCCGCGGGCGAGGGCATCGGTGACCGGATTGGCGCGGTTTGACAGGTAGCTCTCGATCAACTGTGTCAGCGCATCCAACCCGGTCGAAAGGGTCAGGGATTTGGGCAGTCCATCGGTCAGGGACGCATCGACCACCGCAAGGTCCGGCACGAGACGTGGATCGCGCAGGCTGATCTTGAGCCCTTGTTCCGGTACACCGATCACCGCGTTGCGGGTGGCCTCTGCGCCGGTGCCTGCGGTGGTCGGGATCGCCACGAAGGGCAGGGGGGCGTTGAGTTTGGGCGCGGGATCGGGCCCGAGACCGAGATGATCCAAGACATCGCCCTCGGAGACACACAGCCCCGACACCGCCTTGCCCAGATCAATCACCGCACCGCCGCCAATGGCGACGATACACTCGGCGGCGGACGCACGGGCGCGGGCCACCGCGTCGCGGACCTGATCGACGGTCGGCTCGCCACGGGCGGTAAGGGATGTGACCTGTGCCCCAAGAGTGTCGAGTTCTTCGATCAGCACATCGGCCCAAAGGACCGAGGCGCTGCGCAAGACGAGAACCTTTTGCCCTCTCTCGCGCACCAAAGCTGCGACCTGATCCTTTGCGCCACGTCCGATCAGACAGCGAGCGGGCGCGGTAAAGGCGATATCCGCGACCGGATTGGACGCGAGGCTTTCGGCGTGACCCGACATCAGACCAACATCGTGGCACGAACGGCCCGCGCCCAACCGTCGCATTTGGCCTGCCGCGTCGCCTCATCCATGGTCGGCTCAAAGGTGCGCTCCAGCGCCCATGTGGCGGCAAAGCCCTCCATGTTGGGATAGACGCCAGCCCGCTGACCCGCGAGCCAGGCGGCGCCCATAGCAGTGGTCTCAAGGACTTTGGGGCGGTCGACGGGCGCGGAAATGATGTCGGACAGGAATTGCATCGCAAAATCCGAGGCACTCATGCCGCCATCGACGCGCAGCGCCGTGGTGGCGTCGCCCTGCCAATCGGCATGCATGGCTTCCAGGAGGTCTCGGGTTTGATAGCCGACGCTTTCAAGCGCGGCGCGGGCAAATTCTGCCGGGCCTGAGTTGCGTGTCATCCCGAACATCGCCCCCCGACATTCCGCATTCCAATAGGGCGCGCCCAGTCCAGTGAAGGCGGGCACAAGGATCAGGTCCTGCGTTTTGTCGGCACTTTCGGCCAAGGGCTGGGTCTCGGAGGCTTCGCGGATGATTTTTAACCCGTCACGCAGCCATTGCACCACGGCACCCGCGATAAAGATCGACCCTTCGAGCGCATAGGTCGTCTTGCCGCCGATGCGGTAGGCGATGGTGGTCAAGAGCCGGTTTTGCGACATCACCGGCGTCTCGCCCGTGTTCAAAAGAGCGAAACAGCCGGTGCCATAGGTGGATTTGACCATGCCCGGTTTGAAACAGGCCTGACCGATTGTGGCCGCCTGTTGGTCGCCCGCGATGCCCAAAATCGGGATCGGACGGCCAAAGAGATCGGGGCGGGTTTCGCCGAAATCGGCATCGCAATCGCGCACCTCTGGCAACATCGCCATCGGAATGTCGAAGCGTTTGCAAATCGTTGTGGACCAATGGCCTTTGCGGATGTCGTAAAGCATGGTGCGCGCGGCGTTGGTGGCGTCGGTGGCATGGACCTTGCCGCCCGTGAGTTTCCACACCAGCCAGCTGTCGACCGTGCCAAACAAAAGCTCGCCCGCCTCGGCGCGGTCGCGCGTGCCTTCCACGTTGTCGAGAATCCATTTGAGTTTCGTCGCCGAGAAATAGGGATCGAGCAACAGCCCGGTCTTTTCCGTGACGACCTCTTCAAAGCCCTCCGCCTTAAGCGTCTTGCACAGCTCGGAGGTGCGGCGGTCCTGCCAGACGATGGCATTGTAGACCGGCTGGCCGGTGGCCTTGTCCCAGACAAGCGTGGTTTCGCGCTGGTTGGTGATGCCGATGGCGGCGATTTGTGACACATCGGCCGAGGATTTCTCGATCACCGCACGACAGGTCGCCGCCGTGGTGGACCAGAGGTCGAACGCGTCATGTTCGACCCAGCCGCTTTTGGGGAAATGCTGTTCGAATTCTTCCTGTGCGCTGGCCGTGACGGACAGCGATTGGTCAAAGAGAATGGCGCGGGTCGAGGTGGTGCCCTGATCGATGGCAAGAATATAGGTCACATGCATCTCCTTGGTGGTCTCTGCTCTGTCCAAGGCTATGCCACCATCTCTGGACGGAGAAGAGAGCGCAAAAAGAGGGCGGGAATGACCCCGCCCCCTCTCGATCAGTTATTTCCAGGAGGCCACGAGCGCGTCGTAGGAGACGGTTTGCGGCGTCTCGCGCTCGTTTTCGATGGCGGGTTTCGGTGCGCCGGGCTTGGCGAGCCACTCCTCGGCGCTGGTCTCGTCGTTCATGACCGGCCCGAGATCGCCCTGAATGCCAGCGCGCTCGAGGCGCTCCATGACTTTCTCCATATCGGCGCAGAGGCTGTCGAGCGCATCCTGCGCGGATTTCGCGCCGGACATCGCGTCACCGATATTCTGCCACCAGAGCTGGGCGAGCTTCGGATAATCCGGAACGTTGGTGCCGGTGGGCGACCAGCGCACACGGTCGGGCGAGCGGTAGAACTCGACGAGACCGCCAAGTTTCGGCGCACGATCGGAGAAGCTCTCATGCTGGATGGTGGATTCGCGGGTGAAGGTCAGACCGACATGGGATTTCTTCACGTCGACGGTCTTGGAGCCCACGAATTGTGCGTAGAGCCAAGCGGCTTTGGCGCGATCATCCGGCGTGGATTTCATCAGCGTCCAGGAGCCCACGTCCTGATAGCCGACCTTCATGCCGTCTTCCCAGTAGACGCCATGCGGGCTGGGGGCGAGACGCCATTTCGGGGTGCCATCCTCGTTCATCACCGCCGGGCTGTCGACCAGAGGCGCGACGAAGGTGGTGTACATGAACATCTGTTGCGCGATGTTGCCCTGACCCGGAACCGGACCGGCCTCCGAGAAGGTCATGCCCATGGCCGAGGGCGGGGAGTATTTGTTCAGCCAGTCGATGGCTTTCTCCACCGCATAGACCGCCGCCGGAGAGTTCGCCGCGCCGCCGCGTGCCATACAGGCGCCGACAGGTTGCGAGTTCTCGTTCACGCGGATGCCCCATTCATCGACCGGAAGGCCGTTGGGTTCGCCTTTGTCGCCCATCCCGGCCATGGACATCCATGCGTCGGTGTAGCGCCAGCCCAAGGACGGGTCTTTTTTGCCGTAGTCCATCGAGCCATAGACCTCGACACCGTCGATTTCGCGACCGGTGAAGAATTCGGCGATGTCCTCATAGGCCGACCAGTTGACCGGAACGCCGAGGTCGTAGCCGTATTTCTCTTTGAACTCGGCCATGATTGCGGGATCGGTGAACCAATCGTAGCGGAACCAGTAAAGGTTCGCGAACTGCTGGTCGGGAAGCTGATAGAGTTTGCCATCGGGTGCGGTGGTGAACTGGGTGCCGATGTAGTCGTCGAGATCGAGACCGGGGTTGGTCACATCTGCGCCTTCGTTTGCCATCCAGTCGGTGAGGTTGCGCACCTGCTGATAGCGCCAGTGGGTGCCGATCAGGTCGGAGTCGTTGACATAGGCGTCATAGATGTTTTCGCCGGACTGCATCTGAGTTTGCAGTTTCTCGACCACATCGCCTTCGCCGATCAGGTCGTGGGTGATTTTGATGCCGGTGATGGCCTCGAACGCGGGGGCGAGCACCTGAGATTCATATTCATGCGTGGTGATGGTCTCGGAGACCACTTTGATCTCCATGCCCGCAAAGGGCTGGGCCGCATCGATGAACCACTGCATTTCGGCTTCTTGATCCGCGCGGGACAGCCCGGACATATCGCCGATTTCAGCATCGAGGAACGCCTTGGCCGCATCCATATCGGCGAAAGCGGGCGCCGACAAAAGGCCAAGGCCTAACGCCAGTGCGGTGGTTGTCTTGAGACGATGGTTCATTGGTTTCCTCCCTATGTGAACCTTTGTTTTTAGGTGTCGATCCGTCGCGGGGCCTCCTCAGACCCAGCGAAAGACGATGGCTGCAAAGATCAGGCAAACGACAAGCGCGAGCGCTTGGTTGGCGCCGACCAGACCGAGCCATGCAAGATTGATGAAGGCCGAGCCCAGAAGCGTGATGAACAAACGATCCCCACGCGTGGTCTCGATGCCCAACACGCCAACGCGCGGCGTTTCGGGAAATTTGATCGCCAGAATGGTGAAGATCACCAAAAGCGTTGCAATCGTTCCGAAAAAGGCGGCGGTCGGCCATGTCCATGCCATCCAGTCCATGTCGAATTCCTCCTCTTAGACCCGCCCGAGGGCAAAGCCCTTGGCGATGTAATTGCGTACAAAGTAGATCACGAGCGCGCCCGGCACGATGGTGAGCACCCCTGCGGCGGCCAGCACGCCCCAGTCGACGCCTGCCGCACCCACGGTGCGGGTCATGGTGGCGGCGATGGGTTTGGCGTCCACCGAGGTCAGCGTGCGCGAGAGCAGCAGTTCGACCCAAGAGAACATGAAGCAGAAGAACGCAGCGACACCGATGCCCGAGGCGATGAGCGGCATGAAGATCTTCACGAAAAAACGCCCAAAGCCGTAGCCGTCGATATAGGCGGTCTCATCGATTTCCTTGGGCACACCGCGCATGAAGCCTTCGAGAATCCAGACGGCGAGCGGCACGTTAAAGAGACAATGCGCCAGAGCCACGGCGATATGCGTGTCGAACAGCCCGATTGAGGAATAGAGCTGAAAGAAGGGCAGGGCGAACACGGCAGGCGGTGCCATGCGGTTGGTCAAAAGCCAGAAGAACAGATGTTTATCGCCCAAGAAATTGTAGCGCGAGAACGCATAGGCGGCGGGCAGGGCGACAGCGAGCGAGATCACCGTGTTCATCACCACGTAGATCATCGAGTTGACGTAGCCCATATACCACGCCTCGTCGGTGAGGATCGTGACGTAGTTCTCGAACGTCAGGTTTTGTGGCCAAAGCGAGAAGCTGCCCAGGATTTCTGTGTTGGTCTTCAGGCTCATGTTGATCAGCCAGTAGATCGGCAACATCAGGAACAGAAGATAGAGCGTCATCACCACGGCGCGGCTGTTCACCTTGGGCAGGCTGCGCGGTTTGGTGACGGCGGGTGTGAGTGCGGTTGCGTCCGTCATCTTACATGCCCTTTTTGTCGAGGTTGACCATGACGGTGTAGAACACCCATGAAATCAACAGGATCACGAGGAAATACATCAGAGAGAAGGCTGCAGCGGGTCCGAGGTCGAACTGGCCGAGAGCCATCTTGACGAGGTCGATGGACAAAAGCGTCGTCGCATTGCCCGGACCGCCGCCCGTCACCACGAAGGGCTCGGTGTAGATCATGAAACTGTCCATGAAGCGCAGGAGAATGGCGATCATCAAGACGCCCATCATCTTGGGCAGTTCGATGAAGCGGAAGACTTTCCAACGATTGGCCTGATCAATCCGCGCCGCCTGATAATAGGCGTCGGGGATGGATTTGAGACCGGCAAAGGCCAGTAGGGCGACGAGTGACGTCCAATGCCAGACATCCATCACGATGATGGTGATCCAGGCGGAGATCGTGTCTTGCGTGTAGTTGTAGTCGATGCCGAGCGCCTCAAGCGTGTGACCCAAGAGACCGATGTCGACACGACCGAAAATCTGCCAGATTGTGCCCACGACGTTCCACGGGATCAGAAGCGGCAAAGACATCACGACAAGGCAGAAAGAGGACCAGAAGCCCGATTTCGGCATGTTGAGCGCCACGAAAATGCCCAAAGGGATTTCGATGGCAAGAATGATGCCGGAGAACATCAACTGACGTTGCAGCGCGTTCCACATGCGCTCATCCGAAAGCATTTCCTGAAACCATTCCAGTCCGGCCCAGAAGAACTGGTTGTTGCCGAAGGTGTCCTGCACGGAATAGTTCACCACGGTCATGAGCGGGATCACGGCGGAGAACGCCACAAGCACCAAGACCGGCAGCACTAGGAACCATGCTTTGTGATTGGTTGTTTTCTGTTGCATCACGCGGCCTCCCCGCCTTGCGGCGCCACACGCCAGTCGTTTGCGTAGACATTCACGCGGGCCGGATCGAAGGTGACGCGGGTCATATCCGCGCGCACGGGATCGTCCTCTCCGGCGATGATGTTGATGTCCTGACCAAAGAACTCGGCGCGGATGATCTTGTGCCGTCCCGCATCCTCGACGCGGCGCACTTTCACGGGCAGGCCTTCGCTTTCGCTCAACCGGGCGAACTCGGGCCGCACGCCGATCTCCACCTTGCCATCCACGGGCGCATAACCCGCGCCGAGCGCAATTTCCGACCCGTTGATATAGGCTTTCGTGCCCTCGACCTTGGCGGGGATCACATTCATGCCCGGAGAGCCGATGAAATAGCCCACAAACGTGTGCGCGGGCCGTTCGAACAACTCCTCAGGCGTGCCGATCTGAACCACGCGCCCGTCATACATGACAACGACCTTGTCCGCGAAAGTCAGCGCCTCCGTCTGGTCGTGGGTCACATAGATCATCGTGTGGCCGAAATCGTGGTGCAGCTTTTTGAGCTGGGTTCTGAGTTCCCATTTCATATGTGGATCGATCACGGTCAGGGGTTCGTCGAACAAAAGCGCGTTCACGTCCTTGCGCACCATGCCGCGACCCAAAGAGATCTTTTGCTTGGCATCCGCACCCAGCCCGCGCGCCTTTTTGCGCAACATGTCTTCCATGCCGATCATCTTGGCGATTTCCTGAACGCGCTCGGCTACATAGGTCTCGTCGCGGCCCCGGTTGCGGAGCGGAAAGGCCAGATTGTCGTGCACGGTCATCGTGTCGTAGACCACCGGGAATTGGAACACCTGCGCTATGTTGCGCTCCGCCGTGGGGGCGCGGGTGACGTCTTTGCCGTCGAACAGGATGCGCCCCTGCGAGGGCATCAACAGCCCCGAAATGATATTGAGCAACGTGGACTTGCCACAGCCTGACGAGCCCAAAAGCGCATAGGCCTCGCCGTCTTCCCAGTCGTAATTCAGTTCCTTGAGCGCATAGTCGTCCTGCGACGAAGGCGTCGGATTGTAGGAATGCGCAAGGTTGTCGAGTGTAATTCTAGCCATGATCGCGCCTCCTCACGCCGCCATTGCGTAGGCGGCGGGCGCAACGAGCCCCCCGTCTTCGCCGAACACATAGACATGACGCGGATCGAGCCAGACCTCCAGATCCGCCCCGATGTCGAGGTGATGCACCCCGTGGATCAGGCCGACCCAACGCGCGCCATCATGATCGAGATGCACAAAGGTCTCCGATCCCGTCAGCTCCGTCACATGCAGCTTTGTCGTGAATTTCATCGCGTTATCCGTATGTTGCAGGATCTCGACATGGTTCGGCCGGAACCCCGCCGTGTAGCGCCCGTCGGGCAGATCGGCGAGTTTTCCCGTTGCCTGCGCGCTTTGCCCGTCGCCGAACATCAACCGATCGCCGGTTTTCGAAATCTGGAGGAAATTCATCGGCGGATCGGAAAAGACGCGCGCGGTGGTGGCATCCACGGGACGGCGATAGACCTCGGGCGTCGGGCCGAATTGCGTCACCCGCCCCTCCCAAAGCGCCGCCGTATTGCCGCCGAGCAAAAGCGCCTCTTCGGGCTCGGTCGTCGCATAGACAAAGATCGAACCGGAGGCCTCGAAAATCTTCGGAATCTCGACGCGCAACTCTTCGCGCAGCTTGTAATCGAGGTTCGCCAGCGGCTCATCGAGCAGCACGAGGCCTGCGTTCTTGACGAGCGCACGGGCCAGAGCACAGCGCTGTTGCTGCCCGCCTGAAAGTTCGAGCGGTTTGCGGTCCAGCATCGGCGTCAGCTTCATCAGCTCCGCCGTTTCCCGTACACGCGCGTCGATCTCCGCCTTGTCCACGCCCATGAGTTTCATCGGCGAGGCGATGTTGTCATAGACGCTCATCGAGGGGTAGTTGATGAATTGCTGATACACCATCGCAACCTTGCGATCCTGCACCCGCATGCCGGTGACGTCTTTTCCGTCCCAGAAAATTCGCCCGGCGCTCGGTTGATCGAGCCCGGCCATCAGACGCATCAGCGAGGTCTTCCCCGACAGGGTCGGCCCCAGCAGGACGTTCATCGTTCCTTTTTCGAGCGTCAGATCGGTCGCGGCAATATGCATTTGCCCCTCGACGATTTTTGACACGCCCTTCAGTTCCAGCGTCATTAGGTCCTCCTCCCCGCGCCTTATTGTCTTTGGCCTTTGGCTTTATTCAGCTGCGGCACTCCCCGCGCGGCGGGTCTTCATCCAGTCATCCAGATCATGGATCTGCGTTTCATCCAGACGCAGCCCAAGCTTTGAGCGGCGCCAAACAATATCCTCGGCCGTGCGCGCATATTCGCGCTCCATCAGCCATGTCACTTCGGTCTCGGTCAGGGTCGCGCCGAAATCACGTCCCAGTGCCTCGGCACTCTTTGCGTCTCCCAGCACGTCACGCGCTTCGGTGCCGTAGGCACGCACCAGACGCCGCGCCCAGAACGGGGTCAGAAACCCAAATTGCGCACGCAGCTCGGAGACAAGCCGGTCAAACCCGCCGACCGGGAAATCCCCGCCTGCGAGCGGCACACCTGCCGTCCACTGGCCCTTTGTGTCCGGCAGGTGTTCCGAGATTTTCTCAAGCGCGCTTTCCGCCAGCCGCCGATAGGTCGTGATTTTTCCCCCGAAGATGTTGAGCACCGGCGCACCGCCCTCTGCATCGACCTTGAGCGTATAGTCCCGTGTCGCGGCTGTCGCCGATGACGCTCCGTCATCGTAGAGCGGGCGGACGCCGGAATAGCTCCAGACCACATCCTCGGCGCTGATCGGCGCTTTGAAATATTTGTTGGCAAAGGCGATCAGATAGTCGCGCTCTTCGTCGGTACAGGTGGGTTTGCGCGACGGATCGCTGTGCTCGGCATCCGTGGTGCCGATCAGGGTGAAATCCGTCTCATAGGGAATGGCGAAAATGATCCGCCCGTCGGTGCCCTGAAAGAAATAGCATTTGTCGTGATCGTAGAGCTTGCGGGTCACGATATGGCTGCCGCGCACAAGTCGCACGCCCTCTTTCGACGGCAGGTCGATTTTGTCGTGAATCACGTCGCCGACCCAAGGTCCGCCCGCATTCACCAGCATTTTGGCGTAATGGGTGGCAGTGCGGCCATGTTCCATATCTTTCGTTTCGACACGCCAGAGATCGCCTTCGCGCGTTGCGTGGGTCACTTTGGTGCGCGTCAGGATCGCCGCACCACGCGCCTCTGCGTCGCGGGCATTGAGGATCACGAGACGAGAATCTTCGACCCAGCAATCGGAATATTCATAGGCTTTGGCAAAGCGTTCCTGAAGCGGCGCGCCCTCGGGCGTTCCCGTCAGGCCGATGGTTTCCGTACCCGGCAGGATTTTGCGCCCGCCCAGATGATCATAGAGAAACAGGCCAAGCCGGATCAGCCATGCCGGACGACGCCCCTTCATCCAAGGCATCACGACAGACAGAAGTTTCGAGGTCGGTGTTTCGGATTCGAAGCGCATATCCTTATGATAAGGAAGGACAAAACGCATCGGCCAGCTGATGTGCGGCATGGCCCGCAGGAGAATTTCGCGCTCGATCAAAGCCTCACGGACCAATCGGAACTCGAAATATTCGAGATAGCGTAGCCCACCATGAAAGAGTTTTGTGGAGGAAGATGAGGTCGCAGAGGCCAGATCGCTCATCTCCGCGAGCGTCACGGAAAATCCCCGTCCCGCCGCGTCGCGCGCAATGCCACAGCCATTGATGCCGCCGCCGATCACAAAAAGATCGACGGGATGTGTGCTGTCATTCCCCTGCACAGGCTTTCCTCCCAAGTTCTGGCGCTAACGTTGTGTGGAAAAGGTCAGAAACGCAAGATATTTGTTTTCGTTTTTATTCGATTAAGAAAAATCAATGGGTTAGGTTGGATATTTCTGCAACTGCGAAGAAAAGATAAGAGAATCTACGCGGGTGCGGCAATAAATTGACTGGATTCGCATCGGGTTTTCGCGTCTTTTTCCCGTGCAGCCACAAAAACGAAGCAAAGCGAACACCTATGTCCAACAACTTTCGTCATCCCGAGATTCTCGAAATGACACGCAAAGAGGGAAAGGTCACGGTCGAGAGGCTGGCAGAGCATTTTGGCGTGACGCTTCAAACCATTCGCCGCGACCTGTCCGAATTGGCGGAACTGGGGCGTGTCGAACGGGTACATGGCGGGGCGGTGCTGGCTTCTGGCACAATCAATATCGGGTACGAAGATCGTCGGCAGTTGAACGCGGAGGCCAAAACCGCGATCGCGCGGGCCTGTGCATCGCGGATTCCCAACGGGATTTCGTTGTTTCTCAACATTGGGACGAGCACGGAAGCCGTCGCGCAGGAGTTGTTGCAGCACAAGGATCTGATGGTCGTCACCAACAATATGAATGTCGCCAACATCTTGGCCGGGAACAGCAATTGCGAAGTCATCGTGACCGGCGGGCATTTGCGGCGCTCCGATGGCGGCTTGGTCGGCAATCTGGCCGCAGAGACCATCCGCCAATTCAAATTCGATCTGGCGGTTATCGGTTGCTCCGCGCTCGACCGTGATGGCGATCTTCTGGATTTCGACATCCAAGAGGTCAGTGTGAGCCAGACGATCTTACGGCAATCGCGCAAAATTTTTCTCGTCGCGGATCACACCAAATTCTCCAGAAGCGCCCCGGCAAGGATCGCATCGCTGTCCGACATCGACGTGTATTTCACCGATCACGCCGTTCCGGCCGAGCTGTCCCAGGCCTGCAAGAGCTGGAATACCGAGGTGGTCTCTGGCTGCTGAGACGACGCCACGGCATTGCCAAGTGGTATGCGCGTTCTGAATTGTTTACGGCTCACGCATGAAGATCCCGCCCAAAATGCCTCGCCTGAAGGGTTTTGGTTTTACCCGTGAGATCATCGTCTATGCCGTCGGGGCCTACCATCGCTTTGCGTTCAGCCGCGCTGACGTTGCAGATCTGCTCGCGGAACGCGGTGGACGGTCAGCCGGTAAACAATCCGGAAATGGGTCCGGCCATTTCGCGCATTGCATCAGGCGAGACCGGCCAGCCGCAGCCGACAAATGGCATATGGACGAAGTGGTCATACCGGATCAACGGTCGGAAATGCTGGCTCTGGCCGGCCGTGGATGCGAACGGAGATGTTCTTGATGCCCTCGTACAACCAGGGCGGAGTGCAAAGGCAGCCCGGCGCTTCCTGAGGCGGTTTATTTGAACCCCGTGTCGTGATCACAGCTTGAACCGCGCCATAACTGCGCAGGTTGTCTGTCACAATCAACCGAGGATTGCCCCAACGGGCGCCAAACCCCGCAAGAAAACGCCTTGCGGCCCGTGTGTTCCGCTGTGATTGCAACCTTTCAACTATTGCTCTCAGTTAGGTCGGGCTGATCAAATTCCTCGACTTAATCATCGTTTAATAATGATAGAGGTCACAATTTGATTATTAAACGATTAACAAAAATGGCGGACCTCTAAGATTGCTTGGTACATTGAGATTGTACCATTCACTAAAGAAAATCGACTATTTCGACGGGCGTTGTTGCAGAAGTCTGGCCGCGAAGGATTCCCATCACGAATCCATCCGGTTAGACGGGCGTCATGAACAAGCCCAAGCCCGCCCGCTACCGCACGACGAACTGGTCCGCCTACAACGCTGCGCTGACGAAGCGCGGGTCTCTGCTGATCTGGCTGGACAAGGAGATGGCTTGGCACGCGCCGCATGAGGGCCGCCCCGGACGCCCGCCAGTCTTCTCGGATGCGGCGATCCAGTTCTGCCTGTCGATCAAGGTGCTATTCAAGCTGCCGCTCAGGCAGACAGCCGGGATGGTCGCCAGCCTCCTGCGCCTTGCCGGGCTGGACTGGCCCGTTCCAGACTTCTCCACGCTGTGCCGCCGGCAGAAGACTCTTAAGGTGCAGATCCCCTATCGCCGTGCCGGCGGGCCGCTGAACCTGCTGGTGGACAGCACCGGCATCAAGTTCCTCGGCGATGGCGAGTGGCAGGCCCGGAAGCACGCTGCGCAAGGCCGTCGCCAATGGCGCAAGGTCCATCTGGCCATGGACACCGCCACTTCCGACATCCGCGCGGTCGAGTTTACCCCCAGCCGGGAAGGCGACAGCCCCGTCCTGCCAGACCTGCTGGACCAGATCCCGGACGACGAAGACATCGGCACCGTGACCGCAGACGGCGCCTACGACACCCGCCGCTGCCATAGCGCCATCATCGCACACGGTGGCACTGCGATCATCCCTATCCGCAAGAACGGTCGGCCATGGAAAGACGACTGCCCAGCTGCCCGGGCGCGCAACGAAACCCTGCGCGCCACACGTCACTATGGCAGGGCGTTCTGGAAGCGGTGGACCGGATACCATATCCGCAGCCGCGCCGAGGCCAGGATGCGATGCCTGAAGGCCTTCGGCGAGCGCATCGCCGCCAGAGACCCCGACCGCCAGACTGCCGAAATCCACATCCGCGTCGCCCTCATGAACCGCTTCAACGCCCTCGGCACCGCCGAGATCGTACGCGCCGGCTAACGCCTATGGGGAAAGGGGACCTCAAGCCTCAGGACGCCGTTCTGCAACAACGCCATTTCGACGACAGCATGTTCCGTCTTCTCGATGGTATGCTTCAAAATCGACTTGAGGCACCAAACAGATCATCAGTATACATAAAACGAATTATGCGTATTTCGGTAAAGTATTGATAAAAATACAAATGTTAAGTTATCGTCACTTGCGCTGCTCCATATGGTCTAGGTTCAACCAGTACCTCGTATGGCGTCGCTCACCGGTTCGGCGGAGCGCACCTTTCTCGACCAGGTTCTGCAGATCGCGGGTTGCGGTTGCGCGTGAAGTTCCGGTGATCTTGAGATAGTTGTCGGCGCTGAGGCCGC
This sequence comes from Celeribacter ethanolicus, assembly GCF_002407265.1. Classification (NCBI taxonomy): domain Bacteria; kingdom Pseudomonadati; phylum Pseudomonadota; class Alphaproteobacteria; order Rhodobacterales; family Roseobacteraceae; genus Celeribacter; species Celeribacter ethanolicus. Next base: position 59,954 of record NZ_CP022197.1, read on the forward strand.
CTTTGAAACCGCCAGGGCCTTCCCGAAACAGGCGAGCGATGGCCTTGGCCTGGCGTTCGTTCAAGTGGTCTCTGTGCCGATCGTAGAAGTGCGCTTTGTTGATGAAGAAGCCGACGCGGTCGAGTGTTGCCTGTTGGGCCTTCAAGACAACTTCCGCGAACCAGACGAGCCAATCGGTCACGTCGAGCGTTTTTTGATGCTGCTCGAGCTGGTCGTAGTATGCCTTGCGCTCCTTCTCGATGGTGAAGGCGAGCGAGATGAGGGTCGGCTGGCCAATGTTCTGCGCCAGCGACTTTTCAGCGAGGGCGCGACCCAAGCGGCCGTTGCCGTCTTCGAATGGGTGGATACTCTCGAAATAGAGGTGGCATAGCCCTGCGCGCGTCAGCGCTGGAAGCGGCTTTGCTCCCACCGGCCCGGTCTTGTTGAACCAATCTGCGTATCGCTCCATCTCAGGCATGACCCGCTCCGAGGGAGGCGCTTCGAAATGGATCGTCGGCCGGTCGAGACGGCCGGAAACGATTTGCATCGCCTCGGCGTGTTGTCGGTAAGCCCCGATGGTTTCCAACCGGCGGTCATGGGACAGGAGCATCCGATGCCAGCGGTACAGTGTCTCGTGGCTCAGCTTTTCTGCAAAACTGGAATAGACGTCGACCATCATTTCCGCGACGCCCTGTTCGCGCGGTTTGGCAGGGTAGCTGTCCGGATCGAGGCCCAGATGGCGGCGCAGCGAAGACTGGACACTGAGCCGATCGAGGATTTCACCCTCGATGGCGCTCGTCTGCATCGCTTCCTCGCTGAGCAGTTCGATGCGGAGTTGCTCGCGTTCCGGCTGACTGACATGATGGACCGCGCCGAGGATTTCCCCGGACGACAGCAGGAACGTCTGCTCAAACGGCTCCAGAGCGGAGGCGTCATATCGGAAATCCGGCCAATCGGGCAGCGTCCAGTTCCAAGCCATGAGTTATAGATATCCTTTCTATAACTCATATCTAGATCACTAATGAGGCATAGAAGTCAACTCTATCGCTCAAAGGACCTACGGGATGGGATGACCCACAAACCGACGCGAGACTTTGAGCTAGGCCTTTTCAAGGTGCGTCAGATCTTGCTGACGCGGTCTGGGGGTCTTCGGATCGACAGGGTTCTGTTCCGTCGCTTGAATGAATGGTTCATAGCGAACGTCCGCCACAGCGCCGTCGAACCAGGCAGGCTGCACGTCGCCATTGTTCCATTGGTAAAGGTAGCCGACCAGATTTTCAGATGTCTTGCAGAGGATGCGCATGATCGGTTCGCCAGTCAGGCGGGGCTTCGTGTTCATAATGCGTTCCTCCTAAATGGACCTCGTAACTCGTCACCACTGAGGTCTGAAATTCCCTATGACGCTCATTAGCGCCACGCTTTCCGCAACTGCAAGGCGAGCTTCTGCCGGTGGGCAAAAATCCACCGGCGAAATGCAAGTTGTCTTTTCAGATAGGTATCTTACGGTGCGTGCGGTTCATGCGGCGATGCAGCACGAACAGCAATTTCTTCCAAGATTTTGTCGATCTCGCCCCATATGCGTGGTTCCACCTGGCCGCGGATCAGAGCCCATTTACTCAAGACGTCGAGGGGGTCGTGGTCCCGGAGGAGGACACCCAGGCTGGCCGCATCTACTGCCAGAGATGTACGGGCCTGCCACTGCGTGTTTCGAGTGCGCCGCTCCTCCGCGACTGGGGCGAAGACCGGCGACAGTTGCCAGCCTTTGACTGCACGGCGCAGGGCGGCACGCACCACATGTGCCGGCTCAACACCACAAATCTCCAGCGCTGCTTCCTGTCGTTCGAGTGCGTTGACCCTGATGTCGATCTTGCGGGTCGGGCTCTTCGTCGCGGTCGATACGGGAGCACTCAGGCTGGTATGCGGGTCAGAGCTTTCTGCGATGACTTGGTGCGGCGCCACGGCACCTTCCGGCGCACACTCTGACACGTGCCGATCAGCGTCAACGTCAGCGGCTGGGGTGGCTGTCTTTGTTGCTGAGACCTGTGCCTCATCTTCCTTCCCGGGAACCTCGCGGCCACCCTGTTGCAGGGTGGCGGCGTAGGCTGGGTCGGGCCTGGTGATAGTCGGGATCTTCTTGCGCAATCGACTGTCCTCACGCAGCAAGAATGTTGTTGAGAATGTCCGTCGCCTCTTCAAGCGCCTCGACGACATGACGTACATGTGGACGCATCAGGGGATTTGGATCGGACTGCTTTTCCAGCGCCAAGGCGTGGAGAAGCCCCTTCTGGTCCATCTCCTTGTAAGTGTTCCGTCGCATCATGACGGTCTCAATCACCGGAAAACGGGTGAGCGCTTCTTCAATCAGGGCGGCGTCAGCACGGGTTGTTTTCGGGTCGACCATGTTGAGGACGACGTGGTGGCGCGGAAGGCTGGAGGGGTCGTCAACACGGGATTTCAGCTTCTCAAACCAATCAGCCGTCTGCGCGCCGACATCGAAATCAGACGTCGACAGCATGACGGGCGTCACAATGTGGTCCGCAAGCACCGCAATGCCGTCTGACCATTCGGCACCGACCCCTGCGGTATCGATGAAGATGAAGTCTGCCGTGCCTGCCATGTAGACCTGATCGATCTGATCCTCGACACCCGCCACGCTTTCGACGGTGGCCGAGCAGAGAAGCGGCGAACTCAACCCACCGGCTTGCGCCCGAGCATGCCAGGCCCCGAGTACTCTCGTGCTGTCCGTGTCGATCAACATCACTCTGCGTCCGGCGGCGATCGCGGCGCTGATCAAGGCGCGCGAAAGCGTCGTTTTTCCACTGCCCCCTTTCCGGGCCATCGCTGCGATCACCACAAGATTTTCGTTCGGCATTCTGATCCTCCGCAAAAATAGTGAATCGCAACGATAATACCAAAATGTCGCTAAACGCATGAGACTGAGGGGTCAAGCAGAAGTCGGGATGCGCTCGGCGATGTACAGCGGACGGAATGCAGGTGACGGATAGCGCGCTCCAGACGACGGGAGGCAGTCTCGCGTATGTCGTTCCGCGGGTGACGCGAGACGGTTAGCACGCGGCAAAACCCGTCTTGCGGGGTGCAAGAGACGGGGCGCAAAAGACGCGATGCGCGATGCGGAGACCGCATCGCGTGGTGCAATGAGCGCGAAGCGCGATCCATTTGACAAAGGGCGGGAAATCGCCCCTGCAGGGCGATTTTCTACATTGAGTACAAGCCCTTATAGCCGACCCCACTTGCGTTGGGAGTCGGCGGGCTTGTACGAAGTTGGCAAGAAATAGGAACGTTAACTTCAAAATGCCCCGCCGTCGTAGACTATCAGAGATCGAGCGATCGACCATCGCCCAGGACCGCCGGAACGGCGTCTCTGCGGCGTCGTTGGCCGCGCGCTACGATGTCAGCCTGAAGACGATCTACAATGTGGTGAACCACTGGGGTGAGCGTCAGACAGCGAACGGCAGCCGATCGCGGGTTGTGGGGATCCGGGTCTCGGACGACGACCTGCGCCGGTTCGACGCGGCGCTGTCGCGGCGCGGGATTGCGCACCGCTCGGATGCCATGCGCCGCCTGATGCTGGCGGCCGAAGGTGTCTTCATGCCCGACGACGAGTTGTGCGACGAGCTGCGCAGCCTCGGCGCCGCGCTCAACCGGGTTGGCAACAACGTGAACCAGATCGCGCGACGTCTGAACGAGGCCAAGGTGCGGGGCGAGAGACTGTCCTACCCGGCCTCAAGTCACCGTGACGTCCGCGCCCTTGCGGGTCTGGTCTTCAATCTGGCCGACCAGGTTCAGGAGATGTCGCGGGCGCGTCGCAGCGTGCTGGACCTTGAGATCAGCTCTGCCCTGGCGGGCCTCGCCGAGAGGGATGAGAATGGCGCGGAGTGACCGGGTCCGTGGCATCGACCCGGCGCTCTTTGACCGCGGCTGGAGCCGAGTTTCGGGATCCTGGCAGGGGCTTTCCAAGGGCGCGCAGATGGTCCGGGCCGCGCGCGGCTATTCGCCAGCGATCTTCAAGGCTATCTCGAAAGGGGGCTGCCACACCGGGGCGCAGCTACGGGCGCAGCTCACATATCTCACGACGAAGTCGACCCATATCCTCGACAGCCGCGGCACCCATGACGGGAAGAAGCAGCTCTCGGAAGCCGAGATCAACCGAGTGGCGCGGCGGTTCGAGAACCAGTGGAACGAGCGCTACAGCCCCAAGCTTGGCCATACGTCGCATCTGCTGATGGCATTCCCGGTTGGGACCAGTGGTGAAGAGGTGCGCGATATCACCCAGGCCGTCTGCGAGAAGTTCTTTCAAGGTGAGGGCTCGCAATTCGACTATATTGCTGCAATACACCAAGATCGCGCGCATCCACATGCGCATATCGTTCTGAACCGCCGCAGCAAGGATGGCGAAATGTTCTTTCTCGGGAAGGATCATCACTTCAACTACGACGCCTTTCGCGAGGCGATGGTCGAAGCGGCCAGAGGACACGGGATCCGGCTCGAGGCAACGCGTCGTCTGGATCGCGGCGTCACGACCTACCGCGCCGAGATCGATGAAATCTACAAGGCCCGCGACGAAGGTCGTCCCCCAGTCGAGCGCCAGAGAACCGGTGCTGACCTGGCGGCCGCTCTGGAAACCGTCCGGCACAACGCTTTGATCTATCGCGGGCTCGCGGCGGAGGCGTCCCGTTCGAATTTCGAAGACGTGTCCGAGGCGCTCGAGAGGGCCAGCACCATCCTTGCCAGTGGCGGTCAGATTCAATCTGACGGAGCCATCTACATGTCCGAAGACGAAGCAGCGTTCGACACGCTGATCACCGAGTTTTCTCAGAACATTCGCCAGATCGAGGCGGCGATCGACAGGGCGCCAGCGGCCGAGAGGCCGGTGATCGAGCGCAAGCTGACCGACGTTCTGGCCTCGGTCGCGCATTTGAACCCGCTCGGGGATCGCTCCGCCGCCCTGGTCGATGCCCCATCCCGGGACGGCATCTATGCAAGGCCGAACTTAAGTGAAGAACACCTCGCGCGTATTGACGATGGAGAGGTGGCATCAAAGCTGGCCGAGGCGTTGCAAGGCACGGGCATCGATGCCGAGGCTGTGGCCGCGCGCCTGCGGGAGGGGGCAGGCAATGCCGCATTGGAGCGCCAGTGGCTGGCACAGGATCTGCAGGGGATTGCCAAAGCAAGCGACCTCGATCTGGAGAAATCTGCGGACCGGGAAGACGCGCTCGACCGGCTGGAAGCCGTGCATGTTCGGTTGGGCGATGTTCTGACTGACGTGCGCGTCCTGCGCGCGCCAACCGAGGTCGACGAGGTGGATGACGCTGAGGCAGCGCTTGGTGAGCGGTTGACGACACCTAGGAGTGATCTCGCGCAAGACGGGTCCGACATCTTTGCCCCATCGGAGCGGCAGGCGTTCAGGGCGCTGGTGGCGCAGTTCCGTCGGACGGATTTCGATCATCCGTTCTCCGACGACCCCTCGGTGCGGCGGGCGGGCGCCGTGGAGGTGGAGGAGGCCCGCGTTGCGTTCGACGCCTATGCGCAGAGATCTCCGCAGCATGCCGAATTGGCCTCGATGGCTTGGGAACAGATGACTGACAGTCGAATGCCGCCGCAATATGCGGTATCGGAACAGGACCGCACACTTCATGCTGGCGACATGGACCTCGCCTTGCGGGATCCTTCGGATCATCTCGGTCCGATTACCGAAGAGCTCCGTACCCTCGCCCGCTATCGCACGGAGATGCCGGATGACGAGTTTGGGCAGGCCGTCCAGGACGAAATCAACCACCTTCGTTCGCTCGGCGCGTCGCGTGCCTATATCAGCGAGCGCAGTTTCGAGATCGAGGACCAGGCGCGACAAGACTACGCCGAGCGCCGGTATCTGGAAGAGACAGCGCCAACCGTCATGGCCTTTGTGCGAAACGCAGACGTCGAGGGCCCGCTCTCCGAGGCAGAGCGACATGACATCGTCCGGCAGGTCAACGAACGGCTAAGCCCCGACGCAATCGACGCGCTGCGGGCCGGAAACGCAGAAGTCCTCGATAAGTTCACTGAGGATCCGCTCCGCCAGCTGGAACTCGCTAGAACCTATCTCCAGAGCAGCGAGGTCACTGCGCATGGCCCGGCCATGGAGCGCGTTCTCGATGCATTGGCGGAAGAACAGATAGAGGCGCAGCGCGCACGCCACGCCGCGGCACATGGTGAGAAGGGGATCACCCATGGATAAAGGCAAGATTGCCCTAGGAGTGTTGAGCCTCGTGCTGGTCGGTCTCGCCATGGGCTATGTCGTGGCGACCGGCTTTGTCATGTTCCGCTATGGGCTTTCTCCCACGCGTTTCGACGTCACCCTGCTTGCCCGCGAATATCGGGGTCTGTCTCAGTCCGCACCAAAAGACTTCCTCTGGGTGAACCTCATACTTGGCGGCTTCGGTCTGGCATCGCTGATGCTGAGCGTCACGCTTCTGGGGGATGCATTGACCCGCTTCGGGACGACGCATTGGCAGACTCGCAGCGAGATGAAGAGGAACGGTTTCTTTGCCAAGCCCGGCGGCGGCTTCCTTCTGGGCAAGCTCGGCTCCCCGAAATCCAAGCGCCCGTTCCTAGTCTCAAAAACCTTCCCCCACGCGCTGATCGTGGCGCCCACGGGCCGGGGCAAGGGCGTGGGGTTCGTGATCCCGAACCTGCTGACCTACAAGGGCTCCGCCGTGGTGCTCGACGTGAAAGGCGAGAACTTCCGCGAGACCTCGCGCTTCCGCGCCAGCATGGGGGACAAGGTTTTCCGCTTCGCGCCGACCGACTGGGACCGACCAACACATCGCTATAATCCGCTGGCGCGCATTGCTGCCATGACCAACCCCGACCGGCAGCAGATGGAGCTTAAACTCACCGCGAAGCTCTTCCTGCAGACCGACAACGAAAAGCTGAGCGGCCTTCTCGCAGGCGGTATCGACTTGTTCGTGGCGGCCGGTCTTCTGGCTTTCGAGCGCGGCGTGCCGACCATCGGCGAGATCTACCGCATCACCGCCTCGGGGGGCGACAAGCAGAAGGAATATCTGAAGCGTTCGCAGGAGGTGAAGAACACCTCGGCCAAACTGATCTTCGAGCGTATGGCCTCGACCAACAACGACACCCTCACCTCCTACCTCTCGCTTCTCATGACATCGGGTCTCGACACCTGGGACAACCGCGCGATCGACGCGGCCACCGCGACCTCTGACTTTTCCTTCCGGGATATCCGCCGCCGCCCACATGCGATCTATCTTGCGGTCGAATCCGAGATGATCCGCCCGCTTGCCCCGCTGATCCGCCTCTTCTTCTCGGACCTGATCGCCTCGCTGCAAGCACAGGAACCCGGCGATGACGAGCCCTGGCCGGTGATGATCATGCTCGACGAGTTTGACCGGCTCGGGAAAATGCCAATCGTCGCCGAAAGCATAAAGACGCTGCGCTCCTTCGGCGGCAACCTCGCCATCGTGACCCAGACGATCCCGGCGCTGGACGAGATCTATGGTGAAAACACCCGCAGGTCGCTGCAGGGCGGCGCCGGGGTAAAGCTCTACCTCACCCCATCCGAGCAGAAGACCATCGAGGAATTGAGCCAGGCTGTCGGCAAGACCACCAAGCGTGTGGTGACCCGCTCCCGTGCTGTTGGACGCAATCCATTCGAAGGGCGCAGCGTCTCGGAGAGGACAGAAGATACCCCGCTCCTGACCGAGGATGAGGCCCGACGCATGGACCTCGACGAGGTCATTCTCGTGATCGACGCGCAGATGCCCATCCGCGGGAGAAGGGTGAAGTATTTTGAGGATCCGGCATTGCAGATTCTGCACGCCGGTCAATCGGGAAGCTTCCCATATCCAGACGAGGACAAACTGAGGCGGGATCGGCAGATGTCCGAGACCCGCGAGACGGTGGCTAGGCTGAAGCAAGAACTGCAGGAGGTGCGGGCGGCTGCGGGACCGCGGGACGTCGGCCCGAATGCGCCCAACGTATCGAAAACCGACCCTGTCAGCGCAGCGAAGGCCCGCGGCCGCGCGGCTCGTGTCGCTGCAAGCGGCGGTGGCCAGGGCCAGCTGTCGCTTGATGTTGAGGGCCTAGGTATCACGAACACAGACCGGACAACGCTTGCTTCGGCAGTTCAGACAACGAGAGCTATCATCGCGGAGCACGGATGAGTTTCGCAGGAGTTGACGTTCATTCTCCTCGCGGCGAATGTAACTGAAGAGCCCTTTGCGGACGACAGCTGCACATGCGGTCTTGACCGCGTTCCGGCCATTGGTAGCAGAAGGCACGTATGGCCGTCATGCCAGACACGGGATGCGGTCTGGCGTGACGGGTTGCGCGCATCGTCGACAACTGCGATCGGGAAGGGGGCCGCATGGGAAGTTCGAAGCGGTGGTTTAGAAGGGCGCTGTTGGTCCTGCAGGAATGGTGGGACGGCGCCTATTCCGGTGATGCGTCCCGGGCTCAATACATGAGGTCTAAGGCATGAGTTACTCCGCGATCCTATTGCTCGCCTTCGTCATCGGCATGGGGCACGCGCTTGAGACCGATCACTTGACCGCCGTATCCAACATGCTGGCTCAGAAGGGCAGCCGCCGAGCGCTGATTGCCCGTGGGGCATTCTGGGGGCTGGGACATACACTCGCGTTATTCGGTTTCTGCGCTGCTGTAGTGCTGCTGGGCCTTACAATTTCGGGCCAAATGCAAGCAGGACTTGAATTTGCGGTTGGCGTGATGATCGTGGCGCTCGGCACGCAGACACTTTGGCGGTTGCACCGAGACCGCGTACACATCCACATGCACGAACATGACGGCTCCCAGCACATGCACGCCCATTCGCACAAGGGAGAGACGCTGCCTCACGGCGAGGTGTGGCACAACCACAGCCACCACAGGACCAACGCCAAGGCCCTTGGTATCGGGCTGGTTCACGGCGCCGCAGGCTCAGGAGCGCTCTTGGTGCTAGCAATCAGCGCGACACAGAACATTAGCCAAGCTTTGGCGTATTTCGCCGTGTTTGGACTGGGTTCGATGGCCGGAATGGCGGCGTTGTCCACGGTGGTCAGCTTTCCGTTGCTGCTAGCTCAGCGCGGGGCGAATTGGCTTCGAATTGGGACCTCTGGAGCAATCGGGATAGCAGCGCTATGGATCGGCGCAACCATCATCGTTGAGAACGGAACAGCGCTTAATATCTTCGGAGGCTGAAAGCGTACTCGTCAACGCCTCACGGCCTGCACGCTTGATTCGGTCGAACAGCAGAAGGTGCGGAAAGTCCCGCATTGTGTGAGTTCATGCACAGTGCGGCGAAAGGCTGCTTTCTCCTTTCTACTCTCGCAAACGTTTTGCCCGTTCCGCCATTCTGACCACCTGCGCGCTTGTCGTTGCCGCGGCGCTCCGCACAGCGGCAGGCGTCTGCACCGCGCCTCGTCCGATTACTTCGCTTGTCGTGAGCGCACCGATCCGCGCCCGGCCCTTCACGCCGTCGGTATTGAAGATCCCCCGCATGATCCCGGTCGATCCAGCGACCACAGCGGGCGCTGCGGCTACCATCAGGTTCCCAGAGATCCCCCGCACAATCAGGGGCGTTGCAGCGACGAAGCCCTTGGCTAGGAACACCATGACGAAGAACGGCACGAGCGATCCGATGTTGGTTGCCGAGTTTGGATCACCGAGCTGCGCGAGAAGCGAATTCGCCATGCCGACGACGGTCGAAAACATTGCTGCGATGACGATGGGGTAGAAGGCATAGCTGACCGTCGTCGAGACCCACCTATGGAAGAAATCCTTGGTCGCGTCGAAGAGCGACAGAGCGATCATGATCGGAGCAAGGCCGAGCATGAGGGTCAGCATCATCTTGGCGAATATGAGGACGATGCCGGTCATGAAGCCAAGGAGGCTCAAAAGAATAAGCCCGATGCCGCCTAGGATCGCGCCCGTCATCCAGTTCAAATTGCTGCCGATGGCATTCAGGTACTGGCTGAATTTTTCGATCAGGATGTCGAATTCGCCGGCAAAGTGTGTGGCTCCGGCTCCTCCGCCGCCAACCGAAGACACTAGTGCGCCAGCGACGTAGTCCAAGCCTCCAATGACGGCGTTCGCTACTGCATTGAAGTTTGCCCAGTTGAAGGCGAAGAGCCCTATCAGCATCAGCTTGATCAGGTACCAGAAGAAGCTGGCCCCATCCATGCTGCGGAACTGGAATGCCATGTTGATGCAGACGCCGATTAGCGAAAGCGTGACCATCAGCAGGACGATCGTGCCGGTATTGCTTGCCACGGCCCCGAACTGGGACTCAGCCGCATCGACAAGGAACGCGTCTGCCGTTCCGACCATCCAGCTGACGACGCCCATTACCAGTTGCCTTGAGCTTCGCAGATTGTACGCACGCTCGGCTCGAGTTGCTTCCTTACTTCAATCCAGTCGCGGCGAAACGCTGAATGCTCGGCTTGGCTAAGGCCTGCATACCTTTCATGATACTCGCCATCGGAGCTACCCCAAGCGGGAAAGCGGGTTTCACAGCCGCAGTCGCCAGATTCAGCGATCTCCTCCCAGGCCCGAATTTCGTACAATTCCATCAAAGCTGCTGCCTTGTAGGCTTCCCGCGGATTGATTTCGTCCATCCAGGTCGGGCGCGCCGGACGATCGTTGCAGATCCGGTATTGTTGAGGCGACATATCGACCGTGAGATCGTTTGAGATCGGAGGCGAAGTCTGTGCCACAAGTGGGCCCGCAAGGGCGGCAAGCATGACTGCGAGGATTGGTTTTCGCATCTGGGGGGTTCCTTTTTTACTCAGCGGCAACGGAGGGGCTCTTGTTGCCTCTGCCGTCGACCGTGTCGAGGTTCAAATCAGTGGTTTGGCCCGGGAGAAAGAACTCGGTGATTCCGCGCGCGCCTTCATGGCGGCCTGCCTGAATGATCACGTCGATTGAGCCCTCGATATAATCGAGCATGTCGGCATAGGTCATCGGCACATCGGTTTTCAGGGCGGCGATGGCGAGGCGGCGAACAGCAAGTTGTGGGGTCTCGGCATGCAGCGTGGTCAGCGATCCACCGTGGCCGGTGTTGATTGCCTCGAGAAACGTCATCGCCTCGCGACCGCGGACTTCGCCTAGGACAATCCGGTCGGGTCGCATGCGAAGCGTTGAGGCCAAGAGCACATCGGCACTGCGGGCATCCGTGTCCCGGTCCGCGATCAACGTCACGGCATTGGGCTGCTCGGGGCGCAGCTCGGCCGCCTCCTCGATGGTGATGATCCGCTCTTCGGGCGGGATCAGCGAAAGGATCTTGCGCGCCGCCACCGTCTTGCCGGTAGATGTACCGCCCGAGACGATCATGTTGAGCTTGTTCTCGACGCAAAACCGCAGCGCAGCGTCGATGTCGCCGGACCTCACCACATCACGAAGCGCGGCGTTCCGTTCCCGGCGCAGACCCTCAAGGCTGCGTTCCTTGCCGAAAAGGAATCCGAGTTTGACCTTCTCAAGCGGCAGGGAGGAGAAGAACCTAAGAGAAATCGAGAAACCGCCCTCGACTGCCGGCGGCTGGATCACCTGCGCGCGGATCGGGCGATCACGATATAGGATCGAGACCGAGACGATAGGCTTCTTGGTGCTGAGCGTGGTCGAGGCGGCGGAGGCGATCTGGTTGCCGAGGTCCTTGATCTCGGTCTGGCTCAGCGGGCTGCCGAGACCTCGCATGAAGTGGTCGCCCTGGAATTCGCCCCAGACTTGTCCGTCGGGATTGATACAGATCTCGATCGTGTCGTCGCGCAGGACCTCGGGGCCGAAACGGTCGAGCGACGCTTCCAGATAACTTGCAGCCATGTCAGAAAATCTCGAGGTCACGATCAACCATGACCGTGATCCGTGTACCCTGGTCGACATGTATCACTGGCCGGATCGCCAGATAGTCCTGCATCACGCTTTGCGTGCTATCGCGCAGGTCGGTGCCGACATCACTCGCAACATCGGCCGCCGCCTCGCTGTCGATTTGACCCGCTGCAGCCGCAGGCAGAGCGCCGATCAAGGAGATCAGCGCGGCGGAGCCGAAGCGTTGCGCGAAACGGGTGTCGACAAACCCGGTGGTGCCAGTACGGCCGAGTTCGTCTCCACCGAAGGCGCTGATCTGCACAGTCTGATTGTCGGGCAAGATGATCCGGTCCCATGCCACCATGACGCGCGATTGGGCGAGTGCGACATCGGAGCGGTAGCGCCCGATCAGCCGCGCGCCGCGCGGGATCAGGATACGGGTTCCATCGAACGAATGGACGTCTTCCGAGACGATGGCGCGGATCGCGCCGGGCAGTGTGCTGTCGAGAGCCGTCTCTGTGACAGCCTGAATCATGGTGCCCTGAACAACCGTGTTCGATGGGTTCGCGATCACTTCGGCACGTGTCACCTGCGCAGGTTGTGCGCCCGAACGAACAAAGGCTTCATCTGCATTCAAACGTGCGGCTTCCAGCGTGTTCTCCCTATCCGCACCCGCGCCCATCCCGGAGAATGCGATCATAGGAGACGCGATACGCTCTGCGCGGGCCTCAGCTTCAGCAGCGCGCCGCCTTTCGAGTTCGGCCAGCCGCAATTCTTCTTCACTTGGTCCCAATGAGGTCGGCTCTGGTGGTGCAAGCCGTGCAAGTTCCAAGTCCATGCGGAGCTGATCCAATTCGCGGTCCCGCTCGGTCAGCTGCCGCTCGAGGGCACGCTGAGCCTCGGCGGATGCTTCCTGTAAGGTGGCAATTTGCGCCGTCAGGTCCGCAATAGCCTGCTCCGCCCCGCTATCCGCGGCCTCGGCCGGTCTTGCGCGCAGGTCCTCGAGTTCCGCTCTCAATGTCGCAAGACTTTCCATCAGCGCGAGTTCAGACTCGCTCGGACCTGTGTCCGCAGGCGGGGCTTGGCTGGGCTCCGGGGTAGAAATCGGCGCCAGATCTCCGAATCCGGGGCCGCTGCTCTGGAACTCCTCCGGCGCGGCGGTCGCCATTGGTGCTTCTGCCGACGGCTGTAGGGCAGCCCACGCCAGACCACCTGCTGCGGCGATGCCGACGACTCCAAGGATCGCGGCAAGCGGTGCAGGCCGCTTGTTTGCCTTCGCTTTGCCTGTCGAACCTTCGAGAGCCGCGAGGCGCGCGGCGAGGTCTTCCGTACCTTCGGTCATGATGTGGCCTGTCCTGCGTCCTGGACGCAAATCACCTCTTCGCCAAGGCGAAGGACCCATTGCCGGTTGACGCCGGACACGCGGATGACGCCGTCACTCAAGGCTTGGCTGTTCACCGCGCGTTCCCTGCCGTTCGAATATCGGAAGATGGCGGGCACCGGCGCGTTCCGTGCAAACCGGAAATACGTGAAGGTACCATCATCCCAGATGGCCGTCGGCGTGAACTCTTCTCGGGCGCTGACCGCATAGTTCGCGTTCGGCGCATCGGCCGCAACCGCCCTGGTGGGTTGCACGCGGTTTTCAGGATAGCGGAACTGCACGACATAATGCGGCGTCTCCCGGGCTTCGACGACATGGAAGTAGTAGGAGCGGCGGTTGGTGTAGACGGTGATGTTGGTGGCGACGCCAGATGCTGTCGGCTTGATGGCGAAGGCACGGCCACCCGGGACACCGTCGAATTGAAACCCGACCGTATCGCCGGCGATGATCGAGCGGATGGTTTCACCCTCACCGAATTCGACTGTGGTGACGCGGGTCAGAGTCGTGACGACACGGTAAACCTGGCCTTCAGTCCAGGTCGCGACGCGCACGCGATTGTCATGAGAACCTGGACGGGGCGTAGTTTCGGCCAAAGCAGTCGTTCCCGCGAACGCGAGAATACTGGCGGCCAGCAGCGCAGAGATTGGAGTGCGAGTCATTCGGAACGGTCCGATCGGATGGCATATTGGGTAACGGTGAAACCGAAAGGGTTTTGCCAAACATCGTCGATCGCTCGGGTCCGCTCGGGCCGGAATTCGAACATCAACGTGGCAGTGAACGATCCATCCTGTACCCCCTGAGGGCTGGTCAGGCGCTTTCTGAGCCGCACCTGGGCGCGGTTATCGCCAATAAGGGTGATCGATGCGATCTCAACGGCCATCTCGGCCGCAGCCCCGTAACGCGTCGGCGGATAGCTGTCCTGCCCCGATGTCCACATCGCGCGCATGCTGGCCTCGGCCGATCCGGAAGACTGTGCCAGGACACGGCGGACACGAAGATCGTTGTCGAGCTGGTTGTAGGTTTCGCGGTCGAAAATGTAGCGGTAGATTTGCGCTTCGATCACGGCAGGCCGTTCGGCGAGCGACACGGTTTCAACCGTGGCATTGGGGAGCGCCATCCCGGTCGCGGGATCGTAGGGCACAACCACGGGAGGCGGCGTCTCGACCATCAGCGCGACAGCCGCAGCCGTCAAACAGCCGAATACGCCAAAGCCTGCCCCGGAAATGCCGATCATCCGCCAAAGCTGTTCCCGGCGCAGGGCACCGTAGACAAGTTCCTCTTCCACGAGCTCGCGCGCAGTCATCACCCCTGCCCCACTCATGGCTCAAGATCCGGCAAGGTGAAGTCCATGTAGCGGCGTTCTTCGGCAACCGTGGCGGCGTCGACCACGCCTGCATTGCCTGCGCCTAGGGTTTGGATCGCTTCCAGCTCCCACATCCGGGTCATGGCGATGGCGAGTTCCGCCGTGACGCGTGTGTTATGATCCATCGAGGCTTTGAGATCCTCCATGTCGGGGATCATCTCGACCAGACGTTCCACCCGTTCGAGAGACTGTTCCGCCTCTGCGTGGCTGTTCTGCGCCGCCGCCGACATCACAGCACCTGTGGTGGCCCGCGTGGCCACGCCTTCGGCGCCCGGATTGCCGCTGGTGGCGATCTCGCGGAGTGAATCCTCGTCGAACCCGGCGCTTGCCAGCGCCTGTTCCATCTGCGTGCGCATGGGCCCGGCATTGGGCCCGATGAGCGCGCTCCAATCGCCCGCCTGGATGCCTCGGATCAGGCCGGGGATGTCTTCGAAGTTGGCCTCAAGCAAGGTATCGAGGTCCCCGCCCATGGCAAGTCCGAGGATGCTGCGCGGCCCGGTGAGCGAGGCATACATCTCGTTCAGCTGATCGAGTTGGCTTTGCAGCATGTCCAGTTGCTCCAACGCATTGTCCAGAAGATCGGTCTGGATCCCGAAATCCTGCAGCATCTGCTGAAGCTGGCGGATTTCCTGGGCAATGTTCTGAGTGTCCACCGTGGGCACACCCTGTGCCGCGACAGGTCCGGTAACATTGAGGGCAAGCGCGAGAGCGATGCTACCGGCGAAAAGGGAACGGGGCAGGCGCAGGTTCAACGCAAATCCTCCTGACTAAAATCCATGTATTGCCGCTCGGCAGCTTGCGCTGCCGCCAAGGCGATCTGCTCGGCGCTGAGTGGCTCGGTTCGGGCGGCCTTGATCCGGGTCCGGATTGCGACCAGCCGGGCCAGTTCGGCCCGGGCATAGGTGTTGAGCGCGATGGCCTCGTGGAGATCCTCGGTCTCACCAATGCGGGTGATGATGTCCTGAACCCGCAGGGCGGCGGCACGGACCGAGACCAGCGAGTAGTCGCCATAGACCCCTGCGCCGTGGGCCGAGAGGCTGAAACTCGCGTTGGCGAGGAGCACAGGATCGATGGTGCCGAGCGCATCGATGCCGCCCACGGCCGCGAGGTAGCTGTTGTACTGCTGCGGGATCACCACGACATAGTGCTGGGTTTCCGCGAAAGGCGGCACACCGCCATAATCCTGCACATTGCCAGGACCGGCGTTATAGGCGGCTAGCGCATGGATAATGTTGCCATCGAACATGTTCAGCATTTGTGCGAGGTATCGCGCGCCACCGGTGACCTGCAGATAGGGATCGTCGTAATAGGCCGGGTAGATCCCGAGATCGCCCGCGGTACCTGGCATGATCTGGGTAAGTCCGAAGGCCCCCACCGGTGAGCGTGCCCCGATCTGGAAACGGCTTTCCTGCCAGATCAGCGCCTGCAAGAGACAGCGCCATTGCACGAGCGAAAGACCTGCGCGGCCGACCCCGGACAGACTATGGGTGTCGCGTGCTGCGCGGATGATCAGCTCCTCGATCCCCTCCCGGGCATCGCCGAACATCCGCGCCGCCGCTGGATTGGTGTCCTCGGGTGCATGAAGACTGGCGGCCGCGCTTTCGACGTCGTTAATCGCCCCCTGCCCCGCCTCGAGCCCGGCCACGGTTCCGGCCACGTCTCCAGCGCCAAGCGACATGGCATCCATCAGCCCTTCGAGGGAGGCGAGTTGCTGGCGCTCGATTTCGGCCAGTTCCTCCTCGCGGCTTAGCCGGACCTGCTGCAGTGCCAGGTCCCGATCGGTCTGCTCAAGGATGGCCTGCCGCTCTGCGAAGAGGCGCAGATCGAAGGTCGGCACGCCTTGGGCGACCGCTGGCCCTGCCGTGGGACCTGCCAGTGCAAAGCCGATCATCGAGAGAGGTAGCCAGGTCCGCATTGGCTCAGCCGCCCGCCCCCAAGAGGACGAAATCGCAAGGACTGTCGCGGCGCGTGACCTCCGCCCCCATGGTCGAGATCGTGGCGGTGGCGGTTCCTGCCTGCGCAGGAGCCTCGCGAAAATTGAAGCAGTTGGCTTGCGGGGGGTTATGCTGCGCACAGGCTGTCAGGGTCAGGCCGAGCCCGAGCAGCACTACGCTGCGAATGATGGTACGGGTCATGTCACTCTCCAGAAATCAGGACGTTCGCGATAATCGGCGCCGACAAGCGCTTCGCCCTTCTCCATTCCGCCAAGGATGGTCACGAGCGGGCCGAGCGCGCTGAGATCGGCATCGATCACGACGGAACCACGGTCGTCGCGTACAAGCGCGAGCCGCGAGGCCGAGCCGACGCCCAGAAGCACGTCGAGCTCTTTCTCGGTCAGGCCGAGCATCGCGTAGTCAGCGGCGGAAGCACGAATGTTGGGCAAGAGCACCTGCGTCGGCACCGCTTCCACGATGGTCTTGCCGGTGCGCGTGCGCTCGAGCTGGCTGGCATATTGCGTCATCATCACGACGACGGCGTTCTGCTTGCGGGCGGTCACCAGCCAGTTGCTGAGGCGCTCCGCAAAGTAGGCGTTGTCGAGGGCTTTCCATGCCTCGTCGATGACGATGATGGTGGGCTTGCGGTCCTCGATCACCCGCTCGACCCGGCGGAAGAGGTAGGACAGGACCGCCATGCGTTCCCGCTCGCTCTCGGAATCGAGGATGCCGGTGAGGTCAAAGCCCGCGACGTCTCCATCGATGCTGAAACTGTCCTCGGCATTGGCCCCGAAGATCCAGCCGTAGCGACCCTCGGCCGTCCATTCCTGCATACGCTCGAAGAGATCGCCCTCGTCATCGGTCGAGACCAGCAGCGAGGCGAAATCCGACCAGTTTCGTAGGCCCGCATGTCCTGCGCTCGCGTTCTGGCGCACGACTTCCTGCAATCGGTTGGTCTGAACCGGGGTTAGCGGTCGATCGCGCCGCTCCAAGAGGCTCGCGAGCCAATCAGCAAGCCATGCCTGGCCCCGCATGTCGATCTCGGTCTGGAGCGGATTGAGGCCCGTGGGGCGCCCCGCCCGCACGGTCGAATAGCTGCCGCCGAGCGCGCGGACGGCCATCTCCATGCCCGCGCGATAGTCGAATACGAAGACCCGCGCACCTGCCCGCCGTGCCATGGTCATCAGGAAAGCCGCCAGGACGGATTTGCCGGAGCCGGGACGGCCGAGGATCAGCGTGTGGCCTCCCGTGGGCTCGCGATCCGGCGCGCCCTGTTCGTGGAAGTTGAAGCGAAAACCACTGCGCTCGGGTGTCGGAAAGAGCGTGATCGGCACGCCCCAGGGGACTTCCCGACCTGTCTTTCCGAGCGGGGTGCGGTGAAAGGTGGCGAGATCGGTGAAGTTGTGGTTCGTGATTGCGGCCTTGCGGCTGCGCGCCCCTGTGTTCCCGGGATGCTGCGCCATGAAATGCGCCCGCGCCCCGAAAGCTTCCGAGATCAGGTTGATCCCGGAAGTGGCGGAGATGTTGCGGATTTCGGCCGCGATGTCGTCAAGCGCCGTCTGGGTGCGGGCATAGACGGCCACGGTCATGTGGTGCTCGCCGAAGATCAGGCGTTTGGATTCCAGATCGTCCTGCGCGAGTTCCAGTTCCTGGGCGAGACTGACGGCTCCGTCATTGGCGGCCTGCATTAGCCGCAGCTGCCGCTTGATCCGGCCCGCCATGATGTTGGCGTTGATCGGCACAAAAGAGTGCGTGACCACCATGTCGACGGGCAGATTCAACTCGTCGAGCATCAGGCTATCGGTCTTGGCCGGGTAGTTCTTCACCGCAAAGATCGCCCCGAGCTTGTCGCCGACGGCACCGTCCGAGAGTGCGATGGTCGTGCCGCGGAAGGTGACGCGCGTATTGGCTACGTCCTCGGCGATCACACCGAGGCGCGACCGGGGGAAAAGCGGGGACTCCTCGCCCGTGTTGAGTGAACCGAGGAAGCCCAGAAGCTCGCCGGTGCTTGCGGCCAGCGGGCGGGGCTTCAGCTCATCGAAGGAGGACAGCAGAAACCCCACAACCTCGTCGAGCTTGCGCAAGCGGCGGGTGGTGTCGGCCGCATGTCGCGAGCGAGACGCCCCCAGACCGAAGGGCAGACGGCTGCTCGCCTCGGGGCGCTTCAGCACGGTCAGAGTCAGCGTCTTGTCGCGCAAACTCGCGCGGCCGAGATGCGCGTGCCATCGTTTGTCGACGGCGGCCGCAAACCCTTCGCCCGGAACGGGCGGCAGGGTCACGTCGACCGCTTTCGAGACCTTGTGCAAGTAGAATGAGAACTCGGTCCCGACCTGCGCCACGATGCCAGCCAGCAACCCTCCGATCCGGTCGAGATGCCCGTCCTCGCTCGTGGTGCTGTTCACCCCCTCGAGCCGGATGCATTGCATCAGCTCGTTGCCGCGTGTCCGGATCGTTCGGTCGTTCACGAGGCTCACATAAGGCAGCATCATTGAGAGCCGCTTCTCGCCCTTGACCCATGCGGGTAGCGCGGTCAGCGGATCGATGGCGTTCTCAATCTCATCGGCAATTCCATCACGGGGCATAGCTGTCGCCTCCATGCAGCTTGCGGTTCGTCGTGGGCGGGGTTTCCTGCAGGGTGATCACCAGGACATCGAGGAAGTTCGGATCCCAGTCCGCGGCCTTCCAGAGCGCCGGCCAGGCCAGCCCCGCGAAAACAGCCACCACCCAGCTCTGCACCCAGAGGAACAGAAGCGTCGAGCCGAAGAGCCAGACCATGGCGTACATGATCGGCAAGCCCATCAGCTTGGGTGGCCTGAGAAGGCCGATGAACACGCGGGACTGGTCAGCCATGGCCAAGAACTCCGGGATTGCTCAGGTGGTCCAGATGGCGGCGACGATGGTGGGTGCTGCGGCGATGCCCGCGATTGCAACCACGACCCAAAGCGCCTGACGAAAGTCGAGGATGCCAAAGAGCCAGGAAAGAAACACACCGATCAGTGCGAGCGTGCCAATCACGATGCCCAAGGGACCGGTGATCGCATCGACAATGCCTTGAAGCAGGGTCTGTACCGGCGAGAGGTCGATGCTTTGCGCAAGCGCTGGACCCGCCAGCACGATAAGGGCCGTCGCGCCGAGCGCGACGATCGCCCGCGTGCGGAGCACGCTTTGACGTTTCCTCGATGTCATGAAAGATCTCCTCTGAGCCGCTCAAACACGGCAGTCACACGGGCCACATGCCCTTGGGTTTCTCGAAAAGGGGGGATGCCGCCGTGGCGTGTGACCGCCTCAGGGCCAGCGTTGTACGCGGCAAGGGCCAGAGAACCCTCACCGAACTGGTCGAGCATCATCAGCAAGTAGCGGGCTGATCCGTCGAGGTTCTGCGCAATGTCATGTGGGTCCACGCCGAGGTCGCGGGCGGTATCCGGCATAAGCTGGCCAAGGCCTATGGCACCGACAGGGCTACGTGCAGCCGGATTGTATGCGCTCTCGACTTCGATATTGGCCCGGTAAAGGAGCGCCCAATCAGTGACTGAAAGCCCTGCGCGACGCAGCGCACCATGCCCGGCATACCGCAGAGCCGTGGTCTCGATCGCATGGAGGATTTCTGGGGTGGCGCGGGCGGCGGATCGAGCCGGGATCGCTGTCTCGCTCGTTGCGTCAGGAACGCGAGGTTCTGCGAAGAGAAAAAGGCGCCCGTTTGCCTCTTGAGAAGAGGAAATCAATTGGCCGTCTGGGCCAACCGAAAAGATGAAACCGTCGGCCAGGGCCGGGGGCGCGGAACAAACGCCTGTACCCAAAGCAACGACGAGCGCAGTCGCGCGGTCAGCTGCCTTTGACCGGAGGCGCGGCGTGGCGCTCGCGGCCACCTTCTTCAAGTGGGATGCTAGCGGTCGTACAGCCCATGTCGGCCAGGAAACTGACAAGGCCAACGATGGTTTTGAAGTCGCGGAGCTTGAGGACGCTTCGGCTGGTGACGAGCATCTTATCGTCACGCTCATCAGTGGCGACGGCGCGGATGACCCACGAGCCGTACCAGCTGTTATGGCGCTTCTCTGCTCTCTCCTTGCAGACCACCTCAATGAGGTAGCCCTCGGCGAGCAAGCCGCGCAGTCCGTCTTCTGTAACCACATTCGGGGCTTCTTCAATCATGGCCTTCCCTTGGGTCCTTGTTCTGCCTGGGTGCAGTATCAGGCCCACGGGGTCGCAACACCGTGAGCGATACAAAACAACATTAATGATAGCAAGACAATAATAACGTGTTGACGAAGTTCGCCTTGCTCCGATAACGGTGATAGCCGACAGAATGATAATCTTAAAGGCGGCAAAGGAGTTTTGCCCTGCGGCTGTTTATTGCGCGCAACGCACCGTTGCTGTTCGCGTTCCTGCTTGGAAGCATGCCGATAGCCGCGGCAGCAGATTGCGTACCTCCCGAACGACCGTTCTTGCCTCAGTCGCAAGACGACATGCGTGCCTACGCCGATCTGATCAGAAGCGATTTCGAGACCTACATTGCCGATGTGCAGGACTACTTTCGTTGTCTCGACGCCGAGCGCGCTCGCGCCTTTGTTGAGGCGAGGGAGGTCAGTGATGACTACGCCAGGTTCCTGAATGCTCTCGAGTAAGCGACTACGGGTTTGTGCCGCCAGTAGAAATCAACCGTTAGACCAACGCTCCGTCAGTCTCTAACGCAATGATGTTTTTCAAGCGGGCGATCATGTCGTCACCGCTTGCGACATCCGCGCTCGCACATTCATTGATCGATTAGGATTTCAGCAGTTTGTTCAGACTTCTACGAAGAATGTATGAAAAATTGGCCCACACGTTTTGGTGACTTGCCGACATTTTGTTTCAGCAATACAGCTTCAAAAATGATGTACAGGATTCGGGCCTTTTTTGGGATACTCCAGATTGCCTCCATATTGGTGGCAGTGACCCTGATGCCGTCCAATGCATCAGCCATGGTTTCGTGCTCTGTTGAACAACTCGCCCAGGAGTCTTCAAACGAGCGCCACCATCATGAAACGGACATTCCGGCTGCAGATATCGACCATGGAGCAGACCACTGTGCGTCACATATCTGCGTGGTCGGAGACTTCGTAGGTGCCGAAAGTTGCACAAAGCAGTCCGCTAATGTTTCCCTCCGGTCCTGGGATATTGCGTCCCTAGTCCGTTCGGCCACACCCGAAGGTTTGCGGCGCCCTCCTCGCGCCTGATGCACCTGTAGCCGCAGTTTGACTGCGACCATCTGCATCTGACATTTCGAGGAAATCTAAGTGAAAATTCTGCTTGCGGCATCCTTGCCGCTGTTCGGGGCCGCCTGCTCGGCGCTTCCTGAACTTGAAACCGTGCCAGCGCTTACGGCGGCGGTTACATCGCCTGTGGTCGCGTCTGCGCAACCCGGGCCTGTTGTTGCTTACGCGGGCTACTCGGTCGGAGAACCGGCCGAATGGCGGACGCTGAATGATGAACAACGGGAGGGTGGCGAATGAAACTGCCTCTTCTCATGGGGTCCATGTTGCTGGTGTCCGCCTGCGCCAGTCCTGCCGTTCTTGAGCGCGCAAAACCAGATCGCGCGGGCTTTGGCAGTGTCGAGACGGGTGCACGCCAGGCTCTAGGGGCCACACCGATCTGGAACCTGTCTGCCGCGGACCTTGAGGAAACGCGCAAGAGGGTTCACGCCATGGTGCATGGTAAGACCGTCAGCGCCGACACCGCAGTGCAGGTTGCCCTGATAAACAGTCCCGCACTTCAAGCCAGCTTCGCTGAGCTAGGTCTGTCCTCAACTGACTTATGGGAAGTGGCTATGGGGCCGGTGCCCTCGATCGGTGTGTCAATCTCCGGGTTGGCTGGCGATGTCACTCGCACACTTGAGGCAACATTAATCAACTCCCTGCTCGACGTGGCAACATCCGCACCGCGGACCCAACTTGCGGAGATTCGCTTCAGACAATCCGAACTTGCTGCGCTCGCCGACACGATAGACTTGGCCGTTGAAACCCGCCGGGCCTGGATTGAGGCGGTTGGCGCTTTCGAAGCCGCTGCACTGATCGCTCAAACTCAGGGCACTGCCGAGGCAGCGTCCGAACTTGCTGTGCAACTGGGCCGTACCGGCGCGATGAGCAAGGCCGATCAAGCAAGAGAGCATGCCTTTACTGCTGAGCTTGCCGCCGAACGTGCAGCCGCCCAATTGGAGGCGCAATTGGCCAAAGAAAAACTGCTTCGGCTGATGGGGCTTTGGGGTAGCGACACCACTGTATTCGTGCCGGACTCGCTGCCCGCCTTGCCTGGTGGCCCGCGCGTTGCAGGAAATATCGAACAGCTGGCACTGGCAAACCGCGTAGACCTGGCATCTGGAAAGCTGGAACTCGAGGCGCTCGCGCTGGACTACCGTCTGACCGGGCAAACCCGTATGGTCTCGGACGTCCAGTTGGTGGCTGGTTTCGACCTGGAACGTGCAGCCGGAGAAACCGAGGCCAATCCAGCGCTTGCTCTAGATTTCGAGATCCCGCTCTACGACACCGGTCCGCTGGTGTCGAAGCGTGGCCGCATGGCCTATCTGCAGGCAGCGAACAGGCTGGCCCAGCAGGCCGTCGATGCGCGTTCGGACGCACGCATGGCCTATAGGGCCATCACCGGTCGCCATAGCATCGCGCGGCATTGGCGCGACTCTGTTTTGCCTCTGCGACGCCAGATCGATGACGAAGCGCTGCTGTCCTACAACGGCATGCTGACCTCGACCTTTGAATTGATCGCTGATGCCCAGGAGGGGCTCGCTTCGCGCCTCTCTGCCGCAGAAGCGAAACGTGACTACTGGCTTGCCGAAACAGACGCGACCGCGGCGATTTGGGGCGGGGCAATTACTCTGACCGGAGGTAGCGAAGAATGATGAACCGTCGTCAATTACTGGGCGCGGGATTGACCGCGAGCGCTGGAGCTGTGCTGGCGAACGCCGGGGCCGCGCAAACACGCTTTCGCGATCTGCCCGAGGCCGCCTTTACCGACAGCCCCTATACACAAGTTCCCCCAAGGCCTTCGGATCGGTTCGACTACAACCCCGTTGTAACACTGAACGGATGGTCTTTGCCGTATCGCATGAACGGAGATGTAAAGGAGTTCCACCTCGTTGCAGAGCCTGTTGAAAGGATTATGGCGGACGGGATGATTGCGCGGCTCTGGGGCTACAATGGCCAATCCACCGGACCCACAATCGAAGCGGTCGAAGGCGAGCGGGTGCGTATTTACGTAACCAACCGTCTTCCGGAACATACCAGCGTGCATTGGCACGGACTGATCCTGCCATCGGGAATGGATGGAGTTGGTGGTTTGTCGCATCCCGGCATCCCGCCGGGTAAGACCTTCGTCTACGAGTTCGACCTCATCAAGTCCGGCACCTTCATGTACCACCCGCATGCGGACGAGATGGTACAGATGGCCATGGGCATGATGGGGCTCTTCATCGTGCATCCGCGCGACACGGCGTTCATGCCGGTGGACCGGGATTTCGCGTTCCTCCTTGCGGCCTATGACATCGACCCGGGGACCTACATCCCGCGCGTGGCCGAGATGACCAATTTCAACATGTGGACCTGGAACAGCCGGATCTTCCCGGACATCGATCCTCTGGTGGTCAACAAGGGGGACCGCGTCCGTGTGCGTTGTGGCAACCTGACGATGACCAACCACCCAATTCACATGCATGGCTATGACTTTCAGGTCACCTGTACTGACGGAGGCTGGGTGCCGGAAAGTGCCCGTTGGCCCGAGGTCTCGATCGACATTCCTGTAGGCGCCATGCGCGCCTACGAGTTCGACGCGATTCACGAAGGTGACTGGGCGATCCACTGCCACAAGTCGCACCACACCATGAATGCTATGGGCCACGACATCCCTACATTTATTGGCGCCGACAAGTCCCGCCTGACCCAAATGATCCGCCGCCAGCAGCCTGGCTACATGCCGATGGGCACGGCGGGTATGGCGGATATGGGCGAGATGTCGATGGAGATCCCCGAGAACACCGTGCCGATGATGACCGGATGGGGGCCGCATGGCCCATTGGAAATGGGTGGCATGTTTAGCGTGGTGAAGGTTCGCGAGGGCATCGACCGCGACGATTACAGCGATCCTGGCTGGTACGACAACCCGCCCGGAACACAGGCCTACGAATGGACGGGCGAGCTGCCCGAACATGCATACAACACCAGTCCGAAAACCGTGATCACGCCGCGCGGCGGCGTGCGGCAGGGCTGATGCCAGAGCACAGGAGAAACACGCTCATGAAAACTGCACTTTTGACATTGGGGCTGGCCCTGATTCCCGCCCTCGCAATTGCGGACGCCGGGCACGGCAACGGTCAAATGGCCATCGGCATGCCTGCGATGCATGGCCATGAACCCACGCGAACCATCGATGTGATAATGCGTGAGGACTACGACAAGGACGCACCGTTCGTCTTCGAACCCTCCTCGGAAATGACTTTTTCTGAGGGTGAAACCGTGCGCCTGCGCATCACGAACATGGGTGAGGAAACCCACGAGTTCGTGATGGATTCGATGGCACAAAACGCTGAACACAAAGAGCTGATGGCCAAGTTCCCTGAGATGGAACATGACGACCCTAACGCTGTGCGCCTTGAACCAGGTGAAGAGGCGGAGATCCTTTGGACTTTCAACAAGGCCGGCAACTTCGAATTCGCCTGCCTGCTGCCCGGCCACTATGAAGGCGGCATGCACGGCGCCCTTACTGTCAACTGATCTCAAATCAAAGGAAACCAATCATGACCAAATTTTTGACGCTCGCCGCTGCCCTTCTGATGACCGCTGGAACTGCAATTGCTGCTAGCGATAGTGCCATGTCCTCGGGCACGGTGACCAAGATCGATGCCAAGTGGAACAAGATTACTGTCGACCATGGCCCGCTGGAAAACCTCGACATGCCAGCAATGAAAATGGTCTTCGTTCTCGCCGATCCCGCGATGCTGGAAGGGCTGAGTGAAGGCGCACAGATCAACTTCGTTGCCGACCGTGTGAATGGCAAGCTGACTATTACAGAGCTGGTGCAGTAACTACAGGTCGCGCGCCCTGTCTCGCAGGGCGCGCGATTTCATTCGTCGTCGGAGATCATGAGAAAGTTGCGTCGTCTACGACAGAAAGATCCGCAAGAATTGGACAATCCGGTCGGTGATCGCCAGCACACTGGTGCACGAGAGACGAAAGAGTTTCTTTCATCGACATGAGTTTAGAGATCTTTTCATCAATCTGGCGCAGGTGCACCTCTGCGACGGCCTTTACCTGCGCACTTTCTCGATTGTCATCGTTATAGAGCGCCAAAAGCGTACGGCAGTCTTCGATTGTAAATCCCAAGGCTCGCGCTCGTCCGATGAATGCCAGCTTATGAAAATCGATCTCTCTGAAGCTTCGATACCCGTTTGCAGCGCGCAAAGGTGTTACTAGACCGATATCCTCATAGTAGCGAATGGTCTTGGCCGGCACTCCTGACCGCTCGGCAACATCACCAATGTTCATTTCTGCCTCCTCTCACTCGGCCGGGACGGGGGCGAAGTCCTCCACCCGCCCAGACTCTTGGCGCTCGTCCATCGCCGGTCTTACGCGCCGCAGCCGCAAGGCGTTCGTCAAGACAAAGACCGAGCTAAGTGCCATCGCACCGGCAGCGACGACCGGTGACAGCAGCACGGCGAAACTCGGATAAAGCGCTCCGGCGGCCAAGGGTATCAAAGCCACATTGTAACCAAAGGCCCAACCAAGGTTCTGTTTGATGTTTCGCATGGTGTGTCGCGAGATCTCGAAAGCGTTCACAACGCCGCGAAGATCACCGGACATCAATACGACATCTGCGCTTTCGATCGCCACATCCGTGCCAGTGCCGATGGCGATGCCGACATCCGCGTGGGCGAGCGCGGGTGCATCGTTGATGCCATCGCCAACAAAGGCCAATGTGCCCTGCTGGCGCAGATTTTCCAGTGCCGCCACCTTGCCGTCGGGCAAGACCCCCGCGATCACGTGGTCGATACCAGTCTCTTCGGCAATTGCTTCTGCCGTTTCGCGTTTGTCGCCGGTAATCATTGCCACCTTCAAACCCAGACTGTGCAGTGCGGCAATCGCGGCTCGGCTCGAGGGTTTGACCGGATCGGCGACGCCAATCGCAGCCACCGCCTTGCCATTGATTGCGGCGAAGAGTGCGGTGCGACCTTGCCGTGCGAGCATAGTTTCAGCCTCTGCGAGTTCACCAAGATCGATCCCTTCGCGCTGCATCATTCGGTCAGCTCCGACAACAACCTCGGCCCCGTCAACGATGGCGCGCACGCCATACCCTGTAATCGAAGTAAACGCGCTCGGTTCCGACAGTCTGATGTTTTCCGCCTGCGCGCCGCGCACGATAGCTTCGGCGATCGGGTGTTCTGATCTGGCTTCGACCGATGCGACTGCCGCAAGAACGGTGCAGCGCTCGGCTCCTTCCGCCAGCACAAGGTCGGTCAGCGCGGGACGTCCGGCGGTGACGGTGCCGGTCTTGTCCAGAGCGACAACCTTGACGTCCCCCAATGCTTGCAGAGCATCCCCCTTGCGGAACAACACGCCCATTTCAGCAGCGCGACCGGTCCCGACCATGATCGACGTCGGCGTCGCCAGTCCCATCGCGCAGGGACAAGCAATGATGAGAACTGAGACACCCGCGACCAGCGCATAGGTGAGGGCGGGATCAGGGCCGAATATTAGCCAGACAAGGATCGTCAAGGCGGCGAGGGTCATCACAGCGGGGACGAACCAAAGCGTGATCCGATCCACCAACCCTTGAATGGGGAGCTTGGCGCCCTGCGCATCTTCGACCATGCGGATGATTTGGGACAACGTGGTATCCGCACCAACACGCGTTGCTTTATAGGTCAGACTGCCCGCGCCATTGACCGTACCGCCCGTGACAGGATCACCAGCCGACTTGCCGACCGGCACGGGTTCCCCGGTGATCATGCTTTCATCGACATGGCTTTCGCCGTCCACAACCTCACCGTCCACGGCGAGTCGTTCTCCGGGGCGCACAACAATCAGATCTCCGGTGCGCAAGGCATCGATCTCGACCTCGACCGCATCGCCGTCACGCAAAATACGCGCCGTACGAGCCTGTAGGCCGAGCAGCTTCTCGATTGCAGCCCCTGTTCGCCCTTTCGCTCGCGCTTCGAGCCAGCGCCCGATCAGGATCAGGACCACGATGACCGCGGCGGCCTCGAAGTAGACAGCGCGGACGGCCTCGGGCATCAGCGACGGGAAGAACGTTGCGACAACTGAATAAAGATAAGCTGCGCCTGTGCCGACGGCGACCAGACTGTTCATGTCTGGAGCACCTTTCAGCAAGGCCGGAAACCCTTTCAGATAGAACTGTCGGCCGGGCCCAATGAGCACAGCCGTTGTGAGGATGAACTGGATCAACCAGCTGGCCTGCTGTCCTATGGTATTGTTGATCGCCATATGCACGGCCGGGATCAGGTGCCCGCCCATTTCCATCAGGAAAACCGGCAAAGCGAGTGCTGCGGCCAGTGCCACCCGGCGTGCCAACCCGCGCGCTTCCTCTTCTTTTCGCGAAGTGCGATCCTGTGTTGCCGTGGCCTCGGCCACGCTGCCTGGATATCCGGCTTGCTCGGATGCACGGATGAGGGCCACAGGGTCGGTCATGCCCTCAAGATATGTGATGCGCGCATTTTCCGCCGCAAGATTAACGTTGACCTCCAACACGCCGGGAACCAAGGCAAGTGCCTTGTCGACGCGCCCGACACAAGAAGCACATGACATGGACGCGATGTTCAGCGTCACGGATGCCGTTCGCGCTGGATACCCGAGATCTTTCAGGGCTTGGACCGCATCTTGCAGGTGGGGCGAACCATCCACGCTGAAACGCGCCGTCTCGTTCGCGAGGTTCACCGAGACATCGGATATTCCCCTCAACGCGGCTAGGCCCCGATCCACGCGCCCTACGCATGAGGCGCAAGACATTCCTTCAATCGAGAGCGTCACTTTGGATTGATCTGTCATTTCAGTCTCCTGGAATCCCATTTGACACCCCAAATAGGAGTTCCAGTGACTGGAAGGTCAATACCCAATTTGAACTTTCCTGGCTTCGCTTTAAAAATCTACGGAGACCCTTGACCTTCCCCCCACTGGAAGCCCCATCTGCACTGAACAAGCTGTCACAGAGGAGACATCGACATGAAATTCAACGTTCCCGACATGAGTTGTGGTCATTGCACCAGTACGATCGAAAAGGCGATCAAGGCAGCTGACGCAAATGCGAGCGTATCTTGCGACATTCCGGCCCGCACGGTTTCTGTTGAAGGTGCACTGTCAACAGAACGGCTGACGGCCCTGCTTCGTGAAGCTGGGTACGAAAATACCGTGACTGCCTAATCTATGGGTCATCGCACCCGTCGTGACGGGTGCGATGACCTAGCGATTTCTAGCGACGGATTTGCCTGGTTTTCTGAGGTTCCGCAGATCATGAGCGCGAAGGCAACAGGATGAGAGCACTGCCTAAGAGGCAAAGAAGAATGCCTGCAATGTCCCAGCGGTCCGGTCGGCTCCCCTCCACTAGCCACATCCAGATCATGGACGCCGCTATGTAGACGCCCCCGTAAGCTGCATATGCCCGACCGGCCATTTCGCTTTCTGCGCGCGTCAAAAGCCATGCGAAGAGTGCCAAACTTACCAGACCTGGCCCGACCAAAAGTGGCGAACGATCGAGCCGCAACCATGCCCAGAAAGCAAAACATCCGGCGATCTCGGCAAAGGCAGCAATAAGATACCAAAGGTAAGTCATCTTCTCGCCGCCTCTTTCAGTGGTAGGCCGTGCCTAGGTCTTTTGGTATGTAGGGGCTCCGGCTCATTCGCCTGCATCATTGCTCATCGGGCGTGATGTCAGAACCCACCGCAGAGTGCTAGTTTGCCGACGCCCGCACGTTGTCGACCAGTTCCGTGAGCTTATCGCTCTCCACGAAGCCTGGAACCAGATTGTCGCCGATCACAAATGAAGGCGTGCCACTGAAGCCGAGCGACTGCGTCAACCGCATCGAGGTCGCGATGTGCTCTTCAATTTCGGGGCGCTCCATGTCGGTTTGAAGGCGTTCGATGTCGAGACCAACTTCTTGTGCTATCCTGAGAACGCTTGCCTCTTCCGCCCGGCCGTTCATACCCATTAGGGCCCAGTGGAATGCCTCATACTTGCCTTGCAGCCGCGATGCGAGTGCAGCTTTGGTTGCAAACACTGACCCGTCCCCGAGAATTGGCCATTCGCGATAGACCAGACGCACATCAGGATCGGCCTCCAACAGAGCCTGAACTTCCGGCATAGCGCGTCGACAATATGGGCAGTTGTAATCGAAAAATTCGATAACGGTCACATCCCCATCGGGATTGCCGAGAACCGGTGCATTCGGGTCTTGCTCGAGCAATTGTCGCTGATCGCGCAAGACGGTTGCCTGCGCTTGTGCCTGGGCTTCGGCGTCCTGACGTTGAAGTATTTCGACTGCTTCCATGATGATTTGCGGATTCTCGCGGATAGCCTCATATACAAGTTCCTTGACCCGCGCTTCGTCCAGGTCTGCGGCCTGCACTGCCATTGGAAGTAAGGCAAATGACGATACGAGCATCAAATTTCTGAAAATCATGTCCATTATCCCTCTTGTTCTGCTGCTGTGCGTGCGGCCTGAGCATTGCGCTCTCGCTCTGGCCAGGTCGACTTAATGAAGCCGAGAATGTTCCAAATTTCCTGATCTGTGAGTTTGCCGGCGAAGCCCGGCATGCCACTATCGAAATCTGAGCCCTGTTGTCGCATCAGTTCCGCCCCCCCGAGCTTGGTGTAGGAGAACAAAATCTGGTCACTATGGTGCCAGGTATGACCGTTGCGATCATGCGGCGGCGCGGGCAGGCGGCCATCTGAACCAGGGCTTCGCCAGTCTGGTTGCCCTTCGAGATTGGCGCCATGGCAGGACGCACAGTTTTCAGAATAGAGAGCTTGCCCCAGTTCGATATTGACGTCGTCAAACGGGGAAGAACCCTGGGAGGCATTGCCGCTGAACCACCAGGTTGCACCTAGCCCAATCAGGCCAATGGATGAAATTACCGCCAGGTAAGCTGATCTCATGCGACCTCCAGCCACGTCATCATGCCGGATGCCGCGTGCGAGAGCATGTGACAGTGAAACAGCCACTTTCCCGGATTGTCGGCAACGAAGGCGATCTCGCGAGTCTCGCCACCGAACATCAGCAAGGTATCCCGCAGGGGACCAACTTCACCGCCCTCCAGCACCTCCCGGAAATGCATCCCGTGCAAATGCATGGCGTGGGGGAAGGATGTATCGTTGTAGATCTCCACTCGCGCTGTTTCACCGCGTGACAGGCTAGCCAGTGGCTTCTCGGTCATGCCCACGGTACCATTGAAAGCCCAGAACTGGTTCGCGTCGACCAGTTGGCGGAACGTTTTTCGCTCACCCTCAAGTATGGCTGCGTCAAGGTTGCCCATTGCCCCGCCTTCCATGTTGAGCCTGATGCGTCTCGCCTGCTCCAGTCCCGGCACATCCATATTAGGGTTCGGTGGCAGAACTTGGGGGACATCCCGCACAGCGGAGGCCAAAGTGCCGGTCACGCGAAACTCGGTTTGGGCAAATCCCTGGCCGTCTTCAAGCCGCACCAGATGAGCACTTTCCCCTTCATCCGCAATGACGTCGACAAACAAATCCGCTCGTTGGCCCGGCCCAAGGATGATCGGTTCGCTGATCTCACTCGGCGTCACCAGTGGCATTCCGTCGAACGCCATCACCCACCCCTTTAGACCTGACAGGCCCAAAACAAAGATCCTGGCATTTGCCGCGTTGATCAACCGAAGCCGCATCCGCTCACCCTGGCTCACGTTGAGCGTAGAATTGAAGCTTCCGTTGGTGGCGACAAAGTTGCCACGTCGGCCTGCATGGCTACGATCATGAACGGCTTCAAAATCTGGGTCGAGTTGTGCGGTCTCCGGGTTGAGGAGCCAATCGTCAAGAATAAGGACTTCATCGCGATCAACATCCGGGGCTATCGGTTCTTCGACGATCAACGCTCCGTAGAGCCCACGAGCGACCTGTTCGACGGAGCGATTATGCGCGTGAAACCAAAAAGTTCCTGCATCTGGAACGGCAAAATCGTAGTCGAAGGTTTCGCCTGTGGGGATGGCATCTTGGGTGAGCCCGGCCACGCCGTCCATCGCATTTGATATCCGCACGCCATGCCAGTGCAGGGACGTCGCCTGCGGCAACTTGTTGACGAGCCGACGTTGAAGACGCGCGCCCTGCCGAACACGGATCACGGGGCCAGGAAACTTTCCGTCATAGCCCCAAATCTCCGTCTTGGGGTAGTCCGGAGGGGCGAGTTGTACGGCGCCACTTTGCGCTGTCATCACCTGAAATTCAGGGGTGGCTGCTGATCCAGCCTTAGGGAAGACGCTCAACGCACTCATTGCCAACCCCGATTGAATGAATGCTCTTCTGGTGTGTGTCATTTCGTTCTCGTTTGTTGTGCGAGCCAGTTTTGGCTCACACATTGTCTCTATTGCAGTCACATGTCTTTATTAGCAGCGGCGCCCTCGCCCTGAGCGACCCGGTCGGCTCGAGGTTCGTCACCATCAAGCAAGTACACGGCCATCGCTTCCAGATCATCGGGGGACAAAAAGCGCGTATTGCCCTGCACGACCTCCACCATGCTGCCGCCGAAAGCGTCGCCTGACGGCGTCACGCCAGTACGCAACGCATAGGCGAGGTTGGAAACGGTCCAGCCGCGTTCCGCCAGTGAGTTCGGCGTGATCGAAGGCGCCTTGCTCCCCCCTGGCAATGCCTCATTTCCAGCAAAAACCGCGTCAAGCAGGCGCCCGCCTCCGATATTGCGTGGCGTGTGGCAAGCACCGCAATGTGCTGCACCTCGAACCAGCTCGCGACCGCGGTTCCATTGTGCGTTTTTCTCGTCAATGGGTTCCGTGGGTGGATCGTAGAGATAGGCCGCCCGCCATAGCTTCAGGCCCCATCTCTGATCGAAAGGAAACTTGACATCATGCTCAAGCGCTGCCTCGGCGACCGGTGGCACGGTCTGGAAAGCTGCCCAAAGGTCGGCAATGTCCTGATCCGTGAAATCCGCATAGAACGGATAGGAAAAAGCGGGATAATACGGCTCTCCGCTAGGACTAATGCCCTGGCGAACCGCCTTGGCGAACTGCTCAACCGTCCACCCCCCGATGCCGCTCTCTTTGTCTGTCGTCAGATTGGGCGGAAAAAACGTGCCAAAATCTGTCGCCAGCCCCGCGCCGCCTGCGAGTGCGGCGCCGCCAGCCTCTGAATTGGTGTGGCATGAAATGCACCCGGATACGCGAGCCAAATAGGCGCCGCGCTGGACATCACCCGTTTGCGTGATCGACGCGGGCACCTTGCCAATCGGCCAGATCACAAGGCCGCCGACCACAAGGGCGCCAAGCGCCCCTGCAGCAAAGACCAGTTTTTTCATCCGGCCCATCTTTACTTCGCCTCGTAGCGGAATTTCGCGTGACATGCCGAACATGTCTGGGTCACCATGTTGAATGCCCCATCTGCGGGCATCGAGGCATAGTCCATCATCGGGCTTCCTGACGAAGTTCCCATCATGGACGAAGCTCCCATCATGCCACCGGGGGATTGCGTGCCCATCATAGAGCCTGCATCCATTCCCGCCGCTGACGCCATAAGCCCGTTGTCGGCGGCTTTGGCAAGACCTTCGCTAACCACCTTGAGCTGCTCTGCGAGCGCACTGAATTCTTCCCAATCCGACCAGATCTCGGGCTTTGCTTCCGACGGTTTCCCAGCAGACCCTTCGGGAAACAATTCGGTCATGCCTTCGCTATGTTCGACAAAGACGCGTGCTCCCGCACGAACAGCTTCAGCATCATAGGTGATTTCACCACGCATCATCGGAGCCAGTTCTTTGACCGATTGCCCCATGGCCATCATGCCGTCCATGCGTTCCTTGACGACGCCTTCCGCGCCACCATGTGCAAATGCAGCTGCGGCCATTGTCGTTCCTGCCAAGAGGCCGATCATCAGTTTGCTTTTCATCGTTCCGTATCCTGTATTTCCATGCTTGATAGATTTAATTTGATGAGGCGTGGTTGCCCCTAGGTCAGGATAGGTGTTTGGGAGGCGGGGTGTCCCTTAGGACATTCCGGTTAGAAAAGCTCTGATCTGGATGTTCGCGAGGCAATTGCGACAAGTTGGTCGAAGCTCTCGGAGCTGATAAAATGACAATTACCATATTTTTCGAGCAGTCCGGCCCCGGATCGCAATGCCCGGGGAGAAGATTATCTGCATCTTCCTCATGAGAGGTCTGATGTTTTTGCGCACTTCGTTCGGAAACTTTGGCAGCGACCGTTTCATGGCCAATTGCATCGAGAGATCCCGCCGGGAGAACGACAAATAACGCAATCGAGACCAGCAGGAGAATCTGGATCGCGCTACGGAAGATGTTCAGCCTGACGACCAAAGTCAGTTGATCCCGTTCGCGCGCTGCAGTTCGCGCACGTATCCAGCAATCATCTTCACATCACCTTGGGTGAGGCCTTCAACGGGAGGCATATTGCCAAAATTCCAATGATGAGATTGGACGCCGTTTTGCGCCGCATTCAGGAACGCGGCATCGGAATGGTGGTTCGGCTCGTAGATTTTGTGAACAAGCGGAGGAGCGACCCCATTCTGGCCTGCGGCATTTTCACCATGACAGCTGGCGCATTTTGCCTCGAACGCGCGTTGCCCCATTTGGGCTTGCGGCGAAAACTCAGCGGGAATTATTACATTGGCAATGGGCGCGCCCTGAGGAATGCCGCTCGTGTCCGGCGGAACCATTGAGTGTCCTTGAGCGGTCTGCGCCGGGGCCGGCTGCAACGCTTGCCAACCGACCGCTCCAAGGCCGAGCACGAAGAACCCGCTAACGAACCATCCCCAGAAATTCATAGTGTTTTACTCTCCTGCATGTGATCCGTTCAGATCAACTTAACCTGCGTCCCGACCGGCGTGCGATCGAAGACCTCTTCTATATGTTCGTTGTAAAGGCCGATGCAGCCGTTTGATGATCGACGCCCGATTTTCCGCGTGTCTTGGGTTCCGTGGATCCGGTAGTATTGCCACGACAGATAGAGCGCACGCGTTCCCAGAGGATTGGAGGGATCTCCTCCAGGCACATAGGCTGGCCATTCCGGATTGCGTTCCCGCATTGAAGGGGTCGGCGCCCAACTTGGATTTTCCCGTTTCTCGACAACTTCTGTATACCCGCGCTTCGTCAATTCATCAGTCAAGGGAACAGAGGTCGGGTAAATCCGCATCTCTTCATCCTCTGTCCAGTGTTGGAGCACCTTTGTGACAGTATCCGAAATGATGATGCCCTTCCCGAGACGGTCAAAGTGATCACGCCAATTGTGGAGAACGAACGACGAGATATTGCGTCTTACCACACCAGCCTCTTCCGCCCGAAGAGTGTGGGGGGTCATCAAGAATGCGCCTGAAATTGCAATCAGGCTCCGCCTGTTCAAACTCGGTCTCTCTGCCATTTGTTCGTCCTTGGTTACTCAATTGGACGAGACAGGCATTGCTCAGATGGGGCTGAATCTCAACCGCAACAGGCCGCAAGATTTGTATCGAAGTGTATCCTTGACCTTCCAGCGGGAGATCAAGCTAAACAGGATGCGTTGACCAAAATCAGAGGTGGATTCCATGCAAGAGGATAGCGAGTCAGGTGGCAATCGCCACGGAAAGTTGATGCACTGGGGCATGATGGCTTGCTGTGCTGTCATGCTTCTACCCATCGCAGCTTTCCTGATTGGCGGAGGCACCGTCGCAGGCCTTTGGGCAAACGCTACCGTCTTTGCGCCTCTGGTGCTCTGCGTTGGCGCCCATTTTGTGATGCACAAGATGATGGGGCGTTCATGCCATGGAAGCAAAGAGCACAAGCAGACCGCCCCCCAGCCAGTGCCGATTGAAGATATGACCGACAGCGCCGTCCGGCGGTAAGTCGAAATGAGAACAAGAGCGCGGCTGGCGACTGTCTTCTTGGGAGCGATTTTCGTGAGCGCTTGTTCCGGCGGACCAGTCCTGTGCCCGACAAACCCGCCGCCAACTTTGTCGACAAAGTCACCAGAGCTGGAGCTGCCCAATGGATGTCGTCTGGCAGGGCCTATCTCCAACGGTGTGGGCCAGTTGGATTGTGTAAACGGCCGATCAGGCTTTGTTGCCACTCAAGTTCAAAGCCTGGAGATAGTGCGATGACCATCTGGCGCTCGCCAATCCGTCTTGCTTTCTGCGGTACCCTCGCTGCCGCAATGTTCTGGCTCTTGATCCCCTTTGCTGCAACGGCCGAGGTATCAGTCGCCCACAAGGTCACTGCGGTGGAAGCGCGGCTGATCTCCGCCGAGGATGCCGTTTCCGCCGAAGCTCAAACGCTCTCCGCCGGTCTGGATCTGAACCTTGCTGACGGATGGAAAACCTATTGGCGTTCGCCTGGCGAGGTTGGCATTCCGCCACAGATCGACTGGAGCGGGTCGACGAATGTCGCGGGCGTTGATTTCCTATGGCCTGCGCCCGAGCGGTTCACTGCCTTTGGCATCGAAAACTTCGGCTATCATGATGAGGTTGTCTTTCCACTTCAGATCACCCTGAAGGATCCTGGGGAACCTGTCGAACTCAGAGCAAACGTCAAGCTCTTGACCTGCTCAGCAGTTTGTGTCCCCCAGGATTTTGACTTGGCACTTTCGTTGCCTCAGGGGAACTCAATCGATCAAGTCTCGGCTAATCGTATCGGGGCATTTCTCGCACGCGTTCCGGCGGAAGGAGGAGCGGCAGGCGTGACCGCCGCCACATCCCATATAAACGATGATTTCACCCGCCTAACGATAGAAATAGCTGCCACGACTGCCTTCAAAACCCCGGACGTCTTTCCTGAAATTGGTGATGGCAACACGTTGGGGAAGCCCGACATTCGCCTTGGGGCAAGCGGGCGAACGCTTTGGGCTGAATTCCCAATTCTTGCCTACATGGCAGATACAGACGCGCCGCCACGGGTAACCGTGACGGACGGGCCGGATCACGCCCTCACCGTCACGCCAGATCGGGCAACAACCGCCCCAACTCCCCCTTTCAGTATTGATCGGGTGGTCCCCGGCATTGATCAAGTGATCTGGATCGCCATCATCGCTTTTCTTGGGGGCTTGATCCTGAACGCCATGCCTTGCGTGCTTCCTGTTCTGTCGATCAAGTTATCTTCTGCCCTGAAATCCGAAGGACGCGGCAATGCCCAAGTCAGGGCAGGCTTCTTGGCCGCCGCCGCCGGAGTCATGGTCTTTATGTGGGCACTCGCGGCTGTTCTCTTCGCATTGCAAAAGATTGGCGTTGCCGTCGGTTGGGGGCTCCAGTTCCAGAGCCCAACGTTCCTGGTTCTGATGCTCCTGATCCTTGGTCTGTTCACCGCAAACCTGTTTGGACTGTTCGAATTCTCTTTGCCAGCCGCCCTGACAACGCGGTTGATGAAAGCAGGAGGTACGGCCGGTTATGGAGCGGATTTTGCCACCGGATTTTTCGGGGCGGTCATGGCTACTCCCTGCTCCGCGCCGTTTCTTGGAACAGCTATCGCATTCGCACTTGCGGGGCGGGTGATAGACATCGCTGTCGTTTTCACCTTTCTCGGGTTAGGTCTGGCCAGCCCATATCTGTTGGTGGCCATCGTGCCGAACGTTGTTCGGTTCGTGCCCAAGCCCGGCCGCTGGATGATCGCCTTGAAAGCCGGCCTTGGCATCCTCCTGATGGGTACCGCGGCATGGCTGTTCTATGTCCTGCTCGGCGTTGCTGGATCGCGCGCGGCCCTAACAGTTGCATCTCTCGGTGCGGTTATGCTCTTCATAGCGGCATCGCCCTGGGTGCCAAGATCTCTTCGCTGGCCCTTTGGGCTGGCGCTGGCGGCACTCGCGGTCGCGGCCGCGCCATTCTTGGCAACACCCGCCGCACCCGATGCCCAAGCAGGAAAAATTGCCTGGGTCACATTTGACCGCGGCGATATTGCCCGTCGGGTTTCACGCGGAGAGGTCGTTTTTGTCGATGTAACCGCCGATTGGTGTTTGACCTGCAAAGCCAACAAGGCGCTCGTTCTTGAACGCGACCCGGTTCTTTCGGCATTGAACAGCTCTGGTGTCACGCCGATGCTGGCCGACTGGACCCGCCCAGATGACGCGATCACCCGTTTTTTGGAGACCAACAACCGTTACGGCATTCCATTCAACGCGGTTTATGGGCCGTCTGCTCCCGAAGGAATTATCCTGTCTGAAATATTGTCGACTCAGGATGTTCTTGCTGCTCTGCACGCGGCGCGTCCGGGGGCCGCTCAAGCAACGCTCATCGAGGACGATGTGAAGGTTTCCAGATTTGGAAACACTTTGGAGCAAAGTGCCGACTGAGTAATTTCGCCTAAGCTGCGCATCAAGGACGCCGAGTCAGGCAGCATTTAACGCCCTGATTTAGATCAACCACACCATCTGGATAGCGTGTTATAATCACCTAGGAAGGACTCAAATCATGCGATCAAGGCCACATATCGATGTCAGAAGAGTGTCGCGTATTCGCGTCAGCTTCGTCCTGATATTGATCGGAGCCTTGTTTTTCGGTCTCATTGCCGATGGTTTGCATGCGCATGAGGGCGAGCCTGCCGGGTTAGAGACGCAGATTGTTCAGGTCACCGACGCAAATTCCTCCGTCCACGTTATTCTGGACGCGGATTGCGGAATTCATCCCGGTTGCGCCGCTGCTCTGATCCCTAACGGGCTTGTCAGCGCAGTAGTTTCGAACCGTAGCACGCGAATGGTAATGTCGTGGCGGCAATCGGCGTCTTTCGCCGATGACGAATTCATACACGTCCCCATTCTCTTCTGAGCATTCCAGTCAGCGAGGTAGCGAAGCGCCTCCCTTTCGGCTTTTACGCCAATCGTGACGCTTAGGTTTTTCGACAGGCTCGTAGTCTGGATGTCCGGATTCTGCCTGACCGCGCTCCTCACTTCATTCGCTCCTATTAACCGTGGATCCGCCGGTTTTCTGCCCTCGCCACGGCCACCGCATGATCTCGACCAGATAAAGGTTCCAAAAATGAACATGTCGCCCCGCATCGCCTATACGCTCGCCACTTTGTTCGTGTCAGCACCAGCTTTGGCCGCTCCGCCTACGGTCTTCATTCCAGAGGGCAGCGCCAATTCAGTCCTGATGGTTCAGGCGGAGACTGGAAAAGTCCTGCGTCGGATCAATGATGTCGAGGCGGTCCACGGTCTCGCAGGCGCACCCGGCGTGCCGTATCTGGTCGCCGGCAGCTATTCGGAGATCCCGCGCGAGGATGTCGCGGCGCTAGAAAAGCCCTCCACCGTGTCTGCAGACGATCACGCCGCGCACCACGCACCAAAGGCCGCGCCAATGGGGCCACCCGATGCCGGGATCAGTCTTCTCTCGATTCTGGACGCAAAAAGTGGCGATATCCTGCGTCGGATAGAGGTGCCGGGTGCCGTACATCATACGGCAGTTTCCCCTGATGGACGCTTTGCCGTTGCGACCCATCCGGCAGGTGACGGAATATCGGTGATTGACCTGGCGACTTTCGGCATGACGGCATTTGTCCCGACTGGATCGATGCCGAACTATGCAGCGTTCGGAACTGATCCCAATCTCGTCTACGTCTCCAACACCGGTAACGGAACGATCAGCGAAGTAGACCTGTCGCGGGGTATCGTTCGTCGCAACTTCATTGCAGGTGACACCCCGGAACATACGGCGGTTTCGCCCGAAACTGATCGACTCTTTGTGGCAGACGCGGACGCAGGTCAGGTTCTGGAACTGTTTTTGAGTACCGGTGAAAAGCTGCGGACCTTCGAAATTGGCGGCGAGATTCATGGACTGGGGCTGTCAAATGATGGGGCAACTTTGTTCGTCGCGGGTAGGGGAGAGGACAAACTCGCCTCAGTTGCACTCGCTACCGGGGAAGTGCGCACAGCCACGCTTGCACCAGAACCCTACCACCTGACGGTAATTCCAGGCTCCGACATCCTTTATGTCTCAAGCCGTGCAGAGCCCGTGGTTTGGCTCATCGATACCAGCTCACTGCAAACGCGTGAAACAGTTTCTGTCGAAGGAGAAGGACATCAGATGGTGGCGCTTCCCTGAAGGGCTGCCGATGGGAATGAAAGGCACAGGATCATGGCACAGGACACTCGCCCAACACTTCGTTTTCTGGGAGCCGCCGGAACAGTAACCGGATCGCGCTATCTGATTGAAACCGGGGATCGCCGCATTCTAGTTGATTGTGGCTTGTTTCAAGGCTTCAAATCGCTGCGGGACCGCAACCGCAAGGCGTTTCCGGTACGCCCCTCCACCATTGACACCGTACTTCTGACGCACGCGCATCTCGATCACTCAGGCTATCTGCCTGCGCTGATCCGCGGCGGGTATCGAGGGAAGGTGATGTGTACCGAAGCGACGGAGGAACTCTGCGGCCTGATCCTGCCGGACAGCGGCCATATCCAGGAAGAGGAGGCACGTTTTGCCAAAAGGCACCGATACTCCAAGCACAAGAACCCCAAGCCGCTCTACACGTTGAAAGATGCTCAGGCGGCGCTTGAGCATTTGCACAGAGTTCCCTTCAACAGCACAATCGATGTTGGTGACGGAATATCCGCAGAGTTCATCCCGGCGGGCCATTTGCTCGGTGCGGCGCAGATCCGTATCAGACTGCCGGGAAGGACAATCCACTTCAGTGGCGACCTCGGCCGACAGAACGACGCACTGATGCGACCACCACAACCGTTCTCAGGTGCGGACGTGTTGGTTTGTGAATCCACCTATGGCAATCGCCATCACGCAGCCATCGACGCGGAGGAAGAGCTTCTGCCAATCCTGAAACGTGTTTTCGGGCGGGGCGGTACGGTTCTCATCCCCTCATTCGCGGTTGGGCGCGCGCAGGGGCTTATGTATCACATTGCACGCCTGCAAAACCGCGGCGAGATCCCATATGTGCCGGTTTATCTCAACTCGCCAATGGCGATCGACGCGACCGAAATCTACCACGGCCATCACGAAGAACATCACGTTGCCTGGGAGGATTGCCTTGCGATGTTCCAGATCGCCAAGCGGGTCACTTCGGTCGAGGAGTCGAAGAAGCTGAACACGCAGCATGGCCCGATGATCATCATTTCGGCGAGCGGCATGTTGACCGGCGGGCGGATCCTGCATCACCTCGCCAGCTTCGGCGGCGACCCGCGCAACGCAATCCTGCTGTCGGGCTTTCAGGCTGGCGGTACCCGCGGGGCGGCACTGGCCGCTGGCGCGGACAGTCTGCGCATGTTCGGTCGAGATTTCCCGATCAGGGCAGAGGTGATCCAGCTCGAAGCCTTTTCCGGACATGCCGATGCCGAAGAGTTGCTGGCCTGGATGCGCGCGTCGGATCGCGCGCCGCGCATGACCTATGTGACTCACGGCGAACCTTCTGCCTCGGACCGGCTGCGCTGGCGGATCGAACATGAACTCGGCTGGCCTGCCCGCGCCCCCGAACACCTCGAAACGATCCGGCTGGACAATCCAAAATGACAGAAATCGACAATACGCTCGCCCTGTCCCGCGCGGGGATCGACACTTACCGGCAACCCGTTGTCTTCATGCGCGAAGACTGCCACGTCTGCCGCGCCGAAGGCTTCGCAGCCCTGACCCGGATCGAGGTCACGCTCGGCGACAGGTCGGTGATTGCCACGCTGAACGTGTTGACCAATGGCGACTGGCTGCCCGACGACACTGCCGCCTTGTCGGAAGAAGCCTGGGCCGCCCTGAAGCCCCAACCGGGGGACCGGGCAAGTTTTACGCACCCGGAGCCACCGGACTCCGTCTCAGCGATCCGCGCCAAGGTCTATGGAGAAACCCTTGAGCAGCAAAGGTTCGACGCAATCATTCGTGACGTCCTCGATCATCGTCTCTCCGATCTCGATCTGGCAGCCTTCATCACCGCCTGCGCGGGCGACCGGCTTTCGATTGCGGAAACCATCGCACTGACCCGATCCATGCAGGCGGCGGGCGAAACGCTGGATTGGGGCGGCGCCGAGATCTACGACAAGCATTGCGTCGGGGGGCTTCCAGGAAACCGCACCACGCCGATCATCGTTTCGATCATCGCGGCGGCGGGGCTGATGATCCCCAAGACCTCTTCTCGCGCGATCACTTCCCCCGCAGGCACGGCCGACACGATGGAGGTCATGGCTCCCGTCTCGCTCGACATCCCCGCGTTGAGACGCGTCGTCGAGGCTGAGGGCGGGTGCATCGTTTGGGGGGGCAACCTCGCTCTCAGCCCTGCGGACGATGTTCTGATCCGGATTGAACGGCCACTCGATTTCGACAGCGACGGACAGCTGGTGGCGAGCGTCTTGTCGAAGAAGGCTGCGGTCGGTGCGAAGCGCGTGCTGATCGATGTGCCCGTCGGACCAACGGCCAAGGTCCGCTCGGCGGAAACCGCCGCTGCGCTGGCAGAGCGGCTCCGCGCCGTTGGCAAGGCCATCGGCCTGACGCTCTCGATCCATCAAAGCGACGGGACTGCACCTGTCGGCCGCGGAATTGGACCCGCACTTGAAGCCCAAGATGTCCTTGCCGTGCTACGCCGCAACGAGAACTTCCCTGTCGACCTGCGCGACCGTGCACTCGACATCGCTGGAGCGCTGCTGGACCTTGTCCCCGAGACGGGCAGCGCGGGAGGGCGAAAGGTGGCCGCACAGCTGCTCGACAGCGGCGCTGCCGAGGCGAAGTTCATGGCGATTTGCGATGCACAAGGCGGTTTCACTGAGCCCGGTGAGGCGCGTTATCATGCGGTGATCACCTCCCGCACGGCGGGGCGCCTCATTGCGATTGACAATCGTCGCATCGCGCGCACAGCGAAACTCGCCGGCGCACCGCGGCAGCAGCTCGCAGGGCTGCGCCTTCTGGTCCAGATCGGTGACCATATCGAATTTGGCAAGCCGCTGTTCGAGATCCACGCCGAAACGCTGGGAGAACTGGAATACGCCCGCTCCTATGCCGAGGCGCAATTGGGACTTTGCACAATTGAGGAGGCAAACTGATGACCATTATCGCCCCCTTTCCCGGCATGGAGCCATTGGCGCGCAGAATGGCGGCGACATCCGGTGCCGAAATCCAGCCGGTGGACTTGCACCATTTTCCCGATGGTGAAACCCTCGTGAAGCTCGGCGGCGATCCTGCAGGACGCGAAATCGCCTTCCTCGCCACGTTGCGCGATCCTGATCGGCTGGCGTTGCCTCTGCGTTTCGCAGCTCTGACGGCGCGCGAACTTGGGGCCGCGCGTGTGGGGCTGGTCGCGCCCTATCTTGGCTACATGCGCCAGGACAAGCGGTTTCATCCACGCGAAGCTGTGAGCGCCCCGATCTTCGCGGGATTTCTTGATGAATGTTTCGACTGGGTGATGACCGCTGACCCCCATCTGCATCGCAACCCGAGCCTTTCAGCGCTGTTCCGCATTCCCGCATATCGTGTCGCCACAGCCCCTCTGCTGGCCGACTGGATTGCGGCGAACGTTCCAGAGGCCGTGCTCCTTGGGCCTGACAGCGAAAGCCAGCAATGGGTGGCTGAAGTCGCCAGGCTCGCCGGACGCCCCTACGAAGTGCTGACAAAACATCGCTCCGGGGATCGGCAGGTCGAGATCAGCCTGCCGGGCAGCGCCGTTTTCCGACAGGGGACACCCGTGATCCTCGATGATATCGCCTCGTCCGGACACACGCTGATCCGAACGCTCGAACAACTCGAGCAGGCCGGTGCCCGACCTGCGACTTGCGTAATTATCCACGCGG
Source organism: Celeribacter ethanolicus (assembly GCF_002407265.1). Taxonomy (NCBI): domain Bacteria; kingdom Pseudomonadati; phylum Pseudomonadota; class Alphaproteobacteria; order Rhodobacterales; family Roseobacteraceae; genus Celeribacter; species Celeribacter ethanolicus. The sequence continues at coordinate 103,334 of NZ_CP022197.1, forward strand.
TTTTCGCACACGGCGCAGAGGAAGCAATCCGCCATGCCGGTGCCGCGCGGATCGTCAGTACCGATACGATTCCACACTCAACGAACGCAGTCTGCGTCGGCGAGCTGTTAGCGACAGAAATGAAAGTTGCTCAATGCGCCACTTGACCTTCCAGTTACTGGAAGAATTAGGTTTGAGGCAATGAGCTAGAAATACGGGAAAGGATCCCCGAATGAACAACCATCACGAACATGCCAACGGATCTGACGATCAAGTTCCTTCTGGCTACGCGGGCACGGTCTTCACTTGCCCGATGCACCCCGAGGTACGCCGCGCCGAACCGGGAGATTGCCCGAAATGCCAGATGCATCTGGTGCCGGAGGGCGAGCCCTCGCAACACCACGCCCATCATCAGCACACGGGCGACGCGGTGGAGCCAAACCACTTGGACTCGGTTCCCAACGACTACACTGGCCCGGTTTATACCTGTCCGATGCACCCTCAGGTGCGCCAGACGCATCCCGGGTCTTGTCCGATCTGCGGTATGGGGCTGGAACTGGAATCGGCCGCCATGGAAGCGGAAGGCCCGAACCCGGAGCTTGTGGATTTCAGCCGTCGTTTCTGGGTGGGGGCCATTTTGACCGTACCGCTCCTTGTGCTGACCATGGGCCCCTATCTTGGCCTGAGCGGGGTGCGCGAGATATTCGGAGAACGCGTCACCCTCTGGGTCGAACTCGCGCTCGGGACACCCGTTGTCTTTTGGTCCGGCTGGCCTTTCCTTGTTCGTGGCTGGAACTCGTTCCGGACAAGGAACCTCAATATGTTCAGTCTCATTGCCATGGGTGTAAGCGCCGCATGGCTGTTCAGCATCATCGCCGTCCTGGCACCGGGCATATTCCCCGATGGGTTCCGGGATGCCGAAGGGCATGTCGGCGTCTATTTCGAGGCGGCGGCTGTGATCGTCACGCTGGTCCTTGTGGGACAGGTGATGGAGCTGCGCGCTCGCGAAGGCACTGGCAAGGCGATCCGTGCTCTTCTGGATATGGCCGCCAAGACGGCACGTATTATCCGCGACGACGGAAGCGAGGAAGAGGTTCCATTGGAACAGGTCCAGGTCGGCGACCGACTACGTGTGCGACCCGGTGACAAGGTGCCGGTCGATGGTATGGTCGTCGAAGGCAGGTCCTCAGTTGACGAAAGCATGATCACGGGCGAGCCGGTACCTGTAGAAAAGGTCGGAGGAGACCCTGTAACGGGTGCCACGATCAACGGAACCGGCAGCCTGATCATGGAGGCGACGCGCGTCGGCGCCGACACGATGCTGAGCCAAATCGTCGAGATGGTGGCCAATGCGCAGCGGTCTCGCGCGCCGATCCAGAAATACGCCGACAAGGTCTCCGGATATTTCGTGCCTGCAGTTATTGGCATCGCCGTGCTGGCCTTCATTGGCTGGGCCATTTGGGGCCCGGTCCCGGCCCTTTCCTATGCTCTTATTGCGGCCGTTGCCGTTCTCATCATCGCTTGTCCCTGTGCCCTCGGCCTTGCGACACCGATGTCTATCATGACGGCGACGGGGCGCGGCGCGCAGGCGGGTGTCCTGATCAGGAATGCAGAGGCACTGGAACGGTTCGAGAAGGTCGATACCCTGATCGTCGACAAGACCGGCACGCTGACGGAAGGCAAGCCGAAACTTGTCGGCGTCTACCCTGAACCGGGTCACGATGAGGTAGAAGTGCTTCGGCTTGCCGCATCGCTGGAACGCGGCTCCGAGCATCCTCTCGCGGAAGCCATCGTACGCGGTGCTGAAGAGCGTGGCGTCGACCTGGCAAAAGCCGACGCCTTCGAGGCGGTCACCGGCAAGGGCGTCAAAGGCACGGTGGACGGGCGGGTAGTGGCGCTCGGCAACGTGAAACTCCTGACTGACCTCGGACTTGATGCAGCAGAGCTTCGGGACAAGGCGGATGCCCGTCGGGATAATGGCGAAACGGTTATGTTTGTCGTCGTCGAGAATGACGTTGCCGGTCTTTTCAGCGTCGCAGACCCGGTAAAGGCGACCACACCGGCCGCCCTGAAGGAACTGCACGCACTTGGGTTCCGTATTATCATGGCGACGGGAGACAATGAGCGTACCGCTAGGGCCGTCGCGTCCAGTCTAGGCATCGACGAGATCCGCGCCGATGTGATGCCGGAAGACAAAGCGAAGATCATCAAGGAACTTCAGGCCAAGGGGCACAAGGTTGCCATGGCCGGCGACGGTGTCAACGATGCACCTGCCCTGGCTCAGGCCGATGTCGGGATTGCCATGGGCACCGGCGCCGATGTGGCCATTGAGAGCGCAGGGTTCACGCTCGTCAAAGGGAACCTCGACGGTATCGTGCGTGCGCGCAAACTCGCCCGCGCGACCATGCGGAACATACGCCAGAACCTGTTCTTTGCTCTGATCTACAACACTGCGGGCGTGCCCGTCGCTGCGGGGATCTTGTTCCCATTCCTCGGGATCTTGATCAGTCCGATGTTTGCGGCCTTTGCCATGAGCGCTTCCTCAATCTCGGTCGTCCTAAACTCCCTTCGGCTACGGCGCGCGCAGATTTGAGGGGAAACAAGAACGATCGCGAGGTCCATCAGACCGTTCAATAAACAGTATTGGGTACAATCCATCGCCGGAGAAGGGGCAACAGCGTTCAGACAATCACCTGCAAACCAAGGAGACCAAAATGACCTACATTTCCAGACAGATGATCTTAGCCATTGCTGTGGTGTGGGCGCTGCCAGTCGGCGCCCAAGACAGCGGGCATATGACAGATAATGGGGCGATGAGTCAGATGATGAGCTCCGGACTGTTCCTGCCAAACATGGATGCAGCCAAGGGGCGTGCGCTGTTCGCCTCGAAAGGCTGTGTCGTTTGTCATTCTATCAACGGGGTCGGAGGCGAGGATGCCCCCGCCCTTGATGCAGCGTATATGGACCTGCCAATGAACCCGTTTGAATTTGCCGCCCGAATGTGGCGCGGCGCGCCGGCGATGGTCGCTGCCCAAGAGGATGAGCTCGGCGGGCAAATTGAATTCACAGGTCAGGAGCTTGCCGATATCATCGCGTTCGTTCACGATTCCGAAGAACAGAAGGCATTCTCTGCCGGCGACATCCCCGAAAAGATTGAAGAAATGATGCACCAAATGGGTGAGGAGGATCACGACTGAAGCGTCAGGGGATATCGCAGTAGAATAAGGCAATGCGTCGAAAGTTTCATTTGCGCCCTAAGATGCCGATCCTATGGCGGACCGCTTCTGCGCCAGCCAAAGTAATCCAAATCCCGCGGCTAACATCGGCAAGGAAAGGAATTGCCCCATCGTAAGCCCCCAGTCACCAAACTGCACAACATACCCAATCGGATTGTTCACGTCTGCGAATTGAGCGTCGGGCTGGCGAAACAACTCTACAAAACTTCTCGCAAAACCATATCCGGCCAGGAAGAGCCCGCAAATTGCCCCTGGTGTCCTAAGCCATCCGCGCCGCCACGCAAGGAATAGGAGAGCGAAGCCAAGCAACAGGCCTTCCAAAAGGGCTTCGTACAGTTGCGAAGGATGCCGTGCGCAAATGTCGGTTATTCCCGGGCATGATTGCGCTGCGTCACCGGGAAATATGACGGCCCAGGGCATGTCCGATGGGCGGCCCCATAGTTCATTGTTTATGAAATTTGCGATCCGGCCCAAGAACAAGCCCGGAGGCGTTGCCAGAGCGAGAAGGTCAGCCATGCTCAGGAGCGGCATACGCTGACGGATGCCATAAACAAGCGCGGCAATGGTTACGCCAGCAAACCCACCATGAAATGACATTCCCCCTTGCCAGACCTTCAGAATTTCTAACGGATTGGCAAGATAGAACCCGCGCTGATAGAACATCACGAACCCTAACCGCCCGCCAACGATCACCCCGATGATAATCCAGGTCAAAAGATCCTCAATTTGGCGCGGTGTTAGCGGGGCGCCCGATGCAGGCCACAGAGCGGCGCGTTTGACCGTGGCAACACAAATTCTCCAGCCGACGAGAAGGCCGATGATATAGGCCAACGCATACCAGCGGAGAGTCAACGTAAACGTGCCGATCTCAACCGAAAATATATCCGGCCCGATATTTGGGAACGGAAGTGCGGACAAAGGCATGGACATTCTTTCTAGTCATTCGGGTGAGGTCGGATCGTGCACATACGCCGTTCGTGCTCTCTCATGGTTTGTTCATCGCGAGTGAAGCTTCCGCGGGCTATTGGCCCGACTGGAGTTCTTCCAAGGACTGCAAAATGACACTTTGGCGCGGGTCTTCGGAGGAAACGGGCACCAATAGCTCTTTGGCTCGACTGTACGCGTTCAAGGCGAGGTCAGTTTCGCCGAGCACCCTGTAGGCCCTGCCAAGACGCATCCATCCATCGATATCGTCTGGTTCAGCCTCAAGGCGTGTTGCCAAACGTTCCACCATGGATCGGATAAATGCATCTCGATCGACATCATCCATCTGGCTGGCCGCTTCGACATCTGCAGCAGTGGGGCCGGGCGAATTGCCTGACATTACTGGAGCATAATCCGACAAACTGATAGGCGCTCGGCCCAGTGCCGCACCTATCCGGTTTGCTTCCGCGACAAATGTTTCCATCCAGGGTGCGAACCCATCCACTTCGTCCAATCGCGTGAGAAGACGATTGTAGGCCTGCTCATTCGCACCCGCTTGCGCAAGCCCGACAGCATCGTAAAAAGTTCCAGCAGGATTGGTCGGATCGAGCTCAAGTGCTCTTGCAATGGCCCGCTTCGCTTGGGGTGTCACGATCCCCTGTTCGGAAACGATGAGAGCTTCCGCATAGATCGAAAACACAGCAGAATCGGCATTCATGGATTGTGTTGCACGCTCGTAGGCCGATGCGGCATCCGAAGCGCGGCCCAATTTCATGAAGGTCTGTCCAAGGAGCATCCAGCCCTCCAAGGCTCCGCCTTCTGAATCCGCCTGCAACCGCTGCAATAGCTTCTGCGCCAACGCTTCGATTTCACGATTTTGCGCGACCTCTGCCTGGCGATCCTCGAAAGCGATGCTGGATAGGTTTGGCGCTCCAGCAAAACTGTAATACCCCGCCGCGAACAGCGGCACAAAGACCGCAGCAGCCATGAGTATGACCCTGCCGCCGCCGTTGGATTCCCCGGTGTTTTTTACTCTCCCCACGGAGAGAACCCGCCGCTTGATTTCCTGTCGCGCCGCATGCGCCTCTGCGACAGAAAGCAGGCCGCGTTCAGCATCCCGATCGACTTCAGACAACTGGTCCTTCAAAACTGCGAGAGTCCTGTCTTCGGCCGGACCTTGCACCAAGGCAGGCTTCCACGCCGAAGCCGCAACAATACCTGAGGCAGTCAAGGCGAGGACTGCCATTGCAATCCATATCATCGGTGGTCCCCTTCGCTGGATGAAGTGAAAATGCGTGCGACCTCGGCCTCCTCGTCATCGCTCAGGTCTGCGATTTTTTTTCTTTTTCGAGAGCCCATCAGGATGCCGCCACCGATCCCCAGAGCCAAGAGCCCAAGGAGTGGGGGGGTAAACCAGAGAGCGTAGGTCTCGGGTTTAAACGGAGGCTTCAGTAGAACGTAATCGCCGTATCTCGCTTGGATGAAAGCAATTGCATCTTCGTTCGTGTCACCCGCAACCAACCGTTCCCGGACCAAAAGTCGTAGGTCGCGCGCAACGCCGGCGTTCGAGCTGTCAATATCCTGATTTTGGCAAACTACGCAGCGAAGCTGCCTGGAAACCTCCCGTGCCCGAGCCTCGAGGATTGGATCGGAGAGGATTTCGTCGGGCTCAACAGCCTGCGCAGACATTGGCATGATGAGTGCCAACACAAGGAAAAAACGACGCATGTCAGCTCCTCTCCTCTAACACACCCGCTTGTCGGAGAGCCTGGCGAAAGGTTGATACAGCCTCTTCACCGACGATCGGGCCGACGTATCGGTAGAGCACCGTTCCATCGCCTCCGACAATGAATGTCTCGGGCACACCCGAAATCCCCCACTCGATCCCGGCACGACCTGACAGATCCAAGCCAATACGTTCGTACGGGTTCCCGAGATTTTGAAGCCAATTGACCGCGTCTACCGGTTGATCCTTGTAGTTGATCCCGAACAAACGCACGCCATCGCGCTCAACCAAAGCGCTCAGAACCGCGTGTTCGGCACGACAGGGAACGCACCAGGAAGCGAACACATTAACGACGACTGGCGTTGGGTTTCCGAGCAGGTTTTCCCGAGACAGTCCCTGTACATCAAGACCCGGCACCGGCCCGAGAATGAACGAGGGAGCTGGCTGAGAAATGAGAACCGAAGGAATCTCGCTTGGGTCACGATTGGGATTCAGGCCCCACAAGAAAAATCCGCCGACAATCACTGCCAGTACCAAGGGAATAATCGCTACAGCTCGTTTCATTGCTCACTCCGCTGCGACCGGTTTCGTGGATCGTGCCTTGGAGCTTTGGGGTGCCCCGACCCGGAAGCGGCGATCGGACAAGGACAGACTGCCGCCTATGACAAGCATGGCCGCACCCAACCAAAGCAAGCCGACGAATGGCTCATAGAGAATACGCAGAGTCCAGGCACCGCTCTCTTCGGCTTTGTCCAGAGAGGGTTCCGTGATCGAAGCGTATAGGTCTCCCGCCAGGGTTGACCGTATCGCCGATTCTGTTGTCGTACTTTGTGCGACCGGATAGCTGCGCCGTTCAGGTTTGAGAGCCGTCACGAAAGAGCCGCCCCTTTCGACGCGCAGGGTTCCCTGATCCGCAATATAGTTCGGGCCACGAACGCGCTGCACACCTTCAAATGTGACATCAAATCCCGCAATGTTGACACTCGTGCCGGGCTCTACAAATGCGATCTCTTCAGATTTCCAAACCGAAGAGCCAATCATGCCGATCATCAAGACCGCAACTCCCGCATGAGCGAGCGTCATTCCATGCGCCGCGCGGGGCAAATTGCGGGCACGCCGGATGCTTTCCTGGAGCGGAACCTCGAACAAACGAACCCGCAGCGCCCATTCACGTAAGGAAGCAAAAAACAACCAAAGCGCGATGAGGATCGAAAGATATGCCAACACGGGCCCGCCTTTGGCGAAATACCAAATTGCGAGCGTTGCCAGCACCGCCAGCACCACCACGAAGCGGACACGTTGAAGCACTCCGACGAGATCGGCTCGTTTCCAGGACAAAAACGGCCCCAGACCCATGACAAAAACCAAGGGGAGCATCATTGGTACGAACGCGCCATTGAAGAACGGCGGACCGACGGAAATCTTGTCACCAGAAACGGCTTCGAGAAACAGCGGATAAAGCGTACCGAACAGAACCGTGCCAGTCGCTGTAGCCAGGATCAGGTTGTTTAGCAACAACCCTGCCTCTCGACTAATCGGCTTAAACAACCCGCCACCTTCCATCATTGGCGCCCGCCACGCATAGAGTGCAAGTGAGCCACCAATTGAAATCGCAAGCAGGCCAAGAATGTATAGGCCTCGCTCCGGATCCACGGCAAAAGCATGCACAGAGGTCAGCAAGCCAGACCGAACCACAAATGTGCCGAGGAGTGACAGCGAAAACGTCAAGATCGCGAGTAGGATTGTCCAGCTTTTGAACGCGTCACGCTTTTCAGTGACAATCGCCGAATGGAGAAGTGCTGTCCCGAGAAGCCAGGGCATAAAACTGACATTTTCAACCGGGTCCCAGAACCACCATCCACCCCAACCCAGTTCGTAATATGCCCACCACGATCCCAGAGCTATCCCCGCAGTCAGGCTGATCCACGCGGCCAGTGTCCAGGGTCGAACCCATCTTGCCCAGGCTGTGTCGATCCGTCCCTCGATCAAGGCTGCGGCTGCAAACGAAAAGACGATCGAGAAACCGACATATCCAAAATACAGCAGAGGCGGGTGCATCGCGAGGCCGATATCCTGGAGCAGAGGATTGAGGTCAGCGCCATCAAGCGGCGGAGGAAAGACGCGCTCGAACGGATTGGATGTGAAGAGAAGGAAGGACAGGAACCCGACGCTGATCCATGCCTGCATTGCCAAAGTTCGCGCTCGAAGTGTTTCCGGTAGGTTTGAGCCGAAAGCAGCAACCGCAGCACCGAAGATGGTCAGAATGAAGACCCAGAGAAGCAACGATCCTTCATGACTTCCCCAAGTCGCCGCGACTTTGAAGATCATTGGTTTCAGCGAATGCGAATTGTTCGCAACGTTCAAAACAGTGAAATCAGAGACAACAAAAGCGCGCATCAAGGCTGCAAAGGCAAGTCCGACGAAGACGACCTGCCCAAAAGCAGTCGACCGGGCCGAACGCATCCAGAGAAGATTGCCCCGGGCCGCGCCGAAAAGAGGAATAGTCGATTGGACGAGGGCCAACGCCAATGCGAGGGCCAGCACAAAATGGCCGAGTTCCGGGGTCATAGGAGCCTCACGATCTTTAGCAGTGGGGTCGACTGGTGATCACTTTCTCAGTCGTCTAGAGCGGCTTTGCGCTTGCGATACTCTTCTTCATCAATCTCACCGCGCGCGAAGCGATCCCTGAGAATGTCATGCGCGCTCGACCCGGAGGCACGGCCCTTTTCGCTGAACCAGCGAACGGCGAAGAATATCAGCGCAATAATCACGCCCCAGAACACGATCATCATCAGCCCTCCCAGCATTCCAAATCCACCGCCCCACATGTGGCCGTAATAATCTCCGCCGGGGTCCGCCATGGCGGTCGTCGCGAACAGTGTGAATGCTGCGGTTGTGTTGGTAAGTCTAAGCATGTCGGTTTCCTTTTCTGTCATTTCATGTTTCAGCAACTGGCAATCGAATTGTCGCGATAAGCCCCCCGTCCGGGTGGTTCGCCAGACTGATCTCCCCACCCTGCGCACGAAGAATGGACCTTGCGATCGACAGGCCCAGCCCATGCCCGCCGGTTTCCAGAGATCGGCTTTCTTCAAGCCTGAAGAATGGGTCAAATATGCGTTCCAATTCTGCGGTTGGAATCCCCGGCCCTCTGTCAGTGACGGAAATTTCTATTTCCCCCTCGGCTGATATCCAGCCCAGGGTTGCGGACCCGCCGTAGCGCACCGCGTTCTCGATCACGTTTCGCAATGCGCGTCGAATGGCATTGGGGCGCAATCGAACCGTGACTTCGGGGCCGTCAGAGAGCACAAACGGTACGACCATATCCCCCCGCAGAGCTTCTAGGAACGATTGCAGGTCAACATCCTGCATTGGTTCGTTCCCTGAGAGACCTTTCGCGAAGGTAAGGGTTGCTTCCACCATCGACTGCATTTCTTCGACGGTTGCGACGAGACTCTCTCGGGTTTCGTCTTCCTCTACCATTTCTGAATGTACTCTCATTGCGGTGAGCGGAGATCGAAGATCATGTCCAAGGGCCGCCAGAACCCTCGTTCTGTCGGCAACGAACCGTGTCAGCCTGTCCTGCATACGGTTGAAACCAGCGGTCAGCTCCCGAACCTCCTGGGGTCCCCGTTCTGGCAACGCGTCTATGTCTTCTCCACGCCCCAATCGTTCCGACGCCCAGGCCAATCGCCGCAGAGGGCCCAGCAGTCCGGTCATGACAAACCAGCTCACTGCGACCAACAGGGCCATTGCCGTCAGACCAAATGTCAGCATGGAATAAAGCGGCCACTGGATCGGCGGACGCTCAAAGCGCGTACTTACGTTCAACCACTGGCCGCCGGCGATCGAAATTGAAAGGTTCATCTCGATTGCGGACAGTTCACCTCGCATCATGGCCAAGTGCATCTCGGTCATTTCGTGCGAAAGGTTCGGTAGCGGCAGGATCGCGCCTTGGATCTGGTGAAGCTCCACACGAATGTCGCGACTGTAGCTGTCGTTCAGGAGTGCGCGGACGCGGGTTTCAACCAACCCGCCATCCGAATGGTCGCTATGTTGCACAAGCGGCTTCGTCCCGAGGTCAAAGCGAACAAGGGGCGAGTTCGCCGCGCGGATAATTGATGGGCGCAGGTCAGCGGGTGCCTCTTCAATCAAGCGCGCAACATTTGCCGCTCGTCCAGCTGCCTCAAACCCAAGAGCAGCCCGTATGGCGAGGCTTCGTTCATCGGCGAAGAGCCACAGGCTGACAAACTGTGCGATCCCCAACGCGATAATGATGAGAAGAACGAGTTGGACCCGGAGAGATCGTAGGAGCCGCCAGATCATTCGGACACCTCGACGTCGACCGACAGGCAGTAGCCGCCGCTTCTGATCGTCTTGATAATACGTGGACGGAGAATGTCGGGCTCGAGCTTTCGCCGAAGGCGCGAAATCTGGTTGTCAATTTTCCTGTCCAACGGACCAGCGGAAATGCCCTGAGAAAGATCTAGCAACTGATCGCGGCTCAACACCATCCGAGGGCGCTCCAGAAGGACCGTCAGCAGTTTGAATTCTGCGACCGTAAGAGCGGTCTCTTGTCCCGCGTCGTCGAGAAGCACCTGCCGGTCTACATCCAAGGTAAGGTGTGCAAAGCGGACTTTGCGGCCGCTCAGAGATCCGGTGAAGGCCTCTTTGTGCTCGCTTCTTCGCAGGACGGCTTTGATCCTCGCAAGGAGTTCGCGTGGATTAAACGGCTTGGGAAGATAATCGTCCGCACCGATCTCCAAACCGACAATACGGTCCGCATCTTCACCGAGCGCGGTTAACATGATGATCGGCAGTCGCCCTTCGCTTGACAGACGTTGGCAAACGGAAAGGCCATCCTCGCCAGGCATCATGATATCCAGGACCAGTAGGTCGAAGCTTCCGACAGCCAGCTTCGCGTCCATCTCCGCCGCATCCTTGGCAGCGGTTGCTCGCATGCCATTCTTTTCCAGATAGCGGGTTACACTTTTCCGGATCTGTTCATGGTCATCCACGACGAGAATATGTGGCGCGTGTTGCATGGGGCCCTTCTAAAGCATTGGAAATCAGACGGTCAGGTTCCTTTTTGTCGCCAATTGTATCAGCCCCTGTCCATTGCGACAGACGGATACAAATCCACGGGTGTACGTCCTTACATTCAAATGTTTGATGCCAAGTTGTATGAGGTCAAAAGAAGGAAAGGCTTCAAAATGTCCTACTCAACAAAAGTTTCTACCGGTCTTCTGGTTGCCGTTCTCACAGCAGGTGCTGCGCTCGCCGATGACAGCCATCACCAAGCTGCGGGCGGTGAAAGCGTCTCTCCCAATGTACTTGCTCAACCGATGGCAGGGACGGGCGGGCCCGGAATGATGATGGGTGGCGGCATGATGGATCCCAGTCAGATGGCCGAGCATCTTCAGATGATGCACGGCATGATGCGCATGATGATGCAAATGCATTCGGGCATGATGAGCGGAAACGGCAGCATGATGGGACCAAGCACAACCGGTCAAGGTATGTTCCCGATGATGGGGGGCAACATGATGTCAATGTTCGATATGGATGGAAACGGCGCGGTGTCTCCCGAAGAGGCGCATGAGGGCCTTCAGTCGATGCTGTCGGACTATGACGCCGACGGTAATGGCACGCTCTCGATTGACGAATTCGCGTCGCTTCACGCCAAGGCGATGCGCGAGACCATGGTCGATCGTTTCCAGATGCTTGATGCTGATGGCGACGGCCAGATTTCTCAAGGCGAAATGGTCGCCCCTGCCGACAACATGGCACAGGGTATGGCCGCAAATCCCGGAATGATGACGGACGAAGACAACTGAACCCCGTCGTTCAGAAATTCCCCATTCAGGTAAGCCCGTCAACGGTTCGGTGCTTTGGGTTTGCCTGAACAAGATCGAGAGGGCTCAAAATGAGTTATACCTACAACAGACATCTGCCCAATACGGCGATTGATGATGCGGAGATGCGCCTGCGCGAAGCCCTGAAAGAAAAGGGATTTGGTGTACTGACCGAAATCGACGTACAGGCAACAATGAAGAAAAAGATTGACCGCGACATGGATGGATACCGCATTCTGGGTGCGTGCAACCCTCATATGGCATGGGAGGCCATTGGGCTGGAGCCCCGTATAGGATCGATGCTGCCTTGCAATGTGATCTTGCGGACGGTCGAAAACGGCACTGAAATCAGCGCTGTTGATCCAGTGGCTTCGATGGCCGCTGTCGAGAATGAGAAGCTGCACGAAGTCGCCGCGCAGGTGCGCGATATGCTGCGATCTGCGGTTGATAATGCATAAACTAAACTGAGGAGGCAGACCATGCTGAGCCGCCGTCAAACTTTTGGCCTGTTCGCATCGAGCACCTTGCTTGCCTATTCGCCAGCTTGGGCTGACAACCATGACGTATGGGCGCTCGATACTCTCCATGATGCGCTGAAAAGCGATTTGGCAAGGCTTGTGGACATCCGCAGACCCGAGGAATGGCAAGATACCGGCGTCGCGGAGGGGGCGTGGCCAATCGACATGACCCATCCGCGGTTCGGGGAGCGCCTCTTCGACGCCCGCGATCTTGCTGCGGGACGCCCGGTCGCCCTGATTTGTCGGACCGGCCATCGCTCAGGTCTCGTAATGAGCAAGTTGCGTGAAGCGAAAGCTGCCGGCTTTGTTGACGCCGTAGGCGGGATGCTTGGCGCCCCGGGGAGATCCGGCTGGATCGAGCAAGGTCTGCCGACAGTAACAAGAGAAGCCGCACTGGCCGCCCTCCCAAGTGAGCTAGCGTGAGACACAAGCTATACCATGACAAATCGTAGAGCCTTCATCGCCGGCTTGGCTGGCCTGCCGTTCGCCACAGGTCCGCTGGCGGCCATCGCACAGGGGAGTGTCAGGGCGTTGGCTATGCCACCATTGCTCGACGCAACCCGCGATCGGCATTTCCGTCTGACTGCCCAAAAGGGCAAGACCGATTTTACAGGACTGGGCGGCGGTGAGACCTGGGGGTTCAACCAATCCTTTTTGGGGCCTACGCTACGTCTTCCCGCAGGAGCTTCGACGCAAGCACAGATCGACAATACGCTGTCAGAGAAAATCTCGGTGCACTGGCACGGTATGCTGATACCCGGCGAAGTTGACGGCGGCCCACACCAGACCATTGAACCGGGCACGACTTGGTTTCCCGAACTGGATCTGACACAACCACCCGCTACTCTTTGGTACCACTCGCACGTTCATGGTGACACCGGACGACAAGTTCAAAGGGGATTGGCCGGTGTGATCCACGTTGATGACGGTCGGGACGATGCTCGGGGTCTCCCGATCTCATACGGCGTCGATGATTTGACCTTGGTTCTGCAAGACCGCCGGTTCGACCGGCAGGGCCGCATCGATTATGGCCTGTCTATGCCAGATCAGATGATGGGTTTCATGGGCAATGTCATTCTTGTTAACGGTCAGCTAGGCACCCAGGCTGTCGTCCCTCGCGGTATTGTCCGTTTGCGCTTGCTCAACGGCTCGAACGCGAGGATTTATCCCCTATCGTTTTCTGACCGTCGCGAGATGCACCTCATCGCGACGGACAGTGGCTATCTCAATCAACCTGTCGCCATTGAGTCCCTCGTGATCGCTCCCGGCGAACGATACGAAGTCCTCGTCGATTTTTCGGGAGGAGAGGCTGGCACGCTGGTATCCTCTGCAAATCCCAATCAGATGATGGGTGGGATGATGGGCGGCGCGAGCACTGCTGGGGGGAGCTTCGTAGTTGTACCCTTTGGTGTGGATGCGAGACTTCCTGCCCGCATTCTGGAAATACCCGCCGACTTGGGCGGCGTCCTGCCTGACGGTGAGGCCCGATCAGTCAATACACGTCAGATCACACTCGATATGCCAATGGGGATGGGCATGATGATGCGTAGGTCGAATGATCGGTTTGCGATCAATGGGCAGTCCTTCGACATGGGGAGGATAGACTTGTCTCTTTCGAAGGGGGCGACCGAGATTTGGCAAGTCTCCTCAAACATGATGATGCACCCGTTTCATGTTCATGGCGTGAGGTTTCAGGTGCTCGCCGAAAACGGAAAGAAACCAAGCATACAAAATTCTGGCTGGAAGGATACCGTGCTCGTAAATGGCCGAGTCGATATCCTGGTCAGCTTTGAGCAGACGGCAGATCGCGCCAATCCCTTCATGTATCACTGTCACATCCTTGAACACGAAGATGGAGGAATGATGGCGCAGTTCACGGTCACATGATCGTGCAAGCATGGGGATATGGTCGCCTGATTGGTTGTTTGGCGATAGCAACAGTTCTGTCTCTTGCAGCTTTCGGTTTTTTTTCGGGCACGGTTTCTCTGAGCAATCTTGGGGTCGCCTTTTCACAGGCTGAAGTGCAGCGCCATATTGAAAATGCCGGAGCCGTTGGCCCCCTCGCGGTTATTGCACTCATGGCCCTCGCGATTGTCGCAAGCCCCATACCGAGCGCACCAATCGCACTTGCCGCCGGGGCTGCATTTGGTCACTATCTCGGAGCCGCCTACGTAGCCATAGGCTCGGAGCTCGGTGCTACAATCGCATTTGTCTTCGCGCGAAAACTCGGTCGAAGCACAGTTCGGCGTTTTTTGGGTAAGTATTCAGAGTTCGGGCTGTTGGGGTCGCAAAAGGCTCTGATGTTATCAGTGTTTGCGTCCCGCCTGCTTCCATTCGTTTCTTTCGATGCAATCAGCTATGTTGCGGGCTTGAGCCAACTTCATCTATGGCGCTTCATGCTGGCAACTTTTGCCGGGATTTTGCCGGCGAGTTTTGTTCTTGCCCATTTTGGAGCTGTGGCCATGTCAGGGGATTGGGGAACGGCTGAATGGATCACGATAGGACTTGGGGTTGTGACAGCACTGCCTTTTGTCTTTTTGACCCTCAAAAATAGAAAGCAGATCGACGATGAATAGCGACTATAAAGCGGGCAGCATTTCTCTTTGGGATGCCGTCGCCATGGGGACTGGTGTCATGATTGGCGCCGGAATTCTGGCACTCACAGGCCAAATTGCGGAACTGGCCGGCCCTACCTTTCCACTTGTGTTCATCGTTGGAGCCATCGTTACAGCCTTCAGCGCTTACACTTACATAAGAATGTCCAATGCCTACCCGTCAGCTGGCGGAATTGGAATGATCCTGCAAAAGGCCTATGGACCAACCGCCGTAGCCGCTGCAGCGGCTTTGCTTATGGCTCTGTCAATGGTCATTAACGAAAGCCTAGTCGCACGGACCTTCGCAAACTATTTGCTCCGTGGACTGGGCATTGCACCAGATGGCTTACTGGTTCCGGCAATAGGCGTTGCTCTCATTATCGCAGCCTATGTCGTCAACATCTCGGGCAACCGCTCTGTAGGCTGGATTTCCCAGTTGCTCGCGGTACTGAAGGTTGGCGGTATCACTCTGTTTGGGATCTCTGCGCTTTGGGCCGGCGGGTTTACTTTTGGCACAACAGGAGATGGAACAGCTTCACAGGGTCTCAGCGGATTTGTTGGTGCCACAGCGTTGGCAATTCTGGCATTCAAAGGGTTCACGACAATCACCAACAGCGGCGCCGAGATAGTGGACCCACACCGCAACATCGGACGCGCGATCATCATTTCATTGGCGGTCTGCGTAGTGGTGTATCTCTTGGTAGCATTTGCGGTGGGAAGCAGCTTGCCGCTTGGCAAGATCGTCGAAGCAAAAGACTATGCGCTCGCGGAAGCGGCAGCACCGTCCCTTGGGGAAACGGGCTTCTATCTGACCGTCGCGCTCGCTTTGATCGCAACTGCATCAGGCGTGATTGCCAGCATCTTTGCGGTATCTCGTATGTTGGCAATGCTGACAGAGATGAAATTGATCCCGCACAGTCATTTTGGGATGTCAGGCGGAGTCCGCGACCATACACTGATCTACACAGTAGTGATTGCGAGCCTGCTGACCATTCTCTTCGACGTTAGCCGAATAGCGTCGATGGGGGCCTTCTTTTACCTTGTAATGGATATGGTTATTCACTGGGGAGTGTACCGAAACCTTAGGGCCGAGCTTTCTGCGCATGGATGGATCATGTTGACTGCAATCGGTCTCGACGCGATCGTGCTTGCCGTATTCGCTTCACTAAAGTGGCAGAGCGATCCAATGATTGTAGTGGTCGCATTCGCGATCATGGCTTGTGTATTGATCTTTGAGCATTGGTTTCTTCAGCGCACAAAAACCGAGCCACATCAACATGATCACAATGGGCATTGAGTGCTCGCGTGATGACCAGGTATCGAAGCAGTAATTCTTAGCGCTTCCAACATTCAAATTGGTCGGGTTTGAGCGATTTTGAGACCCACTTTGCCGATGTGTAGGACTACTTTCGTTGCCTCGATGGCGGGCGCCAACGCGCGTTTCACGAGGTCAGTGAAGACTATGGAAGACTGGTCGAGCCATTGAAATGAGGAAACGCAAGGGCTTAACCGCCGTCGAGATCCTCGTAGTAGACGAGCGCGGGCATGTTGCGGCGCTGATGCACGATGCGCAGGATGACTGCCGCCCCATCCGCCGCATCTAGCCGCTTGTAGAAGATCACGTGACGTTGGCAGTTGACGGACCGCAACCCCGGAACGAAGAGACTCCTGTCCCGACCCCGGTCGGGATCCCCGGTGATCTGCTCGAAGGCGTTGACCAACTGGCGGTAATAGACGAGCCATTGGTCCCTACCCCAAGTTTCGACGGTGTAGGCACGGATCTCTTCAAGGTCGGCCCTGGCCCGACCGGAAAGTCGAATAATCATATGGGTCAGCGATCAAATGCATCCGGTTCGAAGGCATGAGCATCGAACTCGGCGAAATCCCCATTTTCGGCCAGGGAGGCTGCTTCCTCTAGGTCGGCCTTGAGGGCATAGAACTGCCGGGCGCCATCCTTCTCCATCAGCATCCTTACGCCGGCGCGCACGACTTCGCTCAGATTGGCGTAGGCGCCGGACTCGATCTGCGCCTGCACATATTTCTGCATCGGTTCGGTCAGGTGGACGTTTGGCATCAGACTCTCCTATCCATGCTCAATCGTATCAGATACTGACATAGATATTCAAGCTCATGCTCGATCCCAACTTGGGCCCCAAATCGGCTCGCTGGCTGCTCCCGCCCTTCTGCTCCCGGATTCCATGCGGAGAGCCGGGCCGGGCAGTTTCCCGATACAGCCCTTCCCGAGGCCAGGAGCGCTGCGCCACGCGGTTTGGAGGGCTCATTCGATCTGTCCTTCCGTGACCACTTTCGCGGCCACATTGGAACACCCAATTTCCCCTTTGTAACAGACGTTTGTTTAGCAGCTAACATGAAAGGGGTCCGCAATTTTGGCCACTTTCAAGACGCAGAAGCAGCCAGAACCGGCGTCAGATCTTGGAAGCGGTCAAGCGACACAAGCGAACAGTCGCAAGCAACCATCAATCAAATCTCCTTGCTATCATTAATGTTGTTTCGTATCGCTGCACCATTATAGATGGAGTCGGCATCATGAAGCACGTGATCCACAGCGTGGCAACAGCCACGGCACTAACCATATCCGGACTAATGGCCTCGTCAGGTCCGGCTCAGGCCTATCAGGTGGACTGTGCAATCCTCCTCTGCCTTGCGGGCGGCTGGCCTGCCTCCGCGCCCTGCGCGCATGCCAGAGCGGTCTTCATTCGGCGGATCACACCATGGCCGATCGAGCCGCCCTTACAAATCTGGCGGTGTCCGATGGGTGTGTCGTTCAACGATCCCAGCCCGATGTCGCCTATGGAACGCCTTTATGACACCACGTTCCGCGATCCGCCCGAACCGCAGGAATCGACTTCGAAACCCCTTGTTCGCGTCCAAGCAGATGAGCAAGCTGACATCGACATTTCGGGCGACGCCTTTGATTTCGTGCGCAGCATACGGGTCTATCACATCCAGTATCGCCAGCACGAAAACCGAGATGGCGACTGCAATCGCAGCGACTCGACGCGATTGGGGTCCTACGGCGTGCAGGGCGACTACCGATGGACAAGATCCACCGTGGGCCAGGTGCCAGCCGCATCCGGCCTGAGCATCCCGAATGGATGCGGCAGCTACTTTTACCGTTCCGTCTTCGTCGACTGGCGTGATCACGCCGGGAACTATGGCTCTGAAGAGGTTCGCTACTGACAAAATCTGCGCGCGGTATTACCGCGCGCGTCCTGACAACCCCGCACGGAAGGCTGTGCAAAACCCCCGAAAAGGAGACGACGCCAGACCGTGAAGCCTGACGCCGTGCTAGAAAACTCCGTGAACAAGAGTTTCCTAGCGCACCGCTAAAACACCCGCAACCAGCAAAGTTGTTTTGCTGGCAAGAATGTTGTTGTCTCACGACATGGCGTCGGTTCTCCAAGGAGACCTCGACCATGGAACCTACGACCGGCCTGATCCTGCGACGGATCACACAGACAAATCTCTCTGTTGCTGCGCACAAGCTTGCTACCCTCATCCTCGATGCCATCGCCTGGAAGGATGGCTACAACGGTTTGTCGCGCGGAACGGCAGCCTTCACCCTCTCGGCCCTGGCGGAGAAGATGGGTGTTTCACGACAATATCTTTCGGTTCTATTGAGCGAACTTGAGACGTCGAAGTTGCAGCTCGAGCGGGCAAAGCCGAATGGAAAGTTCGCGCCCTGGATCTTTCGGTTTTCCGCCTTCGACGAGGAGAGTGAAACCCATGATCTCGTGTCAGGTGAAGGTGACACATCACTATCTAGAGATAATAATAACAAAACTATCTTCTCAGGACTGATCGACATCACCGCGAGTTCGAACGTTTTTCAGACCAGTTGGGCAGAGCTCATCAAAGCAGCGAAGGCCACGTTGCCCTGCTGGAACATCGACACCCAGGTCATCTGGGATCGCTTCCTCGCCTTCAATCGGTCCCGAGGCAACGGCAGGGTGCCGGCCGGCTTCCTGCTTGGCTTCATGCGCCGGTGGCGAAATTCGTCGGGAACTCCAACTCGTCCCGCGGTCAAGCCGCCCGCGAGACCAATAACGGACCCCAAAGAGCGCGAATTGCTGAGACAGATGCAAGCCGCACCAACTTCGAACCGCCAGTTCCACGCGTCCGACTTGTGTCGCTTGATCGGATACACTGCCTACGAAGCGCGTGTACTCGATGTGATCCACGAGTTTGGGTGCCAGAGGTTTTCAGCGACGTTGGCGGTGCACGGACGAGCGGTGCTGGCAGGGGAGATATCCAGGTAGATTCACCTGCCAAGCTTTGGATCCGGGAAGGCTCTGCCCCCGCGTACAGAAAATCGGCAGATAATGAAGTTTATGTTAAATTTCGAAGAATTCAGCGCGTAGGGACTTATTTTGCAGCCTAAAGTCGACATCAAACTTCATCGGATTTTTTCATCCGAGCAGACAAATGTTGCTGACTACATTTAGATCGTTCCGATCCTCCATTAATCGTGAAGCATCTGATGTGATGTCAATTTCCAGGCCAGAATCCTTTTCTTGCAGAATCGCTGGCTACCCGTCACGCGCCCACGCAATTGCGGACTCGGTATCGCTGGATTCGAACCACTGCATCTCGGAGCCCGTCAGTAGGTTGACCACCCGTGCGCCCCATTCCATCCATCTGCGTTCTCCGACAACCGCTATGCGACCGAAATCGTTCACGTGGGCGGTGTCGACCTTCAGATCTTCCAGCATCGCCGAAGGCTCTTCGTAGCCCTCGAAACTTGTAAGGTCGAGAACCAGACCCGGATTATCGGTTGTTCCAAGACGCTCATGAAGCAGCGCGTGCATTTGCTTGAATTCTGTCTCCGTCAACTTGCCTTCGCAGACGAGCCCGATGACATCATCACGCTCGGTCAGCGTTTCCTTGAACATTGGTCTTCTCCTTTTCACTTGCGTTGCCGTGACAGTAGAGATCGGCGTTCTGATGAGCGCGATCCTCGTGCTCGAATTCGAGGCTGGAATGGCTGATGCCGAATTCTTCCTTCAGCCGCTTTTTGATCGCGCTCTTGATCTCTTCAATCTTCGACCACCCTTCGGCTGCCACGACGACATGGCAGTCGAGCGCAGCCTCGTGCTCTTGCATTTGCCAGAGATGGACGTGGTGGACGTCGGCGACGCCTTCGACTTTCCGCATCGCTTCGACGACGGCCTCGTTGTCGATGTCCGGCGGGCTCCCGAGCATCAGGGTTCGGATTGGGCCGCCCATTTCAGTGAAAGACAGATACAGGATGTAGATCGCGATGCCGATGGTGATGGTAGGATCGACCAAACGCATGTCGTAAAGGATGATCATCGACCCAGCGACGATAACCGCGACCGAAGCAAGCGCGTCCGACAGGTTATGCAGGAAAAGCGCGCGGATGTTCACGCTCCCCTTCTGCATCGAATAGGTCAGCATTGCGGTCAGCGTGTCGACCACAAGCGCGATTCCACCGAGAATGACGACGGTCCACCCCATGACTTCGGGTGGATCAATCATGCGCATGCCACCTTCGTAGATCAGATAGAAGCCGATCACGATGAGGGTGGTGTAGTTGATCAGGGCCGCGACGATTTCGACCCGACCATAGCCGAAGGTCATGCGCTCATCGGCCGGGCGGCGCGCGATCTTGCGTGCGGCGAAGGCAATGACAAGCGAGGCCATATCGGAAAAGTTGTGCAGCGCATCGGCGATCAGTGCCAAACTACCCGAGAATATGCCCCCGACGATCTGCGCAACGGTAAGAAGCCCGTTCGCCCAGATCGCGATGGCAACCCGCCGATCGCCAGAATCCGGTTCGATATGCGCGTGCCCATGATCATGCGGCATTGGCAGGCTCCTCATGCGCGTGTGTCGCGCGTCGGTCAGTCTTGAGGCGGCCGCTGCGGAAACCACGTACGCGCGCATTCATCCAGTGGCGGATGATATGACGGTAAAGGGCACCACGCAGCCACCCAAAGGATTGCTCATGGGACAAATAGAAGGCGTCCGGCGTATCGTACACGCCAAAATCTTGCACAATGCCGGTTTTCTGAATGTAGGTATCTTCTCCGTTCCAGGCGACGGGAGGCGCGCCAAGGCAATCCGTGCCCGCGCCATAACCGCAGAGACTTTCTGTGTCCGAGAATGACGTTTGCAGGACATCGAGGAAAGCGTCATCCAGGATGAAGCCTTCAAGGTTGATCCAGGCACCTTGAAATTCGATCTCGACCCATGAGTGGAGAATTTCCTGCGGAGCAAGCGGATACACCAGCTCAGGGACAACACCGCGCTGCAAGCCTTTGTGGATCGTAAACCCATGCAACCGGCAACGAATGCCGACACCACGCAGCAGCGCCATCAAGAGCGTGCCTTTGGTATTGCACTGCCCATAGCCGTCGGAAAGCACTTCGGATGCGGGGATGTCGTCAGCTCGATTGTATCCGAACGCGATTTCATTCCGAACGAAATCATAGGCAGCTCCGATCCGATCGTATTCGGATAAGCCGCGCCAGCTGCGGTTCTCAATTAGACGCGCAAGAGGCGCGGCATCAAAATCCAGTAGTTTGGTGGGTACAAGTAGGGGGTCGGTCATCTGCAACGGGTCGCTCCTCGAATCGTCTTGGAACAAGACTAATTGCTATAGTCACTATAGCTTCAATCCTTTCTTTCAGAAAGAATCTCCCGCAACTATTTGTCCGTGTGAACCGCTTTGTGGTGTTCGCCGTGTGCGTCGCGCAGGATGTCGATACCGCCCCAGGCCGCGATCCCGGCGACGATCACACCGACGACAAGGTCCGGCCAGTTGGTTCCTAGCCAAGCGACGAGGCCACCGGCCACGACGATCCCGAGGTTCGCGGCGAAATCGTTGTAACTGAAGGTGTTGGCCGCGCGGATATTGACGTTTGGATTTTTGAGCTTAGCGAGCAGCCAAACGCAGACTGCGTTGATAGCCGCCGCGATCAGGGCCATTGCAATCATGATCGTCCCGAGCGGATCTGACCCACCGATGTAGCGGCGCCACGCATCGTAGAGGATGCCTGCAGCGAACAGGATCAGCAGCCCGCCGGAAACGTTCGCCGCCCCGCGTTTCCATTTGGCGGATCGGGACAAAGCGAAAAGGCTGATCGCGTAGACGAAGCTGTCGGAGAGGTTATCGAGCCCGTTGGCGATCAGGGCACTTGAGTCGCCGAAGGCGCCTGTTGCGAAAAAGGCCACGGCCAAACCGATATTGAGCGCCAGAACGATCCAAAGCGTCCGTCTCTCCATTGAATCTTGTCTAGCGGCCATTTTGTGGTTCCAGCTTGTGTTGTACGACACATTAACTTCTGCGGCTGATCTGCGTTCCAGCCGGAATGTTGGCTGAATTCCTTCAGGCCCCGATTTCCTCGTGTTCGGTCAAGCATTCCGAATGGTCCCGCAACACCTCAAGCACCTTGCAATCTCCCGTCCGCCCGCCGCTGCATTCGTGAACCATGCGTTTCAGTTCCGTGCGCAGCGCCTTCAGGCGGGCCATGCGCTGCTCCACCTGTTTGAGCTGGCGACGCGCGATGGCATCAGCTTCATCACAGGGCCGATTGGGATGGTCGCTGAGGTCGAGCAGCTCGCGGATCGCATCGAGCGAGAAGCCGAGTTGCCGCGAGTGGCGGATGAAGGACAGTCGATCAAGCTGTGCATTGTCGTAGCGCCTCTGTCCGCCTTCGGTCCTGCCAGGTTCGGGCATGAGTCCGATCTGTTCGTAGTACCGGATGGTCTGCACTTTTGTGCCAGTCTTCTTTGACAGAGTACCGATCGTGAGCATTTTCGCCTCCATGAAAAAGATACAGTTTGTGTAGGTTTTGCCGTCGGAATAGACAAGTGTCGGATTCACAGACGCGTGAGTTCAAGCTATACCATGATTTCGTGCTTGAACCTCTAGCAGCTAGAGGATGTATCCGCACAAGCAATAAGAATCAAAATCAGGCGAACAGGATTGTCCCTTACATCGGCACAGAAGTTTCTTTGGGTTTTGGCAGGCGTGGCAGCGCTTGCCTTCGTATGGCTTTTGCTATGGTCCGATTATCGTGCCGATAGCGCCCGAACCGACGCCGAACCGCCTTTTTTCGCTGAGTTCGAACTGACGGACCACCAGGGTATGGTTCGAACCGAGGAGGACTTTGCGGGGCGCTGGATGCTGGTTTTTTTCGGCTTTACCAACTGCCCCGACGTCTGCCCGACGACCCTATCCGAGGTCGCGGCGGTGATGGACGGTCTGGGCGACGATGCCGCCAAGGTCCAGCCGATTTTCATAACAATCGACCCTGAACGAGACACGCCCGCAGCACTCGCCGAATACGTCCCGCTGTTCGATGCGGGCATCATCGGGCTGACCGGCACGCCGGAACAGATCGCCGCCACATCCGAGACCTTTCCGATCTTCTTCGAACGCGTCGAAGAGGCTGCGGCGCCGGATGGTTACACGATGGGCCACACGTCGCATCTGTTCCTCTTCGATCCCGACGCGGGCTTCGCCGACTCGTGGCCCTACGGCACCTCCGCCGAAGAGATCCTCGCCAATCTGGAAGAGAGGATCTGACCGACATGAACCGTATGTCCGGAGAAACAGCCCTCGGGCTGGCGTGGATCATCGCGCTCGTCGCCTCGCTTGCCGTGCTTTTCATCGGCGAGGTGCTGGGGCAGACGCCCTGTGTGCTGTGCTGGTTCCAGCGCGCCTTCATGTTCCCCTTGGCCATTGTCCTCGGGCTCGGCCTTTGGTGGCGGGACGGCCGCGTGGGGCGCTACGGCATCGCATTGGCGCTTGGCGGCGGCGCAATCGCCCTCTGGCACATGGGGCTGTACGTCGGTCTTGTTCCCGAACGCGTCCAGCCCTGCACGGCCACCGGCCCCTCTTGCACCGATGACAACCAACTGGTCTTCGGCATCCCTATCCCGCTGATGGCGCTCGCCGCCTTCGCGCTGATCGGGGCGCTGTCGGCCCTTTCATTAAAGGACACACGAACATGAATCGACGCGGCCTGATCCTGTCCGTTCTTGCCCTCGGCGCCGCCGGTTTCGGCGGAGCCACCTGGTTTGCAAACCGCCCCGGCCCAGTGGCCGAAGCGGAGCCCGTTGCTCCGGAACTTGCGGAGGCGATGATCCGCCCCTACTCGCCCATCCTCGGGCCTGCGGATGCGCCCGTCACGATCGTCGAATTCTTCGATCCGGCCTGCGAGGCCTGTCGCGCCTTTCATCCCATCGTGAAGGACATCATGGCCGAGCATGGGGATGCTGTCCGCGTCGTGATCCGCTACACGCCTTTCCACGGCGCGGCATCCGAGGAAGCGATCCGCGTGCTCGAGGCGGCGCGCATGCAGGACGTTTACATGCCGGTGCTCGAGGCCGTTCTGCGGGAACAGCCGAGATGGGCGTCGCACGGTGCCCCGGAGCCCGGCCTGATCCTTCAGATCGCCGCCACGGCCGGGCTCGATGCCGAGGCCGCCCGCACGCAAATGCTGGCACCCGGTGTCGTGGCGATCCTTAACCAAGATCGTGCTGACGTCGAGGCCGTGGGAATTCGCCAGACGCCCACATTCTTTGTGAACGGCAAGCCGCTCGATCCATTCGGGGAGGCAGAGTTGCGTCGTCTGGTGGCCGCCGAAGTCGCTGCCGCGCAAAGCTGAATGGAAAGGGCAGGATCAGAACGATGAAAAAGTATATTTTGACTGGCACACTGGCCGCGCTTTTGACCCTAGGAGGGCTCTCAGTGCCCGCGCTGGCCGGACCCGAGGATGTTGTCGTCGAGAACGCGTGGTCCCGCGCCTCCATCGGGATGAACCGTCCCGGGGCCGCTTACATGACGATCCGCAACACTGGCGACGAGCCGGTGACGCTGATCGGCCTTACAACACCGCTCGCGATGATGCCCGAAATTCACGAGACGAAGACAAATGCCGAAGGTGTGAGTTCCATGAGCCCGGCGGGGGAGATCGCGATCGCCCCGGGCGAGAGCATCGCGCTCGAACCGGGGGGCCTGCACGCAATGCTGATGCGGCTGCAAGAACCAATGACGGAAGGGGACACTTTTCCGCTGACACTGCTTTTCGACGACGGAGGCGAAGTGACGGTCGAGGTTCCGATCCTCGGCATCGCCGCGCGGGGGCCAGAGGACTGATGCAGCGACGGGCGATCCTGGGGTACGGCGCGGCTGGTGTCGGGGCGGTCGCCCTGATGCTCTTCGTCGGTTGGTGGCGGGTCGACGGACCCGGTGCACCCGCACCTGTCGGGCAGCGGCCTGTGACCCTTACCGAGATGGACTTCCGTCTGACGGATCATGAGGGCAACGCGGTCGGGCCGGAAACCCTGATCGGTCGCCCGACGATGGCGTTCTTCGGCTTCACCTACTGTCCCGATGTCTGCCCGACCACGCTTTCTGACATTTCGGGATGGCTCGACGATCTGGGAGACGAGGCCGACGAGATGAACGTGGTTTTCATCACGGTCGATCCCGAGCGCGACACTGTAGAAACGATGGCCGAATATGTCGGCTACTTCCATCCGGCGATCCGCGGCTGGACGGGACCGGAAGAGCAGATAGCGCGCGTCGCGGACGGCTTCCGCGCCACCTACGAGCGAGTACCGGCGGAGAGCGGCGATTACACGATGAACCACACCGCGAGCGTCTTCCTGTTCGCAGCCTCTGGGCGATTCGTCACCATGATCGACTATCACGAGCCCAAAGAATTCGCGGTGCCGAAGATCCGCCGCGCGCTGGAAGAAGAAATGGAGGGGGCGACATGAGGCTCAGAACTTTGGCGGCTTGTGTCGCAATTGCGGGGACGGTTTCGGGAGCGGCTATCGCCATCTCTGATTCCATGTCGAAAGAACCCGTGCCGCCGGAACTTGCCCAGGCAGGTAGCTGGATGCCCCAAGGTCCTGAAGCCCCCCAGAACGTTGACATCCCCGTGACGCTGCCCGCGGCGGCATGGGCAGACGATGCACCCGACCTCAGCCCGCTGCCCCTTCTGCAGGCCGCGTTTGCCGACAGGCCGGTGCAAGCGATCGAGCCACCCCTGTCGACGTGGTCGCGCGACATTGCTCCGGGCGAAACGCTCGATTTCTTGCTGTCAGAGGCCGGTCTTGCGGCACCTGACAGAGCCGAAGTTGCCCTCGCGCTTGGCGCGGAATACGATCTGCGACGGCTGCGGCCGGGGCACTCGGTCACTGTTGCTTCGACCATGGACGGCAGCCCCCGCACCGTCTCAGTCGCCGTCGAGGACGGGGTTCGGATCGAGGTGGTTTTCGGCGAGCAGTTGTCCACACAGGTCGTGGCTCCGGATCCGGAGATCGTAACCCTTGCCGGCGAAGCCGTGATCGACAGCTCGATCTTCGCGGCACTCGACGAAGCCGGCATACCCGCCCGTTTTTCCGTGGACCTTGCGCAGATGCTGGGTGGGACCGTGGATTTCCGCCGCGAGATGGCCGGCGGCGAAACACTAAGGCTTCTCTGGCGTGAGGCGCGGGTCGGCGAGGACAGGATCGGACAGCCCGAACTCGCCTTCGCCGCACTGGACATCGGCGGTTCGCTCTACGAGATCGTATGGCCTGACGACGGCAGCGGTCAGGCGACGATCTACGTCGATGGCGAGGTGCTGCGCGTCTTCGCACAGCCGGTCGAGGGTGCGCGCCTCAGCTCGGTGTTCGGGCGCCGCACGCATCCGGTCTTTGGCAACGTCCGGATGCACACCGGCGTCGATTTTGCAGCGGCACGTGGGACACCGGTTCAATCGACGGCACCGGGGCGGGTTAGTTTCATTGGCTGGCGCGGTGGCTATGGCCGTGTGGTCGAAATCTCGCACGGCTCCGACACCATGACGCGCTACGCGCATCTGAGCGCCGTGCCGGAAGACCTGGCACAAGGCCAACGCGTTGCGGCGGGAGATGTGATCGGCCGCGTCGGCGCGACTGGCACGGCGACAGGTCCGAACCTGCACTACGAAGTCCTCGTGGATGGGCGCCCGACTGACCCCCTCACTGACGACCGGCTCGCCGAAGCAGCCGAGAGCGAAGCGGATGATACCGCCGCGCTCTCGCGTCTGGCCGAGGCGCGCGCGCTTCTGAATGAAAACCTCGGCAGCGAGATTGCCGAAACGACAACCGAAAGGCTCTGACCCATGAAACGCATGACCCAAGCTCTGGCAATCACCCTCGCCCTGTTACCAGCGGCCCAGGTTCTCGCAGAGGCAACGGCGATCGAGGTCCGCAAGACGAACGGTTGCGGCTGTTGCCTGTCTTGGATGAACCATCTCGAAGAGAACGGGTTTGTGCCGACCGGCCAGGACATGTTCGGCGGGCTTCTCGTGCGCTTCAAGCTAGACAACGGCGTGCCGCAGCGCATGGTCTCCTGCCACACCGCGCTCATTGACGGCTACGTGATCGAGGGCCATGTACCGGCCGCTGACATCCGCCGCCTTCTCGAGGAGCGCCCGGACGCCGTCGGCCTCGCTGTTCCGGGGATGCCCTATGGCTCGCCCGGCATGGGGCCAGAAGACGACCGCGAGGCCTATGATGTCTTCCTCATCCGCAAGGACGGGTCGACGGAAGTCTTTTCGAGCTACGCCGAAGGATAATCTGGCCCGCCCATGGAAAATCTGTCTCCGATAATGCTTGGCTTTCTCGGAAGTCTCGCCGCCGGTTCGCTCACGGCAGTCGGAGCAGTTCCCGTGCTGTTTGGGCGCATCCCGTCCCGGGCCACGCGCGATCTGTCGCTCGGCTTCGCCGCCGGTGTCATGCTGTCAGCCTCGTTCTTTTCGCTGATCATCCCGGCATTGAATGCGGCAGAGCCAATGTTCGAGAACGGCGCGATGCCTGCGGCCATCGTGTGCGTCTCGATCCTTCTGGGAATGGGGGCTGTCGCCCTGATGAACGAAAAGCTGCCGCACGAGCACTTCAAGACAGGACGCGAAGGGCCCGAAGCGGCGTCTTTGCGGCGGGTCTGGCTGTTCATCATCGCAATCACGATCCACAACTTCCCCGAAGGCCTTGCGGTTGGGGTCGGCTTCGGATCCGGAGGTATGGAGGGCGGTCTGCCTCTTGCTGTCGGAATCGGGCTTCAGAATGCGCCCGAAGGATTGGCCGTCGCTGTATCTCTGCTGGGCGAGGGATATCCGAAGCTGCGCGCCTGGGGCATCGCGGCGCTGACGGGCATGGTCGAGCCGATTGGCGGCCTGCTCGGGGCCGGGATCATCACACTGTCGGAACCGCTGCTTCCATGGGGTCTGGCCTTTGCCGCGGGCGCAATGCTCTACGTTATCAGCCACGAAATCATCCCCGAAACCCATCGCAGCGGCCATCAGAACAGGGCGACGCTCGGTCTCGCAGTCGGGCTCGTTCTAATGCTGTTCCTTGATGTCTGGTTGGGATGAGGCAATGTCACTAAACAAGGTATCTCCGATGATCGGCGTCTTCGCAGCACTTGCTGCGTTCGCGATCGATCAGATCACCAAAGCCATTGTCGTTGCGAATGCCGTCACTTTAAGCGCCGGGATTCCTGTGTTTCCGGGATTCAACCTCGTCTTTTATCGTAATGACGGCGTGACTTTCGGGATGTTGGGCGGCGCGCCGTGGTGGAGCCTCATCGCTCTCGCTCTTGCCATCTGTGTTTGGCTAGGGGTTATGCTGTTTCGCGCCGAAAATGCGGTCGAAACACTTGCCTATGGCGCGATCATTGGCGGAGCCCTGGGCAATGTCATCGATCGTGTGCGGTATCGGGCTGTAACAGACTTTCTCGATTTCTACATTGGCACAACACATTGGCCTGCCTTCAACTTGGCCGATGTATTTGTCGTCAGTGGCGTGGGGCTCTTGCTCGCCGCGCCATGGATCAGCGCGCGGCGTTCGATCAAGTCGTGAAGCCGGAAATTCTGAACCGCATCGCTCTGCGCCACCGTTTTCTTTCGCGGATGACGCTTGGTTTCGTCGCCGGGGCGCTGACCGTTCTGACTTTCCCGCCTTTCTCGCTTCTCTTGCTTGTTCCCATTGCCTATTCCGCGTTGTTTGTCGGTCTTCGCGATCTCTCCTTCGGGCGCGCTTTCCTCGTCGGCTGGGCGTTTGGTCTTGGCCAGTTCGGTTTCGGGATTTCGTGGATCGCGGAAAGTTTCTACGTCGAGGCCGAGCGGTTTGGGACGATGGCGATCCCGGCGGTCGCGGGATTGTCCGCAGGTCTCGCGATTTTCCCAGCCATTGC
Source organism: Celeribacter ethanolicus (assembly GCF_002407265.1). Lineage (NCBI taxonomy): Bacteria > Pseudomonadati > Pseudomonadota > Alphaproteobacteria > Rhodobacterales > Roseobacteraceae > Celeribacter > Celeribacter ethanolicus. The sequence goes on from NZ_CP022197.1 coordinate 132,384, forward strand.
CGCCGCGCTTTTTGCCGAAATCGCGCGGCGCGGAGCCATGGGCAGTCTCTTGACCTGGCTCCTGTTCGCGACCTCCTGGACCGCTGCCGAGTGGTTGCGAGGTCACGTTTTGACAGGATTTCCGTGGAACCTCGCCAGCTACGCTCTGGTCGATTACGCCGCTTTTCGCCAGCCCGCCGCCTGGGTCGGAAGCTATGGGTTAAGCTTTCTCACCGTGTTCGTTGCGGTACTCCCCGGCGCGGCTGCCATGGCGTCCGGGCGGCAACGATTGACCATCTCGCTCATGGCGCTGGCCGGCATAGCGACGATGTGGGCTGTCGGCACACTTCGCCTCCAGTCGGATGCACAACAGCCACCCACTGTCGACCTGCGCATTGTCCAAGGCAACATTCCACAAGAGGAGAAATGGGCGCCCGAGAACCGCGAGGCGACATTCGCGCGCTATCTTGAGCTTTCAACCCGGCGCGGCGATTTCGACGTTCTTCTCTGGCCGGAAACCGCCTTTCCGGGTTTCCTCGATGAGGATACGGAGGCGCAGGCCCGCATTGCCGCCGCGCTACCGGAAGGCAGCGTGCTGCTCACCGGGGTGCCGGACCGTGTACCGAGCGACGATGGCACCCGATATTTCAACACGGTCCAGGCTTTTGGCGAGACGGGCGAGATCCTGACCGGATACGCGAAATACCATCTCGTGCCGTTCGGCGAATATGTCCCATTCCGCGGCTGGTTGCCCATCGAGCGGCTCACGGCGGGTCTGGGCGATTTTACGCCCGGACCGGGCCCGCGAACGCTTGCGCTTCCGGGTGTGCCGCTGGTCGCCGTGGCGATCTGCTATGAGATCATCTTCCCAAGCCATGTGGTCGACGACCTGTTCCGACCCGACTGGATTTTTAACGCGACAAACGATGCCTGGTTCGGCACCAGCATCGGACCCGAGCAGCATCTGGCTTCCGCACGGATGCGCGCCGTAGAGGAAGGCCTTCCTGTCATCCGAGCCGCGAATACGGGCATCTCTGCGGTCATCGACGCGAGCGGAGAGATCGTTGCGCGGCTCGATACCGGCGAAACGGGCATCATCGACGCTAGCCTGCCCTCCGCGCGACCGCCGACACTCTACGCGAGCTTCGGGGACTGGATGCTGTTGGCGCTCATCTTGGCTTCGTGGAGCTCAGCAATGGCGCCAATGCGACGGCTCACTACCGCCGCATGAGAAAGACCGTCATGCAAAGATGTGGATAGGTGTTCCGTCTTTCACCATTGCATAGATGTCCTCGATCTGCCGATCTGTGACCGCGATGCAGCCAGCTGTCCAGTCGCGGACGTCCGTCGGATCGATGCCGGGTCGTGGACCACCATGGATGAAGATGTCGCCCCCCGGGGATCGGCCCTGCGCCTCGGCAAAAGCGATGTCGGCCTGATTCGGATAAGAGATGCCAATCGAAAGATGGTAGGTGCTGTTGGGGTTTCGCTTATCGACTATGTAGGTGCCCTCCGGAGTCCGGCCGTCTCCCTCGAATTGCTTGTGACCCTCGGGCGCGAAACCCAGTCCGACCGGGTAGGTTTGCAATACGCGATCGGCTCCGTCGAGAACAAGCAAGCGCTGCTCCTTGTAAAGCCGAACACGGGTCACCTCGGGTCCGCCATAGCTGCGGAACTTGCTGGCACAGCCGGACAGAAACGCTGCCAACCCGCCCAACAGGACGGCGCGGCGGGGAAATCGGATGGTTTTCACTGCTCGATGCCTCTTTCGTGAGGTCTGTTATGAACAACACGCTACCTTGCAAATGCTGCGTGATCAATGTCCGTGGGCTAGCGCGGCCTTTGTCATCTGTGGACCAACCTGTACACCGCCGGACGGCGGCGCCTTGGCCTCTCGGCTGTTAAGCAGGCGCAGGGCATTGGCCACCACCAGCAATGACACTCCTACATCGGCTGCAATAGCGCCCCACATCGATGCCACTCCGAAAGCGGTAGCGACAACGAAAACGCCCTTGGTCGCCAAGGAAATACCGATGTTCTGATGGATAATCGACATTGTCCGGCGCGAATGACCGATCAGCCAAGGCACCTTCCCGAGGTCGTCTGTCATCAGGGCAATATCCGCCGTCTCGATTGCCGCGTCCGAACCAACGGCACCCATCGCGATGGCGTAATGCGCGCGCGCCATGGCCGGGGCGTCGTTGACCCCGTCGCCGATCATGGCCACCATGTCATGCGTTTCGACCAGTTCTTCGATGGCTGTCACCTTGTCTTCGGGCAGAAGCTCGGCACGGACCTCGTCGATGCCGACCTCGGCTGCAACAGCGCGCGCTGTCCGCTCGTTGTCGCCCGTCAGCATGACGATGGTCTTCACGCCCTGCGCGTGGAGCTGTGCCACGATGCCCTTGGCGTCGGGGCGGATACGGTCGCGCAATTCCAGAATGCCCGTCACACCGGTTTCATCGCCCACGGCAACAAGGGTGCTGCCGGCCCCTTCGATGCGGTCGCGCAAATCCTTCGGAATGGCGTCGCCGAAACCCTTCTCCTCGGCAAACCGGTCCGACCCTAACCAGATCGACCGGCCGTCTGTGCGTCCTTCAAGTCCCCTGCCCGGAACGGTTCGGGTATCTTCCGCGGCGGACACCTTGATGCCGTCGGCTTCTGCCCGCGCGAGAATGGCGCGCGCCAAGGGATGCGAGGAACGTGCCTCCAGCCCAGCGGCGAGGGTCATCAGATCTTGTGCCGATGCTTTACCGAGCGGATGCACCGCCGCCACCTCGGGCTCGCCCATGGTGATCGTGCCGGTCTTGTCCATGGCCAGTGCAGTGGTTTTGCCCGGTGCCTCAACATATGCACCGCCCTTGATCAGCACCCCGGCCCGCGCTGAGGCGGTGAGTGCGGCGACGATGGAGACCGGTGTCGAGATGACCAGAGCGCATGGGCAAGCGATCACCAGCAGCACGAGTGCATTGTAGAACCAATAATCCCAGGCCCCACCGAAAATGAGCGGCGGCAGCAGGGCAATTGCGATGGCGAGAGCCATGACGATAGGCGTGTAGATGCGGGCGAACTTCGCCACCCACTGCTCCACCGGCGCGCGGCGGGCATGGGCGTCACCGACCATGCGGATGATCTTGGCCAACACGGTATCCGAGGCGGCCTTCGTGGCGCGCACCGTCAGTGTGCCTTCGCCGTTGATCGTACCGGCATAGACTTCGTCGCCCCGTTCCTTTGGGACCAGCGCACTCTCTCCGGTGATTGGCGCCTGATCGACGGCCCCTGCCCCATCGACAACCTCACCATCCAATGGGATGCGGTCTCCGCCGCGCACGACGAAACGTGCGTTGATAGCAACCGCAGAAGCCGGAACGTCCGCTTCTGAGCCGTTATCATTAAGAACTCTTGCCGTCGGCGGCGCCAGGTCGAGCAGAGCTGAAACCGCATTCCTCGCACGCCCGACGCTCCAGCTTTCGAGGAAAAGCGAGAGCGAGAAGAAGAACGCGACCGTCGCCGCCTCGAAAAATTCGCCGAGGCCAATTGCACCCGCGACTGCGACGACCATCAGCAGGTTCATGTCGGGCGACAGCCGCCGTGCGGACGACCATGCCTTGGGTGCCACGAGCCAGACACCGAACAGGATCGCAACCGCGAATAGCCCTGCCTCGACCAGTGGCATCGGCGCTTCGCCGTGCCCTGCGAAGAGGCCGAGTGCCCCCCCCATGCCGGTCTCGATGATGTGCCACAGAAATCCCGCGGCCCAGAAGCCGCCACTGAGCGCCGTAAACAGCCGCTGGCGTGCAAGATGGGCCGCCTGGTCCACCGACGCGTTTTCGGCATCCCAGGGCTTGGCGGTCATGCCGGTGCTTGCGACCAGTTCTGCAATTTCGCCGTCCGATACACTCTTGGCGCTGTCGAGAATGGTCATCCGTCCATTGATCACGTCGAACGCGAGATGCTCGGCCCCGCCGATCTTCGGGCCGACCACCTTGTTCAGGATTGCTACCTCCTCGGCGCAATCGAGGCCGGACACCTGAAAACTGCGCCCGCCCGCTGGCGCGGGGGTCGCCGGAACGATGTCGCCGCACGTTCCGGCGCTCCCGCAGCAGCTGCCGCCGCTTGTCTGGGCATCTTCGGCGTGATCGTGGTCGTGACGATGGGTGTCGGGCGGCATGAATGGACCTCTGGATTCGGGTGCTTTACCATGACATAGCCCCTACAGTAGCTAGAGCTTCAAGAGCAAAATACGGTGGTATTTCAGTTTGATTTATTGCTAAAGGATGCGGTGACCGGCTCCATCACGCCTTGAGGCATGAACAGCCGCTGCAAAGAAAAACAGACATGAAAGGAAGCTTGATGCGGGTTTTGATGCTGAAGCAAAAAATAATGGTCGCAGTGGCGCTGTCGCTTACGGCCGGGTGCGCAGTCCAGCCGACTGAGCCGGGCGACGCGGCAGACCAGCCGGGCAACGTTCCCGAAGCCGTGATTGCGATGGCTGCCCCGGATCAGGATGTTGCAACCGCGCGCTTGGTGCCGGAAGACGGGTGCTACTGGTACGAACACAGCGGCCCCGTTGAAACGACCTTGCTGCCGCTGCGAACGGCGAACGGCAATCGTATCTGCACCCCTCGCGAAACTTAACTACGTTTGCCGACCGCTGCTTGGCTTAGCTGCGGGCAGTGACGCTGTCCTCTGCGAGTAAAGATAGGCCGTAGAGCCGGTCTCGACGTTCGGGTAAAGGTCATTGATATGGGCCATGACCATCCGTACGCAGCCCGAACTTGCGCGGCCACCGATACTCCGTGGGCTCGGAGTGCCATGGATGCGCAGAAGGGTATCGCGATCCCCGACGTAGAGATACAGCGCCCTTGATCCAAGCGCGTTTTCCGGTCCGGGTTCCATGCCATCAGCAATGTCAGCATAAAGTTCGGGGTCGCGATTGATCATGCTCTGTGTCGGTTGCCAGTGCGGCCACCTGACCTTGCGCTTGATGGTATAGACACCCGGCTCGTAGAGGTTCCCCCGCGCGATCGCCACGCCGTAGCGCATCGCGGTCCCACCCTCTTCAATGTGGTAGAGATATCGCGCGACCGCATCGACATGGATATCTCCCGGCACGAGACCGGCCTTCGCGACTACACGTTGCGGTAGGAACCGCGGGTGCAATCCCCATGGGTTGGAAGTCTCGGCAACATAATCCTGAGGCGTCACCTGTGCGTCCCACGCAGCCTTCTGCGCCTCGGTTGGCCAACTGTCGGCAAAAGCCACGCCGGGAACGGTCACCGAAAATAGCGCCGTTGTTGTCTGGATGAAGTGTCGTCTTGTCAGCATTTCGTACCCTTTCGGTTCCCGCCGGCGATTGATGGCAAGAACGGCATATGTTCAAATTCAGTAGATAAGACTTCTAGTAGCTAGAGGTTCAAGGGAATATTTTTGTGAACAAGTCGGCGGTCCTTTCAGGCTTAGAGCGCCTGCTACGGTTGCACTTTGTATCAACTGACAAGCTACGATTTCGTTGGGCCAAATCTGGTCTGCGCCAAAATGCCAGAAAACACGCGCTTCTGTCTCGAGATCTCACAACCATCATTGCCGCGATGTGCGCGGAACTGGCTGCTAGGCCCAACGAGTAGGGGCTGCCCTTCCCACATAGCGCAGAAATGGCAGCACCTAAAATTAACTGGCGTCTTTGAATTCGGCATATTCACCGCGAACCTGAACGGTCACGGTCGCATCCGAGCTGTCGCGGTTGCGCCAGAACCAGCCGTGTTCTCCGTCGAACGCGGCGACGATCTTGCCTTCGTCGCCGGTGGAGCCGCGGCCTTTCTCATAGGTGATCGAGTTGCCGCCGCCGTGGCCATGCATGTCGAAGTTCACGCGACCGCCTTCAACGAGCATCCGATATTCCACCGTCTGGCCTTCTTCCATCACCAGCTTCCATTCGGCACTGTCACCAGGTGCTAGAGTAAAGGTTATCTCATCGCGCCAGACTTCGACTTCTTGCGCGTGTGCCGCGCCGACGAAGAGCCCGAAAATATCGTTCATCAGGCTCGACTGTTCCTCTGCCTCAAGCTCCATCAGCCTGTCGGCCTCGGCCTCTTCCGCGAGCTGGGTCTTGATCTCGCCCATTTCCGCCAGTCCAAGGACTCCACCGATCCCGGTCGGGTCGATGTTGTATTCAGCGGGCAACACGACGGTCACGAGGATCGCGACGGCGCTGGCGGCCGCGATGGCGGTGGAACGGATCAGCTGCGCGGAGCTTGGCAGTTCTTCGAGGCTCGGTTTTTCTGCGTTGAACATTTTGGTCTCCAATTTCTCAGGTGGCTACGAAATAGCCGGTGATTTGCAAGCCCATCAGGATGAACCCCATGGACATCATGACGACGTTGGCGGTGTAGGCTTGGCGGAAGAAGTTCGGGGACTTCCGCCAGAAGCCCATGACGATGAGGATCACGGCAAGCGCCATGATCTGGCCAAGCTCGACTCCGACGTTGAACGCCAGAAGATTGGCCAGCAGACCGTCCGAAGCGATCTCGTAGTCGCGAATCTTGGTGGCGAGGCCGGTGCCGTGAAAGAAGCCGAAAATCAGCGTCGCGGCCTTGGTATTGGGTTGGAACCCGAACCAGCGTTGGTAGGCGCCGAGATTGTCGAGCGCCTTGTAGACGACTGAAAGGCCGATGATGGCGTCGATGATATAGGCATTTATGCCCCATCCGAACCAGACGCCCGCCAGCATCGTGGTCGAATGCCCGAGGGCGAAGAGGCTCACATAGATGCCCACGTCCTTCATCCTGTAGAGGAAGAAGACGACGCCAAGCAGGAACAGGATGTGGTCGTAACCCGTCACCATGTGTTTGGCACCGAGATACATGAAGGGAATGATGTTTACCCCCAGATTTCCTGGATGTAGCCCGCGTCACCTTCGGTGACGTTATGGGCAAGCGCGTGGCCCGCACTTGAGATAAGCGCTGACAGCGTAATGAAGGACAGGATCACGATCCGGCGTATGCCGGGATCGGTCCAGCCCCGATGGACTGTAGTCATGGATTGAACTCCGCATATGTGTTGATGATCGAATGAAACGCGCCGATAGCGCGCGGTCGATCAGACGCGCGGAGGTCGTTCGATCTGGTCGATCCGTAGCGTATTCGCTGTGGCTGAACTCAGCCACCATGCGGTCCTGTAGATATCGAGCGGCTGCGGCGACAGATCGGGGCGAGGCACAACCGCCTGGCTGTGGTCGTGATCGATACTGTCGTGGCTGTGCCCGTGCATGGCCCAAGCCAGGTCTTCTTCCAAACCGTGCGAATGCCCGTGCTCGGCGATCATCTCCGCGTGCTCCTGAAGCACATCGATGATCGCGGGAGCGTGCGAGGTTGTAGGCATCACCGACCAGACAAGAATGGCCGCGCAGAGAAGGGTCGCGAAAGCCGCCTTTCCGATTGTCCGTAAACTTGTCATCAACTCTGCCTGCCCGCTCGTCGCTCGCGTGGTGCGTCGCGGCACCATCTTGTTCTATCCCCAGGGGAGGATAAGCCTTTCATATGACAGATTCCCCGGTTCATGCAAGTCATCCCGCCCTCGTCGCCCGGCTGAAACGTGCTGACGGCCACCTGCGCGCCGTGATCGAGATGATCGAGGCAGGCAAGCCCTGCCTCGAAATCGCCCAACAGATGCAGGCGGTCGAAAAGGCTATCACGAACGCCAAGCGGGCGCTGATCCATGACCATATGGATCATTGCCTGGACGTCGAGGGGTCCGAAACGGATCGTGCCGAACTGCGGACGATTGCCCGCTATCTCTGAGGCTCGCCATGCTCGATATCCTTTCCGACCGCACCTACCGTCATCTGTTTCTGGCGCAGATCGTGGCGCTTCTGGGAACCGGACTCGCAACGGTCGCGCTCGGTCTGCTGGCCTTCGATCTTGCAGGCGACGGGGCCGCGCTGGTGCTGGGCACGGTCTTCACCATCAAGATGGTGGCCTATGTGGGCATCGCCCCCATCGCCGGGGCCTTCGCGGACCGGGTGCCGCGCCGCGCGCTGCTGGTGACGCTTGATCTGGTGCGGGCGGGTGTCGCGCTGGCATTGCCCCTCGTGACCGAGGTCTGGCAGGTCTACGTACTCATCTTTCTGCTGCAATCTGCCTCTGCCGCCTTCACGCCCACTTTTCAGGCGACGATCCCGGACGTTCTGCCCGAAGAGGCGCGCTATACCCGCGCGCTGTCGCTATCCCGGCTGGCCTACGATCTGGAAAACATCGTCAGTCCGACTCTGGCCGCGCTTCTGCTCGCAGTGATGTCCTACAATTCGCTTTTCCTCGGAACGGTCGCAGGTTTTACCGCCTCGGCCCTCCTGGTCGTCTCGGTGCTGCTGCCGAGCCCCCGTCCATCCGAGCCCCGCGGCGTCTATCACCGCACCACGCGCGGCATCCGCATCTATCTTGCCACGCCCCGCCTTCGCGGGCTCCTGGCGCTGAATCTTGCGGCAGCGGCGGCGGGGGCGATGGTGCTGGTCAATACCGTCGTTCTGGTGCGCGGAGAGCTCGGCTTGTCCGAGAGTGCACTGGCCTGGACGATGTTCGCCTTCGGTGCGGGCTCCATGACGGCCGCTCTGGCTTTGCCGCGTGTTCTGGATGCATTGCCGGACCGGCCTGTGATGTTCGGTGGCGCGCTGCTGATGGTGGCGACACTTCTGGGGCTGGGAATGGCGGTCCTCGTAGCCGGGCTCGGCTGGTCGATCCTTCTGGCAGCCTGGTTGCTGGTGGGACTTGGGTATTCCGCCGTCCTCACCCCTTCGGGCCGCTTGCTGCGCCGTTCCGCCCATGCCGGAGACCGCCCGGCACTCTTCGCGGCGCAGTTCGCGCTGTCGCACGCCTGCTGGCTGGTGACCTATCCGTTGTCAGGTTGGCTGCTGACGGTCTACGGCGTCGTTCCCGCGCTGGCCGGACTGGCCCTCCTCGCTGGCATTGGTGTGCTCGTTGCATTGAAGCTCTGGCCCGCAAACGATCCTGTCGAGGTAGAGCATACCCACGACAATCTGCCGCTCGATCACCCCCATCTGCAAGGACATCGCAGGCACAGCCACGCTTTGGTTATTGACGAGAGCCATCCCCGCTGGGCCACGCATTTCTAAGTTGTGGATCAAGGCCAAGACAGGACGCAGGCAAGTTCACTTTCTCCCTTATGGACATCCATCAACCACATAACATTGGTCGTCATGGGCTCGATGCGTGAATTCTCTACAAGCGTAGCGTACGGCTGTTTCGACCTAAACGTAAATTTTTGTCCTCCGGACGACGAGCTAGACCTAAGTTGCAATCCTCCACATCCGGAATCGCCCTTGCCCTGTCACCTCGCGGATTAGGCCTCGCGTTTCCATCCAGGCAAGGTTGCGCTGGACGGCGGCCCGGCTGGCGCCCGTCAGAGCCTCGGCCATCGGTGCAGAAACGACCGGCCATTCGATCAGCACAGCGCGCAATGAAGGCGGTGTCTTGCCTGAAAGCGGCATCATCTCGGCCTCTGCCCGCGCAGCCCAAGCTTCGACATCGTCAAGGTGCCGCATCGCTGTCAGGCATGCCGTCTCGACGCCGTCGAGCCACCGCGCGAGACGGTCGACCGGTAGACCACCCACTCGTAGCCCCCCTGCACCGCCCATTGCCAGAGGCGCAAAGACTGCTCCCTTGCCCTCGCTGGCCGCGATCCGCGCAGCTGTGACTGCCGCCTCCATTCGATCGCCTTGCTGCCCGAGTCCCGCGAGGCTCCAGAGGTGTCGCGTTGCCTTTAAATCTGAGACGCGACGCTTTCGGCATCGAGTTTTGCCCTTAATTGCGAGATTTGGCTGTCATGGGGCCTTTGCTTCTCGCCCGCCTCTGCGCAATCTGATCAACTGCGGCAAGCAGACGTGGCTCCTTCTCGAAAGTGCGCAAAAGAGCAACCTTTGCATAGTCGTCGATGCCGGAGCTTGAGATGGCCGCTTTGATCAGTGGACGAGATTGGGCTGCATCAATGGCAGCAAGGCAAAACAGCCTCACTTCCGGTTTGTGGCTCTGAAGAGCAAACAACGGCTTCCCGTGGCAGCCCTTAAGTGACATGGCAAAGGTGACCGCGCGCATTGCGCGCCGAAGTTGCTTGGGGCTGCGTGATCGCGCGGCGCAGGCAAGCATCCCTGCCCCGCGGCGCGCTCGGTATATCAGTTTTCCAGATATTTGTTCTTCACCGATTTTGCCAAGGGTCTGCACAAGTCTCGTCCGCAAACCTGACAGTCAATGCCCAGGCCGCCTCCAATGCCTGAGCGAAAGGCCCTCTCGGGAGCATTGCAGACAATGCTGGAATGGCATCTGGGCCGTCAGTGAGGCTTCTCCTGGCGTTATTGCCGGAAAGGTCAAAGATCGCACGACATCTGGGGAGACACGTGCAGCGCTCGCAATCTTCTCCGCCGCTGCCGCGTCGATGCTGAAGTCCAAGGCGGTGCCATGCGTGGTATCGACTTCGATATGAGCCAGCAGTTCGGCGTCATCACAGTAGTTGGCCGCAGCCAACCGAGACAACCAACCTGACAACAACTCGTCTGGAAGCGGTGCGACAGTCTTTGGCAGCGGTCGCGGCGTCACCCCCGGACTTCTCGAGTCGCCGATGGGCGTTCGCATGGCGCGACCAAACCGGCGTCCATTTTGCGATTGCGTCATCGGTGATGCATTCCTCACCTGTGACAATGGCGTCGATGGAAAGATCCTTGATCAGTGCGAAGATGCGCGAAGTCACCCCGCCGCTCAGCGCCAGTATCTGCTTGAGCGACTTGACCTTCAGATTGGATTTCTTCTCGAGGGGCATTGCCGCGATGAGTGTCTGGATCATGTCCGAGAACTCGGCATCGTCGCGCCAGTTTGGCAGGTGATGTTCGTCCAGTCGCCTGGCAAGCTGGATATCACCTCGGATGGCATCGACGGCCTCGCTGACCCCGAGGCAGACCAGCGACACCTCGAGTTCATTGCTGAGATACCGCAGAACATTGAGAAAGCGGCGCTGTTCGCGGTGGGTCCCGGCCAAGAGATTGTGAACCTCGTCGATCATGATCATCCGCAGGCCGAGGTCGCGCAAGAGCGCGATGACACGGACTTCGAGGGAAGCCACATTTTGAGCGCGGGCGCTCAGTGCCGTCGCCGGGGCGCCGACGGCGGCCAGGATGTGCAGATAGAACCGCCGTTCATCAGGTGCGGGCGGCGCTTGCAACAGCAGCAGCGGCGTGCGGGTGATGCCTGATGCCGGATCGTATTCTGGTGCGTACTTGCGCGAGAGGTTGCGGGCGATCATCGTCTTTCCGATCCCGGAGGCACCATGCACAAGAAGCCCGGGCATACGGGTTTGCCGTGGCGCTTCGATCATACCCTGCAAACGATCCAACACCTGTTCGGCCGCGGAAAGCCGATCCAGATGTCCGATTGAATGAGGGCGATCCGACCGTCTTCCTCAGTTGTCCTTGCCCTCAATTCACCATCTCTCCACCTTGAACAATGGGCGCGACGTATCACCAGTGTCGATCGCGCGCAGCCCTTCGGTTGTCGCGACAGCCGAGTTGGTGCCCTCCAATGTCCCTTTTCTTTCACGGGATCGGCGTTCGGCCTTCGTCAGGCCCCGGCTTTCAGCCTCGATCTGGCGTTGCTGTCGGATCAGCTCAGCCAGGACCAGCTCATTGGACCCGGACTTGCCAAGGGCACGGGCCTTCCTCATGGCTTCGCGATATTCCCAGAGGGACACTGGCGGAATTTCCAGGTTTCTGTACCGCGCTTCAACATATCGGCCATCGTCCAATTCGACCCAGATCATTGAGATATCTCGAGGATCGTAGCGAACGACACCTTTCCATCCCCGCGCCCAATGTGGCCTGCAAGCGCATCGGACCAGTACCGTATCTGGAACAGATGGATGCCGTCACGCCTGATCTTGCGCAATTCGCTTGGCAGGAAGCTCACCTGAAAGGCTTCCATCTCGAAGGGGATGTCGCCCCATCAAGTTTTCTGAGAGCACCTCCCATTTGGCAACGGGCGTGCAGCCAAGACTGGAATGAATGCTGTTGTTGTAGCGGCAGATTTCCAGAGCAAACCAACGATCGAATTCGCTCAGGGTCATCGTTGCCTGGCCTTCGGCATCATAGTCGCCCTTGGTCGCGATCGAGGATTGCGTTGTTCCCGGCAACAGGTGAACGGCCCCCATCATCGTCCCGATCAACCGTTCGATGTGGCCCCGAAGTGAGGACTTCCCGGCGGCCGATAGACCAGATCGATCCCCCATTCCGCGCATGCCGACCGAAAGGCGCGGCGACCGGAAATCGCGGCCGTTGTCGACGTGGATGCTGTGCGGTTTGCCCTGTGCGGGCCAAGGAATACTGTAATCCAATTCCGCTAGGAGCTCCGCCTTGGGGGCAACCGCCTGTGTCAGGCAAAGCGCCACTGACAGTCGCGAAGGGGCCTCGAGAGAGGTGTAATATCCAGTTACCATCCGCGTTGCGATGTCGATCGCCAGCGTGACCCAAGGCCGCCCAATTGGTTGGCGTTCAAAGCTGTCGACAAGAATGATGTCCGCGGGCGTATGGTCGATTTGTACGACTCCAGTGGTTGGTTCGCCTTGTTCTCGCCTGTGACGGCCGCAAATTTCTGGCGCGCCGCCTTTGCGCCCTCTCGTGCCTTCGCAACTTCGCGGGCATCCATCGCGTCCAGACGACGCTGAACCGTCCGACGCGTCGGCGGTTGCAAGCCCTGCTGCCAGCACGCGCTGCGGATTTCTGTCACGACGCGCGAGAGGCTCGGACGTTCCCGCGCAAGAAACATCGGCGAAGATGCTCTTCGATCACCGCTTCGACCCTGCTGGATATCAAGGTCGTACCGGTCGGGCGGCCCCGTTTCCGCGGAGCCAGCGCGCTGGTGCGTCCACCTTCTTCGACCAGCCGCTTTATCCAACGCCAGACCGTCGCCCTGCTGACACCAAGCTCCCAAACGGCGTCATTGATGCCTTTCCAGACTGCCAGTCCCTTTCAGAAATGCTTGAACAAGCGGGCGCAGCACCGCGGCCCTGCGCGCCTCTTCAGCGCCAACTGCAACGGAGTCTTCGCCATAATCATCCATCGATATTTGCTGCACATGTCTGTGAACCCTGTCTCAAGTTTAAGGGCAAAAATATCGGAATTAAAGGCAAAATCTCATATTTAAGGGCAAAGGACAGCCGTTGATTTCGTTGAATCTCTCATCTCACAATTAAGGGCTACGCGACAGTGGGATGTGGACGCCTGACTGGCCGCACTAAGGGCGGCATGAACACCAAACTGCACGCCATCTGCGACAGCCAAGGACGCCCCTCAATCTGTTTTTTTTGCTGGCCAGGAGGGCAAACCTGTTCCCTCATGCCCCGCCTCACACAGAGCGTTCAGCTTGCTGCACGCCACATCCGGTACCGCCCCTCCCCCGTAACTTCTCGGATCAAACCTCGCTTTTCCATCCAGCTGAGGTTGCTGCACGGCGGCACGGCTTGCGCCGGTCAGGGTCTCGGCCATCGGCGGGAGACAAGTGGCCATTCGGTCAGTGCCGTGCACAAAGACGGGGGCGTGCGGCCCGATAGCATGCTAATCTCGGCTTCCGCCCGCGTCGCCCACGTTTCGATATCGTCAAGGTGTCGCATCGATGTTAGGAATCCCGCCTCCATCCCGTCCAGCCACCGTATCAGACGGTCAGCGGGTGGGCCGCCGGCGCGCAGCCCTCCTGCTCCACCCATGGCCACAGGCGCGAACGCCGCTCCCCTGCTCTCACTGGCCGCGATCCGCGCAGCAGTGACCGCTGCTTCCACTCGGTCACCGTGTTGTCCGAGGCCCGCCAGGCTCCAAAGATGAAAGCCCATGCAAGCACGCGTGATCGGGTGGAGCTCGGCCGCTGCTATTACGTCCAGCCATCCGCCCGCCCGATCTTCGAAACGCTCGGCTCTGTCTTCGATATTCTCGGGATCACGGCGATCCAGAAAGGCTGCTAGGTCAATCTCTGGCCCGGGACCGCCCATCAGGCGCCGAACAGCCCATCCAATCCGTGTCAAGGCATTTTGGTCATCCTGTGCGCCCGAGAGCCGCATTGATATCCAGAGCGCCAGACGATCAGAACTCACCCGATCCCCTGCAAACCAGCTGAGTTCCGCTGCCTCGATAAGAGCGAGGCGGTGCCGCCAGCCTTCAGGACCACGCAGCAGCCGGTCATCCAGAGCACCCAAGCGTCCAGCAACCCGTGCCAGTCGCGCAGCGTGAACGCCTTCTGCCTTTGCCCAGTCTTCGATGACAGCAGTGTCGGGCGGTTCTGCCCGTGGCCCAGGAGGCAAATCATCCGGTTCTTCTTCGAGTGGTCCCGGCAGAAACCAGAGATCCTCTTCGTGAGCCTCTTCATCCTCCTCGATGGTGATGAGGGGGTCATTGCAATCATCAGTCAAAGCGGATGCTTGGGTCTTCATATATGCAAAATACTGTTCTTTTGCACATTACCCAAGTAATTTTGTGGCGGTTGTCTTCGCTCTTTATATATTATGCGCGCGCGGCTGCCGGTGAAACCTCTCAGATCGCGCTCAGCGCAAGAAAACCAAGGGTTTTTGGACGAGCACGACGAGAGAGCACCTACTTGCATTCGTTTACAAATGGTCGTTTATTAGCGATATCTTAAATTGCAAACGGCTCTTTTCCATGCCCCTGATAGGCTATGCGCGCGTATCCACAGAGGATCAAACCCCCTGCCCCAGTCCGAGGCCCTTCAATCTGCGGGTTGCGCAGAGATCTTTGAAGAGCACGCCTCAGGTGGCAATCGGGCGCGGCCGGTGCTTGCACGTGTGCTGGAGCGGATTGGCAAGGGCGACACGCTGCTGTCGTCGTGCGGATCGACCGGCTTGCGCGGTCTCTGTCGCACTTGCTTGAGGTGATCGAAGACTGGAGGGCAAGGGGGCGTTCTTCCGCTCGCTCCAGGACCCGATCGACACTGCCTCGCCCAGGGCAAGTTCACGTTGCAGGTTCTGGGCGCTGCGGCTGAGTTCGAACGCGCTCTGATCCGCGAGCGTACCAAAGCCGGACTTGCCTCGGCACGCTCAAAGGGCCGCGTCGGCGGCAACCCAGGTCTTCGCGCCAAGGACCCTGAAGCGCTGCGCAAGGTACGGCTGGCGCGGCAGGATGGCTACATGGAGCGCCTCAACGAGACCGCGCAGGATTGGGTGCCCCATGTGCGCCGCCTGCGCCCCGATATGGCTTGGGAAGACGTGCTGCGGATCATCAATGGCCCCCTGCCCCATGATCGGCGCTGGACGCAAAGCCGCCTGCTCCGCGCCGTGAAGGCATACGTGGCGGACGGATTCCTGCCGGCTGAAGTGCTTGGGCGCGCCGGTCGTCGCGAAACCGACGATCGCCTGCCTGCGATTGTCGCCGCAATCAAAGGTGCTGACCCCGAGATCACCTTGCAGGCAATCTGCGACCGACTGGAATCCATGCGTGAGCGCACCCCTCGCGGTCGCACCAGCTGGCAGCCTTCCTCAGTCAGAATGCTGCTGGAGCGGGCAGAGCGTCTCGGCCTTTTGTAGGCGGCGATGGTCGGCAAACTACTCCTGTCACTCGGCCAAAATCTTACAGAATCATCGCCTCAACTGGACGAAAACCACGTAAATATCCAACAAAGCCTTGGGGTTAGTTCGCGCGAGCAGAAAATATCTCGAAGGGTATCGGCTTCGCCAGACGCGGCCTTTATCGTTAGGAATCAATGCGTTATATAGCGCGGGCCCCGCGCGGCCAAATTGGTGCTGT